>NZ_LGUR01000252.1 GCF_001270495.1 Streptomyces viridochromogenes
CACCCCCACTCCGCCCCCGCCGCCACCGTCCTACGCGCCGAACGGTTTCGTGCCGCCCCAGGGGAACCCGTACGGTCCGCCGCCGGAAATCCCTACGGCCGGCCGCCGCAGGGCAACCCGTACGCTCCGGGCCCGCAGAAACCGTACAACCCGCCGCCCCCGCACAAACCGCGGTATCCCCGCAGGTCAGGCGACCGCGCTCAGTGTGTCCGCGAGTCGGCGGCGGGCCGCGCGGGAGGCCGGGACGGCGGCGAGAGCGGCCGCCCCGGCGACTGCCGCCACGCCGAACAGCAGCAGGAGAGCGGCGGGCGGACCCTGGGCGATCCCGGCGCCGATGCCGCTCGATCTGCCCTGGGCGTCGATCAGCCAGTGCGCGAGGGGTGTGCCCAGGGCCGTACCGATGACGACCGCGGCCAGGGCGGTGCAGGCCGTGGAGGTGACGGTGATCGCGGTGATCTGCCGGGGGGACAGGCCGATGGCCTTCAGGGCCAGCAGGTCACGCTCGCCCTCCCGCACGGTGCCGCCGATCGCGGTCAGCAGTTCGATGAGCCCGATGAGGGCCAGGACGGCGATCAGGCCCACGACGACTCCGCGCAGGGGTGAGAGGCCGTCGGCGGGGTTGGGTACGGCGTGGACGTCCAGGCGGCCGTGCCCTGCGGTGGCCAGTCGGTCGGCGACCCGGTCGGGCTCCGCGCCAGGGTCGAGCCGCAGCTCGTAGCGGGTGGGGCCGAGGCCGGGGTCGTTCTCGCGGAGGGTGTCGAGGGAGGTGGAGATGACCCGGCCGGCGTTCTCCGGTTCGATGCTGCGGCCCACGATGTGCAGGATCTGCGGTTGGTCCCCGACGGTCATCCGTACCCAGTCGCCGACCCGCACGTCCAGCAGATCGAGCAGGCCTTGTCCGGCCACCGCCTCGTCGCGGCCCTGTGCCGGGCGGCCCTCGGCCAGGGCGTACGGGTAGGGCTCGGCGCGGGTGCCGAGGCCGCGCAGGGCGATCGTGGCCGTCTGGCCCGGGACCAGGGCGGCCACCTCGACGCCCGGATAGGCGGCGGCGACCTGTGGGTCGCGTTCCAGGAGGGCGCGGGCGTCGCGGTCGGACAGGCCGGAGTCGGCGTGGACGGTGAGGGCGGTCGGCAGGCCGATCTGGTCGGGCCTGCCGTCGAAGCGCTCGATCGTGGTCCACGCGCTCATCGCCACCACGATCAGCAGCAGCGGCAGGGCGAGCCGGGCGACCGTCGCCAGCGAGCGCAGCCGGCGCGTGAAGGCGCGGTGCCAGCCCAGCACCAGCGCAGGCGGCAGCCGTAGCCCGAGCGCCCGCCGGGCCACCCCCGAGAGCCGTCCACCGAGCGGAGCGGCGGGCCGCGGCACCGGCACCGGGGGCACCCGCCCCGCCCGCCACGCCGCGAGCCCCGTGGTCGCGCCGATGAACAGCACCGCCCCCACCGGCACCACGACCAGCGCCACGGTGTTTCCGGGCAGCCCCTGCCATACTCCGACCGCGTCCCCGAGCCGTCCCGGGATCCGGCTGCCCAGGCCCTGGATGACGGCCGCGGCGGCCACCGCGCCCAGCAGGGCGTAGGCGAGATGCTGGAGCAGGAAGACGCGGACCACCTGACCCGGTGTGAAGCCGATCGCCTTCAGCACCGAGATGTCCCGCAGATGGCCGCGGATCCGGGTGCCGATCGCCCCGTGCACGGCGAGCCCGGCGGCGACCAGCGCGCCCAGCCCGAACAGGCCCAGCACCTGGCCGAGCAGCCGGGTGTCGCCCTGTGCCTCGGCGCGTCCCTGCTTCCAGGTGGAGACCTCGCTGACCGCGCCGGCGCCCAGCACGGTCACGGCGCGCTGGACGGCGTAGTCCGTGTCGTCGGGATCCGTCAGGCGCAGCCCGATCACCTGGCCGCCCGGGTCGCGCACCGCGGACGGTGGAGCCCAGACGAGGCCCGGCCGCTCGCCCGGCCGGTAGCGCGGCTCGGCGCTGTCGGCGATGCCGAGCACGGTCAGGGTCCGGTCGGTGCCGGGCAGGGTGACGGTGTCGCCGGGGGCGGCCAGCAGGGCGCGGGCGAGGCGGGTCTCCAGAACCACGCCGTCGGGCTTCGCGGGGTCCAGCCAGTGGCCGGAGGTGAGGAGCGGGCGGCCCACGGTGGGGCGCTCGGGAGTGCCGCGCAGTTCGACGGAGGCGCGGGTTCCGCGGGAGGCGAGTGTGGTGGAAGCGGTCGGGTAGGGGCCCGCGACCGACTCGACGCCGTCGAGGTCGGACAGCTTCCCGGTGTCGGCCGAGGAACCGGTGTGCAGCCATACGTGTGCGCCGTGTGCCTGGGTGAAGACGCGCTGCCAGGGGTTGGTGGCGTAGCCGAAGAGTGCCGTGGCCAGCAGCAGGGAGACGACGATCCCGGCCGTGGCGAGCACGAGGAACAGCGCCTCGCCGCGGTGCGTGCGCAGATCGGAGTGCGCCCAGCGCAGGGTGGCTCGCATCTCAGTCCCTGAGCTCCAGCACACCCGATATCCCGGTCCGGCGTGGCGGCGTGCCGCCGTCCAGCTCGGCGTCGTCGGCGATCCTGCCGTCGAAGAAGCTGATCACCCGGTCCGCCGCGCTCGCCAGCCGTGCGTCATGCGTGACCAGCACGATCGTCTGGCCGCGCTGGTGGAAGCGGGACAGCAGCCGCATCACCTCTCGGGTGCCCTTGCTGTCCAGGCTGCCCGCGGGCTCGTCGGCCAGCAGCAGGGGCGGACGGTTGACCAGGGCCCGGGCCAGCGCGACCCGCTGCTGCTCGCCGCCGGACAGCTCGCCGGGCATGCTCCGCTCCTTGCCCGTGAGGCCCAGCTCGGCCAGCAGCTCCGCCCGCTCGGCACGCGCCCGCTTCGGCGGGACGCCGGCCAGCAGTGCGGGCAACTCGACGTTGTCGGCGACGGACAGGTCGGAGACCAGGTTGAAGAACTGGAAGACGATCCCGATGCGCTTCCTGCGCTCCACCGCCCAGCGGGCCTCGCTCCACCGGTCCGCGCACTCACCGTCCAGCCAGATGCTCCCGCTGTCCGGGCGCTGAAGCCCACCCAGCAGATGCAGCAATGTCGACTTACCGGCACCGGACGGGCCGGTGACCGCCACGAACTCGCCCTTCCGGACGGAAAGGTCCACGCCCCGCACGGCATGCGCCGGGGCACCCTCGCCATGATGCGTCTTGACCAGGCCCTCGGAGCGCAGCACAGGGCTCTCGGCACCGGACCCGGCACTCTTCGCGCCGGCCCCGGCACTCTTCACACCCCGCCCGGCACTCTTCGCGCCCGCCTCAGGGCCGTCGGCGCGCAGCCCAGGAGTGGAATCGTCGCTCACTCCAGCTCCTCCAGCTCTTCCTGGCACCGCTCCAGCCAGTCGAGGTCGGCCTGAAGGTGCAGCATCGCGCCCTCGATCAGCAGATGGGCGATGCGGTTGTCCCGGTCCTCGGCGGCGGCCAGCTTCGACAGTTGCCGCATGGTGTTCAAGTACTGGCGCCGCTGTCTGTTGATGAGGGCGATCTGGTCGGCGAGACCCGTCTGCGGGGCGACGGCCAGCTTCATGAAGAACTCGTCCCGCACCCGGGGCTCGTCCTCGGGCTCCTCGAACCAGGCGCGCAGCGCCTCACGCCCGGCGTCGGTGAGGTGGTAGACCTTCTTGTTGGGCCGGCTCGACTGCTCGACGTCCTCGCCCTCTATCAGCCCCGATTTCTCGAGACGGCCGAGGGTCACATAGATCTGGCCGACGTTCGGCTGAGGGTACGCGGAGCCCAGCAGTTGCTCAAGGTCCTGCTTCAGCTCGTAGCCGTGCGCCGGGCCGCGCGCCAGCAGGGCCAGGAGGGGCAGCCGCACTCGACCTCTCCTCCTCGCATCCGGTTAATGTGCTGCGAGCCCTAGTATCGCGCATACCTAACAGGTATACATGGCCTCTGACCCCGGACGAAGATGTTCGGCGCCAGGTGTACAGGGAGGAACCTATGCGGTGGATCCACGCCGCCGGTAGGGGCCTTCTCGTCCTCGTTGTGATCCTGACCGGCTACGTCGCCTCCGGCGCCCGTGCCGACGAGGGCCCCGCGAGCGGCAGGGGACCGATGACCCTCGCCACCGCCGGAGACCTCACCGGTTATCTCGGCTCCGTTCTGGACGGCTGGAACCGCACCCACCCCGACGAGAAGGTCACTCTCGTCGAGCTGCCCGACTCCGCCGACGAGACCCACGCGCAGATGACCACCGACCTGCGCGCCGGCGACCGCAGCCGCTTCGACATCCTCAACATCGATGTCAGCTGGACCTCGGAGTTCGCGGCGCAGGGCTGGATCCGTCCGCTGGCGCGCGACCGCTTCCCGCTGGATACCTTCCTGCCGCCGGTCGTGGACACGGCGACCTACGACAGACAGCTCTACGCGGTCCCGTACGTCACCAACGCCGGCCTGCTCCTCTACCGCAAGGACATCCTCGCCAAGGAGGGCGTCGACCCTCCGCGCACCTGGGCCGAACTGGAACGGGCCGCGAAGACCGTCGCGCCGAAGTACGGCCTCGACGGTTACGCCGGCCAGTTCCTGCCGTACGAGGGCCTCACCGTCAACGCCGCCGAGGCCGTCTATTCGGCGGGCGGCTCGATCCTCGGCGACGAGGGCGAGCGCGTCACCGTGAACTCGACGGCCGCCCGCGAGGGCATCGGGTTCCTCGCCCGGGGCGTGCGCGAGGGCTGGATCCCGAAGCGGGCGCTGACGTTCAAGGAGGAGGAGTCCAAGCAGGCCTTCCAGGACGGCCGCCTGCTCTTCCTCCGTAACTGGCCGTACGCCTATGTCGGCGCGTCGGCCAAGGGCTCACCGGTCTCCGGGAAGATCGGTGCCCTGCCGCTGCCGGGTCCGGACGGGCCGGGCAGAAGCGTGCTGGGCGGCTCCAACCTGGCCGTCAGTACCCATGCCCGGCATCCCGACTCGGCCGCGCGACTGATCGCGTACCTGACCAGTGAGCGCGTCCAGCGCCAGGTCCTCACGCGCGGCGCGCTGCCGCCCGTGCGGGCCGACCTGTACGAGGATCCCGCGCTGGTGCGGGAGTTCCCGTATCTGCCGACCCTGCGCGAGAGCGTGCGTACGGCCGCGCCGCGCCCCAAGAGCCCCCGCTACGACCAGGTGAGCCTGGTGGTGCAGGCGGTCGTGCATGACGCGATGGCCGGGCGTGAGACGCCCGCGGCAGCGGTGCGGCGACTGGCGAGGGAACTCGCCGCCATCTCCTCTCATTAGATCCCGCCAGCTCTCGCTAGTTACTTGTTAAGTAACGCCGAGATCTCTTCTGTGGTCGCTCTGGGTAGAAAAAAGTGGATATAAAGCCCTGACTGCTCAGTAGCTTCCGTCCAGTTCATTGACACCCTCCTGAAAAGGCTACTTAACATGCATGCATGCTGAGTAAGTACCACTGGTGGCGTGACGCGGTGATCTACCAGGTCTACGTCCGCAGTTTCCTCGACAGCACCGGCGACGGTGTCGGCGATCTCGCGGGCGTGCGGGCCGGGCTGCCGTACCTGAAGAAGCTGGGCGTCGACGGGATCTGGCTGAGCCCCTTCTATCCCTCGCCGCAGCACGACCACGGCTACGACGTGGCCGACTACTGCGACGTCGACCCGCTCTTCGGCGACCTCGCCGAGTTCGACCAGCTGGTCGCGGCGGCCAGGCGGCTCGGGATCAAGGTGCTGCTCGACATCGTCCCGAACCACTGCTCCAGCGAGCACCCGTGGTTCGAGGAGGCGCTCCACGCCGCACCCGGCAGCGCCGCCCGCGCCCGCTTCCACTTCGCCGACGGCCGTGGCCCCGACGGATCCGAGCCGCCCAACAACTGGCACTCCATGTTCGGCGGCCCGGCGTGGAGCCGGGTGACCGAGGCGGACGGGCGGCCCGGCCAGTGGTACCTGCACATGTTCGCGCCCGAGCAGCCCGACTGGAACTGGCGCAACCCCGAGATCGGCGCCGAGTTCGACCGCATCCTGCGCTTCTGGCTGGACCGGGGCATCGACGGCTTCCGTATCGACGTCGCCGCCGGCCTCTTCAAGCACCCCGAGCTGCCCGACTCGGACGACCCGGAGGCCGACGCCCGCACCCGCGACTCGGTCAACCCGCTCGCCTGGAACCAGCCCGAGGTGCACGAGGTGTGGCGTGGCTGGCGCTCCATATGCGAGGAGTACACCGCCCGCGACGGCCGGGATCGCCTCCTCGTCGGCGAGGTGTCCGTGCCGACCGCGCGCGAGCACGCCCAGTACGTCCGCTCCGACGAACTCCACCAGGCGTTCTTCTTCGACCTGCTCAGCGCCCCCTGGGAGGCCGACGCCTTCCGCAAGGTCATCTCCGAGGCCATGCAGGACATCGCCGGCACGGGTTCGACGGTCACCTGGGTCCTCAACAACCACGACCAGGTCCGCACCGTCACCCGCTACGGCGAACCCGCCACCGAGGGCAGCGGCCTCGGCGCCGCCCGCGCCCGCGCCGCCGCGCTGCTGATGCTGGCGCTGCCCGGAGCCGCGTACATCTACCAGGGCGAGGAGCTGGGTCTGCCCGAGGTCGTCGACCTGCCCGACGACGTGCTCACCGACCCGATCTTCCACCGCACCGGCAGCCGGGCCCGCATCCGCGACGGCTGCCGGGTGCCGCTGCCGTGGTCGGGACAGGCCTCGCCCTTCGGCTTCACCTCCGGCGCCGAGAGCGCCAAGCCCTGGCTGCCGCAGCCCGAGTACTTCGCCGAGTACGCCACCGACCGCGCTCTCGCCGACACCCGGTCCTTCTGGCACCTGTACCGCGACGGCCTCCAACTGCGCGAGGCACTGCCCCAGTTGGGCGAGGGCGCGCTGCGCTGGCTGGACAGCCCGCCCGGCGTCCTGGCCTTCGTCCGCGGCGACGGCCTCGTCTGCGCCGTCAACTTCGGTACGGCACCCACACCGGCGCCGGTCTCCGGCACCCCGCTGCTGTCGAGCGGCCCCTGCCCGGCCGGGGTACTGCCCGGCTCCACGGCGGCCTGGTGGATGAGCGACGGGACCGAGTCGCCGGCCCTCTGAACCCCCCTTAATTTTCCCCATCCCGAAGGGACATCAACGATGATGCGACGACGTACCACCCTGCTCACCGGCTGTACCGCTCTCGTCCTGGCGCTCGGCGCGACCGCCTGTGGCGGCGGGCCGGTCTCCGCGGGCGGCGGTGACAAGGCGCTCAGCGGTCAGACGGTCACCGTCGCCGGTGTCTGGTCCGGCACCGAGCAGAAGAACTTCCAGAAGGTGCTGGACGCCTTCACCGAGAAGACCGGCGCCAAGACCCAGTTCACATCCACCGGGGACAACGTCTCCACCGTCGTCGGCAGCAAGATCGAGGGCGGCAACGCCCCCGACGTGGTGATGGTCCCGCAGGTCGGCGTGGTGCAGCAGTTCGCGAAGAACGACTGGCTCAAGCCGCTGTCCAAGACCGCCCAGCAGTCCGTGGACGCCAACTTCGCACCCGTCTGGAAGAACTACGGCAGCGTCGACGACACCCTCTACGGCCTCTACTTCAAGGCCGCCCACAAGTCGACCGTCTGGTACAGCCCCGACGCCCTCGCCCAGGCGGGCGTCGAGCCGCCGAAGTCGTACGACGACATGCTGAAGGCCGGACAGACCGTCTCCGACTCGGGCCTGGCCGCCTTCTCGGTCGCCGGGCAGGACGGCTGGACCCTCACCGACTGGTTCGAGAACGTCTACCTGTCCCAGGCCGGACCCGAGAAGTACGACGCCCTCGCCACCCACAAGCTGAAGTGGACCGACGCGTCCGTGGTCGAGGCGCTCACCACCCTCGGCAAGCTGTTCAAGGACAAGCAGTTGATCGCGGGCGGGCAGAAGGGGGCCCTCAACACCGACTTCCCCGGCTCGGTGGAGAAGGTGTTCGGGCCGAAGCCCGAGGCGGGCATGGTCTACGAGGGCGACTTCGTCGCGGGCGTCGCCAGGGACCAGTTCGGCAAGTCGATCGGCGAGGACGCGAACTTCTTCCCCTTCCCGGCGGTCGGCGGCGGCAAGGCGCCGGTGGTCAGCGGCGGTGACGCGGCCGTCGTCCTGAAGGACGGCAAGAACCAGAAGGCCGGCATGGCACTGCTGGAGTACCTGGCGACGCCGGAGGCCGCCGCGGTGTGGGCAGAGGCGGGCGGCTTCCTGTCCCCGAACAAGAACGTCGACCTCGCGTCCTACGGCGACGACGTCACCCGCGCGACCGCCAAGTCCCTCGTCTCGGCGGGCGATTCGAACTCGGTCCGCTTCGACATGTCCGACCAGGCCCCGGCCGCGTTCGGCGGCACCAAGGGCGCGGGGGAGTGGAAGCTCCTCCAGGACTTCCTGCGCGACCCGTCGGACCCGAAGGCGACCGCGGCGAAGCTGGAGGCCGCGGCGGCCAAGGCGTACGAGGGCCAGGGCTGACCCGACATGACCGCCACTCTCCTGAAAGAGGCGAGCCGCGGGGCCGCCGTGAGCCCGGGCAGGGAACGTGCCCGGCGCTCGCGGCGGCGCGCGCGGATCATCGCCCTGCTCTTCGTCTTCCCCGCGCTGCTCCTGCTGGGCGCGCTGGTCGTGTATCCGGTGCTGTTCTCGATCGGCCGCAGCTTCTTCGACGCCTCCGGCACCCGTTTCGTGGGCGGCGAGAACTACGCCGAGATGTTCCGCGACCCGGCCACCCTCAAGGCCATCCGCAACACCACGATCTGGGTGGTGGTGGCCCCGGCCCTGCTGACCGGCCTCGGCCTGATCCTGGCCGTGCTGGTGGAGAAGGTCCGCTGGGCCACCGCGTTCAAGCTGCTGCTGTTCATGCCGATGGCCGTGTCCTTCCTCGCCGCCGGCATCATCTTCCGGCTCGCGTACGACGAGGACCCGGACAAGGGCGTGCTGAACGCCGCGGCCGTCTCCGTGCACGACGCCTTCCAGGGCACGTCGACGTATCCGACGGCCCGGGCCCGCGACGGGCAGGGACTGGCGAAGGGGGCGGACGGCTCGTACCGCACCAGCGCGACCGCGTCGCCGGGCGAGGCGGTCACCCTGGGCCTCGTCGGCGTCCTCCCCGACGACCTGCCCGGGGACACCGAGCCGGCGTACGCGGCGGCCGGGCAGAAGGCGAGCCCCGGTGAGCTGCGCGGCGTCGTCTATCTGGACTTCACGCCCGGTGGGGGAGGGGAGCAGGGCAAGGTCGACCGGCGGGAGAGCGGGCTGCCGGAGATGAAGGTCGAGGCGGTGCGGGCCGGGAAGGCGGTCGCGTCGACGACGACCGGGCCCGACGGTTCCTTCCGCTTCCAGGGGCTGGACGACGGCTCGTACACGGTGAAGCTGCCGGCCTCGAACTTCGCCGCCCCCTATGAGGGCATCTCCTGGCTGGGGCCCACACTCGTGACGCCGGCGATCATCGGGGCGTACCTGTGGATCTGGACGGGCTTCGCGATGGTCCTGATCGGCGCGGGCCTGTCAGCACTGCCGAGGGACGCGCTGGAGGCGGCGCGGATGGACGGCGCGAACGAGTGGCAGATCTTCCGGCGGATCACGGTGCCGCTGCTGGCACCGGTCCTGACGGTCGTCTTCGTCACTCTCGTCATCAACGTGATGAAGGTCTTCGACCTCGTCTACATCATCGCGCCCGGCCCGGTGCAGGAGGACGCGACCGTGCTCGCGACGCAGATGTGGCTGGTGTCGTTCGGCGGCGGCAACAACCAGGGGCTGGGCAGCGCGCTGGGCGTCCTGCTTCTGCTGCTGGTCATCCCGGCCATGGTCTTCAACGTCCGCCGTTTCCGAGGGAGTCAGCGATGAACGCGGTCAAGCGTGGGCTGGGCAACGGGGTCGTCCAGGCGCTTCTCGTGGTGGTCGGGCTGGTGTGGCTGACGCCGCTCGCCGGACTGTTCCTGTCGTCGCTGCGGTCCGCCGAGGACACGGCGAAGGGCGGCTGGTGGACGGTGTTCACCAGTCCGGGCCAGCTGTCCTTCGACAACTACTCGGTGCTGCTGGCGAACGCCGGGATCAGTCAGGCCTTCTGGAACACCGTGCTGATCTCGGTGCCGGCGACCGTGCTGGTCGTTGTCCTCGCGGCGCTCGCCGGGTACGCGTTCGCGTGGCTGGACTTCCCCGGGCGTGAGGCGATCTTCCTGGTTGTGGTGGCGCTGCTGGTCGTACCCGTGCAGATCGGCCTTCTGCCGGTCGCCAAACTCTTCGGTCAGCTGGGGCTGTTCGGCACGATCCCCGGGGTCGTCCTCTTCCACGTGGCGTACGGGCTGCCGTTCGCGGTGTTCCTGCTGCGGAACTACTTCGCCGAGATGCCGAAGGAGATGCTGGAGGCGGCTCGGATGGACGGGGGCAGCGAGTGGCGGATCTTCACGCGGCTGGTCCTGCCGGTGGGGCGTCCGGCGATCGCCTCGCTGGCCATCTTCCAGTTTCTGTGGGTGTGGAACGACATGCTGGTGGCGTTGCTGTTCGCGGACAGTGCGTCGCAGCCGTTGACGGTTGAACTCCAGTCGCAGATACGGCAGTTCGGCAGCAACATCGATGTGCTGGCGCCGGGGGCGTTTGTGTCGCTGGTGGTGCCGGTGGTGGTGTTCTTCGCGTTCCAGCGGCATTTTGTGCAGGGGGTTATGGCCGGGTCGGTGAAGTAGGGGTTCCTCGCCCCCGCCGCCCCTACCCGTCCCATCCCCAGGGGCTCCGCCCCTTCGACCCCACTGGGGCTGCCGCCCCAGACCCGCCTTCGGCCCCGAAGGGGCCTCGTCCTCAAACGCCGGACGGGCTGCAAATGCCCGGCCCGGCGGCGAGAGTGACCCCCACCCCACCGTGAGGCGAAGCCCCCTGGGGGTGGGTGGGGGTTCGGGACGGTGGTGGCTCTTTTCTCGAACGCCGGGTGGGTAAATCCAGCCCCTCCGGCGTTTGAGGAGCGGGGTCTGGGGCGGAGCCCCAGGAGGATGGGACGGGTAGGGGCGGCGGGGGCGAGCGAAGAACGATCCCGCCGCCCCTCAACTCACGGCGAAGCCGGCGGATACAGCGACCGCGGCAGCTGGGAAGCCGCCGCCGCGTCCAGCAACCACAGCGTC
This sequence comes from Streptomyces viridochromogenes, assembly GCF_001270495.1. Classification (GTDB taxonomy): domain Bacteria; phylum Actinomycetota; class Actinomycetes; order Streptomycetales; family Streptomycetaceae; genus Streptomyces; species Streptomyces viridochromogenes_A. The sequence goes on from NZ_LGUR01000252.1 coordinate 11,050, forward strand.
CTGGAACGACCGTACGCCCCGGCCGCCGGTGCCTGGATCTCACCCGCCCCCGAGAGGGCGATCGCCGCGGCCCGAGCCTTGTCCTCGCCGGCCGCCAGCAGCCACACCTCCCGCGCCGCCCGGATCGCGGGGAGCGTGAGGGTAACGCGGGTCGGCGGCGGCTTCGGCGCGCCGTGGACGCCGACGACGGTGCGGTCCGTCTCCCGTACCGCGGGGAGTTCGGGGAAGAGCGAGGCCACGTGCGTGTCGGGGCCCACCCCCAGCATCAGGACGTCGAAGGTGGGAACCGCGCCATGGTTCTCCGGGCCCGCCGCCCTCGCCAACTCCTCCGCGTACGAGGCGGCCGCCGCCTCCACGTCAGCCCCGAACGGGCCGTCCGACGCGGGCATGGCATGCACCCGCTTCGGATCCAGCGGCACCCCGTCCAGCAGGGCCTCGCGGGCCTGCGTGACGTTGCGCTCCGGGTCGCCCTCGGGGAGGAAGCGCTCATCGCCCCACCAGAGGTCGAGCCGGCTCCAGTCGATCGCGTCCCTCGCGGGGGCGGCCGCGAGCGCGGCCAGGAGGCCGTTGCCGTTGCGGCCACCCGTGAGGACCACGGAGGCCGAGCCCCGGGATGCCTGCGCGTCCACGATCTTCGTGATCAGCCGGGCCGCCGCGGCCTGCGCCATCAGCTCCTTGTCGTGGTGCACGACCAGCTGAGGAGTACTCACTTCGCCGCCGCCTTCGTCACCGGGTCCTGCGCCTTCGCTTGCTTCGCGGATGCTTTCGCAGCGATTTCGGCGGGCGTTCCGACCGATGCTCCTTTGGCCGGTGATCCCTCCCCGGCCGCTTTCGCCGCCGACTCTTCGGCGTCTTCCGCAAGCGACTCCTCCGCAGGTGACTCTTCCGCAGGCGGCTCCTCCGCCCTGGCCACCGCGGCCTCGGCCAGCGCCACGGCCCGCACCGCCTTGGCCACCGCGGCCTCGGCGGCCTCCGCACTCCGGACCGCCGGAGCCGGAGCCGAGGAGTTGAGCCGCTCCACCCCGAACCGCAGCGCCGACGCGTACGTGTCGTCCGGGTCGAGCCGCCGCAGTTCCTCCGCGATCAGCTCGGACGTCTCGCGCCGCTTCAGCGCCACCGCGCGGTCCGGCTGGCCCTGGATGGAGAGGGTCGCCAGGGAGCCGTCCGCACGGTCCAGCGCTATCGGGCCGCAGTCCGTGTCCATCCGGACCGCCGTCAGCCCCGGCCCGCCCGACAGCGACCGCTTCACCGGCACGTCCAGCCGGTCCGCGAGCCACATCGCCAGCAGCTCACAGCTGGGGTTGAACTCCTCGCCCTCCACCTCGACGGCCTTCACCTCGCAGACCACCTGGTCCAGAGCCGCCGCGAGCATCGAGCGCCACGGGGTGATCCGGGTCCAGGACAGGTCGGTGTCGCCGGGGGTGTACGTGTCCGCCCGCGCCGACAGTTCCCGTACCGGCTGCTCCGAGGCGTAGGTGTCCGTCACCCGGCGCTGGGCCAGCGCGCCCAGCGGGTCCTTCGCCGGGTCGAGCGGCGCGTTCACCGGCCACCAGACCACCACCGGTGCGTCCGGCAGGAGCAGGGGGAGGACGACGGACTGCGCGTGGTCGGACACCTCGCCGTACAGGCGCAGTACCACCGTCTCCCCGCTGCCCGCGTCCGCGCCCACCCGCACCTCGGCGTCCAGCCGGGACTGCGTGCGGTCGCGGGGCGAACGCGAGACGCGCTTGATGACCACGAGCGTGCGCGAGGGGTGCTCGTGCGAGGCGTCGTTGGCGGCCTTCAGGGCGTCGTAGGCGTTCTCCTCGTCCGTCACGATGACCAGCGTGAGCACCATGCCGACGGCCGGCGTGCCGATGGCCCGGCGGCCCTGCACCAGCGCTTTGTTGATCTTGCTGGCCGTGGTGTCGGTCAGGTCTATCTTCATGGCCGGCGCCAGCTCCGTCCGTCTCGCTCGAGCATTTCGTCCGCCTCGACGGGGCCCCAGGTACCGGCCGGGTACTGGGCGGGCCTGCCGTGCTGGTCCCAGTACTCCTCGATCGGGTCGAGGATCTTCCAGGACAGCTCGACCTCCTCGGTGCGCGGGAAGAGGTTGGAGTCGCCGAGCAGGACGTCCAGGATCAGGCGCTCGTACGCCTCGGGCGAGGACTCCGTGAAGGACTCGCCGTACGCGAAGTCCATCGACACGTCCCGGATCTCCATCGACGTGCCCGGCACCTTCGAGCCGAAGCGGACCGTGACGCCCTCGTCCGGCTGGACGCGGATGACGATCGCGTTCTTGCCGAGCTCCTCCGTCGCCGTGTGGTCGAAGGGGGAGTGCGGGGCGCGCTGGAAGACGACCGCGATCTCGGTGACCCGGCGGCCGAGGCGCTTGCCGGTGCGCAGATAGAAGGGGACGCCCGCCCAGCGGCGGTTGTCGATCCCCAGCCTGATCGCGGCGTAGGTGTCGGTCTTCGACTTGGCGTCGATGCCCTCCTCCTGGAGGTATCCGACCGCCTTCTCGCCGCCCTGCCAGCCGGCCGCGTACTGCGCGAACACCGTGTCCCGGCCGAGGTCCTTCGGCAGTCGTACGGCACCGAGCACCTTGGTCTTCTCCGCCGCGAGCGCGTCCGCGTCGAAGGAGGCCGGCTCTTCCATGGCCGTCAGGGCCATGAGCTGGAGGAGGTGGTTCTGGATGACGTCACGGGCGGCGCCGATGCCGTCGTAGTAGCCGGCCCGGCCGCCGATGCCGATGTCCTCGGCCATGGTGATCTGCACGTGGTCCACGAAGGACCGGTTCCAGATCGGCTCGAACATCGTGTTGGCGAAGCGCAGCGCCAGGATGTTCTGGACGGTCTCCTTGCCCAGGTAGTGGTCGATACGGAAGACCTGGTCCGGGGCGAAGACCTCGTGGACGACCTTGTTGAGCTCCTCGGCCGACGCCAGGTTGTGCCCGAACGGCTTCTCGATGACCGCGCGGCGCCAGGAGCTGGGCGTCTGGTCGGCGAGGCCGTGCTTCTTCAGCTGCTGGATGACCACCGGGAAGGAGCTCGGCGGCACCGAGAGGTAGAAGGCGAAGTTCCCGCCCGTGCCCTGGGCCTTGTCCAGCTCCTCGATGGTGCCGCGCAGCCGCTCGAAGGCGTCGTCGTCGTCGAAGGTGCCCTGCACGAAGCGCATGCCCTGGATGAGCTGCTGCCAGACCTCCTCACGGAAGGGGGTGCGGGCGTGCTCCTTGACCGCGTCGTGGACCTCCTGAGCGAAGTCCTCGTGGGCCCACTCGCGGCGGGCGAAGCCGACCAGCGAGAAACCCGGCGGCAGCAGACCCCGGTTGGCGAGGTCATAAACCGCCGGCATCAGCTTCTTACGTGACAAATCGCCCGTAACGCCGAAAATCACCAGGCCCGACGGCCCCGCGATACGCGGGAGCCGTCGGTCGGCGGCGTCACGAAGCGGGTTCGCTTCCGTGACGGTAAAGGGTGACAAGGGATCAGCCCTCCGAGGGGGCGAGGCGCTCCAGCTCCGCCTCGGTCGACTTGAGCAGGTCGTTCCAGGACGCCTCGAACTTCTCGACGCCCTCGTCCTCCAGCAGCTGCACCACCTCGTCGTACGAGATGCCGAGCGCCTCCACCGCGTCCAGGTCGGCGCGCGCCTGCTGGTAGGTGCCCGCGATGGTGTTGCCGGTGATCTCGCCCTGAGCCTCGGTGGCCTCCAGGGTGGCCTCCGGCATGGTGTTGACCGTGTTCGGCGCGACCAGGTCGTCGACGTACAGGGTCGGCTTGTAGGCCTTGTCCTTCACGCCGGTCGAGGCCCACAGCGGACGCTGCTTGTTGGCGCCCGCGTTCTCCAGCGCGCCCCAGCGGTCGGAGGAGAAGACCTCCTCGTACGCCTGGTAGGCGAGCCGCGCGTTGGCGACGCCCGCCTTACCGCGCGCGGCCTTGGCCGCGTCGGTGCCGAGCGCGTCGATCCGCTTGTCGATCTCGGTGTCCACGCGGGAGACGAAGAAGGACGCCACCGACTGGATCTTGGACAGGTCCAGGCCCTTGGCCTTGGCCTTCTCCAGGCCCGCGAGGTAGGCGTTCATGACCTCGCGGTAGCGCTCCAGCGAGAAGATCAGCGTGACGTTGACGCTGATGCCGAGGCCGATGACCTCGGTGATCGCCGGAAGGCCCGCCTTGGTGGCCGGGATCTTGATGAGGGTGTTCGGGCGGTCGACGAGCCAGGCCAGCTGCTTGGCCTCGGCGACGGTCGCCCGGGTGTTGTGGGCCAGGCGCGGGTCGACCTCGATCGACACCCGGCCGTCCTGACCGCCGGTGGCGTCGAAGACCGGGCGCAGGATGTCGGCGGCGTCCCGGACATCCGCCGTGGTGATCATGCGGATCGCCTCTTCGACGGTGACCTTGCGGGCGGCGAGGTCGGCGACCTGCTGCTCGTAGCCGTCACCGCCGCTGATCGCCTTCTGGAAGATCGACGGGTTGGTGGTGACACCCACGACGTGCTGCTGGTCGATCAGCTCGGCGAGATTGCCGGACGTGATGCGCTGGCGCGACAGGTCGTCCAGCCAGATCGCGACGCCCTCCTCGGAGAGGCGCTTCAGTGCGTCTGTCATGGAAAATCAAACTCCTACGTCTCGTATGTGAGCGTCAGCGCTGGGCGGCGGCGAGGCCCGTAGTCGAATCAAGCACAGCCCGAGCGACGGCGGCCACGTTCTCGGCAGTGAAGCCGTACTCCCGGAAAAGGACCTTGCCGTCGGCCGAAGCACCGAAGTGCTCCAGGGAAACGATGCGACCGGCGTCCCCGACGTACTTGTGCCAGGTGAGACCGATCCCGGCCTCCACCGCGACCCGCGCCTTGACGGCCGGCGGCAGAACGCTGTCCCGGTACCCCTGGTCCTGTTCCTCGAACCACTCCACGGACGGCATGGACACGACTCGCGTCGGCACACCGTCGGCCTCCAGCCGCTCGCGCGCCTCGACGGCGACGTGCACCTCGGAACCGGTGGCGATGAGGACGACCTCGGGAGTGCCGTTCGACGCCTCGAAGAGGACGTAACCGCCCTTGGCGGCATCCTCGTTGGGCTCGTAGGTCGGCACACCCTGACGGGTCAGCGCGAGGCCGTGCGGGGCGCCCTTGCCGAACTCCTTGGTGTAGCGCGACAGGATCTCGCGCCAGGCGATCGCCGTCTCGTTGGCGTCGGCCGGACGGACCACGTTCAGCCCCGGAATCGCGCGCAGCGACGCGAGGTGCTCGATCGGCTGGTGCGTCGGACCGTCCTCACCGAGACCGATGGAGTCGTGCGTCCACACGTACGTCACCGGCAGGTGCATCAGCGCCGACAGGCGCACGGCGTTGCGCATGTAGTCGGAGAAGACGAGGAAGGTGCCGCCGTAGATACGGGTGTTGCCGTGCAGCGCGATGCCGTTCATCTCCGCGGCCATGGAGTGCTCGCGGATGCCGAAGTGGATCGTACGGCCGTACGGGTCGGCCTCCGGCAGCGGGTTGTCCGCCGGGAGGAACGACGACGTCTTGTCGATCGTCGTGTTGTTCGAACCGGCGAGGTCGGCCGAGCCGCCCCACAGCTCCGGGATGACCGCACCCAGTGCCTGGAGGATCTTGCCGGACGCGGCACGCGTCGCGACGCCCTTGCCGGGCTCGAAGACCGGGATCTTCTCCTCCCAGCCGGTGGGCAGCTCGCCCTTGCTGATGCGGTCGAACTCGGCGGCGCGCTCGGGGTTGTTGTCCCGCCACTGCTGGAAGGACTTCTCCCACACGGCACGGGCCGCCTGGCCGCGCTCCAGGGCACCCCGGGTGTGCTCGATGACCTCGTCCGCGACCTCGAAGGACTGCTCCGGGTCGAAGCCGAGGACGCGCTTGGTGGCCGCGACCTCGTCGTCGCCGAGCGCCGAGCCGTGGGCGGCCTCGGTGTTCTGCGCGTTCGGGGCCGGCCAGGCGATGATCGAGCGCATCGCGATGAAGGACGGCTTGTCGGTGACCGCCTTGGCCTGCTGGATGGCGTCGTAGATGGCGGCCGGGTCGAGGTCGCCGTTGGCCTGCGGCTCGACACGCTGGACGTGCCAGCCGTACGCCTCGTACCGCTTGACGGTGTCCTCGGAGACGGCCGTCTCGGTGTCGCCCTCGATCGAGATGTGGTTGTCGTCCCACAGCAGGACCAGGTTGCCGAGCTTCTGGTGGCCGGCCAGCGAGGACGCCTCGGCGGAGATGCCCTCCTGGAGGCAGCCGTCACCGGCGATGACGTAGACGAAGTGGTCGAAGGGGGAGGTGCCCTCGGCGGCCTCCGGGTCGAACAGGCCGCGCTCGTAGCGGGCGGCCATCGCCATGCCGACGGCGTTGGCGACACCCTGGCCCAGCGGGCCGGTCGTCGTCTCGACGCCCGTGGTGTGGCCGTACTCCGGGTGGCCGGGGGTCTTCGAGCCCCACGTCCGGAACGCCTTCAGGTCGTCCAGCTCCAGGCCGAAGCCGGCCAGGTACAGCTGGGTGTAGAGGGTCAGGGACGAATGGCCGGCGGACAGCACGAAACGGTCGCGCCCGACCCAGTCGGCGTCCGCCGGGTCGTGCCGCATCACCTTCTGGAAGAGGGTGTAGGCGGCAGGCGCCAGGCTCATCGCCGTACCCGGATGGCCGTTACCGACCTTCTGTACGGCGTCGGCGGCCAGGACGCGGGCGGTGTCGACGGCCCGCTGGTCCAACTCGGTCCACTCGAGGTCTGTGGTGGTCGGCTTGGTGCTCACCCTGGGTCAGGGCTCCTCTCCACATGTCGGTTGCCGGTGTCACGGGCACACGCCCACCGGCTGCCGGCGTTCTCGGCGTCGGCCGGCCGCTGTCGAGCCTACCCCCGGAAGTACGTGCGTTTTTTCGAGTCATTCCAGACTGCCGGGAGTCGTCGGGATGTGCCTCCCGACCGGGTCGTTCCGCGTTCGGCAAGTGAATACGGAGCCGCTCATCCGGGTGCTCAATCGAGCTTCCCCGCGCCCGTCGGACGGTGCCCTCCAACACGACCCCACCCCCGCGAATGTCCGGGTCTGGGCAACGTCTACAGTGGCGTGGTACGCGCGAGCCTTTACCGGGACTTCACACGGGGAGGCTTGCTGGGATGTCTCTGTCAGGGGTGTGCGTGACGGCCGTTGAATCCCGTCCAGCGGGGATTATCGGGACGAGCCAGAGCCCGAGCCGGCGGCCGGTAGGGGCCCGGGTCAAGGCGTTCGTGGCGCTGACCAAGCCACGGATCATCGAGCTGCTGCTCATCACCACCGTTCCGGTGATGTTCCTGGCCGAGCAGGGTGTACCCGACCTCGGTCTGGTGCTGCTCACCTGCGTCGGCGGCTACCTGTCCGCGGGCGGCGCCAACGCGCTGAACATGTACATCGACCGCGACATCGACGCGCTCATGGACCGCACCTCGCAGCGCCCGCTGGTCACCGGCATGGTCAGCCCGCGCGAGTGCCTGGCCTTCGGTGTCACGCTGGCGATCGCCTCCACGCTGCTGTTCGGCCTCACGGTCAACTGGCTGAGTGCCTGGCTCTCCCTCGGCGCACTCCTCTTCTATGTCGTCGTCTACACGATGATCCTCAAGCGCCGTACGTCGCAGAACATCGTGTGGGGCGGCATCGCGGGCTGTATGCCGGTGCTGATCGGCTGGACGGCCGTCACGAACTCCCTCACCTGGGCGCCGCTCATCCTCTTCATGGTCATCTTCTTCTGGACGCCGCCGCACTACTGGCCGCTGTCCATGAAGGTGAAGGAGGACTACGCGCGCGTGGGCGTGCCCATGCTCCCGGTCATCGCCTCGAACAAGGTCGTCGCCAAGCAGATCGTCATCTACAGCTGGGTGATGGTGGCGGTGTCGCTCCTGCTGCAGCCGCTCGGCTACACGGGCTGGTTCTACACCGCGGTCGCGCTGGCGGCGGGCGGCTGGTGGCTCTGGGAGGCGCACGCGCTGCAGAACCGCGCGAAGGCGGAGGTGACAGGCGGGAAGCTGAAGGAGATGCGCCTGTTCCACTGGTCGATCACCTATGTGTCGCTGCTGTTCGTGGCGGTCGCGGTGGACCCGTTCCTGCGCTGACGTACGTCACACGGCCCCGCTCTCGCCAGCTGATCTACTCATGAGTAGCATCCTGGTCATGGCAGACACGCAACAGGTTGACGCTAAGGCCGAGCGCCGGGTGGCCAAGCTGGCCAAGCAGATCAACGCCTTCGCGAAGTCCCACGGTGGCGCCGAGGCCCAGGTCGCGTACATCGGACAGCGCGGCGCCCGCATCGTGCTCGTCGGTGAGGACGGCGGCTGGGGTGACCTGGTGGCACCGTCGTACGAGATCGCCGAGCAGGCGGTCGGCAAGGCCGGCGTCACGGTCCACGAGGCGTTCGACGGCGAGTTCGCGGCAAAGGTGAAAACCGGCCCGTACGAGTGGAGCCGCATGGCGGGCATCCAGGTCGGCGGACCGAGCAACGGCTGAGACCTCTCGGCGTTTCGTGTGACACCAACACCTGATGCCCGGTTCACCCGTTAGGACCCGTGAGGAACACACGGTCCAGCTGACGGGGAGCCCGGATGATCGAAACGCCGTCCCTCGTGGACCAGTACTGCCACGGGGTACTGAGAACGGAGCTGGGCCTCGGCACCTTCGAGGCCCAGCTGGCCCGTACCGAGGGCCCGCCGGCGCCCGGCACCACGCTCTTCGACACCCAGACCGGGTTCGCCGTACGCCGCTGGTGCCCTCCGCTGCTCGGCCTGGAACCGCACTGCGCTCCCGCGCGCTATCTCGCCAGGCGCCGTGAACTCGGCGTACTGGAGGCGGGTCGGCGTCTGCTGCGGGGCAGCGGCATCACCACGTACCTGATCGACACCGGTCTGCCCGGCGATCTCACCGGTCCTCCGGAGATGGCGTCCACCGCGTCCGCCGAGGCCCACGAGATCGTGCGTCTCGAACTCCTCGCCGAACAGGTCGCCGACACCTCCGGCACGGTCGAGTCCTTCCTGGCCAACCTCGCCGAGTCGGTGCACGGCGCGGCGGCCAACGCGGTGGCCTTCACCTCCGTGGCGGGAGTACGGCACGGTCTCGCGCTCGCGCCCGAGCCGCCGGGGCCGGGCGAGGTACGGGGCGCGGCGGGCCGCTGGCTGGCAGCCCGAAGGGTCGGCGGCGAACTGAGCGACCCGGTGCTGCTGCGCCATCTGCTGTGGATCGCGGTGGCCTCGGGACTGCCGCTGCAACTGCACGCGGGGCTCGGGGAGCCGGGCCTGCGCATCGATCGCACGGACCCGGTGCTGCTCACGGACTTCGTCCGCGCGACGGCCGGCCTCGGCACCGACCTCGTCCTGCTGCACGGCTATCCGTACCACCGCCACGCCGCCCACCTGGCAGGCGTCTTCTCGCACGTCTACGCCGACTCGGGTGCCGCCCTCATCCGCACGGGCGCCCGCGCGGCCACGATCCTCGCCGAGATCCTGGAACTCGCCCCCTTCGGCAAGATCCTCTTCTCCAGCGGGGCACAGGGCCTGCCCGAGCTGCACGTGGTCGGGGCACGCCTGTTCCGTGAGGCCCTGGCCAGAGTGCTCGGCGGCTGGGTCGCCGAGGGGGCGTGGTCCCTGGGGGACGCGCAACGGGTGGCGGGAATGGTGGCGGCGGGCAACGCAAGACGGGTGTACGGGGTGGAGTGAGCCGTACAGACTGGGCGGATGCCGACCGATGCCTTACTCGATCGCTTTCTCGGGGAGCTCGCACCTCTCGCTCCCGTCGCCGTCTGGGCGCACGGCTCTCTGGCCGGCGGCGACTACCAGGAGGGCCGCAGCGACCTGGACCTGATCGCCGTTCTGGACGGCCCGCTCACGACCCGCAGTGTCTGGCAGGTGGCGAAGGTCCACGCCCGGCTGCGGTCCGAGCCGCTCGCCGCGCTGCTGCACTGCACGTACCTGACACCGGAAACGGCGGACGACGCCGACCGACGCCACCTCACCTGGGCGCACGAGCAGTTGTTCAAACGGACGGTGACCCCGGTGACCCGGCGAGAGCTGCACGACTTCGGCCGGGTGCTGCAGGGCAAGGCGCCCGCCGGACTGCTGCCGCCGGTGCCGGACCGGGAGCTCGGCGAGTTCGTCGTACGCGACCAGCGGGACTTCTGGCGGCCGGCGGTCGACAACGCCTCGCTGTGGACCAGGGACGTGTGGGTCGACCTCGGGTTGATCACCCACGCCCGCGCGGGCGTCACCCTGCGCGACGGCCGACTGATCTCCAAGCGCGAGGCCCTGGAACTGCTGCCCGGCCTCGGGGCGCCCGTCGAACTCGTCGAGGACATCCGCAGGCGCCGCTACGACGGCTCCGCGCACCCGACGCCGACCGGGGAGTGGGCGACGCGCAGGGCCGGTCTGGCCCGGAGCTACCTCGGTGCCGCGATCGACGAGTTGGTGGCGACGTACAGCTGACTCACGCGCGCGTGCCGACCGTCGCCTCGGCCGCCGGGGCCGGGATCTCGGCCTCGTCGAACGGCCGTTCCCGCAGGGCCAGCATCACGCGCAGCACCGCGATCCATGTCACGGCCGAACCGAGCATGTGCAGGCCGACCAGGATCTCCGGGAGGTCCGTGAAGTACTGGACGTAACCGATGACGCCCTGGGCGAGGAGGACCAGGAAGAGATCGCGGGTGCGGTTCAGGGGGCCCTTCGGGGCGTCGACCGCCTTGAGGACGAACCACAGGGCGAACGTCAGCGTGACCACGATCCAGGCCAGCACGGCATGCAGCTTGGTGACGGTCTCCCAGTCGACCGGCATCCGCTCGACCTCGCTGGAGTCACCCGCGTGCGGGCCGGCGCCGGTGACCACCGTGCCGACCAGGATCAGCAGCACCGAGGCCCCGACCAGCACCCACACCAGCTGCTGCACCGCCTTGCCGACCAGTGGACGCGGCGCCGAGTCGCCCTCCCGGGTGCGCTGCCACATCACCGTGGCGACCGCGATGAGGGCGGACGTCGCCACGAAGTGGGCCGCGACCGTGTACGGGTTCAGGCCGACCAGGACGACGATGCCGCCGAGCACCGCGTTGCTCATCACGATCCAGAACTGCGCCCAGCCCAGCCGGGTCAGGCCACGCCGGTACGGCTTCTCGGAGCGCGCGGCGATGATCGCCCAGCCGACGGCGGCGCACAGCACGTACGTCAGCATGCGGTTGCCGAACTCGATGGCGCCGTGCAGGCCCATCTCGCTGGTGGCGGTGAGCGAGTCGTCGGTGCACTTGGGCCAGGTCGGGCAGCCGAGCCCGGACCCGGTGAGCCGCACCGCACCGCCGGTGACCACGATGAGCACCGACATCACGAGCGCGGCGAGGGCCGCCCGTTGGACCGTCCTCGGGGTGGGGGTCCAGCGTGCGGCGATGAAGGCGAGGGGGTTGCGCACGGCCGCTACGGCGTCGGCGCGGGTCAGCTTTGGCACGCGCCCTATCGTAGGCGGCCGCTTGTGCACGCTTTCACGAGGGTCCCCGCTCGCCCCGTTGCGGCTACTCCCAGCGGAACCAGCGCCCGGCCGCGGCCAGCCCGACCACCGCCCACACGGCCAGGATCCCCAGGTCGCCCCAGGGCATCCCGGCCCCGTGCTGGAGCACGTCGCGCAGTCCGTCGGTGAGCGCCGAGATGGGGAGCAGGCCGAGCACGTCCTGGGCGCCGGAGGGGAACTTGTCCAGCGCCACGATCACCCCGCCGCCCACGAGCAGCAGCAGGAAGACGAGGTTGGCGGCGGCCAGCGTGGCTTCGGCCTTGAGTGTTCCCGCCATCAGCAGGCCCAGGCCCGAGAAGGCGGCTGTCCCCAGGAGCAGCAGGAGTACGACCGCTGCCGGATTCCCGTGCGGCGACCAGCCCAGCGCGAAGGCGATCACCGTCAGCAGGACGATCTGGAGGACCTCGGTGACCAGCACCGAGACCGTCTTCGCCGTCATCAGGCCCCAGCGGGGCAGCGGCGAGGAGGCCAGCCGCTTCAGCACGCCGTACCGGCGTTCGAAGCCCGTGGCGATCGCCTGCCCCGTGAACGCCGTCGACATCACGGCGAGCGCGAGGATGCCGGGGGTCAGGAAGTCGACGGCCTCGCCGGCGCCCGTGTCGACGATGTCCACCGAGCTGAAGAGGACCAGCAGCAGGGTGGGGATCACGCCGGTCAGGAGCAGCTGCTCGCCGTTGCGCAGCAGCATCTTCGTCTCCAGCGCCGCCTGGGCCGCGATCATGCGGGAGAGCGGGGCGGCTCCCGGCTTCGGGGTGTACGTACCCGTGTCGACGGTGGTCACGAACGCAGCTCCTTGCCGGTGAGCTCCAGGCTGTGTCTTCCCGGGGGACGACCCCCGGACCCCCGGCAGGACCCTGTGTGTGCCGGAATCATGAACGCAACTCCCTACCCGTGAGCTCCAAGAACACGTCTTCGAGGGTGTGCCGTTCCACGGAGATCTTCTCCGGCATCACCCCGTGCTGCGCGCACCACGACGTCACCGTCGCGAGCAGCTGCGGGTCGACCTTGCCGACGACCCGGTACGAGCCCGGGGTCAGCTCCGCGGCCGTGCAGTCGGCGGGCAGGGCCTTCAGCAGAGAGCCCACGTCCAGGCCGGGGCGGCCGGTGAAGCGGAGGGTGTTCTCGGCGCCGCCGCGGCACAGCTCCTCCGGGGAGCCCTGGGCGATGACCCGGCCCGCGTCGATGATCGCGACGTCGTCGGCGAGTTGCTCGGCCTCGTCCATGTAGTGGGTCGTGAGGATCGCGGAGACGCCGTCGGCGCGCAGGTCCCGGATCAGGTCCCAGGTGGCCCGGCGGGCCTGCGGGTCGAGCCCGGCGGTCGGCTCGTCGAGGAACACCAGCTCCGGACGGCCGACGACGGCCATGGCGAGCGCGAGCCGCTGCTGCTGGCCGCCGGAGAGGCGGCGGTACGTGGTCCGGCCGCAGCTGCCCAGCCCGAGCCGCTCGATGAGGGCGTCGACGTCCAGGGGATGCGCGTGCAGCCTGGCGACATGGCGCAGCATCTCGTCGGCCCGCGCGCCCGAGTAGACGCCGCCGGACTGGAGCATCACGCCGATACGGGGCCGCAGCTCGCCGGACTGTCTCACCGGATCCAGGCCCAGGACGCGCACCGTGCCGGAGTCCGGCTTGCGGTACCCCTCGCAGGTCTCGACGGTCGTCGTCTTGCCCGCGCCGTTGGGTCCGAGTACGGCGGTGACACCGGCCCGGGCCACCAGGTCGAGGCCGTCCACCGCGGTTTTGCCGCCGTACCGCTTCACCAGGGCCTGGACCTGGACCACGGGCTCAGTTCGCATGGCTCCAGAGTCTAGGTACGTGCCGGGTAACCCGAACGGCCGGGTTCACATCCCCCACGCGCTCCGGTTCACATCTCCTCCGCGCGGGGCCGGTGTATCTCCAGCCACCGCCGCGCGTACGCCACCGCGTCCGCCACCGGGAAGAGCCGTGCGTCGGCCGCGCCCACCTTCCCGCGTACGACGGGACGGTCCCGTTCGAAGTCGTGCCCCAGCTCGTCGAACCGCTCCGAGGTGATCGACGTCTCGATCACCACCTCCCAGCCCGCGGGCCCCGGCCGCCCCACCTTCACCAGCGGCGACGGGATCCGGTACTCGGCGAGATGGAAGCTGGTGCACGCGTCGTACCCGGCGCCGAGCAGCAGCACGCGCGCGTGGAGCGCCTCCAGCCGGGCCAGCGGGCTGCGCTCACCGAGCCGGCAGTCGGGGGCGTGTCCGTCGACGATCCGCGCCGCGCGCGGGCCGACTGCGGCGAAGGACGTCTGGGGATGCGCGCTGCGCAGGGCGCCCGGCCAGGTCCGTACGGTCTCCGGGACGACGCCGACCCCGCGCGTGGGCGTGACCCGGGGGTCGTACGCGGGCATGGTCGCCCGGATGGTCTCCCACCACTCCTCGGGCACCGGCGGGTCGCTCCACACCGCCGGGTCCGAGAGGTCCCCGGTCTGGGTGGGGACCACCAATGTGCCCTCCGGGCCGAGCACGTCGAGCAGTCCCTGGACCACCGCGACGGCGCCTCCGCAGACCCAGCCGAGGGAGCTGAGCGAGGAGTGCACGAGGAGGGTTTCACCGCTGTGGACGCCGAGTTCGCGCAGCTGTGTGGAGAGGGTGTCCCGGGTGACAAGAGGGCCGGTCGGAGGGGGTGTCGACATGCTTCCGGAGTGTCCCCGAGGGCGGCTCGCGATGCCACCGATTTGATCGATCAATGATCATTTCCGCAGGTCAGATTAGGTATACCTAAGTGACGTAGGGCACCGTCGAGGTGCCCGGACGCGGCTTGCCTGGCTTTGAGGAATTACGCAACAATGGCGTTGTGAAAAACGTCGGCGAGACTCGGGAGACCCCCACGGGGGCCCCTCAGGAGGAACTCGCGACCGGGGAGCGCTCCACGCGCAACCGGGTCGCGCGGTCCATCCTGGACCACGGGCCGTCGACCGTCGCAGAGCTGGCCGGCCGACTGGGGCTGACCCAGGCCGCCGTACGCAGGCATCTGGACGCGCTGGTCGCGGACGACGTCGTGGAGGCCAGGGAACAGCGGGTGTACGGCACGCGCACGCGTGGCCGTCCCGCCAAGGTCTTCGCGCTCACCGACTGCGGCCGCGACGCCTTCGACCAGTCGTACGACAAGCTCGCCGCGGACGCCCTGAAGTGGATCGCCGAGCGTGAGGGCGGGCAGGAGGCGGTCGCCGCCTTCGCCCGGGCCCGGATCGCCGCCCAGGCGAGCGCGTACCGCAAGGCGATCGAGGCCGTCAGCCCGGACGAGCGCACCGAAGCGCTGGCCAAGGCCCTGAGCGTGGACGGGTACGCTGCTACGGCGCGCAGCGCACCCCTCCCTCAAAAAGGCGAGCAGCTCTGCCAGCACCACTGCCCGGTCGCCCATGTCGCGGAGCAGTTCCCCCAGCTGTGCGAGGCGGAGACGGAGATCTTCGCCGAGCTGCTCGGAACGCACGTCCAGAGACTGGCGACCATCGCGCACGGCGACGGCGTCTGCACGACGTTCATCCCGAAGATTTCCCACACGCAAGTTCACAGCGACAACGCATCCGCAAGCACGGCCGGGAGGAACCCCGCATGACTCTCCCCATCGAGGAGACTGCCCACCCTGAGCTCGAGGGTCTGGGTAAGTACGAATACGGCTGGGCCGACTCCGACGAAGCCGGCGCCTCTGCGAAGCGCGGTCTGAGCGAGGATGTCGTCAAGGACATCTCCGCGAAGAAGTCCGAGCCGGAGTGGATGACCAAGCTTCGCCTCAAGGGTCTGCGCCTGTTCGACAAGAAGCCCATGCCGAACTGGGGCTCGGACCTCTCGGGCATCGACTTCGACAACATCAAGTACTTCGTACGCTCCACGGAGAAGCAGGCGGAGTCCTGGGAGGACCTGCCCGAGGACATCAAGAACACGTACGACAAGCTCGGCATCCCGGAGGCGGAGAAGCAGCGCCTCGTCGCCGGTGTCGCGGCCCAGTACGAGTCCGAGGTCGTCTACCACCAGATCCGCGAGGACCTGGAGGAGCAGGGCGTCATCTTCCTCGACACCGACACGGCCCTGAAGGAGCACCCGGAGCTCTTCAAGGAGTACTTCGGGACCGTCATCCCGGTCGGTGACAACAAGTTCGCGTCGCTGAACACCGCCGTGTGGTCGGGCGGCTCCTTCATCTACGTCCCGCCGGGCGTCCACGTGGAGATCCCGCTCCAGGCCTACTTCCGTATCAACACGGAGAACATGGGCCAGTTCGAGCGGACCCTGATCATCGTCGACGAGGGTGCCTACGTGCACTACGTCGAGGGCTGCACGGCCCCGATCTACAAGTCGGACTCCCTGCACTCCGCGGTCGTCGAGATCATCGTCAAGAAGAACGCCCGCTGCCGTTACACGACCATCCAGAACTGGTCGAACAACGTCTACAACCTGGTCACCAAGCGCGCCGTCGCCTACGAGGGCGCGACCATGGAGTGGATCGACGGCAACATCGGCTCCAAGGTGACGATGAAGTACCCGGCCGTCTACCTGATGGGCGAGCACGCCAAGGGCGAGACCCTGTCCATCGCCTTCGCGGGCGAGGGGCAGCATCAGGACGCCGGCTCCAAGATGGTCCACATGGCGCCGAACACCTCCTCCAACATCGTCTCGAAGTCCGTGGCGCGCGGAGGCGGCCGTACGTCCTACCGCGGTCTCGTCGAGATCGGCGAGGGCGCCGCCGGCTCCAAGTCGAACGTGCTGTGCGACGCGCTGCTCGTCGACACCATCTCCCGCTCCGACACGTACCCCTACGTGGACGTCCGCGAGGACGACGTCTCCATGGGCCACGAGGCCACCGTCTCCAAGGTCTCCGAGGACCAGCTCTTCTACCTGATGAGCCGCGGTCTGAGCGAGTTCGAGGCGATGGCGATGATCGTGCGCGGCTTCGTCGAGCCCATCGCGAAGGAGCTGCCCATGGAGTACGCCCTCGAGCTCAACCGGCTGATCGAGCTGCAGATGGAAGGCGCGGTCGGTTAAGACCGGTCTCCGGACCAGCAGCTAGCGAAATCTGACGTAGGAAAGAGAGCAGACCGACAGCCATGGCTGAGGCTCAGAACATCCCCGTGGGGTCCACCACCGCGGGCCAGATCGCGGTGGCCGCCGAGTCGACCGTCGCCACGCGCATGAGCGCGCCCCCGTCCTTCGACGTCGCGGACTTCCCGGTCCCGCACGGCCGCGAGGAGGAGTGGCGGTTCACCCCGCTGGAGCGCCTGCGCGGCCTGCACGACGGCACCGCCGTCGCGAGCGGCACCGGCGTGAAGGTCGACATCCAGGCCCCCGAGGGCGTCACCGTCGAGGCCGTCGGCCGCGACGACGCCCGGATCGGCAAGGCGGGCACCCCGGTGGACCGCGTCGCCGCCCAGGCGTACTCGGCGTTCGAGAAGGCCGGAGTGGTCACCGTCCCCAAGGAGACGGTGCTCACCGAGCCGATCCGCATCGCCGTGCACGGCGAGGGCGGGGTCGCCTTCGGCCACCAGGTCGTCGAGCTGGGCGCCTTCGCCGAGGCCGTCGTCGTCATCGACCACACCGGTGACGCGGTGCTCGCCGCCAACGTCGACTACATCCTGGGCGACGGCGCCAAGCTGACCGTCGTCTCCGTCCAGGACTGGGACGACAAGGCCGTGCACGTGGCCCAGCACAACGCCCTCATCGGGCGGGATGCTTCGTTCAAGTCGGTCGTCGTCACCTTCGGCGGCGACGTCGTACGGCTGCACCCGCGCGTCTCCTACGCCGGTACCGGCGGCGAGGCCGAGCTGTTCGGCCTGTACTTCACCGACGCGGGCCAGCACCAGGAGCACCGCCTCCTGGTGGACCACAACACCCCGCACTGCAAGTCCAACGTCGCCTACAAGGGCGCGCTCCAGGGCGACGACGCGCACGCCGTGTGGATCGGCGACGTGCTGATCGAGGCCAAGGCCGAGGGCACGGACACGTACGAGATGAACCGCAACCTGGTTCTGACCGACGGCGCGCGCGTCGACTCCGTGCCGAACCTGGAGATCGAGACCGGCGAGATCGTCGGCGCCGGCCACGCCTCGGCGACCGGCCGCTTCGACGACGAGCAGCTCTTCTACCTGATGGCCCGCGGCATCCCGGCCGACGAGGCCCGTCGCCTGGTGGTGCGCGGCTTCTTCGCCGAGCTCGTCCAGCAGATCGGCGTCGCCGACATCGAAGAGCGCCTCCTCGTGAGGATCGACGAGGAGCTGGAGGCCACGGTCTGATGACCTTCGTACGCGCCTGTGGGCTGAGCGAGCTGGAGGAGGACACCCCGAAGCGGGTGGAACTCGACGGCACGCCGGTCTCGGTCGTGCAGACCGAGGGGGAGGTGTTCGCCATCCACGACATCTGCTCGCACGCGAACGTCTCGCTCTCCGAGGGCGAGGTGGAGGACTGCCAGATCGAGTGCTGGCTGCACGGCTCCAGCTTCGACCTGCGCACCGGAAAGCCGTCCGGCCTCCCCGCGACGCGCCCCGTCCCCGTATACCCCGTAAAGATCGAAGGGGACGACGTTCTCGTCTCCCTCACCCAGGAGTCCTGAGGCACCCATGGCAACGCTTGAAATCCGAGACCTGCACGTCACCGTCGAGGCCGACAACGCCACGAAGGAGATCCTCAAGGGCGTCGACCTCACCGTGAAGCAGGGCGAGACGCACGCCATCATGGGCCCCAACGGCTCGGGCAAGTCGACCCTCGCCTACTCCCTCGCGGGTCACCCGAAGTACACGATCACCGGTGGCTCCGTCACCCTCGACGGTGAGGACGTCCTGGAGATGTCCGTCGACGAGCGCGCCCGCGCCGGCCTGTTCCTCGCGATGCAGTACCCGGTCGAGGTCCCGGGTGTCTCCGTGTCGAACTTCCTCCGTACCTCCGCCACCGCCATCCGCGGCGAGGCCCCCAAGCTGCGCACCTGGGTGAAGGAGGTCAAGGAGACCATGGAGCGCCTCTCCATGGACCCGTCCTTCGCCGAGCGCAACGTCAACGAGGGCTTCTCCGGCGGTGAGAAGAAGCGCCACGAGATCCTTCAGCTGGAGCTGCTCAAGCCGAAGATCGCGATCCTTGACGAGACCGACTCCGGCCTGGACGTCGACGCCCTGCGCGTCGTCTCCGAGGGCGTGAACCGGGTCCGCGAGACCGGTGAGGTCGGCACCCTGCTGATCACGCACTACACGCGCATCCTGCGCTACATCAAGCCCGACCACGTGCACGTGTTCGCGAACGGCCGTATCGCCGAGTCCGGCGGAGCGGAGCTCGCGGACCAGCTCGAGGCCGAGGGCTACGACAAGTACGTGAAGGGTGGCGCATCCGCGTGACACAGCTGCCGGGCCTCCTCGACACCGAGGCGCTCCGCAAGGACTTCCCGATCCTGGACCGCGTCGTCCACGGCGACAAGAAGCTCGTGTACCTGGACAACGCGGCGACCTCGCAGACGCCGCGCCAGGTGCTCGACGTGCTCTCCGAGTACTACGAGCAGCACAACGCCAACGTCCACCGTGGCGTGCACGTCCTCGCCGAGGAGGCCACGGCGCTGTACGAGGGCGCGCGCGACAAGGTCGCGGAGTTCATCAACGCGCCCAGCCGTGACGAGGTGATCTTCACAAAGAACGCCTCCGAGTCGCTCAACCTCGTGGCGAACATGCTCGGCTGGGCCGACGAGCCCTACCGGGTGGACCACGAGACCGAGATCGTCATCACGGAGATGGAGCACCACTCCAACATCGTGCCGTGGCAGCTGCTCGCGCAGCGCACGGGCGCGAAGCTGAAGTGGTTCGGTCTCACCGACGACGGCCGCCTCGACCTGTCCAACATCGACGAGGTCATCACGGAGAAGACGAAGATCGTCTCCTTCGTGCTGGTGTCCAACATCCTGGGCACGCTCAACCCGGTCGAGGCGATAGTGCGCCGTGCGCAGGAAGTGGGCGCGCTGGTCTGCGTCGACGCCTCGCAGGCGGCGCCCCATATGCCGCTGGACGTGCAGTCCCTCCAGGCTGACTTCGTGGCCTTCACCGGCCACAAGATGTGCGGCCCGACCGGCATCGGCGTCCTCTGGGGCCGCCAGGAGCTGCTGGAGGACCTGCCCCCGTTCCTCGGCGGCGGCGAGATGATCGAGACGGTGTCGATGCACTCGTCGACGTACGCTCCGGCCCCGCACAAGTTCGAGGCGGGCACGCCTCCGATCTCGCAGGCGATCGGTCTCGGCGCGGCGATCGACTACCTCAACTCGATCGGCATGGACAAGATCCTCGCCCATGAGCACGCGCTCACCGAGTACGCGGTGAAGCGGCTGGGGGAGGTCCCGGACCTGCGGATCATCGGCCCGACGACGGCCGAGGACCGCGGCGCCGCGATCTCCTTCACGCTCGGCGACATCCACCCGCACGACGTGGGCCAGGTCCTCGACGAGCAGGGCATCGCGGTCCGGGTCGGCCACCACTGCGCCCGCCCGGTCTGCCTGCGCTACGGAATTCCTGCGACCACGCGAGCGTCGTTCTATCTGTACTCCACGCCGGCCGAGATCGACGCTCTGGTGGACGGCCTGGAGCACGTACGGAACTTCTTCGGCTGACGGGACGGGAAGAGCGACGCATGAAGCTGGATTCGATGTACCAGGAAGTCATCCTGGACCACTACAAGAACCCGCACGGGCGTGGTCTGAGGGATGGCGACGCCGAGGTGCACCACGTGAACCCGACGTGCGGCGACGAGATCACCCTGCGTGTGAAGTACGACGGCACGAAGATCGAGGACGTCTCGTACGAGGGCCAGGGCTGTTCCATCAGCCAGGCGAGCGCGTCCGTACTGAACGAACTCCTCGTCGGCAAGGACCTCTCCGACGCTCAGAAGATCCAGGAGACGTTCCTGGAGCTGATGCAGTCCAAGGGGAAGATCGAGCCCGACGACGCCATGGAGGAGGTCCTGGAGGACGCGGTCGCGTTCGCCGGGGTCTCCAAGTACCCGGCCCGGGTCAAGTGCGCCCTCCTGAGCTGGATGGCGTGGAAGGACGCGACGGCCCAGGTGCTGGGCGGAGCCGACGCCGAAAGGAAGACGGCATGAGCGAGACCGTTGAGATGAAGCCGGCCTCGGAGGAAGAGGTCCGTGAGGCGCTGTACGACGTCGTCGACCCCGAGCTGGGCATCGACGTCGTCAACCTCGGCCTGATCTACGGCATCCACATCGACGACGCGAACATCGCGACGCTCGACATGACCCTGACCTCGGCGGCCTGCCCGCTGACGGACGTCATCGAGGACCAGGCCAAGTCCGCCACGGACGGTCTCGTCAGCGAGCTGCGCATCAACTGGGTGTGGATGCCGCCGTGGGGCCCGGACAAGATCACGGACGATGGCCGGGAGCAGCTTCGGGCGCTCGGGTTCAACGTCTGAGGATCCCCCTTCACGGAAAAGCGGCGGCACCTTCAGGGTGCCGCCGCTTTCCTGTGCCCGGGTCGGGCCCGTTGCTCAGGCCAGCCCGCCCACCAGCCGGAACGCCGAGTCCGCCAGGTACAGGGAGCTGTACTCGAAGGGTTCGAGGCGGACGACGAAGTTCTTGTGGCGGAGGAAGTAGCCCGGGTAGTTCACCGACTCCAGCATGATCGCGCCGGAGTAGGAGGAGCCGCGGGGACAGAAGGTGGCGTCCTGTCCGAACTGGGAAGAGCCGTCGCTGCGTTCGGCGCGCAGGACGAAGTTGCGGTGGCGCAGATAGCTGCCGTCGCTGGTGGCGAAGGAGTAACAGGAGCCGTCGGCCAGGCCCTTGACCTGCTTGAAGGTGGAGTCCTCGCGGGATTCCGAGCCGCCGGCCGGGTCCAGGGCCACATAGCCGCCGCTCGCGTGCCAGTAACGGTCGGGGTAGTTGACCGAGCGGACGGATCGCCAGGTGGTGGCCGGGGGTTTCGGGGCGGCCGGTGAACTCGCCTGACGGGAGGGCGACTTGGACGGCTTCGGCGCGGGTTCGGGCGGGCCGACGTCCTGCTGGCGGGGCGCCCTGGTCGTCGCCTCGTCCGTCGCCAGGCCGCTCTTGCCCTTCGGGGGAGTCTCCGACGGCGTGGCGAAGGAGATGAGGCCGGGGACCGACACGTTGTCGTCGGCCGGCGCCGAACGTGACTGCTCGTCAGGTGCCCTGTCCGTCACGACGATGGCTGTGGCGCACGCGACGATCGTCGCCACCGCCATCGTGCCCGCCAGCCACAGGCGGCGCGTCCCCGGTGCCCGGGAGGTGTCCGGGGCCCAGCCGTTCTCCCAAGGTTGGTCCTGAGGCGGCCGGGACTTGATTTCTGGCATGCGCTGTTCCTCCAGCGACGTCACACGACAGCAGCCCGCGGCTGCGGAGACCCGGTATGTGAACGGTGAAACACTAGTGGGTGCAGGGGCGTTGGAGCAGCTGTTTGGAACGAGCCGTATCCACATCGATGTCCCGGGAAAGCCTTTGTGTACAGCCGTGCGCAACGTTGTGTACGCTCGTACACATGGGATACCTGCTGCTCGCCGGAGCCATCGCGGCCGAGGTGGCCGCCACGACGGCCATGAAGTACAGCGACGGTTTCAGCAGGCTGTGGCCGTCCCTGCTGACCGCCCTCGGCTACCTCGTCTCCTTCACGCTGCTCGCCCAGACGCTGAAGTCCGTCTCCGTGGGCACGGCCTACGCGATCTGGGCCGGCGTCGGCACCGCGGCCATCGCCACCATCGGGATCCTGTTCCTGGGGGAGGGGATGACCGGTGTCAAGGCCGCCGGCATCGCGTTGATCATCGCCGGAGTGGTCGTGCTGAACCTGGGTGGTGCGCACTGATGGCCCGGCGCTACGACCCCGAGCGACGTCAGCGGATCATCGACGCGGCCATCCGGGTCGTCGGGGAGAAGGGCATCGCCGGGCTGAGCCACCGCACGGTCGCCGCCGAGGCCGATGTGCCGCTCGGCTCCACGACGTACCACTTCAAGACCCTCGACGACCTGCTGGTCGCCGCCCTGCGCCAGGCGAACGAGGGCTTCGCCAAGGTGATCGCCTCGCGCGGCGCCCTGGAGGACCCGCACGCCGACCTGGCGGCCGAGCTGGCCGGCTGGATGGGCGAGTGGCTCGCGGGTGACCGAACCGGCGTGGAGCTGGAGTACGAGCTCTACCTCGCCGCCCTGCGCCGGCCCGCCCTGCGCCCGGTCGCGGCCGAGTGGGCGCGGGATCTCGCCGAGCGGCTGTCCCGCCGAACGGACGCGGTCACGGCGCGGGCGCTGGTGGCGCTGATGGACGGGATCTGCCTTCAGGTGCTGCTCACGGAGGTGCCGTATGACGAGGGGTATGCGCGGGAGGTGCTGGCGCGGGTCATTCCGTGACCGGTGCCGGGTGGGCCGCGTGGCGGGGGTGGTGCCGCTGCGCTCCTCGCCCCCGCCGCCCCTACCCGTCCCGTCCCCCAGGGGCGCTGCCCCTTCAACCCCGCCGGGGGCGTTGCGCCTTGACCCTGCCGGGGGCGTTGCCCTCGGACTCTGCCGGGGGCGTTGTCCTCGGACTCTGCCGGGGCGTTGCCCCCGGACCCCGTGAGGGGCTCCGCCCTCGCCCTCGGCCTGATGTCGCCCCAGCTCCCGCTCGGCCCCCTCGGCCTCTGAACGGCCTCGTCCTCAGACTCCCCCAGAGGGGCACCACAGGCAGGTCGCCCAAGGCCGCCCGGCACGTGAGACGCCTTGTCCACCGGTTCGCCCGAGCGGGCAGCGTCACGTTAGGTTGCCCTCATGACCGACACGACTGCTCCTCGCACCACCGGCGCCGTGGCCGCCGGCCTCGCCACGATCGCCGCCGACGGCACCGTTCTCGACACCTGGTTCCCCGCGCCCGAGCTCGCCGCCGAGCCGGGTCCCTCCGGCAGTGAGCGGCTGTCCGCCGAGCGCGCCGTCGAGCTGCTCGGTGAGGGTGCCGCGAAGGCGATCGGGCCGGACGCCCGCCGGGGCGTCGAGGTCGTCGCGGTCCGCACGGTCATCGCCTCGATCGACGAGAAGCCGATCGACGCGCACGACGTCTACCTGCGCCTGCACCTGCTCTCCCACCGCCTGGTCAGGCCGCACGGCCTGAGCCTGGAGGGCCAGTTCGGCTTCCTCGCCAACGTCGCCTGGACCTCCCTCGGCCCGGTCGCCGTCGACGACGTCGAGAAGGTCCGCCTGAACGCCCGAGCCGAGGGCCTGCACCTCCAGGTGACCTCGATCGACAAGTTCCCGCGGATGACCGACTACGTGGCCCCCAAGGGCGTCCGCATCGCCGACGCCGACCGGGTCCGCCTCGGTGCCCACCTCGCCGAGGGCACCACCGTCATGCACGAG
Organism: Streptomyces viridochromogenes; assembly: GCF_001270495.1. Taxonomy (GTDB): domain Bacteria; phylum Actinomycetota; class Actinomycetes; order Streptomycetales; family Streptomycetaceae; genus Streptomyces; species Streptomyces viridochromogenes_A. The sequence goes on from NZ_LGUR01000252.1 coordinate 34,841, forward strand.
GGCTTCGTCAACTTCAACGCCGGCACCCTGGGCACCTCCATGGTCGAGGGGCGCATCTCCGCGGGTGTCATCGTCGGAGACGGCTCCGACATCGGTGGCGGCGCGTCGACGATGGGCACGCTGTCCGGCGGCGGCAACGTGATCATCTCCATCGGTGAGCGCTGCCTGATCGGCGCCGAGGCGGGCGTCGGTATCGCGCTCGGCGACGAGTGCGTCGTCGAGGCCGGCCTGTACGTCACCGCCGGCACCCGCATCACGATGCCCGACGGCCAGATCGTCAAGGCCCGCGAGCTGTCGGGCGCCTCCAACATCCTCTTCCGCCGCAACTCGGTCACCGGCACCGTCGAGGCCCGCCCGAACAACGCGGTGTGGGGCGGGCTGAACGAGATCCTGCACAGCCACAACTGATCATCGGCGGCCGTGACCTGCGGCCGCCTAACCGATCAACGTCCTGACCTGCTGATGAGCTGTCGGCAGCTGTCGACGTCGGTCAACGTTGAGCGCCCTTCCACGGCCCGAGGACGGCCCGGGAGGGCGCTCATGCCGTTGGACCGGGTGACGGTGGCGAGGCCAGTGTCCAGCTGACTCGGCCACGCAACGTTCACCTGGCTGACTACGAACTCCTCATGGCTGGGCGGTGTCCCGGAACAGCAGGTGGACGTTCGCGCCCTCGCCGCCGCGGATGACGGTCGCGACGGGCCGTGGCAGGTAGTCGGTCGCCGAGTCCCGGCTGCTCAGCAGCCGTTCCCAGCCGTCCGTCCAGGGCTGTGCACCCGCCTTGACCTTCTCGGCCATCCGGTCGAAGTCGGCCTGCGTGTGCAGCAGCGCCGGGTGGGCGAACCCGCCCTTCGGGGCCGTCGGCACGGCTGAGGCGGTCTCCGTGGCCGCCCCGATCGCACCGGCGCCGGCACCGGCCGCGCCGGCGAGCTTCAGCATCCCGCGACGGCTGAGCGAACGGTCTGTGGTGGCCTGCGCCATCGAACTGTCTCCTGGTTCTTCTGCGGTCCCGTACCAAGGAGACGCGCGCCGCACCGGTGCATAACAAAAACTGTCCGGCGGCCCGGTGGGCGAGCAGTGTCGTATGTGCGGGCGCGGTTCGCCGCGCCCTGCGGACGGCGACTCGCCCTCATACAAGGGGCATGGGGCCGTATCGGAGGAATCCGATACGGCCCCTTGAACATTTACGACGAACGCATGGGGCCCGCAGGACCAGAGCGCCTACTGGCCCGCAGGCCCAGGGCACCTACTGGGTCGCGGTGCCGTCCTTGCGCACCAGCCGGTCGTGAGCCTCTTCGAGCCGGTCCGTGATCTGCTCGACGCCGATGGCGTCAAGGCCCTTCTGCCGTCCCGTCACGGCGGCCTTCGCCGCCGACGACGCGGAGGCGAACAGGGTCCAGGAGTCGGCCGTGAAGTCCGCCCGCTCCGGACGTCCGATCTTCTCCAGGGCGCCCCGGATCGGTGTCGTGTCCACCGTGCTGTCCACGTCCCCGGAGATGGCGTTGAACGCGTCGAGGACGATCTTTCCGGACTTGAGGACGAACCTCGCCGTGTGCGCGCCGTCGGGCAGACCGCGCAGCGCGTACGTCGCGAGGCGCTTGTCGGTCGCGGCCGTCTTCGCGTCCCGTGCGATCAGCTTTCCGTCGACGTAGACGTCGAGGACGGCGGTGCCGTCGTTGCCGCCGATGACGTCGATGCCCGTGCCGGTGAACGGGACGGTGAACGACGAACCGGCGGTCGTGCCGGTCGACGTCGACCGGTACCAGTCCATCGCGTCGCCGAAGGAGGCCTTCCTGCTCCACGTGCCGTCGTAGGTGACCGAGCTGTCCATGTTGTCGAGCTGTGCGCGGGCGTAGGGCGTGTACCCGTCGATCTTCTCGACCTTCAGGTTGTCGAACGCCGTCTTGTGGAAGTCGGATCCGAGCTTGACGCGTCCTTCGGTCTGCGGAGTCGGGTCCTGGTACGTGGAGACGGCCTTGCCGTCGATGTACGTCGTGATCGTCGCGCCCTTCGCCTCGATGGCGAGGCGGTAGCCGTCGGACGCCGCGACCGTTCCCGACTCGACGGCCCTGCCGTATTCGTAGAACGTCCAGGCGCCGGTCGGTGCGATGCGCACGTTGTACGCGGCGTCGCTGATCGCCATGCCCTTCTGCTGACGGACGCCCAGGGAGGCGAGTCCGCCGGCCGGGTCGGGGAACGAGACGTCGACCGTGGCGCGGTAGTTCTCCCAGCGGAAGTCGCCGACGGTCGTGTTCGGGGTGTGGCGGTTCCAGGCGCCGGTGTCCTTCATGGACTGGTCCATGTACTGGTACAGGACGTTGTCGCCGCTCGCGTCCGCACCGACCTCCCAGGCGCCGGTCTGGTCGACCATGAAGCGTGGCTGGTTGCCGCGCGACCTCAGGTAGGGCTGGGGCGTCTTGTGCGCGCCGTTGCCGGTGCCGACCTGGACCCTGCCCTCCTCCTCGTACCCGAAGTCGTCGGCGTACAGGACGTTGTCGCGGGTGTTGTGCTTGGTGCCGCTCGCGTCGGTGTCCAGCACCGTGCGGTCCCACGACCCGGGCAGGCGTTGCTTCGTCGCCTTGTCGTGGCTCTTGTCGAGCGTCGTCAGGGTCACGATCGACCTCGGCTCGACCGTGTGGGTGTAGTACCCGTCGCTGCCGGGCCGGATCTCGTCGACGAGGTGCTTGAAGTTCGCGTCGTAGGGCCGGCCCGCGTCCGGTCCGCGGGTTTCCCAGATCTCCATGGTCGGGTCGGAACCGAGTCGCATGTTCTCGGCTTTGATCCGGTAGGTCTTGGGCTGGTCGCTGTCGTTGACGACGATCGTGGAGAAGTCCTTCTTACGGGGGTCCGCGAGCGTCATGTAACTCGGGGCCCCGTTCGAGCCGTCGACGTTCTCGGTGCCGCTCACCCCGCTGTAACTGGCCTCCGGCACGGTGCGCCAGATGCCCGCCGTGTTCGTGTCGTTCTCCCAGCCGGTTTTGGCGAACTGGGTGAAGTGCTGCATCACATAGAGGGCCGCGTCGTAGTGGAGGTGGCCCGACCACGGGTCACGCGCGCTGACGAGTTCCTTGTGGCTGTACTGCGCGCCTTCGTAGAAGGAGCCGATCGCCGGCTGGAAGATGTAGTGCGTCCGCTTCGAGTTGGCGTAGCTCTTGACGGAGCGGTTCGCGAGGTCGAGGGCGCTCTGGACGCCGCCGATACCGGTGCTCGTTCCGTTCGGCCCCTCGGTGTTGTTGACGCGGTAGTCGGTGTAGCCGAAGGAGGCGACTCCCTCGCTGTACCAGACTTCCTTGTCCTCGTTGTATTTGTTCTCACCGGTCGCCAGCCTGGTGTACGGCAGATGGGTGTCGCTGCCGACGGGCCCGTCGCGCCGGTCATCGGTGTTGTAGTGGTAGCCGACCGCGTCGACCATGCCGAAGAGTTCCGCGTCGCTGAGCATCGCCGGCCCGAAATTGTGGGTGGTGTTCTCGTCGGCGGCGATGATCTTTATGCTGCGGTAGGCATTCTCGGCCTGCTCCCGCTTTTTCGCCGGGACGCCGTAGCGGGGATCGGCGAAGTCCGTGTCGGCCACAATCGCCTTCTTGTACCACTTGATGAAGGCCTCGTCCGGATCATGCGTCTCGTTCGTGTCCGGGTTCACGTAGTCGACCATGTACCCGTATTTCTCGTACGCGTCGAGAATCGTCTCCTTGTACCACTTGTACATCTCATCGGAGCCGGTGCCCTTGTTCCATTCGTTCTGGACCCATCGGGGCATGACCCAGCGGAGGATCGAGACCTTGAGCTTCGGGTTGACCGTCTTGGCGTCCGCTGCCAGCTGGAAGCCCGGGGAGCGCGACGCGTCGGCGAGTTCGTCCGCGGTGCGCATGGTCGCCGGGTCGGAACCGGTGGACGTGTTCGTGTCCGAACCCATCTCGACCTTGACATGGTTGATCAGGGGGTTCTTCCCACCGAACAGCACGCGGATGAGCTGCCAGTACCGGTCGGGATGCTCCGCCTTGTAGTCCATCAGCAGGTTGCTCGTGCTGTTGCAGCTGAGCACGCCGAGGCCCTTGTAGGTCAAACCGTTCACGTTGTCGGCGCGAACGTCGTCCCCGTTGACCACGACCTCCACGGGATCGTCCGCGGTGTGGGCGGCGGGGGCGGTGATCACTCCGGCCGCGAGTGCCATGGTGGTTGCCGCGGCAAGCGACATCCAGCCGAGTCTTCGCTGTGGGCCCATCCCGCTTCGACTCCTTGTTCTCGTAGGGCGTACCGACGCCAGACGTTCGAGATTCCGAAAGGTGTCCGCGATTCCGGGAGGACCGTAGGTGGTAAGCGATTTCTACGTCAATCCCTGTGCACGTCCTGCCAATTGAGGTCCCCTTGGCGTCCTCATCGGCTGGAAAACGCTTGGATGCCGAGGTGGCCGTCGTGGGACACTGCCGTACTCAGGGGGAGTGGGGCGAAAACGCCTGAATCGTGCAAGGGGTACAAGGTCCAGCCGGGCGGGGGCTCGGTGCTCCTCGCACTTCGTCACTACGGACGGGAGTTGACCCGGCCGCGGATTCAGCCTCTCCGCGTTCGCGGCGGTGCGGGATGATCAGGCCGGTGCCCCGGTGGTGTCCGCTGGAGGCTCATGGTCTCTGGACAGCTTCGAAGCCCGGTGGGCGGAAGCGAGTGTGAGCGGGCTGTGCGCTTGGTCGGCTGGTTCGGATGTCCGAGTCGGGCGTGCTTGCGAGTGCACAACCCTGCCGGTGTCGAAATCGCCGATCAGACACAACAGCGCCTTCCTGACCCATGCCGGACAGGATCTCGACGCCAGGCTGACCGGCAGTACCAAGGCGACGCGAGCAAGGTGATGTGAATCGCCTGCCGCACACGGCACCTGGTCGCGCGTTTGACGCTCATCCCCTCGACGTCGCGAACCGGCCGGCCGCAAGTTCTTATCAAGCCGCAGGGGAATCCCCACAGTTCACGGCAGTCGACCTGCGAGCGGGATCGCTCAAGTAGCGTCTCCGGACACTCCGCTCCAACGGCCTCCCCGCCCCCCATGTCGACGGAGACCACACCCATGTCCGCTGTGACGAACGCATCCGGGTCCGGTTCGCCATGGTTGCCGCGGAGTACCAACTCATCACCCCCGAGGCTCCGTTGCCCTGTTTCGCGCTCTTGCTCGGCAACGCGGAGCCGAGCGAGTACGCAGAGGTCGCCACTCGACTTCACATTCACCACCGGATGAGAGGGACATACACAGCATGCGATCGATCAACCGACTGACAACATCAGTCGTCGGAGCGGCCGTGCTCCTGGGCTGCGTCTCGGGACCGGCCGTGTCACAGGCGAAGCAGGACGGCACAAGGGTGCTGGTGTTCTCCAAGACGGCCGGCTTCCACCACGGCTCGATCTCCGCCGGTATCGCGGCGGTGAAACAGCTCGGCGAGACGGGCGGCGTCACGGTCGACGCGACGGAGGACGCCGGGGCCTTCACGGCCGACAACCTCGGGCGCTACGACGCGGTCGTGTTCCTGTCGACGACCGGTGACGTCCTGAACGCCGCCCAGGAGACGGCCTTCGAGGGCTACATCCGCAGTGGCGGGGGCTACGTCGGCATCCACGCGGCCGCCGACACCGAGTACGACTGGGCGTTCTACGGCGGGCTCGTCGGTGCCTACTTCGAGTCGCATCCGTGGTGGCCGATGCGTGCCACGGTGCACGTCGAGGACCGCGCCCACCCGGCGACCGCCAACCTGCCCACCACCTGGAACCGCACCGACGAGTGGTACAACTTCCGCTCGAATCCCCGGGAACGGGTCCGCGTCCTGGCCTCCCTCGACGAGTCCTCGTACTGGGGCGGCAACATGAACGGCGACCATCCGATCGCCTGGTGCCAGAACTACCAGGGCGGCCGCTCCTTCTACACCGGCGTCGGCCACAGCAAGGAGTCCTTCGCCGAACCCGCCGTCCGTCAGCACCTGTTGGGCGGAATCCAGTGGGCCACCGGCGCCGTCGAGGCGGACTGCCGGCCGAAGAACGGCTAGCGGCCGCTCTTCGACGGCACGGCCGCGTCGCTGTCGGCATGGCGGCAAGCGGCACCGGGCGCCTTCGAGCTGAGCGACGACGGAACACCGACGTCGGCCGGCGGCCTCGGGATGCTCTGGCACGCCGGGTCGGAGTTCACGTCGTGCTCGCTCCAGCTCGACCGGAAGCCGGCCACTGCCTCCGGCGATGACAACTCCGGTGTGTTCGTGGGCTTCCCGCCCCCGGACGACCCGTGGTCGGCCGTGGACAACGGCTACGAGATCCAGCTCGACGCGACCGGCACCCCGGACCGCACCACCGGGGCCGTGTACGGCTTCCCGTCCGCCGACATCAAGAAGCGTGACCGTGCGCTGAACCCGCCGGGGGAGTGGAACACGTACGTGCGCGGAGCCTGGGTGAAGCCCGCTTGCCGGTGGGGTCGGCCGCGCGGCGAGGTGCCTGCCGGTGCAGGTCCTGTTCCGCGCGGCCTCCTGCCGAACCGGACGTGACGGTTTCCCGGTCATCCGGCTCTCCCGTGATCACGGCGTGAATCACCTGGCCGTCCGTGCCTCGTGGATACGGTCATGGCAGGCGTCGCAGGTCACAACGGCCTTGCGGCGCCGGTCGAGCATGACGCGTGCCCAGTCGGACGGTGGCCGTCCAGCAGGCGCGAGCTCGGCGAGGGCGCGAATGTGATGCGCTTGGGCGTCATCCTTGGCGCCGTGGATCTCGCAGGTGTCCGCCAGGAGCCGGGTGATCAGCTCCTTGTCAATCGCCTCGTGGCGTGGAGACGATCTATGCCGCCGGTCCCTCGGCGAGGGCGGCTCGGTAGTCACGTCCGTAGTCGATCGGGCTCTTGAACCCGCACACGCCGTGTAGTCGCCTGGTGTTGTGGAGGTCGGTGATCCAGGTGGCGATCTTGCACCGTACTGGTCAAGGCCGGGCAGGGCGTCGGACAATGATCCGGACAGCAAGCGGGGACCGTCCCGCGCAGCCACCGGGGAGCATCCCTTGCAGCAGTCCGCGAGCGACGACGGCCTCTTCGACCACTGTCCCTGGCTGTTCGGCAAACAGGCTTCCGAAGGGCAGCGCGCGGCACAGCAGGAGCGGCAGAAGCGGCTGCTCGGCGCTGGGCAGGTGCGGTTCGGCGAGGGGTGCTTCGTCGCGGCGACCGCGGCCGTGTATCCAAAGCGGCTGCACCTGGGCGACCGGTCGTACATCGCGGCCCACGCCTACGTCACGGACGACGTGCGCACGGGCGCCGACTGCTCGGTCAACCCGTTCGCCGTGGTGCGCGGCACCGTCACGCTGGGCGACGGCGTACGCATCGGCGCGCACAGCTCGCTGCTCGGCTTCAACCACGGCGCCGCGCCTGATCTGCCGGTCCATCGGCAGCCCGTCACCAGCCGCGGCATCACCGTGGGCGACGACGTGTGGATCGGCTCCCACGTGGTCGTCGTGGACGGCGTCACCATCGGAGACCACTGCGTCGTCGGCGCCGGCGCGGTGGTCACCAAGGACCTGCCCGCGTGGACGGTGGCGGCCGGCAACCCCGCGCGCCGCATCCGCGACCGCCGGGACGCGCGCGGCAAGGCCCCGCGTTCCGGCGCGCCGCTCGCCGGCCGACTGCCGGAGTTCGCCGAGACCGCCCGCGCGGAGGTTCCCGGCCTGCTGGCCCGCTGCTGGCTTGCGGACGCCGGACGCTACGTCGACCAGCCCGGCTCCGAGCCGACCGTGCGGGCGCACTGCGACGCGGTGGAGATCGCCGACCTGCTCCTCGGCACCGCTCCCCCGCAGTTGCCGGCCGCCGAACACGCGGCGCGGCTGCGTGCACTGCAGGATCCCGCCACCGGCCTGGTGCCCGAGTACGGCGAGGCACCCGCGCCGCCCGGCCCGCCCGGCCCGCCCGGCCCGACCGGGCTGCCGGACGACGGCGCCTGCGCCTATCACGTGCTGTGCGTGGGCTACGCGCTGGATCTGCTCGGCAGCTCCTTCGCCCACCCGCTGCGCCCGGTGCGGGACACCACAGCGGACCAGTTGGTCCGGCGCCTGTCCGCACTGCCCTGGCGGGACCGCGCCTGGCGCGCCGGGTCGTGGGTGGACGCCTGGGCCACCGCGGCGCACTGGAACCGGCGCCTGGGCGGGGAACCGGCCGAACCGGGGGCGCTGGAGGCGCTGTTCGGCTGGCTGCACACCCATGCCGACCCGTGGACCGGCATGTGGGGCTCTCCCACCCCCGAGGGCGGACGCCTGCAGATGGTCAACGGCTACTACCGGCTCACCCGCGGCTCCTTCGCCCAGTTCGACCTGCCGGTGCCGTACGCCGAGCGGGTCATAGACACCGTTCTCGACCATGCGCGCGACGCACGCCACTTCTCTCCCGGCCGGGAGAACGCCTGCAACGTCCTGGACGTCGCCCACCCCCTGTGGCTGTGCGCCCGGCAGACCGCCCACCGCGCCGACGAGGCCCGTGCCTGGGCGGCGGACCAGCTCGGCGCCGCCCTCCGGCGCTGGCATCCGGGACAGGGTTTCGCGTTCGGTCCCACGCCCGACGGCACCGGCCCGGGCCGCGCACCCGGGCTGCAGGGCACCGAGATGTGGCTCGCCATCATCTGGCTGCTCGCCGACCTGCTCGGCCTCGCCGACCTCCTGGGCTACCGCCCACGCGGCATCCACCGCCCGGAACCGGCCCCGGCCGGCGAGAGCGGACAAACCCCTTGACTCACGCCCTGCCGCCCCGTGCCGGTCCCGTATCACCGGCTTGGGCGCCCGGTTCTGCACGCGGCGGCTCCTCAGCAGGCCGAGCCGCCAGGGCAGCGGGTCGCAGGGGCCGATGGCGGCGAGGTTCACGCCCTGGTACGCGTAGCGCATGCCGCAGGGGCTGATGGTGAGCCGCTGGTCGATGCCACTGCGGAGCATTTCGCCGTGGCTGATGTCCCGGGTCCGGGCGGTGCCGTCGAAGGTGACGTTGTGACCTCGATGGAACCTGCGGCGATGGTCACGGTGCGGGACCGGTGGTGACCGTTGCGGACCACCAGCCGACGCCCGGCCGCGTCCGTCTCGGCGGCCAACTCGGCTGTGTGATACGGAGCGCCGCAGGCTCGACAGCCTCCCGAGCGAGCACCTCGTTTCATTTGTCGCGTTTCTTTCGCCGACGCTCTCCCGTCAGGCCGCACGCTTCCTCGCAGCGATCCGCTGCCGGGAAGCCTCGTACAGCACGGCGGTCGCGGCGTTCGCGGCGTTCAGTGAACTCGCCGAGCCGGTCATCGGAATGCTGACGGTGTGGTCACACAGGTCCCGCCAGGTGCTGCTCAGCCCGGACGTCTCGTTGCCGATCAGCAGCAGCACCGGCTGGGTGAAGTCGAAGTCGAAGACGTCGCAGTCCCCCTTCTCGTCCGTGCCGACCAGGACGATCGACTGCCCCATGGCCCGCCGTGCGTCGATCCAGGCCGTCACGTCACCGGGCGAGGGAACGCGTATGGCCGGTACGGCGAACAGGGACCCCGTGCTCGCCCGCACGGACTTGGGGTCGTACACGTCGGCGGCGTGTCCCGACACGATGAGCCCGTGCGCCCCGAAGGCGTCCGCGGACCGGATGACGCTGCCGATGTTCCCCGGGCTGGTCGGCCGGTCGAACAGGACGCCCAGGAAGTCGTCGCCGGGCGTTAACCGACCGAAATCGTCGTCCGGCATCTCCATGACGGCGACGAGCTCCGGCGCGCTCTCGCTCTTCTCCCCGAGGTCCGCCAGCATGTCCGGCGCCATGGCGATCCGCTCGGCGTCGACGGACCGCAGCAGATCCTCCGCCCACTGCGACAACGTCCGTTTGTCGTCGTATATCAGCGCCTTGACGGGCCAGCCGTACCGGACTGCCATCGATATCGGACGAACACCCTGCACCAGGAACTCACGCGCTCGCGTCCGCTTGTTCCGGTTGGTCAGCAGCGACTCCCACTGCTGGAAGCGGGCGTTGCGGGCGGTGATTCGCCGGAGCGGTGGCAAGGGTTCTCCAAGGCAAGCCGGTAGCGATGAGGTGATGCCGCGTCAGCCTACTGACGGCCAGGAAATTCAGCCGAGTTGGCTATGGGCGGCGAGGCGGGCGGCCGGGCCGCGGCAACCCGGCGCCATCACGTACGGGTTACTCCACGTGACCTCGTCGCGGTCCAGGCAGATGAACGGTTGGACGCAGTTTCCGATCACACGCCGAACCGACGAAATGAGGACCGATGACCGGTCGAGTGAAGACGAGCGCGCGGACCAGGGTCGTACTCCGCCTGGTCGTGGGGACACTGGCCGCGGGGGCGGCGTGCTGGCTGCCGGCGGGCAGCGCGTACGCCGACGAGACCAACACGGCCTCGCACAACGGCCCCCGTATCGGGCTGGTCAACGTGGGCCAGGTGGACGACCCGATGGAGGATGTGCTGGAGCACTTCCTGCTCTTCGGTGACGGGTACACATGGGGCTGATCGCGTACACCGGGGTCCGTACCGCATCCTGTGCGGTACGGGCCCCGGCCCGTGCACGGATCTTTTTTCCGTGTGCCGGCATAGCGGCGGCCCGCCGCACGCGTCACCAGGAGTAGGAGAGGCGGGCGCCGGGCCGGCCCGGGGGAAGAGAAGGTGACGATGGATGCCGAAGCGCAGGACAGGTTTCGGGAGTTCGTGGAGAACCGGTCGTCCGCGCTGTTGAGGACCGCGGTGCTGCTGAGCGGCGGCGATCGGCACGCCGCGGAGGACCTTCTGCAGAACGCCCTGGTCAAGGCGGCCGACCGCTGGCACCGCATCGACGAGCCGGAGGCGTACGTACGGCAGATCCTGTACCGGCAGCAGATCAGCCGCTGGCGGCTGAAGTGGCGTCGGCGCGAACTCACCGTCGCCGAGCCGCCCGAGACCGGCGCGAGCCCGGACGCCGCGCCCGACACGGAGCTGCGGCTGCTGATGCGCGGGGCGCTGGCCCGGCTGACGGCACGGCAGCGCATCGTGCTGGTGCTGCGCTACTTCGAGGACCTGCCCGAGGCCGACGTGGCCCGCGTCCTGGGCTGTTCCGTGGGCACCGTACGGTCCACCACCCACCGTTCGCTGGCCCGGCTGCGCGCGCTCGCGCCCGAGCTGGCGGCCCTGGGCCCGGCCGACGTCGAGTCGCGGCCCTCCCGTGACTTCTCGCCCGTGGAGGTACGACCGTGAACGTCGAGGAACTCGTGCGGGACTCCCTGCGGGAGCTGGCCGACGAACAGACGGCTGCCGGAGCGGGGCTCGCCGACCGGGTCCTGGTGGTCCGCCATCGCCGGCGCACCCGGCGGATCGCCTCCGTCGTCGCGGCCACCGCCGCCGTGGTCGCCATCGGCGTGGCGGTGCCGCTGCTGGACTCCGGGAAGGAGGACGTGCGGCCCGCGGACGTCGTCCAGAAGAGCAAGGACGTCGCGCACCCGGACCAGTCGCCGCCGCGCGACCTGATCTCGGCCGGGAACACAGTACTGGCCGCCTACTACGTCCCCCGGACCGTCAAGCACTCCGCCGAGCAGGCCGAACGCGTCCGCGACTACTGGCTGTTGGACCAGGAGACGGACAGGTATGTGAAGACCACCAAGTGGTCCTACGTCGCCGTCGCGCCGGGTATGAAGACGGCGGCCGTGCTGGAGCGGAACCTGCCCGCCTCGCGGATCGGCCTGCTCGACCTGGCCACCGGCAAGGTCGCGCGATGGATCCAGGTCGACCACAAGGTCGCCGGACTCTCCTTCTCGCGCGACGGTCTGAAGCTGGTCGCGACGACCTACGGCGAGAACCCCGACCAGCTGGTCAAGATGGCGGGTTCCGACGGCTGGGACCAGAGGCAGCCGTCGAGCCGCACCGGCTTCTACGTCATCGACGTGGCCTCCGGCAAGGGCTCCTGGAGCGAGGTCAAGCTTGAAAGCGACCCGAACGACCCCATGGGTGACAGCTTCATCAACGCCCGCCAGGACTTCGCCCTCAGCCCCGACGGCAGGCATGTCTGGGCCGGGAACCCCATGGGAGAAATCGGCAAGCAGTTCTACGACCTCACGGGCGCCGAGGTCGACGTACCGGCGGACCAGAAGCACCTGCAGTGGTACGTCGACGCGTGGCAGTCGCCCAGCGGCAGGCTGGTCGCCGGTGACTTCGCGGGTGAGAAGTGGAAGACGTCCTCCTGGGTCATCGACGCCCGCACCGGTCAGAAGACCGAGGTGCGCGGGCAGCAGCTGCTCGCCTGGGTCGGCGACACGTCGCTGATCGCCTGGGACATCGCGGCGGACGGCAAGAACGAGTTCCATCAGCGGCTCGTGAAGGTCACCATCGGCAGTGACAAGACCGTCCCCCTCAGCGGCTTCCGCAAGGGTAACGACGGTGCCGCCGGGCGCTGGGAGCCCGTCTTCGCCGAGCGCTGATCAGGCCGACTGTTGGTCACCGACTGCTGATCAGTCGGTGACCAACTCCTGGTACGCCGCCAGCAGTTCGTCGACCGCCTCGCGGCCGGCGGGCCGCAGCGGTGCGCGGACGGGACCCCCGGGCAGGCCCAGTTCATTGAGCAGGGCCTTCACGGTGACGGTGCCGGGCAGCCCCGCCGACATCATCAACTCGATGAGCGGCGTGGCACGTTGTTGGAGGCGGGCGGACACGGGGGTGTCGCCCGCCTCGAACGCGTCGAGTACCGCCCGCAGCCGGGAGGGGACGACATTGGCGACCGTACTGATGTATCCGGCGCCCCCTACCGCGTACAGCGCCAGATTGTGCTCGTCGCACCCCGCGTAGTACGCCAACTCCGTGCGTGACAGCACCTTCTGGGCGCCCAGGAAGTCGTAGGAGCAGTCCTTCACCGCCACGATCCGGGGGTGCTCGGCGAGCCGGATCAGCGTCTCCGGCTCGATCCGGGTCCCGGTGCGGCCCGGGATGTCGTACAGCGCGAGGGGCAGTCCGGCCGCGTCCGCGACCTCGCGGAAGTGCGCCTCGACGGCGTCCTGCGGGGGCTTGCTGTAGTACGGCGCGACCACCAGCAGGCCGTCGGCGCCCGCCTTCTCGGCCGCCAGGGCCAGCTCGACGGTGTGCCGGGTGTCGAAGGTGCCCACACCCGCGACGACCGACCCCCGGTCGCCCACCGCCTCCCGCACGGCCCTGATCAGCTCAGACTTCTCGGCGTCCGTCGTGGTCGGCGACTCGCCCGTCGTGCCCGAGAGCACGAGCCCGTCGCACCCCTCGGACACCAGCCGGTCGGCCAGCCGCTGCGCGCCGTCGAGGTCCAGCGATCCCGCCTCGGTGAAGGGCGTGATCATGGCGCACAGGGCGCGGCCGAAGGGCGGGGCGGGGGAGGGCGTCGTCGTCATGGAAGTAGTCTCGGCAGGTCAACCGTGAAGCTCCACTTAATTCTTCTACGAGGTATCGATAAGAGTTGCTGTGAGGTGCGGGCCCATTGGGTCACTCGCAGGCCCTATGTCCAACTCGGGCGGCATGGGTCACTATGGCCAGGACGGTCATCGGCCCCTGGTCATGGGAGGCGTCATGAAGCTCGGCAAGGCACTCGCCACCGGAATCGCGGAAGAGCGGCCGCAGACCCGCGAGGAAGAGCCCGAACTCCGGCTCCCCGAGGAGATCGAGGGGCTTGAGGCGCCCGAAGAGGTTCCGGTCACCCGGTGAGGCTGCGGCTTCCGGAGGAACGCCCGACGGAGCCGCCGACCGGATACAAGATCGCCCACCCGATGCTGTCCACGGACGGCACCCGGGCGGGGTTCACCGGTGTGTCGCTCGGCGGCGCGCTGCCGTACGGGGTCCTGGCCGACGCCTCCTGTGTCTACGGCCTGCGGCACCGGGCACCGAGCCGCCGCTGCGACTGCGGCTTCCACTGTGTGCACGACCGTACGGCGGCCGAGGCACTGCTGTGCACGGCCGAGCACCGGGCGGCCGTACTGCTCGAAGTCACCGTGCTGGGCCGGTACATCCGCTTCGAGCGCGGCTTCCGCTACGCCCGTCAGCGGGTGCGCACGGCCACGGTCGGCCCCTGCGCCTGCGGTACGGTCGCCGCCGCCCTGGCCGACGCCGGCTGGGGCCGCCCCGGCTGGCGCGCGCTCGCTCCCTCCTGTGCGGGCTGCCTGCGCGGCCGTACGTCCGTCTCGCTCGCCGGGTTCGCCCGGCTGGCGGGGGACGGGTTGCGGGTGGCGGCCGGGCAGGGGGCGTCCGCGGCCGCCGTCGACCTCGCCGCGGCCGGTGAGCTCGGCGTGCCCGAACTCACCGCCGAGGCCGCGCTGTTGCAGGCCCGCCTCGACTGGTTCCAGGCCCAGCTGGCCCGGCTGGGTGAGCGCGGGCCGGGCGGCGGACGGAAGGGGTAGCGGGGGCCGCAGCGGGTACCCGGGGTGTTCCGAACCGAGAGGAGGCGGAACACCGTGACCTGGTCCACGGCCCCCGAGCGGGCACGCGACGAGCAGCGCTCGGTGAGCGAACTCGTAGGACAGGCCGGCGAGCAGCTCTCCCGGCTCGTGCGGCAGGAGGTCGCCCTCGCCAGGGAGGAGCTCGCCGAGAAGGGCCGGCACGCCGGCCGCGGTGGCGGACTGCTGGGCGCGGCGGGCGCCGTCGCGTACGCAGGCGTGCTGTTCCTGGCCGTGGCGGCCACCGCCGCGCTCTCACTGACGCTGCCCGTGTGGGCCGCGGCGCTCATCGTGACGGGAGCCTTGTTCGCCGTCGCGGGTCTGCTGGCCGCGACCGGCCGCACCCAGCTGCGCCGCGCCGCGCCTCCCACACCGGAGGAGGCTCTGGGCAGCGTCAGGGCCGATGTCGAGGAGATGAAGGGAAGGGCGCACCGATGACGGACAAGAAGGCGGGGAAGACGGGCGGGGCCAAGGGTCCCGAGGAACTGCGCCGCCAGATCGAGCGGACCCGGGGCGAACTCGGCGACACCGTCGAGGAGTTGGCCGGGAAGGCGGACGTGAAGGGCCGGGCCGTGGCCCGCGCCGCCGACCTCAAGGACAAGGCGGGCGCGATGACCGTGCAACTGCGCAGCAGCGCGGCCCAGGCGGGCCACGCCGTGCAGGAGCGGGCGACCCGTGCCGGGCACGTGGTGCAGGACAAGGCCGCGCATGCCGGGCACGTCGTGCAGGACCGGGCCGCCCAGGCCGGTCACACGGTGCAGGACCGGGCGACCCGCACCGGCCACACCGTCCAGGACAGGGCGACCCACGCGGGCCATGCCGTCGAGCACAACGTCCCGCGTCCCGTCCGCACCGTCGTCCAGGCCTGCCTGCGGCATCCGCGGCCGGTGCTGATCGCCGGGGCGGCGGTGGGGGCCGTGGTTGCGGCGGGAGTGCTGCGGCGCCGACGGCACGGGCACCACTGAGTCGAGACGATACGGCTTGACCTCAAGTTCGGTTGAGGGCGAAAGGTGATCGGTGGCTGCCATGCGCAGCCGCCGATCACCTTTCGCCCTTTCCGTCCATGGAGGCCCCATTGACCCGCCGTACCGACGCCCACCCCGACCT
>NZ_LGUR01000253.1 GCF_001270495.1 Streptomyces viridochromogenes
GCCGATGGTACTGCAGGGGGGACCCTGTGGGAGAGTAGGACGCCGCCGAACAAATTTTGAGAGAGCCCCCGGCCGGGGATACCGGTCCGGGGGCTTTCTGCATTTCTGGGCCATTAGGCTCGTAGGCATGCGCTATGAACTCGTCATCTTCGACAACGACGGCGTGCTCGTCGACAGTGAGTCCATTTCCAACCGGCTTCTCGCCGCGTATCTCACCGAGCTGGGGCACCCGACGTCGTATGAGGACTCCATACGGGACTACATGGGCTCGGCGATGCATCGGGTTCATGAGCTGGTGCTGGAGCGGACGGGGCAGCGGCTTCCCGAGGGCTTTGACGATGTCTTTCATGGGCGCGTGTTCGCCGCGTTCGAGCGGGAGTTGAAGGCGGTGGTCGGCGTCGTCGACGTGCTCGAGAAGCTTGCCGGGGATCGGGTGCCGTACTGCGTGGCGTCGTCCGGGAGTCATGAGCGGATTCGGGTGGGGCATCGGTCGACGGGGCTTGAGCGGTTCTTCGATGAGGGGCGGATCTTCAGTTCGGAGGACGTGGGGCGGGGGAAGCCGGCGCCGGACCTGTTTCTGTACGCGGCTGAGCGGATGGGGGTCGTACCGGAGCGGTGTGTCGTCGTCGAGGACAGCCCGCTGGGGGTGCAGGCGGCCCTGGCGGCGGGGATGGACGTGTACGGGTTCACCGCGATGACGCCTGCCGGGAGGTTGGCCGGGGCCACTCGACTCTTCGCCGGTATGGGGGAGTTGGTCGACCTGCTTCTGTCTGCTTCCGACCGTGGCGCCCGCTGAACTTGAGGGAAATTCATCTTTGGCTGGATCTACCCACCAGTATCCCGGGGCCTTACGCTCGCCGCCATGACGCATGTGCTGCGGCGCGGTAGGGCCTCGTTGGCGTTCAGCTTCTTCGCTCAGGGGGTCGCCTTTGCCCTGCTTGTGACCCGGATTCCGGCCATTCAGGATCGGTACGGGGTCTCCGACGGGTTGCTGCCCGTCTTTCTTGCCGCCGTGCCGATCCTGGCCGGCGTCGGGAGTGTGACGACCGAGCGGCTGGTGAAGCGGATACCGCCGAGCCGGTTGTTGCGGTGGTCCCAGCCCGTCGTGCTCCTGGCGCTGCTCGGGGTCGGGGCGGGGGAGCGGATGGTGGAGCTCGGGCTCGCGCTTGCCGTGTTCGGGCTGGCCGTGGGTGTGCTTGATGCCTCGATGAACATGCTCGGGGTGAGGCTGCAGCGGTCGTACGGGCGCAGCATCATGCTCAGCTTCCATGCGGTGTACAGCCTGGGTGGGATCGTGGGGGCCTCGCTGGCCTGGGTGGGGGCGCACTGGGATCTGGCGCTGGTCGTGTCGTATCTGCCCGTTGTGGTGGTGTTGCTGCCGGCCGCGCTGGTGGGGAGTCGGTGGTACGTCGATGGCGGGGGCGGTGCCGATGTGGTGGCCGAGGAGGCTGCCGCGGGGGCGTCCGTTTCCTTCAAGGTGCTGCTGCCGCTGTGTCTGGTGATGACCTTCGCGTATATCGGGGACTCGACCGTCTCCAACTGGAGTGCGAAGTATCTGCAGGACGTGCTGGGGAGTTCGGAGCAGCTGGCGACCGTGCCGTACAACGTCTATATGGTGACCACGCTGCTGGGCCGCGCCATCGGGGACTTCGGGGTGCGGAAGTTCGGGGCTGTCGCGGTCGTGCGGATGGGGGCGTTGGTGGCGGCCGGCGGGTTCGCCGTGGTGGCGGGGGCGCCGGGGGCGTGGGTCGGGATGTTGGGGTTCACGCTCCTCGGGCTGGGGTTGTGTGTGCTGGTGCCGCAGACGTTCGCGGCGGCCGGGCGGCTCGCTTCTGAGAAGTACGGTCCGGGGGCTTCGGATGCGGCTATCGCGCGGCTCAATGTGTTCAATTACGTGGGGTTTTTGATCGGTTCGCCCCTGGTGGGTGCGCTCGGCGATGCGTGGAGCTACCGCGGGGCGATGTTGGTGCCGATGGTGTTGGTGCTGGTGACGCTTGTGTACGCCCGGTCGTTCGCCGCTCAACCGGACCGATACGGTGACGGGCATGAGCGGCCGCGCACAGCTGATGTGGGACGAGGCAGTAACGGGCTATGACTTCGGTCGGGACCATCCGATGGACCCGGTCCGGCTCGCCCTGACCAGGAGACTCGTCGATGCCTTCGGGCTGGACAAGGACGTGGACGTCGTCGCGGCGCAGCCGGCCGGTGAGTCGACGTTGCGGCTGGTCCATCGGGAGGACTACATCGAGGCCGTGAAGGCGGCATCGGTGGATCCGGCGGCCGCGGACCAGTCGTATGGGATCGGGACGCTGGATGATCCCGCCTTCGTGGGGATGCACGAGGTGTCTGCGTTGATCGCGGGGCAGTCGGTGGGGGCGGCGGAGGCTGTGTGGCGGGGGGAGGCGCTGCATGCGGTGAACTTCGCGGGTGGGCTGCACCATGCGATGCCGGGGGGCGCGTCGGGGTTCTGTATCTACAATGATGCCTCGCTGGCTATCGCCCGGCTGTTGGAGCTGGGGGCCGAGCGGGTCGCCTACATCGACGTGGATGTGCATCACGGGGACGGGGTGCAGGCGGCGTTCTGGGAGGATCCGCGGGTTCTGACGATTTCGTTGCACGAGCATCCTCGTACGTTGTTCCCGCAGACCGGGTGGCCGGAGGAGACCGGGGGCGAGGCCGCGGAGGGCACGGCCGTGAATGTGGCCTTGCCGGCCGGGACCGGGGATGCGGGGTGGTTGCGGGCGTTCCATTCCGTGGTGCCGGAGTTGATCGCTGAGTTTCGGCCGCAGGTGTTGGTGACTCAGCATGGGGCTGACACGCACTTTGAGGATCCGCTGGCTCATCTTGCTGTTTCGTTGGACGCGCAGCGGGCCGTGCAGGTGGCCTGTCATGACCTGGCGCACGAGTACGCCGACGGGAAGTGGGTGGCGCTGGGTGGGGGTGGATATGCCGTGGTGGAGGTTGTGCCGCGGTCGTGGACGCATTTGGTGGGGATTGTGGCGGGGCGGGCGATTGAGCCTGAGGCGATGATTCCGGAGGGGTGGCGGCAGGAAGTCTTTGCGCGGACTCGGCAGTTGGGGCCGGCGCGGATGACTGATGGGCGGTGGCCGGTTTCGTGGGTCGGCTGGGATGCGGGGTATGACCCTGCGGATCGGTTGGATCAGGCGGTGTTGGCGACGCGGCGGGCGGTGTTTCCGTTGCGGGGGTTGTTGGCGTAGGTGGGGTGGCGGTGGAGGTAATGCAATTCTTCGCCCCCGCCGCCCTTACCCGTCCCATCCCTTGAAGGGGCTCCGCCCCTTCGACCCCGCCAGGGGGCTGCCGCCCCCTGGACCCCCGCTTCGGCCCTGAAGGGGCCTCGTCCTCGAGAGTGCCTGGTCGGGCGAAGCCCCACGGCTGTACTCGTCCTCGAACGCCGGACGGGCTGGAGGTGCGCGGACCGGCGTCGACAGGTGAGCGCCTCCCCGACCCGCGTCCGCCCGTGAGGCCAGCCTCCGCGTTAGCCCAACTGTGCGGTGTTTTCCCGTTCCCACCTTTCTGTGCCGTCTCGTCCGTCACCATCGCTCACGTGGTGAGTACCGGAGCCCTTCGTGCCCATCTCCTGGCCGCTCGGCTTGCTGGGAGTGTGGCTACTTCTCGGGAGGCGAGTCTCAGGAGTTATCGGCTCTTTGCGGCTCGGGATCCGCGGGTGCTCATCGGGCTCGATCCTGTGTGGCCTTGGGGACTGCGGGATTTGATCGAGTTGATGGCGGATCGGTGTGGGGTTTCGGCCGATCCGGATTGTGTGTCCGGGCTGGATGTGATCGATCCGGAACGGACTCTGAGTGGTCTGAGTGCCTTTGCCGATCGCGTGGGTGAGGCCGCCCAGCGCAGGGCGCCCGTGTTGCTCGGTACCGGGCATCCGCATCGGCTGCTCGGCTTCTACGCCGCGTTGGCGGACGCGTTGTCGGCGGCGGGATGTGCCGTTCTCACCCCCGCGCATGGTCGCTGTGTCGACATAACGACCCGGTTCGGCCTACGCACGTACAACCTTGACTACGTACGAGGAGTCGCGTTGGTGCGGGAAGCCGGCGCTCCGAGCCCCCGGCGTGAGACCGGCGCACACACGCACTCGCCGCTCCCGGTTCGTACCGCGCTGGCCGGCGCGGCGGAGGCCGGCGGGCCGTTGCCGGAGCTGGTGATCGGGGATCACGGTTGGGTCTGCGGGGCAGGTCAGCTGGGGTTTGAGGCCATTGGGCTCGCCGATACGAATGACCCCGCGCTCTTTGTGGGGGAGGCCGAGGGGACCGTGTCCGCCGTCGTTCCACTTGATGACGCTGTGCGGTCTGATTACTACCGGCCGCTTACCCGCTACGTACTCAATCGAGCGTGTCTGTCACAGTAGGTCGCCGATGGCTGCACCTCTTCCCCACTCGCATCACCCGCCCCTAGTCTGGGGAGTGAGCACGCAGCGACGAAGAGTCACCGGAAGGGGAAGCCGGTGGCCGTCGAGTGCGGAAGGTTCAGGTGTGTCATGGCTGCAGCTGGCGAGAGGCCTCTGAACGAGGTTCAGTTCCTTACCGTGGCGGAAGTCGCCTCGGTGATGCGAGTGTCGAAGATGACCGTGTACCGGCTGGTGCACAGCGGTCATCTGCCCGCGATCCGGGTGGGGCGGTCGTTCCGCGTCCCCGAGCAAGCGGTTCACGAATATCTCCGCGAGAGCTACGTGGGGGTGGAAACCGCCTGACGGCAGTGGGCGAGGGGGGATCCTCAGGGCTGTTCAGGATTCCCCCTTGTCCCCTCGATTACGACCTCAGCGCTCGGGCGGGTAGGCTAGCCCCTCGTAGGTCGTATGGGCCCATGGCGCCCAACGCCGAGTGATGAGAAGTGAGCGAGGGTAGTCGTGGGCTCTGTTATCAAGAAGCGGCGCAAGCGGATGGCGAAGAAGAAGCACCGCAAGCTGCTCAAGCGCACGCGCGTTCAGCGTCGCAACAAGAAGTAAGCGCGGCGCGCCGCGAAAGTGGCGTGCTTTGTGGCCCCCCACCAGATCCGAGATCCGGTGGGGGGCCACACGTGTATCGAGGTCATGTGCGAGAGGCGTGTGGGGTTGTGTGCGAAGGGTCGAACCTCGTGCGTATGCCTGGAGCGATGTCTGCGCCGTCTGGTCGTACGCATGGAATTCTCGTCACTTCATGCATTGGGCGGTCATCACAGCGCAACACCGAACCGCTAAGTTGGCCGCACACGGGGAACTCGGCAGGGTACGAGTGCTGGAAGGAAGGCGCTGATCTTGGGCAAGGTCGTGCTCGTGACCGGAGTGGCCCGTCAACTGGGTGGCCGTTTCGTACGACGGATCCAGCGTGACCCACAGGTGGACCGGGTGGTCGCCGTGGACGCAGTCCCGCCCGAGCATCATCTGGGCGGTGCCGACTTCATCCAGGCCGACATCCGGCAGCCCACCATCGCGCGGGTGCTGGCCGAGAGCGGCGCCGACACCGTCGTACACATGGACGTGACCGGAACCGCGCTCGGCAGCGGCAGCCGGACCACGGTCAAGGAAACCAACGTCATCGGGACCATGCAGCTGCTCGGTGCCTGCCAGAAGTCCCCCAACGTCAAGCGGCTCGTGGTCAAGTCCAGTACGAACGTGTACGGATCCGCGCCCCGCGACCCGGCCGTCTTCACCGAGACGACCCCGCCCAAGTCCCTGCCCAGCGGCGGCTTCGCCAAGGACGCGGTCGAGGTCGAGGGCTATGTGCGCGGATTCGCGCGGCGGCGGCCGGACGTCGCCGTGTGTGTGCTTCGGTTCGCCAACATTCTCGGGCCCACCGCGGACACGCCCCTCGCCTCGTACTTCTCGCTGCCGGTCCTGCCGACCGTGTTCGGCTACGACCCGCGGCTTCAGTTCGTGCACGAGGACGACGTGATCGACGTGCTGCGCATCGGCTCGCACGAGCCGGAGCGGGGCACGCTCAACAGCGGCACCTTCAACATCGCCGGCGACGGCGTCCTGCTGCTCTCACAGTGCTCCCGGCGGCTCGGCCGCCCCACCGTGCCGCTGCTGCTTCCGGCGGTGACCTGGGCGGGCTCCCTGGTGCGTACGCTGGGCATGTCGGACTTCTCACCCGAGCAGATCCGGCTGCTCACGCACGGCCGGGTGGTGTCGACGGACCAGATGCGAGAGACGCTCGGATTCAAGCCGAAGTACACGACGGCGGAGACGTTCGCGGACTTCGCGAAGAGCCGCGGTCCCGGACTCCTGCCGCCGGAGGCCCTCGCGGGGGCCGTCGACCGGATCGCCGCGCTGCCCGCCCTGGGCGGGGGCCACCTTCCGACGCAGAGCGCCAACTGAGGAGCGCATCAACGATGGCGGACGCCAAGGTCATTCCGTTCGACGACGACCGGTCCCGTGGGAGCGCCGTGCAGCGGCCGCAGCGGCGCCGGAGTACGGGCAGCCGGCGCAAGAGCGGTGAATCCGCGCTGGTACGCGAGGTCCAGCCTCTCCCCGGACGGGCCTTCGCGCAGGATGATGTTCCTGTGACACGTGAGGAACAGCCGCCCCAGAAGCCCCAGGACGACGGCGGCCTGGAGCGGCGCATCGCGGGCGGCCTGGCCTTCCTGCGCCGCCGCCTCACCGGGGACTACGAGGTCGACGACTTCGGGTACGACGAGGAGCTCACCGACCAGGTCCTGATGTCCCTGCTGCGCCCGGTGTACGAGAACTACTTCCGGGTCGAGGTGAAGGGCGTCGAGAACATCCCGTCCGAGGGCGGCGCGCTGATCGTCGCCAACCACTCCGGGACGCTGCCGCTGGACGGCCTGATGATGCAGGTCGCCGTGCACGACCACCACCCGGCGGGGCGCCATCTGCGGTTGCTCGCCGCCGACCTGGTCTTCATGCTGCCCGTGGTCAACGAACTCGCCCGCAAGCTCGGCCACACCCTGGCCTGCGCCGAGGACGCCGAGCGGCTGCTGGGCCAGGGCGAGTTGGTCGGCGTGATGCCGGAGGGCTTCAAGGGCATCGGCAAGCCCTTCAGCGAGCGCTACAAGCTCCAGCGCTTCGGCCGCGGCGGCTTCGTCTCCACCGCCCTGCGCCAGGGCACCCCGATCATCCCGTGCTCGATCGTCGGGGCCGAGGAGATCTACCCGATGATCGGCAACGCGAAGACCCTGGCCCGCCTCCTGGGCTTCCCGTATTTCCCGCTGACGCCGACGTTCCCGTGGCTGGGCCCGCTGGGCGCGATCCCTCTCCCCACCAAGTGGACGATCCAGTTCGGCGAGCCGATTCCCACGGACGGTTATCCGCCGGAGGCGGCCGAGGACCCGATGCTGATGTTCAACCTGACCGATCAGGTGAGGGAGCAGATCCAGCACACGCTGTACAAGTTGTTGGTGCAGCGGCGGTCGGTCTTTTTCTGACGGTGCGACCTTCTGATGGCGCGACCTTCTAGCGGTACGGCGATGGGGGCGCCCCTCCTGAGAGGGGCGCCCCCATCGCCATACGGCTGGTTCCGTGGCCGCTAGTTCGCGTCCTCGCCCTCGATGCCCAGGCCGGGCAGGAGGCCCGGGAGGAGCGGTGGGAGGGTGACGGCGGGCTCGGTGCTCGGTGTCGACGTGGACGGTGAGGCGCCGGTGTTGCCGGTGTCCTTCGGCGGGTCCAGGAGGCCGCCGGTGTTTCCGCCGAGCAGACCTTCGCTCTCGCCCGCGGAGCCCTCGGCCGCCTTGCTGGGGCTGCTGGACCTGTTGCCGTCGGAGGAGCCGCTGCCGCCGGCGCTGGGGCGGGCCGACCGGTCGGAGCCGGACGTACCGGTGGACGCCGACCCGGAACCGCCGCGTCCCTTGCCGTCGCCGCCCTTCGACGGGGTCGGGGGCAGGAGTGACTCCAGCGGGGCGACCTCGTCGTCTATGGCGTCGAACACCGACGACACCTGGTCGCTGACGTCCCCGAGCTGGAGGGGGAGTCGCTGTCGGAGGTTGCCCCACGCCGCGCGGTGCGAGCGGGAGAAGGCGGAGAGGGCCTGGATGGGGCCCAGGGAGTTCGGGTCGCGCTGGTACGCCTCGCGGAGCAGGCGGTGCCCCGCCGAGGCGTCGTGCCGCATGCCGGACAGGGCGCGGCGGATCTCGCTGAGCGACTCGTGGTCGAGTTGTCCGCCGCGACCGCGCTCCATCAGCCGCCTGGCCTCGCTGAGCCGGGTGGACGCCTGGTCGAGATACGTTCGCCCGCGCTCGTCCTCGCCGTCGGCAAGGACGTTGAGCTTGAAGTCCTCTATGCCGCGCTTCAGGCCGTAGAGAGAGTCACCGGGTAGGGCGTCCGAACTCGCGGCGGCGACTCCGCCGAAGGCTCCCGCGGCGACACCGACGCTGAGCCCGCCCGCGGTGAGGCCCTTGGCCAGCCGTGAACGCGGTCGCAACTTCCCCAGCGGTGAGGCCCGATGCGCGCCCCGTGCCCGCTCCGAACGCTGCTCGGGCAGGACGGGTCCCGCCTCGCCTCCCGCGGTGCCCTCCTGGAGCATGGCCTCCATCGCGGCCACGAGCTGGGCGCGCTGGACGACCTTGACCTCGGGGTCGAGTACGGGCTTGGGCAGCTCGCCGAGACTCGTGGTGAGGGCCAACAGGCGCCCCTGCTCGCTGTGTTCCGCGGCAGCGGGTGCCGGTGCCGATCCATCGGGCTGCTCGGCGTGCTCGGCCTGCTCGGCCGCCGAGTCCCGGTCGGTCAGCTCCTCCAGGGCCTGGGCGAAGGCGTTCGCCCGCCGGTGCGCCGATACGTTCGCGATCACTGGCGGCACCTCCTCTCGTCATGACGGTCGACTCCCCAGGGGGTCCTGAGGGTTGCACGCCCTGACCGAATCCACACGATCGAGTGATCGAAGTCGGCCAGGGAGCGACCACAGGGAGCCTGCATCCCGCACAACGAGCGGCTTGGCACTTGGGTTACGGACGGAGGATGAACGGACCGCGAAGTCAACGGACTTTCACCGAGGGTGAGTTGATGGTTGCGGAGTGTGTCGGTTCGGTAGGGGGTGTGCGCTCAGCGGGCGTCGTCCGGGAGCAGCCGGGCGAGGGTGCGGACGGCGCGGTACTGGAGGGTCTTGATGGCGCCCTCGTTCTTGCCCATGACGCGGGCGGTCTCGGCGACGGAGAGGCCCTGGAGGAAACGGAGGGTGACGCACTCCTGCTGTTGTGGGTTGAGTCGCCGTACGGCGTCGAGGAGGGCGGCGTTGGAGAGGGATTCGAGGACGGAGTCCTCGGGGGAGCGCTCGACCTCGTTGGCGTCGAGCATCTCGCCGGTGGTCACCTCCAGCCGGAAGCGGCTGGACTTGAAGTGGTCGGCTACGAGGTTGCGGGCGATGGTGACGAGCCAGGCGCCGAAGTCGCGGCCCTGCCAGGTGAAGGTGCCGATGCGCCGGAGCGCCCGCAGAAAGGTCTCGCTTGTGAGGTCCTCGGCGGTGGCCTTTCCTCCGACCCGGTAATAGATGTAGCGGTACACGGTGTCGCTGTACTGGTCGTAGAGCCTTCCGAACGCGTCGGCCTCGCCGGCCTGTGCGCGTTCCACGAGATCCATCATTCGAGCGCTGTCGCTGTCCGCGGCAGGTCGACGGGCGGTTGCCGCACCGGCCGAGCGTCCCCGTCTGCCGACGGCGGCGCTGCCGTCGGCGAGCGCGTAGCACGGGCCTACGGGCGCGGTGGTTACGGCGAGGGCGGGGACGGCGTACGCGGTGGGGACGAAGCCGCGCAACAGGTCTTTGACCGTTGCGCGCAGCGTAGCCAGGCCCGAGGCGTCAACCCCGACGTGTGGGTACACGGGACTCCCAGAGGCAGAGCTTCCATCACGTGCAGTGCGGGACCGTTCACCCGTCGTAGCGACGGAGGGGTACCGGTTTGCGTCTGAGGAGAATAACGCTTCGTGCAGGCACTGCTACGCCCAGTTGCTCAAATCATCGATTGCGTCTCTTCTGTAACCGTTTGGCGGCCGATCAAGTGCCGCAGAGTGATCGCTTGTTGATCGAATTCGTCCGTGTTCCGGCTGTCTCCGGGGCGTGTTGTGGTCGTGTGCAGCCAAGGGGACTGGACAGGGCGTTGCGGGGGTATGGGGTGCGGATTGGCTTGTGCGGCCGGGCGTGGTCAACTCGGCGCCCATGTGGGCTTTTCTCGCCCCCGCCGCCCCTACCCGTCCCGTCCCTGAAGGGGCTCCGCCCCTTCGACCCGGGCAGGGGGCTGCCGCCCCCTGGACCCCGCTTCGGCCCGAAGGGCCTCGTCGTCAAACGCCGGACAGGGTGAAATGCCTGGACCGTTCCGGAGAGTGACCGTCAAGTGAGGTGAAGTCGGCCGCAGGTCTATCGACGGCGTCGGTGTAGTGCGATCGCCGCTGCCGTTCCCCCGGCCACCGCGCCTACGCCCGCGGCCGCCGGGATGCCGACCTTGGCTGCCTTTCGGCCCGTGCGGTAGTCGCGTAGGCGCCAGTCCAGCTTGCGGGCGTGCTTGCGGAGCTTGGTGTCGGGGTTGATGGCGTAGGGGTGGCCGACGAGGGAGAGCATCGGGATGTCGTTGTGCGAGTCGCTGTACGCGGCGCACCGGGAGAGGTCCAGGCCCTCCGCGGCGGCCAGGGCGCGGACCGCTTCCGCCTTCGCGGGGCCGTGCAGGGGCTCGCCGACCAGCTTGCCGGTGTAGACGCCGTCCACGGATTCCGCCACCGTGCCCAGCGCGCCGGTCAGGCCGAGGCGGCGGGCGATCACCGTGGCGATCTCCACCGGGGCGGCTGTGACCAGCCATACCTTCTGGCCCGCGTCCAGGTGGGCCTGGGCCAGGGCCCGGGTGCCGGGCCAGATGCGCTCGGCCATGTACTCGTCGTAGATCTCCTCGCCGATCGACTGGAGCTCGGCGACGCGGTGGCCCTTCACGATGGAGAGGGCCGAGTCGCGGGCCTCCTGCATGTGCTCGGGGTCCTCGACGCCGGCCAGCCGGAACCATGCCTGCTGCCAGGCGAACTTGGCGAGGTCGCGGGTCTCGAAGAACTTCCGTTTGTACAGGCCCCGCCCGAAGTGGAAGAGGGCGGCACCTTGCATCACGGTGTTGTCCAGGTCGAAGAACGCGGCGGCCTTCTCGTCGCCGAGCACCGGGAACTCCGGTTCGGCGGTCTCGGAGACCTCCGTCGCTTCCTGCGACGATTTGCGCGCTGCCTCCGCCGAAGCCTCGCCAGCCAACACGCTCCGCGCCGTGGCGGAACGCCTACGGGGAGTGAGCCATCCAAGAGCGGCCATGACCGTGAGCATAGCCAGTTTGTTCGGTGCTTCCGGAGTCGAGAGGTTTGAAGGTTGTGAACTCTCCGCGACCGCGCAGTTAAACGGCGTGGTGGAACAGCGGCCGGGCTTCCGCGTGGCGGCGCGGGAGAATGGCTGGCATGAGTCCCCTTTTTCGTCGCGCCGCAGCCAGGTCCCCGCAGGACCGGCTCGTCACCCTCATCGGAAAGCCCGACTGCCATTTGTGTGATGCCGCACAGGGCGTGGTCGAGAAGGTCTGCGCCGAACTGGGGGTTCCGTGGGAGGTGAAGGACATCAACCAGGATCCCCAACTCCACGACCAGTACTGGGAACAGATCCCCGTCGTCCTCGTCGACGGCGCCCAGCACACCTTCTGGCGCGTGAACGAAGATCGCCTCCGCAAAGCACTCACCGAGCGGTGACCGGTGACTGACCGAGTAGTCCAACTGAGTCGAAAACGGCTTAGGATCGACGGCGACTTGGTCTCGGGGGCGGGGATCGTTGAGGAGAGTGTGCGGTTTTGCCCCCAAGAGATGAGGAACGGTGGTGCGTATGCGCCGGTTCCAGACCAGTGCGCCGGGCGTGCGTGAGCCCGGTCACGTTGGGCGGGCAAATCGGACACCATCTTTGTGCACGCGTTCACAAAGACATAGCCTGCATTCGACGGGGCGGTCTGGGGACGACTGACCGCCGGCAGTCCCGCTCTACCCGCAGGAGCACCGTGGCAACTGGCCGAACTCACCGACCGGCGACCCGTAGCCGAGGGATTCCCGAGGCCACCGTCGCCCGGCTTCCGCTGTACCTCCGAGCCCTGACCGCACTGTCGGAGCGCTCGGTACCCACGGTCTCCTCCGAGGAGCTCGCGGCCGCGGCGGGGGTCAACTCCGCCAAGCTGCGCAAGGACTTCTCGTACCTCGGGTCGTACGGCACGAGGGGTGTCGGCTACGACGTCGAGTATCTCGTCTACCAGATCTCCCGTGAGCTGGGGCTCACCCAGGACTGGCCGGTTGTGATCGTCGGTATCGGTAACCTCGGTGCCGCGCTCGCCAACTACGGCGGGTTCGCCTCCCGTGGGTTCCGGGTCGCCGCGCTCATCGACGCCGACCCCGCGATGGCCGGCAAGCCCGTCGCCGGGATTCCCGTGCAGCACTCCGACGACCTGGAGAAGATCATCCAGGACAACGGCGTGTCGATCGGTGTCATCGCCACCCCCGCCGGTGCCGCCCAGGCGGTCTGTGACCGGCTCGTGGCCGCCGGGGTCACCTCCATCCTGAACTTCGCGCCGACCGTCCTGACCGTTCCGGACGGCGTCGACGTGCGCAAGGTCGACCTCTCCATCGAGCTGCAGATCCTCGCCTTCCACGAGCAGCGCAAGGCCGGGGAGGAAGCCGCTCACTCCGACGGCACCGGACCGGCCGCCGTCACCCGCGAGGAGTCCGACGCATCCGCCGACCAGGGGCCTGACGGGGACGTACCCGCCGTGATGCCGGCATGAGTCTCCTCGTCGTGGGGCTGAGTCACCGCAGCGCCCCGGTCAGCATTCTGGAGCGGGCGGCACTGAGCGCCGATGCCCAGATCAAGCTGTTGCAGGACACCGTCGCCGCGGAACCGGCCGCTGAGGCCGCGGTGCTCGCCACCTGCAACCGCATCGAGCTGTACGCCGACGTGGACAAGTTCCACGCCGGTGTCGCCGAGCTGTCCACGCTGCTCGCCCAGCACAGCGGAGTGGGGCTCGACGAGCTCACGCCCTACCTGTACGTGCACTACGAGGACCGGGCCGTCCACCATCTGTTCTCCGTGGCCTGTGGGCTCGACTCCATGGTCGTCGGGGAAGGGCAGATCCTCGGACAGATCAAGGACTCCCTCGCCAAGGCGCAGGAGCTGCACAGCGCCGGGCGGCTGCTGAACGACCTGTTCCAGCAGGCCCTGCGCGTAGGCAAGCGCGCGCACTCCGAGACCGGCATCGACCGCGCCGGGCAGTCCCTGGTCACCTTCGGTCTGGAGCAGCTGTCCGCCTCCGCCGGTACGACCGTCGAGGACTGGGCCCGCGGCAAGAAGGCCCTGGTCATCGGCGCCGGCTCGATGTCCTCCCTGGCCGCGGCCACGCTCGCGCGGGTCGGGGTCGCCGAGATCGTGGTCGCCAACCGCACCCACGACCGCGCCGAGCGTCTCGCCGCCCTGCTCGTGGAGCAATACGGACAGGGCCTGCCCGACGGCACGGACGTGAAGGCCCGCGCGGTACCGATGGATTCGGCGCCGGCCGAGCTGACACGTGCCGATGTCGTGGTCTCCTGCACCGGCGCGACCGGGATCGTCCTCACGGCCGAAGAGGTCGCCGGGGCGGTGGAAGGCCGTACCGGTCAGCCGGTCGCCTTCGAGGAGGCCGGAGCAGCCGAGGGTCACGGTCGTACGGCTGCCAAGGCGCCCGCCGCCAGGGCGAACGCCGATGGCGGTGACGTGCGGCAGACTCCGCTGCCGCCCACCAGTGTCGGCACCGACGAGGGCTGTCCGCTGGACATGGCCGCCGTGCAGGGAGGTTTCTCCGTGCTCGGGGAGGCCGCCGTCGCCGGTATGGACGCGGCCACCCTGGAGCAGCACGCGAGCTGGGCCGCGGGCAGTGCCGTCGACCGGCGTGAGGCCGCCCGGCGCAGCCCCGAGGCAGACGCCGAGCTGATCACCGCGCTCGCCGCGACCGTGGCCACCGTCGGCCGTATCCCCGAGCGCCGCAAGCCCGAGCCGGTCGTCGAGGTGCCCCGCCCCGCACCGGTGCTCTGGCTGCTCGACCTCGCCATGCCGCGCGACATCGACGCGGCCGTGCACCGGCTGGCCGGGGTGCGGCTGGTCGACATCGAGTCGCTGGCGGAAGCTTCCGCCACTGCGTCTGATCAGCGAACTCCGTCCGCGGGCCCGATGGCCGCCGACGTCGACCAGGTCCGCCGTATCGTCTCCGACGAGGTCGCGGCCTTCGGGGCGGCGCAGCGGGCCGCGCACATCACGCCCACCGTCGTCGCCCTGCGCACGATGGCCGCCGATGTCGTGGCCAGCGAGATCGCCCGTCTCGAGGGCCGGCTGCCGGGCCTCGACGACAAGCACCGCAGCGAGATCACACAGACCGTGCGGCGTGTCGTCGACAAGCTGCTGCACGCGCCGACCGTCCGGGTCAAGCAGCTCGCGGCGGAGCCGGGCGGCGCGGGGTACGCGGATGCCCTGAGGACCCTGTTCGACCTCGATCAGGAGACGGTGGCCTCCGTCTCCCGGGCCGAGGACAGCACCGAGAAGAACCGAGGCCCACGATGACTCAGCAGCCACTACGGCTCGGCACCAGGCGCAGCAGGCTCGCCATGGCCCAGTCCGGGCAGGTCGCCGACGCGGTGAGCCAG
The DNA here is from genome assembly GCF_001270495.1 of Streptomyces viridochromogenes. Classification (GTDB taxonomy): domain Bacteria; phylum Actinomycetota; class Actinomycetes; order Streptomycetales; family Streptomycetaceae; genus Streptomyces; species Streptomyces viridochromogenes_A. Next base: position 14,615 of record NZ_LGUR01000253.1, read on the forward strand.
GTGACCGGACGGCCCGTCGAACTCGTCGAGATCACCACGTACGGCGATGTCTCGCGCGAGGCCCTCGCGCAGATCGGCGGCACGGGTGTGTTCGTCACCGCCCTGCGCGACGCGCTCCTCAAGGGCGAGGTCGACTTCGCGGTGCACTCCCTCAAGGACCTGCCGACCGCGCAGCCCGAGGAGCTGACCCTCGCGGCCGTTCCCGAGCGGGAGGACCCGCGCGATGTGATCGTCGCGCGGGACGCCCTGAAGCTCACCGACCTGCCGCGCGGGGCGCGCATCGGTACGGGTTCGCCGCGCCGGATGGCCCAGCTGAACGCGTACGCCCGCGGGCATGGGCTGGATTTCGAGACGGTCGCGATCCGCGGGAACGTGGATACGCGGATCCGGTTCGTGCGTGATGGTGAGCTGGATGCGGTGGTGCTCGCTGCGGCTGGGCTGCAGCGCATCGGCCGCATCGACGAGGTGACCGACTTCCTGTCGGTCGACACGGTTTTGCCCGCCCCCGGCCAGGGGGCCCTGGCGATCGAGTGCACCGCGGACAACGCGGACCTCGTCGCCGCGCTCGGCGAGCTCGACGACCCGTTCACCCGGGTCGCCGTGACCGCCGAGCGATCACTGCTCGCCGCCCTGGAGGCCGGCTGCTCCGCCCCTGTGGGCGCGCTGGCCGACCTGCTGGCCGACGGGCAGATTGTCAAGGAAATGCGCCTGCGCGGCGTCGTCGGCACGACCGACGGCACGCGGATGGTGCAGCTGTCCACCACCGGTCCCGTGCCCGAGACGCACGACCAAGCGCTGGCGCTCGGTCGCGAACTCGCTACCGAGATGCTTGCGCAGGGCGCGGCCGGTCTGATGGGGGAGCGAGCACAGTGAGCCCCACCACCCTTCCCGCCGGCCTTGAACACGGGCACGTCACCTTCCTCGGTGCCGGACCCGGGGATCCGGGGCTGCTGACTCTGCGCGCCGTGGAGGCGCTGGCGAACGCGGACGTACTCGTCGCCGAGCACGAAGTGCTCGACGTCGTACGCCACCACGCCAGAGCCGGTGTCGCCGAGGTGCATACGGACACGGGTCCCGATTCGGACGCCGTTCCGGGCACAGGCACGCCCCAGCTAGCGGTTGTTGACGGCGCGTCAACGACCGCTGCGCTACCCGCGGTGCGGGATGCCGCACATCTTGTCATGGAGGCCGCGCGAGGCGGCAGGCGGGTCGTACGTGCGGTGTCCGGGGATCCCGGGCTCGACGCGTACGCCGCCGAGGAGATGCTGGCGTGCGCCGCCGCGGGTGTGCCGTTCGAGGTCGTGCCCGGTGTGGCCGCGGCCGTCGGCGTGCCGGCGTACGCCGGTGTGCCGTTGCGGGACGCGCAGGGCGCGGACGTGCGGTTCGTGGACGCGCGGACGGCTTCGGACCGGTGCTGGACCGAGGTCGGGGCGTCGGACGGGACGGTGGTCGTGTCGACGACGCTGGACTCCGTGGGCGCGGCCGCGGGCGAGCTGGTGTCGGCGGGGCGTAAGCCCGATACGCCGATGACGGTCACGGTCGCCGGTACGACGACGCGGCAGCGGACCTGGACCGCGACGCTCGGGACCATCGCGCAGACGCTGAAGCAGGCCAAGGTGCTGCCCTCGCCCGAGGGCGGGCGGCCGGTGATAGCCGTGGTCGGTGAGCGTTCCGCCGCTGCTCAGCGTGATCAGTTGTCGTGGTTCGAGTCCAAGCCGCTCTTCGGGTGGCGGGTGCTCGTGCCGCGGACGAAGGAGCAGGCTGCTTCGCTCTCCGACCAACTGCGGTCGTACGGGGCCGTGCCGCACGAGGTGCCGACGATCGCCGTCGAGCCGCCGCGGACGCCTCAGCAGATGGAGCGGGCGGTCAAGGGGCTGGTGACCGGGCGGTACGAGTGGATCGCGTTTACGTCGGTCAACGCGGTCAAGGCCGTGCGGGAGAAGTTCGAGGAGTACGGGCTTGATGCCCGTGCCTTTGCCGGGATCAAGGTCGCCGCGGTGGGGGAGCAGACCGCGAAGGCGTTGATCGCCTTCGGTGTGAAGCCGGATCTGGTGCCCAGTGGGGAGCAGTCGGCTGCGGGGCTGCTCGAGGACTGGCCGCCGTACGACCCCGTTTTCGATCCGATCGACCGGGTGTTCCTGCCTCGGGCGGACATTGCCACCGAGACGCTTGTGGCCGGGCTCATCGAGCTGGGCTGGGAGGTCGACGACGTCACGGCCTATCGAACCGTGCGGGCTTCGCCGCCGCCGGCCGAGACTCGGGAGGCGATCAAGGGGGGTGGCTTCGACGCCGTTCTCTTCACGTCGTCGTCCACTGTGCGGAATCTGGTGGGGATCGCCGGGAAGCCGCACAACGTGACGGTGATCGCCTGTATCGGGCCTGCTACGGCCAAGACTGCTGAGGAGCATGGGCTTCGGGTGGATGTGATGGCTCCGGAGCCGTCTGTGCACAAGTTGGCTGAGGCGTTGGCTGAGTTCGGGATGCGGCGGCGGGCCGCTGCGGTGGAGGCCGGGGATCCGGTTACTCGGCCGAGTGAGCGGCGGCCGGGGGCTCGGCGGCGGCGGTCCACGACGTAGGTGGGGGCGGGGTGAGTTTTTCGCCCCCGCCGTCCCTACCCGTCCCATCCCTTGAAGGGGCGCTGCCCTTTCGACCCCGCCAGGGGGCTGCCGCCCTCTGGCCCCCCGCTTCGGCCTTCGGCCTCGTCCTCAAACGCCGGACGGGCTGATGGTGTGGCCGAAGCGGAGTAGGTTTTGTGGGTCGTAGGTGGATTTGTCCTGGCGTAGGCGGGTGTAGACCTCTGGGGTCCAGGCTCGGGCTCGGTCGGATTCGTTGCCCGGGGTGCCGTGGATGTTGACCATGGTGTGGCCCGTGCCGTACGGGGACATCGCGGTGTGCAGGGCCCGGGTGGCCTGTTCTATGGCCTCGGCTGCGGGTGGGGCGGCCAGGACGCCCACCGTTTCCAGGAGGTAGTTCGCGTCCCGGGAGCAGATCGCGTCCTCGCGGCGGGCGGGGCGGGAGAGGGCGCCGCCCAGGTGGCGGAACTCCACCATGAGGAGGGGGCAGTCGGGGACCTCCGGGCCGACCTGGGACAGGAACGTGTCGATGGCCTCGGGGGTGAGGTCGCGCAGCAGGGCGCATGACTCGCGGGCGGGGAGCGGGTCCTGCGGCTCCATGTGGATGCGGTCCAGGGCCGCGTACGGCATCACCTCCACCGTGTCGACCGCCACCGGCGCCGCCGCGCGGATCGGGGCCAGCAGGCGTTCGCCCTCGGCCGGGTCTCCGGGCCAGGCGATCGCGACGCGGGCCCAGAAGCCGCCCCGCAGCGGTTCGGGGATCTCCGGGATCGGGGGCAGGCGCAGCAGGGTGAACGCGCTGCACATGTCGTCCGGGAGGGTGCCGGTCCAGTCGGCCCACGTGCGGAGCAGGGCCTCGGTGTGTTCGCCGGGGCAGTACACGCCGCCGCCGAGGACCGTGGGGAGGGGCAGCAGCTCGCAGACCATGGAGGTCACCACGCCCACGTTGCCCTTGCCGCCGCGCAGCGCCCAGAACAGCTCCGGTTCGTGGTCGGGGTCGCTCTCGTGGAGCGTGCCGTCGGGTGTGGCGACCTGGAAGGAGCGGACCAGGTCGGTCGCGTAGCCGTAGGCCCGGCCCATGACCGGGAGCCCGCCGCCGAGTGTGTAGCCGACCGCGCCCGCGTCGGTGGAGGTGCCGCAGAGGGCGGCGAGGCCGTGCGGCGCGGTCGCCTCCAGGACGTGGCGCCACTTCGCGCCCGCCGCGACCGTTGCCAGGCGCCGGTCGGGGTCTACGCGTACGTCCGTCATGCGGGCCGTGCTGATCAGCAGGCCGTGGTCGATCGGGAAGTTCGCGCCGTGGCCCGTCGACTGGACCGCGACCGGGGTGCCGGTCGCCGACGCCCAGCGCAGCGCCGTCACGACGTCGTCCGCGCCCGTCGCGCCCACGGCTACGTCGGGGGTGTGCAGCGCGGCCAGGTTGAAGCCGGTCACCTCGTCGGCGTAGCCGTCGTCGCCGGGGCGCAGGACCGGGCCGTGGATCTCGGAGAGGGCGAAGAGATCGGGGGTGTTGTGGTGGATGGCGGTCATCGCGTCCTCCGTGGTGCGCGCGTACGTACGGAGGGACGGCGGCGGCGAGGCGGTGGGGATGGGGCTGGGGCGGGGCCGTCGGGGTCCTTCGCTTTTGGGTCCCTTTTCAGGATGGACCCGTGGGGGTCGGGGCCGCATGCCGGGCCTCGTTCGGCTCCCCGGCCGTCCCGACGGCACGTCGGCAAAGGCGCTGCCGGGGCGGGCGTAGCGTAGGTGGCATGACGACGTACGGATCCTTCCCCGGTACGCGGCCGCGGCGTCTGCGGACCAGCCCCACCATGCGGCGCATGGTCGCCGAGACCCGGCTGCACCCCGCCGACTTCATCCTCCCGGCCTTCGTGCGCGAGGGCGTCAGCGAGCCGGTGCCGATCGCCGCCATGCCGGGGGTCGTCCAGCACACCCGGGACAGTCTGAAGAAGGCCGCGCTGGAAGCGGTCCAGGCCGGTGTCTCCGGGATCATGCTGTTCGGGGTGCCCGAGGAGGAGAAGAAGGACGCCCTCGGGACGCCCGGTACCGATCCCGACGGGATTCTTCAGGTCGCCATCCGGGACGTGCGGGCCGAGGTGGGGGACGACCTGCTCGTCATGTCCGACCTGTGCCTCGACGAGACCATCGATCACGGGCACTGCGGGGTGCTGGACTCGGAAGGGCGCGTCGACAACGACGCGACCCTTGAGCGGTACGCCGAGATGGCGCAGGTGCAGGCCGACGCGGGCGCGCATGTCGTCGGGCCCAGCGGGATGATGGACGGGCAGATCGGGGTCGTTCGGGACGCCCTTGATCAGATCGGTCGGGAGGATGTCGCGATCCTCGCCTACACCGCCAAGTACGCCTCCGCCTTCTACGGGCCCTTCCGCGAGGCCGTCGCCTCGTCGTTGCAGGGGGACCGGAAGACGTATCAGCAGGATCCGGCGAACGCGCGGGAGTCCCTGCGCGAGCTGGCCCTCGACCTGGAGGAAGGGGCCGACATGGTGATGGTCAAGCCGGCCGGGCCCTACCTCGACATCCTGGCGCGGGTCGCTGACGCGGTGGACGTGCCGGTCGCCGCCTACCAGATCTCCGGCGAGTACTCGATGGTCGAGGCCGCCGCCGAGAAGGGCTGGATCGACCGGGACCGGGCGATCTTCGAGACGCTGACCGGCATCAAGCGGGCGGGTGCGCGCAACATCCTCACCTACTGGGCCACGGAGGCCGCGCAGAAGCTGGGGCGCGGCTGACGCAGGCCGCTGACGCGGTGTCGGGCGTACGGCGTCCTGGTCAGGGGCGGTCGGACGCCGGGGGCGACGTGGGTGCCGCGGGTGCCGTGGCGGTCGGGCTGGTCGGGGTCGACGGGCCCTCGTCGCGCAGGCCCTCGCCGTCCTCGCACGCGGTGAGCGTGAGCGCGACGATCGTCACCAGTGTGGCGGCTAGCAGCCCGGCGCGGGTGCGAGTGGGGTGTGCGGACGCGGACATGGTGCGGCCCTCTCGATCCGTGGGGGTTGGGGTCGGTCCTCAGCCTGCGTGATCATCCGTCCCGGCCGCCACCGTCGGGGCGGAATTCGGGACGCCCGCACGACACGATCGCCTCTGACCTGCGGGGATGTCATGTCCCGACGGCTCGGCACGGGACGCGGGGGGTCGGTCAAGTGCGGCGGCGGCAAGTGTTCGTGAGCGTGCGAGTCATCAAGTCCCGCCCTTGGTCGGCCTGTCGACCTCGGTGTCGCCGTGTGCCCAGGCATCGGCCGGAGGGGCCGCGTCCGTATGCCGAAAAGCTGCATGTAGGCGGCACGTAGTTCTCTAGGCTGCCCGGCACGAGCCGTCACCCTCGCCGCCCAGCCGAAGGAGCCGTGTCATGACCGTCATAGAGCCCGCGCCCCGTCCCGCCCCAGCCGCCGTGCCGCCGCTCGCGGCGCGGACCACGTCGGTCGGCGGCTCGCCCGTGCGGGACATACTCGCCGTCACCGCGCGCCCCGAGGTCATCAACTTCGCGGGCGGACTGCCGGCGCCGGAGCTGTTCGACCGGGACGGCATCGCGGCCGCCTTCCGGGACGTGCTCGCCGAGACGCCGGCGCAGGCCCTCCAGTACTCCACGACCGAGGGCGAGCCGAGCCTGCGTACCGGGCTCGCCGCGCGCTTGTCGGCGCGCGGGCTCCCGACCGGCGCCGACGACCTGCTCATCAGCACCGGCTCCCAGCAGGGCCTGTCGCTGCTGGCCACCGCGCTGCTGGAGCCCGGTGACACGGTCCTCGTCGAAGATCCCTGTTACCTGGCGGCACTTCAGGCGTTCGGGCTCGCCGGAGCGCGGGTCGTCGCGGTGCCGGGCGACGCGGACGGGGTGGATCCGCGGGCCCTGGAGGAACTGGTGGCGCGCGAGCGGCCGAAGCTCTTCTACACGGTCCCCACCTTCCAGAACCCGACCGGCAGAACCCTGCCCGCCGAGCGCAGGGCGGCCGTCGCCGAGGTCGCCGCCCGGAGCGGGGTGTGGATCGTCGAGGACGACCCGTACGGCGAACTCCGGTACGAGGGCGAGCGCGTGCCGTGGATCGCGAGATACCCGGGAGCGGAGGACCGTACGGTGCTGCTCGGCTCCTTCTCCAAGGTGATGGCACCGGGGCTGCGGCTGGGCTGGCTACGCGCACCCGCTGCTCTGCGGCGGGCCTGCGCGGTCGCCAAGCAGGCCGCCGACCTGCACACCCCGACCGTGAACCAGCTCGCCGCCGCCCGCTACCTGACCGGCCTCGACACCCATGTCGCCCGTGTCAGGGACGTCTACCGCGAGCGCCGCGACGCCATGCTGGCGGGGCTGGCCGAGGCGCTGCCGGAGGGCTCGACGTGGAACCGCCCCGAGGGCGGCATGTTCCTCTGGGCCCGCCTGCCGGAGTCGTACGACACGACCGCCCTGCTGCCCGAGGTGGTGCGGCACGACGTCGCCTACGTGCCCGGCGCACCCTTCTACGCCGGTGTGCCCGACCGGTCGACGCTGCGGCTGTGCTTCGTGACGCAGACGCCGGAGGAGATCGGGGAGGGGCTGAGGCGGCTGGGCAAGGGGCTGCGGTCCTAGGGTGACGTCATGTCCGGCACCTTGCGGGTGACCGGGGCCCGACAGCCGGTCAGTCCCACCAGAAGTGCCACGCCGGCTGGTTGAGGAGCTGGTGTTCGGCGTAGGCGCGGAGAGTGCTGTCGCTGCCCTGCCAGATGTTGTCCGGGCAGAACGCGAAGTGCTCGGCGGCCAGTTCCTCCGCCTCCGCGAGGGTGGTGGGCGGGGCGGCCACGGACACCAGCAGGGTGTCGAAGCCGAGGGCGACGGTCCGTATGCCGAACCGGTCCTCCCAGGAGCGGAGCACTGCGGACAGACGGCCGGTGTCGCTCTCGTGGTTCGCCGGACCCATCCAGCCGATCGCCGTGGGGATGTCGGCGCTGCGGCGGGCCGGGACGAGGGCGAGGCGGGGGTCCTTGAGGGGGCCGCCGCGGCCGTCGAGGAGTGAGTCCACGATGTCGGAGGCCACGGATTCGGGGTCCGGGGCGGCGTCGGCGACCTCGGTGACGGCCAGGCCGGGCCAGTCCGCGTCCTCCTCCGCGCACTCGTCCCAGAACTCCTCAAGCACCTCCTCGGCGTCGTGATCCCCGGGGTACGACATCTCGCCGGGCAGCAACTCCCACAGCTCCGGCCCGCCATGACCGGCGCCGACATCGAGGACGACCGGGAGCAGGCCGACGGCCGGTGCCGTCCGCCGGAGCGCGGCCCAGTCGCCGGGAGCCGCCGGGCCGTCCGCCAGCCACAGCAGCGGCTCCTGCCAGTGCCCGTCGTCGGTCGCGTCGACCAGGCCACCGGGCGGAAGGTGCAGGCCGAGGGAAGCGAGCCTCGGCAGAGGGTTCGGAAGAGTCGCCATGTCAGTGACTGTAGAGGCCGGCACTGACAACGCGACTTCGCCGACTCATCTGCCCACGCGGCTGTTGAAGCACTCCCCCTCGCCCCCTGTCGCGGGCCGGAAGCAGGCCCGGACGACGGCCCCTGGACGAGCCGCCGTCATGGGTGTGTAGACGTAGGCGTCCGCGTCGATGTCGTCCTGGACCTCGGCGCTCCGGATGCGGCCCCCACGGTCCTTGCGGCTTTCGGGAGCGTCACGACGGTCCCGGCTGCCCGCCGTCATCTCGATCCGGTCACCGATGTGCGTCGCCCACATCCGCGCCCAACTCGTCCCGCACTCCACGCTGTAGCGCAGTTCCACCCAGGCACCGGTGGCGGTGCGGTACGCGGCGAGGGTCGCGGGCGCGGCGGCGCAGTTCATGTGCATCGGGCTCTGGCCCTCGCAGACCGTTCCCCGGCAGCGCGGCGCTGCCGCGGACGAGGGCGGAGGCAGGGACGCCCGGCGTTCGTCGTCCCGGTGCGGCAGCAGCAGGGCCACCGCCGCGACGCCCCCGGCTACCAGGGCACCCACCGACGCGAGCACCGCCACGGTCGCCGCACCGCGACGGACGGAGCCGGCGTCGGCGGTGTCGCCGGCGGGCACGGCCTCTTCCGGTGGCGGAGGAGGAGACGGCGGAAGGGGCGGCGGGGGCGGCGGAGACGAGGCCGGAGAAGGGGAGCGTGGGGCTGCCGTCGCCGCCCGTCCGCTCCCCTCCGACTCGGCGATCTCCCACAGGGCCAGACAGCGTCCCTCCGGCTCACCGGCGAGGCGGCACAGCTCCTGCACCGCGTCGCGCGGCGGGAGCGTCCCGGCGTTGAGGTAGCGGTCCCACGACGACTTGCTGAACGCGGTCTTCGCCGCGAGGGCGGCCAGGCTCAGGCCGGTCCGCGCCTTCAACCCCCGCAGGGAGGCGGCCAGTCGGGCCCGCTCGGGCGGCGGTGTCGTCATCGCCGTAGGGCCTTCCAGGTGTGTGGGCCGATGATGCCGTCCACGACCAGCCCGGCCCGCTTCTGCGCCAGCTTGACCGCGTGTTCCGTCACCGGTCCGAAGATCCCGTCGATGCCGCCCGGCGAGAGGCCCGCCCGGCGCAGCAGACACTGCGCCTCGGCCACCTCCGGCCCCGCGTGGCCGGTCGCCAGGATGGCGCCCCGGGTGCGGCTGATGCCCGCGTACCAGCGGCCGTCGGTCCGCTCGATGCGGCACGTGTACATGGGTGTCGACTGCGGGGCCGGCGCGGAGGCCGATGTGGCGGTCGCGGCGAGCGGGGCCGTGGGCCGCTCCTCCTCGCCGCCTCCCAGTCGTACGACGAGCAGGACGGCCGTGGCGACCGCCAGCACCAGGGCCAGGGTCCCTGCCATGAGCGTGACACGGAGCGAACGGCCCGGTGGGCGCGCCCCGGTGACGGCGGTGGCGTCGGTGACCTCGGTGGCTTCCGTGCCTTCGACGGCCTCGGAGGAGAGGCTCTCCGGCCCCGTTGCCGCCGCCTCGGCGCGCCTGTTCCCCCATGCCTCCGCGGCGACCTCATGGCAGGCCAGGAGGCGCGTCGGATCCTCGCCCACCGCCCGGGCCAGCGCCTCGACGGCCTCCGCGGGCGGTAGCGACCTGCCGCCCAGATACCGTTCCCACGACTTCGGGCTGTACCCCGTCCTCGCCGCCAGCTGCCGCAGGCTCAGCCCGCTGTGATCCTTCAGCCGGCGTAATCGCACCACCAACTGCCGCACGCGCGGATCCAGTTCCGCGGGCAGCACTGCCCAACGCGACATGTTCCCCCCACTCGCGTTCACGGTCCGGGCGCGTGGTCCGTCGGTCAGCGGCCCCCGCCCCCGCGCATTCTGCATCAGCATCCACGGCCCGCAGCGGAAGCGGGTTCCCGCACCGGTACGGAATCGGCCACCGCCCCGCCACGGATGTCCCGCCGAAGATGTCCCGCGGCGGCGTCCCGGCGGTCGGCGTCCACGCAGGTCAGAGGGTGGGACGTCCCGCCATGACGTCAGTTGCGCGGCGACTGTGGCAGCCCTCGTCACCGGCCCCGCACTCTCGTATCGCAAGCCAGGCGGCACGGACCGCCACCCGACCCAGATCGAGAGGGAAACGCATGCGACCGAATGTCTGGACCAGGACCCTCGTCAGCGTCAGCGCCGTCGTCGGCCTCGCCGCCGGGGGCCTCGCGACCGCGGGCACCAGCTTCGCGGCGCAGGACGTGAAGCCGGCCGTGAACTCCGAGGTCTCCATCCTCGCGGTGAACAACCTCGGCCTGAACACGGAACGGGCCAAGAACTGGCAGTGCTGGCTGCGCGACGAGGGTTACAACCCCGGCACGATCGACGGGCAGCTCGGCACCAAGAGCTGGACGGCCGCGCAGAAGATGTTCAACGACCAGGGCTTCAACGCTGGAGCAGAGGACGGAAAGGTCGGCCCCAAGACGATCGGGGCGCTGCAGCGCTACCTGAACTTCTGGGGCTTCAACGCAGGTGACGACGACGGGATCGCCGGACCGAAGACCAGGGCCGCGTTCTGGGACTTCAACGCCGTCGGCTGCTGATCCGGACTGACGACCGCACACCCGCCGCGGCCCGCCCTCCCTGCGGGGGAGAGGACGGGCCGCGGTGCTCGTTCTGCGGGTGGGTCAGAGCCGCTCGGGCGTCCGGATGCCCAGCAGGGCCATGCCCCGGTGGAGGGTCCGGGCCGTCAGCTCGACCAGGAACAGGCGGTTCTCCGTCTGCTGCGGGGTCTCGGCCTTGAGCACCGGGCACTGGTCGTAGAACGTCGTCAGGTGCGACGCCAGCTGGTACAGGTACGCGGCCAGCTTGTGCGGTGCGTACTCCGCGGCGGCCTCGAAGACGGTGTCGCCGAACGCGTCCAGGTGCAGGCCCAACGCCCGCTCCGCCGGGGCGAGTTCGACCTCCGGGTGCGCGACCGGGGCGGCACCCTCCGCCTTGCGCAGGATCGACTTGATACGGGCGTACGCGTACTGGAGGTAGACCGACGTGTCGCCGTTCAGCGACACCATCTGGTCCAGGTCGAACTTGTAGTCACGGTTCGGCGAGGTCGACAGGTCCGCGTACTTCACGGCGCCGATCCCGACGTACCGCCCGTTCTCGACGATCTCCTCCTCGGCCAGGCCCACCTTCTCGGCCTTCTCGCGCACGACCGCGGTCGCCCGATCGACGGCCTCGTCCAGCAGGTCCTCCAGCCGTACGGTCTCGCCCTCACGCGTCTTGAACGGCTTGCCGTCCGCGCCGAGCACCGTGCCGTAGCCCATGTTGTGCGCGGTGACGCCGTCGCTGAGCCAGCCGGCCCGCCGGGCCGTCTCGAAGACCATCTTGAAGTGGAGGGACTGGCGTACGTCCACGACGTAGAGCAGCGTCGTCGCGTCCAGGTCGACGACACGGTTGCGGATCGCCGTCAGGTCGGAGGCCGCGTAGCCGAAGCCGCCGTCGGCCTTCTGCACGATCAGCGGGACCGGCTGGTCGTCCTTGCCGCGGATCTCGTCGAAGAACACGACGAGCGCGCCCTCGGAGCGCACCGCGACGCCCATCTCCTCCAGGAGGCGGGCGGTCTCGGGCATGCCCTCGTTGTACGCGGACTCGCCGACGATCTCCTCGTCCCGGATCTCCATGTCGAGCTTCTCGAAGACCGAGTAGAAGTAGACCTTCGACTCGTCCACGAACTGCTGCCACAGTTCGAGGGTCTCCTTGTCGCCGGACTGGAGGGCGACGACCCGCTTGCGGGCCCGCTCCTTGAACTCCTCGTCCGCGTCGAAGACAGCGCGCGACGCCTTGTACACCCGGTTCAGGTTCGACATGGCCTGCTCGCCGTCGACGTCCTCCGGCGGCGCCAGCTCGCCGGGGTGCTCGAACAGGTACTGGATGAGCATGCCGAACTGGGTGCCCCAGTCGCCGATGTGGTGCCGGCCGATCGTCTTCTCGCCGGTGAAGTCGAGCATGCCGCGGAGGGCGTCGCCGATCACCGCGGAGCGGAGGTGGCCGACGTGCATTTCCTTGGCGACGTTGGGCTGGGCGTAGTCGACGACGGTGATGCCGGGGGTGTCCTTGAGGGGGACGCCGAGGCGTTCGGTGTCCGCGTGGCGCGCCGCGAGGTTCTCCGTGATCGCCTTGTCGGAGACCGTGATGTTCAGGAAGCCGGGGCCGGAGACCTCGACGTCCTTGATGACGTCACCGGTGACGACGTCGCCGACGACCTGCGTCGCCAGCTCCCTCGGGTTCGTCTTGGCCTTCTTGGCGAGCGCCAGGATCCCGTTGGCCTGGAAGTCGGCCCGGTCGCTGCGTCGCAGAAGCGGGTCGCCTCCGGCGGCTTCCGGGAGGGCGGAAGCGAGAGCGTCGGCGATGCGCTGGTGGACGGAAGCGGTGAGGGACGTGACCGAGGCCATGGGTGTGGGTGCCGTTCTCCTCGTGGGAATCGATAGACACGGTCAGTATCCCATGGGGGGTAAAGGGGTTTTTGCGGCTACGAGCTCGGGGCGTGCCGACCCTTGCCGCGTGCGGGCCGGTGGAGGCTGGTCGCGCCCACGCGGCGGAGCCGCATATCGATACGGACCGCGCCCCTTGATAAGCGGCTGCGCCGCTTAGCGGGTCTGGGACAATGGACGGCGCCAGCCGTTGACCGTACGGCTGCCCTGGAGAAAGAAGGACGTGCCGATCGTGGCTCAGAGCACCGAGACCACCGACTGGGTCTCCCGTTTCGCGGATGAGGTCATCGAGGAGTCGGAGCGTCGGGCCCCGGGCAAACCCGTCGTCGTCGCGTCCGGGCTCTCGCCCTCCGGTCCCATCCACCTGGGGAATCTCCGGGAGGTCATGACGCCGCACCTCGTCGCCGACGAGATCCGGCGGCGCGGGCACCAGGTCCGGCACCTGATCTCCTGGGACGACTACGACCGCTACCGCAAGGTGCCGGCCGGGGTCGCCGGGGTCGACGAGTCGTGGGCCCAGCACATCGGCAAGCCGCTGACCTCCGTGCCGGCGCCGGCGGGCTCGGCCTACCCGAGCTGGGCCGAGCACTTCAAGGCGGCGATGGTCGAGGCGCTCGCCGAGATGGGCGTGGTGTTCGACGGGATCAGCCAGACCGCGCAGTACACCTCCGGTGTGTACCGCGAGCAGATCCTGCACGCCATGAAGCACCGGGGCGACATCGACGCCGTCCTCGCCCAGTACCGCACCAAGGCCAAGGGCGGCGCCAAGAAGTCGCAGAAGCCGGTCGACGAGGCCGAGCTGGAGGCCGCCGAGGGGTCGGGGGCGGCAGCCGAGGACGACGGCAGCTCCGGCTCCGCCGGGTACTTCCCGTACAAGCCGTACTGCGGCAACTGCGAGAAGGACCTCACCACCGTCACCTCGTACGTCGACGACACGACCGAGCTGTCGTACACCTGCAACGAGTGCGGCTTCTCCGAGACCGTCCGGCTCAACGAGTTCAACCGCGGCAAGCTGGTCTGGAAGGTCGACTGGCCCATGCGGTGGGCGTACGAGGGTGTCGTCTTCGAGCCGAGCGGTGTCGACCACTCGTCCCCGGGGTCGAGCTTCCAGGTGGGCGGCCAGATCGTCGGGATCTTCGGCGGCAAGCAGCCCATCGGGCCGATGTACGCCTTCGTGGGGATCTCCGGCATGGCGAAGATGTCGTCCTCCAAGGGCGGGGTGCCCACCCCGGGCGACGCGCTGAAGATCATGGAACCGCAGCTCCTGCGCTGGCTCTACGCCCGCCGCAGGCCCAACCAGTCCTTCAAGATCGCCTTCGACCAGGAGATCCAGCGGCTCTACGACGAGTGGGACAAGCTGGACGCGAAGGTGGCGGACGGGTCCGCTCTGCCCGCCGACGTCGCCGCGCACTCCCGTGCGGTGCGCACGGCGGGGGGTGAGCTGCCGCGCACGGCGCGACCGCTGCCGTACCGGACGCTCGCGTCCGTCGCCGACATCACCGCCGGGCACCAGGACCAGGCGCTGCGCATCCTCTCCGAGCTGGACCCGGAGAACCCGCTGGGCACCCTGGACGAGGCCCGTCCCCGGTACGACAAGGCCGAGGCGTGGATCAACACGCAGGTGCCCGCCGACCAGCGGACCATCGTGCGCGACGAGCCCGACGCCGAACTGCTGAAGTCCCTCGACGAGGCGTCGCAGCAGTCGCTGCGGCTGCTCCTCGACGGGCTGGAGTCGCACTGGTCGCTCGACGGGCTGACCCACCTCGTCTACGGCGTGCCCAAGGTGCAGGCCGGGTTCTCCGCGGACGCCACGCCCAAGGAGCTGCCGCCGGAGATCAAGACCGCGCAGAGGTCGTTCTTCGCCCTGCTGTACCACCTGCTGGTCGGGCGGGACACGGGGCCGCGACTGCCCACGCTGCTGCTGGCGGTGGGGCAGGAGCGGGTCCGGCACCTGCTCGGCGAGTGAGCGAGTGAACGCGTAAGCGGTACGCGAAAGGGGCCCTCCGGCGAGGGCCCCTTTCTGCTGCACGTCAGGCGATGTGGTCCGCTTCCAGTTCCGCGTTGTAGAGATTCGTGAACCGGGTGACCATGCGCTTGGCCGCGTCCGGCAAAAGCGCGGTGCCGAACTCCGCCTCGACGTTCTCGCTGAACTCGCGCGGGGTCGGGTAGCCGGTGCCGCCTATCGACTTCTTGAAGACCTGGTAGTAGTCCTCCTCGGTCGGATCCGAGGGCTCCGGGGGGCCACCGCCGTCACCGAGCTGGCGGGTGCGATTGCCGGTCACGGGGATCGGGAAGGTGCCGGTGTCCTCCGGGGAGGGCTCCTGGACGGGCGGCTCCTCCTGGAACTGCTCCTGGTACTGCTCGGCCTGGAGCTGCTCCTGGTACCACTGGTCGTACTGTTCCTGAGTGTTGTACGCGGGGTCGTAGCCGCCCTGGTACTCCACGTTGCGGGGAGTGTTGAACCAGTCCTGCACGTACTCCGGCTGCTCCTGCCGATACGGCTGCGCGGGCTGATCCGGCTGCCCCGCCTGGTCCAGGTGGGGCGTGGCGACCAGCTCCGGGCGCTGCTCGCCGGGAGGCGTCGCCTGCTGGGGTGCGGGCGCCGGAGTCACGTCCAGCGCCTGCTTCGGGGCCGGAGGCAGCAGCGCCGGCTCGATGCCCGCCGCCGCCAGACCCGCCGGGGCCGTCTCCGCCAGCGGGACCCCGTACCGGGCCAGCCGCAGCGGCATCAGCGACTCCACCGGCGCCTTGCGCCGCCACGCCCGGCCGAAGCGGGAGCGCAGCCGGGCCTGGTACACCAGCCGCTCCTGCTCCAGCTTGATGACCTGCTCGTACGAGCGCAGCTCCCACAGCTTCATACGGCGCCACAGCAGGAACGTCGGCAGCGGGGAGAGCAGCCAGCGGGTGAGGCGGACACCCTCCATGTGCTTGTCGGCCGTGATGTCCGCTATGCGGCCGATCGCGTGCCGGGCCGCCTCCACCGCCACCACGAACAGGATCGGGATCACGGCGTGCATCCCGACACCCAGCGGGTCCGGCCAGGCCGCCGCGCCGTTGAAGGCGATCGTCGCCGCCGTCAGCAGCCAGGCCGTCTGACGCAGGAGCGGGAACGGGATGCGGATCCACGTCAGGAGAAGGTCGAGGGCGAGCAGCACACAGATGCCCGCGTCGATGCCGATCGGGAAGACATAGCTGAAGTTCCCGAACCCCTTCTGGATGGCCAGCTCGCGGACGGCCGCGTAGGAACCGGCGAAGCCGATGCCGGCGATGATGACGGCGCCGAACACGACCACACCGATGAGAATGCGGTGCATCCGAGTCAGCTGCGGTGGCGCGGCCACTCGTACTCCCCTCCCAGTGCGTGTTGTTGCGCGCAACAGGGTGGCACACATGTGCGGCGTACGGATTCACGTATGCCACGAGCCCGGTCCCTTCAGGAGGGCCGGGCTCGTGCAACAGGCGTGGCTGAGCTGCGCGTTGTGACGCAGGGGTGGGGCAGGTGTGACGGTCAGCTCTTCTTCGACGCTGACTTGGAGGGAGAGCTCGACGCCGCCTTCGAGGAGCCCTCGGACGGGGACTTCGAGGGAGACTTCGACGCCGACTTCGACGGGGCGCTGCTCGGCGTGCCCGCGCTGCCGCTGCCGCTGCCGTTCGCCTTCGCCACCGCGGCCACCGCCTCCTTGGCCGCCTTCTGCGCCTGCTTGTTCAGGGTGTCCGCGCTCGGGGCCTTGTCGCCCGCGAAACCGGCGCCGTTGTAGTCGATCGTGACGACGACGTTCTCGACCCGGGCCACGACCGTCACCTGCTTGAAGGAACCCTCCTTCTTCTTCAGGTCGTAGCGCACCGCCGTCGCCTCGTCGCCGACCCCGGCGACCGGCTCCGACTTCGTGTTCTTCGCGCCGCTCACCGAACGGGCGTCCTGGACCTGCGTCTCGTAGTACTCCCGCGCCAGCTTGTCGCCCGACCCGCGCGTGACGTTCGAGTCGAAGCGCAGCAGGGAGGCGTTGAGCCAGCGGAACTGCGAGCCCTTCACGCCGTTGTTGTCCAAGCTGCTCCAGGAGCAGGCGCCACGCGTCGACGTGTCGTCCGACGTGCCCGCCTTGCCGGACTTCGACTCCGGGACCAGGTCCTCCAGCGTCTTCTTCGACAGCACCTTGCACGGCTGGGGAAGCGACTTGTACACGGCCGCCTGCACCGTCGGTGAAGGACTCGCGGACGCGGACGGCGCCGACGAGGAGGTCTTCGCGCTGTCGCCGGCCCCGTCGTCCGAACCGGAGTCCGACGAACAGCCCGCGGCGATCAGCATCACGGGGACGACGGCCGCGCCGACAAGGACACGGTGAAGGCCACCCCTCACACGCTGCTCGCCCTGGTCACGCCGGTCACGCGGGTCTCGCTCTGCTGCTCGCTGCATGGTTCCTTCACTCATGACTGACACTCGTGGTTCCTGCGGTCGGATCGGGTCCGAGGGGCCACGGTACGCGGTGAAGAAGCTGTGTGGTCTCGTTTCGGTTACGTCGCACTCGGGCGTACGGGGGCGACCGGGGCGCGCTACTCCGCCAGCGCGTCGGCCAGTTGCGCCGCCAGTTTCTGGGCCCTGTCCTGCATTTCCTCACTGTCCGGGACCGCGCCGACGGTCGCCGGCTGCTCCTCGTACTCGATCGTCACGATCACGTTGGACGTGCGGAACGCCACAGTCACCGTGCGCTGCTGAGCCGTCGAACCGGAGCTGCTCAGCTCGTCGTCGAGGAAGGCCTCGTCGCCGAGGTCGTCGAGGACGCGCGGCTGGAGTTCGGCCGGCGTCGCGCCGTCTGTCGGACTGGCGGAGGCGGCGGACGAAGAGGACGAAGAGGGTGAAGAGGACGAAGAGGGTGTGGGTGCCGATGGTGAGGTCGAGGAGGAAGGCGACGAGGAGGGCGAGCCGCTCGGGTCGGCGGAGGGAGTGCCCGCACCGTCGCCGGACTCGGAACTCGTCGGCGCCGGAAGGCCGGCGGCCACCTGCCGGGTCGCGAAGAGCTGCTCTGCCTCGCTGTCGTCGCTGACCGACGTGTCGTACGACACCACGCGCGCGAAGTCGACGAACAGGCGATTCGTGGCCTCGGTCGACTCGGCCTTCCAACGGCAGCCGGCCTTGCGGTCGGTGTCGTAGGTGATCGTCGGTGTGCCCTCGTACGCCTTCTCTCGCTGGTCCTCGTCCGTGACCTGCCTGATGCCGGGCAGCAGCAGGTCGAGCGTCTCCTGGTCGACCGCGCCACACGGTTCGATCAGCGTGGCGTACCGGCCGGGCTCGGCGGCCGCGGTCGCCGTACCGGAGTCGCCGGGGTTGGAGTCGTCGGCCGTGCCGCCGTCGTCGGAACTGCCGGTGCAGCCGGCCAGCAGCGCCACGAGGAGCGCGGCGACGCCGGATACGTACGCCTTCCGCTGCACGGTCAGGCTCCTCTCGACGGTGCTGTGTGCTCGGTCCATTGCCGGTCTTTCAGTGTCCCCGCTGGTTAATCGCTTGCCGCGCGGGGGCGCCACCTGGAGACAATGTGTATCGCACGCACTGCCGTGGACGCCGGTCCGTTGTCCTTTTTCATAGACCCTGGCGCCGGTTTTGCGATTTCAGACTTGTATGTGTTTCCGGGGGATTGAGGGCGATATGTCGTACGTGGAAATGCCGGGCGCGAAGGTTCCGATCCGTATGTGGACCGACCCGGCGACGGTCGAGGACGGTGCGCTGCAGCAGCTGCGGAACGTCGCGACCCTGCCGTGGATCAAGGGCCTGGCGGTCATGCCGGACGTCCACTACGGAAAGGGCGCGACGGTCGGGTCCGTCATCGCGATGCGGGGGGCTGTGTGTCCCGCGGCGGTGGGGGTGGACATCGGGTGCGGGATGTCGGCGGTGAAGACGTCGCTCACGGCCAATGACCTGCCGGGGGACCTGTCGCGGCTGCGGTCGAAGATCGAGCAGGCGATTCCGGTGGGGCGGGGCATGCATGACAGCCCCGTGGATCCGGGGCGGCTGCACGGGTTCGGTACGGCCGGGTGGGACGACTTCTGGGGGCGGTTCGACGGGGTCGCGGAAGCGGTCAAGTTCCGTGCGGAGCGGGCCGGGAAGCAGATGGGAACGCTCGGCGGCGGCAACCACTTCGTCGAGGTCTGCACGGATACGACCGGTGCCGTCTGGCTGATGCTGCACTCCGGTTCCCGGAACATCGGCAAGGAACTGGCCGAGTTCCACATCGGCGTGGCCCAGAAGCTCCCGCACAACCAGGGCCTGGTCGACCGCGACCTCGCCGTCTTCATCGCGGACACCCCGCAGATGGCGGCGTACCGGAACGACCTGTTCTGGGCGCAGGAGTACGCCAGGTACAACCGCACGATCATGATGGCGCTCCTGAAGGACGTGGTCCGCAAGGAGTTCAAGAAGGCCAAGCCGGCCTTCGAGTCCGAGATCAGCGCACACCACAACTACGTGGCCGAGGAGCGCTACGACGGCATGGACCTGCTCGTGACCCGTAAGGGCGCGATCCGGGCCGGCTCCGGCGAGTACGGCATCATCCCGGGCTCGATGGGCACCGGTTCGTACATCGTGAAGGGCCTCGGGAACCCGAAGTCCTTCAACTCGGCCTCGCACGGCGCGGGTCGGCGCATGAGCCGCAACGCGGCGAAGCGGCGGTTCTCGACGAAGGACCTGGAGGAGCAGACGCGGGGCGTGGAGTGCCGTAAGGACTCCGGCGTCGTGGACGAGATCCCGGGTGCGTACAAGCCGATCGAGCAGGTCATCGACCAGCAGCGGGACCTCGTGGAGGTCGTGGCGAAGCTCAAGCAGGTCGTGTGCGTGAAGGGCTGACGGCCGCTCGACGGGCCGTCAGCCGTCACTTCGGGGCGTGCGTCACCGCGTAGATCATCACGAACGCCACGATGTGGATGCCGAAGAGGAAGTAGGCCAGCCACCACCACATCTGGCGTTCGTTGTGCGGGCCGTCGTCCTTGGCCTTGTTCTTGGCTCTGTCCTTGCCGCCGTCTTCCGCCACTTCTTCCGCCACTACAGCTCCCTGTGGACCTTCGTGTTGGACGCCTGGGCGCGCGGGCGGACGACCAGGAGGTCGATGTTGACGTGGCTGGGGCGGGTGACCGTCCAGGTGATGGTGTCGGCCACGTCGTCGGCCGTGAGGGGCTCGGCGACGCCCTCGTAGACCTTCTCCGCCTTGTCCGTGTCGCCGGCGAAGCGGGTCAGGGCGAACTCGTCCGTCTTGACCATGCCGGGCGCGATCTCGATGACGCGGACCGGTCGGCCGACGATCTCCAGGCGCAGGGTCTCGGCGAGGACGTGGGCGCCGTGCTTGGCGGCGACGTAGCCGGCGCCGCCCTCGTAGGTGCCGTGGCCGGCGGTGGAGGAGACCACGACCACCGTGCCGTCGCCGCTCGCCTCCAGCTTCGGGAGCAGCGCCTGGGTGAGGTTCAGGGTGCCGATGACGTTCGTCTCGTACATCGTGCGCCAGTCGGCCGGGTCGCCGGTGGCCACGGGGTCGGCGCCCAGTGCGCCGCCCGCGTTGTTGACGAGGACGCCGATCGTCCTGAAGGCCGTCGCGAACTCGTCGACCGCGGCGCGGTCCGTCACGTCCAGCTGGTAGGCCGCCGCCGAGTGGCCGGCCGCGTTGATCTCCTCCGCCAGCGCCTCGATGCGGTCCTTGCGGCGGGCGGTCAGGACGACCCGGTAGCCGGCCGCGGCGAGCCGGCGTGCCGTGGCGGCGCCGATTCCGCTGCTCGCACCGGTGATGACGGCGATGCGGGAGGCGGCGGACGGTGCGGCGGTGGGCATGGCTGCTCCTTGAGCGGGTCGGTTCCGGACGCTGTCCGGCCAGGATAGGCGGGCGGCCGACCCGGGTCGGCGGTGGGAGAATGAGAGGGGTCATCCTCCACCACGGGAGGTGGATCATGGGACAGGCACGTGAGGTCATGGACCGGCTCACGGCGGCGATCACCACGGCGGACTCCAAGGCCATCGCCGAGCTCTACGCACCGGACGCGGTCGCCGTCACCCCCGACGGCGGGGAGCTGCACGGGCGGGACGACATCGCCGGGTACTGGCGCCAGATGACGGAGGCGGTTCCCGACGGTTCGTACGAGTCGGTGCACTCGTACGAGATCGGCAACACGGCCATCGACGAGGGGATCTTCCGCGGCCGGAACACGGGGCCGATCCAGTTGCCCACCGGGGAGACGCTGCCGGCGACGCAGAAGGAGATCAGTATCCGCGGGGTGGACTTGGCCACCATCGACGACACCGGGCACATCGTCGACTACCGGCTCTACTTCGACGAGATGGAGTTCCTGGACCAGCTGGGACTGCTGCCGCCGACGTGAAGCGATCGACTTGAAGCGCCCTCGGAGCCTCGCTCAGTTTCCTCGCGGCGCGTACATGATCACCGCCATGCCCGCGAGGCAGATCAGCGCGCCCGTGACGTCCCAGCGGTCCGGGCGGTAGCCGTCCGCGACCATGCCCCAGGCCAGTGAGCCGGCGACGAAGACACCGCCGTAGGCGGCGAGGATGCGGCCGAACTGGGCGTCGGGCTGGAGCGTGGCGACGAAGCCGTAGGCGCCGAGGGCCATGACGCCCGCGCCGATCCACAGCCAGCCGCGGTGTTCGCGCACGCCCTGCCAGACCAGCCAGGCGCCGCCGATCTCGAAGAGGGCGGCGACGACGAAGAGGGCGGCCGAGCGGAGGACGAGCATGCGGTCAGCTTCGCACGCCCCCGCACCCGCCCCGCACGCCTTGAGTCCGGGCCCCGTGTCACCTGTTGGACGGCGCCTGCGGCTCGCCCCGCGGGGGATACATCCCCCTACGACCACGGTGGTGGAGTCGAGGAGTGGGCCTTATGCGGCGGATGCGGGTTGCTGCGGTGTGCGGTGCCGCCGTGGTGGCGGTGGTCGGCGGGGTGGCTCCGGTCACCGGGGCGGTGGAGGGCCGCGGGCGCGGCCCGGAGGCGGAGCTGACCTATCACGGTTCCGCTGCCATGTCCGGCGGCCGGGTCCACGTGCGGTTCACTCCGCACCATCACGGGCCGGGCGGCGTGCCGGACTCGACGGCGGCGGCGACGGTACGGCTGCGCTGGTCGGAGCCGCTGGCGGACCGGCAGGAGCTGCCTCAGGGGTGTGCGCGGGCGGGGGAGCGGGTCGTGTGGTGCCGGGTCGGGGCGCTGGACGCGGGCGGGGTGGGGGAGTCGCTCGGTCTGCGGGTACGGCTGCGGGGAGCGCCCTCGGAGGTGCTGCTGGAGTTCGACACCGTGTGGAGCGGCGGGGTCGCGGACGGCACCCGGCGGGGTGGTGTGCAGCGGGTGCTGGTGCTGGATGCCGCCGTCCTCGGTGAGCCGGCCCTGGCGTGGGTGCGGGACGGGGGCCGGTACATCGGCGTCATCCCGCAGGCCGAGCCCGCCTCCGTTCGGGGCGTGCGGACCGGGGCGGTCGAGGTGAGCGCCGACGGGGCACGGCTGGCGGAGCTGGTGCGGCTGGTGGACGAGGGGGTGCTGACCACGCGGGTGGCCGAGACGTTCGCGCTGGACGATGCCGCCAAGGCGCATGCCCGGCTCGCGGAGGGCGGGGTGCGGGGTCGGCTGGTGCTCGTGCCCTGATCCCCGGCCCTGGCCCCGGCCTCAGCCCCCGGCTCCGGCCTCCGCCGCGTACGCCGCGGGCGGCACCCCCACCGTCGCCGTGAAGTCCCGCACCAGATGGGCCTGGTCGGCGTAGCCGAGCTCGGTGGCGAGGGTGGCCCAGTCGATGTCGCTGTGGGTGCCGGCGTGTTCCAGGGCCTCATGGATGCGGTACCGGAGGATCACCCACTTGGGGCTGACGCCGACGTAGGTGGAGAAGAGCCGTTGCAGCGCCCGCACCGACAGACCCTGCGCGTGCGCGAAGTCGCCGACGCGGCGGACCGTGCGGTCGGCGCGGATGCGCCGGACGAGGTCCATGGCGAGGTCGGCCTGCGGATCCGGCTCGCAGGGCAGGGTGAGGAGGAAGGCGTCCAGGGCGGCCACCCGGGCATGGTCGTCGGCGGGGGTGACGACCGAGCGGGCGGCGTCCCGTGTGGCCTGCGGGAACACCTCCTGGGCGGGCAGCGCCACGCCGGTCCAGCGGGACACCGGCACCTCGGGGGCGTACGGCCGGAAGCCGCCGGGCCGGAACTTAGCCCCGCAGACCCGCCCCCGTCCGGTCAGCTTCCTGGCGTACAGGCCGAGCGCGACGCCGGTGACCTCGCCGTAGGGAGGCGCTTGTTCCTCGTCGGCCCCGTCCCACTGGAAGGTGAGGTTGACGGAGGGGTGCGGGACGATGTGGGAGGCGTAGGGGGCGGGCAGGTCCCAGTCGATGAGCCAGTACCACTCGACGTACCGGCGCAGCGGCTCGGCGGGCTCGTGGCGGCGGAAGCGCACGCGGCTCAGCAGCGCGGCCGGGTCGACGATCCCGCGGGTGTCGTGGCGGGGTGCCTCCATGGCCGGATCGTACGTCGCGTTTCTTCAAGAACGGCAGCGGTCCGTGTCCCTACGGTCGAGGCATGGACACGAACCCTGTGAGGACGTACGGCATCGGTGAGCTGCTGGGCATGGCGCGCGAGCGGGCGGTCCCGGTGGTCCGGGGCATAGCGGACACCGCCCTCGCCGCTCCCACGCCCTGTGCCGAGTACGACGTGAAGGCCCTGGTCAATCACCTCTTCCAGGTGATCGTGCAGTTCCAGCGGCTGGCCGCGAAGGAGGCGTCGGACTTCGGCGAGACGCCCGACCGGGTCGGCGGGAGTCCCAAGTGGCGGGAGCGGCTCACGGACGAGACGGACCGGCTGGTGGCGGCCTGGTCGGCGCCCGGCGCCGAGGAGGGGACGACCGGCGGGATGAACATGCCCGCGCGGCTGGTGGGCTCGATGGCGCTGCTCGACCTGACCGTGCATGTGTGGGATCTGGCGCGGGCGACGGGTCAGGAGTACCCGGGTGCCGACGAGGCGGTCGTGGCGGAGCTGTCCGCCGCGGTGGACGAGCTGGCGCCGACGGCCAGGAAGATGGGGGTGTTCGGGGAGCCGGTGCCGGCGGCCGAGGGCGCGTCGGCGTTCGAGCGGCTGCTCGCGCGGACCGGCAGGGACCCGCACTGGGGGTAGCCGCGGGCTCTGGTCGAGGGCCATGGTCGCGGGCCCTCGGGAATAGTCCCCGGCCGGGCCCCGTTCTCCGGCTATAGTTGAACCGTCAACAATCTGGAGGGTGAGCGACCATGCAGTTCGGGATCTTCAGCGTCGGCGACGTCACGCCGGACCCGACGACGGGCCGTACGCCGACCGAACGCGACCGCATCAAGGCCATGGTCGCCATCGCGCTGAAGGCGGAGGAGGTCGGACTCGACGTCTTCGCGACCGGCGAGCACCACAACCCGCCGTTCGTGCCGTCGTCGCCGACGACGATGCTCGGCTACATCGCGGCGCGCACCGAGAGGCTGGTGCTCTCCACCTCCACCACCCTCATCACCACCAACGACCCGGTGAAGATCGCCGAGGACTACGCGATGCTCCAGCACCTGGCCGACGGGCGGGTGGACCTGATGATGGGCCGCGGGAACACCGGCCCGGTCTACCCGTGGTTCGGCCAGGACATCCGGCAGGGCATCAACCTCGCCATCGAGAACTACGCCCTGCTGCACCGGCTGTGGCGCGAGGACGTCGTGAACTGGGAGGGCAGGTTCCGTACGCCCCTGCAGAGCTTCACGTCCACGCCGCGCCCGCTGGACGGCGTACCGCCGTTCGTCTGGCACGGTTCGATCCGCTCGCCGGAGATCGCCGAGCAGGCCGCGTTCTACGGCGACGGCTTCTTCCACAACAACATCTTCTGGCCGGCCGACCACACCAAGCAGATGGTCGAGCTGTACCGGACCCGGTACGCCCACCACGGGCACGGCACGCCCGAGCAGGCGATCGTCGGGCTGGGCGGGCAGGTCTTCATGCGGAAGAACTCCCAGGACGCCGTGCGGGAATTCCGGCCGTACTTCGACGTCGCGCCGGTGTACGGGCACGGGCCGTCGCTGGAGGACTTCACGGACCAGACACCGCTGACGGTCGGCTCCCCGCAGCAGGTGATCGAGAAGACGCTGTCCTTCCGCGAGTACGCCGGTGACTACCAGCGCCAGCTGTTCCTCATGGACCATGCCGGGCTGCCGCTCAAGACCGTCCTGGAACAGCTCGACCTGCTCGGCGAGGAGGTCGTACCGGTGCTGCGCAAGGAGTTCGCGGCGCGGCGCCCCGCCGGGGTGCCGGACGCCCCCACCCACGCCTCGCTGCTGGCCAGGAAGGGCTCGGCAGAGGTGACCACCGCATGAGCCCGACGGCTGCGTCCGCGCGGAGGCTGGACGGGCGTATCGAGTGGGCGCCGGACGGGCTGGCGGCACTCTCCGGCCCGTCCGGCGTTTGAGGAGCCCCATGACGGCCGTGTGACGGTGAGATCCCAGTAAGAAGGATGATCGTTAGCTCCCTCACACGGCCCAACCGCCGACGGCCTTGGCAGTATGAACCCGTGCCCCAGACTGTGCTCCTCGCCGAAGACGACCGCGCCATCCGCCACGCCCTGGAGCGCGCGCTGACCCTGGAGGGCTATCGGGTCACCGCGGTCGCCGACGGTGTCGAGGCGCTGGCGCAGGCCCATCGCACGCCACCGGACGTGCTCGTGCTCGACGTGATGATGCCCGGCATAGACGGGCTCCAGGTCTGCCGGGTGCTGCGCGCCGAGGGCGACCGCACCCCGATCCTGATGCTGACGGCGCTCGTGGAGACCCAGGACCGCATCGCCGGCCTGGACGCGGGCGCCGACGACTACGTGGTGAAACCCTTCGACGTGGAGGAGGTCTTCGCCCGGCTGCGCGCCCTGCTGCGCCGCACCAGCGAGTCGAACGGCGCCGCCGCCCCCGTCGACGTACCGAAGCAGCCCGCTCCGGAGACGTCCGGCCGGCTGGTCGAGGCGGCCGGGCTGCGGATGGACCCGCAGGCGCGGCGGGTGTGGCGGGGCGCGCGGGAGCTGGAGCTGACGCGGACCGAGTTCGAGCTGCTGGAGCTGCTGGTGCGCAACGCCGGCATCGTCCTCGACCACTCCACCATCTACGACCGCATCTGGGGCTACGACTTCGGCCCCGGCTCCAAGAACCTCGCCGTCTACGTCGGCTACCTGCGCCGCAAGCTCGACGAGCCGGGCGCCCCGCAGCTGATCCACACGGTCCGCGGGGTGGGTTACGTGCTGCGGGAGGACTGAGTGGGCGCCGCCCGGCGCCGGCTCGGGAGACTGCTGACGGGGCGCCGCAGATCGGGACTCGGCACCACCTTCGCCGTGTCCTTCGCGACCGTGACCGCCGTGGTCACGGTCCTGGTCGGGCTGCTGTCGTACACGGCCGCCGCCCGGCTGGTGCGGGTGGACCAGGAGTCGGTGTTCGACGAGGTCGTGCAGGATCTGCGGGGTGAGGTCCGGCAGCGGCCGATGACCCCGGAGGACTTCTCGTCCTCCGCGCCGGGGCACGATCTCGTACGGCCGGCCCGTACCGATGTGCAGGTGCTGGGCCCGGACGGCGCCGTCGTCGACCCGGGCCGCCCGGGGCTGCCGGTCACGTCCGCCGACCGGCGGATCGCGGTCGACGGGACGGCCGGGCGGATGGTCCAGCACAAGGACGTCGGCGTCGACAGCGACGTCTACCGCATCGCGACCGTCGCGCTCGGCGGCGGGCGGGGTGCGGTGCAGGTGGCCCAGGAGTTCAGCGACACCGAGGACCTGCTGCGGGCGCTCCAGCAGCGGACGCTGCTGCTGATGGCGGCGGTGGTCACGCTCGCCGGGCTCTTCGGCTGGTGGCTGGCCCGGCGCATCACGCGCCGGCTGGTCGTCCTCACCTCCGCCGCCGAGGACGTCGCCCGCACCCGCCGGCTCGGCATCCAGGTGCCGGTCACCGGATACGACGAGGTGGGCCGCCTGGGCCGCGCCTTCGACCGCATGCTGGGCCGGCTGGCCCAGTCGGAGGAGGACCAGCGGCGGCTCGTGCAGGACGCGGGCCACGAACTGCGTACGCCGCTCACCTCACTGCGTACGAACATCTCCCTGCTGCGCCGCATCGACGAGCTGCCGCCCGCCACCCGCGAGGAGCTGGTGGCCGACCTGGGCCAGGAGGCACGCGAACTGACCGATCTGGTCAACGAGTTGGTCGACCTGGCGGCCGGGCAGTCCGACACCGAGCCGGCCCAGCGGGTGGACCTCGCCGACATCGCCGAGGACGTCGCGGGGCTCACCCGGCGGCGCACGGGACGGCGGATCGTGGTCCGCGTGAGCGGCGACACGACGACGGAGGGGCGGCCCGGGATGCTCCAGCGCGCGCTGACCAACCTCGTCGAGAACGCGGCGAAGTTCGACCGCGACGGCATCGCACCGATCGAGATCAACGTCGCCGGACCCGCCCGCCCCGGGACCGTGCGCGTCGAGGTCCTCGACCGAGGGCCGGGCATCGCCGAGGACGACCTGTTCCGGGTCTTCGACCGCTTCTACCGTGCCGCCGACGCGCGGTCCCTGCCCGGTTCGGGGCTCGGGCTGTCGATCGTGCGGGAGGTGGCGCTGTCGCACGGGGGAGCGCCCTTCGCCTTCCGGCGGGAGGGCGGCGGGGCGGCGATCGGGTTCACGGTGGGGGGCTCGGCCTGAGCGGCTGCGGCCGAGAGGCTTCGCCGTCGGTTCTCCCCGGGTATGGGTGACTGGCCGGGGGCAGTCCGGGAGCCGCGCGCGGCGGCCGGCTCGAGGGGAGGAACGTCATCGTGCTGAGTGACGTGGAGGGCGCCGTCCTGGCGGAGATCGACGAGGCCGGGATCGGGCGTACGTTGCTGGAGCTGATCTCGGTGCCGAGTGTGACCGGCAGCGCGGCCGAGTCGGAGCTCCAGCATCTGCTGGCGGGGCGGCTGGAGCGGCTCGGGCTGCATGTCGACCTGTGGTCCATGGACCTGGACGCCCTGCGCGCCGACCCCGGCTTCCCGGGCACGGAGGCCGAGCGCGAGGAGGCCTGGGGGCTGGTCGGGGTGACGGAGGACGGCGGCGACGGGCCCACCTTCGTTCTCCAGGGCCATGTCGACGTCGTACCGCCCGGGGATCTCGGCGCGTGGGCCGGCGATCCGTTCGTGCCCAGGGTGACCGGGGACGTCGTGCACGGCAGGGGCGCCTGCGACATGAAGGCCGGGCTGGTGGCCCACCTCGCCGCCCTCACGGCGATACGGGCCGCCGGGGTGCGGCTGCGCGGGCGGGTCGGGGTGCACTTCGTCGTGGGGGAGGAGGACGGCGGCCTCGGCGCCTTCGGCACGCTGCGGCGCGGCCACCGGGGAGACGTCTGTGTCATCACCGAGCCGACGGGCGGCGCCCTGGTCACCGCGAACGCCGGGGCGTTGACCTTCCGTCTCACCGTGCCCGGCAAGGCGGCGCACGGCAGCGCGCGGGACCAGGGCGTGAGCGCGATCGACGCGTATGTGCCGCTGCACCGGGCGCTGGCCCGGCTGGAGACCGAGCGGAACCGGGACCCGCACCCCCTGATGGCCGAGCACCCGATCCCGTACGCCCTGTCGGTGGGAAGCGTGCGTGCCGGGGACTGGGCGAGCAGCGTGCCCGATCTGCTGGTCGCGGAAGGGCGGTTGGGGGTGCGGCTCGGCGAGGACCCGGCCGAGGCGCGGGCCGCCTTCGAGCGGTGCGTCGCCGAGGCGTGTGCCGGCGACCCCTGGCTGCGGGCGCATCCGGCGACGGTGACCTGGCCGGGCGGCCGGTTCGCCAGCGGGCGGCTGCCGGAAGGGCACCCGCTGCCGGAGGTGATCCGGGGCGCCCATGCCGATGCCGGGGGAGCGGCGGGCCTGCGGGAGTGCGGGGCGCCGTACGGCAGCGATCTGCGGCTGTACGCCGGGGCGGGGATTCCGACCTTGCAGTTCGGGCCGGGGGACATCCGGGTGGCGCACAGCGAGCGGGAGCAGGTGGCGCTCGCCGAAGTGGTGCAGGCGGCGCGGACGCTGGCGGTGACCGTGTTGCGGACGGTCGGCACGAAGTGAGTCACGTCCACGGTCAGCGCCTCCCCCGGAGCGCCCGGAGCACCTCCGCGACGGCCACCAGGATCCGCGCCCGGTCCTTCGACTCGGCTCCGCCGAGGGCGGACCGGACGACGAGAACGGCCGCACAGGCCACGATCAGCAGCATCAGGACGCCGCAGGCGGCGGCGACGAGCACGGGGTCCATCGAGGTTCCTTCCGGAGCACACAACATCGGGGGCGACAGGGAGGACAGTGCCCGAGCGGCAGGGGAAGGTGCTCTGGTCGATTTGCTTGATTCCGGGGGATATCGCAGGTCAAAGCGGTAGTGTGCGGTGCCACGAGTCGTACGAGTCGAACGAGTCGCGTATCTCGGCTCACTCGGCTCCCTCGGGTTGCTGTGCTGTGCGGAAGGCGGGGGCGGCGGTGACGGCGGGACCACTCCGGTACGACAGGGCGTTGGCGAGTCTGATCGAGGCGGCCGGGAGCCCCACCCTGGCCGAGTTACGTGCGGAGATGGCGAAGGACCGGGTGTCGGGCGGGCTCCCTCCGACTCCCTCGATCAGGGACTGGCGTGCGGGGAGAATCCCTCGGGACCGCAGGGATCTGCACGATTTCCTGAACGCTCTGGCGAGAATCGCGCATCGACAGCGCGGAGCCCGCTTGTCGCTCCCCACACCGCGACAGTGGGAAGGCTTCGCCGACGAGGCGCGCCGAGCGCGGACCAAGCGATCGGCCGAGCCCGTCACCCCCGTCGCCGCACCGATCGGGGAGCCCGCGACGGGGCGGCAGTGGCTGGACGACGTGACCCATGCCCAGGCGTGGGAGTTCGTCGAGCAGGGCTCGGAGCAACGGACCCAGGCTCTGAAGGAGCAGTGCGCCGGCACTGTGGGCCGGCTGGCCGAGCTCTACGACCGGTCACGCACCGTCCTCGCCGACGATCCCTGGCAAGACCCTGACCTGGGCGGCCGCATCACCCGCCGGACCAACTTTCTGCTGCACCACCTTCGCCGACATCAGCGGGGAGTCCTCGCCCCGGCCGAGGCGGCCCTGCTCGCGCTGCTGCCCTTCCTCCACCAGACGCACCGCACCATCACCGCGGCCGGGCTGTCACACGTGGACCCGACGAACCTGGAAGACCCCGCCAAGGACAGCCCCGAACGCCTGGCGTACGGGATGCTCCTGCGAGCCCACAAGAGGCTCGTCCGGCAGGCGATGCGCGGTGACACCCTGCCGGACCGTGCGGACGGACGCCGGGAGATCGGGTGGTGGCTGTTCCACCAGTGGGCCAAACGGCAGCCCGGGGATCCTCGTGCCCTGCTGGCCGCTGCCCACGGCGAGGACGGGAAGGACATCGCGACCGTCCTCGACCCCAGACTGCTGCCACGGTTGCTGTCGTGCGCGCACATGGCGCCGCGCAAGCTGTACGAAGAGGGCCGTACGGCGACGTTGCGGGGCGAACCCTTCCAGCTCGACTTCAGCGGCCGGGACTGGCAACAGGTGCGTGAATGGCTGGTGGGGCCGCTGTTCGCGATCGCTCACGCCCTGGCGATAGAGGTCACGGAACTCCCCCCGGCGGCCGTCCGCCACGTCGGCATTCCGGACCCGCTGGATCTCGGCCGCCTCTTCACCACCGTGCGGGACGCGTCCTGGACGGTCCATCGGGACGTTCTCGGGCTGAACGCGACCTGTGATCACCCGGCCGCCGTGGCCGCGCTGTCCGAACAGGCCCAGCTGGTGGACACCCTGTTGCGCGGTGCGCGCAGGGCCAGGCTGGCAGGCGAAGTCGGCGCGTTGCCCGTCTATGCCCACGCCGACGAGGTGCACGAGAAGCACGAGGCGGGCGACGGGGTCGGGCCGGGGAAGCCGGGTGAGGTGATCCGTTTCCGTCTCGACGAGGAACGCGTCCAGGAACTCCTCATGGGCGAGAACCTCTATCGCGACCGCAGTCTCGCCATCCGCGAGCTCTACCAGAACGCTCTGGACGCCTGCCGCTACCGCCGGGCGCGCCAGCACGCACGCGACGGACGCGACACCTACCAGGGCGAGATCACCTTCATCCAGGACTTCGACGCGTCGGAGGGCCGTCACTACCTGGAGTGCGCGGACGACGGTATCGGCATGGACGAGACCGTGCTGGCGGACGTCTTCTCCAGGGCCGGAGTCCGGTTCACGGACCTCGCCCGCTATCAGGAGGAGCAGCAGGACTGGGAGAGGCAGGGCATCACCGTCCACCCGAACAGCAGGTTCGGTATCGGCGTGCTCAGCTACTTCATGATCGCGGACGAGATCCGGGTCACGACCTGTCCCATGGACGGCGGCGACAACGGACGTCTGGAGGAGCTGACCGTTCTGATCACCGGGCCCGGCCACTACTTCAGGGTCCGGAAGACCGATCGGCCCACGGGCCGTGTCGGCACCCGGGTGCGCCTCTACCTCCGGGACGAGGGCAAGGCGCCCTCCTGCGTACGGGAGTTGCGCCGGCTCCTGGGCATCGCGGAGTTCCGCACCGTCGCCAGACACGGCAGCCAGGAGGCGAAGTGGGACCCCGGAGTGCTGCAGCCCCGGGAGGCTCCCACGGGCCGAGTGGACGGCCATGTGGCCCATGGGCACACGGTCGCCTGGCCGGAGGAGGGCTACGGGTCCGACGGGCAGGTGATCTGGTGCGAGAAGGGCGGCGGTGTCCTGGTCGACGGCATCTACACCGAGTCCCGGGTGCGGCGCGGAGTGCTGACCGATCCGGGGAGCAATCGCCGCCCGCGTGGGATCGTGGTCAACCTGACCGGGGGGACCCGCCCTCGCGATCTGTCCGTGGACCGGACGGAGATTCTGGACGACGACGTGTGCCGACCGGTGGAGCGGCTTGTCAGGGATGCCCTGCCGACCCTGCTCTCCGCCGATCCCCCGCTGCTGGACGGCCGCTGGCTGGCCGCGGTCGCGGGACACAGCCCCCGGCTCGCGGATATCGTGACCGAGGTGGCCGGAGAGGCCGGGGTCCAACTGGAACTGCACGGTCACCCCGCGCCCGTCGCCACGGTGGGGTTCCTACCGGTCGACGCCAACCTGGTCCATCGGGCGGACTCGGGTATTCCGGAGTCTGATGGGGCATCAGGCGGCATGCCGGGAGGCGAGGTCTACGGCAGCCCGGACGGCGCCACGTTGCTGTGGCGGCTGCTCGCCCATCGGCCGAATGCCGAGCTGTCCACGCTGACCGAGATGGTGCCGGAACTGTCGCGGGTGAAGGCGGTTCTCGCCGCCCGGCCCTCGGATTTTCTGCTGCGGACCGTCGCCTCGGGGAGGTGGAACACCAGACGCTGGGCCGGTCGTGAGGAGGACGCCGCGACGGTGCGTCCAGGACACGCCCTTGCCGTGGCGGAGGCCTGTGGCATGTCGTACGAGGCGGCCCTCTCCCGCCTGGAACGGCTCAGCCTCCCCCACCCGGGGCGGCCCCGCGACGCGGTCATCGTCGACCCGACCGGGGTGGAGTTGCTCGGCGGGCGGGTGGGTGGCGGTTGGTTTGACGTCGCGCACCCCGTACCGCCGGGGCATCTCCTCAAGGCGGCCCTGGTGCTGAACATCGGCGTCGACGAGGCCGTCGAGCGGATGAGGGCCTTCGGCTTCACCCTGCCGCCCGAACAGGACATGCCGAACGAGACGCCTGAGGAATGGGTGTTGAGCCTCCTCAGTCGGAACATGAACGCCGCCACTCCGTGGCTCGACCTCGACAAGCCTGTGACGGCAGGACACATACTGCGCGGTGTCGTGAGACTCGGCCGGTCCTTCCCTGAGGTCGTCGCGCGACTCCAGGACTACGGGTACCGTCCGGCACTCGGCTCCCTTGACTCGTCGTCGGTCCGGGAACTGCTGCGACACGGATCGGAGTGGGGCTGGGGGGAGGAGGAGTTCGCGTACCTCAGCGCCGGGGAGGCCGTACCGCCGGGCCTCGTCGCTCGCGCGTCGCTCGTGTCGGGCACCCCCTTGCCCGACGTCTCCCGGCGCGTCGGGGAACTGGGCTTCGCCACCGGACCCCTGCCGGAGGCCGTGCACACGACGGATCCCGCGATCCTCGGTGGCTACTACGGCGGGACCGACTGGTACGAGGTCGACGAGGAGGTCGAACTGCCCGTCCTGCTGCACGCTTCCCAGTCGACCGGGCTTTCGCCGAGGGAAGTGGCGTCGCGGCTCCGCGCCTACGGCGTGCTGCCACCGGATGCAGACTTCCCCGGGCATGCCGTCCCAGGTGATGGCGAGGTGCTCCAACATGTCTGTTTCAGCCTGCCGGAAGAGGTGAAGCTGCTCCGGGAGCGGCCCGTGCCCGTACTCGCGGTGATCCGGGCCGCCGAGAACCTGCGCATGTCACCACAGGCCGTCGCGGATCGCCTCGCCCGCTATGGCCTGCACACCGTGCCCGCCACGCTGCCGGCCAAGGCGAGCAGGTACGACACCGAACTGCTGAGTCACCGAACCGGTCACGGCTCGCTCTGGCTCGTATGGGACAAGCCGGTACCTCTACACCATCTCGTCTCCGTGCCACACACACTGATGATGGAGCGGGATGAGGCCATTGCCCGGCTGAAGGCCCTCGGCCTGCGCGTCCCCGAGCAGGCGCTGGACGGCCTGGACCCGACCGACCGCCGCCTGTGCGTCGAGGAGCACGAGCAGGGCGGGGACCGCATGCATCTCCCCCTGTCGCTGGGCCACCCGATCCGCGACTTTCTCAGCATCGTGCGCTTCGCCGGCCTCCCCCTGGACGAACTTCTGCCCCGCCTCACCCGCCTCGGCGTGGAACTGCCCCGCGTGGCCGAAGCCGTCCGCGCCGCTCTGCCGCACGTCCCCGGTCTGGTCATGGCGCCGGAGGAGGCGTCGACCCGGTGAAAGGGTCCTGTGTCCGTCCGTATGAAGTCCCGTGAAAACGGTCACTGTTGGGCCACCGCTCCGTACACTCCGTGACCGTGTTCGAGCTGTCGGCGGAGTCAGACGAGGTTGCGTTCCAGCGCGGTGAGGTAGCTGCCCATGAAGTGGTCGCGGATGCCGTCCCCTGCCGGGGCGAAGGCATCCGTGGTCAGGCCCCGCGCGCGGTCGCCCAGGCCGCCGAGGAGGGACATGGTCTCCCGGACCTTTCCGCCGGAGTCGATATAGCGCAGGACGTCCACGTGGTGGAAGACGGGCTCGGGCGGCAGTTGCGGGACGACGTCGTTGTTGTTGACGAACCGGAAGAGGCGGTTCTTGAACGCCTTGTTGCAGGAGGTCGCCAGCAGTCGGTCGCAGGTGCGGGGCTGGCCGTAGGTGTAGACGCCGTCCGCCAGCTGTTCCGGGTCCTCCAGGTAGAGGCGGCAGCCGGCGAGCATGGCCAGCGCGCCGCCGAGGCTGTGGCCGGTGAACCAGAGTGTCTGGCCGTTGTCGTGGAACTCGGCGAGCGTGTCCTTGACCTTCGGGAACACGGAGTCGAGGGCCTCGGCGAAGCCGTAGTGGATGTGACCGGTGCCCGCCGGGCCGGGACAGGGCGGGGTCGTGGCGTCGGTGAGCCAGTCGCGGATGTTCGCGGGCTCGGTGCCGCGGAACGCCGTGATGATCATGTGCTCGTTGGCGGCCGTGTAGGCCTGGGTGTCCTGGAGCGGGAACGGCGGGGTGAACGTGCTGCGGTGGTGGCGGACCCGGTCGAAGCCCCACTCCCGCAACTGCCGTTCGATGGTGGCCTCGTCCTTGTAGGCCAGGTCGGAGGCGCGGGCGAGCCAGTAGGCGTGGGCGAGGCTGTAGCCGGTGGCACGGTGGTCGATCGGGGGGACGGGCACGGTGCTGCCTCCTGAGAGGGTGCGGCGAGGGCGCGGCGCCTAGCGGCGCGAGATCGCTATCTACCTATCCGGGACTCAGGAGGCGGACGCGGCCCGGCAGTCGATCTTCACTCGAAAGAACCCAGCGGCTGCTTCCCTGGGTCATCCTGGATCGTTCCTGGTCAGGGGCGGGGTCCGAGGTCCCGCCCTGACTCCGGGCGGGTCCGTCGGACCGTCACACCGCCGGACAGGCCGCCTGGTCCGGGGCGCCACCGCCGTCGGGGCTGAAGCCGTACGGGGCGGTGGTCCGGACCGGACCGGACCGGACCAGGGGATCAGCAAGGCGGCGGCGCGGGCGTGCCGGGTGCCCAGTTCCAGGTCGGCGGGGCCCTCGGGTTCGTACGCCTCCTTGGCCACCCTGATACCGGGCCCGGCCTTGACAGACGTGGGCGCCGCGACGGCCGACCGTCCGCGACAATTGCTTGCCTCCCCCGCCCCGGCCCTGCAAGGTCAACTCAACGATTCCGGGAAGGACTCCATGTTCGACGCGATGCAGTGGCTCAACGAGCCCCCTCACTGGTCCGTGGACGACGGCACGCTCGTCGTCACCACCGGCGACAGGACGGACTTCTGGCGGGAGACCTTCTACGACTTCGTCCGCGACGACGGGCACTTCTACGGCAGGGAGGTGACGGGCGACTTCACCGCACAGGTCACGCTGGCCGGGAAGTACGAAACCCTCTACGACCAGACCGGACTGATGCTCCGGGTGGACGAGAACAACTGGGTCAAGACCGGCGTCGAGTTCACCGACGGAACGGCCCATCTCAGCTGCGTCGTCACCCGTGACTTCTCCGACTGGTCCGTGATCACGGCACCCGAGGCCGCGAAGTCCGTCACCTTGCGGCTGACCCGGCACGGTACGGCGATCCGGGTCCAGTTCCGGACACCGGACGGCGCCTGGCAGTTGCTGCGACTCGGCTACCTGCCGCTGCCGGCGACCTGCCAGGTCGGCGTCATGGCGTGCTCCCCTCAACGGGCCGGCTTCAGGGCCAGGTTCAGCGACTTCACCGTCACGGAACCGATTGGCCGGGATCTGCACGCCTGAGACGGACCTGCGCCGGCCGGTACTTGGTTCGGCGCCCCCGTCCCAGGCCATTTCCCCTGGACGTGCCCTCAACGTGCCCTCAACGTGCTTCCCGAATTCAGCCAACGTCCGGCAAGCTGCCCGGGATTCGCTGTTCATCGGCCTGACGCTGCGCGCACCGCGCGTTCTCCTGACGCAGGGTGTCCAGCCACCGCCACAGCCCGATCTCCTCCAGGGTCAGCCCCGGACACGCCAACCGGTGAGGTACCCGGCACTCCGCTCCCGGTGTGGGCTCCTCGGGCCCGCTGTTCCATGCCGTGCCGTTCGAGTCGACGTACCACCGATGCCACGCCGGCACCATGTGCGCGGGCGCCGTCAGACCGGGCTCGAAGAGGACGTACGCCCCGTAGTAGGTCGGGTGGCGCTTGCCTGCCAGCCCACACTGCGGGCACACGGGCGGGGACGGCGGCTCGGGTGCGTCGGCACCGTCCATGGCGGCTTGAGCGCGGTCGACGTTCCCCCACGGCTGCGGGGTGCCTGGTGGCGGCTGGCGCTGCTGGTCCGGGCTGGGCAACGGGACGACGGGCTGCTTGCCGTCGTCCGGGCCGGGTGCTGCGCTGGTGCTCGTCTTGTCTGCTTCCCCCATGCTGCTGAGCGTCCGTGTGCGTCTTATGTGGAGGTAGGGCGCGATCCGGGCGCAATGGTGGGGAAGTGGGGAGCACGGGGCGGACAAGCGTGCCGGGTGGCTCAGAGCGCACACGACAGGCCGCCGCCATCGAGGAGGCCGGGACCTGTCCTCGATGAGCGGCGACCTGGCTGACACCGCCTGCCGCCTAGCGCCTAACTCCTAGCGTCTGCTGCCAGCCTGACGGCCTGACGGCCTGACCGCGGCGGCCCGGCCTCACCTCAGGTGCCGGGCGAAGAACCGGCCCCCGTCCTCCAGCTCGAACGACGGGGTGCCGAGGTGCCCGCCCATGTTGGCGTGCAGCGTCTTCTCCTTGCTGCCGAAGGCGTCGTACAGGTCCAGGGCCCGTTGCCGGGGGTTCCCTTCGTCGTCCCACTGGAGCAGGAGCAGCAGCGGAACGGTGACCTGCCGCGCCTCCTCGCGCTGGGCGCGGGGCACGTAACCCCCGGCGAAGAAACCGGCGGCCGCGATGCGCGGTTCGACCACCGCGAGGCGGATGCCGAGGGCGGCCCACCCCGAGTAGCCGACCGGGCCGCCGATCCCGGGCAGTGCGAGGAGGACGTCCAGGGTGGTCCGCCATTCCGGAACGGCCCTTTCGACCAGCGGGCCGACGAGGGACTCGAAGATCTCGTCGACCGGCTCGCCGGCCTGCATCGCCCGGCGGAGGTCGGCGCGGGCCTGCTCGTCGGCGGCGGAACGGGGCCGGTCACCGCACCCGGCGGCGTCGATGGAGGCCACCGCGTAGCCGTACGCCGCGGTGAGCCGGGCCCGGGCCACCAGCCGGGACTGCCCCTTGGGCAGGCCGTTGTTGTGGGCCATCAGGATCAGCGGAGCCGGTGCGGTGGATGCGGGCGTCCACAGGGTGCCGGGGATCTCGCCGAGGGTGAATTCGCGCGCGAGGACACCGTCGTCGAGACGCTGTTCAGAAGTGAACTGCATGGTCGTGCCTTTCGGGAGTGCGCTTGAACGGCGCTCCCGGACGACCTACCGCCCGACCGCGACCCCGGAGGGGAGCACCCATGTCGATACTGCGTTCACGGGTACCACCTCCTCGTCTCCGGCACGGCCTCCGGAAAGCTAGCAGTGGTCACCGTGGTCAGCCAACGGGCTTTGCCAAGGCCCGTGGCCGATGCCACTCACCCACACCGTGTCAACGCCCTTGCGGCCACAGCCGGACAGCACGAGCCCATGGGTGCGATGCCCCGCGAGCGGGCGGTCAGAACCAGTGCAGGCAGTGCGGGGAGCGCTCGGCGCGGAAGAGTGCGTCAGCGAGGGTGGCTGCTCCTGGGCGGTGGGCCCGGATGTGTCCGGCACGCACGAGCGTGCTCGGGGCAGTGCCGCCGAGGTAGACGGAGCCCAGGTCGCTGATGTCCAGGGACAGGTCGGGGTCCCGGTCCGTCGGGACGCAGTCGGCCTTGCTGTCCTGGACGGTCAGCAGGTAGCGGTCGTGTTCGCCGAGGAACGGGTCGTGGATGTCCAGGACGAGCTCGCCGTCCAGGAACCAGCCGCGTGCCGTCAGCGCACGCGGGACGTCCAGCAGCCGCACCCAGAGCCAGTCCATGTCGCCGCTCACCTCGCCGGCGCGGAAGTCCGCGAGCTGCCAGCGCAGCGGGTGCCCGGGCGGGACGTGCTGGAACACGACCTGAGAGACCAGGTCGTGTCCGAGTACGAACCGGGCCAGGGCCGCGAAGACGGCGTCGTCGGTGGCGATGGTCTCGTCGACCGTCAGAGTGCCGGACTCGGTCGAGTAGCTGGCGTACCCGTCCGGAACGCCGTCGGCGTCCCGGTGGACAGCGACGTAGCGCGGCGCCGGCGAGATCGGGGGCTGCCCCGCGCGCAAGGCCCACCAGCGGTGCGGCCGGGACAGCGCGCCGGGCTGGGCGCGGCGATAGCGGTCGTAGACGTCTTCCAGAATCTCGCCGCATTCGGCCCGACGCAGCACCTCGACCGAGCCGTCGTTCGAGCCCTGGTCCCAGCCCTGGTCCGGGCCCTGGCCCCAGCCCTGGTCTGAGCCGGCCGCCGGTGCGTGGACCACTCCGCGCGCCCGGGGAACGGCGAGGGCGGCCTGGTGGCGCGGCACCGTCAGCCGCGCCGTGTAGGTCGCCGGTCCGTAGCCGAACCTGCCGTAGATCGGGGCCTCAGAGGCCAACAGCACGGAAAGGAACTCCCCGCGGGCCCGCAACTCGGTGAGCTGATGCCGCATCATCGCGCTGAGCACGCCCTGGCGCCGGTGCGAGGGCAGGACGCCGACGGCGGTCACCCCGGGGGCCGGGACGAGGGTCTCACCAGGCAGGGTGAGCTCGAAGGCGTGCGTCGCGGCGGTGCCGACGGGCCGCCCGTCCGCCGTCAGGGCGAGCAGGCAGCGGTCCATTTCGAGCGCCGACCACCAGAGCCCGCCGCCCTCGATCGGGGTTTCCGGGAAGCGCCCGAACGCGGCGTGGACCGTGTCGACGAAGACGTCGAGATCCCTGTCGGTCGTGGGACGGATCTCCATTGCTGCCGCTGCCTCCTCGGGATCGGCACCACGACTCGTGGCGTCTGGCCACAATGCAGCGTTGACCCGAGGCAAGGGCAAGCGAATTACGACCGGGCCGACGGCCGCATCGACGGGAGGGGCGCGCGCCCGCGGTCACCTCTGCGGCCACCGGCCGTCTCAGACGCTCGCCATGATGCGTTCCAAGGAGCGTCGGCCCATCCGGCTCATGGGCGGGTTGCTTTCGACGTAGTACCAGACCAACCCCATGGCTTGAGCGAAGGCCCACGCCTTGCCCCGTTCCCATTCAAGGTCGTCGCACCCCAGGTGATCGCGGAGAACCCGCCGCGGCCCGGCATCGAGCAGATGCCACGCGCTCACGAGATCCAGAGAAGGATCGGCCGGCCCGAAGCCGCCGACGTCAAGAATCCCCGCCAGCCGGCCGGCGGACACGAGCACGTTGCCGGGAATCAGGTCACCGTGGGTCATCACGTCCTCCGATGTACTGCGCGGCAGCTCGCGCAGCGTTGCCCAGAGGCGGCGCAGCCGCGGAACATCCAGGAGCTCCTCGCTGTGTTCGAAGCAGGTCTCCATCCACGCGTCATGGGCTCGCAGGTCGCCTCCCCGGCCTGTGCCGGCAAAGACGCGACCACGTGTCTCGACCGCCCGCAGGTCGCCGATGAGATCGGCCAAGTCGCGGGCGAACGCCGACGATTCGCCCGGATCCTCATCGGCGGCCACCATTCCGGGCAGCCACGTCTGCACCGACCACGGAAGGGGATAGCCTGCCCCGGGTTCGCCCAGCGCGACGGGCTCGGGCGTGGGGAAACGCGTGCGCCCCGCCAATTCGCGAGCCGCTGCGGCTTCGGATTCCAGTTGGCGCCGTGTCGAATCGACGTCCGCGGACTCAAGAGGGAATCGAGCTGTGAACCGATCGCCGATGCGGAAGATGGCGTTGACCGTACCCTGCCCAGCAATACTCCTGACCGGCAGGCTCCGCCACTCAGGAAACTGCTGATCCACCAACGTGCGCACCGTCTCAGGTGACAGGGCCAGTTGGTTGGCGTGCATCTTCATGGTGGCAGCATCCGCGTCACGATCTTCACCGGCAATCCGTTTTTCGTCGCGCAACCTTTCCTGCCGGCAGTCCAGCAGTCCAGCAGTCCGGCGGTCCGGCTGACGGGTATGCCACGCGAGGTGAAGCGCCCGCATCGAGTAACTACTCGGCAGCTATCGCTAAAGGGCAAGGACGTCCGGCTCGGCGGCGGCGTGACCACCACCCGGGAGTTCCTCGACGCCGACCTCGTCGACACCATGCACGTGGCCGTCTCACCGGTGAAGCTCGGGTCCGGGCTACGCCTCTGGGACTCGCCCGAACAACTGCTGGACCGGTTCCACATGGAGGTCGTGCCCAGCCCGAGCGGCGTGACGCACCACCTTTTCTGGCGCAAATGACAAGAGAGGCAACGCGGGAACCTCAGCGTGGCCGACGCGAGTGTTCCAGCAGATGAACGCGTAGGTGTGGGCGAGTTACCACTGCAGACCCCCGTACTCGCCCACAACCACAAACCAACCACGGCATCCATGCCCTCCGGCACGCGTACGTGTCCGTACTCCGGGACGCGGGGGAAAGCATCAAGGCGCTCCCCGAGCACCTCGGCCACTCGGACCCGGGCCGCACGGGAGCCAGCAGGGCAACGCGCATCTGCACCGGCACATCGCCGGCCTGCCGCCGGACGTGCCCTATGAGCAGCAGCAGTTCCACGCCCTGATGGCCGAAGGCGGTGTGCTGGCCATGAGCACCGAGGAGTCCGTCGACATGGCCGCGCGTATCCGTGAACGCATCGTGGCCCGCGGCGGGCTCCGGGTGCTGTGACCGGATCTCAAGTCCCGGGAGCCCGGATACCGAGTGATTTCGCGACAGCCGCCCTGGACTCGTTGAGGCTGGTGCGCCGCGCGTCCCCTTCACCACTTGAGTCGCGGTCCGGAGCCGGAGTTCATGCCGTGCGCACGGTCGACGGCCAGGGCGCGTACCTCAAGATGACGGCGCTGCGCCACCACGGTGCGGTGTTACCGGTTGTCGGCATGCGGTTGTGCGACTCCTTCGGTGGGGGCGCCGTGCGGGTCGCTACGGGTTCACCCGCCGCTACTCCTTGACGGCTCCGGCGTTGGCGCCCCGGACGAAGTACCGCTGGAAGCAGAAGAACAGCACCGCCACCGGCAGTGTCGACAGCAGGGCCGCCGCCAGTTTCAGCGGGTACTGTGTGCCGCTGCCCAGGCCACCGGAGACGAACCGGGCAAGTCCGGTCGTCAGTGTCTCGTACTGGGCGGACTGGGTGGCGACCAGGAAGTGGGTGAACTCGTTCCAGGAGCCCTGGAACGACAGGATGGTCAGGGTGATCAGGGCGGGCCGGGCCATCGGCAGGACCACCGACCAGAAGGTGCGGAACACCCCGGCGCCGTCCACCCGCGCGGCTTCCTCCACTTCCCGCGGGATGGACTCGAAGAACTGCTTCATCATGAAGATGCCGCCCGCGCCCACCAGCATCGGCAGGATCATGCCGGTGTAGGTGTCGAAGAGCCCGAGGGTGTTGAGCACCAGGAACCGCGGGATCAGCAGGGCGATGCCGGGCACCGCCATCACGGCGATGACGAAGCCGAACAGCAGCGCGCGTCCCCGGAAGCGCAGCCTGCTACTCGGCTGACTCGGTCGAGTCCGCGGTGCCGTCGCCCGCTGCGCCGCTGCTGTCGCGCACGACCAGCGACGGCTCCAGCAGAAGGCGCTCCGGCGGTGCG
Source organism: Streptomyces viridochromogenes (assembly GCF_001270495.1). Lineage (GTDB taxonomy): Bacteria > Actinomycetota > Actinomycetes > Streptomycetales > Streptomycetaceae > Streptomyces > Streptomyces viridochromogenes_A. Next base: position 55,870 of record NZ_LGUR01000253.1, read on the forward strand.
TCCGGCGTGGCGATCCGCGCCAGCAGCAGCCGTACGCACTCCCGGCCGACCTCCTCCAGCGGCTGGGCGACGGAGGTCAGCGCGGGGAAGAGGTTCTCGGCGGTCGGCGAGTCGTCGAAGCCGACCACGGCGACATCGCGGCCGGGGGCGGCGCCGCGCTCGCGCAGCGACTGGTAGCAGCCGAGGGCCAGCATGTCGCTGGCCGCGATCACGGCGGTCGCGCCCGCGTCCAGGAGCGGTTTCACGGCGGTGCGGGCCGCGTCGATGTCACCCACCGTCTGCGCGCGCCGCCCGCGGGTCGGCAGTCCGTGCCGGCGCATGGCCCGCTGCCAGCCCTCGGCACGGTCGTCACCGGAGCCGGAGCCGCGTTCCCAGCCCAGGAAGGCGATCTTGCGATGCCCGAGGGCGACCAGGTGCTCGACCGCGGCGTCCGTGCCCGAGGCGCCGTCGACGTCGACCCAGTCGCCGATCTGCCGCCCCGACCAGATCCGGCCGAAGGCGACGAACGGCACACCCCGTTTGGCGAGCCACGCCTGGCGTGGGTCGTTGCGGGCGGTGCCGCTGAGCACGAAGCCGTCGACCTTGTGCTGGTCCAGCAGTTCCTCGTACCCCTGAAGGGTCGGGCCGCCGGGCGGGCAGGCGAACAGCAGGATCCGGTATCCGGCCTCATCGGCGGCCTGCGACAAGGCGTGCAGGAACCGGTCCAGGACCGGGTTGCTGCTCAGTGTGGGCAGGATGCCGTAGCCGATCAGCTTGCTGGAGCGGGTGCGGAGCGTCTGCGCGGCGCGGCTGGGGCGGTAGCCCATCTCCTCGATCACGCGGCTCACCCGCTCCAGGGTCTCGGGACGCAGCATGCCGGGCGAGTTGATCGCGTTCGACACGGTCTGCGGGGAGACCCCGGCCCGGGCGGCGACCATCGCGAGGGTCACCGGGCCGTTCTTGGCCGAGGAACTGTTCTTGGAGCGGGGCATGAGGCTCTCCGGCTTGCTGAGGAGATGTGTGCTTGGTTTTAGCGTTCCAAAAGCGTTTTCATCGCTCTGACGTTTGACTTAATTTCCTTTGAACGATTCAACGCTGGGAGGTTCTACTTCCTTGGACACCACTGTCAAGACCCAGGACACCAACGGCTCGGTCACGGCTCCCTCCCCCGTGACCGGCGGTCTGCAGCCGTTCCTGCATGACGCGGTCGTCACACTGCACGCGCCGAGCCTCGTGATCTCGAGAGAAGAAGGGCAGCTCAGCGGGGGTGCGGACGGCTTTTACCACGGCGACCGGCGGGCGCTTTCCCGGCTGACCGTCACCGCCGAGGGCATCGCTCTGGCGCCCGTTCAGGGCGGGCTGCGGGGCGCGGACCGCGCCGGCTTCCGGGCGATCCTGCGCGGGCTCGGCGAGGTGACACCGGACCCGGCCGTCGCCCTGCACCGCCGCCGCAGCACCTCCGACGGCCGCTTCGAAGAGGTCTTCGAGGTCACCAACGCGGGCGGCGAGCACGTCCGCCTCCGGCTGACGGTGAGCGTCGGCACGGACCTCGCCACCATGGAGCAGGTCAAGTCCGGACACGTCATCGCGGAGGCACCGCCGCAGGTCGCGGGCGGCGACACCACCGGCCTCGCCTGGTCCACGGACGACTTCACCGTACGACTGGCCGCCGAGCCCGCACCGGACGCGCTTCGGGTGCCGACGGGCGAACTGTCCTACGACATCGACCTCAAGCCCGGCACATCGTGGACAGCGACACTGACCTGCACCGCCACCTACGCGGACGGCGACCAGTTCCCGGCGCCGCCCGCGGGCCGACTGCCCTGGCGCATCCCCGTGCTGCGCAGCGCGGACCGTCGCTTCGACCGGTGGCTGGAGCAGTCCCTCGCCGACCTGGACCGGCTGCGCCTGACGGACCCGCGGTCGCCCGACCCGGACCGCCCGGACCAGTTCCTGGCCGCCGGCGCCCCCTGGTTCCTGACCCTCTTCGGCCGCGACCCGCTCTGGGCCGCCCGCATGCTCCTCCCGCTCGGCACCGAGCTCGCCGCCGGAACCCTGCGTACGCTCGCGCGCCGCCAGGGCCTGGTCACCGACCCGGCCACGGAGGAGCAGCCGGGCAAGATCCTGCACGAAGTGCGCCGCGACACCCTCCAGATCGCGGACCGCCTCTCCCTCCCGCCGGTGTACTACGGCACCGTCGACGCCACACCGCTGTGGATCACCCTGCTCCACGACGCCTGGCGCTGGGGCCTGAACCCGGCCGAGGTCGAGGAATTGCTTCCGCACGCCGAGGCCGCGCTCGCCTGGATGCGCGAGGCTGCGGACGCTTCCGGCGACGGCTTCCTCAAGTACGTCGACCAGACCGGCCACGGCCTGTCCAACCAGGGCTGGAAGGACTCCGACGACTCCATCCGCTACCGCGACGGCCGCCGCGCCCACGCTCCGATCGCGTTGTGCGAGGTCCAGGCGTACGCCTACGAGGCCGCGCACGCCGGAGCTGCACTGCTGCGCGCGTTCGGCCGCCCGGGCGCGGACGCCTGGGAGGAGTGGGCGGACCAGCTGGCCGCCCGCTTCCGGGAGCGTTTCTGGGTGGAGGACGAGAAGGGTCCGTACCCGGCGGTCGCGCTAGACGGCGATGGCAGGCCGGTCGACTCGGTCACCTCCGGCTTCGGCCACCTCCTGGGCACGGGCCTGCTCAACGCGGAGGAGAGTGCGCTGCTGGCCGCCCGGATCGCCGGGCCCGACCTCGACGCGGGGCACGGTCTGCGCACTTACAGCAGCGACGCGGTGGGCTACAACCCGTACGGCTATCACGTCGGTTCGATCTGGCCGCACGACACCGCGATCGCCGTACACGGCCTGATCAGGGCCGGCTTCCCGGACGCCGCGGCATCCCTGGCCGACGGCCTGCTGACGGCGTCGGCGGCATTCGACGCCCGCCTGCCCGAACTCTTCGCCGGCCACGGCACCGAGGCGGGCCCCGGCCCGGCCCCCTATCCAGCGTCCTGCCGTCCCCAGGCGTGGGCGGCCGCGTCCTCGGTCCTCGTGCTTCAAGCGGCCTTGGGCCTGAACGCGGACGTCCCGGGCGGCACGGTCACCGTGGCCTCCACGTTCGCCCGGAACTACGGACCGCTGTCCCTGAACGGGTTCCAGGTCGATGGGAACCGACTGGACGTCACGGTGACAGCGGACGGAGCAGCGCAGGTGACGGCACCGGGGGAGTTGGTCGTGACCATGGACTGATGTGACGGATCGCGCTACGTGGTTCTGGCCGCCCGTCCGGACACGCGGTCAGAACCCGCTACATGGCCATCACATGACGAGGGCGGGTCAGAAACCCCGCCCGAAACCCCCGAAGCCCCAGCTCAGGGTCGCACAGCTCAAGACGCTCGTCAGTGACGACGGGACGACCAGCGTCGGCTCGGCTTACGTAGCCTGCCCGGGTGGCGGAGAGCCGTGATCTTGCCGGTTGCGCAGCGAGGGCGGGGCGCTGCCCTGGGTCTCCCGGTGGAGCTTGCGGGTGGACGCGTCGCCAGCCGTAGTCTGTATACAGCAGAGTGTGCGTAAGGATGGACAGGGAGTCTCATGGCCCGGGCGATTGGCAAGAGCGAGGCGGTCTACGAGCGGCTGAAGGGTGACATCGAGTCGCTGCGGATGCGGCCGGGGGCCAAGCTGAGTGAGGTCCAGCTGGGCGAGGAGCTGGGGGCTTCACGGACGCCGGTGCGGGAGGCGATCCGGCGGCTGGCCCGGGAAGGGTTGGTCGACTTCGTGCCGGGGGAGGTGGCCCGGGTGGCCGGCATCTCCCTGGGCGGTGTGCGCGCCCTGTTCGAGTTCCGGATGCTGCTGGAGCCCCGGGCGGCCGCCTCGGTCGCCACGGCGGGCTCGGCCGACGAGCGGGTGCTGGCGCCGTTCCGTGAACTGCTGGAGCGGCTGGAGGTGTTCGACGAGTCCTTCCGCGCGCTGGACTCCGCCGCGCAGGCGGGCTCGTACCAGGAGTTCTACGACATCACCGAGGCGTTCGACCAGGCGGTGATCGCGGCCTGCCGCAATCCCTACCTCGCCCGCACGATCCGTGACCTGCGCAGTCAGACCGTGCGCCTGCGACACCTCTCGCACAGCGGCCCGCGTCGCATGCTGACCTCGCTGGAGGAGCACCGCGCGATGCTGAAGGCCGTCACGCACGGGGACGCCCAGGCGGCGGAGGCGGCCTGCCGGCATCACCTCGCGCAGACCCTGCAGGCGCTCATCGACAGTCTGACCAGCCAGGATCTGACACTCGCTACGGACGTGTCGCTGGACGTCGCGGGCTGAGACGCCCCTTCACGGCCGGCGGAGGGGCCGGGGCACCGAGCCCTTCCGGCCTGTGGTTTCTCCACGAATTGTGATGTATACAGGAGTGGATACAACGCTACGAGATGCGAGAGGCCGCCTCATGCCGCATACCGTCGGCGCCGCCGACCTGCTGGGTTTCGCCGCCGCCATTGCCGAGGCACACGGCGTTCCGCCTGCGGACGCCCGTCTGCTCGCGGACACGTTGGTGACCGCGGAGCTGTGGGGGCACGCGTCCCACGGCATGCTGCGCCTGCCCTGGTACCTCGACCGCCTCGCGAGCGGGGCCACCACGGCCGTCACGGACCCGCACGTCGTCACCGACAACGGCGCCGTCGTCGTGGTCGACGGCCGCGATGGCCTCGGCCAGGTGCTCACCGACCGCGCGGTGGCCCTGGGCGTGGAGCGTGCCCGTTTCCACGGCATCAGCGCGGTTGCCGTCCGCAACTCCGGTCACTTCGGGACCGCGGCGTACTTCACGCGCAGGGCCGCCGAGCAGGGCTGCGTGGCACTGCTGGCCACCAACGCCAGCCCGGCCATGCCCCCCTGGGGCGGCAAGGAGAAGCGAGTCGGTACCAATCCGTGGTCGATCGCCGCCCCCGGCGGCCGTTACGGCACCGTCGTGATGGACATCGCGAACACCGCCGTGGCGCGCGGCAAGATCTACCACGCCAAGGAGCGCGGCGAGCCGATTCCCGAGGGCTGGGCGGCCGACGCCGCGGGCGTGCCGACGACCGATCCGCGGCGGGCGATCGAGGGTCTGATCCTGCCGATGGCCGGCCACAAGGGCTACGCCATCTCCTTCATGTTCGACGTGCTGGCGGGTGTGCTGACCGGCAGCGCCTTCGGCTCGGCGGTCGTCGGCCCCTACCGGTCCACCGGCCGCAGCGGCGTCGGCCACCTGCTGATGTGCGTCGACATCGCGGCGATGGCCGACCCGGCCGAGTTCGAGCAGCGGATGGAAGCCCTGATCGAGGAGACCAAGTCCACCCCGACCGCGCCCGGCGCCGACGAGATCTTCGTCCCCGGTGAGCCGGAGATCCGCACCGCCGAGCGGCTGCGCACCGAGGGCGTCACGCTCGCCGACGACACCTGGGCCGCCCTCGCACGGATCGCCGACGCCACCGCCGTACCCCTGCCACCCCCGTCACTCCCCAGGAGCTGCCCGCATGATCGCCCTGACCGTGTCCCTCCAGGTCAACCCCGGCTGCCGTGACGCCTTCCTCAAGGCCATCGAGGAGAACGCCGAGCGTTCCTTCACCGACGAGCCCGGCTGCCGCTCCTTCGACGTCGTCTGCGACCTGGCGGACGACCACCACTTCGTCTTCCACGAGATCTACGACGACGAGGCCGCCGTGGAGGCGCACCGCGCCGCACCCCACTTCAAGGTCTGGCGCGAGGCCGCGGCGAAGTACGTCGTGCCCGGCAGCCAGGTCAACACGCTCTCCCGCCGCCTGTTCCACCACTCCTGAACTCCTGAAAGGGGCAGCCTCCATGTTCACCGACCACCCCACCGAGCCGAACCTGCTCATCCACCCCGACAAGGTCGAACGCTTCGACCGCGGCGGCGGTGTGGCGACCGTCCCCTACGTCGGCAGGTGGAACTCGCAGAAGGCCGTCATCACGACCGGCCAGACCGTCTTCCAGCCCGGCACCGGCCTGCCCCTGCACAGCCACAACGTCGAGGAGTCCGTGCTGGTCCTCGAAGGCGAGGCGACCGCGGAGATCGACGGCGAGTTCTTCGACCTGGAGCCCGGCCAGGCCACCTGGGTACCGGCGGGCATCCCGCACCGCTTCTTCAACCGCGGTGAGGGTGTCATGCGGATCTACTGGGTCTACGGCGGCCGGGACGTCACCCGCACCATCACCGCCACCGGCGAGACCTTCGAGCACCTCTCCGAGCACGACAGGGGAGGGGCACCCACCGCATGAGCGGCATCCTGCAGACCGTCGACCCGTCAACCGGTGAGCCGACCGCCACGTACGAAGGCTGGGACGCGGACCGTATCGAGACCGCTGTGGCACGGGCCCACGCCGCGAGCCGTGCCTGGGCTCTGGTGCCGGTCACCGCGCGGGCCGCGCGCGCCCACCGCCTTGCTCAGACCCTGCGCGAGCACAAGGACCACCTCGCTTCCCTGGCCGTTGCCGAGATGGGAAAGCCGGTCGGCGAGGCCGAGGGTGAGGTCGAGAAGTCGGCGGTCACGGCCGGCTACTACGCCCGGCAGGGCCCCGGCATCCTCGCCGACGAGCGCGTCGAGATCGACGGGGCACAAGCCTGGGTGGCCTACGAGCCCGCCGGACTCGTCCTGGCCGTGATGCCGTGGAACTTCCCCGTCTGGCAGGTCATGCGCTTCGCCATCCCCTCCCTGGTGGCCGGCAACGGGATCCTGCTCAAGCACGCCTCCAACGTCACCGGCAGCGCGCTCGCCCTCCAGGACCTGTTCGTGGAAGCCGGTTTCCCCGAGCACCTGGTGACCACACTGGTGATCGCCGACACCGACGTGCCCGACGTGACCGCGCGGCTCATCGAGGACGACCGCGTCGCGGCCGTCACCCTCACCGGAAGCAACCGGGCCGGCGCGGCGGTGGGTTCGGCGGCCGGGCGGGCGGCGAAGAAGTCCGTGCTGGAACTGGGCGGGTCGGACGCCTTCGTGGTCCTGGACGACGCCGATGCCGCTGTGGCCGCGGCGGCCGCGGTCAAGGCGCGTTTCACCAACTCCGGGCAGAGCTGCGTATGCGCGAAGCGGTTCATCGTCGCCGCCTGCGTGGCGGACGCGTTCACCGCCGCGTTCGTGGCCGGTGTCGAAGCCCTGCGTGTCGGCGACCCGCGCGAACGGCAGACGCAGGTCGGCCCGCTCGCCCGCGACGATCTGCGGGCCGCGATCCAGCGGCAGGTCGAGGAATCCGTCGCCGCCGGCGCCCGCCTCCTGACCGGCGGCAAGCCCGTGCCCGGCGACGGCTTCTTCTACCAGCCCACCGTCCTGGGCGACACCGGCCCGGGGATGCCCGCCTTCGACGAGGAGACCTTCGGACCGCTCGCCGCCATAACCGTCGCCCGGGACGACGAGGACGCCGTACGTCTCGCGAACGCCACGCCGTACGGGCTCGGTCTGAGCATCTGGACGGCCGACCCGAGCCGTGGCGTCGCCCTCGCCCGCCGTATCACCAGCGGAGCGGCCTTCGTCAACGCGATCGTCGCCTCCGACCCCCGCCTGCCCTTCGGCGGCACCAAGCGCAGCGGCCATGGCCGTGAACTGGCCGCCGCCGGCATCCGCGAGTTCACCAACACCCGCACCTACTGGGTCACCGCCTGACCGGGGCACGCCCTGCCGGAACACCTCACAGAACCTGTCTGCCACCTACCGGCAGACAGGTTTTCGTGCTGCCCGCACACAGCCCCCATGCCCGCACTGACCAGCACATTTACTGTCGGCAGACCTCTATACAGACCTGAATTCATAGCTGTATACAGATCCCTGTTACGGCTGCATAGAGAGGAGATGACCATGCTGGTCCTCCTGGGATTCGCGATGATCGCGACGTTCCTCTACCTGGTCATGAGCAAGCGCGTGGTGCCTGTCGCCGCCCTCATCCTGGTGCCCGTCGTCTTCGGCCTGGTGGCGGGAGGGGGCTTGGGGCTCGCCGACGACATCACGAAGTCGATCGAGGATGTCGCGCCCACGGCGGCACTGCTGTTCTTCGCCATCACGTTCTTCGGCATCATGATCGATGTCGGGCTCTTCGACCCGCTGATCAGAGCCATCCTGCGGGTGGTGGGCCACGATCCGGCGAAGATCGTCGTGGGCACCGCGCTGCTCGCCTCGATCGTCTCCCTCGACGGCGACGGCTCCACGACCTTCATCATCGTCACCTCCGCCTTCCTGCCGATCTACCTCCGCCTCGGCATGAGCCCCGTCGTCCTGACCTGCGTGACCGCCACCGCCAACGGCGTGCTCAACACCGTGCCGTGGGGCGGCTCCACCGCCCGCGCGGCGGCAGCCCTCAAGGTCTCGCCGATCGACATCTTCGTGCCGATGATCCCCGCGATCGCCGCCGGCCTGATCGCCACCATGGTCTTCGCCTACCTCCTCGGCCGCAGCGAGCGCCGACGCCTGGGCGAAGTCGAGCTCCGCGACGGCGTCCTGCGACGAAAGGACAGCGCCTCCGGCAAGGTCCCGCAGACCACCAGGGCGGCACAGATGACTCCCGCCGAGGCTTCGGGTACGGTCTCCGTCGCCGTGGCGAGCGGTCCGAGCGACCCCTCGGACGGCAACGCCACCACCGCCGCACCCGAGCCCAAGGCCGACACCGCGCTCATCTCCTCCGACGGCACCATCAACCGCCCCAACGCGCGCCCCAGGCTGCTGTGGTTCAACCTCGCCCTCACCCTCGCCGTGATGGCGCTCCTGGTGGAGGGCACCCTCGAACCCGCTGTCCTCTTCTTCGTCGCCGTGGCGATCGCGCTGGTCCTCAACTTTCCCCGTGTCGCCGAACAGCGTGAGCAGCTCCAGGCGCACGCCTCCAGCGTCGTGGGCGTCGTCGGCATGGTCTTCGCCGCCACCGTCCTGACTGGCGTCCTCAGCGGCAGCGGCATGGTGGAGGCGATGGCCGACTGGCTGGTCGGTGTCATCCCGGACTCACTCGGCGCCCACTTCCCCGTCATCACCGGCCTGCTGTCCATCCCGATGACCTTCTTCACCAGCAACGACGCCTTCTACTTCGGCATGCTGCCGGTCCTCAACGAGACCGCTTCCCACTACGGCGTCACCCCGCTGGAGATGGCCCGCGCCTCCCTCGTCGGCCAGCCCCTGCACCAGTCCAGCCCGATCGTCGCGTCCTTCCTGCTGCTTGTCGGCCTGGCCAAGGTCGACCTCGGCGACCACCACCGCAAGACGATCTGGCGCGCGGTCGTCGTCGGCCTGATCATGCTCGCTGTCGGCGGCCTGACCCTCGCCTTCCCCCTCTGACTCCCGGCCTGCCCACCCCGCCTCCCCTCGGGCCCGCATCGCACCCGACCCCCGTAGGAGCCGCACGCATGACCGTCCCCACCACCTCCCGCAGAACCGCCCTCACCCTGGCCGCAGGCGCCGCCTTCGCCCTCACCCCGGCACCGGCCGCCTTCCCCGCGGCGCGGCACACCGGCCCCACCACGCTGCCCCGCTTCGCCTACGCCGGCTGCTACACCACCCCGGAGCGAAACGGCCACGGCAAGGGCATCGCCGTCTTCCGCGTCGACGCCCCCGGCCGATGGCACCAGATCGACGTCACCGACACTCTCCCCAACCCCTCCTTCCTCGCCCTGGACCACACCCAGTCGTACCTCTACGCCGTCCACGGCGACCTCGACCAAGTCAGCGCCTTCGCCATCGACCACCGAACCGGACGCCTCACCCCTGTGGGCACCCAGCTGAGCCAGGGCACCAACCCCGTCCACCTCACCCCCACCCCCGACAACCGACGCATCCTGGTCGCCAACTACGCCACCGGCACGCTCGCCGTCCTGCCCCGCGCCACCGACGGCCGCCTCCGGCCGGCCGACCAGGTCATCGAACTGACCGGCACCCCCGGCCCCCACCGCACCCAGCAGATCGGTCCCCATCCCCACCACATCCCCCTCGCCCCCGACCAACGCCACGTCCTCGTCCCCGACAAAGGCACCGACCGCATCCACCACTTCACCTACGACACGGCCGCCGGACGCCTGACCCCAGCCACCCCCGCGACCACCACGGTCCGCTCCGGCGCAGGTCCCCGCCACATCGCCTACCACCCCCACCTGCCGCGGGCCTACGTCGCCGACGAACTGAACTCCCAGGTCACCACGTACACCTACGACCGCACGACGGGCGCCCTCACCCCACGCGCCTGGCTGCCGACCCTGCCGTCCACCTACACCGGCGACAACACCGCGGCCGGGATCCAACTCACCCCCGACGCACGCTTCCTGTTCGTCTCCAACCGCGGCCACGACAGCGTCGCCGCCTACCGTGTCCGCGACGACGGCACCCTGCACACCCCGCGCTGGACCCCGACCGGGGGCCGGCAGCCCCGGTTCTTCACCCTCGACCCCGCCGGTGACACCCTGTACGCCGCCAACCAGGCATCCGACACGATCGTGGCCTTCCACATCACGCCAGAAGGCCGCTTGGAGCCCGTCGGACGAACCGTGTCCACCGGATCACCGGTCTGCGTCGTTTTCAGTACCCGGAGTCGACTCCCGTAGCCGTCGCCAATTACGCCATGGTGGAGCTGACAGGCGCAGTCTTCGCCACTGGCTCGGGAGACTGGGCGATCAGATGCAGCAAGTCGCCTTCTTCGTTGGTGTGGTGCAGCGTGAGATTGCAGCTACGACACCACCTGGCCCGCTGCCTCACATGAAGGCGAGTTCACGGCGAGCACCGCCCATCGGTTCTTGGTGGGCGAGATCCACATGCCTGTGCCGGTGAAGCCGTAGCGGACCCACACGTCCTGTTCGGCGGTAGCGCCAGGGGCGGGATGCCAGAACAGCCCACGGCTGTTCGGTGCGACGGCCAGGGTCGTGGCGTCGGCCACGTGTACTCGGCGAAACCGCGGGGGCGGCGCAGGTCACCGTGGAAAGCGACCCGTTGCCCAGGATGGACACCGGTCACAGGTACTTCTCGGGCCAGCTGATCGCGTTCTGCGTGGTCATGGGTGTGTCCTTACGGTGAAGTGTGTCGTCAGGAAAGCTTCTTGACGAGCTCGGCCGCGAGCGGGCCGGAGGAAGCGGGGTTCTGGCCGGTGACGACATTGCGGTCGACCTCGACGTGCGGTGCCGCACTGGCCGCCATGGAGGACACCGGCGCGGTTGCGTCCCCCGTCCATCTGGCCGGGCCTTCGGAGCTGCTGTGCGTCCGGGTGCTGCCCGCCCTCACCCCGCTGATCGCCGACGGCGTCCAGCTGCAGGTCACCCAGGGACTGCCGGAACCGCTGCTGGAGGAGATGCGCGCCGGTCGCCACGACCTGGTGATCGCCACCCGGCGCCCCCGTGGCCGCGCCCTGGACTCGGTGCCGCTCGCCGACGAGGAGTATCTGCTGGTCGCGAGCCCCGACTGGGCCGAGCGCGTCGCCGGGCACTCCGAGGCCGACGACCTGTGCGCGGCCCTGCGTCAGGTCCCGATGGTGACGTACGCCGAGGACCTGCCCATCCTCCGCCGCTACTGGCGCAACATCTTCGGCAAGCAGCTCACCGCCCGCGCCGCCGTCACCGTGCCGAACCTGTACGCCGTCCTGTCAGCGGTCAACGCGGGCGCCGGCTACAGCGTGCTGCCCCGCTCCCTGTGTCACGAGTATCTCGACTCCGGCCGCCTGACTCTCCTGCACGATCCGGAGGAGCCGCCGCTGAACACCCTGTTCCTGGTGCAACGCCCTGGCGCCGACACCAACCCCGATGTCCTCCGCGTCCGCGACCGTCTCCGGCAGGCGGCCCGCACCTGGTAGCCGTACCCAACAGGCGATCGACGACGACTTCACAGAATCCGAGGCGAGGGCAGCAGCAACGTCCAGGGTGCATCAGTGCCCCCAGCGAAACCCATGTGCCCTCAATGTGCCCTGGCCGCCTGACAACCCCTCCCAGCACGTGACAAAGGCGGGGTCCGAAAACCCCGCCCGAAACCAGTGAGACCCCAGCTCAGGGCCAAACCAAGCAATAAGGCTGATGCCCCGCCTCATGCAACCGATGGCTGAAGTCCTGCCACTCGTGCAGCAGTTGATAGACGTTGAACGCGTCCCGGGGCCCGCCCCGGTCCGGCACCGTCGACCAGATGAAGGCGGCCGCGCCCACCGCTTCCTCTCCTATGCCCCGCAGCGGATCAACCACCGTCATCGGCAGCTTGACCACCGCGTAGTCGGGGTGCAGGACGACCAGCTCCAGCGGCGGGACCTTGTGCAGGGGGACGCCCTCGATGCCCGTGAGGACCATCGCGGCCATCGTCTCCGGCTTGATCTTGGTGAACATGCCGTTCATGCCGAGCTCGTCGCCGCCGAGTTCTTCGGGGCGCATCGAGATCGGGACGCGGGCCGCGGTCGCACCGTCCGGCGCGCCGAAGTACTTGTACGTCACCCCCACCCGACCACCATTCCCGCTCGCCCTCAGCCGATCGCGATCGCTGCGTTCGATGCGCTCGCCGCGTCGGTCGGCCCGCTCTGACTCGTTCGGTACACCCGGCATACCCGGTACTACGTGTCCCTGACGTGCTTCGTTCGAATCCTCCGCGTCGCGCCGGTGCCTTCCCCGCCGGGCACGTCGAGGACCCAGGTCATCAGTCCCCTCGCCCAGTCCGCCACCGCGATGCATATCTCCACCCGACTGCTTTTCTAGGACGCGTGGCGCCCGCCGCGCAACCCGATCATCGTGTCAGTGACCTCCCCCGCGGCCGCCCGCCGAAACGTGCGCTGAAACACCTGTCCGCAGGATCTTTTCAGTCCCCGACCATCACGCCCCGCATGAGCTGTGTGTATCACGCCCAGTCTCGCAGATCGCGGGGGGAGGGCTGCCGGGAAGGGGAGACCGGTGTGGTCCGCGAGGTACCGGTGGAGACCGGCCGCCCGTGTCAGCAGCCGTCCCGCTGCCGTCCGGCGGCTCCCCCTGCCACCGGTCGCCTGCCGCCCCGCTGCCGACCGGCCGCTCTCCCGCTACTGGCCGCCTACCGGCCTCGTACCGTCCCGCTACCGGCCCCGTACCGCCCTGCTACCGGCCGGCGATCCTCCAGCGACCAGCGACCAGCGACCAGCGACCAGCGACCAGCCACCGGCCTCCAGCCGCCCGCCTCCAGCCACCCACCCCCCACCCCAGCCCCTGCCGTCCCGCTGCCGTCCCGCTGCCGTCCACCCCCGCTGGCCTACCCTGAGGAGGTCACTGGCAATCGGAGCCCGAGAAGGTCGGAGAAGTCGCAGGCCATGAGCGAATCGCCCTATCCGTACGAAGCACCAGCCTCGCAGGCCCTGTTCGACCGTGCGGCCGTCGTCACACCCGGCGGCGTGAACTCCCCGGTACGCGCCTTCCGTGCCGTGGGCGGTACGCCCCGGTTCATGGTGTCCGGCACCGGTCCGTACCTGACCGACGCCGACGGACGTGAGTACGTCGACCTCGTCTGCTCCTGGGGGCCCATGATCCTCGGGCACTCCCACCCGGACGTGATCGCCGCCGTCCAGGACGCCGTCTCCCGCGGTACCTCCTTCGGTACGCCCGGTGAGGGCGAGGTGGCGCTCGCGGAGGAGATGGTCGAGCGGATCGAGCCGCTGGAGCAGGTGCGGCTCGTCTCCAGCGGGACCGAGGCCACCATGTCGGCCATCCGGCTCTCCCGCGGGTTCACCCGGCGGACCAAGGTGATCAAGTTCGCCGGGTGCTATCACGGGCACGTCGACTCGCTGCTCGCCGCGGCCGGGTCCGGGGTGGCCACCTTCGCGCTGCCCGACACCCCCGGCGTCACCGGCGCCCAGGCCGGCGACACCATCGTCCTGCCGTACAACGACCTCGAATCCGTCCACGAGGCGTTCCACCGCTTCCCCGGTGAGATCGCCTGCGTCATCACCGAGGCCTCGCCCGGCAACATGGGTGTCGTCCCGCCGCGCCCCGGCTTCAACGAGGGGCTGAAGGACGCCTGCCGGAAGAACGGCGCCCTCTACATCTCCGACGAGGTCATGACAGGGTTCCGGACCAGCCGCGCCGGGTGGTACGGCGTCGACGGGGTCAAGCCCGACCTCATGACCTTCGGCAAGGTGATGGGGGGCGGCTTCCCGGCCGCCGCCTTCGGTGGGCGTGCGGACGTGATGGCCCACCTCGCTCCCGCCGGGCCCGTCTACCAGGCCGGCACCCTGTCCGGGAACCCGGTCGCCACCGCCGCGGGCCTCGCCCAGCTGCGGCTGCTCGACGAGGCCGCGTACGACACCGTCAACGCCGTCTCCGCGCAGATCCAGTCCCTCGTCACCGAGGCCCTCACCAAGGAGGGCGTCGCGCACCGGCTGCAGAACGCCTCCAACATGTTCTCCGTCTTCTTCACGGACCGGGAAGTGCGCAACTACGAGGACGCCAAGCGCCAGGAGTCCTTCCGCTTCACCGCCTTCTTCCACTCGATGCTGGCGCAGGGCGTCTATCTGCCGCCCTCGTCCTTCGAGTCCTGGTTCGTGTCCACGACCCACGACGAGCGGGCCGTCCAGCGGATCGCCGACGCCCTCCCGGCGGCGGCCCGAGCGGCGGCGGAGGCCACGGCGGCATGAGCGACGGCAGCAGCATGAGCGACAGCGGCAACGAGACCGGTGTGAAGAGCAGCGACAGCGACGTCACCGTCGTCCACGTCATGCGGCACGGCGAGGTCGCCAACCCGGACGGGATCCTCTACGGCCGTCTCGCGGGGTACCACCTGTCCGAGCTCGGGCGGCAGATGGCCGACCGGGTCGCCGAGCACCTCGCCTCCCGCGACGTGACGTACGTCTGTGCCTCCCCGCTGGAGCGGGCGCAGGAGACCGCGACGCCGATCGCCAAGGCGCACGGGCTGGACCTCGCGACCGACGCGCGGCTCATCGAGGCCGACAACGTCTTCCAGGGCAAGACCTTCGGGGTCGGGGACGGGGCGCTCAAGAGGCCGGAGAACTGGAAGCACCTCGTCAACCCCTTCAAGCCGTCCTGGGGCGAGCCGTACGTCGAGCAGGTCATCCGCATGATGGGCGCGCTCGACTCCGCCAAGGACGCCGCGCGGGGGCACGAGGCGGTGCTGGTCAGCCATCAGCTGCCGATCTGGATCGTGCGCAGCTATGTCGAGAAGCGGCGGCTGTGGCACGACCCGCGCAAGCGGCAGTGCACGCTCGCGTCCCTCACGAGCTTCACGTACCAGGGAGACAGGATCGTGTCCGTCGGCTACAGCGAGCCGGCCATCGACCTCGTCCCCGCCCATCTCCGCGCCGGCGCCAAGCCGGTGAAGGGGAAGGACAAGGCCTTCGGCGCCTAAGACACGTTTGTGACGTTTGTTGCTGTTCCTCCGTGATTCGGAGGAACCTTCCCGTTCGTCGTGCCCTCTGACTGGGTGACCACCCACAGGAGCACGACGGACGGGGCAGCAATGCGCAACTTCAGCCGAAGGGGAGTCATCGGACTCGGTGCCGGAGCGGCCGCCGGCCTCGGACTGGCGGGGTGCGGCACTCTCACGTCGTCAGACGGGTCGAATCACGCCGGAGGTTCCACGAACGGCGGGGACAACAAGCCCGGCACCCATGCCAACCGTGCCCGTCCCATAGGCGACGGCTCCACCTCCTACACCGGCAAGCAGCCGCACCAGCCCGGCAAGCCCGAGCCGCTGGAGCCGGGCCAGGAGCCGCCGCAGTTCGTCGTCTTCTCCTGGGACGGCGCCGGCGAGGTCGGCAACGGTCTCTTCCCGCGCTTCCTCGAACTCGCCAAGGAGCACGAGGCGCACATGACCTTCTTCCTCTCGGGGCTGTATCTGCTCCCTGAGTCGAAGAAGCGGCTGTACGAGCCGCCGAACAACCCGCGCGGCGCCTCCGACATCGGCTACCTCACCGACGAGCACATCAAGGCGACGCTGAAGAACGTCCGTCAGGCGTGGCTCGACGGCCACGAGATCGGCACCCACTTCAACGGCCATTTCTGTGCGGGCACCGGCACCGTCGGGAACTGGACCGCGCAGCAGTGGCGCAGCGAGATCGACCAGGCCAAGGGCTTCGTCAAGGAGTGGCGTACGAACTCCGGGTGGACCGATCTTCCCTCGCTGCCCTTCGACTACGACAAGGAGCTCGTCGGCGGCCGCACGCCCTGTCTCCTCGGCCAGGACAATCTGCTGCCCACGGCCCGTGAGCTCGGCTGGCGCTACGACGCCTCCTCGCCCGGCGGTCGCCAGGTGTGGCCGCAGAAGAAGCAGGGGCTGTGGGATCTGCCGTTGCAGCAGATACCTTTCCCCGGACGTTCGTTCGAGGTCCTCTCCATGGACTACAACATGCTCGCCAACCAGTCGATCAACTCGACGAACGCGCCCAGCCACAACTACCCCGGCTGGCGTGAGCAGTCGGCGCAGGCGTACATACAGGGGTTCAAGCGGGCGTACGAGTCAAACCGGGCACCCTTCTTCATAGGCAACCACTTCGAGCAGTGGAACGGCGGCATCTACATGGACGCCGTCGAGGCGGCCTTCAAGCACATCGCGCGGGAGAAGGAGAAGGGCGCCGACGTCCGGCTCGTCTCCTTCCGGCAGTTCGTGGACTGGATGGACGTACAGAAGCCGGACATTCTCGACAAGTTGCGCACTCTGGACGTCGGTCAGCAGCCCACCGGCGGCTGGAAGACCTTCCTGAAGAGCAGCCAGGGCGGCCAGGGCGGCCAGGGCGCTTCCGCGGGCACTCAAAACGCCGCCTGAAATGCGGGTCTACGTCCGGGAGGGGGGTGCCAAAGATCCCCGGAACGGGCATGCGAAACTTTTCACATGAGTGCCGCCAGTCGCGCCCGTAGCCGTACCGCCCTGCTCGCCACAGCCGCCGCCGTGGCCGCGCTGACCCTGTCCGCGTGCAGCTCCGGCGGTACGTCGGGCGGTGGCGGTGACACGGGCTTCGTCCCCGGCGACAACGGCATCGACACGGTCGCCCAGGACAAGCGGGCGGCGGCGCCGGTCCTCTCCGGCGAGACGATCGACGGCAAGCAGCTCTCCACCGCCGGCACCAAGGGCAAGGTCCTCGTCATCAACGTATGGGGATCGTGGTGCCCGCCGTGCCGCGCCGAGGCGAAGAACTTCCAGACCGTCTACGACGACGTCAAGGGACAGGGCGTCGAGTTCGTCGGCATCAACACCCGGGACACCAACACCACCGTCGCCAAGGCCTTCGAGAAGGAGTTCGGGATCACCTACCCGAGCCTGTACGACCCCACGGGCAAGCAGATGCTCCGCTTCAAGAAGGGCACGCTCAACCCGCAGGCCATCCCCTCCACGCTCGTCATCGACCGCAAGGGCAGGCTCGCCGCCCGCGCGCTGACGCCGCTGAGCGAGGAGACCCTGCGCAGCATGCTCAAGCCCGTCCTCGCGGAGAAGTGACGTGAGCGCAGTCACCATGCTCGCCGAGGGGCCGAACCAGACGGTGATGAGCGGCGCCCTGCTGATCGCACTGCCGATCGCCCTGCTCGCCGGTCTCGTCTCCTTCTTCTCCCCGTGCGTCCTGCCGCTCGTGCCCGGATACCTGTCCTACGTCACCGGAGTCAGCGGCACCGATCTGCACGAGGCCCGGCGCGGGCGGATGGCCGCAGGCGCCACCCTGTTCGTGCTCGGCTTCACCGCCGTGTTCGTCTCCGGCGGGGCGCTGTTCGGCTACTGGGGCCAGAACCTCCAGGAGAACAAGGACGTCCTGACGAAGGTCCTCGGCGTCCTCATGGTCCTCATGGGCCTGTTCTTCATGGGCCTGATGCCCTGGCTCACCCAGCGGGAGTTCCGCTTCCACACCAAGCCGGCCACCGGACTCGCCGGCGCCCCGCTGCTCGGTGCCCTCTTCGGCATCGGCTGGACGCCCTGCCTCGGCCCCACCCTCTCCTCCGTGACGATCCTCGCGGCCAACGAGGGCAGCGCGGGCCGCGGCGCCATACTCACCGTCGCCTACTGCCTGGGCCTCGGCCTCCCCTTCGTGCTCGCTGCCGTAGCCTTCCGCAAGGCCCTCGGCGCCTTCGCCTGGGTCAAGCGCCACTACGTCTGGGTGATGCGCATCGGCGGCACCATGATGATCGCGACCGGTGTGCTGCTGCTGACCGGCGCTTGGGACCGCATCGTGCAGGAGATGCAGGTCTGGTCCACCGGCTTCACTGTGGGGATCTGATCCATGAGCAACACGACCGACAAGGCCGCCCCCGAGAGCCAGGGCCAAGGCCAGGACCGGGACCAGGACCTGGACGCCGCCGGCTCCCAGCTCTCCACCGCCCCCACGGAGGACGCGCCCAACCTGCCCTCCCTCGGCGTCATCGGCTGGGCCCGCTGGTTCTGGCGGCAGCTGACCTCGATGCGGGTCGCGCTGCTGCTGCTCCTGCTGCTGTCGCTCGGCGCGATTCCCGGCTCGCTCATCCCGCAGACCGGCATCGACGAGACGAAGGTCGCCGAGTTCCGCAAGACGCACGAGACGCTCGCGCCCATCTACGACAAGCTCGGCCTCTTCCACGTCTACAGCTCGGTGTGGTTCTCCGCGATCTACATCCTGCTGTTCGTCTCCCTCATCGGCTGCATCGTCCCGCGCACCTGGCAGTTCGTCGGCCAGCTGCGCGGCCGCCCGCCGGGCGCCCCCAAGCGCCTGACCCGGCTGCCCGCCTACACCACCTGGCGCACCGAGGCCGAGCCCGAGCAGGTCCGCGAGGTCGCGCTCGCCCTGCTGAAGAAGCGCCGCTTCCGCGCCCACCTGGCCGGCGATGCCGTCGCCGCCGAGAAGGGCTATCTGCGCGAGGTCGGCAACCTCGCCTTCCACATCGCGCTGATCGTGATGCTGATCGCCTTCGCCTGGGGCCAGCTGTTCAAGTCCGAGGGCAACAAGCTGATCGTCGAGGGCGACGGGTTCTCCAACACCCTCACCCAGTACGACGACTTCAAGTCCGGCAGCCTCTTCACCCAGGACGACCTGGATCCGTTCAGCTTCAACCTGAAGAACTTCGTCGGCAGCTACGAGCCGTCCGGCCCCAACCGGGGCACCCCGCGGGTCTACAAGGCGGACATCACCTACAGCGTGGGCTCCTCCGACAAGGAGAAGAAGACCACCATCGAGGTCAACGAGCCGCTGGAGATCGGCGACTCGAAGGTCTACCTCGTCAGCCACGGCTACGCCCCCGTCATCACGGTCCGCGACGGCAAGGGCAAGGTCGTCTACCAGGACGCGGCTCCTCTCCTCCCGCTCGACGGCAACGTCACCTCCACCGGCGCGATCAAGGTCATGGACGGCTACCGCAACGCCAAGGGCGAGCGGGAACAGCTCGGCTTCCAGGCCTTCTTCCTGCCCTCCTACGTCAAGGGCAACGAGCTCGCCTCGCAGTTCCCGGCGCTGCTGAACCCGGTGCTGAACCTGGAGGCGTACCACGGCGACCTCGGGGTCGACGCGGGCATCCCGCAGAGCGTGTACCAGCTGGACAAGAAGAACCTGAAGGGGTTCAAGGACTCCAAGGGCGCCCAGGTCAGGGAGAACCTGAAGCCCGGCGAGACCATGAAGCTCCCGAACGGCGCCGGCTCGGTCACCTTCGAGAAGGAGATCAAGGAGTGGGCCGGCTTCCAGGTCGCCCGCCAGCCCGCCAGCGGCTGGGCGCTCGCCGGCAGCCTCGCCGCGATCTTCGGCCTCGCCGCCTCCCTCTTCATCCAGCGCCGACGCGTATGGGTGCGGGCCGCCACCGGCGCTGACGGCGTCACCGTCGTCGAGATGGCCGGCCTCGGCCGCAGCGAGTCCGCCAAGCTGCCCGAGGAGCTCGGCGACCTCGCCGGGATCCTGTACGAGCAGGCGCCGGGCGCGCCCGACCCCGACGACGACCCCGCAGATTCCGAAGCTTCCCCCCACCCCCAAGCCGTACCTGCCGAAGGGGCTGAGAAGTGACTCTCGCCGCCGCAACCGATCTGGCCGCCGCCACCAACGAAAACCTGGCGAACATCAGCAACACGCTGATCTACTCGTCGATGGCCGTCTACACCCTGGCCTTCTTCGCGTACATCGCCGAATGGCTCCTCGGCAGCCGCAGCAAGGTCGGCCGTACGGCCGCCGCGCTCACCCCGGCGAAGGCCGACAAAGCCGCCGCGCCCGCCGTCACCGTGAAGAAGGGCGGCTCCACCGCCGTACTGGAGCGGCCCAAGGTCGTCGTGCGGGCAGCGGCCGGTCAGCGGGACGTGCCGGACGGGCCCGGGGCGCACGGCGGGGACGCACAGGGCGACCTCTACGGGCGTATCGCCATCTCCCTCACGATCCTCGCCTTCCTGATCGAGTTCGGTGGTGTGCTCGCGCGGGCTCTGTCGGTGCAGCGGGCGCCGTGGGGCAACATGTACGAGTTCAACATCACCTTCTCCACGGTCGCCGTCGGGGTGTACCTCGCGCTGCTCGCGCTGAAGAAGAACGTGCGCTGGCTGGGGCTGTTCCTGATCACCACGGTCCTCCTCGATCTCGGCCTCGCCGTCACTGTCTTGTACACCGCGAGTGACCAGTTGGTTCCCGCCCTTCACTCGTACTGGCTGTACATCCACGTCTCCACCGCGATCTTCTGCGGCGCGGTCTTCTACGTCGGCGCCGTCTCCACACTGCTCTACCTCTTCAAGGACTCGTACGAGAACAAGCTGGCCGGCGGCGGCACCCCGGGCCGCTTCGCGAACTCCGTCCTGGACCGGCTGCCCGCCTCGGCGTCCCTCGACAAGTTCTCCTACCGGGTCAACGCCGCGGTGTTCCCGCTGTGGACGTTCACGATCATCGCGGGCGCGATCTGGGCGGGCGACGCCTGGGGCCGCTACTGGGGCTGGGACCCCAAGGAGACCTGGTCCTTCATCACCTGGGTCGCCTACGCCTGCTACCTGCACGCCCGCGCCACGGCCGGCTGGAAGGGCCGCAAGGCCGCCTACCTGGCCCTGATCGCCTTCGGCTGCTGGCTGTTCAACTACTACGGCGTCAACATCTTCGTCTCCGGCAAGCACTCCTACGCCGGGGTGTAGGTCCGGTAGCGGCGGGGTGCGTTTCGCGCCCGGCGGGGTCAGGCTGGTGTCATGACCGGTTCGGTGGAACAGGGCACCAGCCAGACCCATGGAAGTACGCACATCCTGCACTTCCTGGTGCGTTTTCCGCAGGCCATGGAGACGGTCTGGCCCGCGCTGGCCACCCCTGAGGGGCTCGCGTCCTGGTTCACGCCCGCCGACGTCCTGGAACCCCGCCTGGGGGGTGCGGTCACGCTGCGTGACATCGGGGCGGGGCGGATCACCGCGTGGGACGTGGAGCGGGTCGCCGAGTACACGGTGGAGGCCGGCGGCCGGATCAGGTTCCATCTGGAGCGGGACGGGGACGAGGGCAGCATCCTGCGCTTCACCCACGAGTCCCAGGGCGTCCAGGGCGAGAAGGAGTCGGAGTCCCGTTGGCGGGTGCGCTTCGAGCGGCTGGTCGGCGTACTCGAAGCGGGCTCCTGAGCGCTCAGGACACGGTCGAGGCGATGACGTCCCGCAGCCGCTCCATGTAGAGCCGCATGTTCTTGTACGCGATGTCGGTGTCCGGGTAGCGGCAGGTGAACCACAGGCCCTCGTGGAGCCGGTTGAACCACACGTACACCTTGTCGCCGTACGTCACCCTGCCCAGTCCGTACACCTTCCGCTCGGTCCACCGCGCGGAGCCGGGGACGCCCCGGGCGTCGAGGAACGAGACGACCGAGTACAGGTCGGGTGAGGTCGGGCGGAAGTCCGAGCCGAGCAGGTCCAGGGCCCGGGCGAGCGGGATGCGGGCCAGCGGCCTGTTGGTCCGCAGCTCGGCGCGCACGGTCTTCAGGGCGCTG
Source organism: Streptomyces viridochromogenes (assembly GCF_001270495.1). Taxonomy (GTDB): domain Bacteria; phylum Actinomycetota; class Actinomycetes; order Streptomycetales; family Streptomycetaceae; genus Streptomyces; species Streptomyces viridochromogenes_A. Next base: position 77,660 of record NZ_LGUR01000253.1, read on the forward strand.
ACGAAATCGGGTGCGGCCGTCACGGGAACCTCGATCGGCACGGCACCGACGAACCAGCCCACGGAGTCCGACCACTGTGTCGTGTCCCGGGTGTGGAACGGTACGACCGTGCGGTAGACGGGCTCTCCGCCCAGCTCGTGCACGACCAGGCTCGTGGCGGCCAGCACCCCGACCAGGCTTCCGCCGTAGGGGCGGCAGTACGCCTCGAACGCCGCGGCGGTGTCGGCGTCCACGATCATCTCGCGCATGAGCTTCTGGGGCTGCAACCCGTCGGTGTCGATGCCGAGCTCGACGGGGAAGTTCGGCAGCTGTCCGTCGCAGCGGTTGATGAACTCCCGCCAGCGGGCGACGATCACGTGGTCGTCGTCGATCCGATCCGCCCGCTCCCGCTCGATCTCGCAGAAGTCGACGTAACTGCCGACCGGCGGCTCCTCCATGGGGAGGCCCTCGACGGCCGCCGCGTAGAGGTCGTGGATCTCGGCGGGGATGCGCATGATCGAGTAGCCGTCGACGTTGCTGTGGTCGAAAGCCATGTAGACGCTGGTGCAGTCGTCCCGGACGACCGCCGCGTAGATGAAGTTCGGCCAGCGCAGCGCGTACGCCGCGGCATCGAAGCGGTCCTGGAGGTGCTGGACCAGTTCCGGCGCGGCGGGGAAGTCGCCGACCACCGCACGCTGGAGTGACACGGTCTCGGCGTCGACAGTGAACCGTCGCATCGCGCCGTCGCTCCAGCGGAAGCCGCTGCGCAACGTCTCGTGCCGGAGCGTCCAGCCGTGCAGCGCCTCGTGCAGCGCGTCGAGATCGACCGGGCCCGGGATGTCGAACGCGGTGCCGAGCCAGGTCGGCAGGAACAGACCGTCCTCGCGTACGGAGCGGACCGTCCTGAGATGCGACTCCTGAACATACGCGGGCGGCCTGGAGTCCTCGGGCAGACCTGTCGCCGCCGCCACCGTCGCCGGGCTGAGCGTCCATTCGACGAGTCGTCCGGGCCGGACTTCGCAGCGCTGGATGTCAGTCATTCGCACGGGCGGCTCCATTCGCGGCGGGGGACACACCCAAACGGGTGGTATCCCGCCCAACGAGGCAACCCTTACTCAGAAACGGTTCGCAGTGGCCGGCCGACCGTGCTCAGGCGACCGTGTTCAGGCCGCGGTCATCGGTTGACGGTGGTCAGTTGACGGTGGTCAGTTGACGGCGACCGGTCGGCGGCGATCAGTCGACGGTGATCGAGTCCAGCTTCGCCCGCAGATACACATGCGAGTCGACCGGCTCGTACGCCACCCGCCCCACCGGAGCCGGCACGGACTCCACGAGCGTGCCGGGCGTGCACTCCCCGAAGTAGACGAGGGACATCAGCTCCTCGGCCGGCGCGTCCGCGGGCGGCGGCAGCACCCGGTGCCGCCCCGAACGCCACCGGTCACCCGTCCAACGGGCCATCAGATCCCCGATGTTGATGGTGAACGCCTCCGGGTCGAAGGGCGCGTCCTCCCATCCGCCCTCGTCCGTGTAGACCTGCAACCCGCCCTTGCCCGCCTGCCGGTCGAGGATCGTCACGGTGCCGAAGTCGGTGTGCGGCCCGATGCGGAACTGCCCGGGCTCCGGATCGCCGATCACCTCCGCCCCCGGATACCAGTTGATGTTGAAGCCGTACGTCGGGTGGTCCATGTGCCGTGCGAAGAAGTCGGGTTCGAGGCCGAGCGCCTCGCCGAGCAGGGAGAGGAGCTGGTTCTCCAGCTCTCCCATGCGCGCGAGGTACTCCTCGCACAGCGGCCGGAGTTCGGGCGTCTGGGTCGGCCAGACGTTCGGCGCGTACCACTCGGCGTTGATCACCGGGTCCTCGAACGGCTCGTGCGTCGCGAAGGTGAGCGACTCCTTCAGGTCCGGCGGGGTCTCGGTGCCCTCCGCGTACCCGTTGGCCTCGGCGCCGGGGCCGAGCCAGCCGCGGCCGCCGACCTTCGCCTCGTACGCCTGCTTGACCTCGACGGGGAGCGTGAAGAAGGCGCGGGCGGCGGCGCGGATGCGGGCGCGCAGGGAAGGGGCCACGCCGTGCCCGGTGACCAGGAGGAAGCCGGCGGTCTGGAGGGCCTCGTCGACGGTGCGGGCGATGGCCCGGCGGGCCTCGGTGTCGCCGTCGAGCCAGGGCCGCAGGTCGATCGTGGGAACGCGGGGGGTGCGCGGGGTGTGGGCGGTGCCAGGGGTGCGGAGGGCGCGGGGCGCGCCGGGGTGGTCACTCACCGATGTCCTCGTTCCACAGTGCCGGATGGTTCTTGATGAAGTCGCGCATCATCCCGACGCACTCGGGATCGTCCAGCAGCACGATCTCCACGCCGTGCTCCGCCAGCCAGTCGTGCCCGCCGTGGAAGGTGACCGCCTCGCCGATCACCACCCGGGAGATGCCGAACTGCCGGACCAGACCGGAGCAGTACCAGCAGGGCGAGAGGGTGGTCACCATGGTCGTGCCGCGATACGACCGCTGCCGCCCCGCCGCCCGGAAGGCGGCCGTCTCCGCGTGCATGGACGGGTCGCCGTCCTGGACCCGCCGGTTGTGGCCGCGCCCGAGGAGGGTGCCGTCGGGGCCGTAGAGGGCCGCGCCGATCGGGATGCCGCCGTCGCGGAGCCCGGCGCGGGCCTCCGTGACGGCGGTGGCCAGCCAGGCGCGGGCCGTCGCCTGATCCAGGAACTCCATGCCTACGACTCTCCTGCGCTCGGAACACGAGGGGCAACGAGCGGAATGTACCCACGCCGCACGCCCGACGTGCCTCAGCGCCGGAGCGTCGTCCTCACTGGCCGCCGAGCAGTCCGAGAACCCTGTTGACCGCCTCCAGGACGGGCTGCCCCACCGCGCCCACGGTCGCGGCGATACCGGCGATGGCCATCAGGGCACGGTGCCGGTCCTGCGGTGCCGCGTCGGCGTCGGCGCTGAGGACCGGCAGGGAGTCGTCGATGGTCCGGGCGCTGGCGGCCGGGACCTCGCCGCGCAGCAGCTCGATCAGCCGCCGCAGTTCCTCGACCGCCTCCTGGAGGGCGGGGGACGCCGCCGCGGGGTCGGCGGCCGCCTGGTTCTTGACGATGCCGGTGTTTCCCATGCCGCCGTGCATGGTCACGTTGTCGCCGAAGAAGTAGTTGTCGCCGCTCATGCGTGCGCCACCCCCACGTTGCCCGTGCCGCCGTACATGTTGACGTTGTCTCCGAAGTAGTAGTTACGCGGATTGACCATGAGGCGGTCCACCCTGACCTGGAACTCCACCTCGGGGTTCTCGATCGCGTGCACGATCGAGACGACGAGTTGGTCCAGTTGGCGCGGGTCGGCGCTCGTGACCATGGCGATGGACGGGCCGGCCGTCTCGACGGCCAGGACGTACCGCGAGGGCGCGGAGAGGACGGCCACCAGCTCCACGATGCTGAAGGCCAGCGCGGCCAGCGAGCCCAGCCAGACGAACGTGAGGATCGTGCCGGCCGCGCTCTCGTTCGCGATGCTGGTGATGCCGCCGAGGATCGTCAGGGCGAACGCCACCGACAGGATGATCCCCACGCGCTTCAGGAAGAGCACGGTGGCTTCCTTGCGCCTGGGGGTGAGTGTGTACGTGTACACCCGCGTGACGTTCTCCAGCGGATACGCCGCCCCGTCAACCCAGAGCAGTCGCTTGCCGACCCGCAGGTCGACCGCGGTCGCCGTCCGCGGCGGTACCGCCGGCGGTGGCGGTATGTCGTGGTGTCCGGGCGGTTCGGTTCTCTCCATCGGTCCCCCTGAAGTCACTGCCTGATGGCCATTAACTACTCAAGGTGGCGCCTGGGGCAAGCGAGTATCCGGGGTCAACTGTGAGGCTGTCGTGGAGAGTTGAGGCAGAGAAGGGGCGGCGGACGGTGAGGGCCCGTCAGGGCTCGTCGCGCTTCGGCCCCCCGTCGCCCTTGTTCTTGCCGTCGTTCTTGTCGTCGTCCTCGTCCAGGGACTTCAGGAACTCGGGGTTGTCGTCGGGGGCGACCCACTGCTGCCGTCGCCGCTGGTCCCGTACGCCGGACCAGCCCTCGGCGGCCGGGCTGCGCTTCTTGCCCGCGATCAGCCAGGAGATCGAGCCGACGAGCGGGAACACCAGGACGAGGATCGCCCACAGCGGCTTGGGCATGTGGCGGATGTCGTCCTCCTTCGTGCTGATGCAGTCGATGAACGCGTACACGCTCAGCGCCAGTGGCACGAGGAACATCAGCACCCGGAGCATGGGTCCTCTCCAGCGAAACGGTCGTCGGGACCGGGGGCGCGGCCCCCGGGTTCAGGGCCAGGGTAGCGGCTCGGGGATACTTGACCCCATGGCTTATGACGATCTTCGTTCCCTGCTCAGGGCGCTGGAGCGCGAAGGCGACCTCAAGCGCGTCAAGGCTGAGGTCGATCCGTATCTGGAGGTCGGGGAGATCGTCGACCGCGTGCAGAAGTCCGGCGGTCCCGCGCTGCTCTTCGAGAACGTGAAGGGGTCGTCGATGCCCCTCGCGATGAACGTCTTCGGGACCGACCGGCGGCTGCTCAAGGCCCTCGGCCTGAAGTCGTACGGCGACATCTCCGACAAGATCGGCGGGCTGCTCAGGCCCGAGCTGCCGCACGGTTTCGTCGGCGTCCGCGAGGCATTCGGGAAGCTCGGCGCCATGACGCACGTACCGCCGAAGAAGGTGAAGTCGGACAACGCGCCGGTGCAGGAGGTCGTGCTGCACGGGGACGAGGTCGACCTCGACCGGCTGCCGGCCCTCTTCACCTGGCCCAAGGACGGCGGCTCCTTCTTCAACCTGGGGCTCACGCACACCAAGGACCCGGAGTCCGGCGTACGGAATCTGGGCCTGTACCGCCTGCAGCGCCACGACAAGCGCACGATCGGCATGCACTGGCAGATCCACAAGGACAGCCGGAACCACTACCAGGTGGCGGCGCGGAGGGGAGAGCGGCTGCCGGTCGCGATCGCCTTCGGCTGCCCGCCCGCCGTGACCTACGCGTCCACCGCGCCGCTCCCCGGTGACATCGACGAGTACCTGTTCGCCGGGTTCGTCGCGGGCAAGCGGATCGAGATGGTGGACTGCAAGACGGTGCCGTTGCAGGTGCCGGCGCAGGCGGAGGTCGTCCTGGAGGGGTGGCTGGAGCCCGGCGAGATGCTGCCGGAGGGGCCGTTCGGCGACCACACCGGCTTCTACACGCCGCAGGAGCCCTTCCCCGCGCTGAAGATCGACTGCGTGACGATGCGGCGGCGGCCACTGCTCCAGTCGATCGTCGTGGGCCGGCCTCCGACGGAGGACGGTCCCTTGGGCCGTGCGACGGAACGCTTCTTCCTCCCCCTGCTGAAGATCATCGTCCCGGACATCGTGGACTACCACCTGCCGGAGTCCGGCGGCTTCCACAACTGCGCGATCGTCTCGATCGACAAGAAGTACCCCAAGCACGCCCAGAAGACGATGCACGCGATCTGGGGCGCCCACATGATGTCCCTGACCAAGCTGATCGTGGTCGTCGACTCAGACTGCGACGTCCACGATCTGCACGAGGTCTCCTGGCGGGCGCTCGGCAACACCGACTACGCCCGTGACCTCACGGTCGTCGAAGGCCCCGTAGACCATCTCGACCACGCCTCCTACCAGCAGTTCTGGGGCGGCAAGGCGGGAATCGACGCGACGAAGAAGTGGCCCGAGGAGGGCTACACGCGCGACGGTGGCTGGCCCGACATGGTGGAGTCCGACCCGGAGACGGCGGCGAAGGTCGACCGCCGCTGGAAGGAGTACGGACTGTGAGCAGCGCCTCCGCCGCGATCCCGCAGCCAGGACGCACGAAGGCGTTCCTCCGCCTCGTCATGATCGAGCACTCGGTGTTCGCGCTGCCCTTCGCGTACATCGCCGCGCTCAGCGCGATGTTCCAGTGGGACAAGAACATCCACTGGGGCCGGCTGCTCCTGGTGACGGTCTGCATGGTGGGCCTGCGCACCTTCGCGATGGCCGTGAACCGGATCATCGACCGCGAGATCGACGCCCGAAATCCGCGCACCGCGCACCGCGAGCTGGTGACCGGCGCGATGTCGGTCCGGCACGCCTGGACCGGCGCCCTGATCGCCCTGGTGATCTTCCTGGGCTCGGCGGCCCTGCTGAACCCGCTGTGCCTGGCCCTCGCCCCCATCGCGGTGGTCCCGATGGTGGTCTACCCCTACGGCAAGCGGTTCACCAACTTTCCCCAGGCGATCCTCGGCCTCGCCCAGGCGATGGGCCCGGTCGGCGGCTGGCTGGCCATCACCGGCACCTGGTCCTGGGACGCGGTGATCCTCGGCCTGGCGGTCGGCATCTGGATCGGTGGCTTCGACCTGATCTACGCCTGCCAGGACGTCGACACCGACCGCGAGATCGGCGTCATGTCGGTCCCGGCCCGCTTCGGCATCCCGGCGGCGATCTGGGGCGCGCGGGTCTGCCACACGGTCACGACGGCCCTGTTCGTCTGGTACGCCCTGGCCACGGACGCGGGCGCGTTCTTCTGGCTGGGCCTGCTGATGGTGGCCGGCGCGTTCGTCTACGAGCACTCGATCGTGCGGCCGCATGATCTGTCGCGCCTGAACAGGGCGTTCTTCAGCGTCAACGGGTTCATCGGGATCGCCTTGTTCGTGTGTGCGCTGCTGGATCTGCTGGCCCGGGGCCTGACCGTGTAGAAGTACCTTCCGGAACCCAAGACGCGGACCGGTCCTGAGCATCGACCCGCCCGCCGGTAGGCTCGGGGTGTGAACGCAGGAGAAACGCAGCGCGTGCCTTGGATCGTGGGGGTTTCCGGGGCGTCCGGTACGCCCTACGCCGCCGCGGTGCTGCGGGCGCTCCTCGCCGCCGGGGAGAGCGTCGACCTGGTCGTCAGCCGGGCGTCACGGCTCACCCTGCTCGACGAGACGGGGATCTCGTTCCGGGACGCCCACTGGGAGGCCGACCTGCGGGAATGGCTGTCCCGCGGGGCCGACGGCAAGCCCGGGACCTTCCAGGTGGACATCGCCGGCGTACGGCACTGGAGCGCGGGGGACCTCGCGGCGGGGCCGTCGTCCGGGTCGTATCCCGTCAAGGGCATGCTGATCGTGCCCGCGTCGACGGCCTGTGTCGCGGGAGTCGCGCTCGGGCTGTCCAAGGATCTTTTGCAGCGGGCGGCGAGCGTCACGCTCAAGGAGCGCCGCCCGCTGGTCGTGGCCGTACGGGAGACCCCGCTGAACGGCCAGACCCTCCGGCATCTCGTCGCGCTGGACGACGCCGGCGCGAGCGTCGTACCGGCGTCCCCCGGCTTCTACGCGGGCGCGACCCACATCCAGGACCTCGTGGACTTCGTCGCCGGGCGGGTGCTGGACGCGGCGGGCGTCGAGCACGTCCTGTACCGGCGGTGGAACGGCGAGCTGGGGAGCGGCACATAGAGCAAGTCGCGCAAGTCGCAGTACCTCTCATCACTTCTGGAACTTTTCAGCGGAAGGCTTCGAATCGCATGGACGCGGTGGACAGGCAGCTCATCCAGGCCCTGAGGGAGAACGGCCGGGCCTCCTATGCGGAGCTGGGGCGCCTCGTCGGACTGTCGGGACCCAGCGTCACCGACCGCATCAACCGGCTGGAGGCGGCCGGTGTCATCACCGGCTACCGCGCCACCGTCGACGCCGCCTCGCTCGGCCTCGGCGTCACCGCGCTGATCGGCATCTCGCTCTCCGACGCCACCGACCACGAGGACGTGGCGAACCGCCTGCGGGACCTGGGCGAGATCGAGGACTGCTGGTTCATCGCGGGCGACGACTCGTACATGCTCAAGGTGCGCGCCGCCGACGTGGACGGCCTGGAGAAGATCATCCGACGGCTCAGCGGCACGGTGGGTGTCTCCCGGACCCGTACGACGATCGTGCTCTCCACCAAGTGGGAGAACCGGGTCGGAGAGCTGCCGGAAGAGGAGTAGGCGCGAAGCGCCGTATGGGGGTCCCTCCGCCCGAAGGGTGGCGGAGTACGGTTGACGAAGTCTGTCTGAGAGAGGTGCACGCATGGACGTCGGGCTCAAGCGCGAGCTGGAGGAGAAGGTCCGCTCCGGTGAGCGACTGTCCCGCGAGGACGGCATCGCGCTGTACGAGTCGGACGACCTGGCCTGGCTCGGCGGCCTCGCGCACGAGGTGCGCACACGCAAGAACGGCGACGTCGTGCACTTCAACGTCAACCGGCACCTCAACATGACCAACGTCTGTACGGCCTCCTGCGCGTACTGCTCCTTCCAGCGCAAGCCGGGGGAGAAGGATGCCTACACGATGCGCATCGAGGAGGCCGTCAAGCTCGCCAAGGCGATGGAGTCGGACAACCTCACCGAGCTGCACATCGTCAACGGCCTGCACCCGAACCTCCCCTGGCGCTACTACCCGCGCTCGCTGCGGGAGCTCAAGGCCGCTCTGCCGAACGTCTCGCTGAAGGCGTTCACGGCGACCGAGATCCACCACTTCGAGACGATCAGCGGACTGTCGGCGTCCGAGATCCTCGACGAGCTGATCGACGCGGGCCTGGAGTCGCTGACCGGCGGCGGCGCCGAGATCTTCGACTGGGAGGTCCGCCAGCACATCGTGGACCACCGCACCCACTGGGAGGACTGGTCCCGGATCCACCGCCTGGCGCACGAGAAGGGCCTGAAGACCCCGTGCACCATGCTCTACGGCCACATCGAGGAGCCGCGCCACCGCGTCGACCACGTCCTGCGCCTGCGTGAACTCCAGGACGAGACCGGCGGTTTCCAGGTCTTCATCCCGCTGCGCTACCAGCACGACTTCGTCGACATGCAGGACGGCAAGGTACGCAACCGCCTCCAGGCCAGGACCCAGATGGCGACCGGCGCGGAGGCCCTGAAGACCTTCGCGGTCTCGCGGCTGCTTTTCGACAACGTCCCGCACGTCAAGGTCTTCTGGGTGATGCACGGCGTCCAGACCGCCCAGCTGGCCCTCCAGCACGGCGCCGACGACATGGACGGCTCGGTCGTCGAGTACAAGATCACGCATGACGCCGACAACTACGGCACGCCGAACAAGCTGACCCGCGAGGATCTGCTGGACCTGATCCGCGATGCAGGGTTCCGGCCGGTGGAGCGCAACACGCGCTACGAGATCATCCGCGAGTACGACGGTGCGGACCCGCTGCGTCGCGAGTCCCCCCAGCCGATGCGGGTGTGATTCCACGGGGCGGGGGCGTGGTACTCGTCCGCCATGGTGAGCACCAAGGCGCCTGAGGACGCCTACACCGCCGAACCCTTCCTCCCGGAGCGCGGCGGCCTTCCCGCCCTGCGCCGTGCCGCCGCCGAGTGCAGGGGCTGCCCCCTGCACCGGGACGCCACGCAGACCGTGTTCGGCGCCGGGACGGCGAACGCCCGCGTCATGCTCGTGGGCGAACAGCCCGGCGACCAGGAGGACCGGCAGGGCAAGCCCTTCGTGGGTCCCGCCGGAAGGCTGCTCGACCGGGCCCTCGCGGAGGCCGGCATCGACCCCGCGGACGCCTATGTCACCAACGCCGTCAAGCACTTCAAGTTCACGCGGGCCGAGCCCCGCAAGCGCCGTATCCACAAGGCGCCCACGCTGCGCGAGATGACGGCGTGCGGGCCCTGGCTGGCCGCCGAACTGGCCGTCGTCGAGCCCGAGCTGATCGTGCTGCTGGGCGCGAGCGCGGGCAAGGCGCTGCTGGGGTCGTCGTTCCGGGTCGGGGAGGCGCGCGGGGCGGTGCTGGAGCGGGAGATCCACGGGCGGGCGGAGAAACTGGTGGCTACGGTGCACCCGTCGTCGGTGCTGCGGGCTCAGGACGACGCGGACCGCAAGGCGGCGTACGAGGGTCTGGTCTCCGATCTCAAAGTGGCGGCGCGGGCACTGTCGTAATGGCTACGATGGCCCGGTGTCCCTTACCTTCACACTCGACCCGGCCGTCACTCCAGCCCTGCGCGACGGCATCCTCGACCTGTGGACCGACGTCTCCAACGCGGGCGGAGCCGTCGGCTTCGTGCCGCCCGTGACACGGGAGGCGGTCCGGCCGGCACTGGTGCAGCACTTCGCGGCGATGACCGAGGGGCGCACCCGGCTGCTCGTCGGGCACGACACGGCGGGCGCGGTGGCCGCGACGGCCTTCTTCACCTTCAACACGCACCGGCTGATGACGCACTGGGCGTGGCTGTACACGGTGATGGTGCACCCCCGGCACCAGGGCAAGGGCTACGGCCGTGACCTGCTGGCGTCCGCCGAGCAGGCCGCCCGCACCTTCGACGGCATCGAGGCGGTACGGCTCACCTGCCGGGGCGGCCTCGGTCTGGAGCGCTTCTACGGCTCCTGCGGCTACAAGGAGGTCGGCCGGATCCCGGCCGCCATCAGGGTCGCGCCGGGTGACGACCGGGACGACGTGATCATGCTGCTCCCGCTCGGCTGAGCCCTCCCGCCCGGCCGCCGACCCCCCTGCAAGATCGGGGGCCGCGCGTGCTTCACTGGACAGCGGCCCCTTTTGGAATCGGAAGAGTGGATTGAGATGCTCCGCTACACACTGATGCGCCTCGGAATCTTCGCGGGCTGCCTCGTGGTCGTCTGGGGCCTCGTCTACTCCGGAGTCGCCCCGCGCGGGCTCGGCGACTCCAACGGCATGTGGGTCGTCCTGCTCGCCCTGGTGATCTCGGCCCCCATCAGCTTCGTCGTCCTGCGCAAGGAGCGCGACCGCGCCTCCGTGCAGATCGTCCAGAAGGTCGACCGGGTGAAGGCCAACCTGGAGGCCAACCGCAGCCAGGAGGACGACGCGGCCGACGAGTCGGCCGGGGCGCAGGGCCAGGCATCTTCCCAGGCCTCGTAGGACCGCGGTACCGCCGTACGGCCGCTTCGACCCGGCAGTGATACCGATAGGTAACTGTGCGGGCCGCCCCCTTACCTTTGTCCGGATCATGATGTGGGATGACGGGAACCACATCGGGAACCACATCGGGCTGACCGGTGTACCACCAGTAGGACCCGCATCCAACGGGCAACGCAACACAAGGGGGAACCGTGGCACGAGCGCGCGCCAAGCAGGGCGCACGACGCGTGGCCGAGGCCGTCGCATCCGGCACCGACCCGCGGACGGCCGCGCAGGAGGAACTGCAGCGGCAGGTCGGCGGACGCGGGTCACGAGCGGACGGCGGCGAGGGGTACGACGCGCAGGGCCAGGGCATCGACCCGGCCGACTTCCCGGCCGCCCGCGAACAGGGTGGCTCCACCGCCACCGTCATGCGGCAGAAGACGGTGCCGCTGGACGAGGCCGGGGAGGCGCTCGGCCGTAGCGAGCAGGTGCGCGAGGGCACCGAGATGGTGCACGCCATCTGCCCGATGGTCATCCCCAAGGGCCGCTCGATCTTCTCCATGCTGCCGGTGCTGATGCTGCTCGTGCTGAGCGTGGTGGGCGCTGCCATCGTGGGGGCGTCCGGGGCCGACGTGGTGACCAACCCGCTGTTCGGCGTGCACTCCTGGGTCATCTCCCTGCTCGCCGTCGCCTTCGTGTGGTGGCGCCAGGGCATGGTCATGGTCCCGGACGGCTGCCAGGCGATGATCACCCGCTTCGGCAAGCTGGAGAAGGTCGTCGGCCCGGGCCGGATCGTGCTGCTGAGCCCGTGGAAGCGGGTGTCGTACATCGTCAACACCACGATCGAGTACCCGTTCAACGCGCCGGTGCGCGAGGCGCCGACCAAGGGCGGCGTGAAGGCGTCGATCGACCTGTTCATCCAGTTCCGGATCAGCGACCCGACCGAGTTCGTCTACACGCTGGGCGCGGTGCGCGGCTTCGAGGAGAAGCTGAGCAACGCGGTGAGCGAGACGATCCGCACCCTCGTCTACGAGCAGGAAGCCGCCGGCATCTACGACATGGTCGGCGAGGACACCGGCCGCCTGCTGGACCTGCTCAACCAGCAGTTCCGCCCGGCCGTCGAGCTGACCAACGCCAACATCACCCACGCCGAGCCCTCCGACCAGCGCTACCGCATGGACCTGGCGGCGCCCGAGATGGTGCGGGTGGCGAAGGAGGCGTACACGCACGAGTACGCGCTCCAGCTCCGCAAGGAGCAGGACGAGGGCGACCTCACCCGCGAACTCGCCTCCAGCCACGAGACGCTCTCCGCGATCCAGGCCGACATCGCCCAGTACCAGGCGCAGATGGACACCGCCGTGGAGCGCGAGACCAACCGTGCCGAGGCACTCGCCCGCCAGCGCTACGTCCAGGCCGAGTCCGAGGCGAAGGCCAATGCGGCCCTCCTGGAGGCGCAGGCCCTCGACATCCGCGCGGTGACCGCCGCGGAGGCGCCGGAGATCCTGGAGTACCGCTACCAGCAGCAGGTGCTGGACACCCTGGAGCAGGTCGCCGACCATCTGCCGCGCCTGGTGCGCATCGGCGGTACGGCGGACGCGGGCATCGACTTCCTGGAGCTGGCCCGCGAGTTGATCGGCGAGCGCGGCACGGAACTGTTCACCGACGAGGACATGGCCGCCGTCCGGGGCCGTCTCGCCGAGGTCTCCGAGCGGATCGCCGCGCGCGAGACGGAGATCGGCGCGCTGCTGGCCGCCGAGCGGCCGACGGTGCCGCAGGTGCCCGAACAGCCCGGTGCGACCGACGGCGGCCCCGGCTCCGACAGCGCCCCCGGCTCCGACAGCTCCATCAGCTCTGACGTCTCCGAGGGGGCCGACCAGTGAGCACCGCCCGTACCTCCCACCGCCGGTCGGTCATCTCCGAGAAGGTCGCCCCCTGGAGCGACATCGCGCGGCTGCTGCGCGGCGGCGAGGCCGACACCCTGATCCCGGTGATCATCCCTCGCCACCGTCGCCGGCTGTGGTGGATGCTGCCGCTGTGGCTCGGCGTCTACGCCCTGTTCATGGGCGTGATGCTGACGCTGGGCGCGGCGGACTCCGAGTCGGTCGCCGGGGATCTCGCCTACGGCACCCTCGCCACCCTGTCCTACGTCGCAGGCGTCGTGCTGCTGCTGATCGGTGCGCTGTGGTGGTGGCGTTCCTCGATCGTCGAGATCGAGCAGGGCACCAACGGCGTGCTGACCCGCTACGGCGCGGTCGTCCGCACCCTGGACGCCGGCCGCCACTACCTGTGGCACCCGTGGTCCCGGGTCGACTTCGTGGTCGACACGGCCACCGAGATCCCGTACTCCGCACCGGTGATGGCCTGCCCCACGCAGGAGAACGTGCCGCTGCGCTCCATCGAGTTCTTCCTGAAGTTCCGCATCACCGACGCCGTGCTGTTCGTCCGCACCATCGGCGCGGGCAACTTCGACCTGGTGCTCTCCAGCGCCGTACAGGACGCGATCCGGCAGCGGGCGCGGAAGATGCGCACCGAGCGGGCCTACGACCTGCGCGGCTCGGACGTGGCCGACATGCAGGAGCTGCTCAACCGTCAGCTCTCCGGCTACGGCGTGCGCATCACCGGCTCCAACATCCCGGACGTGCAGCTGCCGGCGCAGTACCAGCAGCACCTGGCCACCCGGGAGCGGGTCGCCAAGGAGCGCACGGCGTACGACCAGGAGTGGGGGCTCATCCGCAAGCGCCGCATCGACCAGCTGGGCATGGACATCGAGCGGGCCAAGAAGGTGCGGGACGCCCGGATCGTCGAGGTCAAGGCAGCGCTGAACCGGGCCCGTGAGGAGGTCGCCCAGCTGCTTGAGCAGCAGGAGACCAACGCCCAGCGGGTGCGGTTCGAGATCGAGACGCGGGGCCGCAGCGGTCTGATCGCCGCCGAGAACGAGGCCCGCGCCCAGCGCGCCCTCGCCAAGGCATACCGCGACAACCGGGCCGTCCTTCAGTACGAACTCGCCCGTCGCCGCCTGGAAGTGGGTGCCAAGCTCGCGGGGAAGGCCCCGCAGCCGGTGGTCGTGCGGACCGACGGCAGCGGCGCGGACACCTCCGCCCTGTCCACCCTGCTCACCGCGCAGCTGCTGCCCCGGCTGACGGCCCTGCCGGCGGGCGACGAGCGGCAGTGGATGGACCGGGTGGCACGGTTCGCGGACGACGCGCGCGGCGAGGAGTAGCCGTTCGCGAAGGCACCGATGTGCGGCGGGCCGGGTGGGATCGCCCTCCCGGCCCGTACGCTGATCGGCATGGGTGCCGTGAAGACCAAGCGGATGCCGCGCGCCGTCCGTGAGCAGCAGATGCTGGACGCCGCCGTGCGGACCTTCGGCCGACGGGGGTACATGGCCGCGTCGATGGACGAGATCGCCGAACTCGCGGGCGTCTCCAAGCCGTTGGTGTACCTGTACCTCAACTCGAAGGAAGACCTCTTCACGGCCTGCATCAGGCGTGAGGCGGCCGCGCTCACCGAGGCCGTCCGGGCCGGCGTCCGGCGTGACGCGCCCGCCGACCGCCAACTCTGGGAAGGGCTCGGGGCGTTCTTCACGCACACCGCCCAGAACCCGGACGGCTGGTCCGTTCTGCACCTCCAGGCCCGCACCCATGGGGAGCCGTTCGCCTCCGAGGCCGCCGCGATGCGCGCGGAGATCGTCGCGTTCGTGACGCAGCTGATCCTCGCGGCGGCACGGGAGGCCCATCGCGACCCCGACCTCCCCGAGAGCGAGGTCGCCGGGCTCGCCGAGGCCCTGGTCGGCGCCGCCGAGTCCCTCGCGGACTGGGCCAACGCCACGCCGGGCGTGACGGCGAGGGAGGCCGCGGCGACCTTGATGAACTTCTCCTGGGCGGGCCTCGGCAACCTCATGGCCGGCCGGCCATGGTCCGCTCCGGCCGGGTCACCGCCTGCCGCCGCTCACGAGGTGAGCGGATAGACCCGCCCGGCCAGGTGGACGCGCTCCTTGCCGCCCCGCAGCTCGAACCGCCCGCCCCGCGCCGCGTACGTCACCGTCCCGGGCAGCAGCACGGGGGCCCTGAACTCGGCTTCCACCAGGGCCCTTTCCGGAGTGCCGTGCGCGGCGAGACAGCGGGCCACCGTCCACATGCCGTGCGCGATGGCGCGCGGGAAGCCGAACAGCCGGGCGGTGAGGGGGTGGAGATGGATGGGGTTGCGGTCACCGGAGGCGGCGCCGTAGCGGCGGCCGACATCTCCGGCGAGGCGCCACTCGGCGACCGCGGGAAGCGGCTCGGGCGCCTCGGACGGCTTGTGCGCCTCTGACACCCCGGGTGGCTCCGCCCGGTGTCCGTCCTCCGTACGGTGCCGGGCGAGATACCTGCTCCGCGACTCCCATACGACGGCCTCCCCGTCCCGGATCTCGGTGACCACGACGGCCTCCGTCCCTCTCCGGTGCGGCACCAGACCGTCGACGTGCACGGACAGTTCGTACGTGCCCGTCGCCGTCAGCCGCTGGTGCCGGGTGATGCCGAGGGACGTGTGGACGAGCCCGAGCAGGGGGAGCGGGAACTCCCGTGCGCTCATCAGCCGCATGGCCAGGGGGAAGCCGAGGACATGCGGATAGGTGATCGGCAGCGCGTCGTCGCCGGTCGCGAAGCCGCACACCCGCTCGTATGCCGCCAGCCGCGCGAGGTCGACGCGCAGGCCGGGCAGGACGAGCCGGGTCGAGGGGAACTCCGCGTCGGGGCGGGGTCGTTTGAAAGGGGAGAGCACAGCGCCCCGGGCGAGCAGCCCCGGCAGGGAAGGGGAGCCGGTCAGGACCGTCGTCATCACGCCCCCAGCAGGCTCTGGCCGCACACCCGGACGACCTGCCCGTTGACCGCGCCCGACTCAGGATGCGCCAGCCACGCCGTCGTCTCGGCGACATCGACCGGCAGCCCGCCCTGCGCGAGGGAGTTCATCCGCCGGCCCGCCTCACGGATGAGGAGAGGGACCGCGGCGGTCATCCTGGTCTCGATGAAGCCGGGTGCGACCGCGTTGACCGTCACCCCGTGCTCGGCCAGCGCACGCGGGGCGAGGCCGCGGACCAGACCGACGACGCCCGCCTTGCTCGCGCCGTAGTTGGTCTGCCCGGCGTTCCCCGCCAGCCCCGCGATCGACGCCGTCGCCACGATCCGGCCGCCCTGCCGCAGCGTCCCGCTCTCCAACAGGGCGTCCGTCGTGCGCAGCACGCTCGCGAGATTGACGTCGAGCACCGAACTCCAGCGCTCGGCGGGCATGTTGACCAGCCGCCGGTCCCGGGTGATCCCGGCGTTGTGGACCAGGACGTCCAGCCCGTCGGGCAGCGCGGCGGCGAGGCGCCCGCCCGCGTCGGGGGCGGTGATGTCGAGCGCGAGGGCGGTGCCGCCGAGGCGGTCGGCCACGCGCCGGGCGTCCTGTTCGGCCTGCGGCACGTCGAGTACGACGACCCGGGCGCCGTCCCTGGCCAGCGTCTCGGCGACCGCCTCACCGATGCCGCGCGCGGCGCCGGTGACGAGGGCGGTGCGGCCGGCGAGGGGGCGGTCGGGGTCGGCGGGTGTCGCGCTCTCGTCGCGGGCACCGACCTCGATCACCTGACCGCTGACGTACGCGGACTTGGGGGAGAGCAGGAAACGCAGGGTCGACCCGGCGGCGCGGGCGTCCGTCAGGCGCACGAGATTCACGGTCCGGCCGCGCCCGATCTCCTTGCCGAGCGAGCGGGTGAAGCCCTCCAGGGCCTGCTGGACGGCCCCCTGGTGATGGTCGGCGGGGTCCAGGGGCGCGCCGAGGACGACGATCCGGCCGCTCGCGGCGACCGACCGTACGACGGGGTGGAGGGCGGCGTGCACCTCGGCGAGCGTCTCGACGTCCCGGACTCCCGTGGCGTCCAGGAGCACGGCGGCGGGCTGCTCGGAGGCGCCCGTCAGGTCTGGGACCACATCCGTCAGTTCCAGGTCCGACTTGCCGGCCGTGCGCAGCAGCCGGTCGCCTTCCAGGGCGGGCCGCTGCGGTGACCAGCGCTTCAGCGGAGCGGGTTGCGGCAGCCCCAGCCGGCGGGTGAGGAAGCGGCCGGGTGCCGTGCCGGTGAAGGTCAGATAGCGGTCGGCCATGTACCACTCCCAGTGCGCTCCGGTGCTGACTCCGCAGTAAGGTTACCCGAGGTAAGTCCACGCTGACGTGAGGATGAAGTGGAGACGGGCGCCGTGGATCCGCCGGTGGAGCGGCGGTTCCGGAGTGAAGGTGACGGTGCTTCTGGAGGGATGACGGTGGCGGTCGTTGGGTGAAGGCAGGGAGAGGGGGAGATGAAACTGAGGGGCCCTCACATAACCCCCGACGTTGCACATACCCGGCTCCGTACCGCCGCCGAACCCGCACAACCCCCACACGCGGGCGCCGTACGATCTCCTGCCTAACCAGCGGTAACCCGTTTCCGCAGGCCTCCGCATGTCTCCGCAGGTGAACGCCACGGTGCGCGAGGCACGTACGTCATGCAGCAAGCAGTTTCCCGTCGCTGCACGCCCGCCGCAGGAGCCGCCCGTGTCCACCCCGCTTCCCTCCTTCGCCCCCTCGGCCGCCTTCCACGACGCTCCCGGACCGAACCTGGTGCAGCCCGAGACGCGGCGACTGGACGGTGCCGTACGGGAGGCGTTCGTACCGTCGTTCGCGCCGCCGGTGACCCACGGGTCGCTCGCGGACCTGCCCTTCGACAACGCGGCCGCGGCTCCGGACGCCGTGGTCCTCAGCCGCAGGGGAGCGGACGGGCAGTGGCGGCACGTGACGGCGGCGGAGTTCGCCAATCAGGTGCAGGCGGTGGCCAAGGGGCTGATCGCCGAGGGGCTGGTGCCGGGCGACCGGATCGCGATCATGGCGCGTACGACGTACGAGTGGACACTCCTCGACTTCGGCGCGTGGGCGGCCGGACTCGTCACGGTGCCTGTTTACCCCACCTCGTCCCTCTTCCAGACCCGCTGGATCCTCCAGGACTCGGGCGCGGTGGCCCTGGTCACGGAGACCAGCGCGCAGGCGGCCGCCCTCGGCCCCGAACTGGACCGCGTGCCCGACCTGCGCCACCTGTGGGTGATGGAGAAGGGGCATGTGGAGCGGCTGGCGGAGTACGGCGCGCAGCAGCCCGACGGGGAGGCGAGCGTACGGCGCGGCATGCTGGTGCCGGACACGCTGGCGACGCTCATCTACACCTCGGGCACGACGGGCCGTCCCAAGGGCTGCGCGCTGACGCACGGCAATTTCTTCGCCGAGGTCGACAACGCGATCGAGCTGCTCTACCCGATCTTCAAGGCGAGGACGAGCGAAGAGGCGTCGGTGCTGCTCTTCCTCCCGATGTCGCACGTCTTCGGCCGCATGGTGGCGGTGGCCTGTATCCGGGCCAGGGTCAGGCTGGGCCACGCGCCCAGCCTCAAGGCGGAGGACCTGCTGCCGGACTTGGCGGCCTTCCGGCCCACTTGTCTCCTCACCATCCCCTACATGCTGGAGAAGGTCTACAACTCCGCCCGCGCCAAGGCCGAGACGGGCGGGCGGGTGTCGTCCTTCGACCGCGCGGCCTCCGTGGCCGAGCGCTACGGCGAGGCGCTGGAGGCCCGGGCCGCCGGCACGGGCGGCGGCCCGAGCACGGCGCTCAAGACGGCCCGCGCCTTCTACGACCCCCTGGTCTACCGCCGTATCCGCAACGCGATGGGCGGTCGCGTGCGGTACGCGATCTGCGGCGGCTCCCCGCTCGGCCGCCGCCTGGCCGCCTTCTACACCGGCGCGGGCATCGAGATCTACGAGGGCTACGGCCTCACGGAGACGACCGGTGCCGCGACGGTCACCCCGCCCCTGAAGCCCCGCCTGGGAACGGTGGGCTGGCCCCTGCCCGGCACCCGCATCCGTATCGCGGCGGACGGCGAGATCCTCATCGCCGGCGACCAGGTGCTGCGCGGCTACTGGGACCCGTCCGCGGGCGGCGTGGTCCCGGCGGCCGCGGAGGGCTGGCTGCCGACGGGCGACATCGGCGCCCTGGACGACGAGGGCTACCTGACGATCACCGGCCGCAAGAAGGAGCTCCTGATCACGGCGGGCGGCAAGAGCGTGGCCCCCGCACCCCTGGAGAACTGGCTGCGCTCGCACCCCCTGATCTCCCAGTGCATGGTCCTCGGCGACCGCCGCCCCTATGTCTCCGCCCTGATCACCCTGGACATGGCCGGCGTGAGCCACTGGCGCCGGATGAACGGCAAGCACCCCGTCCCCGCCGAACTCCTCGTGAACGACGACGAACTGCGGGCCATCCTCCAGCGCGCGATCGACGAGGCCAACAAGCTGGTCTCCCGCCCCGAGTCCATCCGCCGCTTCGCGATCCTGCCGACGGACTTCACGGAGCTGGGCGGCCATCTGACACCGTCGATGAAGCTGCGGAGGGAAGCGGTCATGCGGGACTTCGCGACGGAGGTCGAGGGGCTTTATGGGAAGTAGCAGTCAGTACTGGTGAGTACGGAAAACGGTTGCCGTCTCGTTACGACAACTGCTTGACGTGACATGCCGTTGCCGCGTTGGCTACCGCCACCCGGGTTTGCCGCCACCCAGGTCAGCACAGCCGCTCCCCCGCTCGGAAGGCACCAGTAGTGAACGCTCGTACCCCCCACGCCCCCGCTGTACGCCGTATCGCGATAGCCCTCGCCGCCTCCGCCTCCGCGCTGTCGCTCACCGCGTGCGGTGTCATCGACGGTCTCGGGGGCGGTGACAGCTCCGCGGCGCCGGCGAAGGGCGACGACATCACGGTGGGTCTCCTGCTGCCCGACAAGGACACGGCGCGCTTCGAGAAGTTCGACTACCCGCTCATCAAGAAGGAAGTCGGCAGCCTCACCGACAACAAGGGCAAGGTCGTCTACGCCAACGCCGAAGCGAGCCCGGACAGACAGAGTCAGCAGTTCGAGAAGATGATCGCCGACCAGGTGGACGTGATCCTGGTGGACGCCCTGGACGCCAAGGCCATCGCGTCGGACGTACAGAAGGCGAAGGACGCCGGCGTCCCCGTCATCGCCTACGACCGGCTCGCGCAGGGCCCGATCGACGCGTACGTCTCCCACGACAACGAGCTCGTCGGTGAGGTGCAGGGCCGCGCCCTGGTCGAGGAACTCGGTTCGAAGGCCGCGTCCAGCAAGGTCGTCATGATGAACGGCGACCCCGCCGACCCGAACACGGGCCTGGTCAAGAAGGGCGCGCTCGACGAGCTCGAGGGCGAGGTGAACATCGTCAAGCGGTACGACACCGACAAGTGGTCGCCCGAGGTGGCCAAGGCGAACACGAAGAAGGCGATCGCCTCCGTCGGGCTGAACAACATCGCCGCCGTCTACTCGGCGAGCGACGGCTTGGCGGACGGCGTCATCGACGCCTTCAAGGAGGCGGGTGCGAGCAAGATCCCGCCGGTGACCGGGCAGGACGCGAACCTGGACGCGGTGCAGCGGGTCATCTCGGGCGAGCAGTTCATGACCGTGTACAAGTCCTTCCTGCTGGAGGCGACCAACGCCGCGAGGATGGCCGTGTACAAGGTCCAGGGGCGCGACATCGAGTTCGACGCGCTGACCCAGGACTCGGTCGACAGCCCGACCGACGAGGACATCCCGGCGCAGCTCGTGCCGGTGGTCGCCCTCACGAAACGCAACATCCAGGAGACGGTGATCCAGGACGACGTCTACACCGTCAAGCAGATCTGCACCCCCGAGTACGCGGCGGACTGCGCGGCGATCGGGCTGAAGTAGCCAACAGGGCCGCCGGAGCCCCTGGAGCTCCCGAGCCCTGGAGCCCAGGAGCCGCCCTCAGCCCCGCGCCGCCCGGCGGTGGCTCTCCACCAGGTGTGCGAACGCCCGGGCCGGCGGGCTGAGCGCGTCCCAGCGGCGGACCGCCCAGCCCACGGGCAACGGGCGCAGGGCGGGCAGGGGGATCAGGCGCAGGTCGCCTTCGCTGCCGGGGACGGGGAGCCCCGGCAGCGCGGGCAGGACCGCCCGACCGACCCCCAGCTCCGCCAGCAGCAGCGCCGTGTCCCAGTCGGCGACGCTCGTGTCGTGGGCGAGACGGACGCCCAGCTCCGCGCAGGCGGCGTCCAGATGGGCCGCCGAGGCGGAGTTCGGCGGCAGCCGGATCAGCCGTACGTCCCGCAGGTCGGCGCCGACATCGACGTACGGCCGCCGCGCGAGCGGATCGTCGGCCCGCACCGCCAGCACCCACGGCAACTCCACGACCGGCCGCTGCTCGATGCCGCGCACCGGCGGGCCGAGCGTGATCCAGGCCAGGTCGAGCGTGCCGTCGGTCAGCGCGTCGAAGCTGCCCCGGCCCGAACTGACCGTGCGGAACTCCAGGTTGACCTGGGGATGCCGCCGCCGGTACGCGACGACCGCCTCCGACATGAAGTGCCGTACGGTCGTCGCCCCGGTCGCCACCCGCACATGCCCGCTCGCGCCGTCGACGAGGTCCCGCAGCTGCCGTATCGCCAGATCCAGCCCGGAGATCCCCTCGGCGGCGGCCGCCTCCAGCACCCGGCCGGCCTGCGTCGGCACGACGCCTCGGGGCTGCCGCTCCAGCAACGCGACCCCGGTCTCCCGCTCCAGCCGCTTCACGTGCTGGCTCACCGCCGACTGCGTGCACCCCAGCTCCCGGGCCACCGAACTCAGGCTCCCGGCCCGGCACACGGCCACGAACACACGTAGGTCATCGAGGGTCATGACCTCTAAGTTAACGCTTGGGGACAGCGACAAATCCCAAGGATTGACTGGGCTTTGGTCGATGGACGACGATTCTCGACGGGCCCGGGCGGCAACCCGCTCCACGCCCTCGCCGGAGTCCGGACCAAGGCGGGGGAGGGGGCGGGTGCCGACCCAAACGCGTCGGATGGACGGATGAGGCAACTCCCGTACGCCGTACTTGACTTCACGGGACAGGCGCGCCACATTCGCATTTCTGGCACATAGTCAGAGTTCGGCGGACGGCCCAGGCGGGAGCGGCAATCATGACCACGGACGCGCACCCCTCGCGAAGACACGTACTCGCCGCGGGCGCCGCGGGCACGGCGGCCGCCTTCGGTGTCGTGGGAGCGGCCCAGCCGGCGGCGCGAGCCGCCGACCTGCCCCTGCTCGGCACCTACGACGTCGTCGTCATCGGCTCCGGAGCCGCCGGCATGACCGCCGCCCTCACCGCCGCCCGGCAGGGCCTGAGCTGTGTGGTGGTGGAGAAGGCGCCCACCTTCGGCGGGTCCGCCGCGCGGTCCGGTGCGGGGATCTGGATCCCCAACAACTCGGTGGTGCTCGCGGCCGGTGTACCGGACACGCCCGCGAAGGCCGCCGAATACCTCGCCGCCGTGGTCGGGCCCGACGTCCCCGTCGAGCGGCAGCGGGCCTTCCTCGCCCATGGCCCGGCGATGCTCTCCTTCGTCATGGCCCACAGCCCGCTCCGCTTCCGCTGGATGGAGGGCTACAGCGACTACTACCCCGAGCTGCCCGGCGGCCTCCCGAACGGCCGCTCCGTCGAGCCCGACCAGCTCGACGGCAACCTCCTGGGCGCCGAACTCGTGCATCTGAACCCGCCGTACATGGACGTGCCCGCCGGCATGGTCGTCTTCAGCGCGGACTACAAGTGGCTGGCCCTGGCGGCGGTGAACGCCAAGGGGGCCGCGGTGGCGGCGGAGTGTCTGGCGCGGGGTGCGGCCGCGGCACTGCGCGGGGAGAAGCCGCTGACCATGGGGCAGTCGCTGGCGGCCGGCCTGCGCCTGGGGCTGCGGTCGGCCGGGGTCCCGGTGTGGCTCGACACGCCGCTCACCGACCTGTACGTCGAGAGCGGCGCCGTGAGCGGGGCGGTCGTCACCCGGAACGGCGCCCCCGGCCTGGTCCGCGCCCGTCGTGGCGTGATCGTCGGCTCGGGCGGCTTCGAGCACAACGCGGCGATGCGCGAGCGCTACCAGCGCCAGCCCATCGGCACGGACTGGACGGTCGGCGCGAAGGAGAACACCGGCGACGGCATCAGGGCCGGGCACCGGCTCGGCGCCGCCCTCGGGCTCATGGACGACGCCTGGTGGGGCCCGGCGATCCCGCTCCCCGGCCAGCCGTACTTCTGCCTGGCCGAACGCACCCTCCCCGGCGGGCTGTTGGTCAACGCGGCCGGCTCCCGGTTCGTCAACGAGGCCGCCCCCTACAGCGACGTCGTCCACACCATGTACGACGCCCACGACACCAGCCCGGCCATCCCGTCCTGGCTGATCGTCGACCAGAACTACCGGAACCGGTATCTCTTCAAGGACGTCCTGCCGACCCTGCCCTTCCCGGCCGGCTGGTACGACTCCGGCGCCGCGCACAAGGCCTGGACCCTGGACGCGCTCGCCACCTCGATCGGCGTCCCGGCGGCGGCCCTGCGCACCACCGTGGACCGCTTCAACTCCCAGGCGTGGCGCGGCAAGGACCCCGACTTCCACCGGGGCGACAGCGCCTACGACCACTACTACACGGACCCGTCCGTCCTGCCGAGCTCCTGCCTGGCACCGCTCTGGCTCCCCCCGTACCACGCCTTCCGTATCGTCCCCGGCGACCTCGGCACCAAGGGCGGCCTCGTCACGGACGCCCGCGCCCGGGTGCTGCGGGAGGACGGCTCGGTGATCCGGGGCCTGTACGCCGCCGGCAACGCGAGCGCGGCCGTGATGGGGCGCAGCTACGCGGGCGCGGGCTCGACGATCGGCCCGGCGATGACGTTCGGGTACATCGCGGCGAGGGATATCGCCGGCGCTTCTTGAGCGGCCTCAGGCGGCGGGCTTGCGGACGATCAGGAACGCCTGTGCGACCGTCTCGTCGAACGCCGGGTCCGGTTCGCGGACCGTCCGGGAGACGAGGGCGAATCCGGCCGCCGTCAGCAGTTCGGCGATGTCCTCGGGGCGGCGGCGCAGGAAGGTGAGGGCGACCGGGTGTCCGAAGGGCCGGTCGTGGTGGCGGTGCTCGTCGCCCGTCTGGAACGCGACGAGCAGTGGCGCGCCCGGGGCCAGTACGCGGTGGAACTCGGCGAAAAGCGCCGGGAGTTGCTCCATCGGTGTGTGGATGGACGAGTAGAACGACATGGCGCCGGCCAGCGTGCCGTCCGGGAGGTCCAGCTCCAGCATGGAGCCCCGTTCGAAACGCAGCCCCGGGTTCTCGCGGCGGGCGATCGCCAGCATCGACTCCGACAGGTCGATGCCGAACACCGGCAGCCCCAGCGAGGCGAGATGGCCGGTCGCCTCGCCCGGGCCGCAGCCGAGGTCGGCCACCGGGCCGTCCCCGTCGACGAGTTCGGCGAACAGCGCCAGCATCGCCCGCTCCAGGGGCCTCTTCGCGAGCGCGTCCTTGAAGAGGGTCGCGTAGTCCTCGGCGATGGCGTCGTAGAAGGTGCGGGTGGTGGTCAGGAAGTCGGCTTCGGTCATGGCCGGGGACCTTAGCGAAGGCGTGCGGCTACTCGCCTCCGTCTTCCTGTTCCCCGGCCCGCATCCGGCCGACACCGACCCCGGTGCCGACGGCGATGCCCATGCACATCCCCAGCGACAGCCCGAGGGCCAGGTTGTCGAGGACGGTCATCCCCAGGACGAGGCCGATGCTCACGCCGAGGCAGAGTCCGACGGACATCCCCATCGCCAGCTTGTTGCCCGCGGCACTCCCGCCGCTCTCCCCGTGGTTGTTCTCATCATCGCTGGTCACTCGGCAATCCTCCCATGGGCCCTCCTCACGCCACCCCGGCCGCGCGCAGCACCGCCGTGACCCCGGCCGCGCCCAGCACCACCACCGGGAACGGCGCCCGCCGCCACGCCAGCACGCCGCCCACCAGCACCCCGGCCGGCCGCGCCCACCCCGCGAAGCCGCCGCCCTCCGTCAGCGCGCCCGTGGCCAACAGGGCCACCAGCAGGACGATCGCGCCCGCCGACAACAGTTCCTGAACACGCGGCGGAATGGCCACCCGGCCGTGCAGCACCGGCCCCACCAGCCGGAAGGCATACGTCCCGACCGCCAGCGCCAGGATCATGGCCACCGTCGCGCTCATGCCGTACGCCCCCCGTCGCGCCCGTGTCCGGCGAGCCCCGCCAGCGCCACCAGCACCGGCACCCCGGCCGGGACGGCGGGTGTCACCGCCAGGGCCAGCGCGGCCCCGAGCAGCGCGGCCCGCCGTACGGCCGGATTCTCGCGCAGGGCGGGCAGCACCAGGGCGACGAGGACGGCCGGGAAGGCCGCGTCCAGGCCGTAGGTGCCGGTGTCGCCCAGGGCGTCGCCGGCCAGCGCGCCGGCCAGGACGCCGAGGTTCCAGACGGCGAACAGCCCGAACCCGGAGATCCAGAAAGCCGCCCGCCGCCGCGCCGGATCCGACTGGGCGAGGGCGAAGGCCACCGTCTCGTCGGTCACCAGGTGCGCGCCGAGGAGACGGGCGAGGCGGCCGCGGCCGAGGATGTCCGCGACGGCGAGGCTGAAGGCCAGCGTGCGGGTGTTGAGCAGCAGCCCCGTCGCCGCGGCGGCCACCGGCCCGCCCCCGGCGAGCAGCACCCCGACCGCGCTGAACTGGGCGGAGCCCGCGTATACGACGAGCGACATCACCACCGGCACCCACACGGGCAGCCCGCCGGTCACCGAGATGGCGCCGAAGGAGACGCCGACGACGCCGCTGGCCAGCCAGACGAGCGCACTGTCACGCACCAGAGGTGCCATCATGGGTGTTCGGAGTAGCGAACGCATGTTTTCCAGAATGAACAAGCTGGGTGCTGTTCGTCAAGACGAACGAACGTACTCGTACAGCGAACGCTAGGAAGTGAACCCATGAGCGAGCCCCTCACCTGGATCGCCGTCTCGCTGCGGCGCGAGCGCACCCGGGCCGGACTGTCCCTCTCCGAGCTGGCCAAACGGGCCGGGATCGCCAAGTCCACGCTCTCCCAGCTGGAGGCGGGCAGCGGAAATCCCAGCGTGGAGACGCTGTGGGCGCTGGGGGTCGCGCTCGGTGTGCCGTTCAGCGTGCTGGTGGAGCCGCCGGCACCGGCCGTTCAGGTGATCAGGGCGGGCGAGGGGCCCACCGTCGCCTCCGAGCGGGCGGACTTCGTGGCGACCCTGCTCTCGGCCAGTCCGCCCGGCGCCCGCCGGGACCTCTATCACCTGCGCGCGGAACCGGGCTCGGCCCGTGACTCGGAGCCGCACATTCCGGGGAGCGTGGAGCATCTGATCGTCAGCACGGGGCGGGTCAAGGCGGGGCCCCGGGGCGAGGAGGTGGATCTGGGGCCGGGCGACTACATGTCGTATCGCGGAGATGTGCCGCACTCGTACGAAGCGCTGGCGCCCGGGACGACGTTCGTGCTGGTCATGCAGCACGTCTAGCCCGCCGGACACAAAGGCAGGAGCCCCGTTGCCTTGCGGCACGGGGCTCCTTGGGTACTGCTATCTGTTCCGGATCAAAGCACCAGGCTCCGAGACCGAAGACTCAGACCGGGGTGACGTTCTCCGCCTGAGGACCCTTCGGGCCCTGCGTCACGTCGAAGGAGACCTGCTGGTTCTCCTCCAGCGAACGGAAACCGCTCGCGTTGATCGCGGAGTAGTGAACGAAGACGTCGGGGCCGCCGCCTTCCTGGGCGATGAAGCCAAAGCCCTTTTCGGCGTTGAACCACTTCACGGTTCCGGTAGCCATAAGCCCTCCTTGGGCCCAAAGGGTTGCCCTGCTCCAGAACCCTGCAAGTGTGAAAACAAGATGCCGCACAACTGCATACGTCTGAAAACGACGAGAGCCCGCGGTCACATGCTCCGCAGGCTCTGTACTGCAAGGGAAACCAAACTGCAACTTGCGGCGAGCCTAGCACGCGGGCAGCCGAAAGCAATAGAGGTCAAGATCACGTCACTCGGATGTTTGAAGATCGAGTATCGGCTTGACGAGGGATCCCGTGTCGGCTTGACGAGGCGGGGATGAGGGTGGTTGTGACGGAGGTGTCACGACCCTGAAGGCTGCACGCTACCCCATGGGGTCTAGTGTCGCGATGTGGACAATTCTCGCACCCGGCCGCGCGTAGGCCACATCCAGTTCCTGAACTGCCTGCCCCTGTACTGGGGGCTCGCGAGAACGGGCACGCTCCTCGACTTCGAGCTGACCAAGGACACCCCGGAGAAGCTCAGCGAGCAGCTGGTGCGGGGCGACCTCGACATCGGGCCGATCACCCTCGTCGAGTTCCTGCGCAACGCCGACGACCTGGTCGCCTTCCCCGACATCGCGGTCGGCTGCGACGGCCCCGTGATGTCCTGCGTGATCGTCTCCCAGGTCCCGCTGGACGAACTGGACGGCGCCAGGGTCGCCCTCGGCTCCACCTCGCGCACCTCGGTCCGCCTCGCCCAGCTGCTGCTCGCCGAGCGCTACGGCGTACGGCCGGACTACTACACGTGCCCGCCCGACCTCAGCCTGATGATGCAGGAGGCGGAGGCGGCCGTACTCATCGGAGACGCGGCGCTGCGGGCCAACCTCCTGGACGGCCCGCGGTACGGCCTCGAAGTGCACGACCTCGGCTCGCTCTGGAAGGAGTGGACCGGCTTGCCCTTCGTCTTCGCGGTCTGGGCGGCGCGCCGGGACTACCTGGAGCGCGAGCCGGTCATCACCCGCAAGGTCCACGAGGCCTTCCTCGACTCCCGCAACCTCTCCCTGGAGGAGGTCGGCAAGGTCGCCGAGCAGGCGGCCCGCTGGGAGGCGTTCGACGAGCGGATCCTGGAGCGGTATTTCACGACCCTCGACTTCCGCTTCGGGAGCCCGCAGCTCGCGGCCGTCGCGGAGTTCGCGCGGCGGGTGGGGCCCACCACGGGCTTCCCGGCGGATGTGAAGGTAGACCTGCTCCAGCCATGAAGATCCGGGTGCTTCAGCACTAACCTGCTGGAGAGTTTTACCGGCGTGATGAGCCGTACGGGGGACGGTACGGGGGAAGGGTGGACGCCGATGCAGCCGCTCGGAGTTGACGAACCCACCGCCATCGGGCCGTACCGGCTGCTCGGCCGGCTCGGCTCCGGCGGCATGGGGCGGGTGTACGTGGGGCGCAGCGCGGGCGGCCGTACGGTCGCCGTCAAGATCGTGCACCCGCACTTCGCGCTGGACGAGGAGTTCCGCGCCCGCTTCCGCCGGGAGGTGGAGTCGGCGCGGCGGGTGGGCGGCGCGTGGACGGCGCCCGTGCTGGACGCGGATCCCGAGGCGGCGGTGCCGTGGGTGGCCACGGGGTATGCGGCCGGCCCCTCGCTGTCGGCCGCGGTCGCGGACTCGGGTGCGCTGCCTTCCTCTTCCGTACGGGCGCTGGGGGCGGGGCTGGCCGAGGCGCTGGCGGCCGTGCACGAACTGGGACTTGTGCACCGGGACGTGAAACCGTCGAACGTCCTGCTCACGCTGGACGGCCCCCTGCTGATCGACTTCGGCATCGCGCGGGCCACGGACGGGACCGCGTCCCTGACCTCGACCGGCGTCTCCATCGGCTCCCCCGGTTACATGTCGCCCGAACAGATCCTGGGCAAGGGCATCACGGGCGCGGCGGACGTCTTCTCGCTCGGCGCGGTGCTGGCGTACGCGGCGACCGGGGAACCGCCCTTCTCCGGGGACTCGTCGGCCGCGCTGCTGTACAAGGTCGTGCACGAGGAGCCCGAACTCGGCCCGCTGGACGGCGAGATGCGGGAACTGGTGGAGGCATGCCTGGCCAAGGACCCCGGTGCCCGGCCCACGCCGGGTGAGGTGGGGCGGCGGCTGGCTCCGGACGGGGCGGCCCGGCTGGTGGCGGGCGGGTGGCTGCCGGGCGGGCTGGTCGAGCAGGTCAGCCGTAGTGCTGTGCAGCTGCTGAACCTGGATGCGGTCGACACGGGGGCGGCGGACGTCGCGTCGGGGCTGGTGGACTTCAGCCGGCCGGCGACGGTGGGGGAGTTCGGGCCGCCGCCGGTGATGCCGGTGATGCCGGGGAGTGGCGTGGCGGCGAGTGGTGCGCCCGGGAGTGGTGCGGCGGCGAGTGGTGCGTCTACGCCCGTGCCGCCCTCCGTCCCACCCGCGCCGCCGCCTTCCGCCGTGCCCGAGCCGCGCGATGCCGTGCCGCGGGACGCGACCCCCGCTTCCGGCGACCGGCTGCCCGGGAAGCTCTCCCTGTCGGTCGCGGCTGCCTCGACGCCGGGGGAGGACGGGCGGGGGCGCAGGATGAGCTGCACCGTGGCGCTCGCGGTGGCGGGGGCACTGGCCGCGGTGACGGTGGGGTCCGTGTTCGTGTTCGAGCTGTTGCCGGGCGGGGACCAGGACACCAACGCCGGTTCCGACTCCGCCTCGTCGTCCCAGGCGCCGGGCAAGGACGCCTCCACCGCGCCGGTCGAGGGCTCCGTCCCCGCCCGCTACCTCGGCACCTGGGAGGGCAAGGCCAACGCCCTGGACGGTGCCCTGCCGGCCGGCACCTTCCGGCTGACCGTGCACAAGGCCGACGTGGGCGAGGAGCTGGGCACGCTCCGGGCGACGGACCTGCTCGGCCTCGCCTGCAACGACGTACTGACCCTGAAGAAGGTGACGGCGAAGGAACTGGTCGTGACGTCCGTGGGCCGGAAGACCAACCACGCCGGCTGCAACCCGAAACCGCACACCGTCCGGATCACGCCGACGGGCGACGACCTGCTGTACACCTCGGAGAGCGACGCGGAAGGCAACCCCGAGGCGCGGTTGTCCAAGGTCGAGTAGGGGACATCCGAGGTGGAGTAGCGGTGACAACTCCCGTGGCTGCGCTTACTACTGTGTCTGCTCACGCCAGCACGCCGACGGGGGAGGCCCACCATGGAGTCACTGCAACCGGACGATCCCCGGGAGTTGGGCCGGTACCGACTGCTGCGCAGGCTCGGTGCCGGTGGCATGGGGCGCGTCTACCTGGCCCGCTCTCCCGGCGGCCGTACCGTCGCAGTGAAGGTGGTCCGCCCGGATCTGGCGGCGGACGCCGACTTCCGGGAACGTTTCCGGCACGAGGTCGACATAGCCAGGGCGGTCTCCGGCCGCTATACGGCCCCCGTCGTGGACGCCGACCCGGACGCCGCGCTGCCCTGGCTGGCGACGTCGTACGTTCTCGGTCCCGACCTCACCGACGTGGTCGCCGCGCACGGGGCGCTGCCGGAGCGCACGGTCCGCGCGCTGGGCGCGGGGCTCGCGGCCGCCCTCCAGGAGGTCCACGCGGCGGGCCTGATCCACCGCGATCTCAAGCCCTCGAACGTCCTGCTGGCCGCCGACGCCCCGCGGGTCATCGACTTCGGCATCGCGCGTGCGGTGGACGGAAGTCGTATGACACAGACGGGAGTTGTGGTCGGTTCCCCCGGTTACATGCCGCCGGAGCAGGCCCTGGGGCAGGACGTGGGGCCGGCCGGTGACGTCTTCTCGCTGGGCGCGGTGCTGGCCTTCGCCGCGACCGGGCGCAGCGCCTTCGGTGACGGTGCCGCCTCGCACGCGGCACTGCTCTACCAGGTCGTCCACGGGGAGCCGGACCTGGCGGACGTACCGCCGTCGCTCCTCGGCCTCGTCCGTGCCTGTCTGCTGAAGGACCCGGCGCGGCGGCCGGCGCCCGCCGAGATCGTCGCGGCCCTGGCGCCGCAGGGCGTCGAAGGCGTGCTGAGCGACTGGCTGCCGTCGGCGGTCGCGTCGACCATCGCCACGCACGCGGCCCGGATCCTGGACCTGGAGGCGCCGGAACAGCCGCAGACCGCGGCTTCCTTCGGGCCGGCACCGGCGATGGGCGCGCCGACGGTGGGGGCGCCCGTGCCCGGCTATGGGACCCCTGCTCCGGGATACGGCTATCCGCCTGCCCCCG
This sequence comes from Streptomyces viridochromogenes, assembly GCF_001270495.1. GTDB lineage: Bacteria > Actinomycetota > Actinomycetes > Streptomycetales > Streptomycetaceae > Streptomyces > Streptomyces viridochromogenes_A. The sequence goes on from NZ_LGUR01000253.1 coordinate 108,261, forward strand.
GCGGCGAGAACACCCCGCAGGCCGGCACGGTCCACCTGGGCTCTCCCCAGGCCGGTTCCCCCGCCGCCCCCTCCCGTCGTCGTGCCCTCGGCCTCGCGCTCGGCGGTGCGGCGGCGGTCGCGGTGGTGGGTGGGGGCGCGGCGGTGTGGCTCGGGCGGGAGACCGAGGAGTCCGGCGGTGCGACGGGGGAGAGCGGCGAGGGCGCCGGTTCGGCCCGGCCCGCCGCGGAGAACTTCACGACCCCGCCGGCCGGAGTCGCCCCCCAGCCGCTGTGGCGCAGGACCGTCGCGGACGACAGCACCAACCCCGACGTACCGCTCCTCGTCCACGACGGCCTGCTCCTGGTCAGCGGCGACCCGCTGGTGGCGTACGACGTGAAGACGGGCAAGCCCCGCTGGTCCAGGCCGGAGATCTGCCGCCCCGGTGCTCCGCTGCTCTTCCACGGCGGCAAGGTGTTCCTGGCCGACGGCGACTACGACGGTGTACTCGTCGCATACGGCGTGACGACCGGCAAGGAAGTGTGGCGCAGCCGGCTCGGCAAGCAGTTGAGCGTCGAGGACCCGCTCGCCGTCGACGACCGGAACGTGTACGTCACGGCGACCGACTACAGCGACTCCAAGAGCGCCACCGACTACCGCACGGCGGTCGCCGCGATCAGCCACACCACCGGGAAGACGGTGTGGGTGCAGCGGCGCGACTGGGGCACCGACGACTACGACGTGCAGGGCACGGCCTCCGGCAAGTACCTCGTCTACACGGACTCCAAGTTCAACCTCACCGTCCGGGACACCGCCACGGGCAGGCAGCTGTGGACCAAGAAGATCGGTGACGACTGGAGTTGGCGGCCCACGGTCGCGAACGGGCTGGTCTTCCTGCCGGGCGACAAGCTCAGAGCCGTGGACGCGGACACCGGCACCACCGTCTGGACGCTGGGCCCGAACGGCCGCCGCGGCTTCAAGAACCCGACCGTCGTCGACGGCGTCCTCTACGCGAGCGACTACGACGACGGCGTCTGGGCGGTGAACGTGAAGACCGGCAAGCGGATCTGGCTCTGTGACGAACTCGACGTCGAGGGCCCGGAGACGTTCCGGAAGGCCGGCACGACCCTCTACGGCGCCACCGGCTCCCTGGACGGCGGTGTGGTCGCCCTCCAGTCCAGGACCGGCAAGCTGCGCTGGACCTTCACCACCAGCGAGTATCACGGCGACACCTGGCAGATCGCCCTGGCCGGCAACCGTCTGATGGTGACGAACGGCCCGGCGATCTACGGGCTGCCGGCCGTCTGATGAGCACGAGCACGGGGCTGCTGGTCCTGGTCGCAGCGCTGTGGGGTGCGGGTGCGGGGGCGCTTCTGCCTCGGCCCGCCTATCGGTTCTCCGTGCCGGACGAGGAGGGGTGGCGGGACCGGTGTCCTGTCGGGCACCCGATCGCAGGCTGGCTCGGGCGGGCCCGGTGCGGGCGGTGCGCGGCCGGTACGCCGCCGTACGGCCCCGGCGCCCCCAGGCTCGCCGTCGCCACGGCCCTCGTCTGCGCCGCCCTCGCCGCCGCTACCGACACCCGGCCCGAACTGGGCGTCTGGCTGCTGCTGGCGCCCGTCGGCGTACTGCTCACGGTCGTCGACTTCCGGGTACGACGGCTGCCCAACCCGCTGACCCTCACGCTGGCGGTCGCCGCGCCCGCACTGCTCGGCCTGGTCGCCCTCGTCCCCGAGCACGCCGGTGACTGGCCCACCGCCCTGTGGGCCACGCTCGCGCTCGGCGCCGGCTACTACGTGCTGTGGCTCATCAACCCCGGGGGCATGGGCTTCGGCGATGTGAAGCTGGCCTTCGGGGCGGGGGCGGTACTGGGGTGGTACGGCTGGTCGACGGTCATGCTCGGCGCCTTCGCCGGGTTCCTGTTCGGGGCGCTCTACGGCTGGGCCCTGGTGATCCTTCGGAGGACGGGGCGCAACACGGCGATCCCATTCGGGCCGTTCCTGATCGGTGGGGCCTTCGTGGGGCTGCTGATCGGGGCGTACGCGGCCTGACGTCCGTCCGGCAACAGGGCTGGCGTACGCTGGTTCGGTCCGTCCAACCCCTTGACGAAAGGGACGCCCCGGTGACCGAGAAGGCCGACCTTCAGTCCGTCCTCGACCGTGCCGCGGCGGGCGGACGCATCACCCCCGAGGAAGCGCTCGACCTCTACCGCGACGCCCCGCTGCACGCGCTGGGCGCCGCCGCCGACGCCGTACGCCGCCGCAGGTACGCGGGCACCGAGCACATCGCGACGTACATCATCGAGCGCAACATCAACTACACGAACGTGTGCGTCACGGCGTGCAAGTTCTGCGCCTTCTACGCGGCCCCCAAGGACAAGGCCAAGGGCTGGACCCGCGATCTGGACGACATCCTGCGGCGCTGCGCCGAGACGGTGGAGCTGGGCGGCACCCAGATCATGTTCCAGGGCGGTCACCACCCGGACTACGGCGTCGAGTACTACGAGACGCACTTCGCCGCCATCAAGAAGGAGTTCCCGCAGCTCGTCATCCACAGCCTGGGGGCGAGCGAGGTCGAGCACATGGCCCGGATCTCCGGTGTGTCGGTCGAGGAGGCCATCACCCGGATCCACGAGGCCGGCCTCGACTCCTTCGCGGGCGCCGGCGCCGAGCTGCTGCCCGAGCGGCCGCGCAAGGCCATCGCCCCGCTGAAGGAGAGCGGTGAGCGCTGGCTGGAGATCATGGAGACCGCGCACGGGCTGGGCGTGGAGTCCACGTCGACCATGCTGATGGGCACGGGCGAGACCAACGCCGAGCGCATCGAGCACCTGCGGATGATCCGTGATGTCCAGGACCGCACGGGTGGCTTCCGGGCCTTCATCCCGTACACCTACCAGCCCGAGAACAACCACCTGAAGGGCCGTACGCAGGCCACGATCTTCGAGTACCTGCGGATGATCGCGATCGCGCGGCTGTTCATGGACAACATCCAGCACATCCAGGGCTCCTGGCTGACCACCGGCAAGGAGATCGGCCAGCTGTCGCTGCACTACGGTGCCGACGACCTCGGCTCGATCATGCTGGAGGAGAACGTCGTCTCCAGCGCCGGGGCCAAGCACCGCTCCAACCGGCTGGAGATCATCGACCTGATCCGCAAGGCGGGGCGGGTGCCGGCCCAGCGGACCACGACGTACGAGCACATCGTGGTGCACGACGACCCGGCGAACGACCCCGTCGACGAGCGGGTCGCGTCCCACATCTCGTCGACGGCGATCGAGGGCGGGACCGCGCACCCCGAGCTGAAGCTCCTGGCCTCCAACTGACCTGCCTGTGCTGACGATCCACGCGGACTCCAGGGGGCACGCGCTCGTCGTCCAGGGCGACTGGATCGCCGACGCCGGGCCGCTGGCGGAGCTCGTCGCCGCCCATCCGCGGGCGCGGGTGCGGGAGTGGCCGGGCATCATGACGCCCGGGCTGATCAACATCCACGGCAACGAGCTGCTGGAGGAGGCGTACCACCCCGATCCCCGCGAGGCCGACGAACTGGGCACCGAGCCGCTGACCGGGGACGCGCTGGCGGCGCTGGACATGGACGACGCGCGGTGGGGTGCGAGTGCCCGGCGCGGCGTGCAGCGCATGCTGTCGTACGGCACGGTCCGCGCGGCCTGTGAGGAACTGCGCAACCGCGCGGTACGGGACGCCGTGCGGCGCACCGGCCTGGCGGTCATGGGCCGTATCGGCCGCCCCGACGGCGTACCTTCCCTCGACCCGTACGCCTCCGGCCGGCCGGTGGCCTTCCCGCCCCCGCGCGAGCGCGGCTCCGCAGCCCGGTTCGCGGTGTTCGACGTGCGGGACGAGGCGGAACTCGCGGAGCGGGGTGCGGGGACGTGCGTGGCGACGGTGGTGGACGGGCGACTGGTGTACCGGCGCCGGTGAGTGCACGCCTTGACCCGCAGCCCGCGAATTACAGAAGCGCCCGAGCTCGTGCGGGCTATGTGACGCTGCTGATGTACGCGAAGGAGTTCTTCCGCATCGACTTCGCCTGGCTGGCCCGCTTCCGCCGCGCCGACCGCCTGGTCACGGTCTTCAACGCGCGCGGTGACGATCTACCTCTGGCACGAGATCGCCCTGATCCTCGCCGTCCCGCTGATCGACCGGTTCTGGAACGTGCCCGCGTTCGAGAAGTACCTGCCGCTGGAGAGCCAGTGGTTCATGTTCGGCATCGGCTGGATCCCGATCGCGGCGTTCGTACTGCGTGCGGCTGGGTGGAGGACGTCGCCGGGAAGAAGAAGCCGAAGCTCGTCCCGTGAGGCCGTACTGCCACAATGGGCCCGTGACCCGCGCATCCCTGGACAAGCAGCCGCACGAAGTCGCCTCGATGTTCGACAACGTGGCGGAACGGTACGACCTGACCAACGACGTGCTGTCGCTGGGCCAGGACCGCAGATGGCGCAAGGAGGTCGCCAAGGCCGTCGACGCGCGCCCCGCGCAGAAGATCCTCGACCTGGCCGCCGGCACGGCCACCTCCTCGCTGCCGTTCGCACAGACCGGCGCGTACGTCGTCCCCTGCGACTTCTCCCTCGGGATGCTCCAGGTCGGCAAGCGCAAGCACACCTGGCTGCCGTTCACGGCGGGCGACGCGACGCGGCTGCCCTTCAAGGACGACACCTTCGACGCCGTGACGATCTCCTTCGGGCTGCGCAACGTCCAGGACTACGACGCCGCCCTGCGCGAGATGTACCGGGTGACGCGGCCCGGCGGCCGGGTCGTGATCTGCGAGTTCTCGCACCCGACCTGGGCGCCCTTCCGCACGGTCTACACCGAGTACCTGATGCGTGCCCTGCCCCCGGTCGCGCGCGCGGTGTCCTCGAACCCGGACGCCTACGTCTATCTCGCCGAGTCGATCCGCGCCTGGCCCGACCAGCCGGCTCTCGCCGAACACCTGCGCAAGGCCGGCTGGTCCAAGGTCGCCTGGCGCAATCTGACGGGCGGCGTCGTGGCCCTGCACCGAGGCTTCAAGCAGGACTGAGTCCCGGGCTTCAAGCCGAGCTGACGACGGGGTACGGGTCCCCGGGCTCGTCGAGTTCGCGCTGCAGTCCGCCACCGGGTGGCCGCGGGACGCGTGGCTCGCGTACGCCTCCGCCGCCCTCACCCTCGCCGAAGTCGAACCAGACGTAGACCATCGAGTCCCGCGGCACCTCGGCACCGGGCTGGGGATACTGGCGTACGACGTAGTCGACGACGACCAGGTGGAAGTCCGGCCGGTCCGGTGCGTTGAGGAGCAGGCCGTGCGACTTCGCTGCCTCGCGCGCGTCCATGGCCATCAGTCCGACGAGTTTCGGTACTCGCACCTCGGGCGTTTTGGGTGTTATGCGCACAGATGTCACCCCCAGCGGTACTGGCAGGGTAACCGCCCGGGGGTACCGTCCGGAAGCGTCAAGTACCTTTCCGTAACAGTGGATTACTCAGCGTTATGGATCCGGAGTCGAGCCATGCAGTTCCGGTGCGGTCCCTGTGTCACAGGTCGAGCCGGTAGCAGTGGCCCTTCTGCCGCTCATCCGGCGTGGCGAACACTTCCGCGAGCCGCATCCCCAGCCGCCGCGTCACCGCGATCGACCGCTCGTTGCGGGCGTCGACCATGGCCACCACGCCCGGCACCCCGGCCGCCCGCACCCGCTCCAGGGTCTGCTGCGCGGCCGCCGTGACATACCCCTTGCCCCAGTACTCCCGCCCGAGCCGCCAGCCGATCTCGATCTCGCCCGTGGGACCCCAGTTCCGTTCCCACGGCTGGGCTCCGGTGAAGCCCATGACCTGCTCGTTCTCGTCGAGCATGGTCCACAGGCAGTACCCGCGCTCGGCGTCGTGCCGGCGCTGGCGAGCGGTGAGCTCCTCGTAGACGGACAGCTCCACGGGCCTGCCCCCGTGGAACTCCATGACATCCGGGTGGGCGAACACCCGGTGCCAGGCGACGGCGTCCTCGTCGGTGGGGACACGGAGCCGTACGACAGGGAGAGCTCGGTTCACGGAGGCAGCCCTTCAGCCGGGTGATCAATGCTGCTGAATAGACTGCCCATGTCCAGTGCCGGTCGGCACACAGATTTCGAACTTGGGGAGATCCCGCCGTGACCGACGTGACCGAGCCGCTCTCCTCACCTCTCTCCTCGCCCCTCTCCGAGAACACGGCCGACGTGATCGTCGTGGGCGCGGGGCCGGCCGGCTCCGCGACGGCGTACCACCTGGCCAAGTCCGGCCTCGACGTACTCCTGCTGGAGAAAACCGAGTTCCCGAGGGAGAAGGTCTGCGGTGACGGACTGACCCCACGCGCAACCAAACAGCTCGTGGCCATGGGCATCGACATCTCCGAGGAAGCCGGCTGGCTGCGCAACAAGGGCCTGAGGATCATCGGCGGCGGAGTGCGCCTCCAGCTGGACTGGCCGGATCTCGCCTCCTTCCCCGACTACGGCCTCGTCCGCAAGCGTGACGACTTCGACGAGCAACTCGCCCGCCAGGCCCAGAAGGCGGGCGCCCGCCTCTACGAGCGCTGCAACGTCGGCGCCCCGATCATCGACGACCGCACCGGCCGCATCACCGGCGTCCACGCCAAGCTCGGCGAGGAGAAGCGCGAGGTCACCTTCCACGCGCCCCTGGTCGTCGCCGCCGACGGCAACTCCACCCGCCTCTCCCTGGCGATGGGCCTGCACCGCCGCGAGGACCGGCCGATGGGCGTGGCCGTACGGACGTATTTCGAAAGCCCCCGCCACGAGGACGACTACCTGGAGTCCTGGCTGGAGTTGTGGGACCGCCGCGGCCCCGGCGAGGACCGCCTCCTGCCCGGCTACGGCTGGATCTTCGGCATGGGCGACGGCACGTCCAACGTCGGCCTCGGTGTGCTCAACACCTCGGACTCCTTCAAGGAACTGGACTGGCGCGAGGTCCTGAAGGCCTGGTGCGCCTCCATGCCGGAGGACTGGGGCTACACCCCCGACAACATGACCGGCCCGATCCGCGGTGCCGCCCTGCCGATGGCCTTCAACCGCCAACCGCACTACACCAAGGGCCTGCTGCTGGTCGGCGACGCCGGCGGCCTGGTGAACCCCTTCAACGGCGAGGGCATCGCCTACGCCATGGAGTCCGGCCAGATCGCCGCCGACGTCATCGTCCAGGCCCACGCCCGCTCGACTCCCGCGGGGCGTGAACTCGCCCTCCAGCGCTACCCGCGCGTCCTGAAGGACACCTACGGCGGCTACTACACGCTGGGCCGCGCCTTCGTGAAGCTCATCGGCAACCCGAAGGTCATGAAGATCGCGGCCCAGCGCGGCCTGACCCACCCGCTCCTGATGAAGTTCACCCTGAAGCTCTTGGCCAACCTCACCGACCCGACGGGCGGCGACGCGATGGACCGGATCATCAACGGGCTGAGCAAGGTGGCACCGAAGGCGTGACGCCCGGCGGGTCGCTGGGGGACCGGCTGGTCAGCGGTCGGACGGCGGATTGCCCTGCCGGCCGTCCGACGGCGGATTGGCCGGTCGACTGCCGGGCGGAGGTTGCCGGTTGTCACGGGACTGCTTGAACGCGACCCAGGCCGTGAGACAGCCGGCGACCGACGTGACGAGTCCCGACAGGGCGGTGATCAGCGCCGCGACCCCTTCGACCCCGCCACCCGCGAGTGAACCCGGGTCCGAGATCTCCCGTGAACCCCAGCCGGAGATCTCGTTGCCCACCTTTGTCGCCTCGGCAGCGGCGTATGTGTCGTACACCCGGCCGAAGACGAACACGAGGAGCGCAAGGGCCAGTACCGCCGCGAGCACCTTCTCCGCCACCGAGAGCTCGACGCAGAGCAGTGCGACGAACGGCGCGGCTGCGCCGATGAAGAAGAGAAGGGCCCACGTCGCCGACGATTCGTGCATCGCGATGCCGGCGGCGAGGCCTCCCGCGCTGACGTACGGGCCTACGATCACCCCCAGTAAGCCGAGGGCTCCAACGACCTGTCGTAGCGGTAACTCCCTTTTCCTGGATGCCACTTGGACCGGTTCCGGAACCGCTTGAGCGACGGGGAGTGTGGTGACGCAGGACTGTTCGGGTCTCACGCACACAGCGTAGGAGTCGCGCGGCGGCGAGGCGGGCCCATGGGTCGAGGAGCGCTCGACGTCACAGAGCGGCCGTCCTGGCGGCCCGGCGCGCGAACACCTCCTCCCGCCGCTCCGCCACCTGCCGCAGCGCGTCCTTCCGCTCCCGCTTGGAGAGCCGGTCCAGATAGACCTGCCCGTTGCAGTGATCGGTCTCATGGGCGAGGCAACGGGCGAAGTACCCGGTGCCCTCGATCACGAGCGGCTCACCGTCCTTGTCGAGCCCGCGCACCACGGCCCGGTCCGGACGCGGTACGTCCATCACGGCGCCGGGGACGGACAGGCAGCCCTCTCCCTCGTCGAGGAGCCGCCTCTCCGTGGCTTCGAGCGGCTCCAGCACCGGGTTGACGATGTGCCCGACGTGCCGGACCCCGTCGTCGTCCGGGCAGTCGTACACGAACAGCCGCAGATCGACCCCGACTTGGTTCGCCGCCAGTCCCGCCCCGTCGGCGATGTACATCGTCAGGAACATGTCGTCGATGAGTGCGGCGAGATCGGGCCCGAACTCGGTCACGTCCCGGCACGGCTTGTGCAGGACCTCCTCACCCGTCTCGGTGATCCTTCGCACCGACCCGCGCCGGGCCTCGGGCGCGAGCGGCGGATACGACTCGACGGGCCTGCCCTGGACGAAAACGCTGGGCATCTGTCTCTCCCTGTGGTTGTGAGGATGGTGTGGGTGGCCGGGAAACGGACTTCCGACCTTGGAAGCCACTCCCTACGCTCCGGGAATCATGACAACAGAACACGCGCAGGAGCCCCAGGAGCAGACAGGTCTCACGCGATCCGGCCATACCCGCAGACGCTTCCTGGCCGGTGCCGGGGGAGCGGCCGGCGCCCTCGCCTTATGGCCCGCCGGCAGCGCGAAGGCCGCGGTCGGCAAACGCGTAGCCGTCCTGGGCGGCGGAGTCTCCGGCCTGAGCGCCGCCCACGAACTCGCCCAACGCGGCTACGCCGTCACCGTCTACGAGTACTACGACACCCTCGGCGGCAAGGCCCGCTCGATGCCCGTCCCGGGCACGGCGACCGGCGGCCGTGCCGACCTCCCCGCCGAGCACGGCTTCCGCTTCTTCCCCGGCTTCTACCGGAACCTGCCGGACACCATGCGCCGCATCCCCGTCCCCGGCAACGCGAACGGCGTCCACGACAACCTCGTCAGTGGCACCGAGGCCCTCTTCGCCCGCGCCGGCGGCCGTCCCGACCTGCATTTCCCGCTCCGCCGCGCCACCACCCCGCCCCGCCCCGGCGACCTCACCCTCAGCTGGATCCGCGACCAGCTCCTCTCGGTGCTGGACCTCGGCACCCGCCTCCCCGCCCACGAGGCCGCCTACTTCGCCGACCGCCTCCTCGTCCACCTCACCAGCTGCGACGCCCGCCGCGAGGAGGTCTGGGAGAAGGTCGCGTGGTGGGACTTCATCCGGGCCGAGGAGATGAGCGAGGAGTACCGGACCCTCCTGGGCGTCGGCCAGACCCGCAACCTCGTCGCCACCCGCGCGGAGGTGGCGTCGACCCGGACCGTCGGCCGCGTCATCATCGAGGCCCTGCTCCTGTGGGGCCTGCTCGGTCGCGGCATGGACGGCGACGCCGACGTCGACCGCGTCCTCAATGCCCCCACCAGCGAGGCATGGATCGACCCCTGGGAGGCCCACCTGCGCTCCCTCGGCGTGGAATTCGTCCTCGGCACCCAGGTCCGCGAGGTCCGCTACGACGGCGGCCAGGTGAGCGGCGTCCGAGTCTCGGCCCGCGACGGCGGCGACGAACGTACCGTCACCGCCGACCACTACATCTCCGCCCTGCCGGTCGAGCACGCACGGCTGACGTGGGGCCCGGCCCTGCGCGCGGCCGACCCGCAGCTCGCACGCTGCGACGCCCTCCAGGCCGACTGGATGACCGGCGTGATGTTCTACCTGCGCACTCCCACCCCCGTCGTGCACGGCCACATCAACTGCCTCGACTCACCGTGGTCGGTGACCGCCGTCGGCCAGGCGCAGTTCTGGAAGGGACGGGACTTCCCCCGCGACTACGGCGACGGACGGGCCCAGGACTGCCTCTCCGCCATCATCTCGGAGTGGGACAAGCCGGGCATCCTGTACGGCAAGACGGCCAAGGAGTGCACCAAGGAGGAGGTCGTCGCCGAGCTCTGGGCCCAGCTGAAGGACGGCCTGAACGACGCCGGCAAGACCACGCTGCGGGACGAGGACCGCCTCGGCTGGTTCATGGACCCGGCGGTGACGGGCCTGGGCGGCCCCGACCCGCAGAACCGCGAACAGCTCCTCATCCACCCCACGGGCACCCTCTACAACCGCCCCACGGCCCGCACAAAGGTCCCGAACTTCTTCCTCGCGGGCGACTACGTCCGCACGGACGTGGACCTGGCGACGATGGAGGGCGCCAACGAGTCGGCACGCCTGGCGGTCAACGCGCTCCTGGAGGCGGACAATTCGGGCGCCGAGCGCTGCCGTATCTGGGAGCTGTACCGGCCCCCGGAGCTGGAGCCGCTGAAGCGGGTCGACGAGGTGCGCTACAAGCTGGGTCTGCCCAACACCTTCGACCTGGGCTGAGCTTCAAGGGCCCCCGGCCAAGGCGTAAGGGCCGCTGCCCCCGAGCGGCTGCGGCCCTTACGGAGATCCCTGCGACTCAGAGGACGCGCACCGCGCCCGACGCCGGGTACCCGGACAGGTCCTGGATGACGACGCCTTTGGAGGGGTTGGCCGCGTCCAGGTACTGGCCGTTACCGATGTAGACGCCCACGTGGTACGCCGAGCCCTTGCCGCCCCAGTACAGGATGTCCCCGACCTGGATCTGCGACAGCGGGATGTCGGTGCCGGCCATCGACTGGTCCTGCGAGACCCGCGGCAGGTCGACGCCGACCTGCTTGAACGCGGCCTGCACCAGGCTGGAGCAGTCCCACGCGTTGGGGCCGGTGGCGCCCATGACGTACGCGTCACCCACCTGCGCCTGGAGGAAGGCGATGACGGTGCCGACGCTGCCGCTGGCGGGAGCGGCCACGTCGGTGCCGGTGCTCGCGGAAGCGGACAGGGTGGTGCGCTCGGCGCTGCGCGAGGCAGCGGCCTCCGCGGCGGCCCGGCGGGCCTCCTCGGCCTTCTTCTTCGCCTCGGCCTTCTTCTTGGCCTCCGCGAGGTCCTTCTTGGCTTCCTTGGCGGCCGCGGCGGCGGCCGCGTCACGCTGGGCGTCGAGCTCGTAGTTCGCGGCCGCCAACTGGGTGGCGTCCGCGGACTGGGCGAGCTGGTCCGCCAGGTCACCCGTGAGGGTGGGCAGTTCGATGGTCTGCGTCACCGGCTCGGCGGCGTTCGCCGTGGCCGACGCACCAGCCGCTGCCATGCTGAGGACGCCACCGGCAACTCCTGCGCGCATCGCGATGGACGTCGACGCGCTGCGGCGGGGCTTCCGGTGGCTACGTATGTGAGCGGTGTGGGACATGAGAACAACCGGTATCAGGGGCTCCTCCATACCTACAAGAAACGTGGGCTGCGCCACAGTTGTTCAATCGCCGCCCCAAATTCCGGGCGGGCCGCCCTTTATTGACGCCGTAACGGACATTGCGGACGCCCGGCACTCCGCCCGTGATCACGGGCTTTCATCATTAAGTCCGAATTGCCCACCACTTACCACTTGTTGGGACCGGTGGCCAAGCCCGGTTCTCATGGACCTCTCATCGTGTGGCGGAGGTCACGCAACGGTTACGGCCTCGTGCGCGTCCTGTGCCCGAATCCCTCCCGGCGATGCTCGTGAATGCGCGCACGCGTCCACATCCCCCTCCGCGCCTCCCTCTGAAGTGTGAACGCGCTCCTCTACCAAGGCGCACCGTCCAGCACCAATTTGCATGCAAGGGAAGTCTCTTGATATTGAGACGCCCCCTCCGAGCTGCGCCGACGAGCGAAAATGTCACCTCTGGTGATCACTCGGACGCTTCTCGTACGAAGATCACCGCTCATCCGGCTTCATGATCCTTCGTCAGGTGGTGGAGATCACAAAGCTTGTGCAATACCCCGTGTCGCAGATCACAGAGCGGCGGGCATAAGATGCGAGGCAGTTGGGCTTGTGACCTGCTTCACATGTTCTCGATCTTCGCCGGGACGAGCGGGGCTCGTGGAACCGGTGAGGCGGTTGTGGGTCCAGTGCAACCGCCAGCAGTCAGTGCCGACTGAGAGGAGCGAGGAGCGGTGAACGCGTATGCGCCCATCCTCGTACTGGGAGCCCTCGGGGCAGGCTTTGCGATCTTCTCCGTGGTCATGGCCACGCTGATCGGTCCGAAGCGGTACAACCGGGCCAAGCTCGAGGCCTATGAGTGCGGTATCGAGCCGACCCCCACGCCGGCCGGCGGCGGGCGCTTCCCGATCAAGTACTACCTGACGGCGATGCTCTTCATCATCTTCGATATCGAGATCGTCTTCCTCTACCCCTGGGCCGTCACCTTCGACGCCCTGGGGATCTTCGGGCTCGTGGAGATGCTGCTCTTCGTGCTCACCGTCTTCGTCGCGTACGCGTACGTATGGCGGCGCGGCGGCCTGGAATGGGACTGAGGGGCCTTTAACGACATGGGACTCGAAGAAAAGCTGCCGAGCGGATTCCTGCTGACCACCGTCGAGCAGGCCGCGGGCTGGGTACGCAAAGCGTCCGTCTTCCCGGCCACCTTCGGCCTCGCGTGCTGTGCCATCGAGATGATGACCACCGGCGCGGGCCGTTACGACCTGGCGCGCTTCGGCATGGAGGTCTTCCGCGGCTCGCCGCGCCAGGCCGACCTGATGATCGTCGCCGGCCGGGTCAGCCAGAAGATGGCGCCGGTGCTCCGGCAGGTCTACGACCAGATGCCGAACCCCAAGTGGGTGATCTCCATGGGGGTCTGCGCCTCCTCGGGCGGCATGTTCAACAACTACGCGATCGTGCAGGGCGTCGACCACATCGTCCCGGTCGACATCTATCTCCCCGGCTGCCCGCCACGGCCGGAGATGCTGATGGACGCCATTCTCAAGCTCCACCAGAAGATCCAGTCCTCCAAGCTCGGCGTGAACGCCGAAGAGGCGGCCCGCGAGGCGGAGGAAGCGGCGCTCAAGGCCCTGCCCACGATCGAGATGAAGGGGCTGCTGCGGTGAGCGACGCGAACGGTACCAACGGGGCGAACGGGTCCAACGGGGTCAACCCCGAGAAGGACCTCTCCGCCTCCAACCTCCCCGGCCAGCGCGGCCAGGGCGGCGAGGAGATCCGCGTCCAGCGCGGCATGTTCGGCGCCAACAACGGCGGTGACACCTCCGGCTACGGCGGCCTGGTCCGCTCCGTCCGGCTCCCGGGGCCGGCGAGCCGCCCCTACGGGGGTTGGTTCGACGAGGTCGCCGACGAACTCGAGGGTGCGCTGGAGGAACAGGGACTCCTCCCCGACAACGCGATCGAGAAGACGGTCGTCGACCGCGGCGAACTCACCTTCCACATCGAACGCGAGCACCTGGTCCGCGTCGCCCGCACCCTGCGCGACGACCCGGCCCTGCGCTTCGAGCTGTGCACCGGCGTCAGCGGCGTCCACTACCTCAGCGACAAGGGCCGTGAGCTGCACGCCATCTACCACCTGCGCTCGATCACCCACAACCGGCTGATCCGCCTCGAAGTCAGCGCCCCCGACAGCGACCCGCACATTCCGTCGCTCGTCTCCGTGTATCCGACGAACGACTGGCACGAGCGCGAGACGTACGACTTCTTCGGCATCGTCTTCGACGGTCACCCCGCCCTGACGCGGATCATGATGCCGGACGACTGGCAGGGCCACCCGCAGCGCAAGGACTACCCCCTCGGCGGCATCCCCGTCGAGTACAAGGGCGCCCAGATCCCTGCTCCGGACCAGCGGAGGTCGTACTCGTGAGCACGCAGTCAGCATCTGCCCGTGAGACCACCGAGGGCACCGTATACACGGTCACCGGTGGCGACTGGGACGAGGTCGTCCAGGCCGCGGCCCGCGCCGACGACGAGCGCATCGTCCTCAACATGGGCCCGCAGCACCCCTCCACCCACGGAGTGCTCCGCCTGATCCTGGAGATCGACGGAGAGACGGTCACCGAGGCCCGCTGCGGCATCGGCTATCTCCACACCGGCATCGAGAAGAACCTCGAGTACCGGACCTGGACGCAGGGCACCACGTTCGTGACGCGCATGGATTACCTGACGTCCTTCTTCAACGAGACCGCCTACTGTCTCGCCGTCGAGAAGCTCCTCGGCATCGAGGAGCAGATCACCGAGCGCGCCAAGATCATCCGGGTGCTTCTGATGGAGCTGAACCGGCTCTCCTCCCACCTGGTGTGCATCGCCACCGGCGGCATGGAGCTCGGCGCCACCACGATCATGATCTACGGATTCCGTGATCGTGAAATGATTCTCGACATCTACGAGCTCATCACGGGCCTGCGGATGAACCACGCGTACATCCGCCCCGGCGGACTCGCCCAGGACCTGCCGCCCGGCGCGGTGGACCACATCCGCGAGTTCGTGAAGAAGATGAAGAAGAACCTCCCGGAGTACGACAAGCTCGCCACCGGGAACCCCATCTTCAAGGCCCGTATGCAGGACATCGGCTATCTCGACCTGGCCGGCTGCATGGCCCTCGGCGCCACTGGCCCGATCCTGCGCTCCACCGGCCTGCCGCACGACCTGCGCAAGGCACAGCCGTACTGCGACTACGAGACGTACGACTTCGAGATCCCGACCGCCGACACCTGCGACTCCTACGGGCGCTTCCTGATCCGCCTGGAAGAGATGCGCCAGTCGCTCGGGATCGTCGAGCAGTGCCTGGACCGGCTCCAGCCCGGACCGGTCATGGTCGCCGACAAGAAGATCGCCTGGCCCGCCCAGCTCGCCCTGGGACCGGACGGGCTCGGCAACTCCCTCGACCACATCAAGAAGATCATGGGCACCTCCATGGAGGCCCTGATCCACCACTTCAAGCTGGTCACCGAGGGCTTCCGCGTCCCGCCGGGACAGGCGTACGCGGCCGTCGAGTCGCCCAAGGGCGAGCTCGGGGTGCATGCCGTCTCCGACGGCGGCACCCGCCCCTTCCGGGTCCACTTCCGCGACCCGTCCTTCACCAACCTGCAGGCCATGGCGGCGATGTGCGAGGGCGGCCAGGTCGCCGACGTCATCGTCGCCGTCGCGTCCATCGACCCCGTGATGGGAGGCGTCGACCGGTGACCACCTCTTCTTCCGAGCGGGGCGTCAGCCTGGGCATGCCCGAACTGCCCGCGCCCGCGTACCCGGACGACGTTCGGGAACGGCTCGAACGCGACGCGCGCGAGGTCATCGCCCGCTACCCGGACTCCCGGTCCGCCCTCCTGCCGTTGCTGCACCTCGTGCAGTCGGAGGAGGGGCATGTCACGCGCACCGGGATGCGGTTCTGCGCGGACGTGCTCGGCCTGACCACGGCCGAGGTCACCGCGGTCGCCACCTTCTACACGATGTACCGCCGCAAGCCCTCCGGGGACTACCAGGTGGGAGTCTGCACCAACACCCTCTGTGCGGTGATGGGCGGAGACGCGATCTTCGAGGAGCTCCAGGAACACCTGGGCGTCGGCAACGGCGAGACCACCGGCGACGGCAAGGTCACCCTGGAGCACATCGAGTGCAACGCGGCCTGCGACTTCGCGCCGGTGGTGATGGTCAACTGGGAGTTCTTCGACAACCAGACCCCGGCGAGCGCCAAGCGCCTCGTCGACGACCTGCGCGCCGGGCGGGACGTCGAACCGACGCGCGGTGCCCGGCTGTGCACCTTCAAGGAGACCGCGCGGATCCTGGCCGGCTTCCCCGACGAGCGGCCCGGGGCCGTCGAGGCGAGCGGCGGTGCGGGACCGGCGTCGCTGGTGGGCCTCCGCCTGGCCAGGGGAGAGTCCGCACCCGCGCGCGTGGTCCATCCGCGGGACGGCGGCCCGCACGACGAGCCGCAGGGCAAGGCAGTGCACCAACCGTCGCCGGCTGAACACCTCAGCTCGCACGACGCGCCGCAGGAATCGTCCGCGTCCGACCCAGCCCACCCGGCAGGGCCTGTCGCCGAGGAGGGGGAGTGATGACATTGGCACCAGAGCTGAAGGAAAACAGCCCCGAGAAGCTGCTCGCACCCGTGCTGTCGGCCTTCTGGGACGAGGACAGGTCCTGGACGCTGGACGTCTACCGAAGGCACGAGGGGTACGAGGGACTGCGCAAGGCGCTCGCCATGTCGCCGGACGACCTGATCGCGTACGTCAAGGACTCCGGTCTGCGCGGGCGCGGCGGCGCGGGATTCCCGACGGGAATGAAATGGCAGTTCATTCCCCAGGGCGATGGAAAACCGCACTATCTAGTTGTCAACGCCGACGAATCGGAGCCCGGAACCTGCAAGGACATTCCGCTCCTCTTCGCGAACCCGCATAGCCTCATCGAGGGCATTGTCATCGCGTGTTATGCCATCAGGTCTTCGCATGCCTTCATCTATCTGCGTGGTGAAGTCGTCCCCGTATTGCGGCGGTTGCACGAGGCCGTGCGCGAGGCCTACGCGGCGGGCTACCTCGGCGAGAACATCCTGGGCAGCGGACTCGACCTCGAACTCACCGTGCACGCCGGCGCCGGCGCGTACATCTGTGGTGAGGAGACCGCACTGCTCGACTCGCTCGAAGGCCGCCGTGGTCAACCGCGGCTCCGTCCCCCCTTCCCTGCGGTGGCAGGTCTCTATGCCTGCCCAACTGTTGTGAACAACGTCGAGTCGATCGCGTCGGTTCCCGCGATTCTGCACCGGGGCAAAGAATGGTTCCGGTCGATGGGAAGCGAGAAGTCCCCGGGCTTCACGCTCTACTCGCTCAGCGGCCATGTCGCCAATCCCGGCCAGTTCGAGGCCCCGCTCGGCATCACACTCCGCCAGCTCCTGGAGATGAGCGGCGGCATGCGCCCCGGCCATCGCCTCAAGTTCTGGACCCCGGGCGGCTCCTCGACACCGATGTTCACCGACGAGCACCTCGACGTCCCTCTCGACTACGAAGGAGTGGGCGCCGCCGGTTCCATGCTCGGCACCAAAGCGCTCCAGTGCTTCGACGAGACGACCTGCGTCGTGCGCGCCGTCACCCGCTGGACCGAGTTCTACGCCCACGAGTCCTGCGGCAAGTGCACGCCCTGCCGCGAAGGCACGTACTGGCTCGTGCAGTTGCTGCGCGACATCGAGGCGGGCAAGGGCGTCATGTCCGACCTCGACAAGCTCAACGACATCGCCGACAACATCAACGGCAAGTCCTTCTGCGCCCTCGGCGACGGTGCCGCCTCGCCGATCTTCTCCTCGCTCAAGTACTTCCGCGAGGAGTACGAGCAGCACATCACGGGCCGCGGCTGCCCCTTCGACCCGGCCAAGTCGACGGCCTGGGCCGACCACCGCACGGAGGTGAACGCATGACTGTGACCACCAGCGCTCCCTCCGGAGGGGGAGAGGCTGCGGTCCCGCCGGAAGATCTCGTCTCGCTGACGATCGACGGCGTCGAGATCAGCGTGCCCAAGGGCACCCTGGTCATCCGGGCCGCCGAGCAACTCGGCATCGAGATCCCCCGCTTCTGCGACCACCCCCTCCTCGACCCGGCCGGCGCCTGCCGCCAGTGCATCGTCGAGGTCGAGGGACAGCGCAAGCCGATGGCGTCCTGCACCATCACGTGCACGGACGGCATGGTCGTGAAGACGCACCTCACCTCGCCGGTCGCCGAGAAGGCCCAGAAGGGTGTGATGGAGCTCCTGCTCATCAACCACCCGCTGGACTGCCCGGTCTGCGACAAGGGCGGCGAGTGCCCGTTGCAGAACCAGGCGATGTCGCACGGGCACTCCGAGTCCCGCTTCGAGGGACGGAAGCGGACGTACGAGAAGCCCGTACCGATCTCCACGCAGGTGCTGCTCGACCGCGAGCGGTGCGTGCTGTGCGCCCGCTGCACCCGCTTCTCCAACCAGGTCGCGGGCGACCCGATGATCGAGCTGGTCGAGCGCGGCGCGCTCCAGCAGGTGGGCACCGGTGAGGGCGACCCCTTCGAGTCGTACTTCTCCGGGAACACCATCCAGATCTGCCCGGTCGGCGCGCTGACCTCGGCGGCGTACCGGTTCCGCTCCCGCCCCTTCGACCTCGTCTCCTCGTCCTCGGTCTGCGAGCACTGCTCCGGAGGGTGCGCGACGCGCACGGACCACCGGCGCGGCAAGGTCATGCGGCGCATGGCGGCCAACGACCCCGAGGTCAACGAGGAGTGGATCTGCGACAAGGGGCGGTTCGGCTTCCGGTACGCGCAGCAGCGCGACCGGCTTCAGACGCCTCTGGTGCGCAACGCCGAGGGTGACCTCGAACCGGCCTCCTGGCCGGAAGCGCTGCAGATCGCTGCCCAGGGGCTGCTCGCCTCGCGCGGCCGGACCGGTGTGCTGACCGGTGGCCGGCTCACCATCGAGGACGCCTACGCGTACAGCAAGTTCGCGCGCGTGGCGCTCGACACCAACGACATCGACTTCCGCGCACGCGTGCACAGCGGCGAGGAGGCCGACTTCCTCGCCGCGCGGGTCGCCGGTCACGGTCGCGACCTCGACGGTACGGGCGTCACGTACGCCTTCCTGGAGAAGGCACCGGCCGTACTGCTGGCCGGGTTCGAGGCCGAGGAGGAGGCACCCGGGATCTTCCTGCGGCTGCGCAAGGCCTGGCGCAAGCACGGCCAGAAGGTCTTCTCTCTGGCCACGCACTCCACGCGCGGCCTGGAGAAGGCCGGCGGCACCCTGCTGCCCGCCGCTCCCGGCACCGAGACCGAGTGGCTGGACGCGCTCGCGAGCGGCGTCGGCCTGGACGGGGCCGGGGCGAAGGCGTCCGAGGCGCTGCGGACAGAGGGTGCCGTGATCGTCGTCGGCGAACGGCTGGCCGCTGTGGTGGGCGGGCTCACCGCCGCCGTACGGGCCGCGTCCGCGACCGGCGCCCAGCTGGTGTGGGTCCCGCGCCGGGCGGGGGAGCGCGGTGCCGTCGAGGCCGGTGCGCTGCCGTCGCTGCTGCCGGGCGGACGTCCCGCGACCAACCCACGCGCGCGTGATGAGGTCGCCACCGTCTGGGGCCTGGCCGAACTACCGCACCGCTACGGCCGCGACACCGGCCAGATCGTGGAGGCCGCCGCGACCGGCGAACTCCAGGCGCTGCTGGTCGCGGGCGTCGAGGTCGCCGACCTGCCCGACCCGGCACGCGCGCGTGAGGCGCTCGCCGAGGTCGGCTTCGTGGTGTCGCTGGAGCTGCGGCCCGGCGAGGTGACCGAGCTCGCCGACGTCGTCCTGCCCGTCGCCGCCGTCGCCGAGAAGGCCGGCACCTTCCTCAACTGGGAGGGCCGGGTGCGTTTCTTCGAGGCCGCGCTCAAGCCCGACCAGATGACCCGCCGTCTCGCCCCGACCGACGCGCGCGTGCTCCAGATGCTGGCCGACGCCATGGACGTACACCTGGGCCTGCCGGATCTGCGCACCACGCGCGCGGAGATCGACCGGCTCGGCTCCTGGGACGGGCCGCGGGCCACCGACCCCGTGGAGATCGCAGCCCAGTTGCCACGGCCGGCAGCTGGTGAGGCCGTCCTCGCCGGGCACCGGCTGCTGCTGGACGAGGGCCTCCTCCAGCAGGGTGACGAGGCGCTCGCCGGTACCCGGCATGCCGCCCACGCGCGCGTGTCGGCCGCCACGGCCGCCGAGGCCGGCGTGAAGAACGGCGATCTCCTTGCCGTGAGCGGCCCCGCCGGAGTCGTCGAACTTCCGCTGCAGATCACGGAGATGCCCGACCGGGTGGTGTGGCTCCCGCTGAACTCCGTGGGCCGCGGCGTCGCCTCCGACACCGGGGCGCGGCCCGGCTCACTCGTCCGCATCGGCCCGGCGACCCTCGCGTCCGAGGCCCCCGAGGAGGTGGAGGCATGAGCGCTTTCCTCGCCGCTGAAGACCTCTCGATGTTCGGCCGCGACCCCTGGTGGCTGGTCGTCATCAAGGCGGTGTTCTGCTTCGCCTTCCTGATGGTGACCGTGCTGTTCTCCATCGTCTGGGAGCGCAAGGTCGTCGCCTGGATGCAGTTGCGCATCGGCCCCAACCGGCACGGCCCCTGGGGCATGCTCCAGTCGCTCGCCGACGGCATCAAGCTGATGCTGAAGGAAGACGTCATCGTCAAACGCGCGGACAAGGTCGTCTACGTCCTCGCGCCGATCGTCGCGGCCATCCCGGCCTTCATGGCGATCGCGGTGATCCCCTTCGGCCCGGCCGGCAACGAGATCTCGATCTTCGGCCAGCGGACCACGATGCAGCTCACCGACCTGCCGATCGCGATGCTCTACATCCTCGCGGTCGCCTCGGTCGGCATCTACGGCATCGTCCTCGCGGGTTGGAGCTCCGGCTCCACCTACCCGCTGCTCGGTGGCCTCCGCTCCTGCGCGCAGATGATCTCGTACGAGATCGCCATGGGTGCCGCGTTCGCCTCGGTGTTCCTCTACTCCGGGTCGATGTCGACGTCCGCGATCGTCGAGGCGCAGCAGGACCGCTGGTACATCGTCCTGTTGCCGGTCTCGTTCCTGATCTACATCGTGACGATGGTCGGCGAGACCAACCGCGCCCCGTTCGACATGCCGGAGTCCGAGGGCGACCTGGTCGGCGGCTTCAACACCGAGTACTCGTCGATCAAGTTCGCGATGTTCATGCTCGCAGAGTACGTGAACATGGTGACGGTCTCGGCCGTGTCCGTGACGCTCTTCCTGGGCGGCTGGCGGGCCCCGTATCCGGTCAGCGCCTTCTGGGAGGGCGCGAACCACGGCTGGTGGCCGCTGCTCTGGTTCGTGATCAAGGTCCAGCTGTTGCTGTTCTTCTTCATCTGGCTGCGCGGCACGCTGCCCCGCGTCCGCTACGACCAGCTGATGAAGCTCGGCTGGAAGGTCCTCATCCCGGTCTCCGTCGTCTGGCTGATGCTCGTCGCGACCGTGCGAACCCTCCGGAACGAGAACTACGACTTCGCCGACATCGCCCTCTACGTCGGCGGCGGCGTCCTCGCGCTGCTCCTTCTCTCCTTCGTCGCGGACCTGTTCCGCGAGCGGACGAAGGAGGGCGCGCAACACGGCGGGGAATCCGCCGGCTTCGACGCGATGGCGGGCGGATTCCCCGTACCGCCACTGCCCGGACAGGAGCTTCCGCCGGTGCCTCGGCGCCGCCCGCGCCATGAGCGGGAGCTGATTGTCAGTGGTGGGCCCGATACTCAGAGTGACGGATCTCTGGATGGAAAGGAGGCGTCCGATGGCTGAGGAGCCCAAGGAGACCAAGCCCGGTTTCCAGAACCCCGTGGCCGGCTTCGGCGTGACCTTCAAGGCCATGTTCAAGAAGCGGCTGACCGAGCAGTACCCGGAGCAGCAGAAGACCACCGCTCCGCGCTTCCACGGACGGCATCAGCTCAACCGCCATCCGGACGGCCTGGAGAAGTGCGTCGGCTGTGAGCTGTGCGCCTGGGCCTGCCCCGCCGACGCCATCTATGTGGAGGGCGCCGACAACACCGACGAGGAGCGCTACTCGCCGGGCGAGCGGTACGGCCGCGTGTACCAGATCAACTACGCCCGTTGCATCTTGTGCGGCCTGTGCATCGAGGCGTGCCCCACGCGCGCGCTCACGATGACCAACGAGTTCGAGCTCGCCGACTCCAGCCGTGCCAACCTCATCTACACCAAGGAGCAGCTGCTCGCCGGTCTCGAGGACGGCATGGTCGACAGCCCTCACGCCATCTACCCCGGGACGGACGAGCAGGACTACTACCGGGGCCTGGTGACGGAGGCCGCGCCGGGCACGACCCAGCAGGTCGCGCTCTCCAAGGGCGAGGTCCCGCAGGAGGCCGCCACGACCTTCGGCGAGGACGAACCGGCGTCCGAGAAGGTGATCGGCCGATGACCGGGCAGCTCGCCGCCTACTCCACCTCCACCGGAGAGGCCTTCCAGTTCTGGATCCTCGGCACCGTCGCCGTGATCGGCGCCCTGTGCACCGTCTTCATGAAGAAGGCCGTGCACAGCGCGCTCTGTCTCGCCGGGACCATGATCATCCTGGCGGTCTTCTATCTCGCCAACGGCGCCTACTTCCTGGGCATCGTGCAGATCGTCGTCTACACCGGCGCGATCATGATGCTGTTCCTGTTCGTGGTGATGCTCGTCGGCGTCACGGCCGCGGACTCCCTGAAGGAGACCATCAAGGGCCAGCGCTGGCTGGCGCTTCTCTGCGGGCTCGGCTTCGGCATCCTGCTGGTCGCAGGCATCGGCAACGCCTCCCTGACGGAGTTCAACGGCCTCGCCCAGGCGAACGCGAACGGCAATGTGGAGGGCCTCGCGGCGCTCATCTTCACCAAGTACGTCTTCGCTTTCGAGATCACCGGCGCCCTGCTGATCACGGCCGCCATCGGCGCCATGGTGCTCACGCACCGCGAACGCACCGAGCGCGCCAAGACCCAGCGCGAGCTGTCGGAAGAGCGCGTCCGCGAAGGCAAGCACGTCCCGCCGCTGCCGGCCCCCGGCGTGTACGCCCGGCACAACGCGGTCGACATCGCGGGTCTGCTGCCCGACGGCACCCCGTCCGACCTCACGGTCAGCAAGACGCTGCGTGAACGCGGTCAGATCCGGGACGTGTCCACCGAGGCGCTCAACGACCTGCGGGCCCTGGAGCAGCGTGCGGAGGAACGGCTGGAGCGGACAGCGATCGAGCCGTCGACCTTCAAGCGGCCCGAGGAGGCGTCCAAGTGAACCCGGTCAACTACCTCTACCTCGCGGCCCTGTTGTTCACGATCGGCGCCACCGGCGTGCTGATCAGGCGCAACGCGATCGTCGTCTTCATGTGCATCGAGCTCATGCTCAACGCCTGCAACCTCACGCTCGTCGCCTTCTCCCGGATGCACGGCAATCTCGACGGCCAGATCATCGCCTTCTTCACGATGGTCGTCGCCGCCGCGGAGGTCGTCGTCGGGCTCGCGATCATCGTGTCGCTGTTCCGTTCCCGCCACTCGGCCTCGGTCGACGACGCCAGCCTGATGAAGCTCTAAGGGGTCGGAAGAATCGTGGAGAACCTGATTGCGCTGCTGGTCGCGGCGCCATTGCTCGGAGCGGCCGTACTGCTGTGCGGTGGCCGGCGCCTCGACCGCGTCGGCCACTGGATCGGCACCGCCCTCGCCGCCGTCTCCTTCGTGTTGGGCGTCGTCCTCTTCGTCGACCTGCTCGGCAAGGACGCCGAACACCGGACCCTGACGAGCCACCTGTTCAGCTGGATCCCAGTCGAGGGCTTCCAGGCGGACATCGCGTTCCGCCTGGACCAGCTGTCGATGACGTTCGTGCTGCTGATCACCGGCGTCGGCTCGCTGATCCACCTGTACTCGGTCGGGTACATGGAGCACGACGAGCGGCGCCGCCGCTTCTTCGGCTATCTGAACCTGTTCCTCGCGGCGATGCTGCTGCTCGTTCTCGCCGACAACTACCTTCTGCTGTACGTCGGTTGGGAAGGCGTCGGTCTCGCCTCCTACCTGCTGATCGGCTTCTGGCAGCACAAGCCCAGCGCCGCCACGGCCGCGAAGAAGGCCTTCCTGGTCAACCGCGTCGGCGACATGGGCCTGTCGATCGCGATCATGATGATGTTCCTGTGGTTCGGCAGCTTCGCCTTCGGGCCGGTGCTCGGCAGCCACGAGGAGGCCGGACTGGTCGCCGACACGAGCGAGGGCAGGCTCACGGCCATCGGCCTGATGCTGCTGCTCGCCGCCTGCGGCAAGTCCGCCCAGGTGCCGCTGCAGTCCTGGCTCGGGGACGCGATGGAGGGCCCGACCCCGGTCTCGGCCCTCATCCACGCCGCGACGATGGTGACGGCGGGCGTCTACCTGATCGTCCGCTCCGGGGCCATCTTCAACGCCGCGCCCGACGCGCAGTTGGTGGTCACCATCGTCGGCGCCGTCACGCTCCTCTTCGGTGCGATCGTCGGTTGCGCGAAGGACGACATCAAGAAGGCGCTGGCCGGCTCGACCATGTCGCAGATCGGCTACATGGTCCTCGCCGCCGGTCTCGGTCCCATCGGCTACGTCTTCGCGATCATGCACCTGGTGACGCACGGCTTCTTCAAGGCCGGGCTCTTTCTCGGCGCCGGTTCGGTCATGCACGGCATGAACGACGAGGTGGACATGCGCAAGTACGGCGGTCTGCGCAAGTACATGCCGGTCACCTTCGTCACGTTCGGCCTCGGTTACCTCGCGATCATCGGCTTCCCGGGGCTGTCCGGCTTCTTCTCCAAGGACAAGATCATCGAGGCGGCGTTCGCCAAGGGCGGCACCGAGGGCTGGATCCTCGGCGGCTGCGCGCTGCTGGGCGCTGCCATCACGGCGTACTACATGACGCGCGTGATGCTGATGACGTTCTTCGGCGAGGAGCGCTGGCGTCACACGAAGACGGCGTCATCGGCCGAGCCCAGCGTGGAGCCCGCCGCCGAGACGCACGGTGAGCACGCGGAGCCGCACCCGCACGAGTCGCCCAGGGTCATGACGATCCCCATGATCGCGTTGGCCGTCGGGTCGGTGGCCGGCGGTGCGTTCTTCAGCATCGGCGACCGCTTCGTGCACTGGCTGGAGCCCATCACCGGGCACACCCACGGGAACCCGCCGATCGGCGCGGCAGCGGTCACCAGCGCCACCGTGGCGTGCATGGTCATCGGCGTCGCCATCGCCTACGGCCAGTACGGCCGTCGCCCGGTCCCCGCGGTTGCCCCGCGCGGGTCGCTGCTCACCCGCGCCGCCCGGCGCGACCTGCTCCAGGACGACTTCAACCACGTCGTCCTCGTACGCGGCGGCGAACACCTCACGCGCTCCCTGGTGTACGTCGACCACACCCTGGTCGACGGCGTCGTCAACGGCACGGCGGCCTCGGTCGGCGGCCTGTCCGGACGGATGCGCAGGCTTCAGAACGGCTTCGCGCGGTCGTACGCGGTCTCGATGTTCGGCGGTGCGGCGATCCTCATCGCCGCGACCCTGCTGATGAGGGCGGTCTGATACCGATGTCCTTTCCTCTGCTGACAGCTACGGCGGTACTCCCGGCGATCGGGGCGATCGCCACGGCCGCCGTACCGGCCGCGCAGCGCACCGCCGCCAAGTGGCTGGCGCTGCTCGTCTCGCTCGGCACACTGGCCCTCGCGATCACCGTCCTGGTCCGCTTCGACCCGGACGGCGATCGCTACCAGCTCACCGAATCCCGCGCCTGGATCGCGGACTTCGGGGTCCGCTACGAACTCGGCGTGGACGGCATCGCGGTGGCGCTGATCGCGCTGACGGCGCTGCTGATCCCGTTCATCATCCTCGCGGGCTGGCACGACGCCGACCCGCTGGAGACCGGCAGCAGCCGTTGGCGGCCGACGCAGGGCTTCTTCGCCCTGATCCTGGCCGTCGAGGCGATGGTGATCATCTCCTTCGAGGCCACCGACGTCTTCCTCTTCTACATCTTCTTCGAAGCCATGCTCATCCCGATGTACTTCCTCATCGGCGGCTTCGGGGACCGTGCCCACGAGCACGGCGAGAAGGTGGCGTCGACGCAACGGTCGTACGCGGCGGTGAAGTTCCTGCTCTACAACCTGGTCGGCGGTCTGATCATGCTGGCCGCGGTGATCGGCCTCTATGTGGTCGCCGGGAACTTCAGCCTCCAGGAGATCGCCGAGGCCCGCGCCAACGGCACGCTCGACATGGCGACGAACACCGAACGCTGGCTGTTCCTCGGCTTCTTCTTCGCCTTCGCAGTGAAGGCCCCTCTGTGGCCGCTGCACACCTGGCTGCCCAACGCCATGGGGGAGGCCACCACACCGGTCGCCGTCCTCATCACGGCTGTCGTCGACAAGGTGGGCACCTTCGCGATGCTCCGCTTCTGCCTCCAACTGTTCCCGGAGGCCAGCAAGTGGGCGACGCCCGCCATCCTCGTACTGGCGCTGATCAGCATCATCTACGGGGCACTGCTCGCGGTCGGCCAGCGGGACATGAAGCGCCTGATCGCGTACGCGTCGATCTCGCACTTCGGTTTCATCATCATGGGCATCTTCGCGATGACCAGCCAGGGCCAGTCCGGCGCGACGCTGTACATGGTCAACCACGGGATCTCGACGGCCGCGTTGATGCTGGTGGCCGGGTTCCTGATCTCGCGGCGCGGCTCGCGGCTCATCGCCGACTACGGCGGTGTGCAGAAGGTCGCTCCCGTGCTGGCCGGCACCTTCCTGATCGGCGGTCTGGCGACCCTGTCACTGCCGGGACTGGCGTCCTTCGTCAGTGAGTTCCTGGTCCTGGTCGGCACGTTCACGCGCTACCCGGTGATCGGCATCATCGCCACCTTCGGCATCGTGCTCGCCGCGCTCTACACCCTCGTCCTCTACCAGAGGACGATGACCGGGCCGGTGAAGCCGGAGGTCTCCGCGATGCCCGACCTCAGGGTGCGCGAACTCGTGGTCGTCGCCCCACTGGTCGTACTGCTGATCTTCCTGGGCGTCTACCCGAAGCCCCTCACGGACGTCGTCAACCCCGCGGTCAAGCAGACCATGTCCGACGTACAGAAGAAGGACCCCCAGCCCGAGGTGGAGGCGGCCAAGTGAGCGCAACAGCTGTCCACAGCCTGTGGACAACCGCGGCCGATCCGATCTCGAAGATCGACCCGCCGAAGATCGAGTACGGCCAACTGTCACCCACCCTGATCATCATCGGCGCGGCGATCGTCGGGGTGCTGATCGAGGCGGTCGTCCCGCGCAAGGCTCGTTACTACGCGCAGGTGTTCGTCTCCACCGTGGCGCTCGTCGCGGCCTTCGCCGCGGTCGTGGCGCTCGCGGCCGGCGGATACGCCACGACCAAGGCGGGCATCGCCGCGATGGGCGCGATCGCGGTCGACGGACCCGCCCTCTTCCTCCAGGGCACGATCCTGCTGGCGGGCCTGGTCGGCCTGTTCACCTTCGCCGAACGCCGCCTCGACCCTGTGGCACACGGCAACCGGGTCGACTCCTTCGCCGCGCAGGCCGCGTCCGTGCCGGGCAGCGACAGCGAGAAGGCCGCGGTGAAGGCCGGGTTCACCACCACCGAGGTGTTCCCGCTGCTGATGTTCGCGGTCGCGGGCATGCTGATCTTCCCGGCGGCCAACGACCTGTTGACGCTGTTCATCGCCCTGGAAGTGTTCTCGCTCCCGCTGTATCTGATGTGCGCGCTGGCCCGCCGCAAGCGGCTCATGTCGCAGGAGGCCGCGGTCAAGTACTTCCTGCTGGGTGCCTTCGCGTCCGCGTTCACGCTGTTCGGTATCGCGCTGCTGTACGGCTACGCGGGCTCCGT
The DNA here is from genome assembly GCF_001270495.1 of Streptomyces viridochromogenes. GTDB lineage: Bacteria > Actinomycetota > Actinomycetes > Streptomycetales > Streptomycetaceae > Streptomyces > Streptomyces viridochromogenes_A. The sequence continues at coordinate 135,676 of NZ_LGUR01000253.1, forward strand.
GTCGTACGCGGCGATCGCGCAGGTCGTCGACGGTACGGTCCCGGACGTCAGCCCGGCGCTGGCGGACACGATGGGCAACGACGCGCTGCTGCTGGTCGGCGCCGCGATGATCGTCATGGGCCTGCTGTTCAAGGTGGGCGCGGTGCCGTTCCACATGTGGACGCCTGACGTCTACCAGGGTGCGCCGACCCCGGTGACCGGGTTCATGGCGGCGGCGACGAAGGTGGCCGCCTTCGGTGCGCTGCTGCGGCTCCTGTACGTCGTGCTGCCCGGCCTGCGCTGGGACTGGCGGCCGGTCATGTGGGGCGTCGCGATCGTCACCATGCTGGGCGGTGCGATCGTCGCGATCACGCAGACCGACATCAAGCGGCTGCTGGCCTACTCGTCGATCGCGCACGCCGGGTTCATCCTCGCGGGTGTCATCGCGACCACGCCGGACGGGGTGTCGTCCGTCCTCTTCTACCTGGCCGCGTACTCGTTCGTGACGATCGGGGCGTTCGCGGTGGTGACACTGGTGCGGGACGCCGGCGGTGAGGCGACACATCTGTCCAACTGGGCGGGACTGGGCCGCCGTTCGCCGCTGGTCGCGGCCGTGTTCGCGGTGTTCCTGCTCGCCTTCGCCGGCATTCCGCTCACCTCCGGCTTCGCCGGGAAGTTCGCCGTGTTCAAGGCTGCGGCGGAGGGCGGGGCGGCCCCGCTGGTCGTGGTCGGTGTGATCTCGTCGGCGATCGCGGCGTTCTTCTACATCCGCGTCATCGTGCTGATGTTCTTCAGCGAGCCGCGGCCCGAGGGCCCGACGGTTGCCGTTCCGTCGCCGCTGACGATGACGGCGATCGCCGTCGGTGTCGCGGTCACGCTGGTGCTGGGTGTGGCGCCGCAGTACTTCCTGGATCTGGCGAGTACGGCGGGGGTGTTCGTGCGCTGACGCGGCGCCCGCTCCTGCGGCCCGCCCGTACGACGTCCGCTCGGACGACGGCTACGGCGGTCCGCTTGGACACCAGCGGCCCGGCTTCCCTCGCGGGATGCCGGGCCGCTGTGCTGTGGAGAGGCCCGACCGCTCGCCGGTCACTCAAGGTGGTCGGCCGATCACGAACGGGTGAGGCGTGAGCCTGTGGATAACTCCGGTGCTGTCGGTGGCGGCCCCTATCGTGGAGGCAGTGGTCGAGGGACGACGTACGGGGGACACGACGATGGGTGCGACGGGCGTGATCAGCGAGATGCCAAGGGTGACCGATGCGGCACAGGCGGGCGACAGTGAGGCGCTGACCGCGCTGCACCGGGTCTTCGGGTACGAGGCCTTCCGCGGCGAGCAGGGAGCCGTCATCGAGCATGTGGTGGCCGGCGGCGACGCCGTCGTACTCATGCCGACCGGCGGCGGGAAGTCGCTCTGCTACCAGATCCCGTCCCTGGTCAGGCCGGGTACCGGCATCGTCGTCTCGCCGCTCATCGCGCTGATGCAGGACCAGGTGGACGCGCTGCGGGCACTCGGTGTGCGGGCCGGGTTCGTCAACTCCACGCAGGACTTCGACGAGCGGCGCGTGGTGGAGGCGGAGTTCCTGGCGGGCGAGCTGGACCTGCTCTACCTCGCGCCGGAGCGGCTGCGGCTCGACTCGACACTGGACCTGCTGTCGCGCGGCAAGATCGCGGTGTTCGCGATCGACGAGGCGCACTGCGTGTCCCAGTGGGGCCACGACTTCCGCCCCGACTATCTGGCCCTCTCGCTGCTCGGCGAGCGCTGGCCGGACGTCCCCCGGATCGCGCTCACGGCCACGGCCACGCACGCCACGCACCAGGAGATCACCCAGCGGCTGAACATGCCGACGGCCCGGCACTTCGTGGCGAGCTTCGACCGGCCCAACATCCAGTACCGGATCGTGCCGAAGGCGGACCCGAAGAAGCAGCTGCTGAGCTTCCTGCGCGAGGAGCACGCGGGCGACGCGGGCATCGTGTACTGCCTGTCCCGCAAGTCCGTGGAGGCCACGGCCGAGTTCCTGAGCCGCAACGGCATCGAGGCGGTTCCCTACCACGCGGGCCTGGACGCGGGCACGCGCGCGGCGCACCAGTCCCGTTTCCTGCGGGAGGAGGGGTTGGTCGTGGTCGCGACCATCGCCTTCGGGATGGGCATCGACAAGCCGGACGTACGTTTCGTCGCCCACCTCGACCTGCCCAAGTCGGTCGAGGGCTACTACCAGGAGACGGGCCGTGCCGGCCGCGACGGACTCCCCTCCACTGCCTGGATGGCCTACGGCCTCAACGACGTCATACAACAGCGCAAGCTGATCCAGTCGGGCGAGGGCGACGAGGGGTTCCGGCGCCGGGCCGCCTCGCACCTGGACGCGATGCTGGCGCTGTGCGAGACGGCCCAGTGCCGGCGCGGACAGCTGCTCGCCTACTTCGGCCAGGACCCCGACGCGGCGGGCTGCGGCAACTGCGACACCTGCCTGACACCGCCGGAGACCTGGGACGGCACGATCGCGGCGCAGAAGGTGCTGTCGACGGTCGTGCGGCTGCAGCGCGAGCGCGGGCAGAAGTTCGGCGCGTTGCAGATCGTCGACATCCTGCTGGGCAAGCGCACCGGCAAGGTGATCCAGTTCGACCACGACCAGCTGTCCGTGTTCGGCATCGGCGAGGAGCTGAGCGAGGGCGAATGGCGGGGTGTCATCCGGCAGTTGCTGGCGCAGGGGCTGCTCGCGGTCGAGGGGGAGTACGGGACGCTCGTGCTGACCGAGGCCAGTGGCACGGTGCTGCGGCGGGAGCGGGACGTGCCGCTGCGGAAGGAGCCGAAGAAGCCGGTGACCTCGCGGTCGTCGTCGGGGTCGGGATCGGCGGGCTCCGGGCGCGGTGAGCGCAAGGCGAAGGCCGCGGTGGCCGAGTTGCCCGAGGAGCTGGTGCCGGCCTTCGAGGCGCTGCGGGCCTGGCGCGCCGAGCAGGCTCGGGAGCAGGGGGTTCCGGCGTATGTGATCTTCCATGACGCCACGTTGCGGGAGATCGTGACGGTGTGGCCCGCGTCTGTGCGGGAGCTCGGGAGCGTCGGTGGGGTCGGCGAGAAGAAGCTGGCCACGTACGGGGAAGGCGTGCTGGAGGTGCTGGCCTCGATGCGTGGGGACTCCGATGCCGGTGCGGTGGGCGATGCGGCACCCGTGACCGATCACGGGGCGGACGACTGGCCCGAGATGGAGCCGGAGCCTGAGCCGGACGACTGGGCCTAGCCGGGAGGAGAGCGGCCCGCCTCTCAGCCGTCCGGCACAACGGTCACGACAACGCCGTCAGCCCGGGCGCGAACGTGATCAGAAGCGGCAGCAAGGGCACCAGCGCGGCCAGCGTCGTGGTCAACGCCCGGTGGCGGCGGCCCAGGCGCGGAGGTGGCTGGAGGAGGCGGTTGACGCGTTCGCCCAGGAGGCGGTGGGTGGAGGCGCAGGAGAGGACGCCGCGGTGCTGGTTGAGCTCGATCAGGGCCAGAGCCGTCGTCAGGTGACCGCAACGACGGGACGCCGTGTCGTCGGCGGCCAGTTCGACCAGGCGGTGGGTCTGGTCGCAGAAGTGGGCGAACAGCGGGATACGGGGGAAGCCGGTGGCGAGGGCGGTCGAGAGGTGGAGGAGCCAGTCGTGGCGGGCGCGGGCGTGGCCGCGTTCGTGGGTGAGGACCGCGTCGAGCTGGTGGTCGGTGAGGCGGTGCAGGGCGCCGGTGGTGACGATCAGCTGGGCCGGGCTGCCGGGCATCCACCAGGCGTCCGGGTACTCGTCCTCCAGGACCAGGAGGGGGCCCCGCGCCGCGGGCAGGCCGGCCGGCAGGTCGGGAGCGCGTTCGAGCAGGTGGGCCCGGGCCTGGCTGCGGCGTCGGCGGGCCTCGGCGAGTTCGCGGCCCAGCATCGCGGTCGTCCAGGCGGCACCGCAGGCCAGGAGCAGGGTCAGGATGGCAGCCCAGGCCGGCGCGGACGAGAGGTCGTACGCCGCGGTCACCGCCGGCGGCGCGGGGGCGAAGAGCTGCGCGCGTACGGTGCCGAAGACGGCGGCGGTGCCCAGCGCCAGGGCCGTCAAGCAGCACAGCAGGACCGTGGCGACCAGGCACTGCCACACCCAGAGCGCGACCACGGGTTCCCGTTCGGGCCACGCGGCCCGGGTCAGCGCACGCGGAACGGGCACGGCTGCTGTCAGAGCGACGGTGCTCAACAGGAGCAGGCAGAAGGTCATGCCGGAGGCTCCGGATCCTGGTCAGGGGAGGTGCGCGGGCGGACGTGCGGGGCGGTGGGCGAGGAGCATGCCACCGCCAGCCAGTATGACGGTGACGGTCGCCGGAGTCAGCGGTGAAGAGTCGCCGAACTCGCCTCGGGACACTGTGCGTAGCCCGTCTCGGCCAGTGTCCGGCCGCCTGCCGTGCAGTGCACCGAGGCATACCCGTGCGGGCCGCGGACCCCGACACCTCCGCCTACCCTCGCAGCGCCTCCCGGACCACCACCCCCTGCCCCCGCAGGGCCTCGGAGAGGAACAGCGCCGCTGGCACCCCACGCTCCCGCGAGGCTTCCCCTTACTCCCGCAAGGCTTCCTGGACCGCCGCGACCACCTCTGTGTCCTGCGCTCCCAGTGCGCGTGCCTCCGCTGCGAACCGCCTTGCCAGTGCCGCCAGTTCGGCTCGATCCGGGCGGTGGGCGCCTTCGGGGAGCGGGGCGACGCGGGTGCCCGCGCCTCGCCGGGTGCGGATCAGGGAGGCTGCCTCCAGCTCGCGGTACGCCCGTGCCACTGTTCCCGCGGCCAGCCCCAGGTCGGCGGCCAACTGCCGTACCGTAGGCAGGCGTTCACCCTCCGAAAGGCGACCGGTGGAGATCAGCGCGGCGAGCTGGGAGCGGATCTGTTCGTACGGCGGGACCGGACTGGTCGTGTCGATGCGCAGGGCCGCCCCGCTCACCGGCGGCCGGTCCCGCTGGTGCCGGACCGTCGGCCCCGCCATACCGTGGCCCGCGGCGAGACGATCGTGAACAGGCACCACGGTGCCGTGAGCAGGGCGAGCAGTCCCAGCGGCCACACCGTCCAGTTCCCCACGACCCCCGCCGCGCCGTCGCACGTCGTGCTCATCAGCGCACCGGACACCGTCGAGGCCACGCCGAACAGGGCCGACGAGACCACCAACCCCCATGCCGCGACGATCGCCAACGCCCGGTCGCGGCGGGACTGTTCGTCGCCGGGACGGGTCGCGATGCGCCGCAGGGACCAGCCGCAGGCGGCGGTGGAGAGGGCGAGGGAAGCCAGGACGGGAAGGCCGTAGTAGAGGCCGGGCCAAGGGGTGTGCGAGTGAGTCACGCCGCCGCAAGTCACGGTGAACGCACGTCCCGCACGGCCCAGGTCGTCCCGGGACGCCACCGAGGCTGCCGTGATCAGCAACACGATCAGCGCGGCTGCGAGGCCGAGTAGCAGGACGGTCATGCGAGGCGGAACGTAGTCGCGGACCCGGCGTGGGGTGAGGCCCGCCGTACGGACGGCGCCCCGGCGCGGTGCGGTCAGCACGTCGCCGAGCAGCACTCCGGCCACCGCGCAGAGGCCGAAGGTGAGGATGGCGTAGAGGGCGCCCTCCCCGTTGTTCAGGGGCAGCAGCCAGCGGGTGGCCAGTATTCCGACGGCCAGGCCGGCCCAGCGGGCGTAGCGGTCGAGAGGTACGCGGGACGCGGGCGCCGTCGCGGATGGTGGTGAATCGAGTTCGAGCATGAGAAAGGTGGACCCCCGTGGAGATGACGTGTACGCAGACTTGTACTCACCGCTTGTATTAAGCGGTGAGTACAAGATGCGGTCTCCCGGGGTCTTGTGTCAATCGCTTGCTACAACCTGCCCGGTGACCTCGCCCAGCCCCACCCGAACCCCACCCGGCCCGGGAGCCCAGGCGGACAGGGTCACCACGTCGCCGTCCTCCAGGAACGTCCGCTTGCCGTCGGGGAGTTCGAGAGGGTCTCGGCCGTTCCACGTCAGCTCCAGCAACGAGCCGCGCTCGCGTTCCGTGGGGCCGCTCACCGTGCCCGAGCCGTACAGGTCGCCGGTGCGGAGGGAGGCGCCGTTCACGGTCATGTGGGCGAGCTGCTGGGCGGCCGTCCAGTACATGGTGGAGAAGGGGGGCTCGGAGACCACGTGGCCGTTGATGGACACCGAGATGCGCAGGTCGTAGCCGCCGGGTTCGGCTTCGGAGCCGGAGTCGTCCAGGTACGGCAGCAGGGGATGTGTCCGTTCCGGCGCGGCCACCCGCGCCTCCTCCAGCGCGTCCAGCGGGGTGATCCACGCCGACACCGACGTGGCGAAGGACTTGCCGAGGAACGGGCCGAGGGGGACGTACTCCCAGGCCTGGATGTCGCGTGCCGACCAGTCGTTGAGGAGGCACAGGCCGAAGACGTGCTCCCGGAAGTCGCCCAGCGTCACCGGCTTGCCCATCTCCGACGGCGTCCCGACCACGAAGCCGACCTCGGCCTCGATGTCCAGGCGGACCGACGGGCCGAAGACAGGGGCCGGGTCGGCGGGAGCCTTCCGTTGGCCCGACGGGCGTACGACGTCTGTGCCGGAGACGACCACCGTGCCGGAGCGGCCGTGGTAACCGATCGGTAGGTGCTTCCAGTTGGGGGTGAGGGAGTCCGCGGCGTCGGGGCGGAAGATCTGGCCGACGTTCCGGGCGTGGTTCTCGGAGGCGTAGAAGTCGACGTAGTCCGCGACCTCGAAGGGGAGGTGCAGGGTCACGGAGGACAAGGGGTGGAGCAGGTCCGCGATGGCCTTCTGGTGCGCCGGTACCGTCACCCACGCCGTCAGGGCGCGACGCACGTCCGACCAGGTGGTGGCGCCCGCGGCGAGCAGCGGGTTCAGGGAGTCCTGGGCGAGCAGCGGGGCGTACGGCGAGCCGAGCGCGTAGGCCGCCTTGCCCGCGTCGAGGACGTGGTCGCCGAGCCGGACGCCGACCCGGCGTGCGGGGTCCGAGTCGGGGAGGGAGAAGACGCCGTACGGAAGGTTGTGCGTGCCGAAGGGGTCGCCCTCGGGGAGATCGAAGGGGGGCATGGGGTGCTGCCTCACTCTCATACGCTCCGTGCCATGTGGTCGGGCCACACGTTACGGGTGAGGTGCCGGTCTTGGGCAGTGCGGAACTCGCGTCGCCGAGGTCGGCGAATCACCAGGTCGCGGTACCGGCCGGGGCCGAGGCGCCCCCGTTGCGGGATGCTGACACGGCCGACGGACCACGTGGGAGTGAAATCGCAACAAGCGGAAGGAAGTTGCGCAGGCTGAAACAGAATCCGAACCGGAACAGGTGTCAACACATGTGAACACAGCAGCCGTCCGGTTCACGTCGAGTCGATGGGGCTTCCTGTCCGTATTCTCTGATCATGGCCCCACCCATCGCATATTCACTCATCGCCACTGACCTGGACGGGACGCTGCTCCGAGGCGACGACACGCTCTCCGACCGCTCCCTCGACGCGCTCGCGCAGGTCGCGGCGGCCGGTGCGCAGCACCTCGTCGTGACAGGGCGGCCGGCGCCCAGAGTGCGGCCGCTCCTCGACGTCCTGGGCAGCCGGGGGCTCGCGGTGTGCGGACAGGGCGCGCAGTTGTACGACGCCGGCGCGGACCGTCTGCTGTGGTCCATCACCCTGGACCGGGAGTTGGCGGAGACCGCGCTCGGCAAGATCGAGGCCGAGGTCGGGGAGGTGTACGCGGCCGTCGACCAGGACGGCGTCGACGGGCTGACGCTCATCGAACCCGGGTACCTGATGCCCCACCCCACCCTGCCCGCCGTACGCGTCCAGCACCGCGACGACCTGTGGTGCGAGCCGATCAGCAAGGTGCTGCTGCGCCATCCCACCCTGTCCGACGACGAGTTGGCGGCGACGGCGCGATCGGTCGTCGGTTCCCTCGCGACGGTCACCATGTCCGGGCCCGGGACCGTCGAACTCCAACCATGCGGCATCACCAAGGCGACCGGTCTCGCGCTCGCCGCCGAGCATCTCGGCCTGGGCGCGCACGAGACCATCGCCTTCGGGGACATGCCCAACGACATCCCCATGTTCGACTGGGCCGCCCGCGGGGTGGCCATGGCCAACGCCCACCCCGAACTCAAGGCGGTCGCCGACGAGGTCACCCTCTCGAACGAGGACGACGGCATCGCCGTCGTCCTCGAGAGACTGTTCGCGGACACTCTGGCCGATTTCGTCCCGTAGGGATGAAATGGCCACGTTTGTCCCGCGGTGGGCTTAGTAGGGCCCGTTCACGTTGTCGATCGAGCCGTAACGCGCGGCCGCGTAGTTGCACGCGGCCGTGATGTTCGCGACCGGGTCGAAGGGGTCGTACACCGTCCCCGGCACGTGGTAGGCCGCGAAGGTGGGGTCGATGACCTGGAGGAGGCCCTTGGACGGGGTGCCCGCCGCGGCGTTGGAGTCCCAGTTGTTGATGGCCTGCGGGTTGCCCGACGACTCGCGCATGATGTTGCGGTGAATGCCCTCGTACGACCCGGGAATTCCGTTCTGGCCCATGATGTCCAGGGCGTTACGGATCCAGCCGTCGAGGTTGTTCGGGAACGTCTTCACCGAGGACTGGGTGGCCTGGGCGACGGCGGACTTCTTGACGGGAGCGGCCGCCTTGTCGGCCGCCTTGGTCGGCGCGTCGGCCTTCTTGGTCGCCCGGACCTGCAGGTCGACGCCCGGGTGGATCAGTCGGGGGTTGTCGCCGATGGCCTTGCGGTTGTCCTTGTAGAGCTGCTTCCAGCCGCCCTGTGCGTCGTACCGGTCCGCGATGCCGTAGAGCGAATCGCCCTTTTTCGTGGTGTACGTGATGGTCTTGGCCTTCGCCGCGGAGGGCGCGGACTGGGGCGCGGCCTGGGCGGCGGCGGGGGCCTGGGCCGGCTGGGCGGCGCTCGCGGCGGTGGCGCTCAGCAGCGGGAGTGCGAGGGCGGCCGTACCGGTGCCGGCCATGGCGACACGGCGGGTGAGCGGGTTGGTGCGGGGGCGGCGGTGCTTGCCTCGGGGCATGGCGCTGTTCCTCTCCGGCGCCTGCGAGGTGAGCTGTCGGGTTCGGGCGGGAGATGCCCGGCCGTGCTGCCGTACGGCAGCGCGACTTCACCCCTAGCCGGTCCGGTGCGCCATCAAGGCGGCCGGTCCGGCGCTTACCTGGGTCCCCCGCTCCTGCCGTACGTCTGTGAGTTCCGTGGGTGGATGACTCGGGCGGCGGCAGGATTCGGCGTCCGCCCGACTGAGCGGGAACGTATGCGAGAGCACATGCCCGGAACAAGTGCCGTGGCCACCTGTCGTGCCGGTTGACCATGGTCTGGGGTGTATGGGGCGCTTGATCCTTTGCGGTTGCCAAGCCTCAACTTGCGTGTGAAGCAAGGGAGGACGTGGGGTGCCGGCTGGAGTGGGCGGCCGGGTGTGCGTGACCCAACTCACTGGCATCCACAAGAGCGGCAAATCGGACAATGAATCCAACTCGCCTTTAACCGGCCGTCCGTGGAGTCCGTTTCTCCCATGTGCGGTGGAAAAGTACCTCTTCGCCCTCCAGGCAGACCACCTCGTTGGAGGCGACGAAGTCATGCCGGTCACAGCTGATCTCCGAGCGGGTGCGCACCGTCGTGTCCCATGCCTGCTCCGGGCGGTGCAGACGGATCGACCACTCCGAGCGGGTGCGGGCCGACAGCGGGTCCGACTCGTTGATCGTGTACGTCTCCAGCGCGTCCTCGGTGAACTCCAGACCGTCGGGGTACACGCGCGTGCCGCCGTACCGGGGGTCGACCTCCAGGCGCCACTCGCCCTTGGCCACGTCCCGCACGACCAGCCGCTCGGGGCGTGGCTCGTCCAGCGTGATGGGGGAGTTCACGCCGAGCGGTTCTGCCTGCTCCGGTTCCTCGAAGGTGATCGTTGTGCCGTCTGCTGATGCCTCCGCCGCTGATTCGTCCGGCGATGAGGTGTCCGCCGACTCGTTCAACGCACGTGCGCGTACCGGAAGTTCCAGCGAGCTTCCCGCCGGTTCCAGACCGAAGCCCGCTGCCGAGTCCGGCTGGGGCCAGATCCACGGCCAGTACGCGGAGGAGACGGCCAGGCGGATGCGGTGACCGGGCGGGAAGGCGTGGCCGATGCCGTTCAGCTCGAAGGTCACGTCCTCGGTGGCGCCCGGCTCCCACGGCACCGCGCGATCGCGGCCGTGGCGCGCCGACAGGTTCAGCACGCCCCGCGTGACCAGGGTCGAGGAACCGTCCGGCGCCACGTCGCAGAGCCGGGCGACGACCTGCCCGCGCGGCACCTCCGACGTCAGCCGCAGCCGCACCTTCGGCCGCCCCAGCACCCAGGTCTCCTCGCCCACTTCGAACTCGAAGCACCCCGAGCGCGCGTCCTCCTCCCGCTGGTCGGGCGGCAGGTCGGCGTCGTTGCCGAAGGGGAAGAAACGGCCTGCGTCGATGCCGGTGTGCATGGGGGAGCGCACCAGCACGGGGGCGCCCTGGAAGGCGTACGTCACCGTGCGCACATGGGGGGAGGGCCAGGCCGGCTCGCCGACCCAGCGGCCGGGCAGCGCGGGGTACACCGTGGCCGGGGGGTGGGAGTCGCTGACGTAGGAGCGCAGCAGGGGCTCGGACATGACGCCCGTGTCCTCGCCCTTCAGCCAGTGGTCCCACCAGCGCAGCGTCTCCTGGAGGAAGCCGATCGCCGGGCCCGGCGGCAGGCCGCGGTCGGGGTACTGGTGCGACCAGGGGCCGATCAGCCCGCGGACGCGGTCGGCGGGCAGGTGCTCGACGAGGCGCAGGACCGTGTCGCGGTACGGGTCGTGCCAGCCGCCCACCGCCAGGACGGCGGCGTCGATCGCGCCGTAGTCCTCGCAGACGCTGCCGTGGCGCCAGTAGTCGTCACGGGTCTGATGGCCTAGCCAGGTGTGCAGGAACGGTTCGACGGACTCCAGCCGCTTGAGCCACATGTCCCGCCAGGCGTCGCCGACATACAGCGGATCCGGCGGGCGGGCGACGAAGGCGAGCATGGTCGACGCCCAGGCGTGCATATCCACGGCGAGGACGGAACCTCCCATGTAGTGCACGTCGTTGTCATAGCGATCGTCCGTCGAGCAGACCGTGACGATCGCCTTGAGCGGCTCGGGCGCGAGGGCCGCGATCTGGAGGGAGTTGAAGCCGCCCCAGGAGATGCCGAACATACCGACTTTGCCGTTGCACCAGGGCTGGGCCGCCAGCCAGTTGACCACCTCGACCCCGTCGGCCAGTTCCGTCGCCGAGTACTCGTCCGTGGGCATGCCCTCGCTGTTGCCGTGCCCGCGGATGTCCACGCGCACGGAGGCGTAGCCGTGGCCGGCGTACCAGGGGTGGCGTTGGTGGTCGCGGGGGGCCGTCCAGTCGGTGAGGCGGTACGGCAGGTATTCGAGGAGCGCCGGTACGGGCTCGTCCGTCAGGGGGCGCCACGCGCGCGCGTACAGCAGGGTCCCGTCCGGGAGCGGGATACGGAGGTCGTGGTGGGTCGTCTCGTAGGGGAAGGACGTACGGATGCGCATGGGCGGGATCCCCGTCGGGTCGGTGCACCGGGTGCATCGTGTCAGGTCGGTGCACGGCGGTCGTCGTGTCGGGTCGGTGCACGGCGTGGGTGGTGTCGGGTCAGCGCACGGGGTGCATCGTGTGGCGCAGCCAGCGGGTCGCGGCCATCACGGCGAGCCCGGCGGCCACCGCGATCGCGCCGTTGACGCCGAAGTAGGCGGGCTGGGAGACGTCGTCGTAGAGCTTGACCGTCTGGGCCTGGATGCCGTTGGCCAGGGCGAGGGACAGGAACCAGAGGGACATGGTCTGGCTGGCGAAGGCGGCCGGGGCGAGCTTGGTCGTGGCCGACATGCCGGAGGTCTCCAGCAGGACGTCGCCGAGGCCGAGCAGCAGGTACGAACCCACGATCCACCAGACGGACATGAGGTAGTCGTCGGAGGAGTGCCCGGCGGTCGGGAGCACCAGCAGCAGGAAGGACAGGCCGCCGAGGACGACACCGACGGCGATCTTGTTGGACGCGTGCGGCTGGCCGCGCCCCATGCGGACCCACAGCGCGGCGACGACGGGCGCGAGGGCGACCTCGAAGGCGCCGAGGGCGGAGGCGTACCAGCCGGCGGGGAAGTCGAAGCCGAGGATCGATGTCTCGGCGTTCGTCGAGGCCAGCAAAATCATCGTCGAGTACGCCTGGAACAGGATGAAGTTGAAGACCGTCGAGGAGAGGAAGAGGACGACGTACGGGCGGAGGCGACCGCGTTCCTCGGGGGTCACGCGCGGGCTGGAGAACATCACCGCGAAGTAGACGACCGGCGCGATCACCGAGACGAGGGTGAGCAGGTCGACGAAGCGGTCCATGGTGAGCCAGCCGGCTGCGGCGAGGAGGACGGCGATCGCGGCGGTGGCGGCGAGGCCCGCGACGATCAGGCGGATCGTCCGGCGCGATGCGAGTCCGCCCGCGCGAGCGCGTTCGAGCGTGGGGGAAGGCGGGGCCGGCGCGAACTCCGCGGCGTGCTTGCGTCCGGCGAGGTGGCGGCGGCCGAGGACGTACTGGGCCAAGCCGAACGTCATGCCGATCGCGGCCGCCGAGAAGCCCCAGTGCCAGCCCTTGTGGTCGCCGAGCCAGCCGGTGATGAGCGGGCCCGCGAAGGCGCCGATGTTGATCGCCATGTAGTAGAGCGCGAAGCCGGCGTCACGGTGGTCGTCGTCGGTGCGGTAGAGCTTGCCGACCATGGTGGCGACGTTGGGCTTGAGGAGCCCTGTGCCCGCGCTGATCAGACCGAGACCCACCCAGGTCATGCCGGCGGTCGGCACCGCCATGGCGTAGTGGCCGCAGGCGATCAGGATGCCGCCCCACAGCACTGCGCGGTACGAGCCGAGGATACGGTCGGCGAGCCAGCCGCCGGCGACCGAGACCAGATAGACGAGGGTGCCGTAGGCGGCGGAGACGGAAGCGGCGGTTCCGGCCGACATGCCCAGTCCGCCGTGGGCGACCGTGTCGGCGAAGTACAGGACGAGGATGGCCTGCATGCCGAGGAACGAGAACCGTTCCCAGACCTCCAGGCCGGAGAGTGTGAGGAGGCCGCGGGGCTGGCCGAAGAAGGCATGGTCGTCGCGCGGCGGCGGCTCGCTCGCGGGCTGGATATCGACTTCCGTTCGGGACACGGGCCGCTACTTCCCTATAAGTCGATGGATATCCGGCCTTATCAGGTGATCAAAAACATACCCGCCGTGATCCGATACCGCCCGTGGTGGACGGGTGGGCGGCATCGGTGATCGAAACGTGACCGGATACGCTGACTTGAGTGATGGCAGCGACCTATCGACAAACCGTGTAACCGCCAGTAGACACCAGCAGACAGGAGATCCCTCGTGACCGTCGTCGGGCCGTTCGGGCTGAGCGTGCGGGACCAGGCTCTGGAAGCCGATGTCCAGGCCGGATTGGCGGCTGTCGAGGAGGGATTGCTCGAAGCCACCAAGAGTGAGGTCCCCTTCATCACCGAGGCCGCCCAGCATCTGGTGCGGGCGGGTGGAAAGCGGTTCCGGCCGCTGCTCGTGATGCTCACTGCCCAGTTCGGGGACCGGTATGCGCCGGGGGTCGTGCCGTCGGCGGTGGTGGTGGAGCTGACCCATCTGGCGACGCTGTACCACGACGACGTCATGGATGAGGCGGAGGTGCGGCGGGGCGTCGACAGCGCGAACACCCGCTGGGGCAACTCGGTCGCCGTCCTGACCGGGGACTTCCTCTTCGCGCGCGCCTCGCACATCCTCGCCGACCTCGGGCCCGAGGCGGTGCGGGTACAGGCCGAGGCGTTCGAGCGGCTGGTCACCGGGCAGATCCTGGAGACGGCGGGGCCGCAGGACGGCCGGGATCCGGTCGAGCACTACCTCGATGTGCTGAGCGGCAAGACCGGGTCGCTGGTGGCGGTCTCGTGCCGGTTCGGCGCGATGATGTCGGGCGCCGACGAGACGGTGGTCGATGTGCTGACCCAGTACGGGGAGCGGCTGGGGGTCGCCTTCCAGCTGGCGGATGACGTACTGGACATCGCGAGCGACTCCCATGAGTCCGGGAAGACGCCGGGTACGGATCTCCGGGAGGGGATTCCGACACTGCCGGTGCTGCGGTTGCGGGAGCGGGCCGAGCGGTTGGGGCTGGCGGAGGACATCGCGTTGTGCGAGTTGCTGGACTCCGACCTGAGTGACGACGCGCGGCTTGCGGAGGCGTTGGCTCAGCTTCGGGTGCATCCGGCGTTGGAGCAGGCTCGACGGGACACGGTGCGGTATGCGGAGGATGCGCGGGCTGCGTTGGCGCCGTTGCCGGACATTGATGCCAAGGCTGCGTTGATGGAGTTGTGCGACGCCGTTGTGCATCGGGCCGGTTAGGTCGCCCCCGCCGCCCCTACTCGTCCCATCCCTTGAAGGGGCTCCGCCCCTTCGACCCCGCCAGGGGGCTGCCGCCCCCTGGAACCCCGCTTCGGCCTACGGCCTCGTCCTCAACGCCGGACGGGCTGAAAGATCGCTCGCCAGACGGGCCGCGAAGGTGATGCACGTCACAATGCTGGACTGAGTCCAAAGTGAGATCGCCTCCGTATGCCTGCCCAGAAGCTGACGCAGGGGGTGTCAGCTGTCATACGGGGAGAAAACAGAATCATGGGCATGAAGACGACGTCCTCGAAGCGCCGTAAGAGCCTGATCGTCACCGCTGTCGCTGTGGCCGCCGCCGGTGGGGTCGCCGCCGCGGTGATTCCCGCCTTCGCCGCCGGAGGTGACCGCGCCGACCACGCGGGGCACGCCGGAGGCGGTGCTCAGGGGATCGTGAGCCAGAGTGGGGCCCTGAGCGGGGGCGCCGGGGGTACTGTCCTCGCCGCCGGTCTTCGCGGCGCGAACGAGGTCCCGGTCGCGGGTGGGCCCGCCGTCGGGGACAAGGACGGCGCCGCCCTGCAGTTCGTGAAGGTCAAGGGCGACAAGGTGTCCGTCGCCGTCACCTGGCGCGGCACCGGCGAGCCGACCGCCCTCCACATCCACCAGGGCGCCAAGGGCACCAACGGCGGCATCAAGGTCGACTTCGGCGCCCTCCTGGACAGGAGCGAGGGCAGGGGCAAGGGCGAGGCCAAGGACAGGGGGCACCGCCTCACCGGCACCGTCACGGTGAAGGACGCCGCCCTGCTCAACGCCCTGAAGGCCGAGCCCAGTTCGTTCTACGCCAACCTCCACACCGCCGAGTTCCCGGGCGGCGCCGTCCGAGGTCAGCTTCACAAGGTCACCGTCGCCGAGTTCGACTTCCGGGACGCGCTCCACAGCTTCCAGGCGTCCGTCGTCAAGGGCAAGCAGATCTACCAGTGCAAGCCGGCCGAGGGCGGCGGGTACGCCTTCGCCCAGCGGGACGTCAGTGCCGTACTCGGCGGCCGTATCGCGCACTCCTTCGTCGCGCCCAACTCCGGTACGCCGCAGTGGATCGCGCCGGACGGCAGTGCGGTCACCGGGGCCGTCATCTCCAGGACCCCGAACGGTGACGGGAACATCCCCGAACTCGACCTGAAGGCCACTCAGTCCGGCAAGCACCACGGACTGCTCGCCGACACCGCCGAGATCCTGCGGCTGAACACCGTCGGCGGCGTCGCCCCGGCCGGCTCCTGCACGCCCGGCGCCGTCGTCGGGGTGCCCTACCAGGCCGACTACGTCTTCATCAACGGCTGATCCGCCCGCCGGCGCGCAACGCACAGCGGCGTCTTCCTCGTCGACCCTTACGGGTTGGGGGAGGCGCCGCCTCCGTGTGTCATACCCCAGGTGTACGCCGAGTTGGCTCCGAAGGCTGACGAATCTTGCTGGCGGATTTGGTCAGATGGACAGCACGGAAAACACCACTCCTCACTGATTCGGGTGAGAATGGCGGCTCAGGGGTGGACGAGTGCGGGGTCGTAAGACTCGCGGGCGAGGAACGAGAAGAGCAGCAGCAGCAGCCGCCGCCGACGACGGAGGTAAGGCACACATGGCACCGTACGAATCCGACGACAGTACGAGCACCGGGGAGGTCGACGACCTGCCCTCGGGGCGGCGCAAGGCCGCGCGGTACGTCGTCCCGGTCGCGGTGGTGGGAGTCGCCGCGGCGACCATCGGGCTCGTCCCGGCGCTCGCCGACTCCGGCGACCCGGACCTGCCGGAGATCACCGCGGCACAACTCATAGAGAAGATCGGCCAGTCGGACGTGCAGCAGCTGTCCGGCACCTTCAAGATCACCACTGATTTGGGGCTGCCCGACCTCGGCGGGCTGGAGTCCAGCTTCGCCTCCGGCGCGATGGGTTCGGGCTCGGGTTCGGGTGACGGGTCGGCCGCCGATCCGTCGGCCAAGCTCACCGAGCTGGCGTCCGGCACGCACACGCTGCGCGTCGCCCTCGACGGCGAGAACAGGCAGAAGCTCTCCCTGCTGGAGAACGCGTCCGAGTACAGCCTCATTCACAACGGCAAGGACATCTGGGGCTACGACAGCAAGTCGAACGAGGTCTTCCACGGCACCGCCGAGGAGGCCAAGGGCGAGCAGAAGAAGGAAGACCTTCCCGCCACGCCCAAGGACTTCGCCGAGGAGGCGCTGAAGGCGGTCGACGACACCACGTCCGTCACCGTCGACGGCACCGCTCAGGTCGCGGGCCGGGACGCGTACCGGCTGCTCATCAAGCCGAAGCAGTCCGGGACCACGGTCGGTGCGATCATCGTGGCCGTGGACGCCAAGACCGGCATGCCGCTGAAGTTCACGCTGACCCCGTCGAGCGGTGGCTCGGCAGTGATCGACGCGGGCTTCACCCAGGTCAGCTTCGCCAAGCCCGCCGCCTCCACCTTCGACTTCACCCCGCCCAAGGGCGCGACCGTCACGGAGGAGGGCGAGCTGGAGGGGAAGGCCGGGGAGCGCGGTGCCTCGAAGTCCGAGGACGAGCTGCGCAAGGAGTTCGACAAGGAACTCGGCGGCTTGAAGTCCGAGGGCAAGCACGGCAAGGGCGCCGAGGGCGGTCCCGAGGTCATCGGCGAGGGCTGGAACTCCGTGGCCGTCTTCGACACCGGCGGCGAGGGCATCCCCTCCGGCGCCGAGGTCGGCGGCGACATGGGCGGCTTCCTCGACTCCCTGGGCGACAAGGTCACCGGGAAGTTCGGCTCGGGCACGGTCTTCAAGACCCGCCTGATCAACGCCCTGATCACGGACGACGGCAAGGTCTATGTGGGCGCGGTCGACAAGGACGCGCTCGTGAAGGCGGCCGACTCCGGGAAGTGAACCGGCACCGGTAGCCACCGGCCGCCGTGGGGCACCGCGATCGAGGTGCCCCAGGAGCCCGAGGAGCCAGAGGAACGCATGGAGGAACTGCCCGCCGCGGAGGCCGACGGGGCCGGTCCGGCCGGTCCTGTCGATCAGGCCGGTCTGGCCGGTCCCACAGATCAGGTCGGCCCGGTCGGTCTGGCCGATCGGACCGGTCAGGCCGGCGACCTCGCCGACACGGTGATCGCCACCCGTGCGCTCACCAAGCGCTACCGCGGCGGGCAGCTCGCCGTGGACGGTCTCGATCTGACCGTCCCGGCGGGCAGCGTCTTCGGTTTCCTCGGCCCGAACGGCTCCGGCAAGACCACCACCATCCGCATGTTGATGGGCCTCATCGAGCCCACCGCCGGCACCGCGCGCGTGCTCGGGCAGCCCATGCCCCGGGCCGCGCGCGCCGTACTGCCGCATGTCGGCGCGCTCATCGAGGGACCCGCCCTGTACGGCTTCCTCTCCGGCCGGGACAACCTCATCCGGTACGACGCCGCCGACCCGACCGCCGATCCGCGCACCCGGCGCACCCGCGTGGCGACCGCGCTGGACCGGGTGGGTCTGACGGCCGCCGGCGGCAAGAAGGCCAAGGCGTACTCGCTCGGCATGAAGCAGCGGCTGGGGCTCGCGGCCGCGCTGCTCCAGCCGCGCCGGCTCCTCGTCCTCGACGAGCCGACCAACGGTCTCGACCCGCAGGGCATGCGCGAGATCCGTGCCCTGATAAGGGAGTTGGCGTCCGACGGCACGACGGTCTTCCTCTCCTCCCACCTCCTCGACGAGATCGAACAGGTCTGTACGCACGCGGCCGTGATGGCGCAGGGCCGGCTCATCACCCAGGGCGCGGTGGCGGACCTGGCGGCGGGGACCCGCGGTCGGCTCGTCGTGACCACGCCCGACACCGGGGACGCGGCCCGGGTGCTGAAGGAGCAGGGCGCCGGTGACGTCGTCATCACCGACGATCGGGTGACCGCCGAGCAGCCGCCGGACCGTGATCTCGCCGACGTCAACGCGGCGTTGGTGACCGCCGGGGTGCGGGTGCGTGGCTTCGGTGTCGAACGGGCCTCCTTGGAGGACGCGTTCGTGGCACTCACGGGGGAGGGGTTCGATGTCGCAGGCTGAAGCAGTCGAGCAGGGCGGCGCGATCGAAGGGGCTGGGAAGGCCGGGAAGGTCAGGGAGGCAAGGGAAGCCAGGAAGGTCAGCCCCTTGTGGACCTTCGGCCTCCTTCGCAGCGAACTGCTCACCACCTTCCGGCGCTGGCGCACCCTCGCGCTGCTCGCCGTCCTGGCCGCCGTGCCGATCCTGGTCGGGATCGCGGTGAAGATCGAGACCGGTGACGGCGGGTCGACGGGCGGCGGTGGCCCGCAGGGCGGCGGCCCGGCGTTCATCTCGCAGATCACCAACAACGGACTGTTCCTGGTGTTCACCGCGCTGGCCGCGACGCTCCCGTTCTTCCTGCCCATGGCGATCGGCGTCATCGCGGGCGACGCGATCGCGGGCGAGGCGAACGCCGGCACCCTGCGCTATCTCCTGGTCGCCCCCGCCGGCCGTACCCGTCTGCTCCTCACCAAGTACGCGACCACGATGGCCTTCTGCCTGGTGGCCACCCTCGTGGTCGCGGTCTCGGCCCTCACGGTCGGCGCGCTGCTCTTCCCGCTCGGCGACCTGACGACGATCTCCGGCACGCGGATCAGCTTCGCGGAGGGGCTGGGCAGAGCCCTGCTGATCGCCCTGGTCGTCGCCGCGTCACTCATAGGGGTGGCAGCCCTCGGCCTGTTCGTCTCGACGTTGACCAACAGCGGCATCGCGGCGATGGCGACGACCGTCGGTCTGCTGATCACGATCCAGATCCTCGACCAGATCCCCCAGCTCCACGCGATCCAGCCGTACTTCTTCTCGCACTACTGGCTGTCCTTCGCCGATCTGATGCGCGAACCCGTCTACTGGGACGACCTCGTCAAGAACCTGGGGATCCAGGCCCTCTACGCCGCTGTGTTCGGTTCGGCGGCGTGGGCGAGGTTCACGGCGAAGGACGTCACGGCCTAGCTGTGCTGTCCGGACAGCACAGCTGGCTCTCCGGGCGTTGCCGCCCGCTCTTCGGAACGGCTTCAGTCGGTCTCGTACGGGAAGCGCGCGAGCGGGGCCTCCTCTGCGAAGAACGTCTTCGCGCGGGTCAGGGCCTCGGCGTCGTTCAGTACGTCACCCGGCTTGCTGCCATTGCCGAGCAGCACTCCACCGAAGCGCATCCCCATGTACGCGGCGGAGTTGCTGAGCGTCCCGACCAGCGGGTCGGCGACCTCCTGCTCCTCGTGGGCGAGCACGGTGACGCCCCACAGGGTGCGCCCGGCCATGGTCGCCTTGAAGTCGACTCCGGGGGTGCGCAGCCAGCCCGACCAGTAGTCGAGGTAGCGCTTGACGTGGGCGGACACCGAGTACCAGTACAGCGGCGAGGCGATCACGACGTCAGTCGCCGCGAGCGTCGCGTCGAACAGCAGCGCCACGTTCCCCTGCGTCGGGCGCACATGGTCGCTGTCGTGCCGCAGGTCCTCGAAGTCGGGCAGCGGGTGCGCGGCGAGGTCGATCCACTGCTGCTCGACACCCTCGGGCAGCTGCTCGGCGGCCCTGCGGGCCAGCAGCTCGGTATTTCCGTCGGAGCGGCTGCTGCCGAGGACGAACAGGAAGCGGCGGGTCATGGGTCCCCCAAACGGTCGGCCCGGCGGCACCGGGCCATATGGTCGGCGTGCGACAACTAATCGCATGTGCATTATATGCGCACGCATGTAGATGTCCAGGGTCCGATATGCCCCTCCGCCACCCCGGCCACTGCGAGCAGCAGCGCCTCCTCACCGTGCGCCGCCACCAACTGGAGCCCGACGGGACAGCCGTCCGGCCCGAACCCCGCCGGGATGCTCATCGCCGGATGCCCGCTCAGGTTGAACGCCCAGGTGAGCGCCGTGGAGTAGCGCTCGCCGGGGCCGTCGTGGCCGTGCGGCGAAGTAGGTGCGGTCGGCGTCAGCAGCAGCCGAGCCTCGCTGAACAGGGCGGCCAGGCGGCTGTCGTTCGCGGCCCGGATCCGGTGGGCGTCGAGGGCGGATGCGGATGCGGCGGAAGATGCGGGGTCGGAGTCCGGGGCCCGCAGCGCGAGCCATGCCGGGGCCGGGTCGTCGAGGCGCAGCGGATCCAGCGGCCGTACGAGCCGTATCGCGCCCGCCTCCGCGAGTCGTACGGCCGCGGCGTGGGCGACGGCTACGACGTCCGGGTCGGGGGAGTCGAAGCCGAGGTCCGGGGACCATACGGCGGCGGGGGCGTCGGACCGGCCGACCGGGCCTTGGCCCCGGCTGACTGATCCTTGGCCCCGGCTGGCCTGCGCGTGGCCCCGGTCGACCAGCCCGGCGCCCGAACCGGAACCGGATCGTCCGTCGCCACCCAGCGCCCCGTCCCTCGACACCGCCTTCTCCCACACGGCCTCTCCCGACACCACCTCCCAGTACGCCACCACATCCCCCACGCACCGCGCGAGCACCCCCGGCGCCATCAGCCCCGTGCGGTCGGCGGCCGGCAACCGTCCGTTGCCGGCCTTCAATCCGACGACCCCGCACCACGCCGCCGGAATCCGCACCGACCCGGCCCCGTCGCTCCCGGTCGCGAGCGGTACCAGCCCCGCGGCCACCGCCGCCGCGGACCCGGCCGAGGAGCCGCCGGGCGTCCGGTCGTGCCGCCAGGGGTTGACCGTACGGCCGTGGCGGCCAAGTCCCCAGGTCTGCCAGGGAGTTCCCGGCCCCGGAACGGATGTCGCGCCGACCGCCACGCACCCCGCCGCGAGCAGCGGCCCCGCTGTCCGCAGCCCGTGCCGTCCCTTGACCCCGATCGGCACGCCGGCCAACGGGAGCCGCTCACCCGCGTCGACCCGCGCGTCCACCTCCCCGGCCCGCCGAAGCGCCTCCTCGCCCCACACCTCGATGAAGGCGGACAGGACGGGGTCAGCCCGCTCGATCCGTTCGAGCGCCGCAGCGACGACATCGACGGCACGCAGGGTCCGTGACCGTACGGCGGAGGCGATCTCGGTGGCCGAGGGACTGGAGGGACCCGGGGAGCCCGGGGAGCCCGGGGAGTCCGCCTGGCGGCTCGCCGAGCTCAGCGGGAGCGCCCCGTCAGCCGAGCCAGCGCCCCGGCCTCCCGTGGCGGCTGCCCGCCCAGCTCGCCGAGGCGCCAGGCGGGCACCCATGGCACCCGGTACACGTCGATGACCGACTCGATCACCTTGACGCGCTCGGCGAGGGGCCGCGGAAGCCGCCCCGGCGCGTCCGCGACCAGGACGACGGCATCGAGATCGAGCCCGTGCGGAGCCTCCCCGCGCCGAAAGACCTCAACGGCGCCCAGGGCGGCGGCCAGCCCGGCCGCATGCGTGCGGGCCACGAGCAGCACCGACCCCGGATCGGAGGGGCCCGGCCAGGCGCGACCGCAGTCGTGGCCGCCGTAGACCGCGGCCAGCGTGGAGACACCCGCTCCGCCGTGCACGCCGACCCAGGAGAAGCGCCGGGGTGTGGCGGCGGCAGGGGAGAGCGATGGTTCCTCGGGCAGGGGGACCGGCCCGCGGACCCAGATCTCCGGCCCCGGCCCGGGCCCTCCCTGCTGCACGTGCATGTCAGTCCGCATGCCCGCACTCCTCCCTTGTCACGCCCCCGATCTTCGCGCCAGGCATGAGAACGCTGTGACGTGGCACAAGCTCCTGGAACGAGTCTGTGACGTCCCGGTGACGCCCGCGCCGCGCGCGGCCGGAGAGACTCGACAGTACGTGTACGACGTGTCCGATCTGTACTACCGGATGTTGACGCCGGGGAAGCGGAACGCGACGCCGGGAGGGGGCACCATGGGACCCGAACGCGTCGTCCGTGAACTCCCCGACGCATGCGAGTGAGGGAAGCGATGTCTCTACTGAGCCGCGCGAAGAAGCGGGAACAGAAACGCGCCGCGGCAGCTGCGGCCCCCGCGGCGGCGCCGATCGACGTGCGCGTCCCTGCCGTCGGTCCGGGCGCGGGCGGCGCGTCGATCGGTGGCGTGCCCGTCACCGCCGCTCCCGGCGAGGAGATCCAGCACGCCGTCCTGACCCATCTCCAGCGCATCGCCGTCGCCGCCGGCCACGCCGTGCACGCCACGATCCACGACGAGCGCATCGGCTACGTCGTCCCGCTGCGGGTGGCGGAGGACGGTTCCAGTCAGCTCACCGCCGAGCCGGTACGGACGACTCCGCCCGGGGAGACGCCGGCGCCGGGTGTGCCGGGAGCCTCGGGAGACGCCGTACGGCCACCGGCGGACCCGCCCGCGCCGCCCGCACCGCCCGCGCCTCTCCCGCCGGACCCGGCGCCCTATCGGGACACGCCCACCCACGCCCTACGGCCGCTGCAGGGCCCGGCAACGCAGGACGCCTCGTCCACCTTCCAGCTGCGCGCGGTGTCCGAGCCGGTGCAGGACGCCGTGCCCGGCACGGTCGCGCCGCCGCTGGGGGAGTTCGGCCCGCCGCCGCTCATGGACGCGAGGCCGGAGCCGGCGGACGTACCGCAAAGCGCGGTGCCGCAGACGGCCGTACCGCAAGCCGACGTACCGCAGACGGCCGTACCGCAATCCGACCCGGTGGCCCCGGGCCCCCTCCTCGTCCCCCCCTCCGCCCGCGACCGCGAACTCGACCCGGACCCCAAACCCACCCCACCCCGGGGCTTCGACGCCGTGGCCGAAGCCGTCCTCGGGGATGCGCCGCCGGCCACGACGGCTGACGCCTCGCCCTTCGCCGAGCAGATGGCGCAGGTCAACGAGGCCGTGAAGGAGGGGCGGACGGCGGAGGCGACGGAACTCGCGGAGCGGACCGTGGCGCAGGCGTCGGCGGTGCTGGGACTGGAGCACCCCGAGGTACTCCGTATGCGTGAACTCGCCGCGTACATCGCCTACCTGGCCGGTGAAGCGGAGCGTGCCTTCGGTCTCTCCCTCGACGTGGCCCGGACCCACCACCGCACCCGGGACTCGGAGGCGGCGTACGGCAGCCTCCATGGCGCGGCCACGGCGTGGCGGGCGGTACGGGATCCGGCCCTGGGGCTGGCGCTGGGCCGGGATCTGCTCGGCCTGTGGACCGAGCTCATGGCGGAGGAGGGCGGTCCGGCCGCAGAGGACGTCGAGGAGCTGGAGTCGGCCCGAGCCCGCATGGACCGACTCGCCGCCCGCGCCGCCAAGTCGGCCGAACCGCCCACTGGTTGAACGTCGGTGTGGTGGATCCGGAGTCCTTTGACCCGGAGCCCTACTCCGACAGCTCCCACACCGCGTGGGCGACGGCGTCGCTGTTGCGGTTCAGGGCGGTGTCGTTGATGTTGGACGTCGTGTCGCAGGACGAGTGGTAGCAGCGGTCGAAGGACTGCCCCGACGTGCCGCCCCACTTGGTCGCCTGCGCCGCGGTCTTCGTACGGCTCGCCCCCGAGAACAGCCCGCCCACCGGCACGCCCGCGCTCTTGAACGGGGCGTGGTCGGAGCGGCCGTCGCCCTCGGTCTCGATCTCGGTCGCGATGCCGAGGCCGGCGTAGTAGTCCTTGAAGGTCTTCTCGATCGCGGGGTCGTCGTCGTAGACGAAGTAGCCCGCGTTCGGCGAGCCGATCATGTCGAAGTTCAGATAGCCGCTGATCTTCGCGCGGTTGGCGGAGGAGAGGTTGTTGACGTAGTAGCGGGAGCCGACGAGGCCCAGCTCCTCCGCGCCCCACCAGGCGAATCGCAGGTGCTTGGTGGGCTGGTACCCGGCCCGCGACACGGCGAGCGCGGTCTCCAGGACCGCCGCCGAGCCGGAGCCGTTGTCGTTGATGCCGGGACCGGACGAGACGCTGTCGAGGTGCGAGCCGGCCATGACGACCTGGTTGGTGTCGCCGCCGGGCCAGTCGGCGATCAGGTTGTAGCCGGTACGGCTCGAGGACGTGAACTGCTGGATGGTCGTCGTGTATCCCGCGGCGTCCAGCTTGGCCTTCACATAGTCGATGGACGCCTTGTAGCCGGGGCGGCCGTGGGCGCGGTTGCCGCCGTTGGCGGTGGCGATGGACTGGAGCTGGGTGAGGTGGGCCTTCACGTTGGCCACGGGCAGGTCGGGTGCGGCGGCCGCCTCGATATCGGCCTTGGACGCCGCGCCGGCTATGGATCCGCTGGTCAGAAGTGTGGCGGTCGCCACTGCGGCGGCCGCCGACGCGCGCCAGGAGACGGAGAGCTTCATGTGGGGGGCTCCGAATTCCTTGGGAATCACAGGGATTCCTCAGTGAATGGGTGCCTGGATGGTCAGGGTGAGCCTGACTCTCCGTCAAGAGCGCTATTCGGACTCGGAGTTCGCATAGGGAAAACCCTGCATTCCGCACTGCGCGAACCCTGTACTCACTCCTCACCCCTCACTGCACGCAGAACTCGTTCCCCTCCGGATCCGCCATCAGCACCCATTCCCCGCCCGGCTCCTTCAGATGCCGCAGCACGCTGGCTCCCAGCCCGCGCAGCCGCTCGACCTCGGCCTCCCGCTCCCCGGCCACCGCGTGGAGATCGAGGTGGAGCCGGTTCTTGACCGTCTTCGCCTCCGGCACCCGCTGAAACAGCAGCCGCCGCCCCCGCCCGGTGCCACTGTCCTTGTCATACGGATCGTCCGGATGCCGTACGGCCACCAGGTCCCGGAAGGCGAGACGAGCGTGGAACTCGACGGTTTGTTCGCGCGGCAGCGTGCCGAGTTCCAGGAGCCGCTCGATGAGGGCGTTGTTGTCCTCGACCTCGTAGCGCAGCGCGGCGGCCCAGAAGTCGGCCTGGGACTGCGGGTCGGCGCAGTCGATGACGAGCTTCCAGTGGAGGGGGGAGGGAGTGGGTACGGGTGCCTGTGTCATGCGACCACTCATATGCGGTGCGTGACCGGGCTGCAATGGAATCGCCGGGCGATGCACTCAAGCGGCAGCCCGAGTGCCCGCCCCGAGTGCCGACGGCCCGGCCGACGGCCCGAGTGCCGGTGGCCCCTGTGTCTGCGGCCTGAGCGCCGACGGCGTCGCCCCGCGTCAGCGGCCGGCCGGGCTGCCGGCGGCCGGTGTCAGGCGTCCACCGCGGCGGACGCCGCGGGCTTCTCCACTGTCGGCACGCTGAGCCCGGCCACCCTGCTTCGCCGCGCGGAGCGCCACGCGTCGGCCGTGAGCAGCGTCAACGCCAGCCACACCAGCGCGAACCCGGCCCACCGCTCGGCCGGCATCGCCTCGTGGAAGTACAGGATGCCGAGCAGGAACTGGAAGACCGGCGCCAGGTACTGGAGCAGCCCCAGCGTCGACAGCGGCACCCGTATCGCGGCCGCGCCGAAGCAGACGAGCGGCAGGGCGGTGACGATACCGGTGGCCGCGAGGAGCGCCATATGGCCCGGCCCCTCCGACGCGAACGTCAAATCCCCCTGCGTCGACAGCCACACCAGATATCCCACGGCGGGCAGGAACTGGATCGCGGTCTCCGCGGCCAGCGACTCGACGCCGCCGAGGTCGACCTTCTTCTTGACCAACCCGTACGTGGCGAAGGAGAAGGCGAGGGTGAGCGAGATCCACGGCGGCCGGCCGTACCCGAGGGTCAGCACGATCACGGCCGCGAAGCCGACACCGACGGCCGCCCACTGCACCGGCCGCAGCCGTTCCTTCAGCAGCAGTACGCCCATCGCGATGGTGACGAGCGGATTGATGAAGTACCCGAGCGACGCCTCCACCACATGGCCCGTGTTCACGGACCAGATGTAGACGCCCCAGTTGACGGTGATCACGGCCGCGGCGACGGTGACGAGCGCCAGCCGCCGCGGCTGCCGTATCAACTCACCCGCCCAGGCCCAGCGCCGTACGAAGGCCAGCGCCGCCGCCACGAAGACGAGGGACCAGGTCATCCGGTGGGCGAGGATCTCGACCGCCCCGGCGGGCTTCAGCAGGGGCCAGAAGAGGGGAACCAGCCCCCACATCCCATACGCCGCGAAGCCGTTCAGCAGTCCTGTGCGCCGATCACCCTGCGACTTTCCGCTCACGGCCCCTCCTTCGCGCGCTCACCCGGCCGCGCCCGCATGGCGGCCTGCACGAAGGTAACGCCGAAAGCCCCCGCGTGTCATGTCCGTATCGCCATACGGTCATGACACGTGAGGGCTCCGATCGCCCGGAGGCGGGCCAGGGGCGGAGGTGTCAGCTCTTGAGCGCGGCGGCGATCGCCTCGGCGAGCGGAGTGGTCGGACGGCCGGTCAGCCGGGACAGGTCGCCGCTGTCGACGACCAGCTCGCCCTTCTCGACGGAGGTGTCCACCCCGGCGAGGATCGCGGCGAGCTGCTCGGGCAGCCCGGCGCCGGTCAGGATGCCGGCGAACGCCTCTGCGGAGACGGGGTTGTTGGCGATCTCCTTGCCGGTCTGCCGGCTCAGCTCGGCGGCGTACTCGCTGAAGTTCCAGGCGACGTCGCCACCCAGCTCGTACGTCTTGTTCTCGTGCCCCTCGCTGGTCAGCACGGCGACGGCGGCGGCCGCGTAGTCGGCGCGGGAGGCGGAGGAGACACGGCCCTCGCCCGCCGCGTGGGTGACCGCGTTGTACTCCAGGACCGGGGCGAGGTTCTCGGTGTAGTTCTCGTGGTACCAGCCGTTGCGCAGCAGCGCGTACGGCAGACCGGACTCCAGGAGCGCCTTCTCGGTGCCCCGGTGGTCGTCGGCGAGCGCGGCCGTGAGGCTGCCGGGGGCGCTGGTGTAGGCGAGGAGTGCGACGCCTGCGGCCTTGGCGGCATTGATGACGACCTTGTGCTGGCCGACGCGGTCGTTGCCGACCTCGCTGCCGGATATGAGCAGCACCTTGTCGCCGGCCGCGAACAGCGCGTCGAACGTCTCGGGGGCGTTGTAGTCGGCGGTGGCGATCTTCACGCCGCGCTCGGCGAGGTCGGCGACCTTCTCGGGGGTGCGGACGACGGCGGTGACCTGGTCGGCCGGAACCTTCTCCAGCAGCTGCTCCACGACGTGGCGGCCCAGATGTCCGGTGGCTCCGGTGACGACGATGCTCATGATCAGAACTCCTTGTGGGGTGCGTTGACGCTGTCGCTAACCCTAGGGAGTGCGCTAACTCTGCGAAAGTACCCACTTTGAAGTAAGATACTTGCATGGCAGTAAGTACCGTGGTGGGCAAGTACGGCATCGGCGAGGAGATGTGCCCCTACCGGCTGGTCCTGGAGCACGTCACCAGCCGCTGGGGTGTACTCGTCCTGATCGAGCTCCTGGAACGCCCCCACCGCTTCAGCGAACTGCGTCGCGCGATCGGCCGCGTCAGCGAGAAGATGCTCACGCAGACCCTTCAGACCCTCGAACGCGACGGCCTGGTCCATCGCGACGCGAAGCCGGTCATCCCGCCGAGGGTCGACTACTCACTCACCGACCTGGGCCGCGAGGCTGCCGTCCAGGTGCGGGGGCTGGCGCTGTGGACCAGCGAGCGGATGGCGGAGGTGGAGAAGGCCCGGAACGCGTACGACGCGCGCAAGGCCGGCCATAAGGCCGAGGCCGACTCCCGCACCTGAGGGTGAGGGCCCGGTGCGCCCATGGCACCGGACCCTCGATCGCGTTCGAACCCGCCGGTCAGCCCACCACGGTCCAGGTGTCCCCACCTGCCAGCAGCGCGGCCAGATCCCCCTTGCCGTTCTGCTCGATCGCCGTGTCCAACTGGTCGGCCATCTGCGTGTCGTACACCGGACGCTCCACCGAGCGGAACACACCGATGGGGGTGTGGTGCAGGGTGTCCGGGTCGGCCAGGCGGGACAGGGCGAAGGCCGTGGTCGGGGACGCGGAGTGGGCGTCGTGGACCAGGACCTGCGACTCGTTCTCCGAGGTCACGGTGACGACCTTCAGGTCACCGGTCTGCGCATCCCGGACGACCCCGCGCGCTCCGTCCGTGCCGAAGCGGATCGGCTGCCCGTGCTCCAGCCGGATCACCGCCTCCTCCGCCTGCTGCTTGTCCTTGAGAACCTCGAAGGCGCCGTCGTTGAAGATGTTGCAGTTCTGGTAGATCTCGATCAGCGCCGTGCCCTGGTGGGCCGCCGCCTCGCGCAGCACCTGGGTGAGGTGCTTGCGGTCGGAGTCCACCGTGCGCGCCACGAAGGACGCCTCCGCGCCGATGGCGAGGGACACCGGGTTGAAGGGTGCGTCCAGCGAACCCATCGGCGTGGACTTGGTGATCTTGCCGACCTCGGAGGTGGGTGAGTACTGGCCCTTCGTCAGGCCGTAGATCCGGTTGTTGAAGAGCAGGATCTTGAGGTTGACGTTGCGGCGCAGGGCGTGGATCAGATGGTTGCCGCCGATCGACAGCGCGTCACCGTCACCGGTCACCACCCATACGCTCAGGTCCCGCCGCGAGCTGGCCAGGCCGGTCGCGATGGCGGGGGCACGGCCGTGGATGGAGTGCATACCGTACGTGTTCATGTAGTACGGGAAGCGGGACGAGCAGCCGATGCCCGAGACGAAGACGATGTTCTCCTTGGCCAGGCCCAGCTCCGGCATGAAGCCCTGGACGGCCGCGAGGATCGCGTAGTCACCGCAGCCGGGGCACCAGCGCACTTCCTGATCGGACTTGAAGTCCTTCATGGACTGGCGGGCCTCGGCCTTGGGGACGAGCGAGAGCGCCTCGATCGTGCCCGTGCCTTCCGTGGACGTCTCAGCCATCGATGGCCTCCTTGAGCGCCTTGGCGAGCTGTTCCGCCTTGAACGGCATGCCGTTGACCTGGTTGTACGAGTGGGCGTCCACCAGGTACTTCGCCCGGACCAGGGTGGCGAGCTGGCCGAGGTTCATCTCGGGGATCACCACCTTCTCGTAGCTCCCGAGTACCACGCCCAGGTTGCGCGGGAACGGGTTCAGATGGCGCAGATGCGCCTGCGCGATCGACTCGCCGGCATTGCGCAGACGGCGGACCGCGGCCGTGATCGGGCCGTATGTCGATCCCCAGCCCAGCACCAGCGTCCTCGCCCCGTGCGGGTCGTCGACCACCAGGTCCGGCACCTCGATGCCGTCGATCTTGGCCTGCCGGGTGCGGACCATGAAGTCGTGGTTGGCCGGGGCGTACGAGATGTTGCCCGTGCCGTCCTCCTTCTCGATGCCGCCGATCCGGTGCTCCAGGCCCGGCGTACCCGGGATCGCCCACGGCCGGGCGAGGGTCTGCGGGTCGCGTTTGTACGGCCAGAAGACCTCGCTGCCGTCCTCCAGGGTGTGGTTCGGACCCTGCGCGAACTGCACGGTCAGGTCCGGCAGCTCGTCCAGCTCCGGGATCCGCCAGGGCTCCGAGCCGTTGGCCAGGTAGCCGTCCGACAGGAGCATCACCGGCGTCCGGTACGTCAGCGCGATCCTGGCCGCCTCCAGGGCCGCGTCGAAGCAGTCCGCCGGGGTGCGCGGGGCGACGATCGGCACCGGTGCCTCGCCGTTACGGCCGAACATGGCCTGCAACAGGTCCGCCTGCTCCGTCTTGGTCGGCAGGCCCGTCGAGGGCCCGCCCCGCTGGATGTCGATCACCAGCAGCGGCAGCTCCAGCGACACCGCCAGTCCGATGGTCTCCGACTTCAGTGCCACGCCGGGGCCGGAGGTCGTGGTCACCGCCAGTGAGCCGCCGAAGGCCGCCCCGAGCGCCGCACCGATGCCGGCGATCTCGTCCTCGGCCTGGAAGGTCCGTACGCCGAAGTTCTTGTGCTTGCTCAGCTCGTGCAGGATGTCCGAGGCCGGGGTGATCGGGTACGAGCCCAGATACAGCGGCAGGTCCGCCTGGCGGGACGCGGCGACCAGTCCGTAGGACAGGGCGAGGTTCCCGGAGATGTTGCGGTAGGTGCCGACCGGGAAGGCCGTCGTCGCCGGGGCGATCTCGTACGAGACGGCGAAGTCCTCGGTCGTCTCGCCGAAGTTCCAGCCCGCGCGGAAGGCGGCGATGTTCGCGGCCGCGATGTCCGGTTTCTTGGCGAACTTCGAGGTCAGGAACTTCTCGGTGCCCTCGGTAGGACGGTGGTACATCCAGCTCAGCAGGCCCAGGGCGAACATGTTCTTGCTGCGCTCGGCCTCCTTGCGGGTCAGGTCGAACTCCTTCAGCGCCTCGACCGTCAGGGCCGTCAGCGGCACCGGATGAAGGCTGTAACCGTCGAGTGAGCCGTCCTCCAGCGGCGAGGAGTCATAGCCCACCTTCTGCATCGCCCGTTTGGTGAACTCGTCCGTGTTGACGATGATCTCCGCGCCGCGCGGCAGATCGCCGATGTTCGCCTTCAGGGCCGCCGGGTTCATCGCGACCAGCACGTTCGGCGCGTCGCCCGGCGTGAGGATGTCGTGGTCGGCGAAGTGCAGCTGAAAGGAGGACACGCCCGGCAGGGTGCCGGCGGGGGCCCGGATCTCGGCCGGGAAGTTCGGCAACGTCGACAGGTCGTTGCCGAAGGACGCCGTTTCCGAGGTGAAGCGGTCGCCGGTGAGCTGCATACCGTCGCCCGAGTCCCCCGCGAAACGAATGATCACCCGGTCCAGCCGGCGGACGTTCTTCGTCCCTGCCGGTTTGCGCTGCTCTCCCACGACGGCTTCGTCGGCCTGCTCCGCTGGGCTACTGACCTGGCTGGTCACTGAACTGGACCTCCCTCGAGGCGGCTGTCTGGGCATGGCCTTCCCGCAAGCCTTCCCAGGATCAACCCTACGTCCGCAAAGGTCGCCCTCCCTGGGCCATTCGCATGACGGACATGGATTTGAGACGGTTCGCCACCCGGACTTGTCATGATTCGCGCGCCCCCCGGCGCTTTCTTTAAGACGCTCCCCGTTCGTTCTTCGGTTCTGGGCCCCGGTCTCGGCAGACCCCGGTTTTCTGACACGGTGTCAGATAGTTAGGAGTTCAGATAGGTGAGGACCGCCAGAACCCGACGGTGGTCCCCGTCGCTCTGCGACAGTCCGAGCTTCAGGAAGATGTTGCTGACGTGCTTCTCGACCGCTCCGTCGCTCACCACCAGCTGCCGGGCGATCGCCGAGTTGGTCCGTCCCTCCGCCATGAGCCCCAGGACCTCCCGCTCACGCGGCGTGAGACCCGCGAGCACGTCCTGCTTACGGCTGCGGCCCAGCAGCTGCGCGACGACCTCCGGGTCGAGGGCCGTACCCCCTTGTGCCACCCGCACGACCGCGTCCACGAACTCCCGGACCTCGGCCACCCGGTCCTTGAGCAGATAACCGACTCCGCGGCTGGAGCCGGCCAGCAGCTCGGTGGCGTAGCGCTCCTCCACGTACTGCGACAGCACGAGTACCCCCAGTCCGGGGTGCGACTTGCGCAGCTGCACGGCCGCCCGTACTCCTTCGTCGGTGTGCGTCGGCGGCATTCTCACGTCCG
Source organism: Streptomyces viridochromogenes (assembly GCF_001270495.1). GTDB lineage: Bacteria > Actinomycetota > Actinomycetes > Streptomycetales > Streptomycetaceae > Streptomyces > Streptomyces viridochromogenes_A. The sequence goes on from NZ_LGUR01000253.1 coordinate 167,288, forward strand.
CCACCACCACATCCGGCAGCTCGCCCTGGCCGTCCAGTCCCGTGATGGTCTTGATCAGCGCGTCGCCGTCTCCGACCCCCGCCACGACCTCATGCCCACGGTCGGTCAACAGCCGGGTCAGCCCCTCCCTGAGCAGCACCGAGTCCTCGGCGATGACCACTCGCACCCTGTCCTCCACGATCCCCGGCCCCCCGTGCCTTGGCATTCGGCCGAGCGTGCCCCGGCCCTGTCGTCCCTCGCGAGCTCAGTATCCCGCGATCGGCTCTTCCGCACCGGGCCTGTGGATAACCTGCCCGAGGTGGTTCGGATCGCGTCGGCGCGAAGGGGGTGACTCCGGGGCACATGCTCATGAACCGCTCAGGGAGTGCTTGCGGACAGCCGCGGGGTTCGGGGAGTGCGTGCGAACAAACGGGTGTCAGTGCGTGCGAACAAACGGGTGTCCGGCCCCGAGCAGACCGGAGCCGGATCCCCATCTCAGTGGGCCGAATCCCAGTGGGCCGGATTTCCGCGGGCCGAATCCCAGTGGGCCGAACCGCACACCCGAACTACACGGTCCGCCAGGGCAGCTCCGCCGTCACCCGGGTGGGCCCGCCGACCGGTGAATCGACCACCAGAATCCCGTCCACCGCGTCCAACCGCTCGGCCAGCCCCGCCAGCCCGGAGCCGCCTGAGGTGCCTGCGCCGCCGATGCCGTTGTCCACGACCTGCAACATCAGCCGGTTCTCCACCCGCCACACATCGACGGCCGCCCAGGTGGCCCGTGAGTGCTTGCTGATGTTCTGCAGCAGCTCCGAAACCGTGAAGTAGGCGATCCCCTCGATCGCCGGCACCGGCCGCTCGTCCAGATCCACCTGGACCTCCACCGGCACCGTGCACCGCGAGGCCACCGCCGACAGGGCCGCGTCCAGCCCACGGTCGGTCAGGACCGCCGGATGGATCCCGCGCGCCAGATCCCGCAGCTCCTGCAGCGCCGTCTTCACCTCACCGTGCGCCTCGTCGACCATCCGCGCCGCCGCCTGCGGGTCCTCCGTCAGCTTCTCCTTCGCGAGGCCGAGATCCATGGCCAGGGCCACCAGGCGGGCCTGGGCGCCGTCGTGCAGGTCGCGTTCGATGCGCCGCAGGTCGGCAGCGGCCGTATCGACGACGACACCGCGGTCCGACTCCAGCTCCACCACGCGCGTGGCGAGCCGCGACGGTCCGAGCAGACCGTGCACCAGCAGCCGGTCCACCATCGTCAGCGCCCGCACGATCCACGGCGTGGCCAGCGTGAACAACAGTCCGACCAACGCGGTGACCGTGATCTCGAAGGGGTTGTCGAGATAGATGTGGTGGGTCTCGTCGCCGTACAGCTGAAGGCCGTCCTGGCCGGCCCACACCGGGAACACCCAGAACCACAGCGGATACGTCAGCAAGGCCCAGCCGTACGCCCAGACGTTCAGGGCGACGACGAAGGAGAACACCGCCCACGGGAAGTGCAGCACCGCGTACAGCGCGCTCCGCCACGACGTCCCGCTCTTCAGTACGGCGCCCATCCACGCCATGAAGCCGCGCCGGCGCATCCGCAGCGGCTCCGGGTCGGCCACCTCCAGGTCCAGCAACGCACGCGCGCGTGCCCGCTCCAGCGCCCCGAAGCCCCGGCAGCCGGCCAGGCCCGCCGCCAGCACCGGGATGCCGAGGAACGTCACCAGCAGGCCCGCCCCCAGCGACACCATGGTGATGGCGTACACGAACAGCAGGATGCTGATCGGCAGGCTCAGCAGCACATACCCGAACTCGCGCCAGCTGCGTGCCTCGAACGGCGCCCGCAGCCCGGCCGGCAACCGGTGCCGTCGCTCGCCGCCGTGCTCGGGAAGGCCGCGCTCGGGGTAACCGAGCCCGTGCCCGTAGCCCTGTCCGTACTCCGTGGCCATCGGCGTCGTCCGTTCTCCTCGTCCCGTCAGCCCCGCTGCCGGGGCTGTGCCGTCGTACCTCCACCCTGCTCGACCGCAGGTCCGCGGACCATGGAGGCCGTCGGCGTCTCGAACGGGGGGTTTTCCCTACCCCGGCCCGGCGCCTAGCGCTGCCCGTCCCCCTGCCCGGGGACGCGGTCCCGCCACGGAAGTTCCGCCGTCACGGTCGTCGGACCGCCCTGCGGTGACTCGATGACGAACAGGCCGTCCACGGCGTCCAGCCGGTCGGCGAGCCCGCGCATGCCCGTACCGCCGTCGAGGCGGGCACCGCCACGCCCGTCGTCCCACACCTGGATGAGCAGCCGGTCGTCCGACCGCCAGACGTCGACCGACGCGGACTTCGCCGCGCTGTGCTTGCTGATGTTCTGGAGCAGTTCGGAGACGGTGAAGTAGGCGATGCCCTCGATGGCCGCCGCCGGTCTGGACAGCAGGTCGACGGTTACCTTCACCGGCACGGTGCAGCGCGAGGCCACCGCCGACAGGGCGGCGTCCAGGCCGCGGTCGGTCAGGACGGCCGGATGGATGCCCCGGGCGAGGTCCCGTAGCTCCTGCAGCGCGAGCTTCACCTCACCGTGGGCCTCCGCGACCATCGTCGCCGCCGCGTCCGGATCCTCCAGCAGCTTCTCCTTGGCCAGGCCCAGCCCCATGGCCAGGTTGACCAGCCGGGCCTGCGCGCCGTCGTGCAGATCGCGTTCGATGCGCCGCAGGTCGGCGGCCGCCGTATCCACGACAACCCCCCGGTCCGACTCCAGCTCGGCGATACGGCGCTCCAGCTCGTCGGAGGGCGACAGCAGGCCGCGCACCATCGCGCGGTCCGCGTTCGACAGGCCCCGCGCGATGAACGGCAGCACCGGCCACAGCACGAACAGCGAGGTCAGCGTGATGGTGAAGGTGAGGACGCCCCAGGGCAGCCGGATGAAGTCGTACAGGATCGTGCGCCAGCCGACGGGGTCCTTCAGCGCCAGCCACAGCTGCGGGAAGAAGCCGTCCCTGCCGCCGCGCAACGGCATCGGACTCGGCTCGTCCACCCGCACCCCGAGCAGCGCACGCGCGCGTGCGCGCTCCAACCTGCCCAACTGGCGCGCCCCCATCAGCCCGGCCGCGAGCAGCGGAAACCCGATCACCGTCAGGGTCAGGAAGGCACCGGTGGACAGCACCACCACGACGTAGGTGAAGCCGAGCAGCGCCAACGGAAGGTTCGCCAGGAGATGCGCGATCTCCTTCCAGGTGTGCCGGTCGTAGGCGAAACGGGCGGGCGGCAGCGGCGGCTGGTCGCCGTCGGACTGCCCGGAGGCGTCCCGCGAAGGGGTGGGGCGTTCGGTCATATGGGCTAGCGTGCCGCGCGGTGCGCCGCCGCGCCATGAGGCGGGCCGCCTCCGGCTACGGGGGAAATCCCCACCCCGCGACCGAGCCGGGCATCGGGTCGCGTGACCGGCCGGTCGCCGGGCCGTCGCATCTCGAGGAGATCTCAAGGCGTGACGGGCTGCTTACGGTGTCTTTAGCAGGGCCTAGACTCCCGTGCGTACAGATCGTCGAACAGCGGTGTTCACGAGATCACAGGTCGCAGGACACTGGTGTTGTCGCAAGGCATCAGCGGCAAGGCAACCATCGGTCACGAGGTAACGAGGTCAGGGAGCGAGGGGCGGACGTGTCGGAACAGACCGTCGTCGTCGCGGCGGATGTGCATTACGTCGTCGTCTCGGCGGACTACTTCCAGTCCTACTCGGTCGTCGGACTGCTGGCCGTCGTCGGCGTCCTGTTCGTCGCCGTCGCCTTCGGGGCGGGCCGCCTGCTGCGTCCGGTGGTCCCCACGCCCGAGAAGCTCCTGACATACGAGTGCGGCGTCGACCCCGTCGGCGAGGGCTGGGCCCACACCCAGGTCCGCTACTACGTGTACGCCTTCCTCTACGTGATCTTCGCCATCGACTCGATCTTCCTGTTCCCCTGGGCGACGGTCTTCGCCGACCCGGGCTACGGCGCGACCACGCTCGTCGAGATGTTCATCTTCCTCGGCTTCCTGGCCGTGGGCCTGCTCTACGCATACAAGAAGGGCGTCCTGGCATGGACGTGACGCCAGACACCGATCCGCAGCCCGTTCTGCTGCCGGAGCCGAAGCGGCTGGGCGCGCTGGCCCGCCTGGCCCCGGAGCCGATGAAGGTGATCCTCAACTGGGGCCGCCGGTACTCGCTCTGGGTCTTCAACTTCGGCCTCGCCTGCTGCGCGATCGAGTTCATCGCCGCTTCGATGGCCCGCCACGACTTCATCCGCCTCGGCGTGATCCCGTTCGCACCGGGCCCGCGCCAGGCCGACCTGATGGTCGTCTCCGGCACCGTCACGGACAAGATGGCGCCGGCCGTGAAGCGCCTGTACGAGCAGATGCCCGAGCCGAAGTACGTCATCTCCTTCGGGGCCTGCTCCAACTGCGGCGGCCCGTACTGGGACTCCTACTCCGTCACCAAGGGCGTCGACCAGATCATCCCGGTGGACGTGTACGTCCCCGGCTGCCCGCCCCGCCCCGAGGCGCTGCTCCAGGGGATCCTGAAGCTCCAGGAGAAGATCGCCCGGGAGTCGCTGGGCGAGCGATACGGCAGCGCGACGGCCCGCCCGTCCGCGGCGGCACTACAGAGCGGGCTGGTCAGAGCTCCGGAGGCGCCGGGTTCCGGTGGCACGGGCAGTACTGACGGGGCGAGTGGTACCGGCGGTGCCGGTGGTACGGGCGTGGGGGAGGCCGACCGATGACGACGATCGGCTGGCTCCCGGCCCCCGTCGAGGACCTCTTCGGCCCGGAGGCCACGGCCGAGGAGTCGTACGAGGTCCTGACGGTCGACGTACCCCCGACATCCTGGCTCGCGGCCCTGGAGGCGGCTCGCGACGAACTGGGCTGCACCTACTTCGACTGGCTGAGCGCGGTCGACGAACCCGGCACGGGCTTCCGTGTGGCCGCCCACGTCGCGGCCCTGTCTCCGGTACGACGCCTGCTGGTCCGCACGACCGTCCCGCACGAGGCGCCGACGCTGCCCTCCGCGGTCGGCGTGTACGCGGGCGCCGCCTGGCACGAACGCGAGACCCACGAAATGTTCGGCGTGGCGTTCACCGATCACCCTGCCCTGGACCACCTCCTCCTCCCGGACAACTTCGAGGGTCACCCCCTCCGCAAGGACTTCGTCCTGGCCGCCCGTGTCGCCAAGGCCTGGCCCGGCGCCAAGGAACCCGGCGAGTCCGAACACGGCGGCCCGAAGCGCCGCCAGATGCTGCCCCCTGGCGTCCCCGACCCGAACGAGTGGGGCCCCCTCAAGGGCCAGCTCCCCCCTGCCCCGGCCCGACCGGCCAGGGGCGCGGGACGCACGGCGGGGGAGCGCCCGGCCCGTGCGGCGGGAGAACGACCGGTACGGCGTGCCCGTACGGCGTCGGAGGGCTCGGCCGGCCAGGCGGACGCCCCGGCTGAGAGCGCCGCTCCGACGACTGGCGCGGGTGCGGTGCGGCGGGCACGTACGGCGTCGGAAGGATCGGTCAGCCAGCAAGGTTCGGTCAGCCGACCGGGAGCCGCCTCGGCCACGGAGGGTTCGGCCGGCCAGACGGCCGCCCCGGGAGCAGCCGGGCCCTCGACGGAGCCGGGCGCCTCTCCCGCGGGCACCGGCACGCCGGCCACGCCTCGGCGTTCGCGGAGCGCCGGCGAGGGCTCGGCGAGCCAGCGGGCCGACGTGTCGGCGGACACGACGAGCGAGGGGGCGGGCGACGGGCCGGAGACGGCGGCGACCACCGCCCCGTCGGCCCGGCGTGCGCGCAGCGCGAGCGAAGGCTCCGCATCGCAGCGTCCGGGAACGGGCACTGCCCCGGCCGGTCCCCGCCGCTCACGCAGCGCCTCGGACGGCTCCGCAAGCCAGAGGCCCGCGGCCGACGCGGCGACGCCGGACACGGCTCCGTCCGGCACACCTGAGTCCGGCACACCCGCCTCGGACGCGGCTGTGTCAGGTGCGGCTCCGACATCCCCCACAGCTCCCCGAAGCCCGGACGCCCCCTGGCACCACGCCCGCCCCGCCTTCGACGATCCCGAGCCCAAGCCCACGTCGGCCCCCGAGCGGGCCAACCAGGCCAGCGAGGCCGGTCAGGCCGGCCAGCCCGAGCCGGGGGAGGCCACCACGGCCAAGCACGAAGACCCCGCGGGCTCCACCCACGACCGCACAGACCCCGCAGACTCCGCAGATCCCGCAGACCCAGAAGGAGGCCCGCAGTGAACGACGCGCTCGACGTCACCCTGCGACTCCTGATCGTCTTCGTCGTCTTCCTCACCTTCCCTCTGCTCATCGGCCAGACCGAACACAAGGTGATGGCCCATATGCAGGGCCGCCTCGGCCCGATGTACGCGGGCGGCTTCCACGGCTGGGCCCAGCTCGTCGCCGACGGCGTGAAGTTCGCGCAGAAGGAGGACATCGTCCCGGCGGGCGCGGACCGCCGTATCTTCCAACTCGCCCCCGCAGTAGCCCTCCTCCCGTACCTGCTCGTCCTCCTCGCCATCCCGATCGGCCCGGGCGAGGGCGCGGTCGGCGAGGTCATCGACGCGGGCATCTTCTTCGTCCTGGCGGTCATGGGCGTGGGCGTCCTCGGCTCGCTCATGGCCGGCTGGGCCTCCGCCAACAAGTTCTCCCTCCTCGGCGGCCTCCGCACCGCCGCCCAGCTCCTCGCCTACGAACTCCCGATGCTGCTCACCGCCGCCTCAGTGGCCATGGCGGCCGGCACCGTCTCCCTTCCCGGCATCCTCGACGCCTTCGAGTGGTGGTGGCTGCCATGGCAGATCGTCGGCGCGATCGTCTTCTTCGTCGCCGGACTGGCCGAACTGCAGCGCCCGCCGTTCGACATGCCCGTCGCCGACTCGGAGATCATCTTCGGCGCCTACACCGAGTACACCGGCCTCCGTTTCGCTCTCTTCCTCCTCGCCGAGTACGCCGGCATCGTCGTCCTGTGCGGCCTGACCACCGTCCTCTTCCTGGGCGGCTGGCACGGTCCTTGGGGCGCCGACGGCCTGGGCTGGGTCTGGACCCTGCTCAAGACGGCCGTCCTCGCCTTCATCGTGATCTGGCTCCGCGTCACCTATCCCCGCCTGCGCGAGGACCAGCTCCAGAAGCTCTCCTGGACCCTTCTAGTCCCCCTCTCCCTCGCCCAGATCGCCCTCACCGGCGTCGTCAAGGTGGTGATCCAGTAACCATGGCCCCCATCCCCGGCTCCGGCCTCGCCAAGGGCCTGGCCGTCACCCTCCGCACGATGACGAGGAAGTCCGTCACCGCGCAGTACCCGGACACCCAGCCCGACCTCCCGCCCCGTACCCGCGGCGTGATCGGCCTGTTCGAGGAGAACTGCACGGTCTGCATGCTGTGCGCCCGCGAGTGCCCCGACTGGTGCATCTACATCGACTCCCACAAGGAGACGGTCCCGGCGGCGACTCCCGGCGGCCGCGAACGCAGCCGCAACGTCCTCGACCGCTTCGCCATCGACTTCTCCCTGTGCATGTACTGCGGTATCTGCATCGAGGTCTGCCCTTTCGACGCCCTGTTCTGGTCCCCGGAGTTCGAGTACGCCGAGACCGACATCCGCGAACTCACCCACGAGCGCGACAAGCTCCGCGAGTGGATGTGGACCGTCCCGGCCCCGCCCGCCCTCGACCCCGGCGCGGAGGAGCCAAAGGAGATCGCCGCCGCCCGCAAGACCGCCGAGAAGCTGGCGGCCGCCCAAGCCGAGCCGGAAGAGCCGACCGAGCCGCAGGAGGGCGAGTCGTGAGCCCCACCCACGCCGCTCTGGCCACGGCCGCCGACACGCACGGCTTTCTCTCCCCGACCGGTGTCGAGATCGTCTTCCTGCTCGTCGGTCTGGTCACCTTCGGTGCCGCGCTGGTCACCGTCACCACCCGGCAGCTGGTGCACGCCGCCCTGTGGCTGGTGGTCACGCTCGGCGGCCTCGCCGTCGAATACCTCCTGCTCACCGCCGAGTTCATCGCCTGGGTGCAGGTCCTCATCTATGTCGGTTCCGTCGTCGTCCTCCTCCTGTTCGGTCTGATGCTCACCAGGGCCCCCATCGGCCGCTCCCCGGACGCCGACTCCGGCAACCGCTGGGCCGCCCTCACCGTGGCCCTCGCCTCCGCGGCCACCCTGGTCTGGGTGGTCGTCGACGCCTTCCGCACGACCTGGATCGACCTCGACGGGCCCGCCGCCGGCTCCACCAGGGCCACCGGCGAGAGCCTCTTCCAGAACTGGGTCCTCCCCTTCGAGGCCCTCTCCGTCCTCCTCCTCGCCGCCCTGGTCGGCGCGATCGTCCTGTCCCGCAAGGCGAAGGCGGAGTCGAGCTCTCCCCCTGTGAACTCCCGAGCCAAGAACGGGAGTTCCCCACCTGCCCCGGATTCCCGCAATCACCCGATCGGGCGAAATGGGTCGCCCGAGGGAACTGAGCCGGCCGAGCAGGAAGGCGCCCGCTGATGCACCTCGCCTACCCCGCCGTACTCTCCGCCCTCCTCTTCTGCACCGGTCTGTACGGCGTCCTGGCCCGCCGTAACGCGATCCTGGTCCTGATGTCGGTCGAGCTGATGCTCAACGCGGTCAACCTCAACCTGGTCGCCTTCGACGTCTGGCTCAGCAAGGCCGCCGAGGAGACCCTGCACTCCGGCCAGGCCCTGACTCTGTTCACGATCACCATCGCTGCCGCCGAGATCGGCATCGGCCTGGCGATCGTCCTCGCCGTCCACCGCAACCGCGGCACCGCGGACATCGACAAGCTCCGAGACACCGCCGAGGGCCACGAATCCGACGGCCCCGACCGCGACGCCTCCACGGCCGCGCAGGCCGAGAAGGCTGAGGCCACCGCGTGACCACGACCACCCTCGCCGTCCTCGTCCCCCTCCTTCCGTTCCTGGGCGCCGCGGCCGGCCTGCTCCTCGGCCGCACGGCCCCCGGCTTCGTCCGCCCGCTCGCCGTCCTGCCGGCGCTCGCGTCCCTCGTGCTCGCCGCGGTGGTCGCCGCGCGGCAGGGCGGTGACCAGGCGATCAACGCCGCCACCGAGCTCACGCCCACCGGCTCGGTCCCGATCGAACTCGCCCTGCACATCGACGGCTTCGCAGCCCTCGTGGCCGTACTCGTCGGTGTCGTCGCCACCTGCGTGCAGATCTACTCGACGGGCTACCTCCGCGAGGACCCGCGCTACCCCTCGTACGCCGCGCTCGTCTCCCTGTTCACCTCCGCGATGCTGCTCGTCGTCTACTCCGGCGACCTGATGGTGCTGCTGGTCGGCTGGGAGATCATGGGCATCTGCTCGTACTTCCTGGTCGGCCACTACTGGGAGACCCCGGAGGCCCGCGCCGCCTCCATCAAGGCCTTCCTGGTGACCAAGCTCGGTGACGTCCCCTTCCTCATCGGCCTTTTCGCGCTGGCCACCGATGCCGGGTCCTTCCGCATCACGAAGGTGCTCGGCACCGTCGCGAGCGGCGGACTCGACCATCCGACGCTGATCGCCCTGCTGCTCCTCGCCGGTGTGGCGGGCAAGTCGGCGCAGTTCCCGCTGCACACCTGGCTCCCCGACGCGATGGCGGGCCCGACGCCCGTCTCCGCGCTGATCCACGCCGCGACGATGGTCGCCGCCGGCGTCTACTTCATCGCGCGTCTCCTCCCGGTCTTCGAGGCCTCGCAGGCCGCGATGATCGTCCTCGCCGTGATGGCCGCCGTCACGATGATCGGCTCGGGCCTCGCCGCGCTCGCCCAGGACGACATCAAGCGCGTCCTCGCCTACTCGACGATCGGCCAGCTCGGCTACATGACCGGCGCCCTCGCCGTCGCCGACCGCGGGGCAGCCGTCTTCCACCTCCTCTCGCACGGCGCCTTCAAGGCGCTGCTGTTCCTCGCGGCCGGCGTGATCATCCACGCCGCCGGCACCAACTCGCTGGCCGCCATGTCCCGCATGACCCACCTGCGCGACCGCGTGCCGGATGCTTTCTGGACGATGACCGTGGCGCTCCTCGCGCTCGCCGCGATCCCGCCGTTCAGCGGCTTCTTCTCCAAGGAGTCCGTCCTCGGCGCCGCCGAGCACGCCGCCACCGGCCACGCCGAGCGCGTCCCCGGCACCTCCGGCTGGGTCGTCCTCGTCGCCGGTCTGCTCACGGCCCTGCTCACCGCCGCCTACGCGATGCGCCTGTGGCTGCTCGCCTTCCACGGCCGGGGCGCCGAGGCTCCCGACCACGGCAGGCAGCCGCTGACGATGACGGTGGTGCTGTGGGTGCTCGCCGCCCCGTCCCTCGCCGTCGGCGCCCTCGCCTACCGCGTGCTGCCCGACTGGTTCGACGGTCGCGACCTCGCCCCGACTCTCACCACCTCCGTCCTCGGCACGGGCGTGGCCCTCGTCGGCGGCATCGTCACCTACGCGGCCTGGCGCCACACCACGGCTGCGGCAGCGCGCGTCCCGCTGGGTGCGGTCGCGGCCCACCCGGAGGGAGACGCCGCCCAGGTCGAGGCCGAGGCCATCGCCAGCCACGCGCCCGTGTACGGGGGAGTGGCCTACGCACCCGACCCGGCGGACCCGGGCCGACTGCTGCTCGGCCCCCTGCACCGCCACGCGGCCGTCGGCTTCCACCTCGACGCCGTGTACCGGGTGCTGTTCGTCCGTCCGGTTCAGGCCGGGGCGAGTCTCGTCCGGTTCCTCGACCGCGAGGTCGTCGACACCTACGTCGGTGGGGCGGGTGCTCTACCACGCTGGCTCGGCCTCGCCGTACGGCGCGCCCAGACCGGCAATGTGCAGACCTATGTGAGCGCGCTGCTCGCCGGCACCGTCGTTCTCGCGGTCGCCGCCGTCCTCGTCGCCACGGGAGCGTGAGCAGGCGTGATCGATATCAACGAGTCCGTGATGCAGTTCGTTCTGGCGTTCATCGTCGTCGGCCCGTTCCTCGGCGCGGCCGCCGCCCTCCTGCCGGCCCCGCCCGGGCTGAAGGGGAAGTCGCCCGAGCAGGCCGTGCTCCGACACGGCGTGACCGTCACCGGCGCGGTCCTCATCGCCGCGATCGTCCTCGCGCTCGGCTTCGACCACGACCAGCCCTCGAAGATGCAGGCCAGCACGGACATCAGCTGGATCCCCGCACTCGACGTGCGCATCCACCTCGGCGTCGACGGCATTTCCCTCCCCCTTCTGGTCCTGACCGCGCTGCTGACCTTCCTCTGCGCGCTCTACTCGTACTTCAAGATGCCTGCGGGCCCGACCCCGAAGGCCTTCGTCGCACTGCTGCTCGTCCTGGAGTCCGGCACCCTCGCCAGCTTCGCCGTCCTCGACCTGCTCCTCTTCTTCCTCGCCTTCGAGATGGTCCTCATCCCGATGTACTTCCTCATCGCCCGCTGGGGCGGTGAGGGCCGGGCCGAGGCCGCCTGGAAATTCATCCTCTACACGCTGCTCGGCTCCGTGGTCATGCTGCTCGGCCTGCTCCTGATCGGAATCAAGGCGGGCACATTCGACATGGTGGCACTCGCCACTGACAACGGCCGGTCGCTGACCGCATCCGTGCAGGTCATCGCCGTTTTGGCGATCGGAATCGGGCTCGCGGTCAAGACGCCGATGTGGCCGCTGCACAGCTGGCTGCCCGACGCCCACACCGCCGCGCCGACCGTCGGGTCGGTCCTGCTGGCCGGTGTGCTGCTGAAGATGGGCACCTACGGGTTCGTCCGCATCCTCCTGCCGATCGCCCCCGACGGCTTCGCCGACTTCGCGCCGTACCTCGCCGCCTTCGCCGTCGTCGGGATCATCTACGGATCCCTGGCCTGCCTCGCCCTCGCCAAGCAAGGCGCGAAGGGCGACCTCAAGCGCCTCATCGCCTACTCGTCCGTCGGCCACATGGGCTTCGTCCTGCTCGGCATCGCGACGATGACCCCGACCGGCGTGAACGGCGCCCTGTTCGCCAACATCGCCCACGGCCTCATCACCGGCCTCCTCTTCTTCCTGGTCGGCGCGCTGAAGGACCGCACGGGAACCACCGACCTCGACGCCCTCGCCGAGCAGACCGGCGCCGCTCTCTACGGCAAGGCACCGCGCCTCGGCGGCCTGCTCGCGTTCGCCGCGGTCGCCTCCCTCGGGCTGCCGGGCCTCGCCGGGTTCTGGGGCGAGATGCTCGCCCTGTTCGGCGCGTTCGAGCCCGCCGCCGGCCTCAGCCGCCCGGCCTTCCTCACCTTCATGGCGATCGGCGCCTTTGGCACCTTGCTCACGGCCGCCTACCTGCTCGTCGTGGTCCGCCGCGTCTGCATGGGTGTCGCACCGCAGGACGTCCCGAAGCTCGCGGACGTCCAGACATACGAGTTCGCGGCCTGGACCCCGCTCGTCGCCCTCACCGTCGTCGCCGGACTGTGGCCGAAGGCCCTCCTCGGCCTGACCGACCCGGCCGTGCAGCAGCTCCTCGCAGGAGGCACCCGATGAGCGCCCTGGCCCAGCCCTTGGCCGAGTCGGTCGTCCAGTCCGTCGACTGGCTCGCCATCGCGCCCCCTACCATCGCGGCACTGGTCGGACTCGTGGTCCTCGTCGCCGACCTGTTCGTCGCGGAGAACAAGAAGGCACTGCTCGGCTGGACGTCAGTGGCCGGCCTGGCCGCCTCGCTGCTCCTGCTCCTGCCTCTCCTCGACGGCGACCGCGCCACCTTCTGCCTGACCGGCGACGCCGGAGTCTGCAGCTACACGGCCGACCGGTTCACCCTCGTCATCCAGTTCCTGGTCCTCGGCGGCGCCCTCCTGGCGGCCCTCCTGTCGGTCACCGCCCTCAAGGACGCCAACAAGGAACTTCCCGAAGGGGAGTTCTGGTTCCTGCTGCTCTCCTCCGCCGCCGGAGCCGCCCTGCTGCCTGCCTCCCGAGACCTGGCGACCCTCATCGTCGCGCTCGAAGTCGCCTCACTCCCGGCCTTCGCACTGGTCGGCCTCCGTTACGGCGACCGTAAGTCGTCCGAAGCGGCCCTGAAGTTCTTCCTGTCCTCGGTCACCGCGACCGCGGTCAGCCTCATGGGCATCAGCTTCGTATACGCCTCCACAGGCACCCTCTACCTCACCCAGATCGCCGACCGGATCCAGAACGTCGACGGACAGCTCCAGACCCTCGCCCAGACCGGAGTCGTCCTCACCCTGGTCGGCTTCGCCTTCAAGACGGCCGCCGTTCCCTTCCACTTCTGGGTGCCGGACACCTACGTGGGGGCGCCGCTGCCGGTCGCCGCCTACCTGTCCGTCGTCGGCAAGGCGGTCGGCTTCACCGGACTGATCCTCGTCACGGTCATCGCCCTTCCGTCGTACGCCGACGTCTGGGGCCCGGCGCTCGCGGCGCTGGCCGCCCTCACCATGACCGTCGGCAACGTAGGCGCCCTGCGCCAGCAGGCCACGCGCGCGTACAGCGCGGTTCGCCTGCTCGCCTGGTCCTCAGTCGGCCAGGCCGGCTACCTCCTGGTGCCGATCGCCGCCGCCGCGTACTCCAACGACGGCGAGCGGTCCATCGGGTCCACCGTCGCCTACGCCCTCATGTACGCCGCCGTGAACCTTGGGGCCTTTGCGGTGGCCGCGCTCGTCGGCCGTACGAAGCCCCTCAACCGCATCAGCGACTACCGCGGCCTGTACGCGCGGAACCCCTTGTCCGCCCTGATCCTGGCCTTCTTCCTGCTCTGCCTCGCCGGACTCCCGCCGGGCATCATCGGTCTCTTCGCCAAGGTCACCGTCTTCTCCGCCGCCGTAGACGCCGGCCTGGGCTGGCTGGCCGTGGTCATGGCTGTCAACGTCGTGATCGCGCTGTTCTACTACCTCCAGTGGACGGCCCTACTGTTCCGCGCCCCCGAGGGCGAGGCCGTCAGGCACCTCGTCCCCGCACCGGTGACGGCCACGATGGCCCTCGCCGGAGTCGTCGGCATCGCCCTGTCCGGAGCTCCCCAGCTGATCCTGCGCTTCGCCGACACCGGCCTGTTCTGAGCCCTGGCGTATTCCACGCGCGCGCGTGGAGCGCTCCGCCTCCACGCGCGCACAGCCGCACGCCGGAGCCTTCACCCGGACGGCCCACGCCCGCCGCCGCACACACCAGGGAACCCGTGGCCCTCGCCTGGCGTTGACCAGTACAGAAGGGTTCCACTGGACGTGACACCACGGCACCAATGGCATCGGAGATCGACCAGCAAAGGGTTCCCCTGCCGCACCACTTGGAGGGCGTACCGTGCACCGCCGGCACAACGGGCTCAGGACCGCAGTCCTCCTCGGAGGACTGTCCGCGGTCATCATCGTCATCGGCAGTTTCTTCGGCCGGATGGGGCTTGTCGTCGCGGTCCTGATCGCGCTGGGCACGAACGCGTACGCGTACTGGAACAGCGACAAGCTGGCGCTGCGTGCGATGCGCGCCCGCCCGGTCAGCGAGTTCGAGGCCCCGGCCCTGTACCGCATGGTCCGCGAGCTCTCCACCCAGGCCCGCCAGCCCATGCCCCGCCTCTACATCTCACCGACGGAGGCGCCGAACGCGTTCGCGACGGGCCGCAACCCGCGCAACGCCGCCGTGTGCTGCACGGAAGGCATCCTGCGCATCCTCGACGAGCGCGAACTGCGCGGCGTCATCGGCCACGAGCTCAGCCACGTCTACAACCGAGACATCCTCATCTCGTCGGTCGCCGGCGCACTCGCCTCAGTGATCATGTTCCTCGTCAACTTCGCCTGGCTGATCCCGATCGGCCGTTCCGATGACGACGACGGTCCGGGCATCTTCGGCATGCTGCTGATCATGATCCTCGGTCCGCTCGCCGCCACGCTCATCCAGCTGGCCATCAGCCGCTCCCGGGAGTACGAGGCGGACGCGTCCGGCGCCCAGCTCACCGGCGACCCGCTCGCCCTCGCCAGCGCCCTGCGCAAGCTGGAACTCGGTACCAAGCAACTCCCGCTGCCTCCCGAGCCCCGCATCGAGACGGCCAGCCACATGATGATCGCGAACCCCTTCCGCCCGGGGCAGGGGTTCTCCAAAATGTTCTCCACCCACCCGCCGATGGCGGACCGTATCGCCCGGCTCGAAAAGATGGCAGGCCCCCCACAGTGAAGACCATCCTCAACGTCATCTGGCTCGTCCTGAGCGGCTTCTGGCTGTTCCTCGGCTACATACTCGCAGGCATCCTGCTCTGCATCACCATCATCGGCATCCCCTTCGGCATCGCTGCCTTCCGCATCGGCATCTACGCCCTGTGGCCCTTCGGGTACACCACGGTCGAGCGCCGCGACGCCGGGGCGCCCTCCTGCATAGGCAATGTCCTGTGGCTGGTCCTCGCCGGCTGGTGGCTGGCCATCGGCCACATCGTCACCGGCCTCGCCCTGTGCGTCACGATCATCGGCATCCCGTTCGGTATCGCCAACTTCAAGCTGATCCCGGTGTCGTTGTTCCCGCTCGGCCGCGAGATCGTGTCGACGAACCAGCCGTTCGCGTCGAGCTGGTAGGCGCCCCAATCGCGGCGCGCAGGTAGCCGATCGGGGCAGGGTCGGCTGTCGCAGGTTTCCACAGTGACGCGGTTATCCACAGGCCGGACCGATTGTCAGTGGCGGCTTGCATCATGAACGCATGACGGAGAACGAGCAGTTGCTGACGAGGGTGGCGGACAAAGCCCGCACCATCCGCCCATGGGGCTGGACTTCCCTCCCCGAGCCCGTGGACGCGGCCACCCTGGCCCGCGCCGAGGCAGCGCTCGGCTTCCGGCTGCCCCCGCTGCTCGCCGACCTCTACCTGCGTATAGGCGACGGCGGATTCGGTCCGGAGTACGGCCTGTTGCCCCTGCTCGACAGCTCTCCGGCCGGCGAACCCGCCGCCGTCACGCAGTACCTCGCCAACCGCGAGAACGCCCACAAGGACCCCGGCTGGCCCTGGCCCGAGGACGTCCTGCCGATATCCCACTGGGGCTGCGCGATGTACGCGTGCGTGGACTGCCGCAGCCCTCAGGCCACGGTCCTGCTCTTCGAACCGAACGCCGACGACGCCGACCAGGCGTGGTACGTGGATGCCCCGAGCCTCACGGACTGGCTGCGCACCTGGGTCGACGGCACGGGCTGGTACGAGGAGACGAACGAGGAGTCGGAGATGGCCCCTTGGGCCGACTTCCGTATACGCACCGCTGCCGCACGCGCCTCCTGAGCGGGCGTGAACCGGCGGTCGGTGAACGGACCGACGGTCGGGTGGAGCGAATCAACGGCCACTGAGCGCACCCGACGGCCACATCCTGGGCGTCCCGTGTGAGCCCCGACGGCCGCTGAGCGGCCCGTGTTCGTGCCGTACGGCTCGGCAGCCGGCCCAGGCCCCCGTCAACCCCCGCCACGCACCGCACCACACCGCCCTGTCCCGCGCGCAATCCCGCAACAACGGCACGCGTGTACATGGGCCTACCGCCCTCGGTCATCCGACCGCTCCAGCACCCACCGTCGCACGCCGTACGCCACCACACCCACCGCGAGCACACCCGCGCCCACAACCACCGAGATCTGCGGAAGCGAGAACGCCAGGACCGCGCACCCGAGAAGCCCCACCGCCGGCACGACTCGCGAAGTCGCAGCCGAGTCGAGAGTCCAGGCCGAGGCATTGGCCACCGCGTAGTACGCCAGCACACCGAAGGAGGAGAACCCGATCGCGCCGCGCACGTCCACCGTGGCGGCCAGGACCGCGACCACCACCCCCACGGCCAGCTCGGCCCGGTGAGGCACCTGGAAGCGCGGGTGCACGGCGGCCAGGGCGCCGGGCAGGTGCCTGTCGCGGGCCATGGCCAGCGTCGTCCGTGAGACGCCCAGGATCAGGGCGAGCAGGGAGCCCAGCGCCGCGACAGCCGCTCCCACCCGGACCACCGGTGCCAGCCCCGGCACCCCCGCCGCCCGCACCGCGTCGGCCAGCGGCGCGCCCGCCTGCCCGAGCCCCTCCGGCCCCAGTACGGAAAGGACAGCCACCGCAACCCACGCGTACACCACCAGCGCGATGCCCAGGGCCAGGGGAATCGCCCGGGGAATCGTGCGCGCCGGGTCCCGAACCTCCTCACCGAGGGTCGCGATTCGCGCGTACCCGGCGAAGGCGAAGAACAGCAGCCCCGCCGCCTGCAGCACACCGTCCACGCCGCCCGAGGCCCCGACGTCCAGGCGCCCGGCATCGGACTGCCCAGAGCCCAGACACACGACCACCACACAAGCGAGGACAGCCAGGACCACCGCCACGATCGCCCGTGTCACCCAGGCGGACTTCTGCACGCCGCCGTAGTTCACCGCGGTCAGCGCCACCACGGTCGCGACCGCCACCGCGTGCGCCTGCCCCGGCCAGACGTACGCCCCCACGGTGAGCGCCATCGCCGCACAGGAGGCCGTCTTACCGACCACGAACGACCAGCCCGCGATATATCCCCAGAACTCCCCGAGCCGCTCGCGCCCGTACACATACGTGCCGCCCGAGGCCGGATACAGCGCGGCGAGCCGCGCCGACGACGTGGCGTTGCAGTAGGCGACCACGGCCGCGACCGCGAGCCCGAGCAGCAGTCCGGATCCGGCCGCGTGGGCGGCGGGTCCGAGGGCGGCGAAGATTCCGGCCCCGACCATCGAGCCGAGCCCGATGACCACGGCGTCGCCGACACCCAGGGTGCGCCGCAGCTCGGAGGGGGCGGAGCTGGACAGATTCATGGCCGGAACCTTACTGATCGCTGCAACCGAGGGGTGCCGCCGTGACGTCTTGTTCATCAACAGAGCACGAACAAGCGCGCCCGAGATCACAGTGCCGGGAAAGTGCAGGCACAGCGCGGAGGGGCAGGTTCAGGGCATGACGATCATCAGCTGGATCATTTCGGGGCTGCTGGCCGGAGCCATCGCCAAGTTCCTGCTGCCGGGCCGTGACCCGGGCGGCTTCATCGGCACGACGCTCATCGGCATCGCGGGCGCGTTCATCGGCGGCTGGATCTCGGCCCGCTGGCTGGACCACCCGATCACCAAGGACTTCTACGACGGCACCACCTGGGCCGCCGCGATCGGCGGCTCCCTGGTGCTCCTGATCGCCTACCGCCTCCTGTTCGGCCACTCACGCAACTGAGCCAGGCGAGTACACCCCGAACCGCAGCCAGCAGGCGAGAAGGGTGGGCACCCCGCGGGGTGCCCACCCTTCTCGTAAAGCATCGAGCCGAAGCCGAAGCCGAAGCCGAAGCCGAAGCAGGTGGCGGCGGTGACGGCGGCGGAACCGCGTGCCGGATCAGTTGCTCACCGGTAGTTCACGAACTGCAGCGCGAAGTCGAAGTCCTGGCCCTTCAGTAGGGCGATCACAGCCTGGAGGTCGTCCCGGCTCTTGGAGCTGACCCGCAGCTCGTCGCCCTGTACCTGGGCCTTCACGCCCTTCGGGCCCTCGTCGCGAATGATCTTCGCCACCTTCTTCGCGTTCTCCTGGGAGATGCCCTCCTCGATCGACGCGAAGATCTTGTATTCCTTGCCCGAGAGCTGGGGCTCGCCCGCGTCCAGGGCCTTCAGCGAGATCCCGCGCTTGATCAGCTTGGACTGGAAGACGTCGAGGACAGCCTTCACCCGGTCCTCGGAGTTCGCCTCCATCAGGATCTTTTCACCGGACCACGAGATCGAGGCACCCACGCCCTTGAAGTCGTAGCGCTGTGAGATCTCCTTGGCGGCCTGGTTGAGGGCGTTGTCGACCTCCTGCCGCTCGACCTTCGAGACGATGTCGAAACTGGAGTCGGCCATGTCCTGTGGCTCCTTGTATCGGGGTGCGTATGAGGTGCGTATCGGCGGGCGTGGGGGTGGCCGCCGAGCCCGGGCAGGCCCCGGACCGCATTCTCACAAGCCTAGCCACCCCTCGTCCCCCGGGCCGCGATCAATCGGGTGGCGAAGCACCCCTACCCATCGGGTATTGTTTACGTCGTTGCCAGGGAGCACCGCCGCAAAGCGGTTCGAACGGCAGCAACCCCGGCGGTGTGCCCGAGCGGCCAAAGGGAGCAGACTGTAAATCTGCCGGCTCAGCCTTCCCAGGTTCGAATCCTGGCGCCGCCACGCTGAGGGAAACCCCCTTCGATCAGGTTACTTACCTGGTCGAAGGGGGTTTCTTGTTGGCTGCCACTGTTCGATTCGTTGTGGACGGGGGCATGGACGTGTCTCACCTCGTACCGCCCATATCCCACTGTTGATCAGTGCGTGTCCCCCAGGTGTCCCCCGGGGGAGAGCTTGATCACTCTGGCTCGTTCCACTCCCGAAGGGCTGCGTCGATACGACTGTTCGCACGCTCCCGCGTCTGGTCGAGCACCTTGGCGTACACCTTGTGCAGCACCGCGATGCTGTCCGGCGCGGCGGGCGCACTCCATGGCGTCCACCCCAGAACTGAGCCAGAACGACACCCCGGCGTGCCGGAGGTCGTAGGGGCGCTGGGCTAGCAGCGAGGACGTTTCCGCCTCGGTCAACACGTCCTTCCGGGCCTTGGCCTGCCCACACCTGCCCGTAACCGGTCTCCTGTAGCAGGCCATCGCGGTTCGTCCGGAAGAGTCGGCCATCGGGTGCTGTGCTGTGTCTGGCGATGTGCTGCCGCAGCAGACGGACGAAGTGCGGCGGGATCGGCACCGGATGGGAGTCCTTCTTGGCGCGGGTCTTGAGGTGGCGCATCTCGTGCGCCGTGCCGTCGTCGGTCCAACTCCGTCCGGCCCGGACAACTCCCTGCCGGAGGGTGAGCATCCCCCACCCCGTCTCCGAAGGTGGCACTGGCTCACCCGTAGGCCGGCGGCCTCGGCGGGACGCATGGCCGCGTAGTACAGGCACCCGAAGAACGCTTCCAGGTGCTGCCCGCGTGGACCCTGTTCCCGGACCCCTGCCAACAGCGCGCGGACCTGACGAGGGTTGGCGACGCTCTCGGGGTCCACCGCTTCCACTGACTTCGGGGCGGTCCACTTCACGGCCGTGATCGGGTTGGCCGGCATGGTGAAGTACTGCTCTTCCACGGCGAGTCCGAGAACGTCGCTCAGGCAGGCACGCTTGCGCTTTGCGGTGCGCGGTGATGCCTCTTTTCCCGTCCAGCCGTAGGGACAGCTCGTCCAGGGCCAGACGTACGGTCGCGGGGTCTTCCATTGCGGAGACCGGCATGGAGTGCTTGGAGATCCAGGCGAGGGCGCGGGCCACGTCGTCCGGCGGGGTCGCGTTCCAGCGGTTCCGGTTGTATGCCCACCCGTACAGCGCGCGCCGCATGAGCGCGGTGTCGGGCATCCCCGTCTTCGTTTTCACGAGCGCGGGGGTGATGGTGGCCAGCGCATCGGCGTAGTTCTTCCGCGATTTTGCCGGGGCCAGTGCCCACTTGCGGTCCACATAGGTGCGGCTGTGCTCGTACCACGTGATGGAACCCTGCTTGGCGCGCAACTCGGATACAGGCAGGCCCGTTTCCTCGTCGAACTGGTCGCCGCGCCGCACAGCGGACATGAGTTCCGAGCGGCGCCCCTCGGCCTAGACCTTAAGTGTGTAGCTCTTGGAGTGCTTGCGCTCCCCAACCAGCCAGCGCAGGCGGTAGGGCTTCGGGCGATCCTTGCGAACCTCGATGGAGTAGAGGTGAACGTCGTAGGTCAGTGCCATATGAACTCCAGAGGGGCCTGCCGAAAGCAGGCCCCTCGTGTCTCGTGTGTGCGGGAGATGGTCAGGCGGCAGCCTCTTCGATGGACGACCACCACGCGTCGAGGTCGGCACGACGGCAGCGAAGCTGACCGTTGGGGAGCTTGATGAGCTTCGGGGCCCTGCCCCGGGCGCGCATGCGGTAGAAGGTGGCGCGGCTCATCTCGATCTCTTCGCGGACTTCGGGGAGTTTGAGCATCTTGGGGCGAGCCATGGCACTCCTCAGCGAAGGTGGGGCGAGCGGGGAGAGTGGTGGAAATACATTCCTCTGAGTCGCGGCTCATCGGCACTCAGCGGCTCTCAGAGGGGCCTTGAGACGCGATGAGTCGCGGCTCAGGCAAATGTGGTTCGGGCACGTTCAGCGTGATCCCGGTGTAGGTGACCACCTGCCGGCCATAGGCGTCGCGGGGACGCGAGCGGCTGAGCTGGGGGACCACGGAGAACAGGTTGCGGCCGAACACCTGCTTGGTGCCGGGGCGCACGCCGTTGTCCTCGGCCCACTCCCGCCAGACCGACCAAAGTGCTTCCACGGGCACAGAGCAGGTGGGTCCGGTAGTGCAGCGTTCCCGAATGAACGCGGATGTGGGTGAGGCGGTGTCCTGCATGGTGGTGACAGCTTCACGGCTGGATGGCGGTTCCGTGATCCGGCCCGTGCGCTGGAGACGGGCGAGCCCTTCGAGAGCGCAGTTGAGGATGCCGGGCATCTCGGCGGTGAGCCGGTCGAAGAGGGTGGGCTCTTCCTTGCCCAGCCAGGACACTCGCATGTTGAGCAGCACGAAGAGGCGGGCGATGACGCCGGATGAGTCGCCGAAGTGCGGCAGTTCGTTGGACAGGACCACCAGCCGGGTAGGCAGCTTGCCGGTCCACACCGCGCGGTACTTGCGGTCGATGTCGATGGTGCCCTCGCCGGAGATCGTCAGCAGCCGTTCGACGACTTGGCTGTTGTCGTTGCCGGACAGCCGGGCGTCGGAGATGACCGCGAGCGGCTTGCCGATCAGCGTGGACAGCCCGAAGTTCGTGCCGAGTCCGGAATTGCCGCCCACTACGCGGAGCTGATCACGTCCGGCCAGCTACCGCCGGGGGCGCTCCTGCCGAGCATCAAGAGCCCCACTCTTGAGCGGCCGGTCCTTAAGGATGTTGCGGTTGAACTGCGCGAACTGCTTCAGGCAGGGCGTGATGTCGTTGTTGACCATGGATTCTGGACTCCGGACGACCGCGCCCGGTGGCGAACTATCGCGACCGATGCTGGCGCCACGCCGCTACTGGTCTATCTCGAGGCAAGCCACGATGAGCTGTGGTCAAGAATCAACGAGCGCAACGAGTCCCACGCACATGACCCCAACTCGATCTACTTCTCTGAGAGCGACCTTCGCCGTTACCGCACTCGCTTTGTTCCTCCCGAGTCAGATGAACCGCACGTCACGTACAACGGCGATCCTGTGGCCGTGATCGCGGCACTGGACGACGCCCGATCGTGACTCTCGACCCGCCCGACCACGGCCTTGTGCAACCTTTAGACGCCGCTTGGATTGCCTGCACAGAGCGACCGCACGCGGCTTCCTACTACATGATGTCTGTATGGATCAGGGCTTGGCTGCAGTCGTCGCCGGTGTTGTAGGAATGGTTGGGGCGCTTGGCGGTTCCATCGCCGGCGGCATAGGAGCAGTGCGCGGCGCGCGGATCGGTGCAGAGAGAACTGCCACCGCGCTGCTTCAGCAGACGCAGGACCAAGCTGACATCGAGCATCGGCACTGGGCTCGTGAGCAGCGGCGGTTGGCCTGCACCCAGATTATGGATCTCTATTCAGCTTCTAACCGTGCACGAGCAATGTGCGTAGGAACGCTTGCTCGTGGACAAGTCCCAGGCGATGAAGAGCACCTTGAACAGGATCGGGTAGCGCTTGCCTTGGCGTCAGCAGGAAACCATCTGAAGCTCTGGGGGCCTCCCCAACTGAGCGACGCAGCAGACGACCTGGTCCTACGGGCCTCTACTGCAAGTTATCTACTCAAGCATTGGATCGAAGCTGTCCAAGCCTCGGCACCTAATGTCGGAGAGATCAGAGCCGAGTACGAGGCTGTCTCACTACAGGAGGTGTACCTGCTGTTCGTGGAGGTAGCAGGACAGACACTCAGGAACCCAGAGCAGGTGTGACGGCCAGTTGCGGAGACTGACGGCCCGTTCTCGGTCCACGAAGGTGAGTTGGGTCTGAGCCCACTCACGATGCCATCTGCGAGGTCGGTCGTGCGAGCGTGCGGCTCTCCTCTGGTTAGGTCGGTTTAGTCAACTCTGGATATTCGTTTTTCAGGGCTGAGGCCAGTTTAATTCTCGCATGGCGTAGGTTTGATCTAACAGTCGCCATATCTTTATTCAATACTTGAGCGATTTCCCGTGGTGTATATCCGTCGAGATGCCACGCCATGATTATCCGCTGCGCGCCGGTCAGGTGCTTCTGGACGAAATCAATCACAAATTCCCATTCTTCGAGTGAGCTGGCCAGATTGTGAGCGTCTTCGCCTCGACGTGCAATGAATTCCTGTCGGCTAAGCTCTAGACCTCTATTGGCTCTCATTTCGCTGCGAAGGTAATGATTTGCTGCTGCCTTCCGGCACCAGGCTCGTGGGGCGCGTACGGAGTGCCAATTTTTCAGTAGATCTAGAAGGGTGGCTTGAGCCGCGTCTTTCGCCTCTTCGATGCTGGCGCCCAAGGACAAGACATGCCTGGTGATAGGGGTGAACTCGGCGCGGAAAAAGTCATCGTAATCCTGCTGCTCCGCTGTGGACAGCCTGTCTGAAGGCATGCGGTGATTCCCCTCCGAGTTGGAGGGGCAGTCGCTGGTACCGCTGTTCCGGCGGTTTTCGATTCTAAGCCACCGCATGAAACCCTATTCCAGGCCTGTCGAAACGTAGAAGAATACCGAGACTGATCCTTTGGTGTTGCAGCGAATATTTCTCTCTAGGTGTGACAGGTGGCCGCCTTTCGTGTGGCGTTTTGTTCGAGAAGAACAGTGCAGGCGACCACCTCATCGATGTTCTGCTAACTCTCACCCGTTCCTGCGCTGTCGGTGAAGGTGTTCAGTGTGTCCGTAACAGTTGTCTTTTGGCGGGGCGCTTTAGCGAGTGACGCCTTCTTCTCTCCGACGGTGTCGGGCGCGTCGCCGCTGGAAGGTCGCTCCGCCGAAGTGGCATGCGGGGTGTGCCGAGGATCGCCTCGACGGAGTCGCAACTGCTCGACACGGTTCACGAAGAACATCAACGTGCTGTCGAGCGTCCGAGAACACAGGCCGGCGATGGTGCTGCATGTCCGCTTGACCAGCCACGCGAGTTGCGGCCAGAAGGCATTGATCAGGATCGAACCGGCTGAGTACGGGGTCAGATTCTCCATCTGATCAGCCCGTGATTGCGAGAGAAGGTCGAAGTGGGGGGCAGCGATTGCACACACGGCAGCGAGCATGTGCGCAACCCTGACTTTGGACATACCGAGGGGGGAGCGGATGCGCCGTGAGTCGACGCAGCAGCTCCCACGGGCGAGTTGCCCATGAGCACCTGTATCCATCTACCCGAGGCCGCACATCAACCCCCGATCCGGCCAAGGATGTTGGTAGGGCTGAATGCCACGGCATGCTGTTGTTTGCGCGATTGTCCCGCATGGACGGTCGTTGTGTCTGCTCGACCACAGAGCGTCGCCATGTGATAGGGGTCACACCGCCGTGCTGTGGATTCCTTGCACGTACACCCCTCACTTCTTCCCTAGACAGTGAGACGTGCACCTGCGTCTACCCGGGGGTCCGCTGCTCCGATCCGGCCAAGATTCCAGCAGCGGATCCCCTGAATTTCCCACGTCGCCTGGCGCTCAGACCCGACCGGTCCTCCTGACTTCCCGCGGGCGCAGAGCCTGGCGAGGGATGCCCTCGCATGAGCGCTCCCCGGGGGGCGCGGGTTGGAGTGAGGCGGCCTGACGCAGCCCGCCTTAGGGCGCGTATCGAGTCGTGATCAAACTGCCTGCTGCATAAGCCGGTGGCGGCCGCCTGTGGCGACTCGCGTGAGATCATCCGTCCATGAGCAGCGATCTGGAAATAAGTGCTCTGGCGATCAATGTCACGGTCCCGCAGGCGCTCCGCTGGACGGACACTCGACGCGGTGAAGCGTTCACGCTGACCACTCTCAACGTCCGGCTTCTCCCGGACGGTCACCTCGCCGTGAAGGCCTATGGCAGACCAGTCGGTGGTGGTCGGGGCGCATACGTCTCGTTCCCTGTCCCCGATATACCCGAACTGGCGGCCCTGGTCTCCGAGGCTGCCAGCCGTGCCGGGGCGTTGTGGGCCGCCCATCGTGGTCTCGGCTGATCTTAGGGTGCATATTGGGCCGTGATCAATCTGCGGGAATCGCCCTCGCGGCGGTGCCTGCACCGGTAGATCTTCTTTCGTGACGCGAGTGCAACTGAGCAACGAGGAATGGGAGTTCATCGAGCCGTACCTGCAGATCGGAGAGTACGGCCCGTACCCAGAGCGGCTGCGACAACAGTTCGAGGGCGTGATCTGGCGGTTCAAGACCGGCGGGCAGTGGCGGGAGATGCCGCAGGAGTTCGGCGTCTGGTCCACTGTGCACAACCGTTTCCGGCAGTGGCGTGACCCGGGCGTCTTCAAGTCCCTGCTGGAGGGACTGATCGCGGAAGCAGCGAAGCGGGGCGAGGTGGACCTGTCCCTGGTCAGCATCGACTCCACCACCGCGCGCGCTCACCAGGACGCCGCTGGGATGCACCTGGACCAGGACGTCCTCACTGCCCTGGAGAAAGCTGCGGCCGAGGAGGAGAAGGCCAGGTCAAAAGGGGCGACTCCGAAGAACGAAGCGGGCAGGAAGCCGAAGCAGATCCCGAGCGCGAGGAGCGACGACGCATCCGGCGCCGACGCAGACTCCGGCTCAAGGCCGCCCTCCTGGGACGCTCCAGGGGCGGGCAGAGCAGCAAGGTCCACCTCGCCGCCGACCGCAAGTGCCGCCCGCTGGCCTTCGTCCTGACCGCGGGACAGGCCGCGGACCGCCCACAGTTCATCCCCGTGCTGGGCAAGGTACGGGTCCGCGGGCCCGTCGGACGCCCCCGCACCCGCCCGGACGCGGTCGCTGGGGACAAAGCCTACTCGTCCCGCGGCAACCGGGCCCACCTGCGCAAACACCACATCAAAGCAATCATCCCCGAGAAGAAGGACCAAGCCGCCAACCGAAAGAAGAAGGGCTCCAGAGGCGGTCGCCCCGTCAGCCACGACGCCGACCTCTACAAGGAGAGGAACACCGTCGAGCGCCTGATCAACAAGCTCAAGGCCTGGCGAGGCATCGCCACCCGGTACGACAAGACCTCGGACAGCTACCTCGCCGGCCTCCACCTGCGCGCCTCAATGATCTGGCTCAAGGGCCTCACGAGAACCGCCCCTTGATCACAATTCGATACGCGCCCTAGTCGCGTCACCGGGGCCGGATGTCGGGCTGTAGGGCGATGATTCGCAGGTTGGAGGGCCCGCGACTCAGTGTCGTCAGGTGCTACCCCAACGTCCGGAGGCTTCTCCCCCCCCATGCGTCCCCCGCTGAAGTCCATGCCTTCCCAGGTTCGAATCCTGGCGCCGCCACACTGGGGAAACCCCTCCGCTCTACGGAAACGTAGAGCGGAGGGGTTTTCGCGTTCCAGAGCCAGTCAGGCCCGAGGCAGACTGATCCCATGTCCATGCGCCGCAGAAGCTGCCCCGAGTGCCGTCGTGAGATCGCCGTCGTCGCCGGTCGGTTCGCACGGCACGATCCGCCCGGCGCGCGGGAGAACGGGCAACTCGTGTCCTGTCCCGGATCGTGCAGACAGGCACAACTCGGGGCCGCGCAGCCCGCGTTGGACGGGTACGTCGTGCCCGAGTTCCCTGGCCAGCTTCCGCTGTTCTGAGAGCATGTGTGTATGAGAACGTGTGTCTGAGAACGTGTGCCAATCACCGGTCTTGAGCAACTGTTCCGAGCCCCAGCAAGCTGGACGCACAGCCTCATGCGCCGAGTCCCGGTCTCGCCCGGGAAGCCCCGGCCCCGCCCCGAGTAGCCCGGCCTTACCCGGGAAGCCCCGGCCTCACCCCGAGGCGGCCGGGCCGCCCGACGAACGGGTCCGCACGTCTCCCATCCGCGTCACCAGCCCGTCCCTGTCGAATCGGTACACGTGCTCGACCGTCTCCTCCGTCCACAGATCGCCCGACGCATCGCGCATCCCGGGCCGTACGGTCGCCACCACGGCCTCGCCGTCCGCGTCCGGGCGGAGGCCCTCCAGCCGTACGAGGGGATGCCCGGCCGCGAACTGCCGCGCCCAGTACGCGCGTACCGCCTCACGACCGCGCAGCCGGACTCCGTCCAGGACGTTCGGCCAGTCCACGTCGGGTGCGAGGCACCGTTCCATGAAGGGTTCTCGCTCGTCCGTCGAGAAGACCTCGTACATGCGGCGCAACAGCGCGTCCTGCGCGGCGGGAACCCCCTCCGAGCCCATCTTCCGAGCCCATCTTCAGTTCCCCGCCACCGACTTCACCGCCACCGACACCGGGGCCGAGCCGCTGATGAGTTCGAGCGTCAGGCCGGCCGTGGCCGGAGTGTCGAGCAACTCCGCGAGTGCGGCGGCCACATCGTCGCGCGGGATCGGTCCGCGGCCGGTGTGGGCCTCCAGGCGCACCAGGCCGGTTCCGGCGTCGTTCGTCAGGATGCCGGGGCGGAGGATCGTCCAGTCCAGGCCGGCCAGGCCGCGGACGTACTCGTCGGCTCCGCCTTTCGCGCGCAGGTAGACGTCGAAGACCTCGTTGCCTTCGTGGCTCGGATCCGCGCCCATGGACGACACGACCAGGAAGCGCCGTACGCCCGCCTGGACCGCCGCGTCCGCGAACAGGACCGCCGCGCCCCTGTCCACCGTGTCCTTGCGGGTCGTCCCGCTGCTCGGGCCCGCGCCCGCGGCGAAGACGGCCGCGTCCGCGCCCTGGAGTTGTGCCGCGACTTCCTCGACCGAGGCCGACTCCAGGTCCAGCAGGATCGGTTCGGCACCGGCCTCCCGCAGGTCGTCTGCCTGTTCGGCCTTGCGGATGATCCCCGCGACCTCGTCCCCGCGTGCGGCGAGCAGCCTCTCCAGCCGCAGCGCGATCTGACCATGACCACCAGCGATGACAATGCGCATGTCTCCGACCGTACGCCCGGACGGCCGCATCCGCCGCACGACTTCAGCCACGCCTCACGACCCGACAGGCACACGCCTCACGAGCCGCCAGGCGCACAGCTCACGGCCCGCCAGGCGCACACCTCACGTCCCGCCTGGCACACGTAACCACGGCACCGCAGGCGCACATCTCACTCTCGGACACCAGGCGCACGCCCGAGCTGCCCGCACGCCCCTTACGCGCCCCAACCCGCTCCCCGTCCCCCCCTTGAGTCCTGCCCCTCGCAGCCCAGCCCCGCCCCGCCCCGCACCCCTCAGGAC
>NZ_LGUR01000254.1 GCF_001270495.1 Streptomyces viridochromogenes
CCCCCCGCACCGTCCCGTCCCCCAACACCTCGGCGACCACATCCGCCACCTCCCCCGCACACCCCGCCCGCACCGCCGCCACGAGCTGCCCATGCCGCCGCCCGCACTCGGCACGGGTCCGCCACAGCACCTCGGCAAGGTTGTCGCAGCCGGCGAGCAACCGCCCGGAACCGACCGGCACGGGCCCCCGCATCCGCTCGGGCCGAGGATCACAGGCGAAGACCGACCGCAACGCCACGACCATCTGCTCCGCGGCGGCGAGCACCCGTCGCTGCCCGTCCGTCTTCCCGGCCACCCGCAGCGGCAGCAGCGCGGTTCCGAGCCGGTCATCGGGCAGCGGAGCCCGCGTCACCGGCGACTGACCGGCCGTATGCCAGGCGGCCTGCACAAAGGGCCGGCTCGGATCACGCAGGGCCGTCTCCAGCAGGACGAGCCCACCCGCGCTCAACCGCTCCCCCACGATCCGCAGGCCGGGCTCGGCCTGGACGGCGACATCGAGCCGCACGGGCCCCTCGGGACCGTCGGCCGTGCACCCGATCCGGAAGCCACGCCGCCGCTGTGCGTCGGGCCGGGCCCGTTCCGGAACGCACGCGACCGGATCGGGGAACACCTCCCCCACCCCGGCACCGCCGCCGAGCCGCGCCAGCGCCTCGTACGCCCGTAACGCGGTCGTCTTCCCGCACCCGCTCGGCCCGGCGAAGAACGTGAGCGCGCCGAGCGGAAGCGCGACCCTCCGATGCCCGGCGAACGCGGACAGCCGCAGCTCGGTGACCTGAGGACGCCCGGGACACGCCTCGCCTGGGAGGCGGGCAGGAGACAACTCAGACGAGAACACGGCCATGCCCGGACCGTAGGCCCCCGGCGATCAGGCGAACCGTTCCACCCCGGCGCCCTTCCTACGATCGAGGGACCGCACGTGGGCGCGACCAGCCACAGACGACCCGCACCCGCAAGACAAAGCTCAGCAACGTCAGACACCCGGCGCCGTCAGCCGCCCGGCACCGTCACGTGCCCGGAACCCCCGCCCCCTCCATCAACCCGCTCACCTCGGTCCCGGGCGGCGTCAGCAGGAACACGTTCCGGTCCACCCGGTGCATCCCGCTCGCCAGCCCGAAGACGACACCCGTGCTGAAGTCCAGCACCCGCTTGGCGACCTCGGTCTCCGCTCCCGTCAGATCCAGCAGCACCGGAATCCCCGCCATCAGGGTCTCGGCGACATCGCGGGCGTCCGCGAAGACGTTGACCCGCAGAACGACGAACCGGCGGCGCGGCTCCGTCACCGCCTCCGGGGGGACTCGGTGGTCCACCGCGGACGGCCAGGCGTCACGGCCGCGCAACGGCACGACCTGGGCGAGCCCTTCCCACTGTTCATCGGTGACGTCGTGGCTGTTCACCGGCTCCCCCCGACCTGACTTGCCTTCAATGCCTGCACCAGCCAATTCTTACGCCAAGTCACCCGTTCGGCCCAACAGCGACACGGTGCGCGACCGCACCGAAACCGTCCCGCACGGCACCACCCACCCCCTCACATCGCCTCGTCTGCAACTGTGTGGCCGACGTAACTCCTCATGATCAAGGGATGTGACATCGACGTAACGGGCAATTCGTACGCTTCACTCACCACCCCGACCGCCGGAGAAGGGCAGCGCGTGATCTCGACCACCTCCACGACTCCGGTCTCCACGACTCAGGTCCGGACGGTCTGCACGTACTGCGGGGTCGGCTGCGGAATCCTGCTGGACGTCGGGATGGGGCCCGACGGGCGGCGTACGGTCCTGAAGGCGTCCGGTGACAAGGCGCACCCGGCGAACGCGGGCCGGTTGTGCACCAAGGGCGCGACCACGGCCGAGATGCTCGCCGCGCCCGGGCGGCTGACCACCGCGCTGGTCAGGGACGACCGGGGCGAGGAGCCGGTGCCCTCCCCGGTCGCCGACGCCATCGCCGAGACCGCCCGCCGGCTCCGCTCGATCATCGACGAGCACGGGCCGGACGCGGTCGGCTTCTATGTGTCCGGGCAGATGAGCCTGGAGGCCCAGTACCTGGCGAACAAGCTGGCCAAGGGGTTCGTCCGCACCAACCAGATCGAGTCGAACTCGCGGTTGTGCATGGCCAGTGCCGGGGCTGGTTACAAGCTCTCCCTGGGCGCCGACGGGCCGCCCGGGTCGTACGAGGACTTCGACAAGGCCGACGTGTTCCTCGTCACCGGCTCGAACATGGCCGACTGCCATCCCATCCTCTTCCTGCGGATGATGGATCGGGTCAAGGCGGGCGCGAAACTCATCGTGGTCGACCCGCGACGCACCGCCACCGCCGCCAAGGCCGACCTGTTCCTCCAGATCAAGCCGGGCACCGACCTCGCCCTGCTCAACGGCCTGCTGCACCTGCTCGTCGAGAACGGCCACACCGACCCCGACTTCATCGCGGCCCACACCGAGGGCTGGGAGGAGATGCCCGCCTTCCTCGCCGACTACGCGCCGGCCGCCGTCGCGGAGATCACGGGGATCGACGAGGACGACCTGCGCACGGCCGCCCGGCTGATCGGCGAGGCGGGCGAGTGGATGAGCTGCTGGACGATGGGGCTCAACCAGTCCACGCACGGCACCTGGAACACGAACGCCCTGGTCAATCTGCATCTGGCAACGGGTGCCATCTGCCGGCCGGGCTCCGGGCCGTTCTCGCTCACCGGGCAGCCCAACGCCATGGGCGGGCGCGAGATGGGGTACATGGGGCCGGGGCTGCCGGGGCAGCGGTCCGTGCTCGTCGAGGCCGAGCGGGACTTCGTCGAGGAGCTGTGGGAGCTGCCGCCGGGCACGCTGCGTGCCGACGGGGTCGGCAAGGGCACCGTCGAGATGTTCCAGAAGATGGCCGACGGCGAGATCAAGGCCTGCTGGATCATCTGCACCAATCCCGTCGCCTCGGTCGCCAACCGCCGTACGGTCATCGAGGGTCTTGAGGCCGCCGAGTTCGTCGTCACGCAGGACGTCTTCGGTGAGACCGAGACCAACGCGTACGCCGATGTCGTGCTGCCCGGCGCGATGTGGACCGAGGGCGAGGGCGTCTTCGTCAACAGTGAGCGCAATCTGACGCTGACCCGGGCCATGACCGACCCGCCCGGGGAGGCGATGGCGGACTGGCGGATCATCGCGGCGGTCGCGTGCGCGATGGGGTACGAGAAGGGGTTCTCGTACGAGAGTGCCGAGGACGTCTTCGAGGAGATACGGCGGGCCTGGAACCCGGTGACCGGCTGGGATCTGCGGGGGGTGACGTACGAGCGGCTGCGGGCCACGCCCGTGCAGTGGCCGGCCGCCGATGTGGCGGGCCCGGAGCGCAATCCGATCCGGTACGTCGGCGCGGACGGCGAGCTGCGGTTCCCTACCGGGAGCGGGCGGGCCGCCTTCCATGCGCGGCCGCACATGCCGGCCGCCGAGATGCCCGACGACGACTACCCCTTCGTACTGAACACCGGGCGGGTGCAGCACCAGTGGCACACGTTGACCAAGACCGGGCGGGTCGCCAAGCTCAACAAGCTGAACCCGGGGCCGTTCGTGGAGGTGCATCCGCGGGACGCGCGTGAGCTGGGGATCGCCGACGGGGACCGGGTGGAGGTCGCCTCGCGGCGGGGGCGGGCGGTACTGCCGGCCGTGGTGACGGACCGGGTGCGGCCCGGGGGCTGTTTCGCGCCGTTCCACTGGAACGACCTCTTCGGGGAGTATCTGAGCGTCAACGCGGTGACGAGCGACGCGGTGGACCCGATCTCCTTCCAGCCGGAGTTCAAGGTGTGCGCGGTGTCCTTGACCAGGGTGGCGGCTCCGGTGCCGGAAGGGCCGGTGGGGCCGGTTGAGGCGCTGACGCCGACGGCTGTCACACCCGGCTCCGCTGATCCGTTCGGTCTGGCACCCTCCCCGCCGCCCGTCCTGACCGCCCAGGAACGCCTGTATCTGACGGGCTTCCTCGCCGGCATCGGGAGCGGCGCACCCGGGATCCCCGTCCTGCCGCCGGACGCGCCCTTCAGCCCCGAGCACGCACTGTGGGTCAACGGCGTGCTCGCCGGGATGTACTCCCGCACGGCGGCGGAACCGGTGACGCGTGACGGCCGTGAGGTCGTCGTGCTGTGGGCCTCGCAGACCGGCAACGCCGAGGAGTTCGCCACCGCCACCGCCGAGCGACTGGGCGCGGCGGGGCACCGGGCCACCCTGGTCGGCATGGACGAGGCCGATGTCCCCGCTCTCGCCCGTGCGGCCGACCTTCTCTTCATCACCAGCACGTTCGGCGACGGTGACGCCCCGGACAACGGGTCGGGCTTCTGGGACACGCTGTCCGACGCGGAGGCTCCGCGGCTGGACGGGGTGCGGTACGCCGTGCTCGCTTTCGGCGACTCGTCCTACGACGACTTCTGTGGCCACGGGCGTCGGCTGGACGCGCGGCTGGGCGAACTGGGCGCGGTGCGCATGGCCCCCCGTACGGACTGCGAACCGGACTTCGAGCCGTCCGCCGGGGTGTGGCTCGACCAGGTCCTGACGGCACTGGGCGGCACGCAGACACCCGCTGTCCCGAAGCCGACCGGGAAACCGAAGGCCGGTGCCAAGCCCGCCCCCGCCACCGCCCGCCTCGTCGGCAACCGGCTGCTCAGCCGGACCGGTGCGGGCAAGGAGGTGCGGCGTTTCACCTTCGACACGAGCGGGACCCCGCTGACGTACGAGGCGGGCGACGCGCTCGGCGTGCGGCCGGTCAACTCGCCCGCGCTGGTGGAGGAGTGGCTGGCGGTCACCGGCGTCGACGGATCGACCGCCCTGGAGCTGGACGGCGTCGGCGGGACCACCTTCGCCGAGGCCCTGCACCGGCACCTGGACATCACGAGGATCACCCCTGACCTGCTCCGCTTCGTCGCCGAACGCGTCCGCGACGACCGGGAGCTGCGCCGGCTGCTGCGGCCCGACAACAAGGACGGTCTGGCGCAGTGGAGTTGGGGTCGGCAGGCCGCGGACGTCATCGCCGAGCATCCGGTGCGGGCGAGCGCCGAGGACTGGGCCGGGGTGCTCAAGAAGCTCCAGCCGCGCCTGTACTCCATATCGTCCAGCCCGCTCGTCGACCCGCACAGCGTGTCGCTGACGGTCTCCGTCGTGCGGTACGAGAACCTGCACGGCCGGCCGCGCGGCGGGGTCTGCTCGCCCTTCCTGGCCGATGCCGAACCGGACACCGAGGTGCCGGTCTTCGTCCAGCGCTCCCCGCACTTCCGGCCGCCCGCGGACGCCTCGACGCCGATGGTGATGGTCGGCCCGGGCACCGGTGTCGCCCCGTTCGTCGGCTTCCTCCAGGAGCGGCGCGCGCTCGGGCACCGGGCACCCAACTGGCTGTTCTTCGGGGAGCAGCACCGGGCCAGCGACTTCTACTACGAGGAGGAGCTGACCACGCTCCTCGACGAGGGCGCCCTCGCCCGCCTCGACACCGCGTTCTCCCGGGACCAGCGCAACAAGGTGTACGTGCAGGACCGGATGCGCGAGCACGGCCCCGAGCTGTGGCGCTGGCTCCAGGACGGCGCCCACTTCTACGTCTGCGGCGACGCCTCGCGCATGGCCAAGGACGTGGACCAGGCGCTCCGGGACATCGCGGTCGCGCACGGCGGGCTGGAGGAGGCCGAGGCGGCGGCGTACGTGAAGCAGCTGGCGGCGGCGAAACGGTACGTTCGGGACGTGTACTAGCCCCTCGTGCGGGGCGTGTACCAGCCCTTCCCGGGGATCTTCTCACCCGCCTCACACCGGACTCTTCACCTCCGGGGGCACCCCGCTCACCAGGCATGATTACGTTCCGGTGCCGTGCAGTCGGCAGAACAGCAACGGGTGGCGCCCGGCCGGTGGACGCGGCCGGCGGCGCCCGCCGTCCCGGAACCCCCCGCCCAGTGGCACCGCGTCCTGACCCTCCTCGCGGACATCAGCCTCTTCGTCGGCACCCGCCCGATCTGGACCCAGGCGGCCAGTCACCGTCTTGTCGTGGCCGCCGTCATCTCGGCGTGCTACGCCTCGATCCTGGCGTGCGGCGTGCTGACCCTGGTCGTGCGGCGGGCGCGCTCACTGGCCCGCCTCGACCTGTGCGTCCTGGTGACCGCCGTGACGCTGACGCTGTGCGCGTGGGCGATGAACCACGGCGGCAGCGACGAGGCGATCCTCACCACCCAGGCCGCCCGTGAACTGGTCGCCGGGCACCCGGTCTACGGGCAGCCGTGGCCCTGGCTCTTCGGCCACGGCGTCGCCCTCACCCCGACGGTCACGGGCGGCTACGACTTCACGTACGGCTATCCGCCGCTGACACCGCTGCTCACCGCGCCGCTGCTGTGGCTGGGGCACGGGGCACTGCCCGCGACGGTCGTGAGCACGGCCGCGCTCATCGCCGGCGCCGTCGCGCTGTGGCGGATGCTGCCCACGCCGTGGCGGTCGGCGGCCACCATGGTCTGCCTCGGCTTCGGTTTCCTGCCGTCGTACGGCCGCCTCGGCTATCCGGCGATCGTGGCGCTGGCCCTGCTGGTGCCGGTGGTGGTGCGGTGGCCGCGGCTCGGGCGGGGCGGGCGGCTCGGGGTGGCCGGGCTGGCGCGGGCGGCGTGTCTGGGGGCGGCTTGCGCGGCACAGCAACTGCCGTGGTTCGTCACGCCGTTCCTGCTGGCCGGGGTCTACGCCGTGCGGCGCGGGGAGTCGGGGGCGCGGGCGGCGGCGCTGGTGGTGGCGCGGATCGCCGGGGCCGCCGGGGTCGTGTGGCTGCTGGTCAACACCTACTTCGTCGTGAGCGAGCCGGGCACCTGGGTCCGGGGCATCGCGCTGCCGCTGACGCAGGGCGCGGTGATCCACGGACAGGGAGTGGTCGGCGTGTCCCTGTACTTCACCGACGGCAGCGACCGGCTCGACTGGTACTCGCACGCGAGCATGCTGCTGGCGGCGGGGCTCTTCGCGCTGTTCGTGTTGTTCGTTCGGCGGCTGGGGCCCGCGGCGACCGTTCTGCCGTGGTGCGCGTTCTTTCTGGCGACGCGGTCCCAGGACGGCTACTACGTGATGATGACGCCGCTGTGGCTCGCGGCGGCGGTGACCGCCCCGGCGTCGGAGTTCGCGACCGCCTGGCAGCCGCGTCCGGGGATGCTGTCCCGGCGCCCGGCACGTATCGCGGCGGCCGTGCTCCTGCTCACGCCGGCTCTGACGAGCGCGGCATGGGCGGCGACGGGGACGCCTCCGCTGCGCCTGCGGGTGGTGTCCGCGCGATGGGCGGCGCCGACTGCCGTGAGCCGCCTCGGCGTCGAGGTCACCAACACGGAAGCCGCCGCGCTCGCGCCCCACTTCACGCTCACCACGGGGCAGGGCATGAACCAGTACTGGACGGTCGTACGGGGCCCGGCCACGCTGCCCGCTCACGCTACGGCCCGCTATGAACTCCGGCCGCCCGCAGGGAGGTTCGTCCTCCCCCGTCCGGGCGTACGGATCCGGCTGCGGGCCTTCACGGCCGTACCGCAGACACTGTCGAGCGCGGACGTCAGGCTGCCGCGGTCCGGGTGAAGCGGAGCGTGCCGGCGACCGTGGTGAGGCCGCGGATCATGCCGAGCTGGTTCCAGCCCATGCCGAACTGGTCGCGGTCCACGGTGAACTCGGCGTCCAGGGTGAGCGATCCGGTGTCCGCGCCGACGAGTCGGGCGGTGAACGACTTGGGGCGGCTGATGCCGCGGACGGTGAGCTGACCGACGACGTGCACGGTGTCGCCGTCGCGCAGCTCGGCGCTGCGGACCGAGAAGGTGATCTCGGGGTGGTGGGCGGCGTCGAAGAAGTCGGCGGAGCGCAGGTGCTCGTCGCGCTTGGCGTTGCGGGTGTCCAGGGAGGCGACGTCAAGGGTGATCGTGCCGGCGGCGGATCCGTCGGGCCGCACCTCGCCGTTGCCGGTGACGGCGTCGAAGGTGCCCTTCACGGTCATCAGGCCCCAGAACGTCCGGTGCCGGACGGCGACGGTGGAGGCGCTGGGGTCGAGCTGCCATGTTCCGGTTTCGACGGCGACGGTCATGATCTTTCACTCCTGGGCATCGGGGTCATGGGGGGCGCATGTGTAGTCCAAATTTGGATGACCCCACGCTAGCCGATACTCCAATTTTGGACAACAGCTACACTCGAAATCATGGCCGACCTCCCCGAATGCCCCTCCGCCTCCGGCGACGGGCTCCTGCCTGCCGAGCTGCACGCCTGGATGCTGATGCTGGCCGCGACGGGGGCCGTCGAGCAGGAGCTGCGCGGCGTGGTCAAAGAACGGCTGGACATCTCGCACGACGAGTTCCTGGTCCTGTGCCTGCTCGCCGGGGACCCCGGGGAGGCCCTGCGCATGACGCGGATCGCCGAGCTCCTGGGCCGCCCCAAGACCCGGCTCACCTACCAGATCGCCTGTCTCCAGCACGCCGGCCTGGTCACCCGCAAGTCGGTCTGCGGCGACAAGCGGGGCGTCGAGGTCGCCCTCACCGAGAAGGCACGGGGCCTGCTCAAGGACGCCTCCGGGGTTCTCGCCGAGACGGTCAAGGAGGCGCTGGCGCGGTTCATGGGCCCCACCCAGCGCGAGGCGATGGGCGCGCTGATGCCCGACTTCGCGGCCGAGACGACGCCGGAGTAGTCAGCGGTTCGGGCGCCGGGCGGTTGCCGGTGCGGTTGCGGGTACCCGGGCGGGGCCCGCCACCACACCGAGGAGGGGTTCATGGGGACCTCGGAGCTGCCCGCTCCCGTCGTACGTCGCGAGGCCGGACCCCCGCCCGACCAGGCCGCCCTGGAGGCCGCGCTGCGCCGGCGCGTCGACGGCGAGGTCCGTTTCGACGCCGGGAGCCGGGCCGCGTACTCCACCGACGCCTCGAACTACCGCCAGACGCCGATCGGTGTGGTCGTACCGCACACCCCGGAGGCGGCCGCGGAGGCGGTGGCCGTCGCCCGGGAGCACGACGCGCCCGTGCTGTCGCGGGGCGGCGGGACGAGCCTGGCGGGTCAGTGCGCCAACACGGCCGTGGTCATCGACTGGTCGAAGTACTGCACGGGCCTGGAGTCGGTCGACGTCGACGCCCGTACCTGTGTCGTCCAGCCGGGGATCGTCCTCGACGAGCTCAACCGCCGGCTCGCCCCGACCGGGCTGCGCTTCGGCCCCGAACCCGCCACCCACGCCAACTGCACCATCGGCGGCATGATCGGCAACAACTCCTGCGGCGCCACGGCGCAGGCGCACGGCAAGGTCGTCGACAACATCGCCCGCCTGGAGGTGCTCCTCTACGACGGCACCCGCTTCTGGTGCGGGGGGACGAGCGACGAGGAGTACGCCGAGATCGAGCGGCACGGTGATCTACGGGCGTCCCTCTACCGACGGTTGCGCGCCCTGCGCGACACGTACGCCGACGACATCCGCCGCCGCTTCCCGCGGATCCCCCGCCGCGTCTCCGGCTACAACCTCGACTCGCTCCTCCCCGAGCACGGCTTCGACGTCGCCGGTCTGCTGGTCGGCAGCGAGTCGACGCTCGTCACCGTCCTGCGGGCGGAGCTGGAACTGGTGCCGGTGGTGAAGGAACGCACGCTGGTGGTGCTGGGGTTCCCGGACATCGCGCTCGCCGCGGACGCCGTACCGGAAATCCTGCCGTACGAGCCGATCGCGCTGGAGGGCGTCGACCGTCATCTGATCCACGACGAGCGGCTCAAGCACCTCAACGAGGGAGCACTCGGCCAGATGCCCGAGGGAAACGCCTTCCTGATGGTGCAGTTCGGCGGCGAGACCGTCGAGGAGGCCGACGAGCACGCCCACCGGATGCTGGACGCACTGCACGAGTCCGAGCACGACGCGGAGGTCGCCTTCCTCGACGACCCCGCCCACGAGGAGCGGCTCTGGCAGGTCCGCGAGGCCGGACTCGGCGCCACCGCGCACATCCCGGACCACCCGGACACCTGGGAGGGCTGGGAGGACTCGGCGGTGCCGCCGGAGCGGCTCGGCGAGTATCTGCGGCGGCTGCGCGGCCTGTTCGAGGAGTTCGGGTACGAGAGCGACACCGGGCCCAGCCTCTACGGCCACTTCGGGCAGGGGTGCGTGCACACGCGGATCCCGTTCGACCTGTACAGCGCTCAGGGGGTGGCCGACTGCCGCCGGTTCATGGAGCGGGCGGCCGATCTCGTGGTCGGGTTCGGCGGGTCCTTCTCCGGAGAGCACGGCGACGGGCAGAGCCGGGGCGAGCTGCTGCCGCGGATGTTCGGGGAGGAGCTGGTGGAGGCGTTCGGGCGGCTCAAGGGCATCTTCGACCCGGCCGACCGGATGAACCCCGGGAAGGTCGTGGCCCCGTACCGGCTCGACGAGAACCTGCGCCTCGGCGGTGACTGGGCCCCGTACGCCCCCCGCGACCTGCACTTCGGCTTCCCGCACGACGGCGGGTCGTTCACCGAGGCCGCCAACCGGTGTGTGGGCGTGGGCAAATGCCGTCGCCTCGACACCGAGGACGGCACGGTGATGTGCCCGTCGTACCAGGTCACGCTGGAGGAGGAGCACTCCACGCGGGGCCGGGCCCGGCTGCTGTTCGAGATGCTCGACGGGCACGGCGACAGCGCGATCCGCGACGGCTGGCGTTCGCGGGCGGTCAAGGACGCGCTCGATCTGTGCCTGGCCTGCAAGGGCTGCAAGAGCGACTGCCCGGCCGATGTCGACATGGCGACGTACAAGGCGGAGTTCCTGTCCCACCACTACGCGGGTCGGCCCTGGCGCAGGCCGCGGTCCGATCTGTCGATGGGGTGGCTGCCGGTCGCCGCCCAGGCTGTGGGCCGTTCCGGACTCGGGCCGGTGGTCAACGCGTTCACCCACACTCCGCCCCTGTCGCGTGCGGCCCTCGCGGTGGCCGGGATCGAGGACCGGGAAGTGCCGCTGTTCGCACGGCAGTCGCTGCAGAACTGGTTCGCCCGCCGCAACCACACCGTCACGGGGGAGCACGGCACGGTACTGCTGTGGCCGGACACGTTCACCAACTTCTTCCATCCGCACGTCGGGCAGGCGGCGGTGGAACTGCTGGAGCACGCGGGCTGGCGGGTGACCATGCCCACCGAACCGCTGTGCTGCGGCCTGACATGGATCTCCACCGGTCAACTGGGCGTCGCCGAACGCGTCCTGGCCCGTACCGTCCGCCACCTGGCCGATCATCTGCGGGACGGCGGTCTGGTGGTCGGCCTGGAACCGAGCTGTACCGCCGTATTCCGGTCGGACGCTGGGGAGCTGTTCCCCGGCGACCGGGATGTGCGGCGGCTGGCGGAACAGACGGTGACCCTGTCGGAGCTGCTCACCGAGCACACCCCGGGCTACGAGCCCCCGCAGGTCCCCGGCCGAACGGCCCGCGCACTGGCCCAGGTGCACTGCCACCAGCACGCCGTACTGGGCTGGGAGGCCGACGAGAAGCTGCTCCGCGACGCCGGGGTCGACGCCGAACGACTGGACTCCGGCTGCTGCGGCCTGGCCGGCAACTTCGGCTTCGAACAAGGCCACCTGGAGGTCAGCCGCGCCTGCGCGGAACGCGTCCTGCTGCCGCGGCTGCGGGCGGCGGACGTAGGCACGGTGGTCCTCGCGGACGGCTTCAGCTGCCGGACCCAGATCCACGAGTTCGACAGCGGCGGCCACGAGGGCGTCCATCTGGCGGAACTGCTGGCATCGGCGCTGCCGCCCGTGTCCGGCGTGGCGGGAAGTGCGTACGGGGTGGCTCCGGGCGCCCGGCCGACACCTCCGGGCCGCGGGGCGCGGGCCCTGGCGCTGGCTTGGGCGGGGGTCGTGGTGGGCGGGGTGGTCGCGGGGGCGGTCCGGAGGATTCGGGGACCGCGTTGCTGATCGGGACCGGGGACTTGAAAGACATCGGGGCTGAAAGACATCGGGGCTGAGGCGGTAGCGCGGTGGACGGGAGCCCGGCTCGGGCGGCTCGTACTCCCGTCGCTCCCGTCGCTCCCGTCACTCCCGCTCTCCGCCGCGGCGAACTGCCGCCGGTCAGGCGGGGGGTGCGCCGTCGATGATCTCCATCCGGCCGGTGTCGAGGGAGTAGTAGGCACTGACGACGGCCAGTCCGCCCTTCTTCACGAGCGGGGCGAGGGCGGGGTCGGTGCGCAGGCCGGCGGCCGTCTGCTGGGCATGGGCGCGGATCATGGCGTCGACCGGGTCGGCGTGCTTCACCTTGGACACGGCCTCGTACGCAGGGCGGACGGCCTCGGCGATCGACTGGAGGTCGCCCGGCAGCGGCTTGCGCTCCTTCAGGGCCTTGTACGAGGCCTTGACCGCACCGCAACGCTGGTGCCCGAGGACGAGGATCAGCGGGGTGCCCGAGGTCACGGGCCCGTACTCGACGGAACCGGTGACCACCGGGGCGACCACCTGGCCCCCGGTGCGTATCGAGAACAGGTCGCCGATCCCGGTGTCGAAGACCATCTCCGGCGGCACCCGGGAGTCGATGCACGAGACTATGACGCCGTACGGATCCTGCTCCTCGGCGACGGACTCACGCCGGTCGAGACCCTGGTTGGGGCGCTGGAGCGTCCCGTTCACCCAGCGCTTGTTGCCGTCCAGCAGCCGTGCGAGCGCCGCGGAGGGGGTCTTGGGGGGTGCGCCCCCGGACGAGGCGGGAGCCGCCGCCGCCACGGCCGACGGCTGCGGTGCCGAGCCGTTGTCCGACGTCGTCGAACAGCCCGTGATCACGGCCGCGGTCGCCACCAGCCCTCCGGTGATGACGGCTCGGCGCTGCGGTTGCGAGACACTGCCCATGGCACGCTTCCCTTCTGCTGTTTCCCCTGGTGGGGCGGGTGGTGCCACCTTTTCGAAACAGCAGTTAGGGCCCGTACAGCGCTGATGCAGCGCACGAGAAGCGCCCGTCCAAATCACGGAGAGTGGCCCGTCGGCTGCGCCGGACATGCGGGAGTCCACGCGCCCGCCGAACGTTCCCCAGGCAACCGGCGTCATAGCGACAGCCGTCTTCGAAGGGACAGTCCCCATGACCCCCGTGCCCGCCGCCGCCCGTGCCGTGTTCAAGGCCGCACTGATCGGAGGGCTGCTCTGGGCGGTCACCGCCTGCGGCACCGAGAAGCCGGC
The DNA here is from genome assembly GCF_001270495.1 of Streptomyces viridochromogenes. Lineage (GTDB taxonomy): Bacteria > Actinomycetota > Actinomycetes > Streptomycetales > Streptomycetaceae > Streptomyces > Streptomyces viridochromogenes_A. The sequence goes on from NZ_LGUR01000254.1 coordinate 13,081, forward strand.
ACCGGCCTCCCACCAGGACCGGTGGAAGGAGCCCGCCTCGTACACCTACACGCTCCGGTCGAGCGAAGGCGAGCGGGCCCTCATCGGCACCTTCCGGATCACCGTCCGAAACGGCAGCGTGGCCAAGGCGACGGGCCTCGACGACAGCGGACGGAGCGTGGTCGCGGACCTCCCCGACGCGGTGCCCACCATCGGGCAGCTCCTCGCCGAACTGGACCAGGCGCGACGGGACGACGCGGACACGGCCGAGGCGGAGTACGCGCCCGACGGGCACCCGGTGCGGATCTCCCTGGACTGGGAGGAGAACGCGATCGACGACGAGGCCCGGTACGTCATCACTTCCCTTGATGTCACCTAGTAGTGCTTCGTTAGGTTCTGGATCTTGGGTCGAGCCGCCGCAGGGTGAGGAAGGCCTGGGCGGCGGTGACGAGGGTGACGTGGTGGTGCCGGCCGCGCCAGGTGCGGCCTTCGAAGTGGTCCAGGCCGAGGCCGTGTTTGAGTTCGCGGTAGTCGTGCTCGATCCGCCAGCAGGGTGTCGGCGTCGATGAGGCCGGGAAGCGGTCAGGCGGGGTCGCGGTAACGGGGCAGTGTGGGCGGCCCCAGCCCGCCGTAGTCGGGCTGATGAGGTTCGGCGGCTGTGGGCCGGGCGATCTCCTTGGGGTCGACGGCCGTGACGTAGGACCAGCCGCGCTCTTCCAGCGCGAGCCGGAAGGAGACACTGCGGCCACATCCGGCATCCGCCACGATCACCGGTACCGCCAGCCCCTGCGCGGCCAGCCGGTCCAGCAGCCCCAGCGCCAGACGCGTCTTGGACACATGCCCGACCTCGTCGGGCACCCCGGCCCGCCGACGCCGCTGCTGGTCTTGCGACCATTCCCCGGGCAGGAACAACTCCCACTCCAGCGGGCAGGAGGCAGTGTCGGTGGCCGCGTGCACACTGACCGCGACCTGGCAGTTCGCCCGCTTGCCCAGGGCCCCGCAGTACTGCCGGGCCACCCCGACCGAGGCGGTGCCGCACTTGGGGAACGACACGTCGTCGACCACCCACACCTCAGGGTGGATCGCTTCGCACAACCGCTCGGCGATCCGCCGCCTGACCGGCAGCGGATCCCACGGCGACTGGTTCACGAACTGCTGCAGAGCCTGCATGTTGCCGTCCGGCAGCCGCTCGGCCATCGGCTGGATCGACTTGCGCCGGCCATCCAGCATCAGACCCCGCAGATAACACTCGCCCCACCGCCGCTGATCACGCCGCGGCACCGAAGCAAACACATCAGCAACGAACTCCGATAACTCACCCCGGAGCCGCTCCACCTCCCCCAACCTCATGCCTCGAAGAGGCCCACCACCAGGCGAGATCACCCAAGGTAACGAAGCACTACTAGGTTCTGTCCGGCGGATCATTGCTTGATCGGTGTCGTCCTGGTGACCTCTCGCATGACACACCGGCCTGGGCTTGGGCTCACCCCTGGTACAGGTCGATGTGGTTGCCGCCGGGGTCCTGCACCGTCGACGACCGTGGCTTCCACGGCCTGTCGACCGGTGCTTGGATCTCCACGGCGCCGGCGGCGAGCGCACGCGCGTGCGCGGCGTCGATGTCCTCGACGCCCAGGCCGAATTTGGCCGGCCCGCCAGGCCACGGGTGTGACTCGGAGCCGGCCACCGTCAAGAGGAAGAAGTCGTCGTCCGGGTATGTGCCGAACTGGAACGAGCTGATCTCCTCGTGGTAGGCGGCGTCGAAAGCATCGCGGTAGAACGCGACCGACGCCGGCAGGTCATCGGCCACGATCGTGACTTGGCTGATACGGCGGGTCTTCACGGGTATCCCTTTCTCCATGTAGCGATCTACGGTCTCTATGAGCTTCGTCAGCGAGTCGGCTCTGGCTTGCAGGCGTTCGCGGTGCTCGGCAAGCACAGCGCCGATGCCGTGTTCGCCAACCGCGCGCATGGCCTCGACGGGAACCTGGAGATGGCGCAACGTCGCGTACAGACGCGCCTCGTCAACCTGGTCAGACCTGTACCGCCGGTATCCGGTGTCGGGGTCGACGTAGGCGGGTCTCAGTAGCCCGACGTCGTCGTAATGCCGCAACGCAGTGATCGACAGACCGGTGACCAGCGAAAAGCTCCCGATGCTCAGCACGGGACCATTCTGCGAGTCTCGGGTCGCCCGAGAGTCAAGCAAGCAGTGCTGCACACCAAAGAATCCGGCGACGACCTCCTCTACTTACAAGTCATCTCATTTGGCTGAGTAGGCTGCTGCTGTGGAGGGGATCGTTGAGCGGCTAGTGCCAGATGAGCTGTGGAGGCTGTTCCAGCGGGTGGTGCCGGAGGCGCCGTCGCGACCGCAAGGCGGCGGTCGGCGTCGTCACGGCGACCGTGAGGTGCTGGCCGCGATCGTGTTCGTGGCGACGTCGGGCTTCACGTGGCAGCAGTTGCCAGCGGCCTCTTTCGGCCCGTCAGGTGCGACGGCCCACCGCCGGTTCGCCGAATGGACCAGGGCCCGGATGTGGGCCAAACTTCACCGCCTGGTCCTCGACGAACTCGGCTCTCGCGGCGACCTGGACTGGTCGCGGTGCGCGATCGACTCGGTGAACATGCGAGCTCTGAAAAAGGGGGATCTGACAGGTCCGAATCCTGTCGACCGGGGCAAGTACGGCTCGAAGATCCATCTGATCACCGAGCGGACCGGTCTGCCCCTGTCTGTCGGTATCTCCGGCGCCAACGTCCACGACAGCCAGGCCCTGGTCCCTCTCGTGAAGGGCATACCTCCGATCCGGTCCCGTCGCGGCCCTCGTCGGCGTAGGCCCGGCAAGCTCCACGCCGACAAGGGCTACGACTACCGCCACCTGCGGCAATGGCTTTCACAGCGAGGCATCCAGCACCGTGTTGCCCGCAAGGGCGTCGATACTCGGTCGACACCGCTGGACCATTGAACGGACCATGGCCTGGCTCGCTGGCTGCCGCCGACTCCACCGCCGCTACGAACGCAAAGCCGAGCACTTCCTCGGCTTCACCAGCCTCGCCTGCACCCTCATCTGCTACCGCAGACTCACGAAACGACCTGGTAGTACGCCAACCCGGCAGTCACCATCACGTAGGTGACGCGGACATCAGTTCACAACGACATTGTCCCCGGACGACATCGACGGTCCGGTGGTGGTGTTGCCGTAGTACACCCAGCGCCACGTACCCGTCTTGGAGGCCTTCACGGTTGTCCTGAGATCACCCGAGCTGTTCGCGTACACCTTCTTCACCGTGGTGTAGGAGGCGGCGCCGGAGGGCTTGAACTGCAGGCTGACCAGGCGGCCTCCGTAGGAGGCGTACTTCCTGGTCTCCCAGTTGGCCCGTGTGACCTTTCCGGTCACGGTGATGGTCTTGTCCTTGGCCACCGGTTCGGGCGAGGCGTTGACGGTCAGGCGGGAGTTGCGCTTGACGTGGACCGTCAGACCCTCGTCGTCCGTGTCACCGCCGTCGCCCTTGAAGTACACCCGGGCCGCGACCTTCCAGGCCCCGGCCTCACTGTTGCGCATGTCCCACACACTCGGGTCGAAGTACATCGTCTCGTCGAAGTCGCAGACGCCCGAGCTCACCTTGATGCAGTCGCTCGTCTCGATGGCGTGCCACAGTTCATCCCCACCGTTGCGGTACAGGTACACCGCTGGGTACTCCCAGGCCTGAGTGGTCGCCATCCGGAACGAGGCGGGCACCGCAACCTCGTTCGACACCCCGATCACGATCGGCTTGCCGTCGTTCACTTGGACACGGGTGAACGAGACACCACCCTCGGCCGCCCCGGCCGGCGCCGCGGCCACGGCCGTGAACACCGCCGCCGCGCCACCGGCCACGACGACTCTCCAGAACTGCTTCCCCACCTGATCCCCAATCTCCGTACGCAATACAGCCGGAGGTATATCCCTCCAGCGCCCTACAGACAGCCGGCATTCGCACGGGGTTGTGCACCCGCGCATCACAATGCGGTCTCGGACAATCCCCGCCTGAGTTCGGCGTGTCCGGGCACCCGGCACACGGTGTGGGTGGCGGAGACGTGCAAGCTCCACGCCGACAAGGGCTACGACTACCGCCACCTGCGGCAATGGCTTTCACAGCGAGGCATCCAGCACCGTGTTGCCCGCAAGGGCGTCGATATGTTGCCCGCAAGGGCGTCGATAGCTCTCAGCGACTCGGTCGACACCGCTGGACCATTGAACGGACCATGGCCCGGCTCGCTGGCTGCCGCCGACTCCACCGCCGCTACGGACGCAAAGCCGAGCACTTCCTCGGCTTCACCAGCCTCGCCTGCACCCTCATCTGCTACCGCAGACTCACCAAATGAGATGACTTGTTACTACTGATCATGTCCGGAGCCATAACCGGATGGCGGCCAGGGTGACCACGTGGACGACAGCGCTCACTCAGTGATCCGCCGGACAGAACCCAGTGACGTTCTGTCGCTTGAGGACAGACGACGAGGACGGGTGACGAGGGGCCATGACCACCGACAAGCGCGGCGGAGGAGGGATGAGTGAGCAGCGGCGGGCGCGGCTGCGGCTGGAGATCTCGCGGGAGGCGGCGCGGCTGTTCTGGGCCGATCGTCATGCAGGGTGTCGTCACCCTCATCGGCGTGCTGCGCGGCTGGCCCCGGCACCGCTCTCTCGAAGACCACCTGGCCACGGAACTGACCCGGCTCCAACACGAGAACCCGCCCCGTCGATGTCGCCGACGAGATGCTCGCGATGAGGACGATCCAGCTCGCCGACTCCGAGCCGGCGCTCCGCACGGCGCGGCTGACGGCCTGCCACCAGACAGAACGGGAGCTGCGCGCGATCGTCGGCGACCGTCCGGAGCGCGGCTACACGGTGCCTGGGCCGTCGCCGAGGGGTACGCGGACCGGGACCCCGCCGCGATCTTCGAGGGCTCCTACGGCGGTTACGCCGCCCTGGCCGGCGTCAGCTTCACCCCCGACGTCTTCGCCGCCGCGATCGATGTCTGCGGCTCCTCGAACCTCGTCACCTTCCTGCGGACCGTGCCGGAGTTCGTGCGACCCACCTGGTCAACAACCGGTACCTCTACGCCGGCACACCGCTGATGGTCGTCCAGGGCCAACACGACTCACACCAGTTCGGGTTGCGGATCCGGTTGCAGCGCAGGTGCGGTCTTCGGCACCCACAGTCTGGTGGTCCGTACGAAACCGAGGATCACCGAGGCCGTCACCAGAAGGAGAAGTGGCCCGAAGAGCCAAGGCCGGTCGGCCATTTCGACCGGCAGAAAGCGATAGGCCACCAGGAGCGCGACGAAGACCGTCGCCCCGTAAGCGACCAGTTGGATTCCCGGTCGATCCCAGCCACGCGCCTGCGCGCGCAGGGCCGCCTCGATCGTGAGCGCGAACACCACGCCGGCCACCAGGTCCACGCCGTAGTGGTAGCCGAATCCCAGCGTGGCGCCGAGCGTGGCAACCAGCCAGAACGTGCCGGCGAAGCGCAGAACCCGTGGTCCCGTGCGGGAGTGAACGAAGATCGTGACGGCCCACGCCGTGTGCAGGCTGGGCATGCAGTTGCGTGGAGTGATCTCGTCGTACGGCATCGGGAGCGGGGCACTGAGCGGCGGCGCCGTCTCCGGCCAGATGTTGGCCACCGCCCAGTGCTCACCACCAGTGCCGAAGGCCCCGGTGCCATAGGCGAAGACCGGTCCGACCACCGGGAAGACCATGTAGATGGCCGGCCCGACGAGCCCGATCACCAGGAAGGTGCGCACGAGATGGTGGGCCGGGAACCTGCGCTCGACCGCCACGTGCCGCAGCTGGTACAGCGCGACGACGACCGCGGCCACCGCGAGCTGGACGTAGACGAAGTCGAGAACATGAGGGCCGACGGGTTCGGTGGCTCTGACGATCCGGCCCACCACCCAGGACGGGTTGCCCAGCGCGTGATCGGCGACGGCCAGGTACTGGTCGAGCACCGTCGGGCGGGTCTTCGAGGTGATCAGCAGCCAGGTGTCGCCGGTCTTACGGCCGGCCACCAGCAGCAGGGCCAGCCCCACGCCCTTCAGCAGCAGGACACGTTCCGCGCCGGTGCGGCGGGTGACCGCGATGACCGCGCAGCCCAGAATCACCCACAGCGCACCGTTTCCGAAGGGATGACCTTCGGTCACCTCGATACCGGCGGCCCACCGCACCACCAGAAATACGACGTCGATACCGAGCGCGGCACCCAGTGCGACAAACCGCTGCCGCCAGGTGAACACCACCATCATCAGCGCCATGCTGGCGTACAGGAGAAATCCCGATTTAGGCGGGAATATCACCTCTTGCAGCTGACAGGTGACGGGCCCCGGCAGGTCGTAACGGCGCGCCGCTATCTCAAGCGCGACAAGGAATCCGAGGGTGACGACTCCCGCGGTGACCCACAGGATCACTCGTGGTTGACGCCACACGGCCAACTGGTTTCCGCGTCTTATTCGCGAGAATATCCGCGAGGTTATATTTATCAATTATTTGGTCGATTTGTCATGTGCTCGGGCAACGAAGGGCGATCGTTAGTTCGATCATGTTATCGGAGCGGTCAAGAGGGCCGCCCGGCCTTCGCGTGCGGCGGTTCGTTCAGGCGGTCGGTGATCGAGCCGGTGGGGCGCGCCGAGTGGCGCCGGCGCCGGTCCCGCACCGGCCAGAAAAGGACATACGCGGTGGATACGACGACGAAGCCCAGGCGGATCAGACCGCGGGCCGCGTCATCGGGAACGACGAACACCGTGCCGTACAGGGTGATCAGCCCGACCCAGCTCCACCAGGGCACCAGGCGCCGCTGCCCGATCACGTCCCAGAGCAGTGTGCCCAGCAGGACGGAGGCGGTGTAGTACGTGTAGACGCTCGGGTCCAGGACGATCCGGGCGTTGGCGCCGAGCAGGACGACGGCGGGCCAGCGGCCTCGCCGGACCGCGAGGCAGCCTAGCGCCAACCCCAGTGCCGCCTGTGCGGGCCGGTCCCAGGGAGGGGTTTGCGGATCGTCGACGCCGAGCCAGCGCAGCGCGGACGCGGGCTGGTTGGGGATGGTGAACTCGGCTGCGGCGAACGACTGCGGGGCGCCGAGGAGGAACGGCAGCCAGACGAGCGCGACCAGAGCCGCGCACCACAGCCCCGCGCGCAGCAACTGTCTTCGCGGCAGCGCGAGCAGCAACGGCAGGAAGGCCAGAGCGGTCGGTTTGGAGTCCATGGCCAAGGCCAGGAAGATGCCCGTCGCGGCGGCGTTGCCGCGGGTGAGGGCGTGTACGGCCAGGGCCGTGAAGAAGAGGGCCAGAACGTCGTCGAGGTGGCCGAAGCGGACGGCGACCTCGATCCACATCGGGATGAAGGCCAGGCCGGCGATCAGCACGCGCTGCCGCAGCCGCTGGTGGTTGGTGCCGGTGCCCAGGAAGTGCCAGGCGGCGCTGCGTCCGGCCACCACCAGTATCACCAGGCCGAGCAGGGACATCACAGCGGCGGCCAGGAACTGCCCGACGGCGTCGGGAAAGGGGTTGAACAGGCCCGCCGCCAGGAAGCTGACGGGGCCCATCTGCAGTTCGGGGTGATGGGCGTACAGGTTCAGACCGCCGTCCGGCCGCCCCGGGCCGGCGTAGATCAACTCGCCGCCGGTGCGCAGATAGTGCCAGGAGAACCCCCCGTTCGGCTGGACCACGGCGAACCACAGGACTGCCCAGGCGGCGAGCAGCACCAGGTGCATCCGCTGGCTGATGGCCGACACGCCTTCTCCTCCTCGGTGCTTGTCGCCGCGCACGGTTCCCCCGTCCCACGCACACAGTTCGTGCGCCCCTCCTTGAGATGGCTGGAAGGCAGGAAAGGTTCTTTCGAGGAAGAGGGTCCGCCCCCGTGGTGACCGGTCTCTCGTCGCGTCCCCGCGGAAATGTGCGTGATCGGTAACAGACGGATCCCTCGGCCGCCTCCACCCCTCTTGCCGGATGCACGGGGCCACACAGCGACGGCAAGGAACAGACGACATGGTGCGAAGCGGCGGACGGGGTTGGTACGGCAAGGTGCTCGCGGCGGCGCTCGGGGTGACCACGGTGGCCGCCGTGACCTCGTTCTGGAACGGGCAACTGAGTTCCCCTCAGGGACGGCCCGCCCAGCCGGGCGCCTCGGCGCCTGCCGCCAAGTCGCCCACTCAGCCGCAGGGCCGGAAGGCGACGCCTGTGTCGGCGGAGATCGCGCATGCCTCGGACGGGGGCGCCCGAAGCGTCAACATCACCATCGACGACGGACCGGACCCCGTCTGGACACCGCAGGTGCTGGAGCTGCTGCGGGACAACGGCGTGAAGGCCACGTTCTGCATGGTGGGCACGCAGGCTCAGGCACATCCGGACCTGGTCAAGGCGGTCGTGGCGGCCGGGCACCGGCTGTGCGACCACACGGTTTCGCACGACGTCACCATGGACCGCAAGTCCCGGGCCTACCAGTCACAGCAGATCCGGGACGCCGAACGCCTGATCACCGAGGCGTCCGGGGGCGTACGCCCGATGTACTACCGGGCCCCGGGAGGCGCGTTCACCCCCTACAGCCGCCATCTCGCCGCGTCCCGTGGAATGCGCCCGCTCGGCTGGAACGTCGACTCCAAGGACTTCGAGCGCCTCGGCACGAACACGATCGTCGCCACCGTCAGGAACGAGCTCCCCAACGGCCCGACCCTCCTCTTCCACGACGCGGGAGGCGACCGCTCCCAGACCGTGGCCGCCCTGCGCGAGCTCCTGCCCTGGCTGAAGGAACAGGGGTACTCCTTCGGCTTCCCCGTGCGCTGACCGCGGCCGCCACCGCGCGGCGAGCTGCCCGGTGGCGGCGACGATGCTGGTGGCCTGGACGGCTGAAGGGCGGTCAGAACGACGAGGGGGCGTCTCCGCGGAACGGGGGCACCACCTCGCAGCGCCGCGGGGACGCCGGAAGCGTGGGCTTGTCCCGGTGCGGCACAGCGGTGGCGCGCACCGGGGTCGTGGCCAGTACGGCCGAGGTCGTGAGGGTCCCTGAGGACTTGTGCGTGTGCCGCTCACCGAGGCTGTCGTCGATCCGCACGACGAACCCGGTGGTCCTGCCCGCCGGCTCAGCCAGGTCGATCATGCCGGCCACCGCCGAGACCTTCTCGTACAGCGTCTTGCCCTGGGCACCGCGCGCCGGTTCGTCGGACCTGGCGACGGTACGCAGCGCGTCCAGGATCCGCACCAGGTTGTGCCCCGAGACGAACACGTCCTGCATCCCGTCGGCATCCTTGGTGATACGGCCCTTCGGCAGGTTCGGATTGGCGGTGAAGAGGCCCAGGTGCCTGCCGTCTGGACCGGCCCGGTTCCCCGCGTCGTACGTGCTCTGGGTCCAGAAGGGTTTCCACACCCCGAAGGCCGCCCGCGCCATGAACGTCCATGTGTCCTCGTGGCAGCGCAACGTGACGTAGGAGATGCCTGCCAGTCGCCGCATCACCTCGCCGTGTCGACCGGCGGAGATCTCGTTCGCGGCACGTGCGGCGAGGTCGACGGCCCGGTCCTCCTCGCGCCACCGCTCCTCCTGCTGCCAGCGGCGGTTCGCCAGGTCCCGCTTGTGCCGCCGGCCTTCGACGTACTGTTCGACAAGGGTTCTGAGCACGACAGGGTCACTCCCCGCCCGGCGTGGTGGAACCGACCGCGAATGCCCGGGTCGGCAAGGCGTTTCGCCGGGATACGGCCCGGTCAAGGTCTTCGAGGAGCAAAAGCGAACTCATACTGTCTGAAACGCGCCAGCGACCTTCAAGACACGCTGCGGCGTCCCGACCGCCTGCCGTCCCGGGATGGCCCTGCTAGCCGCCCGTGCGGGACAGGGCGGCGGCGAGGGTGAGTGGCGCGGTTCTCATGCCGATCAGCACAGCCGGCTCCAACTGCGCGAACCGGTCGGCGGCCGCCTTCGGGGCGTAGTCCTGCCCGCACACCGACCACACGGCACCCAGGCTCGCGGCGGCCAGGAACGCGACGATCGCGTGCGGGGTGTTGGGCAGGTAGCCCACGACCCGGTCGCCCTTGCCGACGCCCAGGTCACGCAGGGTGGCCGCGACGGAGGCGACCAGGGAGCGCAGCCGCTCCCCCGTCACCGGGTAGCCGGAACCGGTCTCGTCCAACGCGATGATCGCGGGCCGGTCGGCGGCGAGGTCGCGCAGGGCGTGGTGGGCGTAGTTGAGGGTGGCACCGGGCATGACCTCCGCTGCCAGCACCCGCTCGTACGGGCTGTCCGCGTCGATGTCGAAGTACTCCCACACCGCGCCCCAGAAGCCCTCCAGGTCGGTGACCGACCAGCGGTGCAGGGCGGTGTAGTCGGCGCCGTCCATCCCGGCGTGGCGGGCGAAGTCCATGATGCGGCTGCCGGCGACGGCCTGCGGGTCGGGCGTCGTGAAGGGGTCCGGGTACGGCCTGGTCATCGTGTGGCTCTCCTCAGCAGGCTCTTCTCGACGGTCGGTGGGCAAGGGTGGGGGCTGCGGGTGGTGTGCAGGAGGGACGCCCAGGTGGCGGTGTCCGTGAAGGCATGGCCGCCTGCCGGGACCACGTCCATGACGACGCGGTCGGGACGCAGCACCACGGCGTCCGCACGGCCGGCGCGCAGCCAGGCGGCGAGCGTGCCGTCGTCGCCGAGATCGGCCACGGGGACCGCCCGGACGCCCCGAGCCCTTGGGCGAGCGCGTTCAGCGCGGGCCAGGGATCGGCGGCGGTCAGGACGGTGAAGGAGTCGTCAGGGATGTCCCGCAGCGGCACGGGCTCGCCGGGGGCCTTGTCGAGCAGGGCCTTCAGAGGCGGGAGCGGCTCGCCTTGCAGGGCACGGACGGGTGCGGGCCCCATCAATGCCGTCCGGGCCGTCGCCTACACCCACGACTCGCCGGCGCCACACGGCCGGCACGTGCTGGCAGCCCGAGCGGGGCTGCCAGCTCAGATCCTTGCGCGACAGGCTCAGCCCGGGGCCACGGCTCGGCCGGTCGTGGGGGAGATCATCCCGGCACACAGCCCTCGAGCTGCCAGCCCCTGCGCTATCCGCGGTATCGCGGCGAGGGAGTTGGCGGACCAGTCGTGCATGAGGATGACCTGCCCGCTGGTGAGCCGCCCGGCGGCCGCCACGATCGCATCCGTACTGGCCCCGTTCCAGTCCTGCGAGTCGACGTTCCAGAGGATCTCGGTCAGCCCGTACTTGGCCGCGACCGCCTTCACCGTCGCGTTGGTTTCGCCGTACGGCGGCCGGAACAGCCGCGGGGTACCGCCGCCCGCGCTCGCGATGGCCTGCTGGGTCCGGTAGATCTCGGAGTCGACCGTCGCCTGGCTCTGCTGGGTGAGGTGCGGGTGGGTGTAACTGTGGTTGCCGACCCACATACCGGCGCTGACCTGGGCCCGCACCTGGGCCGGGTTGGCGGCCGCGTACTGGCCCTGGTTGAACATGGTGGCCCGCAGTTCGTTCTGCCGGAGTGCGTTGAGCAGGGCCGGGGTCTTGCCGGACGGCCCGTCGTCGAAGGTGAGCCCGACGTAGCCGTTACAGGCGGCGGCCTGGGCAGGGGCGCCGGCGTGGACGGTGAGGGTGGCGGCGGCAAGGGCCGCGACGACGGCGAGCCGGGCGGCGAGGGATCGTAACGGGCGTTGCCCGCGAAGGGCGCTCGTCTGGCGGTCCATGGTCACCCCACCGTGATGTTGGAGTTGCCGCTGCTGCGGTAGCCCTCGGTCGCCATGATCATGTAGTAGCGGAAGCTGCCGAGGGTCATCCCGGCACGGGCCCAGGCGTCGAAGTGGTTCCCGGTGGTGATGGCGCCCCCCGTCCGCTTGGACCGCCGGACACTCCAGTACTGGTTGAAGGTGCGGGTGCCCTCGACCGACGGGGCGTTGTACCGGGTGGTCTGGTAGATGTCGTACGTCCCACCGTCACTGGTGACACTGCCCTTGTACGTCCCCGTCGGCCGGTAGGTCCCCCAGCTGTCGACGACGTAGTACTCGACGAGCGGGTTCGAGGTCCAGCCGTACAGACACAGGTAGGCGTTGCCGGACGGGTTGAAGGAGCCCGAGTAACTCACCGTCCTACGACTGCCGTTGCTCCACCCCTTCCCCGCGACGAAGTTGCCGGTGTTGCTCCATGAGGTGCGGTAGTTCCCACCGGAGCTGAGCGTCATGGAGACGGTCCCCGGCGCGTCGGTCCAGAACGAGTAGTAGTAGCCGTTGTTCGTCCCGGTCTGATTCGCGGTGATGACGGTGTCCGCGTGGGCGGTCCCGGGCAGGGCGACCCCGGCCGCGACGGCCAGAGCCGTGACACCGACACCGCTGACGAACGTCCTGCGGCTCATGGGGTGTTCGGATGCGGATGCGGGTGGGGGTGTGGGTGCGGGTGCATCGTTCATGTGCCTGCTTCCTCCTCGTCGAGTAGCTCGGTCATCGGCAGTTTTGGAGTGACCCTGCCAACTGTCAATAGTTTCGGTAATCACTTCGAAACATTCTGACGGAGAGGGAGAGGCTGGAGTGGATGTCTTGCCTGGTCAACGGCCATGCATGACTAACAAATCTAAGGTTGATGGGCCGTGCCACCAAGGTGAGATCAATTCCGAACTCATCCTTTACGAATGTTTCGAAGATTTCCCGATCAAGGGCCGCCCTGAAGCTTGGTCGGATGGCACGAAAGCGGAACACGGGCCCCGCGCCAGGACCACGACACGGCGGGTCTCCGTCCATGCGTGAGCCACAGAGGAAAACAGGTCGCGGGAACCCTCGGACCGGTGAAACCCAGGTCAGGAGCGCTTGGCCACCGACTCACGGATGGCAACGCGGGAGCGGGTGTTGGCCTGTTCGAGGGAGACCCGTCGGCAGGGCGCCAGGCGCGGGATGCGGGTACGCCAGACATCCGGACGCTGTCCGCGGCTGAGGCTGCTCGACCGGGAACCCGGGGCGGAGGTGCGGGCGTTCGAGCCGGTGCTGCGCCTGCTGGAGAAGCGCGTCGCTCCGCACATGGAAGTCCTGCGGCCTGGCCTGATCGCCGCGCCCGCTCGCGAACCCGCCCGCCCTTTCGGCGGCGAGCAGGCCCTGGTGGAACACATAGGACTGCGCGACCTGGAGACTGCGGACGCCGTCGACGCCATCCAAGCCAGTGCCGGTGAACGGCATTACCGGTGACGGCCCACCGATGAACACCGCCACCACCTGATCTGCCGTGCCGACTGCAGCAGCCGGCCGGTGGAGGCCGAGGTCGTCGAGGAGTGGGCCGGACGGATCGCCTCCGACTCCGGATTCGCCGCGGTGGAGGACGCCGTCGAACTCACCGGCGTCTGCGCCGGCTGCCAACCCCCACCGAGTGAGGAGAACTGCCGTCATACCCCTGGGATTCGGGCCGGGAAACCCCGCCTCACCGAGCCCGCACCTACGCGGGCTGAACGAGAGCGTACGCACCCTGCTGGACCTCGGCGACGACACCGCCGTCATGATCCGCCAGCTCGCCTGCACCGAACCGGGATGCCCGCCCTCGGAGACGGTCGTCGCCGCCCTGCCGATGAACAGCGAAGCCCCCGGTCACACTGGAACTGCGGTTCATCCGCCCACCGCGCGAGGCCCGGCTCCGTGGACGCCGGTGAGCCCGCCCGCGCCTGACGGCGGCTCAGTGGACGGCCGGGCCCAAGTGAGCCAACTACGTCCGGAGCGGGCGGACTTCGAGCCACACATGCGTGAATTGCCATATGTTAATGTGGCCACGCACGGCCGGCGGAGCACGAGCCGCAGGCGACCGGAGAGCACCACTAGGAGCACCACATGACCACCGCCACCGAACACCGCACCCACGAGGGCCACACGCACACCCACGGCGAGGGCTGCGGCCACGTCGCCATCCCGCACGGCGACCACACCGACTACGCGCACGACGGCCACCTCCACACGGCCCACGAGGGCCACGTCGACGAATGCGCGAGCACCGGCCACACCGCCCACGAGGGTCATGACCACCAGCACGGCGAGGGCTGCGGCCATGTAGCCGTGCCGCACGAGGACCACGTGGACTACGTGCACGACGGCCACCGTCACGCCGCGCACGACGGCCACTGGGACGACCACTGACCCGGATCCGCGTCCGGCAACCCAAGGCGGACCGGAAATCATTGTCACTTGCTAATGTATGCATGTGACAGCGCCCCCTCCCCCTTCGGCAGCCTCGGCGGACGACCCGATACGCGCCCTGGAGGCCGCCAGTGACCTGCTGAAGGCACTGGCCTCCCCCGTCCGCCTCGGCATCGTGCGCGAGCTGTCCGAGGGCGGAAAGTACGTCCACGAACTGGTCGCCGCCCTCGGAGTGAGCCAGCCGCTGGTCTCACAGCACCTGCGGGTCCTGCGCAACTCCCGCATCGTGACAACCCGCCGCCAGGCCCGCGAGATCCGGTACCACCTCACCGACGAACACATCGCCCACATCGTGCTGGACGCCATCCGGCACGCACAGGAGTAGTACGGGGCCGTCACGGCAGGACGGCCCCGCACTACTCCTGTTAATGGATCCCATTTTCATATAGCGTTCGTCGCACACAGAGGGCTGTGGAGGCGGTCATGACCGAGCGCGACGTACGCCTGGGCACGGTCCAGGAAACCCTGCTGATCCCGCTGTACGGCCGGGCGGTGGAGAACCGCAAGAAGGAAGCGGTCCTGCGCGACCCCGTCGCCGAGGAGCTCGTCGCGGCGATCGACTACGACTTCGCCCGCTTCGACGGCCTGCCGAGTCTGCTCGGCACCGTTCTGCGCACCAGCCTGTTCGATCGCTGGGTGGCCGACTTCCTCGCCGAGCATCCCACCGGAACCGTGATAGAGATCGGCACCGGCCTCAACACCCGCTACGAACGCACCGACAACGGCCAGGCCCGCTGGTTCGACCTCGACCTGCCCGACGTGATCGAACTGCGCCGCACCTTCTTCACCGACACCCCGCGCCGCACGATGATCGCCGCGTCGGTGACGGACGAGGCGTGGGCGGACACCGTCGCCGCGCACTCCGGCGGCCCATACCTTTTCGCCGCCGAAGCCGTCCTGCCCTACCTGCGGGAGACGGACGTGCGCAAGGTCATCGGCCTGCTCGGCGACCGCTTTCCCGGTTCACTGCTGGCCCTGGACACCTCCGGCCCCGGCCACTTCGACACCCAGGACCAGGACGACGCACTGGGCAAGGTCAGGGCCCGGATGCAGTGGGCCTGCGCCGATCCGGCACGGCTCGCCGAGTGGCGACCGGGGGTTGACGTACTGGCCTCCCACACGTTCAGCAGCCTTCCTTCCCGGATGTACGACGAACTTCCGACCGCCTACCAGGAGATGCTCAGCGGCCTCGCCGCCCAGCGGCTGCGTCGGGTCGAGGACTACCGCCTGAACCTCGTTCGGCTGCCCTGACACCACGCCTCCGCGCCGATGCGCATCGTCACCGCGGACCAGCACCGCTGAGCAGCGGATCCGAGAGCATCGTCCAGCCGTACCGCCCCACGGACGACTCCCGCTCCGGGGCCTCACCGTGCCTACGCCGCCGCCGGCCGTGCGGAGCACAACGTGTCGGGGGTGGCATTCGCCGTCTGAAGACGGCCACCCCTTCAGCCGGAGCCCGGCTGAAGGGTGACGGTGAGCAGGTCGGCGTCGAGTACGTCCAGGGGTGCGGTCTCGAGGTGGCCCGAGCCAGCCCGGCCACGTCGTCGGGAAACAACAGCTCAATGGACGCGCTCGCCGAACTCACTGCGCCGGCGTCACGGCGCACCCGTACATCGGCTCTCTCCGAAGTCGGCTGTCCGCCCCCTGTCGGCCGACCTGGATGCCGAGGGCTGTCTTCGGCACAGGAGGAGTGGCTCAGGCCCACCCTCTGACGCCGCAGCCAGCCGATGTCACTCCTGCTGCGGAACCACCGCCACCGGACACTCGGAGTGGTGCAACACCGCGTGGCCCACCAGGCCGAGCTGCGGACCGAGGTGGCCGCGACGCCGACGGGCCCCGATGACCAGAAGGTCGGCCGCCGACGACCGGACCACCAGCGCATGCCGCGCGGAACCCTCGACAAACGCACGGTGCACGATCACGCCGGAGTACTCCTCGGCAACGCCGTCCACCGCCTCGTCCAGCAGAGCCGAGGCGTGGTCCTCCTCGGCATGGGCGGGCTCACCGGTCAACAGCGGATGCGGCACAGTCCTGTGCGCCGGGCGACGCCAGGCCCGTACGGCCTCGACCTCGCACCCGCGCACCGCGCCCTCCCGGAGGGCATACCGGACCGCTGCCGGCGCTGTGGCACCGCCGACGCCCACGACGATGCGGCCGTTGGCGGCTTGTCTGTTCTCCGCCCGGCCGCGTACGACGACGACCGGACAGGGAGACCGGGCTGCGAGGGAGAGACTGACCGAGCCGAGCAGGAGTTCCTTGATCGGGCCCCTGCCTCGTACCCCGGTCACGACGGCATCGGCGAGGCGCGCCTCTCCCAACAGCGCCGACACGGGATCCTCCGGCACCACGCCGGTACTGATCTGCAGTGCCGGCGCGCGCTGCCGGGCACGCTGGGCCGCTCGCGCCACGACACTCTCGGCGAGGTCATGCTCGGTCACCACATCCGAGACAGCCCCAGGGGTGTCTGCCAGAGCCGCACTCTCGTACCGCTCCCACAGCGAGGCGTGGACGATCCGCAGCGGCAGACCGTGGCGGACCGCCTCGTCCACGGCCCAATCGACAGCGTGGAGGCCGGGCTCCGAGCCGTCGACACCCACGACCAAGGGCAGCACCACGATTCCCACCGCCTTCAGCGCGCCGGGATGCCCTCTCATTCTCCCTCCGCCCGGGCCGGCGCGGCTCGTACACCATCCGGCCGACGGCAGCCGAGAAGGGGGTGTGGTGGACACACATGTGCGTTTCGGCGCGGCGGAGTGGGCGCTTGCAACGCTCGGTGACTGCTTCACAGAAGTTGAGCCAGAACCCGAGTTTCGGCAGCACTTGGCGATCACCCGGCAGCCAGATGTTGATGAAAATTGACACCGCTGGGGTCAGATCAGATCGGCCCAGGGGGCCGGCGGAGCTGACGCGAAGAAGCACCATGTAGGGCACGTCCACCGAGGAACAGGTGTCATCGAACGTGATGACGTCCGGTGTGCGTACGCCGGCACGTCGTGCGGCGGGGATGACCGCGGCCTCCTTGACCATGTCGGGGAGGAACCGCTTCTTTCGCGGAACACGTAGCACCAGGTCGTCCCCGAGCAGGAAGGCTCGATTGGCAGCCCCCGAGAGAATGGGCCGTACCTGTTCCGCGGTGGTCCCGTGCCGGGCGGCGGCAGGCAGCGAAGGTCAAGGCGTTGCAGCAATCCCTCGGCCTGATACGTACGGCGATCAACGCCAAACGCTGGGCGCAGGCCCGTTACTCACTCAGCCGCGCCCGAGCCCTGGTCAACGCCCTGCCCGCCGACCAGACAGTCCAGGAACGCGAGCAACTCCCCCAGCTACGCAAGAAGTTCGAGGCACGCAACGCTCCGGCCGCCAAGAAGGCCACAAAAGCGAAGCCGACTTCCAGGACGCCTGCAGGCGCCAAGAAGTCGGCCACGAAACCCTCGGCACAGAAGGCAGCGCCGAAGCCGACACCCGACCTCGGCAACCGCCACATCAACCGTGCCGCACTCGGCTACGCAGAAAAGCCCGACACAAACCTCACGAACGGCGCCCAGCCCTCGCTGCCCACAGCGAAAGCCGGACGGGCAAGGTCCTTGGAGTCCCGTACATGAACAGCCTGGTCGGCGATCGCGATCTCCACACAGTCGTCACCCTGGCTGCCGCTGTAACTGGACTTGAACCAGGCGAGTTCCGTCGTACCGCTGCTCATAGCTCTCCTCGCAGTCGCTCCAGCAAGGCCCGGGTTTCCTTGGGGCTCAGGGCCTGCGAGCGCAGTGTGTCATAGCGCTGGCAGAGCAGGCTCACCTCTTTCCGGTCGGAGATCAACCGTCCGTTCTCCTGCCCTTCCGAGTACCCGAGCCGCTGCCCCGCCGGAGTCTCCAAGATCCGCACCGGCCCATCCAGACACGCATGCAACCCCGCATCCAGCGGCACCACCTGAAGCGTCACATTGCGCGGAGCGCTGCGCTCCAGCACATGGTCGAGCAGCTCACGCATCGCCTCCGCGTCCCCGAACCGCCGCCGGAACACGTGCTCCTCGACGATGAAGCTGAACGGCACCGTAGGCCGCTCCCGCATCATCTTCTGCCGTTCCATCCGAGCCGTGAGCTGCGCCTCCAGCTCCGCATCCGTCCGCAGCGGGATCGTGCCCTCGAACACCGCCCGCGCATACGCCTCCGACTGCAACAACCCCGGCACCAACCGGCACTCATACGTACACAGACTCACCGCCTCCCGCTCCAGCCGGGCCCACCGCCGGAACCACGCCGCGAGCCCCGCCTCACCCCGGGTGAGGTGACGGGCCGATTTCCGGAGCGCGCCGGTGTTGCCGGTGGCCTCCTCCGCGCGCTCCACGAACGCCTCGTCCGGCATGCGACGCCCCAACTCCACGGACTCCACGGTGTGTTTGGAGAACCGCACCCACGTGCCGAGTTCCTCGCGGCTGAGCCCCGCGTGCTCGCGCAGCGCTTGAAGGACGGCGCCGAACGTGCGCAGACTGTCCGACGGGTGAGGTTCCCGCTCCCACTCCCCCGTCGGGACCGCCCGGGCCGTCCCGACGCCCCCGGCCGCCGCGTCCCCCTCGACGTTGCCCATCCGCTGCCCCTCTCTCCGCACGGCACCACAACAGTGCCTCACAGCCCCGCACTTGCCACTCAGCGTGACGAATCATGCAGCGTACTGTCCACCCTTTGTGTCCGTACGCTGACTCCGCGTACGGGGTGCCGCGCTCCCTCTCACCCGCCCCCAACGGCCACGCTGGCGCCATGAACCACGCCACTCCCCAACTCGGCGCCCCCACCCGCACCTTCACGCAGCTTTTGTCGTCCACCCGGCGGGGCGCCCGGCTCGCCCGACTGCTCGCCGTGACCGAACTGCGGTCCTGGAACACCCCGCAGGACCTCACGGAGCGTGCCGAACTCGTCGTATCGGAACTTGCCACGAACGCCGTGCTCCACGGCCGCGTACCCGGTCGCAGCTTTCGCCTGACCCTCGCGTTCGACGCCTCGCCCGGTCTCCTCCGCATCGACGTCACTGACGCGCGTGGAGACCGGTGGCCGCAGGCCCGTCCCGTGAGCGCCGTATCAGACGCCTCGCTCCACACCAGCGGGCGCGGCCTCGCGCTCGTCGCGGCGGCCGCCGACCGCTGGGAGACCCTCCCCTTTCCGCCCAGCGGCAAGACCGTCCGGGCGGCGCTCTCAGCACCGTGGGGGGCAACGGCCCTCACCCACGGAGAATGCACGCGCGCCACGCCTCCACGAACGCCGCAGCCGCCCCTCCGCGACAGGAACACCCGCCTCAAATGATATCTCTCAAAGCTAAGGAATGGTATCGTTTCACTGACGTAAATCGTCTCCGAAGGGATCGCGCACATGGCCAGAACCGTTATCGACCTCGACGAGGACATGGTCGCCGAAGCCATGCGCATCTTCGGGACCAAAACGAAGGCCAAGGCCGTCCGCCTCGCCATGGAAGACGCCGTCAAGAGGCACCTGCGACAGGAGGGCTTCGACGCCATGGACGCCGGCGAACTCGACTTCAGCGAGATCGTCGAGAACACCGGCCCCCGTAACGCGGACGGCTCCCTCAAGCGCGGGGGAGGCCAAGCCGCCTGATGCAGGACCGCTATCTGATCGACAAGTCCGCCCTCGCCCGCTGGACGAAGCCGAGCGTCAAGGAGGTGCTCAAGCCTCTGCATGAGCACTACCTGCTCGCCGTATGCCGCCCCACCGAGTTCGAGATGATCCACTCGGCACGGGACAGTTCGGAAGCGACACGTATCAGCACCTGGCTCCACGCCTTCGACTTCCTCGGAACCGACGACGACGCCTTCAGCCGCGCCCTTGAGATCCAGCGCCATGCCCTCAACGCGGGCTTCCACCGCGCCCTGTCCCTACCCGACCTGCTGATCGCCGCCACAGCCGAACTGAACCAGCGAACGGTCCTCCACTACGACGGGGACTTCGACATGATCGCCTCCCTCACCGGCCAGCCCACCGAGTGGGTCGTCCCACCCGGCAGCGCCGACCGGTGAGCGTGCGGCCTCAAGTCACCTGTGCAATCCCGCACCGCTCAGCAAGTGAGAGCGCGAGCGCGTCAACGCCTACACGGGCAGCGCGGGGAACACGGTCACGGAGCCGTCCTTGCCCCGGGCGATCTCGATCGCCACGTCCATCGGGCGACCACTGACCGAGACGCCGGCACCCAGCTGGTGAATACGGTATGCCGCGCTCATGAGGCGATCGACCTCACCGGTCGTGAAGACGGGTCGCAGACCGTTCGGGCGTGCCAGTTCCAGGGCCGACAGGCGTACCAGGACAGCGGCGATGCCCGACTCCAGTTCATCGAGGCGCTGTTGATCGCGCTTGAGTGCGCGGGTGAAGTTCTCGAAGGGGTTACCGGGTTCGCTCTGGGCGTGCTCGACGGCCTGGAGGGCGACGACCCGCCGCTTCAGCGCGACAGCCAGGGAAGCGAGTTCGAGGTGGGCGCGGAACGTGCCGCCGTGGTCGTCGACGCCGGGGAACGACTTGGTCAACGTGCCGAGTTCGACGGCCTCGCCCTCGGGCAGTCCGTCGAGCGCGCTCTGCCATCGGGCAAGGCGGCGGTCGGCTTTGCCGAGCGCCGTGTTGATGGCATGCACCGCCGAGTCGAGTCCCAGCGAGACACCGAGCTTGCCCTGGTCGAGCAGAATCGCGGTGGCTTTGTCGATGGCGTCGCGGCAGCCGTCGAGTTCGCTGTGCTCGTCGTCGAGCTTCTCCTCCTGAAGCTGCTCCAGCAGTTGTGTGATGTGTTCGATGGCCTGCTGGCGCTTGCGGTCGGCGTGCGCGCTCACGCCCACCGCCACGGCCATGAGCACGAGTGGAGCGGCCACGGTGAGCGCCGTGCCGCCGGCGGCCGCGGCACCGGCGGTCGCGCCGGCCCCGCCGGCCGTGCCAGCCGCTGCCGCTCCTCCGACCGGCACGAACCTCGCTTTGGAGGCGATCCTGCCCGTCGAGCTCACGAGCTCACCGTAGATACCACCGGCCGCCCCCTTCGGCACCATCGGGCGGACGAGGCCCTGTCCGAACTGGGCGGCGACCTTCGCCGGAACCACCATGCGATACAGATTCTCGCCGGAAGCGGTCGCTCTGGCCGTCGTGAGGGAAGTGCGCGTCGACTGCGTGATGAACTGCGACAGGTGCTGCGCCAAGGGGCTCGCGGCGTCGAGCGGGATGCCACGGCCGCGGTCGATCTTGTCGGGCAGCGGATGCGCCTCCAGCGTGACGATCGGCTGGTCGGCCAGGACGGCCAGCACTCCGCGCAGTTCAGCCAGGCGCTCAGCGGTCATCGACTCGCCCGCGGTCACCCCTGACACCCGGACGTCAGCGGTCGCCAGCGTCCACACGGGCACGGTCGTCTTGCGGTCGTCAGTCATCGTCTCCCCTTGTGATTTGCAGCGTGCTCGTGGCCTCGGTCGCCCTCACCGCAGGTGCACCCGCCCGTCCAGCCCCTCCAGGTGCCGCGGCATCCGATTGCCCTGCCAGTTCAGCACCAGCCGCTCCCGGGCGCGGGTGATCATGACGTAATACGCCATGCGCAGGGCTGCCGACGTGGGGTCGGCGGCGGAGTCTGACTCCGCGTCGGCGATGACGACCGTGTCGAAGTCGAGGCCCTTGGCGCTGGCGCGGTGGACGAGGACGACGCCTGGGCGGGCGAGGTCGAGGTCGCGATAGCGGCCGGAGGAGGCCGCCGAGCTGTAGAGCTGGGGCTCCTGGGCCAGGCCCGCGCGCTCCAGGCGGCGCATCAGGTCGGCGGCCGTACGCGCGGAGTTGACGATGACGCCGATGCGGTCCCGTGGGTGCCGGGCCGCCAGGGCGGCGATGTCGTCGGCGAGGTCCTTGGTGCCGGAACAGTGGCGGACCACGGGCAGCGTCCCGCTGCGGAAGGGGATGTCGGGTCGGGTGCCGCCCGTGCGGAAGTGCTCGGCGAGGGAGGCGATCTCGCGGCTGTTGCGGTGGTTCCCACCGATCTCGACACGGCGGGTGGAGCGGCCGAGGGCGTCGGTGATCTCGGTGAGGGTGGAGTTCGTCTCGGTGAGGCGCTGGCACTCGTCGGCGAGGACCGTGACGGAGGCGGCGGCGATACGGGCCACCCGGTAGAAGCCGGGCGACAGGTCCTGGCCCTCGTCGACGACGAGGTGGGGCGTGGTCGCGTCGTCCTCGCCGAGCGTCTCGGCGGCCTGGCCGGTGAGGGCCGTCCAGTCGAACCAGCCGTCCTGGGTGCGCGGTGCGCCGTATCCGAAGTGGCGCAGAACCCAGCCGTGGACGGTGGCGGCCTCGACGGGGGCACCGGGGACCGTGAGGCCCTGGAGGGTGTCCCGCAGGAGCTGGCGCAGGAGGTTGGAGCGGGTCAGGAGCAGGGTGGGTCTGCCGGTGAGGGAGAGGTGGACGGCGCGGTGCGCGGCGAGCAGGCTTTTGCCGCTGCCGGGCGGGCCGCTGACGACGTGGTTGCCGGTCAGCGGTAGGGCGTCCAGGCAGTCGCGCTGGTCGGGCGTGAGGTCCGGGTGGAGGACGGGGGCGTTCGCGGTGGTCATGGGCGTCATCCCAGGGCCGTGGCGGCCGCGTACTCGCGGCTCGCGGTGAGGACGTCGGTGAAGTAGCCGGGGACGCGGGCGGAGCCGACGACCAGCGCGCGGTCGAGGAGGGTGTTGCCGGTCTGGCAGCTCGTCTCGGGCAGCAGGGTGCAGGCGTGGCAGGCGGCCCGGTTGAGGTTGCCGAAGCCCTGGCCGGTGTGCTCGGCACACAGCGGGTCGGCCGAGCACCAGGCGGCGGCTTCCAGCATGCGGATCAGTGTCTCGGCGAAGTGCGGTGCCTCGCCCTGCCGGACCAGACCGCCGAGGGTGCCTTCCGCGTCACCGGCGGCCGTGTAGACCAGCAGTCCGCGCTGGCCGTACTCGGGGCGGCCGTACACGCGCTCGCGCAGGCTTGCGGTGGTGTAGCCGGAGTCGAAGGAGAGCTGGCGGATGAGGAGATGGGCGAGGGTGTGCAGGAGCAGGAAGCGGGGGGAGAGGTCGCTGCCGACCGTTTCGGCCAGTTGCTCGTCGCGGAACGACGCGTCCAGGTCCGTACGGACGCCGTGGACGTGGGCCTGGACGCGGGGGTCGCGTTCCCAGGCGATGAGGCGCTGCTCGTCGAGGGTGAGGACGATGCCCTCGCCGTAGACCTCGGTCGCGGGCAGCCAGCGCAGGCGGCCGCTGGTGTCGGCGCGTACGAGGGTGCCGTGCGGGGAGTGGCGGCGGAACCCGGTCAGGGCCCGTACCTCGCGCAGGCGGTCGGCGAGGACGACGCCGTCGATGTGCGCGTCCAGGGTGGCCCAGGGCTCCTCGCTCTCGCCGTCGAGGCCGAGGCCGCCGCGGCGGATCGCGAACTCCTTTGTGGGCTCCGGGAGTTCGACGGCGTCGAAGGCATACCACTCATCGCGGCTCAGGTCGGGCTTCACCGGCTCCGGCCGCGCGGCGGGCAGGGGCGCGGGTGCGCCCATGGCCTCCGCGAGGAGCTGGTCGATGAGGCTGTCGGGGGCGTCGGTGTCCTCCTTGATCATGTCGCGGAAGACGTCGGCCCTGGGCGTGCCGTGTACGTCGATCAGGTTCGTCCAGTAGCCGTGGTTTCGGACCGTCTCCGCCAAGTCCTGTTCGGCCCGGGGTGGTTCGGCGGTCTGGGGGATGTCCAGGGCCGAGTAGACCGACGGGTAGTAGACGTTGCCGGCGGTGCGCTGCACAATGTGGACCTGCTGGCCGCAGGTGGCGTTGTCGATCCGGCGCTGCCAGGGGTTGCGGCCGGAGCAGTGGCCGCCCTGGGGGCCGAGGATGTCGAGCAGGTCCCGCTCGGCGCCGCACGGCTTGCCGCCCTCCCCCGTCGCTCCGCAACGCACCGAGAGCGCTTCGAGTCCGGACGCGCGGTCGGCGACCCGGAAGCTGAGCCGACGTGCCTTCCATGTCTGCTTCGACTCGGAGCAGGCGGCCCGTCGTTCGGGGGTGACGGTGGAGTGGGCCCAGTACCACCAGTCGACGTCGTCGAGGTGGCCGTCCGCGCAGATACGGACGAACCGCATGGGGGTCAGGCGGGGTGCGGCGGCGCAGGATGTGCAGACGGGCGGCTCGCCCGGCTTCTCGTGCTCGCGCAGGAAGCGGACCATGACCCGGCAGGCCCCGCAGAACAGCCAGCCGGGGAAGCGTACGTAGGGGACGCCGGGGCGGTCGGGCTGGTCGTAGCGGTCGTTGAGGGTGTGCGGGGCGGCGTAGAAGCCGGTGACACCCAGGCGGTCGGCGAGCCGCTGGGACGGGACGGAGGTCTTGAGCTGCGGCCAGTTCTCGATGCCGACGGCGACGAAGGACTCGCCCTGCACGTCGAGTACGGCGCCGACGCCGAAGGGCAGCACGGTCTGCGCCTGGCGGACCCGGAGTTTGCGCGTCACTTTCCTGCTCCCGTCACGGTGATCTGGCACTCTCGGTCGACGCTGCGCATGGAGTTGAGGGTCTCCCACAGGCCGTAGCGCTGCTCGAAGCTCTTGAGCAGGTTGTGCTGCCCCTTGCCCTGGCTGCGGTAGTAGAGGCTCTTGCCCTCGGCCTCCGCCGCCTCGGTCTGCCGGTACCAGTCGTCCAGGAGGTAGCCGAGTTCCGCGCGGACGTCGGCGCGTACGGCGTCGGCGTCGGCTCCCGTGGCGTCGCGCTCGGCGACCGCGGCGCGCTCGGCGAGGGCGTCGGCGATCCGCTCGGCCTCGTCCTTGCGGCGGGTGAGCAGTCCGGCCTGGTTCTCCGCGGCCAGGCCGAGCCGGTGGCGGACGAGGATGACGAGCACGGCGTGCAGGGCGCGGCGGCGGGCGGGCAGGGACCAGGGGGTGATGCTGGCGGGCTCGACGTACCGGTAGAGGGCCCGGTGGTAGTCGATGAAGGTCTCGTAGTGCGAACGGTCGCGCGGGCGGGTGGCGTTGAAGTAGGTGACGACCAGTCCGGGCACCTGGTGGCGGCCGACGCGGCTGGTGGCCTGGATGTACTCGGCGGTGGTCTTGGGCTGGCCCTGCATGAGCAGGTACGCGAGCCGCTTCACGTCGACGCCGACGGAGAGCATGTTGGTGCACGGCAGGAACGAGACCGACCGGGGATCCGTCCACGGCCTTTCGAGGCGGTCGAGGAGGATGGGCTGGTCGGCGCGCGGCACGCTGCTGTCGAGTTGCTGCACGTGCTCGCCGTCCAGCGCGCGTACGTCCGCGCCCTCGTCGAGCGACCGGAGCTGGGCGGGGATGTCGTCGCCGGCCGCGGTCACGGTCCGGCCCAGCTCGCGCAGGCTGTGGTGGTAGGCGACGAGGGTCCAGTAGTCGTCGCGGTGCTCCTCGGGAAGCTGGTGGACGCCCTGGAGCATGGCCGCGGTGGTGGCGACGGCGCCGCGGCCCGCGGTGTGGCCCTGGGCCATGACGCCGAGGTAGAGGCGGCCGGGTCGGCCGGTGTCGGGGACGGCGAAGAAGCTGTCGCGGGCGTCGAGTCCGGACGGCGGGAAGAGCTGGACGTCCTGGTGGTGCAGGGCGCGCACCTGCTCCGCGGAGCGCCGGATGGTGGCCGTGGCGGCGACGATCTTGGGCGGTCGGCCGGCCGCGTCGGTGCACAGCTCCAGGACGGCCGCTTCGTAGAGGCCGACGGTGGTGCCGAGCGGCCCGGTGAGCAGGTGCAGCTCGTCCTGGATGATCAGCGACGGAGGCGGGTTGCCGGTGCCGGCGCCGAAGAGACGGCCGGAGTCGGGCTCCCAGGCGAGCCGTGCGAACTTGTCGACGGTGCCGAGGACGAAGGTGGGCGGGTTCCGGTAGAGATGCTGGTCGACGACGGCGACGGGCAGGACGTCGTGGAAGGCGCACTCGTCACGGGGGCAGTTGAAGGCGAAGTCGTCCGGTTCGGCGCGCACGCCGTAGTCGGAGCGGACGGCGGAGCGGCTCTGCGGCAGGATGCGGGTGCCGCACCACGGGCAGCGGTCGAGGATGAAGACGTCCGTGGGGTGGCTGGCCTCGCGCTGCTCGTCGAAGGTGGTCTTGGCCGACTCGAAGCTGTTGGGGGTGGTGCTTTCGCCGACCCACAGTCCGATGGTGATCGGCCTGTCCCCGAGACCGAGTCCGGGTTCGGTGCGGCGCAGGTGTTCCAGGGCGCAGATCGTGGTGGCGGCGCGCTGGAACTGCTGGGTGGTGAGCAGGCTGAGGGTGTAGCGGCTGAGCACGGCGGTTCCGTCGCCCTCGCCTCGGATCCGGCGCAGGGCGATGGTGAAGGCGGCCAGGAGCAGATAGGCCTCGGTCTTGCCACCGCCGGTGGGGAACCAGATCAGGTCGGTGGTCTCGCGGTCGCGGTGATCGGCGTCGGCGACGCCGTCGAGGGCGAGGAGGAAGAAAGCCAGCTGGAAGGGGCGCCAGGCGGCCTTGGGGTCGACGGGCGGCTCCATGGCCACGGGGTCCGAGCGGTGGCGCCGCTGACCGGCCTGGTCGGAGGCGGAGTGCCGCATCTGGAGCAGCATGGCGCGCTGGGCGATACGGAAGGCGGCGAGAAGTTCGGGGCGGGCCGGATCGCACAGGGTGCGCACGCCCGCTTCGATCCGGGTGACCGCCTGGCGGACGCGGCCGAGGATCCGCTCCGCGGCCTCCCGCCCCCAGGGCGGCACCTCGACGGATCGCTGGCCCACGTACCAGGCGTGGTACGCGGCGGCGAACTCGGCCAGCTCCTCACTGAGTTGATCAGCGCCGACAGCCGGGTCGGCGAGGTGGGAGACGGTGAGCACGGGGGCGTCGAGCGGGCCGCCGGCCCGGGTGGCGGGCACCTCGGCGCGCGGCAGGGCCTCGCAGGCGAGGAGTGCGACGCCGCCGTCCTCGCCCGGGTCCTCCCGGACGGCACAGCCGTGGCCGACGGCATGGGTGACCACATGCCGGTACTGGAGGCGCAGTTCGCGTTCCTCGGGATCGCGACTGGCGAGCCTTACGCTGGGATACGGCAGCACGGCGCCGTCGGTGGGGCGTACCGTGAGCCGGCACTGGAACAGCATGTCGTCCCAGCTCGGCGCCTTGCCGTCGGAGCCGTCGTGGCGGGCGGTGTTGACGAGGGCGACGGTGATCAGCGTGCCGTCGCCGTAGGAGCGGCGGGTCAGCTGGATCTTCGCGCGGCCGTCGAGGACGGGCACTTCCGTCCGGTCAGGGCCGACCGTGTGTGTCTCCGGCGTGAAGGGGTGGCGCTGCCAGCGCCGCCCACGGCCGGGTTCATTGCGCTGGGTCTCGTAGCGGGCGGCTGCGCAGCTCACCTCGACGTGGGTGGCGTCGGTGTAGAAGCTGAGGCCGAGGGACGCGGGCAGCCAGCTGTTGGTCTCGGGCACCGGGTCGGGAGCCGGGTCCACGTCGGGGGCGTCCTCCTCGGTGCCGGGTGCCTCGGGGTCGTCGGCCGCGAGGGCGAGCTGCCGCTGGAGATCGGCCTGTTGGGGGTAGAGCGTGCCCATGAGGTACTGCCGGTCGGGCGGTGCGTCGAGCACCTCGTCGTCACCGCCGGCGGGACCGACGAGCTGGCGGGTGAGGTAGTCGACCAGCTCCTGGCGGGGGTCCATGTGCGGGTTCCTTCGGATGAGAGTGAGGGGAGAGCGGAGAGGAGAGAGGAGAGAGTGGTGACGGGCGGCGGTGGTGTATGCGCCGGTTGCGGCGCGTATGCGCGGGTTCGGCGGTGTACACACCGGTCGCGGCGGTGTACGCGCGGGTTCGGCGGTGTACGCGCGGGTTCAGGGGGGCGGCGCCACCAGGCCGTGGCGGGCCGCGTGACCGTAGAACTTCGCCTTGGCCTTCGATTCGATCTGGCGGATGCGCTCGCGGGTGACTCCGAAGACGACGCCGATCTCCTCCAACGTGTCCGGCTCGTCACCGTCGAGTCCGGTGCGCCGGACGAGCACGTGCCGCTCGCGCTCGGAGAGCTCCTCCAGGACGAGGCGCAGCCGCGCCATCAACTCCTTACGAATCACCACGACGTCAGGGCCGGGCAGTTGGCTCGGCCCGATGATCAGGTCACCGAGCGCGGCGTCGTCGCCGATGATCCGGTCCAGGGAGTCGGTGGGCCGGCTGATCCGGCGCACCTCCTCCACTTCGGCGAAGGTGAGTCCGCTGACGTACGCCACGTTGTCGACGGTCCTGGGGCGGCCTTCGTTCAGGAGCTTGCGCTCGGCGACGGCAACCTTGCTGACTTTTTCGTGAACGTACGCGGGCAGTCGGATCAGGGTGCCTTCGTCGGCGATGGCCCTAGTGACGGCCTGCTTGATCCACCAGGTCGCGTACGTCGAGAACTTGAAGCCCTTGGTGGCGTCGAACCTACGGACCGCACGCAGGAGTCCGATGGTTCCGTGCTGGACGAGATCGTCGGCGTCCAGTCCGCGTCCCTGGTAGCCGAGCGCGATCTTCCAGACGAGCCGCTGGTTGTGCAGGACGAGGCATTCGTAAGCGCGCCACCGCTCGCCGTCACGAGGCAGGGCTGCGATCTCCTCTACCGGAACATCGCGGCCGAGGCGGTCGGTACGGCCGAGGCGGTCTTCACCGCCGCGCAGGAGCACGGCGAGGCCGACTTCCTCTTCCGCCTTGAGCAGCACCTTGGCGGTACCGCGCCGCCATCGGTCCGCCTCCAGCACCGCCCTGGCCGCGAGCACGGCGTCGGCCAGTCGCGGGGCCGTGGCGGAATCGGCGGAGCGGACGGGCTTGCCGCCGGCCGGTACCTTCGCGGGTGCGGCGCTCGGCGTCGCGGTGGATGCGGGTGCCGCGCGCCGCGTCTGACCGGCCGTCACCGCCTGGCCAGACCTGACGGCACTGACGGACCTGGCGGGACTGACGGGCGGGCGGGGTCGGGTGATCGGGAAGTCGGCGGTCAGCTCACGCGCTTCGGCGGGACTGAGCCCGTGCAGCCGTACGACGCCGTCGTGGGCGAGCTTGCCGACGCTGCCGCCCACGTCGGCGTAGCGGGCCAGCATCCGCCGGGCCTGGGCCATGCGGACGGCCGCTGCGGAAGGGACGGCGGGCGATACCGGGGGCGCTGTCGCGGAAGGGACGGCGGACGATACCGGAGCCGCTGTCGCGGAAAGGGCGGCGGGCGGTACCGGGGAGGACGCCTTCACCGACGGGACCGCGGCCCGGCGCGAGGCCTTCACATGGATGCCGACCGTAGCGAGCCCCTTCCTGAGCCTCGCTCGCTGCTCGTCGGTCCTGAGCCCGAGCCGTTCCGCTTCCGCCGCGAAAGCCCGCTGACTGACCAAGCCCGCACGCGAGGCGCAGCCTTTCAGTCTCTTGATGACGGACGGCAACTCCGCCTCGATCATGCGCCGTTCGACCTCGGCCACCGGCTCCCCCTCATGCCCCCCGCCCCAGCAAGCCTGCCGGAGATATCCACACTTTAAGACCGGAGTAGTCACATCCTCAACATATTCTGTGCATGCGTTTACTTGTACTCCGAGTAACTTGACAGTGTCAACAGGTAAAGTGGCGGTGTTCGCGAAGGCCCCGCCCCACCCGGAAGGTCACTCATGCCCCAGCCCGAACGCCTCCCCGGCACACCCGAGTTCCGCATCAAGCTCCCCAAGGACGGCGGTGAGGCGCGCGGGTATCTGCTCGCCGTGCAACTCCTCCTCGGCCGCCGCCGCGCTCGTGTACGGCTACGACGCGTCCGGGCCGGAGTCCTGGCGAACCTCCGAGGGCCACCCGCTCGCCGACTATCTGTCCACCGGCTGGCGGGCCCCGCGCAAGGCGTGGCTGGTGCGCGGTTCCAATGTCTCCGGGCACAACCTGGTGCGGCAGTTATGGCTGAAGGAGGGGTTCGTCTCGCTCGCGGCCGCGCACCTGCCGCCCTTGGAGGAGACCGATCCGACGAAGAGCACGCTGCGCCGCTTCATCGAGGACGGGTACGAGGGGGCGGCCTCGTACAACCAGAAGCGGGGTCTCGTCGACGAACTGCACGCCTTCCTGACGCAGATGCGCATCGGCGACACCGTGGCCACCATCGGCGACGGCCGGCTGCACATCGGGCGGATCACCGGGGACGCCGTACAGACCTCGTCGCCGGGCGGGCTGTCCAACCTGCGCAGGACCATCACCTGGTTCACGAAGAGCCACGCGTACGAGGAGCTGCCGGAGGAAGTCCAGCAGAGACTGTCCGTCCAGCACGACGTCGTCGACCTGACCGGTGTCCTGGACGCCCTGGACGCGCTCATCGGGCTTGCGGACGGTACGGATCCGGCAGCAGGCGGCGGCGAAAGCGGCGAACACCCCGCCGCCGA
Source organism: Streptomyces viridochromogenes (assembly GCF_001270495.1). Classification (GTDB taxonomy): domain Bacteria; phylum Actinomycetota; class Actinomycetes; order Streptomycetales; family Streptomycetaceae; genus Streptomyces; species Streptomyces viridochromogenes_A. The sequence continues at coordinate 43,479 of NZ_LGUR01000254.1, forward strand.
ACGGCTGGCGCCTCGGGAGCTCACGCTGCCGGACATCACCGAGGCATTCACCGCCGAACTCCTCGTACACGACCGCGCCTGGCTGGACGAGATGCGTGAACTCCTCCTCGACGAGCGGCAGTTGGTGCTCTACGGCCCACCGGGCACTGGGAAGACCTACCTGGCGATGAAGCTGGCCGAGTACTTCGGCGGCGGTCCGGAGCAGGTGAAGATCGTGCAGTTCCACCCGTCGTACGCCTACGAGGACTTCTTCGAGGGGTTCCGGCCCGTGGAGGATCCCGAGACGCGCGAGGTGGCCTTCCGGCTCACGGCGGGACCGTTGCGGGAACTCGCCGACCTCGCCTCCCGCGAGGACAACCGACACATTCCGCACTTCCTGATCATCGACGAGATCAACCGGGCCAACCTGGCGAAGGTCTTCGGTGAGCTGTACTTCCTCCTGGAGTACCGGACGCGGTCGGTCCGGCTCACCTACTCCGGGGACGACTTCGCGCTGCCGCCCAACCTGTTCGTGATCGGCACGATGAACACCGCCGACCGGTCGATCGCCCTGGTCGACGCGGCGATGCGGCGCCGATTCGCTACAAGGTCGAGAAGGCCGACGGACTCCTCAACGCCGATCTGTACCAGGCGCTGGCCTACGCCACCGTGCTCGGTCTGCGCGAGGCGCACCTGGTGTACGCGGCCGGACGCCGACCTGAGCGATTCCACGAGGTGCGCGGAACGCAGGCGGGGCCGGACGGCCGGGGAGTGCGGCTCTACCAGCACAGCCTCGATCTGTCCCGGGAACCGGAGCAACTCCTGTCGGCTCTCCGGGACATCGCCGGACGGCTGGCCACGGCCGCCCCGGATCCCCGATCATGAAACACCGTTCGGCAGAAAGGAACAGACCTCATGCCCCGGCTCGCCTTCGCCCAGAGCTTCTGGGACGGTTACGACACCCTGGAGAAGCCGGTCCGAGCCGGAGTGCGCAAGGCCATGGCGAAATTCCAGGCCATGCGCGTCGCCGAACTCAACGCGGACAAGGGACTGCACCTGGAGTCCGTCGAGAACGCCCGTGACCCGCGGATGCGCACCATTCGCATCACCGACTTCTGGCGCGGCGTCGTCCTCGCCCCCGACGACGGCAGCGATGTGTTCCTGCTGGTCAACGTCCTTCCGCACGACGACGCCTACACATGGGCGGCGAAGCGTCTGTACAGCGCCAACTCCGCGACCCGGGCCCTGGAGGTACGCAACGCCGTCGCCCTGGACGAGCTGACACCGCTGTACGAGACGGCCGCGCGCACGGCTCCGCGGCTGCTGTTCGCGGACGTCTCCGACGGCACGCTGCGCGAACTCGGCATCGACGACCAAGTGCTGCGCGCCGCACGTTCGTTGGTGGACAAGGCGCAACTGGAGGCGTTCGCCACGCTCCTGCCGGAGGATCAGCTGGAGGTGCTGCAGTACGTCGCCGAGGGCTTCAGCCCGGAGGAGGTCTACCGGGACGTCGTCGCCGTCCGCCGGCCCGCCGACGCGCCCGCCGAGCCGGTCGAGGACCTGGCCACGGTGATCGCCAACACTCCCGCGCGCATCCGACTGGTCACCGGGCCGCAGGAGTTGGAGGAGATCCTGGAGAAGCCCTTCGACGCCTGGCGGGTCTTCCTCCACCCCTCCCAGCGGCGCGTCGCCTACCGCGCCTCATACGGGGGTCCCGTCCAGGTCACCGGCGGTCCCGGGACGGGCAAGACAGTGGCGGCCCTGCACCGGGTCAAGCACCTGCTCGGCCGCTCCGAGGACGGCCGGATCCTGCTCACCACCTACACGAACGCGCTCGCCGCCGGACTGCGGGACATGCTCGGCCTCCTCCTCGACGAGGACGAGAAGCTGCTGGCACGGGTCGACGTGACGACGGTCGACGCCTGTGCGAACGGCATCGTGCGCGCGAAGTCGGGGGCCGCGCCCAAGCCGATCGGGGACCGGGAACAGCGGCAGGTGTGGGAGAAGGTGGTCAAGCAGCTCGGTCTGCCGTTCACCGACCGGTTCCTGGCGCAGGAGTACCGGCACGTCGTACTCGGCCAGAACCTCCGCGATCTCGACGCCTACCTCGGCGCGAGCCGCCGTGGCCGGGGCACCGGTCTCGGTCCCACGCGCCGCCGGGAGGTGTGGAGCGGTGTGGAGCGGTTCGAACAGTTCCTGCGCGACCGCGGCGAGACGACTCACCTGCGCGTGTGCGCCCGCGCGGCGGAACTGCTCGCCGGGGAGCCGGCTCCGTACGCCCATGTCGTCGTCGACGAGGCACAGGACCTGCACCCCGCGCAGTGGCGTGTGCTGCGCGCCGTCGTCGCCCCCGGCCCCGACGACCTGTTCGTCACCGGCGACCCGCATCAGCGGATCTACGACTCCCGTGTGTCGCTCGGCTCCCTGGGCATCACCACGGTCGGCCGCAGCTTCCGGTTGCGCGTCAACTACCGCTCCACCGAGGAGATTCTCGCCTGGTCGGCGCGGCTGCTGACGCCGGTCACCGTCGACGCGCTGGAGGGTGAGGGGACGGACTCGCTGGCCGGATACCGCTCCCTGCTGCACGGGCGCCGCCCCCAGGCGCAGGGGTATGCGACCCGGCAGGAGGAGACCGACGCGCTGGTGGAGCGGGTCCGGGTGCTGCTCGCCGAAGGTCTGGCGCCGCACGAGATCGGCGTGTGCGCCCGCTTCAACCTCTCCCTGGACGCGGCCGAGGAGAAACTGAAGGCCGTCGGCATCCCGGTGCTACGGGTCAGAGGGCAGGTCCCGCAGGGAGCCGAGGGGGTACGGCTGGCGACGATGCACGCGATGAAGGGGCTGGAGTTCCGAGCGGTGTCCGTCCTCGGTGTCGCCGACGGCACCGTCCCGTTCACCCGGGAGATCACGCCGCGCGAGGCGGACCCGTTGCAGCACGACGCCGACCTGCTCAGGGAGCGGTGCCTGCTCTTCGTCGCCTGCACGCGTGCTCGTGAGGCGCTGAGCGTGACGTGGAGCGGAACCGCGAGCCCGTTTCTGCCGGGCGCTGCCTGAGCGTCCCCCGGTCCTCACTCCTCCGGTGCCAGGGCGCCCGTCGCGAGGCCGTCACGGGCGACTTCGGCGAGCTGCCGGGTCAACTCGTCGACCTCACGCATTCCTTCCTCGAACGCGGACAGGGCTCGGAAGGCGGAGCCGTACCGGCGCTGCTCTTCGATGCCCATGCGGGGGATGCGTGAACCCCGGCTGTCGAACCGGTATGTCCCGCTGGCGCTTGTGGACCGGCGGGTGTTGACGGAGCTGCGCAGAAATCCTTGCAGGTAGTCCGTGTCGAGCTGCTCGCTGGCCGAGACCGGTTCCGGACCGTCGTAGGCGACGAGTCCGGCGCGTGCGAGTTCGGCGACGCTGGTGGTGGCGCCGTCCAGTGACCCCGGTCCGCCGCCCGGAGCGAGTTCGGGCAGAAGGGCGGCGAGTCGGCGGATGCGGTCCTCGATCTCCTTGCGCAGGGCCGCGTACTCACCGGGGTAGTCGCGGTGCCGGGACCGGAGATGGCTGCCGGGGGTCAGGTCGACGGTGTCGTCGAGGAGTTCGATCAGCGGCACGTCGGCGATCTGGTCGGGGCGTGGTTCGAGGCTTCCGTCGGGGCTGTTGCCCGTCAGGTCCACCATGCACACGGTGTGGTTGGTGTCGGCACCTGCCGCGTTCTCGGGTCGCCGCAGGCACCACAGATGCACGGGCAGGGCGTGCGACGTCGCCGTCCCCGGCGGCAGGGCGACCACTTGGCGCACGATGCCGCGTCGGACGAGTTCCGCCCGGATGCGGCGGCCTGCCTTGCGGTAGGCGACCGAGGCCGGCATGACCATGAGGACCTGACCACCGGGCAGGGTGTGCGCGTAGGCGTGCTGGAGCCACGCCAGCTCCCCTTCGGCCTTGGACGGGGTACCGAGTTCCCAGCGGGAGTCGAGCAGCAGTTCCTCTCGTCCCCACTCGGTCACGCCGGCCGGTGGGTCGCAGACGACCAGATCCGCCTTGAGGTCCGGCCATTCGTCCGCGCGGAGGGAATCACCTGCCACGATGCGCACACCCGACCGACCCAGGAGGTCGGCACGGAGCTGTGCGAAACGGGCGCTGTCCGCCTCCACCTCCTGGCCGCGGCAGCGCATACCGGCCTCGGCGGCGACGGACAGGAGCAGCACCCCGATTCCGCAGGCAGGATCGAAGACCGTGGCGCCGGCCGGCAGCTCGGGAGCGAAGTGGCACACGGCACGTACCACTCGCTCGCCAGTCACCTGGTCCGATCCCGCACGCCGAGCGGAATCCATGAACCGTTCTGTCAGGCCGCTCACGAGGTCGACCGGCGCTCCGGATTGAGCAAGCCCTTGGACACGGGTGGCGACGTCATCCGGCAGGCTCGACTCAGGCTCTCCGGCCAGCACCGCGGCGACCTCGGCCAGGCCCACGACCATTTGTTCCCCGTACGCGGCGCGCATGGCCTGCCACAACTCGACCTCGGGTGCCACCTCCTGGCCTTTGCGTTGCCTGTCCAGCCATTCCTGGACGTCCGCGAGCGCGTAGAGCGGACTGTTCGCGGCGCCTCCGGCCGGCGCGGGGAAATCTTCGTGGCGCCGACGCCAATTGGAGACAGCGGCCCGAGTGACTCCGGCCAGACGAGCGATCTCGGCGCCGGTGACAAGCGGGCCGTCCGATGAAGCGGCGTTGTCCGTCATAACCCCAGCGTACACGGACAGTCCACTCATTTTCCGTCATGAATCATGTTGACGACGTACACGAATCGACGTCAACATCTGGCGTGTACTCGGTCGGTCCCTTGAGGCACCGGAGGCACACCGTGGCATCGAACACCGCCGTACGCACCGTTTACCGACTGTCCGGCGTCGCCCCCACCCCGGAGGGCATGCTGTACGCCCTTGACCTCGAACTTCTGGACGGACTCGGTGCCGATCCGCATTTACCCGAGGCGCTTGGAGTTCCCGCCGTGTACATCACCTGACGATGGAACGGTCGAGGTTTGACGGCCGGGCAGGCCGGTCACACGCCTCTCTGCGGTGAACTGATGGCACGTCCGGTGCATGTAGGTGCCAGGTCAGGATCCCTTTTCCACCGGCTCAAGAACCGCCACACACTGCACATGATGAGTCATCGGAAAGATGTCGGTCTGAGCACGGCAGGGAAACCCGCAGGTCAGAGCAGGTTTTTCGGCTCACTGTCCCGCGTGCGGGCGCCCGGAGCGTCAAACGAGCGTCACGGCTGACAGCCCGTCGCTCCCACTCGGGGCAGACCGAGCTGCCACGACCAGCTTCTCCGGCAGGCTCTGTCCCACTCACTCCAGAGGCCAGCTGGCTCATCATGACCCGCTCCACTTCTCCGGCCGCCATAATGGACTCATGCCGTCCAGCCCACAGCGTCCTGCACCCGCACCGAGCGACCTCTCAGGCGCGGTCGCCGAGGACCTCGCGCTGTACCGGGAGAAGTTCCGGCGACGTCTGCCGGAGTCGCTGGACGAGTTGCAGGGCCCGACCAAGGGGATCGTGGATCTGCCGCTGCATATTGCTTGGTCGGGGATGACCTCGTACGACATGAGCAAGCCTCGCCAGCGCATGGGCCTGTACCGCACCGTCCTGCACGAGGGCCTGCTAGACGACCTGCCCCGGTACCTCAACCAGGACCTGCTCCTCCAGCTGTGGCCCGTGCTGCGCACCCTCGTCGGTCGCACCGTGCGCGCCGTATGGGAAGACGCCTTCCCCCAGCTCGCCTCCCGCACCCGAGCAGCCGCGTGACGGACATGCCGGAGCTGCACACGCGGCTCCTGGCGGATGTGATCGCGCTCGGCTCCCGGTATCCCCTGGTCCTCACTGGCGGATATGCCGTGCGGGCGCACCGCCTCGTGAACCGCCCCAGCCAGGACCTCGATGTCGCCACCGAGAACCCGGCGCCCATGGCCGATATCGCGGCCGCGCTCCGTAGCGGTCTCGAAGCGCGGGGGGTGGCAGGTGCAGGCGCTGGAGACCGCCCCGCTGTCCGCCCGCTTCACCGTGTCCGATCCGGCGACCGGGCAGGAATGCGAGGTCGACATCCTCAAGGAGATCTTCTGGCGGCCGGTCGCTCAGAGCCCGTACGGGCCCGTCCTCGCGGAGGAGGACGTGATCGGGACCAAGGTCCGCGCCCTCGCCGACCGCGGAGCGCCCCGTGATCTGATCGACGTGTTCGCAGCCTCACGCCGCTGGACCAACGCCGAGCTCGAGGAGTTCGGCCGCCGCCACGCCCGCGGCCGCTTCGAGCGCGAGGACCTCCAGGCGAACCTCACGGGCGCTGAGTGGACCGATGACGAAGCCTTCGCCGCCTACGGAGTGGACGATGCCACCATCGCCGCTCTCCGCGCATGGGCCGTGGAGTGGGCCGACGACCTCGCGGCCCACCTCCTCGAAGAGACCGATGACCGGGAAATCGACTGATCACGCCCGGACCCCCACACGGCGCTAGGCACCCAGACGGGCTATGAGACCCAGCAGTACCCTGCCGCTGCCGCCTATCGTGACGCTGCTCCCTGCACTGAGCCGAGCGGAGTCCTGGCCGTGAAGTACGCATTGTCGGAGAAGCAAGCCGCGATGCTGCGAGAGATCGCGACGGCCGCCGAGGCCGTGGTCCTCCCGCCAAAAGCCATCCATACGGCTGCGGCGCTTGAGAAGCGCGGATTGATCAAGAGGACGTGGCGCAGCAGCGGGCCACCAGTCGCGGTCGTCACGGCTGACGGCCGCTACTACCTCGAGCACGGAAAGCACCCTCGCGAGGTGCAGGCAGCAAAGGAACAGCTGGAAGACGACGCTGACGAGGCTGCCCGTGCCCCTGCCGACGGAGTCGAGCTGGTCTCCCGGCTGCGCCGCTCGGCCTCGGGGAAGCTCACGGTCTCTGATCCAGGTCCTCAGACGAGGGGGCGGTGGCGGGCTGCCTACTACGACGCGCTGCACCACGGTCGCGTGCCGGAGGGGCACAAGCTGCGCTGGTCCGGTCGGCAGCGAGGCGACTGCGTCTTTGCGCTGATCGGCGAGGAAGCGGAGAAGGCGGCCCAGCCTCCGCCGGTGCCGGCTGTCGACGTGCCCGCGAGCGTGGGCCGCCCTCACCGTCTGGTCCTCGCGACGCGCAAGGCTCTCGGCAGGTCCCGGACCGTGGTCGACACCCGGGGCAAACCCGAGGCCATTCCCCTGTACGTGTCACGTTCGCTGGTCGACCGCGCTCTGCGGATCATGCACGCGCTCCTGACCGAAGCCGAGAACCGCGACCATGGGGTGGAGACCCGGACCGATCTCGTCCATGGGGAAGCCGTACACACGCTGGTCATCGTCATCCACGGCCGGGCCTTCCCCCTCGCCCTGATGGAACGGACGACCAAGGTCCCGCACGAACCGACGCCCCAGGAAATCCACCGGCAACAGCACAGTCCCGGGTCAGGGCGAGGCGATCACTTGCCGATCCGAGAGCGCGACTTCGATTCGCGTCACCCTCTCCACGATGAAGCCCCCAGGTCGAAGACGTGGGGGCTTCACGGTCGCCTTCCGGTGGTCCGTGCCGGCCGAGACGCTCAGCGCGTCACTGGTGGCCGCTGCAGCGGAAGTTGGCGGCGTCGTTCGTGCTGCCGTGTCCGTCGTAGCGGGCGACGGCCGGCCACCGGCACAGCGGCCGGCTCATGGGCCCGTTCTCGGCGCGCAGTGTGGTGGGGGCCTTGCCGTGTTCGACCCACTTCACCAGGGCCGCCAGTGGTTCGGCCGGGGCGGCGCCGGAGCCGCCCCGGCAGTGCCCCACGCCGGGGGCCGTGAAGAGACGGGCGAAGTTCTCGGTCTTCGCCCGGCCGCCCATCGCGGCGGTGACCTGCTCGTAGTAGCGGGTCGTTCCCTGGGAAGGGATCAGCTGGTCGGCCAGGCCGTGCCAGAGGAGCAGTTTGCCGCCGGCGGCGCGGAAGGCGCTCAGGTCGGGGTCGTCCGTGCCGACCACGGGGCCCCACTCCTGACGGGAGCGTTCGAAGTAGTGGGTGAAGTTGGCCATGGTCAGGCGGTGCCAGTCGAAGGACGGGTCCTTCGCCAGCCAGTAGGTGAACCAGCCCGACGCGAGGGGCGTCGGGACCCCGTCACCGTTCGCGGTGGCGGCGAGTCTGGCGAACGAGGCGCCGGGCAGGATTCCGTACCACAGGCGGCGACCGTCCGGGCGTCGCGGCCCGTCCCAGATCTTTTTCACCACGGCCGCGTCCTTGGCCGTGATCGTGCCGCAGGGGGTCACGGTGCCGACCAGCGAGGTGGGGTTGAAGCGGCAGGTCCGGGGGTCCGCGATGACGCCGTCGGTCACACCGTCCCGGCTGTCGCACGCCGCTGTGACCGCCTTGTCGACCGCGTCGAACTTGCACGAGGGCACGAAGTCGCCGAGCTCGTGCATCACGACCTGGGGCCACATCGCCGCGGGGAGGAACCGGTCCGCCTGGATCGCCGGCGCGCCGGCCAGGATGCCGTCGTAGTCGCGGGGCTGGACCTGCGCTTCCTGGAGACCTTCCCTGCCGCCGTTCGAGCAGCCGTTCCAGTACGAGTAGGTGGGCGACTTCCCGTAGAACGCCTGAGTGACGGCCTTGCCCTTGACGGTCGTCTCGTGCAGCGCACGCGAGAGGAAGTCGTTGATCAGGGACGCGTTCATGCCGGTCGGGGACCAGGCCCACGAGGCGTCGCTGGAGTCGGCGGTGTGACCGGAGTCGGAACCCGCGGCGGCGTAACCGGTCTTCGCCGCGCTCTCCGTGTCCGGGACGGAGCCGTTGAAGCCACCGCCTCCCACCCCTTGGAAGCGCCCGTTCCAGGTGCCGACGGGCAGTGACACGCGCATGTGGATGCTCTGGGGAACCAGCAGTTCGACGTTGCAGATCACCGGAGTGGTGGTGGTCTGCCAGGCACTGGTGACCGTCGTGCCGTCCGGAAAGCGCAGAGCCGTGAGGCTCTCGCAGGACCGGACCGGCTGGCCGGGGCCTGTGTTCGCGGCCGCGCTCGCCCCGTGGACCGGCATGGCGCAGAGCCCTGCCGCGAGGATCAGGGATCCCGAGATCGCGAGCCGGCGTCGGGCGGGGCCTCGCGGGGATGGTGCATGCTCGGCGCTGCCGGCTGAAGGCTTCCCCTTCATGCCCGCTCACCTCCCTCTTTCTTTCTTGGCTGGGCGGATGGGGCCGGTCAGCGGTCGGCCGGCTCGTGGATGTCGGAGGGGATCGGGTCGGCGTACAGTGCGGCGATGTCCGCGTCGTACTTCTCGGCGACCTTCTGCCGCTTGAGCTTCAAGGTGGCGGTGAGTTCATCGCTCGTCGCGTCCCAGTGCGCGGGAATCACCCGGAAGCGCTTGACCTGCTCCACGCGTGCCAGCCGGCTGTTGCCCTCGGCCACCGCGGCTCGCAAGGCGTCGATCAGCAGGGGGGATCGGGCCAGGGAGCGCGGGTCCGGCGGCAGCCCGTGCTCGGCGGCGAAGGCCGCCGCGGCCTCGGCGTCCAGGACGAGCAGCGCGGTGATGTAGGGGCGGCTGTCGCCGATGGCCATAGCGGTGCCGATCAGGGGACTGGCGGTGGTGAGGGCCGTCTCGACCGTGACGGGCGAGATGTTCTTGCCCCCTTCGTTGATGATCAGGTCCTTCTTGCGGTCGACGATGGTCAGGTAGTCGTCCGCGTCGGACACGATGACGTCGCCGGTGTGGAACCAGCCGTTCCGGTCGAAGGCTTCGCGGGTCCGGTCGGGGTCGTTGCGGTACCCCTTCGCCACCGACGGCCCCCGCACCAGGAGTTCGCCGTCGGCGGCCCGGCGTGCTTCCAGGCCGGGCAGCAGTGTGCCGATGGTGCCGAAGCGTGCCCGCGCGGGCGGGCTGACGGCACCGAAGCAGCTCAGCTCGGACATGCCCCAGCCCTCGCAGATGGGGACGCCGAGCGCCGCGAAGAATTCGAGGGTCGCCGGCGGCGTGGGTGCCGCGCCGGTCACCGCCCACCGCACCTGGTCCAGCCCCAGACGGGACCGCAGGGCGGACAGGACGCCGGCGTCCGCCTCGGCATAGGCGGCGGAGAGCTCGTCGTCGACCGGCTTGCCCGCCTGCAGCAGGCGCGTACGCCTGAGGCCTGTCTCCAGCGCCGCCCCGACAGCCCTCTGCCGGGCCGCGTCCGGCTCGCTCTCGATGCCGAGCTCCACGGCCTGCTTGATCTTGTTCCAGACCCTGGGGACGGCGCACCAGATCGTCGGCCGGCAGTCCGGCAGCGCCTTGCCGATCTCCTTGATGTCGGGCACCACGGTGACCTGCACACCGAAGATCGCCTGTGCGTACAGGCAGGTGAAGCGGTCGACGATATGGGCGGAAGGGAGGTAGGAGGTGGTCCGGTCGCCGAAGCGGAAGTCCAGTACCTGTGCCACTCCCGCGGCTTGGGCGAGCAGGTTGGCGTGCGTGATCTCCACGCCCTTCGAAGGGCCGGTCGTTCCCGAGGTGTAGATCAGGGTGAGTACGTCGTCCGGCTGGACTGCGCGCCAGGTCGCGTCGAAGTCGAAGGAGGTGTTCGCCCGGCCACGGGCGCGGAGGGTTTCCAGGCTGAGGGTGCCGTCCGCCGGCTTCGCTTCGTCGCCGTACGTCAGGGTTTCGTCGTCGGCGGTCCTGGTTTCCTCGCCGCCCGCCGGGACTTCGTCGCCGTCCACCAGGATGAGGTGCTCGACGGCCACACCGGATTCCCGGACGACGGGAAGGTACTGGGTCTCGCACACCAGCACCCTGCTGCCGGAATTACGCAGGACGTGGGCGAGTTGGGCCGCCGGCAGGGTGTTGTAGACGGAGAACGGGATGGCGCCCAGGTGCTGGGCCGCGAGGTCGACAGGGAAGAACTCGACCCGGTTGGTCATCATCAGCGCGACGGTGTCACCACGCCCGACTCCGAGCCCGGCCAGGCCGGCCGCCAGGAGGCGCACGTCCTCGGCGAGGGCCCGCCAGGTGACGGTGCGCGTCGCGCCCACGGTGCGCAGGGCCATCGTGTCGGGCGCGACGGCTGCCGTGCGCTGGAAGGCGTCGCAGAGCGTGGCGGACATGGGTCTGGGGTCGGTCATCTGGATCAGTTCCCGTCGATCGGCTCCGTACCGGAACTCACGCTCGACAGGCCCGACGCGCACCTCTACGGCGGCGCCGGCAAAGCCGCGGCGTGAGCGCGCGGGTTCGACGACGGCAACGCTAGGCATCCGTGGCGCGTAGGGCATCGGGCATGACGCCCAACAAAGCGGCCGCCGCACTGTGATCGGATCACACCCCTGTGTCGGGAGGTGATCAAGTCTCCACCTGTGGAGGTGACCGGGTCACACCGCGGTGCCGGAGCCGCCTCCGAACAGTCTGATCGCGATCAGCAGCTCCTGGAGGTCGGCGAGCCTGCGCAGGTCGCACCCCGTCCGTTCCTCGACACGGGCCAGACGGTGATGTGCGGTGTTGATGTGGACACCGAGTCGCTGGGCCGCGGCCTTCACGTTCAGATCGTTGGCCGCGTACTCCTCCACTGTTCTGATCAGGGTGCCGTCCGTCCGGGAGTCCTCGGCCACGAAGGTGCGGAGCGCCGCTGGCACCATCCGTGCGGCGGTCTCGTCCGCTCGAAGGGTCAGATAGTCGAGCACACTGAGATCGGACAGGCAGACGACGCCACCGTCCGGCGGCAGAGTGCCCAGCGCGGAGACCGCCTCGTGGTACGCCTTCCCCAGATCGGCGACGGTGTCGTACCGCGTGCTGATGCCCACTGCCAGCCGTGTCCCCTGGTCGGCGAGCGTCCGCCAAGCCGTCCTCACGGATTCCCCGGACACACTGCCCACCCTGTCGCGCAGCGCCCGCACGATCACTGTCTCGTCCTGCCGCAGCACGGTCAGCGCACGAGCCGGGTCGCCCGCGGCCTGCCCGAGAAGCGAGGCGGCGGAACGCAGACTGTAGGGGTCGCCGACGGGACCCACGGGCACCGCGACCACCACGGCACACGGCGTATCGGGATGCAGCCCGGCCTTCGTGGCCGCGGTCAGCCGTGGTCCCGGCGCCGGCTCCCGCCCCGCGATCAGGTCTTCGAGCAGGTCCCGACGCACCCGGTCGCCTTCCACGGCCAGGAACTGTTCCTCGTCCAGATAAGCCCGGGCCGCGACCGTACTGCCCCGGTTGATCAGTTCCATGACGAGTCCGCACGCTTCCAGCGCGACGTCACGCCCGCCGGTCGTGTGCACCGCCCAGTCGGCGATCGCCTCCCACATCACGCGGTGCGCGATGCGCAGCGCGTGCATGAAATCCACCAGGGGCATACCCTGCCGTGCCCGCCGCGCGGCATGCGGGCGGACGAACGCCACGTCGTCGTCCGTGACCGGTCGGTCGCGGGCCAGGCTGACACTGAGCACGTCGACCGCCTCCGTCACGTGGGCCACCACGTCGGCCAGCAGCGCTTCGTCCACGAGGGCGGCGTAGCCGGGAATCTCCGTCCGCATGGCCTCCAGAGCCGCCTCGGCCAGTGACTGCCGCTGAGCGGCGATGATGTCGGCCACCTCACCGAGGGCGGCCACCTGACCTGATCGGCGCATCACGGCCTCAGCCTAGGGCCTGTCCGGGGTCACCCTGCGGTTGTCCGGGCTCGTGATCAGCGATCGGACACGTCGGCCCCGTCCGCCTGACCCGCACGCGGACCACCCACGATCCCGCCATCGGCGGCGACCCGCCGTACGGAAGCCGTTGTGCGCCTGCCGTGCGTGGCGGCGAGCGGTCAGGGCTTCGGGTCGACGGTGTGGGTGCGCCGGTAGTGGTCGTAGTCGCTGGTGTGCTCTTCGGCCCAGTTCTGCAGGTGTTGCAGTGCGGCGGTGGCGCCGCGGGCGAGGTCGGTCAGGTCGTACAGCACCGTCGGTGGGCGGCTGGTGTGCACGGTGCGGGTGATCAGTCCACCGGTTTCGAGGTCGCGCAGGGTC
>NZ_LGUR01000255.1 GCF_001270495.1 Streptomyces viridochromogenes
TTTCAGCCCGTCCGGCGTTTGAGGACGAGGCCCGAAGGGCCGACAGCGGGGGTCTGGGGGCGGCAGCCCCCAGGGATGGGACGGGTAGGGGCGGCGGGGGCGAGGGAAATGCGGTTCGGGCGGGCAACCGATTCCCCCGTGGCGGCGGTCTGGAGGGCGAGGGAGGGTGCTTGATGCAGGCCGAACAAGAGGCCCAGTTCCAGGAGTTCGTCAGGGCGCGGTGGTCCCACCTGGTCCGGACCGCGTATCTCCTCACGGGCGACGCGCACCACGCCGAGGACCTGACGCAGACGGCGCTGGCGAAGGCGTACCGCTCCTGGCGGCGCGTGTCACGGGCCGACCATCCGGAGGCGTACGTCCGGCGGATGCTGGTCAGTTGCAACAGCGACCGGTTCCGCAAGCGGCGGGTCGCCGAGTCGCTGACGGCGGCGCCCCCGGAGGTGCCGGGGCGCGACCGGGGTTACGCGGACGTGGACGAGCGCAGTGCGCTGCTCGACGCCCTGGCCCAACTCCCGCCCAGGCAGCGGGCGGTGGTCGTCATGCGCTATTGGGAGGACCTGTCCGAGTCGGAGGTCGCCGAGGTGCTCGGCTGCTCCACGGGCACAGTCAAGAGCCAGGCGTCGAAGGGGCTGGCGAAGTTGCGTGCGTATCCGGGCCTGGCCCGGATGACGTCGTCCGTGCGGGGAGGCAGCAGGTGAACGACGACGAGCGGCGACAGGGCGAGCAGGGCGACCAGGGCGAGCGGGACTTCGAGGTGCGGCTGCGGGAGCTGCTCGCGGAGGACGCGTACACGTTCCGGCCGCCCCCGGCGCCGTATCCGGCGATCCGGCGCCGGGGCGTGCTTGAGCGGCGGCGCCGGGTGGCCGCGGCGGGAGCGATGCTGGCGGCGTTGGCGGCGATGCCGGTCGGGGCGTACGCGCTGGGCGGTGGCCGTTCGGGCGCGGAGACGGCGATGACGCCGGTCCCGTCCGTCAGCGCGCCCCGGACGCCCTCCCCGACGCCCGGCGGACCGGCCCGGCCCGCCACACCGGGCCAGCTCCTCGACGGGATCACCTTCGCGCAGGCCGCGGACGGCCTGGAGAAGTGCCTGGCCTTCCGCGGGACCGTCCCGCAGAGCGACGGCCGGACCGACCTGGATACGACCGACGGCTACCGGATCATCCTGGCGCTGCGGAGCACCGGCGACTCCAACGCGACCGGCGACGGCATGTTCGTCGTCGCGGCGGAGCGCAAGGAGCCCAAGGAGGCCGCGCTGATCTGCCGGATCGTGGACGGTGAGGCCGTGGGGCTCTCGGGTGCGGGCGCCGCAGCTCCGTCGGACCCGAGCCCGGTGTTCGCCGACCTGAACGGCGGCAAGCTCTACCAGCAGTCCGTCCTGGACCGGGGCAACTGGAAGCTCCCGTTCCGCTGGGGCCTCGTGGGCACGGTCAAGGCGTCCGTGGCCAAGGTGACCGTCTCCTACGGGGACAGCAGTGCCGAGGCGGCCCTCGACCACGGCTGGTTCGTGGCATCCGGCGTGCTGAACCAGCAGGTCACGCTCGCACCGCGGATCAAGGGCTACGACGCCGACGGCAGGCTGGTCTACGACTCGGACGAGGACCGGTACTACGCGAGGACCCTTCCGTAGCCCGGATCCGATCCGCAGCACCGACGGGCCGGGGGCGGCGCCCCCGGCCGTCACGTCACCGCGCCTGTGGCTCGCCGACCGGCACCGCCCCGTTGACCGCCGCCGCCAGGCTGAACGGCGCCTGCCGGTTCCGCAGCGGCCTGGTCACCTGCTTCGCCACGCACGACGGGATGCCGGCCGTCGCGTCCGCCGCGTCCGCCGCCTGCCGCCGGAAGGCGCTCGGCGACATGCCGACCAGCTCCGTGAAGCGCGTGCTGAAGGTGCCCAGCGACGAACAGCCGACCTCGAAGCACACCTCGGTGACGCTGAGGTCGCCGCGGCGCAGCAGTGCCGTCGCGCGCTCGATGCGCCGCGTCATCAGATAGCCGTACGGCGACTCGCCGTAGGCGGTCCTGAACTCACGGCTGAGGTGCCCGGCCGACATGTGCACGCCCCGCGCGAGCGCCTCGACGTCGAGCGGCTGCGCGTACTCCCGGTCCATCCGGTCGCGGACGCGGCGCAGCGCGACGAGGGTACGCAGACGCTGTTCCTCCGGCGTCGATTGGCCGGACGAGTGGCCGGACGAGTGGCTGGATCGCACACCCGTATCTTCCCGGCCCGCCTCCCACCCCGTCCACTCCCGCACCCGCGTCTGACGGGAGCGGGACGAGAGGAGGGCCATCACCGGTGTCGAGGTGAGACACATCGCGGTCAGCCGCCGACGTAGGCCGCGAGGTGCTCACCGGTGAGGGTGGAGCGCTCGGCGACGAGGTCGGCGGGGGTGCCCTCGAAGACGATCCGGCCGCCGTCGTGGCCGGCGCCGGGGCCGAGGTCGATGATCCAGTCGGCGTGCGCCATGACGGCCTGGTGGTGCTCGATGACGATGACCGACTTGCCGGAGTCGACCAGCCGGTCCAGCAGGCCGAGCAGCTGCTCGACGTCGGCGAGGTGGAGGCCGGTGGTCGGCTCGTCGAGTACGAAGACGGAACGGCCGCCGCCCTTGTCGCCCATGTGCGTGGCCAGTTTCAGCCGCTGCCGCTCGCCGCCGGACAGCGTGGTCAGCGGCTGGCCGAGGGTGAGATAGCCGAGACCGACGTCCGCCATCCGCTCCAGGATCTTGTGGGCCGCCGGGGTGCGCGCCTCACCGGCGCGGAAGAACTCCTCGGCCTCGGTCACCGGCATCGCGAGCACCTCGCTGATGTCCCGGCCGCCGAAGCGGTACTCCAGCACCGACGCCTCGAACCGCCTGCCCTCGCACTCCTCGCAGGTGGTCGCGACGCTCTGCATGATCGCCAGGTCGGTGTAGATGACACCGGCGCCGTTGCAGGTGGGACAGGCACCCTCGGAGTTGGCGCTGAACAAGGCCGGCTTCACGCCGTTGGCCTTGGCGAAGGCCTTGCGGATCGGGTCGGCAAGGCCGGTGTACGTCGCCGGGTTGCTGCGCCGGGAGCCGCGGATCGGCGTCTGGTCGACCGAGACCACGCCTTCCTCGGCGGGGATCGAGCCGTGTACGAGCGAACTCTTGCCGGAGCCCGCGACGCCGGTGACGACGGTGAGCACGCCGAGCGGTATGTCGACGTCCACGTCCTGGAGGTTGTTCGCCGTCGCGCCGCGGATCGCGAGCGTGCCGGTGGCCTTGCGGACGGTCTCCTTCAGCGCGGCCCGGTCACCGAGATGACGCCCGGTGACGGTGTCGCTGCCCCGCAGGCCCTCCAAGGTGCCCTCGAAGCAGACGGTGCCGCCCGCCGAGCCGGCGCCGGGACCGAGGTCCACGACATGGTCGGCGATGGCGATCGTCTCCGGCTTGTGCTCCACCACCAGCACGGTGTTGCCCTTGTCGCGCAGGCGCAGCAGCAGGTTGTTCATCCGCTGGATGTCGTGCGGGTGCAGCCCGATGGTGGGCTCGTCGAAGACGTACGTGACGTCCGTGAGCGAGGACCCGAGGTGGCGGATCATCTTGGTGCGCTGCGCCTCACCGCCGGAGAGCGTGCCGGAGGCCCGGTCCAGCGAGAGATAGCCGAGGCCGATCTCCACGAACGAGTCGAGGGTGTGCTGGAGCTTGGCGAGCAGCGGAGCCACGGAGGGCTCTTTCAGCTTCCGGGCCCACTCGGCCAGATCGCGGATCTCCATCGAACAGGCGTCGGCGATGTTGATCTTGCCGATCTTCGAGGAACGGGCGAGTTCGCTGAGCCGGGTGCCGTCGCAGTCGGGACACCGCGCGAAGGTGACCGCACGGTCCACGAAGGCCCGGATGTGCGGCTGCATCGACTCGCGGTCCTTGGAGAGGAAGGACTTCTGGAGCTTCGGGATCAGACCCTCGTAGGTGAGGTTGACGCCGTTGATCTTGACCTTGGTCGGCTCGCGATAGAGAAAGTCGTGCCGCTCCTTCTTGCTGTAGTCACGGATGGGCTTCTCCTTGTCGAAGAACCCCGACTCGGCGATGACCCGAACCACCCACCCGTCCCCGGTGTAGGTGGGAATGGTGAAGGGATCCTCGGACAGCGACTTCGAGTCGTCGAAGAGCTGGGTGAGGTCGATGTCGGAGACCGTGCCGCGGCCCTCGCAGTGGGTGCACATACCGCCGGTGCGGCTGAAGCTGACCTTCTCGGTCCTGGTCTTGTCGGCGCCCCGGTCGACCGTGAACCCGCCGCTCGCCGAGACCGAGGCGACATTGAAGGAGTACGCGCCGGGCGGGCCGATGTGCGGCTTGCCGAGCCGGCTGAAGAGGATGCGCAGCATCGCGTTGGCGTCGGTGGCGGTGCCGACGGTGGAGCGGGGGTCGGACCCCATCCGCTGCTGGTCGACGGTGATCGCGGTGGTCAGCCCGTCGAGTACGTCGACCTCGGGCCGCGCGAGGTTCGGCATGAACCCTTGCAGGAAGGCGCTGTAGGTCTCGTTGATCAGCCGTTGCGACTCGGCGGCGATCGTGTCGAAGACGAGCGAGCTCTTGCCCGAACCGGAGACGCCGGTGAACACCGTCAGCCGGCGCTTCGGGATCTCGATGCTGACGTCCTTGAGGTTGTTCTCGCGAGCGCCGTGTACCCGGATCAGGTCGTGGCTGTCGGCAACATGCGGCTCGGTCATCGTGAGGTCTCCATCTGCGACTCGGTCGGGAACGGGGCGGGGTGGGGGATGAGGGTGGGCTCAGCCCCGGGCCTGGATGCGGATCAGGTTGCCCGCGGGGTCCCGGAAGGCGCAGTCGCGGATGCCGTACGGCTGGTCGGTGGGCTCCTGGACGACCTCGGCGCCGCTCGCCTGGACCTTCTCGAAGGTGTCGTCGACATCGGAGGTGGCGAGCAGGATCCAGCCGTAGGTTCCCTTGGCCATCATCTCGGCGATGGTGCGGCGCTCGTCCTCGGTGATGCCGGGGTCGGCGGCGGGTGGCGCGAGGAGGAGGGACGTGCCGGGCTGGCCGGCGGGGCCGACCGTGATCCAGCGCATCTTGCCCTGTCCGACATCGGTACGGACCTCGAAGCCGAGGGCGTCGCGGTAGAAGGCCAGGGAGGCCTCCGGGTCGTCGTGCGGAAGAAAGCTGGCGTGAATCGAGATGTCCATGTCCGTCACGCTAGCCGTGGCGGGGTGGCCACGCTTCTCGATTCCTGACGACCTGCGCCTCCCCGTCAGTGATCATCTTTCGGGACACGGCCCTGTTGACTCATCGCGGTGACCAGAGTGGAGGAGACGTGGGCCAGGGAGGGGTCGGCAGCGATGAAGAACGTCTCGACTCCGGCCAGCTCGTGGTTCATGCGGGCCATCGGCATTTCGTAGTCCACGTCGGGAACGCCGCGGACTCCGCGGATGACGACGTCGATTCCGACTCGGCGGCAGTAGTCGACGAGCAGGCCGCCGGTGTGGGAGTCGACCGTGACGTTGCTCAAGCCGGTTGCTGCCGCGCGGAGCCGGTCCAGCCGTTCCGTGACGGGAGAGCGGCCGGTCTTGTTCGCATTGAACATCACGCACACGACGACCTCGTCGAACAGGAGGGCAGCGCGCCGGAGTACGTCCTGGTGCCCTTGAGTGACCGGGTCGAAGGACCCTGGGAAGAGGGCTCGCATGATCGGGAAAGAGTAACAAGCGGCCGCCCGGACGGGCAGGCCGGTGCGCTGGTGAGGAGCGCGGCGGCGGTTGCGGTGCCCGCGGTCAGCAGGGTGCGGCGGCGTGGGTCCCGGTCTCTTCGCTCGGATCGGCTCGGACCGGCTGAATTGGATCCGATCGGCTCGGATCGGCCGGGACCGGCTCGGATTTCGTCTGACGGGTGGCGACGATCTCCGCAGTGACCGACGCCGCGTCTCATTCCTTGGTCGCGGTGCCGTAGACCATCGGCGGACGGCGGTGGGGGCCCGGGCTCGCCACAGTGGCCGTATGGACCGTATGGAGAAGGCCAAGGGGATCAGCAGGGCAGGGTTTCTCGCGGGGGCGGGGGCGGCGGCCGTCGGGCTGGCCGGGGCGGTCGTGCCCGCCGGGCAGGCCGCGGCGACCGCCCTGGAGCCGGAGCGCGAGGGCATCAAGGGCAAGGGGCTGAAGCACAGGGGTGTCGTCTACACCGTGGGGGCGGGTGAGACGCCGGGCACCGCGTGGAGCGCCGCCCGGATGCGCGAGGACGTCCGGGTCATCCGTGCCGACCTGCACGCCGACACCCTCGACGTCACCGGCGACGGCGTCGAGCGTCTCACTGCCACGGCCGCCGAGGCCGCCGAGCGCGGGCTGCACGTCTGGCTCCAGCCGACCCTCGGGGACCTGCCCGAGCGGGAGATCCTGGACAGCATCGCCGAGTGCGGCCGGTTCGCGGAGCGGCTGCGGCGGCAGGGCGCGAGCGTCGACTTCAGCGTGGGATGCGAGTTCTGGCTGTTCGTCCCGGGGATCATCCCCGGCGCGACCGTCCTGGACCGCGTCGAGAACCTCCAGAACGGCACGGTCGACATGGAGCGGATGCAGCGCCGCCTGGCCCGCTTCACCGCGAAGGCGGCGGCGACCGGCCGCTCCGTCTTCCACGGCCGCCTCAGCTACGCCGCCGCCCAGGACGAGGCGTTCGAGCCGGTCGACTGGAACCTCTTCGACGTCATCGGCATCGACTACTACTCGTACTTCCCTCAACGATCGCAGTACGCAAGGGAGTTGAGCCGCTATCTGCGCTGGGGCAAGCCCCTGGCCATCACCGAGTTCGGCACGTGCGCGTACGTCGGAGCCCCCGAGGCGGGCGGCATGGGCTGGAACATCGTCGATTACAGCAAGGAGCCGAACGAAATCAAGGGCGACCCGGTGCGCAGTGAGCGCACACAGGCCGCCTACCTCGGTGATCTGCTGGACGTCTTCGAGTCGATGGGCCTGTACGCGGCGATGGCCTTCGAGTTCCTCACCGCGGACGCCCCGCACCGCCCCGACAACCCCCGCTACGACCTCGACCTGGCGAGCTACGGCATCACCAAGGCGATCAAGGACCGCCCCGACGACCCGGCCTCCGGCTGGCACTGGGAGCCGAAGGAGGCATTCCACGCGGTGGCCCGCCGGTACGGCCGACAGGCACGGGCCGCCCTGCGGGGGGACCATGGCTGAGGAGGTGCGTGCATGCAGTGGACCCTTGAGGTGATCGGCGTACCGGTCACCGACCTGGACCGGGCCAAGTCCTTCTACAAGGACCAGTGCGGATTCCGGGACGAGATCGACGCACCCTTCTTCGGAGGCGTAGGCCGCTTCGTCCAGCTCACCCCGCCCGGCTCGCGCTGCTCCGTCGTGCTGGAGTCCGGACTCCCGGACTCACCGGCCGGGCCCCGGATGGCCCCTGGCTCGCTGAGGGGCCTCCAGCTCTGCGTCACGGACATCGAGGCGGCCCGGGCGGAGCTGCTGGGCCGCGGGGTCGAGGTGACCCCGGTCATGCACATGGCCGCGTCCGGCTGGTCGGAGGGCCGGGGCGAGGAGCCCTGGAACGCCTTCCTCTTCTTCGACGACCCCGACGGCAACGGCTGGACGATCCAGGAGTCCCCGACTCCCCTCACCGAACGCTGACGCGGAGAATCAGGCCACCCACCGCGACCCGGACCCCGGTGCGGCAGGGGACATGCCGGACACGCGCTCTTCCGCCCGCGCGGAGGCGAGCGTGCCGGTCAGCGTCGTGTCGTCCTTCAGAATGCGCTCGTGCAACTCACGCAGGGCGGGGCCGGGCTCGATGCCCAACTCCCCGTCCAGCAGCTCGTAGACCTGCCGGTAGGCGGCGAGCGCGTCGGCTCGCCGCCCGCACCGGTACCGAGCGAGCATCAGCTGGCCCCACAGCCTCTCCCGGTGCGGATACCGGGCCGTGAGCAGCCCCAGCTCGGCGTCGAGGGCCTGGTGTCGGCCCAGCGCCAGCCGCGCTTCCATACTGTCCTCCAGCGCGGGCAGAACGTGCTGGAGCATTCCCTGTTCCGCACCCGGCCGCTGCTGGCATGGCGCAGGGCACGTGCGGCGCACGTCCCCGAGGGCTACCGCGTCCGTACCACGCTGGACGGCAGCTCGTACCGCGAGTGGCTGCGGAAGGGCATCACGAACGCGCTCAACGACGTGGCACCGCCCGAACTCCCACGGATCAGTGACTGGTCCATGCCGCCGGCGGTGCCACCGTGGCTGTCGGCCGACGTCCGCGACACGGTGGCCGTGAAACTCCGTGACATCGCCCGCACCGCCGAGCCTCTCGGGCGCGTCGTTCGGCGATGCTGCCCGACGCACTGGCCGGTGCCGAGGTCGGTGCGTCCTGGCAGCGCCTGGAGACGATCTGTGTCCTCGGGGCGTGGGCGGTCATCGGCTTCGCGGCGGCCCCCGCCGTACTGCGCCGCATGGCACGCCGGGAGTCCGGGGCGAGGGAGTCCGGGGGCGGTGACCGGTGACCTGTGACGGCCCGCTCGTGCTGCACGAGCGGGCCGTCGACGCCGGGTTCCGCTACTCGCAGTAGAGGTCGCCGGCGGGCCGCCGGCCCGTCGCCAGGAAGCGGGACACGGCCGCGTCCCCGCAGGCGTTGCCGTTCTCCAGGTAGGAGTCGTGGCCGGTGGCGTTCACGGTGACCATGACGGCCCTCCTGCCGAGGGTCTCGCGCAGCTTCAGGGCGCCGCTCAGCGGGGTGGCCACGTCCCGTTCGTTCTGGACGAGCAGGAGGTTCGACGGGCCGCGGTCCGTCACCCGCAGCGGTGCTTCCGCGGGCTGCCACGGCCAGGCGGCGCACACCATGGCGTTCCTCGGCATACCGGCGGTCAGGGGGTATTTCGCCCGGCTCTCGGCGACGCCCTTCTCGTACACGGCGGCCGACTTCGGCCAGGCGCCGTCGTTGCAGATGGTGCCGGCGCCGACCGCGAGGTAGTTCTGCAGCAGCGACTCCGGCGGGGCCGGCGGCGCGGGCGGCACCGTGCCCTTCTGCGCGGCCAGCATCAGCCTGGCCAGGGTCGGGTAGTCGTCGGTGTCGTAGAAGCTGTCCAGCATGGTCTGGCGCAGCATGTTGCCGCTCAGCTGCGCCGGGTTGGCGCCGGGCCAGGGGAGCGGCTCGCGGTCCAGGCGGGCGGCGAGGCGGAGGAAGAGCGGGCGTACCTCGGCCGCGGTGTCGGCGACCCGGTCCGGGTTGCCGGGCGCCGACGCCCACTTGGCGAACTCGGGGAAGTTGTCCTCGACGCCCACCTCGAACGCCTGGAGCCAGGCCCGCTCCGCCAGCACGGGGTCGGCGTGGTCGTTGCTGTCCAGCACGACGCGGTCGGTGCGGTGCGGGAACAGCTCGCCGTAGGCGGCACCGACATAGGTGCCGTACGAGACGCCCCAGGCGGACAGCTTGCGCTCGCCGAGCGCGGCCCGGATGCGGTCGATGTCGCGGGCGTTGTTCTTGGTGCTGATGTGCTTGATCAGCTCACCGCCGTTGCGCGCACAGGCGTCGGAGATGCGCCGGGCGGTGGCCATGTTCGCGGTGACGGAGCCGTCCGGGGCCGGCCAGGGGCGCAGGCTCGTGCGGGCGAGGTCCTCCTGGCCGACCTCGCAACTCAGCGAGGTCGAGGGGGCGTTGCCGCGCGGCGCGAACCCGATGAGGTCGTAGGCGTCCCGTACCTCCTGCGGCAGCTTCTGCCCCTTGCCCGAGGGGTCGTCCAGGCTGTCCCCACCGGGACCGCCCGCGATCAGCAGCAGAGCCCCGCGGCGGGCGGAGGGCTTCTCGCTGGGGATGCGGGAGACGGCGATGTCGATCCGCTCGCCGCCGGGGTCGGCGTAGTCCATCGGCACGGAGACGGTCGCGCACCGCTGGCGCGGATCGAGCCCCTCGCCCTCGCACTTGGTCCACTTCAGCGGCGCGGGCGTGCCGGTGGCGGTCGCGGTGAGCGGGGTGACGAGCCCGAAGACGACTCCGGAGGCGGCGGCGATCAGGGCTGCGCTCTTCGTGATCTGCTTCATGTGCAGCAGCCTGACCGAGATTGACGGAGCGTCACATCCTGGTAGCAGCCTTGTTGGGGCGGGGGATTACCCCACCGGTCACAGCTTGAGCGACATGAGGAGCCGGTCCTCGCCGGGGCCGAAGTAGTCCCTGCGCACGTTGTCGTCCTTCCCTTCGGGTGCGAACCCCAGAGACCGGTACAGCGCGATCGCCGCGGTGTTCGTCGGTTCCACGGCCAGGCGGGCCTCCTGGACGCCGTCTTCGCGCAGCTTGTCCAGGACCTCGTTCATGAGCATTCTGCCCAGCCCGCCGCCGCGCCGGTCCCGTGCGACGGCCAGGCTCAGGCCCCAACTCACGGAGCGGTCCGAGCTGGTGGCGAACAGGACGTAGCCCCGCAGGCTCTCGCCCTCGGACAGGACGAACAGATGGTCGGCGTGTGCGTCGAAATGCTGACGCAGCACGAGGTAGGAGTACGGGCTGGACTCGAATACCTCGTTGTCCAGACGGTGGAGTTCCGGAAGATCGTCTTCGCGGACCGCTCGGAGGAGCAATTGGTGGCTAACGGCGGGCATTCGACCAGAATTGCCCGACGGGGTACGGGAGTTCAAGTCACGACACTCCGATCTTGGTACCTTTGGGCAATGCATCTGGGATCACCCGGGAACCTGTCGCAGCTCAACGCGGAAGCCCCTTGGGACGCTTTCGACCCGAAGGCCTACGTCGATCACAACTACAAAAGCCTGATCCCAGAGGACCGGGAGATCATTTCGATCGTCCGAGCCCACTTCGGTGATCATTTCCGTGCCAACCCGGATCGCCAGGTCCGGGGGATCGACGTCGGGGCCGGAGCCAATCTGTATCCGGCCTTCTCCATGTTGCCGTGGTGCGAGGCGATCACGCTGCTCGACCGGGCGGAGCCGAACATCGACTACCTCACCGGACAGCAGCTCGGATACGACCCGGGCTGGGACGAGTTCTGGGACCTGTTCCGTGCGGACGAGGCGTATGCCGCGCTTCCGGGCAACCCGAGGGACAGGTTCGCCGAGGTCACACGGGTGGAGAAAGGCGATCTCTTCGCATTGAGCCGCCGGCGGGAAAACTGGTCGCTCGGAACCATGTTCTTCGTCGCCGAATCCCTTTCCACCAGCCACGAGGAGTTCTGGCAGGCCGTCGAGTGCTTCCTGCTGGCCCTCACCCCGGGGGCGCCGTTCGCGGCGGCGTTCATGGAACACTCCGAGGGATACTTCGTCGGCGACACCCACTTTCCCGCATGCGACGTCGGTGAGGCGGAGATCCGGTCCGCCATCGAGGTCCATGCCGAACGGCAACGACTCAAAACGTTCACCGTCGGGCAGCCCAACGCGGTGCGCGACGGTTATACGTCCATGATCGTGGCTTGCGGCTTCCGCGCCAGGGGTAATTAGAGATTCTCCGACCGGGCGACGCGATGTGATCTGTGGGGGGCAGGGGATGCAGATCAAGCCACGCCAGCATCTGCTGGACATCTGGCAGGCGGTGGCCCGCCACTCCTTCACCGGCGGCGAGTGGGACTGGGGCGAATGGGGCGGGCGGAGCAGCGTGGCCGACGCCGAGCGGCTGCTCTGCCTGCTGTACCCGGCCACCGAGATGCCCGCGTTCCGGCTGGACGATCCGGACACCACGGAGGAGGACGTCCAGCAGGCCCTGAGGAAGGCCGGCAGCCGGCTGGACATCCCGGCCCACCTCGTCACCGCCGTGGCCGAGTTCATGCGGACGCACACCGGCGAGGACAAGAGGCCGACCTTCGCCGGGGGGTACTACTTCCGCACCCGACATGAGACCGAGCAGGCCACCGAGGAGCAACGCCGGTTGGGCGTGGTCGACTCCTTCTCCATGTCGATCACCCTGTGTCTCGCCACCCTCGGGTTTCTCAAGGTCTATGAGAACAAGACCCGGCGCAGCGACATCAGGGAGGCGATCGTCGAGCTGCGCCAGGCCACCAGCAACCGGCTCACCGCCGCCATGGTGAGCCTGCTGCGCTCGTTCGTCGTCAACGTCTTCGACCCCGACGCCTCTCAAGGTCGTACGCTCTGCGAACTCCTCGGCCAGGGACGGCTGTCCCAGCGGCAGGTGCTGAGCAAGTTCCAGTACCGCTTCCGTCCCCTGCGCGCGGCGCTCGTCGAGAGCATCTACCTCGGCATCGACGTCCAGGAAGGACTCAAGGACGAGAACCAGTTCTTCGAGTGCGGCTGGGCGTGGAGCATGGTGAAGGACGCCCCCGAGGTCGAGACCTGCGAACCCATCGGGCCGCAGCCCGAGGGCGTCGCCGACCCGGTGCCGCATCTCTACTTCACGGTCGTCGCCCTCGACGGCATCCAGGACCTGTTCTCCGACCGCACCCTCACCCTCGGCCTGCTCAACACCGAACAGCAGAAACTCGCCGAGGCGCTCCGGCTGCGGTGGGAGCTGACCCAGCAGTACTGGTCCCGCGTCGCCCGCTTCGACGACATCCGCTGGCCCCTGGAGGACATTCCCTGGCGTACGACGGGACAGAAGCTGGAGTCCGAGTACTTCTCCCTCTCCGTCGCCGCCATCCTCGTGCACGACCTGATGTGCCGCCGGGCCACCGACGACGACCTGACCCGCACCGTCGGCGTCATGGAACGCCTCGCCGAGCGGGGCCGCATCACCAGCCGGATGACGCGCGACGACCCGATGGTCCACGAGCTGCACAACGTCGGCGTCACCCTGCCGTTGCAGGGCAGCGAGCGGATCGGTCCGCCCCTCCAGTGGTCCATGAACGACTTCTCGGCGCAGCTGCTGAAACGGACCATCCAGTTGTGCGCGCTGTCCCGCAACCTCGCCTCGCACGACCGGCTGCTCCGACTCGCCGACGACATCTTCGACCACCTGTGGGGGCGCCGTATCCGTGACGGCGAGGGCGCCGGCCTGTGGGACAACGTCCACGCCGTCTACCCCGAGGCGGAGATCCACAAGCGGCCCCTGCCCGTGTCGTGGAGCATCACCGAGCGGGTCACCGAGGTGATGGTCCAGGCCCATGAGATGTACCGCCAGCCTCCGATCCGCAGTCTCGAACTCACCGAACTGGCAAGGGCGTTGATCAGCGAGTCCGCCCACCTCCTCGGTAACGAACAGATGGAGCCCGCTCCCACGGACAACGGCCGCCACGGGATGCGGCTCAGAGACATGGAGGTCAAGTTGCGGCGCGCCCGCGCTGTCGTCGACGAACAGCCCGGCACGGCGTACGCGTTGACGCTCGACGTGCTGGGACAGCTCGACTCGCTCGCCCGGGCCCGCGAGGCCGCGAACCGGGGGGTGTGACACCGTGCTGATCTTCGCGGCCTCCGACAAGGGAGGCGCGGGCCGAACCGTCACCAGCGCCAACCTCGCCTACCACCGGGCCATGGCCGGGGACGACGTCTGCTACCTGGACTTCGACTTCGGCTCACCCACCGCGGCGACCGTCTTCGAGGTGGCCGACGCCCGCGAGGCCACCGATGGCCGCGGCCTGCACGCCTACCTGATCGGCGAGGTCGGCGAGCCGGCGTGGATCGACGTCTGGGCCAAGACCGAGCACCCGGTGCTGCGCAACCCGCCGCCCGGCTGCGGCCGTCTGGTGCTGATGCCCGGCGACGTCAGCGGCGGCGAGTTCGCCACCAGCGACGACAACCTGCGCCACTGCGTCGACCTGCTCATGAAGCTGTACTACGAGTACGACCTGGTCGTCGTCGACCTCAGCGCCGGCCGCTCCTACGCCGTCGACATGGCCCTGGAGGCCACCGCACAGCCCGAGATGCGTGAGATCACGGCCCGCTGGCTCGTCTTCCACCGCTGGACCCACAAACACGTGGCCGCGGCGGCGAGCCTCGCCTTCGGCGTGCGGGGCATCATCGCCGGCGGCGTCGCGCGCGGCCATGACGAGGAAGCGCTGCGCGGCGCCATCCGCTTCGTACGGGCTGCCGTACCCGACCCCGAATCGCCGTTGTGGTCACAGGTCTCACCCACCCAGTCGGCGTGGATGCGCAAGACGGACGGCGATCTCAGGCAACTCGCCTCCGCCCAGGGCGTCGGCTACAGCCAGGTGCTCGGCTCCGTGCCCCTCGAACCCGTCCTTCAGTGGCGTGAGCAGCTCATCACCGCCGAGGACGTGGTCGACAGCCAGATCGCCAACCAGGAGACCTGGCAGGCCCTCAGCCGGCTGGCCGGGCGGCTGACCGACGACAAGTACTGGGAGCAGGCGTGACCGAGGCCGTGTTCCGGGAGTCCACCGCGGAGCCCCGTACCCAGTCCGTGCCGCTCGCCCATCTCTCCGTGGAGCTGGGCCATCTCTACATGGAGGACTTCGAGGCGGGGCCCGAACGGCTGCGCGAGCACTTCGCCGAGGTGCGGGTCTGGGTGGACGCGGTGCGCGCCTCGGTCGACCGCCGCACCAAGCGCCCACGCATCAGCACCTGCTTCCTCGTCGACGACTACTTCAGCCGCTTCTCGACCCCCGCCGAGCTGATCCCGATGGTGCTGAAGGAGGCCGAGCGGGCCGGCCTCGTCATCGACTACCTCGCCCGGGAGTCGGCCTGCGCGGTCGCCGACCGCATCGAACTCGCCGAGTCCGTCATGCACCGTCTGGTCGAGTCCCCGCCACCGGGCAGCTACGGCTCCCGGCCACCCGTCAGCCGGACCGGCTGGCTCGCCAACGGCCAGCGCACACCCTGGACGCCCCGCAGCGCCCTGGGCGAGATCAAGGGCTGGGAGCCGCCTCGGGAGACCGCGGCCCGCAACCACTCGGTGTTCATGGACGTGGAGCTGTGGTCGGAGAAGGACGGCCGGCGCCTCTGGTCCTGCCCGTTCCTGGCCGCCGTATGGCAACTGGCCCGGCTGGGGCTGCTACGGCACCTGGGGGAGCCGGTACTCGTTCCGACCTCCTGGGCCGGCGAGGACTTCCCGCACGACTGGGACCGGCTGCCGCCGCTGACCAGGCTCACCGACACCAAGGCGGCCTTCAGCGCCTACCGCACCTGCACCCTCATGCCGAACCGCTTCCTCGCCGTCGAGGACGCCGTACGGCTCATCCTCGACCAGATCGACGTCGACGCCGGGGCGCTGGACCAGGTGGCCACGCGGTCCGCCGGCGAGGGGATGCCGGTGCCGGCGGCGGTCGCGCAGCGCGCCACCTACGTCTTCTACGAGGAGCCCGGCGGCGCCTCCGCGGCCGAGGAGGCATGAGATGCCATCGCCCTCCGGTCCACCGACGCATTCGGTGCTCGTCTGCGGTGAGGTGCGCACCTGTCTGCTGCCGTCCTTGCAGGCGCTGGACGGCAGGGCCGCCGCCCAGCTGCTCAGGCTGCGCGCCGACGACCACGTCCGGGTCTCCGAACGGCCCACTATGTACGCCCTTTCCCCCGAGGTGCTGACCGGGGTGGACTGCGGGCTGCCGGCCGCCAACGGCGCCAAGGTGCGGGCCGTGGGTACGGTGGCCGTGCGCGGGGCGCTGACCGAGGGCCGTCTGCTGCAGTCGACGGCGTACGTCAGCCTCCCGGCCGCCGGGCCCGACGTGCGGCGCCCCTGGGGCCAGTACCTCGTACGGCCGGGTCTCGTCGAGCCGCTCGGCAAGCTGCCCCGACAGGCCGTCGCGGAAGGCGTGTTACGCGGTGCGGGGCGCGGCGAACTGGACCTTGGGATGATCGCCGAGGGCCTGCTGGCCCAGCTCCGCCGCCATGCGCTTCTGGACCGCAGGGTGCCCTTCAAGTCCAGCCCCACGAGGCTCCGTTGGGTCGCGCGACGCGAACCCGAGGGCGGGCGGGCGTCCCTGGTGAACTTCACGGTGGCCGAGGGCGGCCTGCGGGCCATGGAGCTCCTGCTGCCCGCGGACGTCCCGGCCGCCGCGGCGGCGGGCCTCTGCGAGGATCTCGCCCTGCACGACTGGCTTCTGACGACCACTCAGTACATGCTGGACAACAGCCGCCTCGGTGCGGCGGACGGACCCTCGGTCGTCGAGGTGCTGCATCCGGTCGTGGTTCACCTGCTGCATCTGTGGATGCCGCGGGCGCACGTGGACCCCGCGCTGGGTCACCTGTGGGACGTGCTGGAAGACAGACCGGGATTCTCCCGGCAGTGGGAGAACCTGGGCCGGCGCATCCGGGACCGACTGGCGCTTCAGGCAGTTCCGCGGCCGTACGAGGCGCTCTCCCGGCGCTGACTCAGTAGCTCCAACGACTCCGGTGGAAGAAGAAGAGGCAGGCATGGACGGAGAGCCGGGAACCCCCGGGCCGGCGACGCGCGGACTGCACATACCCCCGGTCGTGCTGAAGATCCTGATCACCCTGGCCGTGGGGACGGTCACCTATGTGATCACCAACCTGATCGACCAGTCCGACGAGGAGCTGTGGCAACTCGCCCTCGCCGTCGTCATCGGTGGCGCCACGCTGATCGTCCAGTACATGGTCGACTTCGAAGGCCGCCTGAACTCGGTGGAGACGAGCCACCAGGCGGACCTGAGAAGGCACCACCGTGAGATGACGGAGCTGGTGGACCAGGGGTTCCGGCGGGTCGGTGCGGTGACATCCCTGTTCAGCGAGCTGACGGACTCCAGGATGCCGGAGGAGGAGGTGCTGCGGCTGGTGAGGAGCGCCGCGCGCGTGGGATCACAGGGCCAGGGCTTCATGCAGAGGTTCGCCCAGGCCGAGATCACGCGGCTGGCCAAGACGATGACCGAGCTGGCCTCGGGCACCGCCGACTGGGAGGGCGAGAACAACGACACCCTCATCGCCCTCACCAAGTGTGCCCGCCAGAGCATCGACACCACCAGCACCTTCGTCGACCTGGCGTTCTGGGAGACGGCGACCGCGCAGCACTACCTGGGCGTGCAGCGCGACGTGATCCGGGAGCACGGCGTCAAGGTCAGGCGCCTGTTCATCGTCCAGCACTTCCGGAACCGGGTGGTCAACGACAAGCTGAAGGACATCCTCAGGGACCAGCGCAGCAACGACATCCAGGCCGGGGTGGTCGCCCTGTCCGAGCTGCCACCCCACATACGCAGAGTGGGGCCGACGCCCGAGTTCGTCATCTTCGACGGAGAGCTCCGCTTCGAGATGACCACGGATGTGGAGCAGCTCTACCCCAACGCCAAGCTGGACGACCGCGAGGAGATCCTCACCCGCCGCATGGAACGCTTCGAGCTGCTCTGGGACGCCAGGGTCGAGGAGCCCCCGGAACTACCCGAGGACTGACCCCCGGGCCGCCCGGCTGACGAACTCGGCCCAGGCGGCGGCGGAGATGAGGAGTACGGGGCTGTCCGAGGCGAGCTTGCTGTCCCGGACGGGGACGACGCCGGGGACTCCGTCGGCCACCTCGACGCAGCTGCCGCCGTCGCCGTTGCTGTAGCTGCTCTTGCGCCAGCGGGCGGCGCCGGGGAAGTCGCTAGGCGACCTCGATGCAGTCCCCGCCGTTACCGTCGCTGTAGGTGCTCTTGCGCCAGCTCGCGTTGGTCAGGTCGTACTCGCGCATCGTCTGAAGTCCTCCGCCGCCGACTCGGCCAGGGCCAGGGACGCCTCCGGCGACAGCGCGGCGGCCCTGATCAGATCGTATGCCGCGTTCGCGCGCTTCACCACAGCCGGATCGTCCAGCAGATTCCCCGAATACACGGCTTCTGTATAGGCGGTTGGCGGGGCGTCCTCGAACTCCATCAGCTTCAGCGAACCGGTCATGAGCGCGTACGCCCCAGCCGCGTACGGCAGCACCTGGACGAGCGCCGTTCGCTCCCGTGCCATCGCCGCCACGCGCTCCAGCTGCTCCGCCATGACCGCCGGGCCGCCGACCGGGACACGCAGCACGTTCTCGTGCAGGACGACCCAATACACGGGCCGTGTAGCGTCCTTGAGGATGTGCCGGCGTTCCAGTCGGCCGGACACCTTGTCCTCGATGTACTCATCCGTCGCAAACGCGTTCATCGCCAGGGTCGCCGCCCGTGCGTACCCGGCTGTCTGTAACAGGCCCGGCACCAGCGCGGGCGCGAACTCGCAGATCTTCGTGGCCAGCCGCTCCAGCTCCACCACCTCGGCGAAGTAATCCGCGTACTGCTGGTCATTGATGAGCCGTCGCCACATCCGCTCGAAAATACCGTCGGTTTGTAGCGCCTCATCAATCCGCTGGGCCACGTCCAATTGGTTTTCGGATCGCCTGTTCGAACTGGCCGATGTATCCGCCGGAGACAAATACCCGGGACCCCAACTCCACCTGAGTGATCCCGGTGTCCTCCCTTCGCCGCTTCAGTTCCGCACCGAAGAACTCCCACGCCGCCAGCCGTGAACCATTGGCCATGGCCAACCCCCTTGCACTTCCCGGCACTTGTAGGGCACAGACTCCTGCCGAGTGTAGGCGCCGCAGGTCAGGATGGAGATGGAATGAGTGAAACCCAAATAGGAGGGGAGTCACGTGACGGCACGACACTCGGCGCACTGCGTCGAAGAAGCGGAGGAAGCAGTGAAGGAATTGCGGGCGGTGCTGCAGAAGGCAGGAATTACGCTCCCGACACTCCGGATCGAACCGGCGAGTCTTGCGCGTGAAGCCCCTTGCCCGCTCGTGGAATTGGGCCGATGTTCCGTCGAGACCGCGCAGCGCCTCGCGGCGGCACTCCGATGAAGCCACCGATCGGGTCGTACGTCGTCGACACACGCAACGGAAGAATCGGCATCGTCATGGGGCACGAGGGGCCGTACGTCCAACTCAGACCGTACGGCGGCGGCAAGGAGTGGGACGCCGAGCCCGGGGTCGTACGGACGGCCAGCCCCGCCGAGCGGCTCCGCGCGGCGACCGCGTACGCCAACGCGCGAAGTCGGGGTGAGGTTCCTTGACCCAGGACCCGTAGAGTGCGGCGGCATGGGTTTGTGGAGATGGAGGAGGAGAGGGCCGAAGGCCACCCGCCGCTACCCCGTGCCGCTCACCACGCACCAGCTGTGGATGGTGTCGCTGAGCGCGCCGGTGAGCCGGGACCGGGGCGCCTCGCGGACCACGTTGTACCCGTTCACGCGGATCGACGACGACGGGGCCCGGCGCTGGCTGGCCGAGCAGTGGGAGATCACCACGCGTGAGCAGCTGGTCGGCCGGCTCGACGGACTGTCCCGCAGCGGGTACCGGGCGCGGGCGTACCGGGTCACCGGCGTCTCGCCGCTCGCCTGGGACGCCGCGCTGTATGTCGACATCGCCCGTCGTGGCTTCGCCTGCGGGCTGATCGGCGAGTCCGACGCCTGGACCGCGTTGAAGAACATCGTGCCGGCGGTCGTGGGGACGTACGGCTCCTGGCAGGAGTACGCCGCTCACTATCTGCTCGGTCGGCAGGTGTGGCGGGACGGGCTGAAGGGCACGACGGACGTCGGTTTCCCGGCCCCGCAGACGGCCGCCGACGCGCATCTGCGCGCGCTGCTGGACCCGGAGAATCGTTCCAGCCCCTGGAACCTCGCCCCCTGGAACACCATCAGCCACCCCGACCGCACCCGGTGACTGCGGGCGTACGCGAGAATGAAGCCATGACCCTGTTCGTCGACGACGCGCCGGAAGCCCGCTGGGGCACGGACCCCCGGCCGGAAGCCCGCAGGGGTGCGCTATGAGTCTCTTCCGTGACGACGGCATCGTCCTGCGCACCCAGAAGCTCGGCGAGGCGGACCGCATCATCACGCTGCTCACGCGGGGGCACGGGCGGGTGCGGGCCGTGGCTCGGGGGGTGCGGCGGACCAAGTCGAAGTTCGGGGCGCGGCTCGAACCGTTCTCCCACGTCGACGTGCAGTTCTTCGCGCGGGGGAGCGAGCTGATCGGGCGCGGGCTGCCGCTGTGCACGCAGAGCGAGACCATCGCTCCGTACGGTGGCGGGATCGTCAGCGACTACGCGCGGTACACCGCCGGGACGGCCATGCTGGAGACCGCCGAGCGGTTCACCGACCACGAGGGCGAGCCGGCGGTGCAGCAGTATCTGCTGCTCGTCGGGGCCCTGCGCACCCTCTCCCGCGGCGAGCACGCCCCGCACCTCGTTCTCGACGCGTTCCTGCTCCGCTCCCTCGCCGTCAACGGCTACGCCCCCACCTTCAGCGACTGCGCGAAGTGCGGCATGCCCGGTCCGAACCGCTTCTTCTCGGTGGCATCCGGGGGCTCGGTCTGTGTCGACTGCCGGGTGCCCGGTAGCGTCGTACCGTCGCCGCAGACGCTCGAACTGCTCGGCGCGCTGCTTACGGGAGACTGGGAGACGGCCGACGCCTGCGAGTCGCGGCACGTCCGGGAGGGCAGCGGGCTGGTGTCCGCCTATCTGCACTGGCACCTGGAGCGCGGGCTGCGCTCGCTTCGGTACGTGGAAAAGTAAGGGAGACGGAAAGCACATGGTTGTGAGTGGGTTCCTGGGGCGCCGGCGCCGCGAGTACAAGACACCGGAGCCGCATCCGTCCGGTGCCCGCGCGCCGAAGCTCCCCGGCGAGCTGGTCCCCAACCATGTCGCGATCGTCATGGACGGGAACGGCCGCTGGGCGAAGGAGCGGGGGCTCCCGCGCACCGAGGGCCACAAGGTCGGTGCCGAGCGCGTGCTCGACGTCCTCCAGGGGGCGGTCGAGATGGGCGTGGGGGCGATCTCCCTGTACGCCTTCTCCACCGAGAACTGGAAGCGCTCACCGGACGAGGTGCGCTTCCTGATGAACTTCAACCGCGACTTCATCCGCAAGACCCGCGATCAGCTCGACGAGCTGGGGATCCGGGTGCGGTGGGTCGGCCGGATGCCCAAGCTGTGGAAGTCCGTCGCCAAGGAGCTCCAGATCGCGCAGGAGCAGACCAAGGACAACGACAAGCTGACGCTGTACTTCTGCATGAACTACGGCGGGCGGGCCGAGATCGCGGATGCGGCGCAGGTCCTCGCGGAGGACGTGAAGGCGGGGCGGCTGGACCCGTCGAAGGTGAACGAGAAGACCTTCGCCAAGTACATGTACTACCCGGACATGCCGGACGTGGACCTGTTCCTGCGCCCGAGCGGTGAGCAGCGCACGTCCAACTACCTTCTCTGGCAGAGCGCTTACGCCGAGATGGTCTTCCAGGACGTGCTGTGGCCGGACTTCGACCGGCGTGACCTGTGGCGGGCGTGCCTGGAGTTCGCTTCGCGTGACCGGCGGTTCGGTGGGGCCATTCCGAACGAGGAGTTGCTGGCCATGGAGGGCAGGCAGGACTGAGGGCTAGGGTTCCGCCCATGGATCACCAGGGGCGGGACCTCATGGAAGAGGCGCATTCCGTAAAGCTGGCCTACCGGCCGACGCGCGCCGACATACTCACCGGGATTCGGACGCGGGACCGGATCCGGAAGCTGACAGTGGTGCGTGCGGTGCTCATGGCGCCGTTCGTCTTGGTCGTGGTGCTGGGTGCCTTCGTGGGTGTGGGGGTGGTCTCGCTCGTGCTGAGCGCCGTGTGCGCCTGCGCGATCTGGTTCACCCCGCATCTTCAGGCCCATCACGTGCTGAAGACGGTCTCCTGGCAGGGGGAGTACCGCACGACGGTCAGTGGTGCCGGTATCAGTGCCGAGACCGAGCACACGGTGTTGTTGCAGCGCTGGTCCATCTTTCGCGGGTACCGCGAGACGCGTGACCATCTGGTGCTGCTGAGCCGTGACCCGAACATCCTGCTCGTGGAGATCCTGCCGAAGCGCGGCGTGGCGGATCCGGCCGACATCGACCGCCTGCGCACGCTACTGAGCCACCACCTGCACCGCGTGTAACCCCCACCACCTGAATTCGCCCCCGCTGCCCCTACCCGTCCCATCCTTCTGGGGCTCCGCCCCATACCCCGCTCCTCAAACGCCGGAGGGGGCTGGATTCGCCAGGCGTTTTCAGCCCGTCCGGCGTCTGAGGACGAGGCCCGCAGGGCCGACAGCGGGGGTCTGGGGGCGCAGCCCCCAGGGATGGGACGGGTAGGGGCGGCGGGGGCGAGTTCCGCTCAGCCCGCGGAGCAGTCCGCGCAGGTGCCGAAGATCTCCACCGTATGCGCCACGTTCACAAACCCGTGCTCCGCCGCGATCGCGTCCGCCCACTTCTCCACCGCCGGCCCCTCCACCTCGACCGCCTTGCCGCAGACACGGCAGACAAGGTGATGGTGGTGTTCGCCGGTCGAGCAGCGGCGGTAGACCGACTCGCCGTCGGCGGTGCGCAGGACATCGACCTCGCCGGCGTCGGCGAGGGACTGGAGGGTGCGGTAGACCGTGGTGAGCCCGACCGAGTCGCCCTTGTGCTTGAGCATGTCGTGGAGTTCCTGCGCGCTGCGGAACTCGTCGACCTCGTCAAGGGCCGCCGCCACGGCGGCCCGTTGCCGAGTCGCGCGGCCCTTTACGGGCGGTCCAGCGACTGTCACCGGTTGCCTCCTCACGTCTGCACTTGCCGGGCCATTGTGCCAGCCCGGACTGTCAGCGGTCAGACGCCGACCTTGCCCGAGGCCCCTCGGCTGGCCGGAATCGCGCACTCCGCCGGGTCCCCGGAGGGTTGCGCCGCGGCCAGGGCGCGGGCCCTGCGCCGGGCCAGCGGGCTCGCCAGCGCGGTCAGCGCGATGAAGGCGCCGATGGTCAGCAGAACGATGGTCGCGCCGGGGGGAACGTCCTGATAGTAGGAGGTCACCGTGCCGCCGATCGTCACCGTGATGCCGATCGCCACGGCGATCGCGAACGTCGCCGCGAAGCTCCGGGTGAGCTGCTGGGCCGCCGCCACCGGCACCACCATCAGCGCGCTGACCAGGAGGAGACCGACCACGCGCATCGCCACCGTCACCGTCACCGCCGCGGTGATCGCCGTCAGCAGGTTCAGGGCGCGGACCGGGAGCCCCGTGACCCTCGCGAACTCCTCGTCCTGGCTCACCGCGAACAGCTGGCGGCGCAGCCCGAGGGTGACCAACACCACGAAGGCGGCGAGCAGGATGATCGCCGTTACGTCCGACTCGCTCACCGTCGAGAGGGAGCCGAAGAGGTATGATGTCAGGTTGGCGTTGGAGCCGTTCGGCGCGAGGTTGATCAGCATCACGCCGCCGGCCATACCGCCGTAGAAGAGCATCGCGAGGGCGATGTCGCCGCGGGTGCGGCCGTACCAGCGGATCAGCTCCATCAGGACCGCGCCGAGGACCGAGACCAGTGTCGCCATCCATACCGGGGACCAGGACAGGAGGAAGCCGAGGCCCACGCCTGTCATCGCCACGTGTCCGATGCCGTCGCCCATCAGGGCCTGGCGGCGCTGGACCAGGTAGATGCCCACGGCGGGTGCCGTGATGCCCACCAGGACCGCGGCGAGCAGCGCCCGCTGCATGAAGTCGTAGTTCAGGAAGTCCATCAGCTCAGCAGCCCCGTCCGGATCGGTTCGGCGTCGTGAGCCGCGTGCGGGTGTACGTGGTCGTGGCCGGGCAGCGCGTGCTGGCCGACGGCCCTCGGGGGCGGGCCGTCGTGCAGTACGCAGCCGTCGCGCAGGACGACCGCCCGGTCGATCAAGGGCTCCAGCGGGCCGAGTTCGTGGAGCACGAGCAGGACCGTCGAGCCGGCGGCGACCTGCTCCCTGAGCGTCTGCGCGAGCACCTCCTGGCTGGCCAGGTCCACGCCCGCCATCGGCTCGTCCATGATCAGCAGCTCGGGTTCGGAGGCGAGCGCGCGGGCGATCAGCACGCGCTGGTGCTGGCCGCCGGAGAGGGCGTTGACCGAGTCCTTCACGCGGTCCGTCATGCCGACGAGGTCCAGGGCGCGTCGTACGGCCGCGTGGTCGGCCTTGCGGAAGACGCCGAAGCGGGTGCGGGACAGGCGGCCCGAGGAGACGACCTCGCCCACCGTGGCGGGCACCCCGCCCGCGGCCGTCGTGCGCTGGGGGACGTAGCCCAACCGCGCCCAGTCGCGGAAGCGGGCCCGCGGGGTGCCGAACAGCTCGATCTCGCCGGCGCTGACCGGCACCTGGCCGATGATGGTGCGCACGGCGGTCGACTTGCCCGAACCGTTGGCGCCGAGCAGCGCGACGACCTCACCGCGGTCCACGGTGAGGTCGATGCCGCGCAGGACGGGGCGCGAGCCCAGCTCGGCGCGGATGCCGCGCAGGGAGATGACGGGCTCGACGGGCTCGGTCATGCCGTCCTCCGTAGGGTGTGGCTCACTTGGCTCCCAGGGCCGTCTTCAAGGCCGTGAGGTTGGATTCCATGACCTCGAAGTAGTCGTCGCCCTTGGACTTGTCGGTGATGCCCTCAAGCGGGTCGAGGACGTCCGTCTTGAGGCCGGCGTCGTCGGCGAGGGTCTTCGCGGTCTTGTCGGAGACCAGTGTCTCGTAGAAGACGGTGGTGACGCCGTCGGCCTTGGCCTCCTCCTGGAGCTCCTTGATCCGGGCCGGGCTGGGCTCGCTGTCCGGGTCGAGGCCGGAGATGGCCTCCTGGGTCAGGCCGTAGCGCTCGGCGAGGTAGATGAAGGCGGCGTGGTTGGTGAAGAACACCTTGCTCTTGGTGTTCTTCAGGCCGTCCGCGAACTGGGTGTTGAGCGCGTCGAGCTTCTTGACCAGCGCTTCGGTGTTCTTCTTGTAGTCGGCCGCGTGGTCCGGGTCGGCCTTCTCGAAGGCCGCGCCGACACCCTTGGCGACCTCGGCGTACTTCACCGGGTCCAGCCAGATGTGCGGGTCGCGGGCGTGCTCTTCCTCCTCGGCGTGCCCCTCCTCGGCGTGCGCCTCCTCGCCCTCGTGCTCGTGCTCGACGTCGCCGTGGTCCTCCAGCTTGGTGAGGGTGGCGGCGTCGATCTTCGTCTTGAGGCCCGACTGCTCGACGGTCTCGTCGACGGAGGGCTGGAGACCCTTGAGGTAGAGGGCGGCGTCGGAGTCCTCCAGCTGCGCCCGCTGCTGGGCGCTGATCTCCAGGTCGTGCGGCTCCTGGCCGGGTTCGGTCAGACTGGAGACGTTCACATGGTCGCCGCCGATCTGCTCGGCGAGGAAGGCCATGGGGTAGAACGACGCGACGACGTCGAACTTGTCCGTGTTGCCCGCGGCCGCGCTGTCCGAGGAGCAGGCGGAGAGGGTGCCGGCACCGAGGGCGGTGACAGCCGCCAGGGCGAGGCCGGATATGTGATGTCGTCGTACGTTCATGACAGTCATTTTCAGCAAAATTGGAAACGATTGTCAACAAGCGTGATGAGCGGTCCACGGAGGGCAACCGATTTGGTTGAGGGGGATCCCCCGCCGGTACCCTGAAGCATTCGCTGTGAAGCGCCTCGCTTCGTCGCCCATCGTCGTAATGAAGAGAGCACCGTGGCCGCCGACAAGATCGACACCATCGTCAGCCTGAGCAAGCGCCGTGGCTTCGTATTCCCCTGCAGTGAGATCTACGGCGGCCAGCGCGCCGCGTGGGATTACGGGCCGCTGGGTGTCGAGCTCAAGGAGAACCTGAAGCGCCAGTGGTGGCGCTATATGGTGACGTCGCGCGAGGACGTGGTCGGTATCGACTCGTCCGTCATCCTTGCCCCCGAGGTCTGGGTCGCCTCCGGTCACGTCGCCACCTTCACGGACCCCCTTACCGAGTGCACCTCCTGCCACAAGCGGTTCCGCGCCGACCACCTGGAAGAGGCGTACGAGGCCAAGAAGGGCCACCTTCCGGAGAACGGTCTCGCCGACGTCAACTGCCCCAACTGCGGCAACAAGGGCCAGTTCACCGAGCCCAAGCAGTTCTCGGGTCTGCTCTCCACCCACCTCGGCCCGACCCAGGACAGCGGCTCGATCGCCTACCTGCGCCCCGAGACCGCCCAGGGCATCTTCACCAACTTCGCCCAGGTGCAGACCACTTCGCGCCGCAAGCCGCCGTTCGGCATCGCGCAGATGGGCAAGTCCTTCCGCAACGAGATCACGCCCGGCAACTTCATCTTCCGCACCCGCGAGTTCGAGCAGATGGAGATGGAGTTCTTCGTCAAGCCGGGCGAGGACGAGAAGTGGCAGGAGTACTGGATGGAGCAGCGCTGGAACTGGTACACCGGCCTGGGCCTGCGCGAGGAGAACATGCGGTGGTACGAGCACCCCAAGGAGAAGCTCTCCCACTACTCCAAGCGCACCGCTGACATCGAGTACCGCTTCCAGTTCGGCGGCAACGAGTGGGGCGAGCTCGAGGGTGTCGCCAACCGGACGGACTACGACCTGGGTGCGCACTCCAAGGCTTCGGGCCAGGACCTCACCTACTTCGACCAGGAGGCCGGCGAGCGCTGGACGCCGTACGTCATCGAGCCCGCGGCCGGTGTCGGCCGCGCGATGCTGGCGTTCCTGCTCGACGCCTACGTCGAGGACGAGGCGCCGAACGCCAAGGGCAAGATGGAGAAGCGGACCGTGCTGCGCCTGGACCACCGTCTGGCGCCGGTGAAGGTGGCGGTCCTTCCGCTCTCCCGTAACCCGGAGCTCTCCCCGAAGGCCAAGGGCCTCGCCCAGGCGCTTCGCCAGAACTGGAACATCGAGTTCGACGACGCGGGCGCGATCGGCCGCCGTTACCGCCGCCAGGACGAGATCGGTACGCCGTTCTGTGTGACGGTCGACTTCGACACGCTGGACGACAACGCCGTCACGGTGCGTGAGCGTGACTCGATGAAGCAGGAGCGGGTGTCGCTCGACCAGATCGAGGGCTACCTCGCCAGCCGGCTGATCGGCGCCTAGCCGGGGCTTGTTCGTGAGCTGAAGCTGACGGGAGACGTCGTGTCTCCCGTCAGCTTTTTGCGTGGCGCGCGAGGTCTCGTCCGGGAAATGATCGTGCGCATGGCATCAACGGTGACGAACATCGCGATCGACTGCGCGGACGCCTACCAACTGGCGCGGTTCTGGGCGGAGGTGACCGGGCACCCGGTCGATCCCGAGGACGGGCCAGGTGACGAGGAGACCGCGGTCACGCTGCCAGGTGGGCCGACCCTGTACTTCAACCAGGTCCCGGAGCCCAAGACGACCAAGAACAGGCTCCATCTGTGCCTGCGCCCCGACACCACGCGGGACGAGGAGGTCCAGCGGCTGCTGGGGCTGGGCGCCTCGTTGGTCGCTGATCGCCGTAGGCCCGACGGTTGGGGCTGGGTCGTTCTCGCCGATCCGGAAGGCAACGAGTTCTGTGTGTTGCTGGCCGAGTCCGAGCGGTCCGCGTTGCCCGCGCCCGTCTGACCCGACGAACCCGGCGCCCGCTCGTCTTTGGTCCCGGATACGAGCGCCGTACTGGCCCTGTATCCGGGGCCGCCGCGCGCCCAGGCTGGCCCGCATGAACATCGCCTTCCTCCTGACCACCCTCGTCGTGGTCGCCACCCCCGGTACCGGCGTCGTCTACACCCTCGCCGCCGGGCTCTCCCGCGGCCGGCAGGCGAGCGTCGTCGCGGCCGTCGGCTGCACGCTCGGCATCGTGCCGCACATGCTGGCCACCATCACCGGGGTCGCCGCCGTGCTGCACGCGAGCGCGACGGCGTTCCAGATCCTCAAGTACGCCGGCGTCGCCTACCTCCTCTACATGGCCTGGGCCACGCTGAAGGACAGGCAGGCCCTAGCGGTGGACGAGGGTGCGGCGCCCCTCTCGGCCGGGCGCGTGATCATGCGGGGCGTCCTGATCAACCTCCTCAACCCGAAGCTGACGATCTTCTTCTTCGCGTTCCTGCCCCAGTTCGTGAACCCCGGCGAGGCGCACGCCCTGCCGCGCATGCTGGCGCTCAGCGGGGTCTTCATGCTGGCGACGTTCGTGGTCTTCGCGGCGTACGGCATCCTGGCCGCCTCCGTGCGCAGCCACGTCACCTCCCGGCCGCGGGTGATGACCTGGCTGCGGCGCGGCTTCGCCGGGGCGTTCGTGGCACTGGGGGCGAAGCTGGCGGTCACGGCGCGCTGAACGGCCCGACAGGCCCTCCTACACCCATCTCGAACGGAGTTCGTCGCGCAGACGCCGGGCGACCTGCCCCATGAGGGCGTCGGCGCCCGGCTGCCGGCCGGCGGCCACCCGGGACTCGGTCAGGACGGCGATCGCGTAGCTCTGGCCGTCGGCGTGTTCGACGACGCCGACCTCGTGGCGCAGGTTGAGCAGCGTGCCGGTCTTGGACGACCAGGTGGAGGCGTCGGAGTCGAAGTCCGGGCTGAGGCGGTTGCGTATGAGGTTGTTGGCCATCAAGCCGCGTACCTGGGCCGCCACGTCGGGGTGGAGCGCCATGGCCGAGGGCTCGGCACCGGAGCCGTCCTCAGGTCGGGGACGGGGCCGCCAGAGGGCTTGGAGCAGGTCCACGAAGGCCCGTGCCGTTCCGGTGTTGGCGCGTGAGATGTCGAGCTGGGGGACGCGGTGGCCGCGGCCCGGGGTGCCGGCGTCGATCGCGAGGGCGTGCGCGAGGTGCACGTCCGACGGGTCGAAACGCTCCACCGGGGTTTCCATCAGCTCGTGCATGGTGTGCCGTACGGCGATGCCGCGCAGCCCCAACTCGTCCAGTACCGACCCCACTTGGCCAGGCGGGGTGAGGTCGAAGAGCGCGTCTGCGGCGTCGCTGTCGCTGATGCAGGTGCTCAGGTAGAGCAGGTCCTCGACGGCGATGTGGGCGGCGTGCCGGAAGCGGCTCAGGCCGGTCGGGCCGGGAGTGGTGATCCGGCCCGGCGGCACCTCGATCACCTTGGCGCCGTCGAGTTCCCCGCGCCGGACGCGTTCCAGCGTGGCCAGGGCGAGCGGGATCTTCACGAGGGACGCGACGGGCAACTCGATGTCGGGGTCGATGCCGATCTCGTCGCCGGTCTCCAGGTCCCGGACGAGGAACGAGCCGTTCAGCCCGCCCTCGCGCAGGTCCCGGCGCAGATCGCTGAGTAGTCGGTCGGTGTTGGTGGTCATGGGGGTGTCTCCATCTGGGGCTCCGCCCCAGGCCCCGCTGGATCTTTCAGCCCGTCCGGCGTTTGAGGACGAGGCCCGAAGGGCCCACCGCGGGGGTCTGGGGGCGGCGGCCCCCAGGGCTGGGACGGGTAGGGGCGGCGGGGGCGAACTGCGGACGAGGGGCGGGCCGTCATGGGGGTGTCTCCGGGGACTCCGTCGCGTCGAGGCACCGGGCTATGCCGTGCCCGCAGGTCCGGCGTACGCGGACCCCGTCGGCGTCCGTTTCGTCGGCCACGGCCAGGGAGAAGCCGCGTGCGAAGGCGGGGCCCAGTTCGCCGACGGGGCGCCAGTGGAGGCGGAGTTCGCGGGCCTGCGCGGCCGAGCACAGCAGCGCGTCGCCCCGGCTGAGCACGTCCGCCGCGGCTGCGGCCACGGTCGGAGCGACGGCCAGCTGGGCCGGGCGCAGTCCGACCGCGTCGCGCAGGCGGGCGAGCCGGTCCCGGACGTGCGGCACGTCGTCCTCCGGCTGGAGCCACACGCGCCGGGGCCGCCGGTCGCGGTCGGCCCGGCCGGGGCGCAGGGTGTCCAGGTAGATCGGTCCGCCGCCGCCCGGCTCGCGCGCGACCGCGAGGCCCAGCGGAACCGTCCAGGTCGCCTCGGCGGGAGCCACCGCGAGCAGCGCCGCACGCACCTGCCGGGAGGTCACGAGGTCGGCGCGCTCGGCCGGCCCGGCGGGAAACGGGTCGAGGAGCACTCCCTGCCCGCCCGCCTCGGCGATGAGGCGGGCGAGGGCGGCGGTCGGGCAGTCGGCGGGGACGGCGAGCCGCAGCGGCCGGCGTCGCGCGGCCTCCGCCTCGTGCTCCAGCCGGTCGGCGAGCCGCACGAGTTGCCGTGCCGTCGGCAGCAGGTCCCGGCCGAAGGGCGTCAGCGTCACCGTCCGCGAGGACCGGTCCAGCAGCCGCTCGCCGAGGCGTTGCTCCAGCGCGGCGATGCGGCGGCTCACCACCGACTGGGCCGTCCGGGCCGCCGCCGCGCCCACCGTGAAGCTGCCGTGCTCGCTCACACTGACGAACGCCCGGCAGGCCGCGACAAGATCCACGCGCCCCACTATGCCAAAACAGCATGGAAGCAAGCGTTCGAGTCTTGGACCCCGGCACCCCGATGGCCCGAGAGTGCGGGGTGAACGGTCGCCGCCGCCCAGGGCGTTGCCCCTCGGGCCGGCGGGCTCCGTGTGTCCCCTACGGTTCGGAGGTCCATCCCATGTCGTATTCGCCGCGCACTCGCCGGGTCACCGCCTGGACGGTGGCCGGACTGCTCGCTCTCGCCGCGCTTCCGGCGTGCGGGAGCCAGGAAGCCGGTACCGGCTCCCCCGCCGGTGCGGCGCGTTCCGCGTCACCGAGCGCCGCCACGAAGCCCACCGCCGGTCAGTTCCGGGCGCTGGAGCGGGAGTTCGACGCGCGGCTCGGTGTCTATGCCCTGGACACCGGCACGGGCCGGTCGGTCGGCTACCGGGCGGACGACCGGTTCGCGTACGCCTCCACGTTCAAGGCGCTGGCGGCGGGTGCCGTCCTGCGCAAGTTCGGGACGGACGGCATCGACAAGGTCGTGAAGTACTCGCGCGACGACCTGGTCGAGAACTCGCCCGTCTCCGAGAACTTCGTCGAGACCGGCATGAGCCTGCGGGGGCTGTGCGCCGCGACCCTCTGGTACAGCGACAACACGGCGGTCAACCTGCTCCTCCACGAACTCGGCGGCCCCGACGGCCTGGAGAAGGCGCTGGAGGATCTCGGCGACGACGTCACCGAGATGGACCGGTACGAGCCGGACATGAGCGAAGGCGCTCCGGGCGACATCCGGGACACGAGCACACCGCGCGCTATGGCGGGCAGCCTGCGGGCCTTCCTGCTCGGCGACGCCCTGAAGCGGGACGAACGCGAGCTGCTCCGGCAGTGGATGACGACGAACATGACGGGTCGCACGCTCATCACGGCGGGCGTCCCCGACGGCTGGGAGGTGGCCGACAAGAGCGGCACCGCCGGATACGGGGGGCGCAACAACATCGCCGTGCTGTGGCCGGACGACGGTGGCAACCCCGTCGTCATGGCGGTGATGTCCACCCGCGGCAAGCAGGGCGCCGAACGTGACGACGCCCTGATCGCCAAGGCCGCCACCGTGGCGGTCGAGGGCCTCGGTCGCTAGGGCCGAGCCGTCAGGTCTGGACAGTTCCCGGGCAGCTGACAGATATGGAATGACAGATTTTGAAATCTGTCAGCTGTCATGTCAGGCTGGACGCATGACGACGACACGAACCCGCACCCTCGGAACCACCGGTCCTCGCGTCTCCGCCCTCGGTCTCGGCTGCATGGGCATGTCCGGCATGTACGGCGAGGCGGACCGCGCCGAGTCCGTCGCCACCATCCACGCCGCCCTGGAAGCCGGCGTGACCCTGCTCGACACCGGCGACTTCTACGGCATGGGCCACAACGAACTGCTGATCAACGAGGCGCTGCGCACCGCCCCGGCCGCCCTGCGCGAGAACGCGCTGGTCAGCGTCAAGTTCGGCGCCCTGCGCGGCCCCGGCGGCGACTGGTACGGCTTCGACGGGAGGCCGGCCGCCGTGAAGACCTTCGCCGCGTACTCCCTCCAGCGCCTCGGCGTCGACCACA
This sequence comes from Streptomyces viridochromogenes, assembly GCF_001270495.1. GTDB lineage: Bacteria > Actinomycetota > Actinomycetes > Streptomycetales > Streptomycetaceae > Streptomyces > Streptomyces viridochromogenes_A. The sequence goes on from NZ_LGUR01000255.1 coordinate 31,430, forward strand.
TCGACGTCTACCGCCCCGCCCGGCTCGACCCGGACGTGCCGATCGAGGAGACCGTCGGCGCGATCGCGGAACTGGTCGAGAAGGGGTACGTCCGCCACATCGGGCTCAGCGAGGTCGGCGCGGACACCATCCGCCGGGCCGCCGCGACCGCCCCGATCGCCGACCTGCAGATCGAGTACGCGCTCATCTCCCGCGGCCCCGAGCGGGAGATCCTGCCCACCCTGCGCGAGCTGGGCATCGCCGTCACCGCGTATGCCGTGCTCTCCCGCGGGCTGCTGTCGGGCCATGTCACGCCCGGCCAGGAGTACGCGGCGACCGACTTCCGCGCCCACTCGCCCCGCTTCCAGGGCGAGAACCTCCAGCACAACCTCACCCTGGTCGAGTCCCTGCGCAAGATCGCCGAGCAGAAGAGCGTCTCCGTCGCCCAGATCGCCATCGCCTGGGTGCTCTCCCGGGGCGAGGACATCGTGCCGCTGGTCGGCGCCCGTACCCGGGCCCGGCTCGACGAGGCCCTGGGTGCCCTGGACGTGACCCTGGACGCGGCCGACCTCGCCGCCATCGAGGCCGCCGTGCCGGCGGACGCGGCGGCCGGCGAACGTTACGCCCCCGCCCAGATGGCCATGCTCGACAGCGAGCGCTGATCGCGGTGCCGGGCCCGGGTACCGTCTAGGCATGGCCCCGACCAGCGAAGCCCTGACCGCCGAGCGCATCCTCGCCGCCACCGAGGAGGTGCTGCGCCGCCACGGCCCGGCCAAGGCCACCGTGGTCGACGTGGCCCGCGCGCTCGGCGTCAGCCACGGCAGCGTCTACCGGCACTTCCGTACGAAGGCGGCGCTGCGGGACGCGGTGACGAAGAGGTGGCTGGACCGGACCTTCGAGTCCCTCTCCGGGATCGTCACCGCCGAGGACCTCGACCCGGAGGCCCGCCTGCGCGCCTGGTTCGCGGGCCTGTTCGCCGCCAAGCGCCGCAAGGCGGGCGACGAACCCGAGCTGTTCGCCACCTTCTCGGTGCTCGCCACCGAGAACGGCGGGGCAGTCGGCTCGCACATCGCCGACCTGACCGGCCAGCTGACCCGGATCGTCCAGGCGGGCGTCGACGCGGGCACCTTCACGGTCTCCGACCCCGCGACCACCGCCCGTGCCCTGTTCCACGCCACGGGCCGCTTCCACGACCCCCGTTACGCCCGGGAGTGGGAACAGCCCGGCGTGGAGGGGGAGTTGGAGGCGGTCGTGGACCTGCTGCTGCGCGGGCTGCGGTCCCGCGACTGAGCCGTCAAGAGCGCCGAGGAGCCGTCACAGGCCGTCGAGGTCCTTCGTCGTACGCCCGAGGTAGGTGACCGGGCCGGGGTCGGGGACCTCGATCTCGTGGAAGCCCAGACGGTCGTAGAACGCTCTGGCAGGGGTGTTGGCCGTGACCATCGAGAGGTGCACGGCCGGGACCCCCTTGTCCTGGAGGGCCTGCAACAGGGTGCGCATCAGAGTGCGGCCGTGGCCCCGGCCCTGCCAGCCGGGAAGCAGGTCTATGTGCAGGTGGGCCGGGTAGGCGGCGACCTCCGGCACGAGCATCCGCTCCGGACGGTGCAGGAGCCCGACCATCGCCTCGTCCGGGCTGCCAGGGGGCCCGTCCGGCTCCGGGTAGCGCGCTGCCGCCGACGGCAGCCACGCGGTGCGGAAGTCCGCTACGAAGCGCGCGGTGTCCGCGGTCCCGAGGATGTAGCCCACCGCCCGGCCCGACCCGTCGTCCAGGACGAAGGCCAGGTCCGGTTCCAGGACGACGTACGGGAGCGCGAAGGTCGCCGGGAAGATGCCGGGGTCCCGGTAGTGCGGCCGGCTGTCGCCGCCCTCGTGTGCCGTGCGGACGCAGATGTCCTCGACGGCCTCCCGGTCCTCGGGCCGGTACCGACGCACGCGCGTCATCGGTCGGTACCCGCCTCCGCCGGATCCACCGTCGCCTGGTGCGCCTCCGCCAGATGCTCCTCCGCCTTCAGCCAGGGCAGGAACTGCGCGCCCTTGCGCCAGCCGCAGGTGTCACATCTGATCGTGCGCTGCGCGCCCTTGCGTTGTACTCGTACGACGTGTTCGCGTCCGTGGTGGTCCCAGCGGCTCACCTTGCTCGTGTTGATCTCCAGCATGACGCCTCCAGCGTCCGAGGACATCGAGTCTTTCGGTGCGCGGCCCCGACCGGCCCGCGCAGCAAGGAGTGTGACGCAAGACCAACATCAACAGGGATTCTCGCCCGGCGAGTTGACCAACCTGTGGCCACACCCTCACCGGACGATCAACCGATGGTGCGCGGCAGCCGCAGGCTGAGCAGCCCGGTCAGCGCCACGCCGGCCAGCTGGACGAGGAGGGTGGTGACCAGGGCGTCGCGCATGCCCAGCCCCGGGACGAGGGACAGGAAGAGCGTGCCCAGTGTCGCCACGCCCAGGGCCAGCGACGACTGCTGGGTCGTGATCATCACCCCGCTGCCCACACCCGCCCGCGCCGTCGGCACCTCGGAGAGGACGATCCGGAAGACGACGGGGAGTTGGAGGGCCTGACCCGCACCGGCGATCGCCGCGCCGGGGAGGAGTTCGACGAACCCGAAGTCCGGCCAGGAACGCCAGGCGGCCAGCGCCATCAGAGCCACGCCCACGCCCTGGATCGCCGCACCGGCGGTCACGACCCGGCTGCCGTAGCGGGCCACCAGCCGGGGGCCGGCCAACGAGACGAAGAAGAACACCACCGCCATCGGGACGAGGGCCAGCCCCGCCGCCACCGGGCCGAGCCCCGCGCCCTGCTGCAACGCCACCGCGATCACGAACATGAAGCCGCTGAAGCCGATCGAGAACGGCACGATCATCACCAGACCGCGGCGGAGCGACACCAGCTCGAACAGGCTCGGCGGCACGAGCGGCGTACGGCCGGCCCGGTCCGCCCTGCGCTCCACCGCGTAGAACGCCGCCGCCACGAACGGGAACGCCGCCAGCGACAACCACGTCCACAGCGGCCAGCCCGCCGCCCGGCCCTCGGTGAGCGGGGCCAGCAGCGTGAGGAGCGAGAGCGCGAGCAGGACCGTGCCGGGTCCGTCCACCGGCTCGGGGCGCTGGGAGCGCGTCTCCGGGACCGCTCGGGCGGCCAGGAAGAGGCCGACGAGGACGACGGGCACGTTCACCAGGAACACGGAGCGCCAGCCGGTGCCCGCGATGTCGGCCGCGACCAGGATCCCGCCGAGGATCTGCCCGGCGACCATGGAGAGCCCCGCCGTGGCGCCGTAGAGGCCCATGGCCCGCGCCCGGCGCTGACCGCTGGTCGCCGCCTGGATGGTCGCGAGCACCTGCGGCAGCATGGCCGCCGACGCCGCGCCCTGCGCGACCCGCGCCGCGACCAGCGTCCACGCGCTGGGCGCGAGCCCGCACGCCAGCGAGGTCAGTCCGAAGGCCGCCATGCCGCCCAGGAAGAGCCGGCGCCGGCCGAACAGGTCACCGAGCCGCCCGCCGAGGACGAGCAGCACGGCGTACGCCAACCCGTAGCCCGCCACGACCAGTTCGAGCACGGCCTCGCTCGCCGCGAGGTCGTGGCCGATGGTGGGCAGGGCCACGTTGACGATGAAGAAGTCGATGAGCGGAAGTGCCGCGCCCAGCAGCACCGTGAAGAGCCCGAGGCCGCCGAGCGAGGGTGGCGCGGCGGTGGCCGGGGCCTTGCGTGAAGTGATGGTTTCGGTCACGGTCATGAGCCTGCTCCCGTTCCGAGACGGGTACCAGAGTCTCCTTATCCTGGTAGAAGGACCACCTGGAAACAGGGTCCGGAGGGCGGCAGGCTGGAGGCATGACGAGCATGACCCAGGGCACCTCGGAGACCTCGGAGACCGAGGAGACGGTGACGCGAGCCGTCGGCGGTAGCGCGGGCCCGGGCGGTACGGCCGTTTCGGAGATCCGGCGGCATGAACTCGCCGCCTTCCTGCGGCACCGCCGTGAGCACATCACCCCCGAGCAGGTGGGCCTGCCCCGCGGCAGCCGACGCCGTACACCGGGCCTGCGCCGCGAGGAGGTCGCCCAGCTCTCGGCGGTCGGCGTCACCTGGTACACGTGGTTGGAGCAGGCCCGCGACATCCAGGTCTCCGTCCAGGTCCTCGACGCCCTCGCCCGCACGCTGATGCTCGACCCCAGCGAGCGTTCCCACCTCTTCCAGCTGGCCGGGGCGGTGGATCCGTCGCCGGCCACCACCTGTCCGTCGGTGACCCCCGCGCTGCGCGCCGTCCTGGAGCAACTGGAGCCGTACCCGGCCTGCCTGCAGAACAGCCGCTACGACATCCTCGCCCACAACCGTACGTACGGGCTGCTGCTGTGCGACCTGGAAGCAGTGCCGCCCGAGGACCGCAACTGCATGGTTCTGTCGTACACCCACGACGAGTGGCGCTCGTCGATCGTGCACCTGGAGGAGACCCAGCGCCTCATGGCGGCCCGCTTCCGCGCCGCGATGGCCGGTCACCTGGCCGAGCCCGCCTGGAAGATGCTCCTGAAGAGGCTGCGTGCGGAGTCCCCCGAGTTCTGCGAGGCGTGGGACCGGCATGAGGTGGTGGCTCACCGGAGCAAGCGCAAGGAGTTCCTCAACCGGCATGTGGGGCGGGTGGCGGTCGATCACACGGACCTGTGGCTGAGTCCGGACGTGGGGCCGCGGATGGTGACGTATGTGCCGGTGGACGAGGGGTCGAGGAAGAGGCTGGAGGAACTGCACGAAATCGCTCTGAAAAGGGGCGCCGGGCTGTGACATTCGCGGCTCCGCCGCGTGGGCGGGACCAGCCCCGACGGACCCGCGGCCGCCGTTCTACGCGATGACCCTCGACGCATCGCGAATCTCTGCCGACTCCAGCCTCTCAGCCGTCCGTTCAGCCGTACGCCGAGCCCACGGCCCACTCGTCACCGCCCCCGCCACCAGCACCAGAAGCCCGCACCCGGTGAGGATCCACCACCCGGGCCCGGCGGCGGAAACGAACGACTCCTTGTAGGACGACGCCCCCACCCCGGCTGCCAGAACGGCCCCGACCACCGCCACCCCCAGCGTCTGGCCGAGCTGACGGCTCGTGGAGGCGACCGCCGCGGCGACCCCCGCCTGGGCACGCGGCATCCCGGACACCGCCGTGTTGGTGATCGGCGCGTTGACGAAGCCGAAGCCGATGCCGAACACCGCGTATCCGAGGACCAGCGTGACGTTGGACGTCTCGGCGTCGAAGAGGGCGAACATGGCCGCGCTCAGCGTCATCGCCGTGCCGGCGATCAGCAACGACAGGCGTGGCCCCCGCGTGCCCACCAGCCGCCCGGAGAGCGGCGCGCACAGCAGTATCGGGGTCGCCATCGGCAGCATCCACAGCCCCGCGTGCAGGGCGTCGAGGCCGCGCACGTTCTGCAGGTACAGCGTCGACAGGAACAGGAACCCGCCCAGCGCCGCGAACGAGCCGATCGCGATCACCGTGGCCCCGCTGAACGGTGCCGACCGGAAGAACCGCAGGTCGATGAGGGGCTCGGCGCGGCGCGGCTCGTACCGGAGGAGGCCGAGCAGTGCCGCGAGGGCGACGACCGCGAACGGGAGCACCGCGGTGAACCCGGCGTTCGGTGCCTCGATGATCGCGTACGTCAGGGAGCCGAACAGGGTGATCACCAGGAGCTGGCCGACCGGGTCGAGGCGGCGGGCCCTGGGGGCGCGGGACTCGGGGACGTAGCGGAGGGTGAGGAGGAGGGCGGCGAGGCCCACCGGCAGGTTGACCCAGAAGATCGCGCGCCAGCCCACCGAGTCCACGAGCAGACCTCCGACCAGCGGGCCGGCGCCCATCGAGATGCCGACGACCGCGCCCCATACGCCTATCGCCCGCGCTCGCTCGCGCGGGTCCACGAAGGTGTTCGTGATGATCGACATCGCCACCGGGTTGAGCATCGAGCCGCCGACCGCCTGGACCATCCGGAAGGCGATCAGCGAATCGAGGTTCGGGGCGAGGGAGCAGAGCGCCGAGCCGATGGTGAACAGGATGAGGCCCGCCATGAAGACGCGCTTGCGGCCGATCCGGTCTGCCGTGGACCCGGCCAGCATCAGGAGGGAGGCCAGGACGAGGGTGTACGCGTCGATCGTCCACTGGAGGCCGGATGTGCTGGTGTCGAGGTCGCGTTGCATCGAGGGGAGGGCGACGTTGAGGGCCGTGGTGTCGAGGCTCACGATCAGCAGGCTCATGCAGCAGATCGCGAGGACCAGCAGGCGGCGGCAGGGGCTGAGCTCCGGCATTCTTGAATAGTACGCCTAACTAACGAATTTCGCCGCACCCCGCCCGGTACGTGAGAATGAGTGAATGCCCATGACCGTCTCGCCCGTCGCTTCGCCCGTCGCCTCGCCCACCGTCTCGCCCCTGTCGATCGGGCCGCACAGCGTGCAGCCGCCCGTCGTCCTGGCCCCGATGGCCGGGATCACGAACGCGCCCTTCCGCACGCTGTGCAGGGAGTTCAGCGGGGGCAAGGGGCTGTTCGTCAGCGAGATGATCACGACTCGGGCGCTGGTCGAGCGCAACGAGAAGACCATGCAGCTGATCCACTTCGACGAGAGTGAGAAGCCTCGGTCGATTCAGCTGTACGGCGTTGATCCGGCCACGGTGGGCAAGGCCGTCCGCATGATCGCGGAGGAGGGGCTGGCCGATCACATCGACCTGAACTTCGGGTGTCCGGTGCCGAAGGTGACGCGGAAGGGCGGGGGGTCCGCGCTGCCGTACAAGCGGAATCTGCTGCGGGCGATTCTGCGGGAGGCGGTGAGCGGGGCGGGGGACCTGCCGGTCACGATGAAGATGCGCAAGGGCATCGACGACGATCACATCACCTTCCTCGACGCGGGGCGGATCGCCGTCGAGGAGGGGGTGACGGCGATCGCGCTGCACGGTCGTACGGCCGCTCAGCACTACGGGGGTACGGCGGACTGGGACGCCATCGCGCGGCTGAAGGAGCATGTGCCGGAGATTCCCGTGCTCGGGAACGGGGACATCTGGTCGGCCGAGGACGCGGTGCGGATGGTGCGGGAGACCGGGTGCGACGGGGTGGTCGTCGGGCGGGGGTGCCTGGGGCGGCCGTGGTTGTTCTCTGATCTGGTGGCGGCGTTCGAGGGGCGTGCGGAGGCCGGTGCGCGGCCGGGGCTGCGTGAGGTGGCCGACGTCATGGTCCGGCATGCCACGTTGCTCGGGGAGTGGATCGGGGACGAGGCGCGTGGCGTCATCGACTTCCGTAAGCATGTGGCCTGGTATCTGAAGGGCTTCGCGGTCGGTTCGGAGATGCGCAAGCGGCTGGCGATCACGTCGTCGCTGGAGGAACTCCGGTCTGGACTGGACGAGTTGGACCTGGACCAGCCCTGGCCGGTCGGCGCCGACGGGCCACGTGGGCGTACGTCCGGGAACAACCGGGTGGTGCTGCCGGACGGGTGGCTGAAGGATCCGTATGACTGTGCGGGTGTGAGTGAGGACGCGGAGCTCGATACCTCCGGCGGTTGAGCGGGGGGTGCCTGCAGCGGGGTTCGCGTCTGTGCCTGCGGCGGGCTGGTGCCGGTGCGGTGCGGTGCGGTGGGGGTTCGCGGCTATGCCTGCGGCGGCCTGTTGCTCTCCGGTGGGGGTGCGCGTAGCGCCTGCGGGTTCGTTGTGGGGCGGGGCCGTGCCGGGGGGTGTCCGTCCTCGGTCCGGTGG
>NZ_LGUR01000256.1 GCF_001270495.1 Streptomyces viridochromogenes
CGGTGAACGGGGCTATCCAGGACGGCTCCGACGCCGTGATCACACCAGCCACACCAAGATCATCTCACCCGTGACCAGCAGTTACGGGACAACCCTTAGCGGGGATCGCGGGCGCCACACGCTTGTCGGCATCAGATGAGATCCACCCGTGCCATGCTCGCCCAGCCGGTCCCGAGCCCTCCGCGATGAGCCTCGATTGATAACAGGCCGTCGTGCGGCAGACCGGCGCCCAACTCGCTTTCGCCGGGCCACGCGACGGCATACTTTGGTCCCCGGAGTGCAAGGTGACGTAACACCCCGCCGAACACGCCCACTTCAGACTCGACCGGCCTCGTGGTTCTCCTGTTGTCGCTTATGCTCTGTTGTCTGACTTGCAGTCCAGGGCCCAAGCGGCTGCAGGGCGTGAACGACCTGTGGCGGCATGCTGAGCTGACTGGCATCTGACCGCAGCGTGACAGCGGAATGTGATCTTCCCCCGGAGGGGAATCATCAGCACGGCAAGGGTGGGGCGTAAGTGGCTGAGAGTATCCTTCTGCGTTTTCTGAAAGGCGGGCTCATCGATGTCAATGGAGATGACGCCAAGCTCGACAAGATCGGCGCTGCTGCCGGTGAGCTGGCCAGTGGGCTGAGGAAGTCTCCTTCCAAAGCAGTGGCATACGTCCTCGTGGCTGTCGACCCCGAGGTGGACGCGGACGACCCCGTGATCGTCGAAGCGCTCGATGCCCTCAGCAAGCACTGGGTAACGTATGTGAACACGTTCTCCGGCACACCGGTGGCCGTGGCTCGCGCCATTGTTCTTGAGGGTTTGGTCCAGGCGGCTACGGACACCCCCTCCGTCGGAGCGGCTTTCGTTGCTCTGGCCCGCAATGCTTTCTCGGTTTCGGTGCCGAGTGCCGACACGGCGGCGTGGGCCGACGTGATCATGGAGATCGAGAAGGACGTCGATGCGCGGGCCGAAGCGGAGTGGGCGGTGCCCTCCTCCATCTCGGCCCCGGTCGCGGACCTTAAGGTGCCGGAGCTCACGCCACTCACGGTGACCGCCGACCCTACGGATGTCGACCATCTCAAGGCCGGGTTCTATGCGGCGGCAGGCCCTCATTACGTTGACCCGCAGCAGGGGCAACAGTTGGCCTCGAACGGAAATCCACACTCGCCGCACAATAACCCTGTGCACTGGGCAGGTGAGTTCGGTAACCGTATGGCTGTTTCTGTGGCCGAGGCCCTGGATACGGCTGTAAACGGACTGACCGTTGGCAACGCCGACTTGTCGGAGCCGATCCGGTCGCTCGCAACAGGCGTCTCCGAGTACGTTGCCGAGGCGCTGACCGCCGTGGCGGCCGCCACCACAGGCCTCCAGCGCAGGGTGGCCCTGGTGTGGTGGAAAGAGTCGCTCTTCTCTCCGACCCGCCGGGTCAGCTACCGGGACTTGCCACCGACCGCGGCGGCAACGCTGATGGCCTTCGACCTGCACCAGCAGGTGCCAGTGTCATCCCCTGCCAGCGTGGTGGCCTTCCTGGCTGAGACGGTAATGTCCCTTCCCTTGGTTGACACGGAACAGACCTACGCGGTCAATGACCTCGTCGAGCTTGCGCAGACCGAGAAGTCGCTGGATATGGCTCGCGGTGCGGGGGAGCTACTCACGGCGGTACCCGAAGGCCGCGGTCCGGTGATCGCGCTGATCGCCCACTGCGATGCGCCTGCCTCACGCGACCGGAGCGCATTCCGCCGCTTGACCGGAGTGCCGGACGGTGCACGCCTGACGTTGGCGCAGTGGGCATGCTGGGTGTTCCGCGAACTCCAGGCCACCAGCGCCACAGCCGCCAGCAAGGCCAGCCGCAGCAGCAAGCGGCGAAGCCGAGGGTGAACGGTATGGAGGACTGCCCTCAGCAGAGCTGCTTCGTTCCCGACACCGGCTGCGCTCTCGGCCACGTCGACCTCTCTGCATGCCCCGTGTATCACGGCTCGGGCCAGGACACTTCCGTGCCCGAGCCGACCGGTGATGTACTGCTGCCCTGGTCCGGCAGTGCACTGGGACTTGCCGATCTCGCCTTCGTAGCCGGCCGAGCCCGTCCCCGGATCATCGCGACTATCGGCCCACAGAACGCAGGGAAGACGACAATGTTGGGCGCCTGGTACCTGCTGTTGGGCCGAGGCGCCGCCGAACTGCGCGCAGGCCAATTTGCAGGCTCCTTCTCGCTGGCCGGCTGGGAGGCAGTGGCGGAATCCCTGCGCTGGGCCCCCGGGCAGGCGCCCGGGTTTCCCCCGCACACCGCGAGCCGCAGCGGGCGGGCTCCGGGGCTGCTGCATCTGAGCTTTCGTGCCGGGCAGAAGCGGCCTGTGGACTACCTGTTTACCGACGCACCTGGCGAGTGGTTCCAGAAGTGGGCCATCAACAAGGACGGATCCGAAGCTGCAGGAGCCCGCTGGATCGCCGAACACGCGGACGTTTTTCTTCTCGTCGCCGACCGCGAAGCTCTGTCGGGCGCAAGCATGGGGTCCGCCCGTAGCGCCCTGCAGCTACTCGCCGCCCGTGTGGCCGACGAGCGACAATCTCGCCCCGTTGCGTTGGTGTGGACCAAATCAGATGTCTCTATCGCTCCCGCAATGGAGGAGTCCGTCCGCCAATCGGTATTCGGCCCGATGCCCGAGGCTGAGGAATTCTCGGTCAGTGTCACCCCGGGCGATGCCGGCGAACGACAGGCAGATGACGTTCTGACTCCACTCCTCGACTGGGCACTCACCTCACGACGGCCGCACGCCGCCCTACCGTCAGTCCCGTCAGGCAGCGGCGACCCGCTCTTCATGTACGGGGTGAAACCGGCATGAGCGGTTCCGGCGATTCCATCCTTCTGCTCGGCGAGAGTGGCGTAGGTAAAACGCATTATGGGGCGCAACTGCTCAGGCGGCTCATCAAGAAGGACTGCCGACTGCGTATGAACGGCCAGGCTACAAACCTTGAGCCGTTCGAAGCGGCACTAGAAAGCCTCAGTGAAGGAAAAGCAGCCGATCACACGGCCACCTCCATCTACGTGGACAGCGTGTGGCCCGTATCGCAGGAAGACGGCACATCCGGACAACTCATCTGGCCCGAGTACGGCGGCGAGCAGATCAAATCCATGATCGAAACTCGCCGCGTGGCGGACGCCTGGTGCAGGCGTGTCCAGCAGGCGGACCGCTGGATGCTGATGATCCGCCTCCAACAGACGCAGTTGGGAGACGACGTGCTCTCACGACCTCTTTCCGACATGCGTAGAGCAGCCCGCGAGAATCCGGCTCACCAGATCTCGGACCAGGCGCGCCTCATTGAGCTTCTGCAAATGCTCATTTACGTCAGGGGCATGTCGCCCACAGGAGTTCGACCGGGAAGCCCACAGCTGGCCGTACTCCTCACTTGCTGGGATGAACTCAGATTCGAAGGCACTCCGTCCGAGGCGCTCCAGGTACGTCTGCCCATGTTCTGGGCGTTCCTCAGTGCCACGTGGCCCGCACCCACTGTCATGGGGCTGTCAGCCCTGGGCCGCCCCCTCACCCCGCACACATCTGACAGCGACTACTCCAGCCGGGGCCCGGAGCAGTTCGGGTTCGTCGTGACGCCAGAGGGGGAGCGCTCACCCGACCTCACCTGGCCAATCCACCTCCTCCTTGACAAACAGAGCCAACAAGAGGCGGACTAGGGCCTTGCGTATACATGCAGAACAGGCACTGTTCGGGGAGGTCCGGGGAGGGCACGGACTCAGGGAAGCCAGTGGCCCCCGGAGCCTTGCAGCGGAGCTGGCACCCCGACTTGACCTGCCTGACACCGCACCGCCCGGCGTGGAGTGGTCACCTTTCCTGTCAGGGTTTCCCCACCATGACCACTACGTGCTCGCTCGCACCTTTCTGGACGCGCAGGCAACGCGGGCTGGCATGGTGCTGTCCCACGCGCTCATCGTGCCGCTCAATGATCTCGTCTCTGTCTCCGACTTGCGCCCCCTTCTCGCCTGGTTGATGGCCCGACCCCACGCCCCTCTGGCCATCACACCCCTGGAGGTCGAACTCGGGAACGACATCCCGCCTGCCGCAACCGATCTGCCAGCAGCCGCGGCAACACTCGCACAGCGCTCGGCCGGCCCTGCGGTCCGCCTGGGCCACCAAGACTTCGACGACTTGGTCGTGTCTTTGTGGGCTCGGCTGTGGCCGGCCCTGCGTCGCAACTTCGCGTTCCGCCTGAGCTTCGGCCCCAGCGACCTTGTCGAGACTCCAACGCCAGCACTCGTTTGCACCCCTCACGCCCTCGTCGCGCGGTGGCGCGGGCACCAGCGGCTGGACACCGTGTCACCGGCGCCAGGTTCCCTGGCGGCCGCAGCCCTCACCGGCCACGAACAAGGCACGCTGCTAAGCTCCTTCGCTGACGAAATCGGAGCCGAAGCCACCGCCTTCAGCGAACTCCCCCTGCTGGAACAGGCATACAGGCTGACCACCGACGCGCCGGACACTATCGACAACACCATCACCGCCGTTCGGCTTGTGCAGCGGCTGTCACCCGAGCCCACCCACGGCACAAGCGGTAAGGCCAAGCTCCTGCAGCGCCTACTGCACCTGCTTGAAACCGCGACCGCTGGCGACGTTCTGACACTGCGCAACCTCGACATGCAAGGGTTCGAGCAGGCGCAGGCTGTATGGACCCATCTGGAGACCTGGACGGGGGACAACACCTTCCCGCCGGCCCAGGACACCTCGTTCACGACGATGATCCAGGACGCCATACACACGTCCAAGAGCACGCGCCAGTGGAGGGAGGCCGTACTTGGAGGCCTGCGGAAGGCAGCAGGCACACCAGGTCCGGCGTTCGCCCGCGCCGTGTGGCGCTGGGTCACCGCTGATCCAGAACTCACGCGACCCCTGTGGACAGCGGCTAGGCCGGACCACGCACTGGTAGGTCGATTGGTCGACGCAACTCCGCGCACGCTTCCCCTCCGCGCGGCGCAGCACATGATCGACATCGCTCGCGAAGAGCGCTTTCCCCGGCTGCACGGCGCCGCGGTGTCGACCGCCTTCCCGCCGTGCGAGGCCGCCCGCCTCCAACTCACCGCCGAACCCCACTCCGTTGCAGATGGCCTGGAACTGGCGTTGAGGAACGCGACGTCAGAAGAGATTGTGCGCTGCTCCGTCGACATCGGCGACGCACGGATGATTGACCTGGCGGGCAACCACGCCGCCCGGACGCCAGTCCTCCTCGCGGACCTCGACTTCTCCACTCAGACAGTTCAGTCCTTGTGGACGGCTTCGCTGAAATGCAACCTGAACGCCTGGCAAGGTCCCGCCAATCCACAAGCCGCATTCCACGCCGCTCTCACCGGCCTCATCGACGGTCGACCGGTTCAGGACGGCCTCATCCGCAGCCTGTCCCACACCCCCCTGGCCGACCTCGGCGCCTTCCCACGCCGTTCCGAAGTATGGGCCAAACTCAACGGCCCAGATCTCGACGCTCTCACTCGGGCGACCGTACACGGATGGCTCGAGAAGGCCCGTGTGGGCCCGCCCCCCTTCCGCCTGGAACCGCACCTCCAAACCGCTGTTCTCCGAAGTCCCGAACTCGACAGCCAACTCAGCCGCATGGAAGCCGGTGAGGTAGTCGGGATTGTGACGGCGTTGCCGACATACGACGAATACCGCTTCCGTAGATGGCTTCGCGCAGCGCTCTCGCATGGACAGCGCATTCCTCCCTCTACATGGGAGGCCATCGGCGGTCTCGCACTCGACCGGCATTGGAGACACACAGCCGACGAGCTCACAGGAATGCTGCGACAAGGGCGCGACGACGTCCGGCCCGCGCTGCGCGCGTGCCTGCCCATGATCGGTCTGTTGGACCGATGGCGACTCAAGTTGTCTGCCATCAGCCCCGCCGAAAGGTGGAAAGCACTGGAAGACCTGGCGGCCGAACTCTACCCGGCAGGGCCCAACGACCAGGAGCTGTGGGAACGAGCCGGGGGCCGTACGGCCGATCTCGACCAACGAGGCAGTGGCCGCACACGGTGGCACCAAGCACTCCAGCGCATCGAGCACGGCATCGGAAATCCTCACCTGAAGCAACTGCTGAATGAAATGCGTAACGACTACCCAGCAAATCAGCCACTCCGCTTCTTCGCCGATAACCAAGAATTCACGAACGAGCGATGACCGCCGAGCGGTACGCAAAGAAAATGAGGCTACGAAAAGGTGCCCCTCGGAACAAGACGAGCACTAGTAATCGGCATTGCCAACTACGAAAATATAAGCAGCCTCCCAGAAGCCGTGCTGAACGACGCCCGGGACACCGCATCCGTCCTCCGGGCAGCAGAGTACTGCGGCTTCCCGCCGGACCAAGTCCAGGTCCTCCTGGACGACCAGGCGACCTTGCACGGCATTCGATCCGGCCTGGCCGACCTGGCATCAACGTCCACGGCGGAAGACACCGTCGTCATCTTCTTCTCGGGACATGGCGGCCGATTCCCCACAGGGGTAGGCGATACAAGCGCCCTCCTCCCTGTGGACTTCCAGACCAATAATCTTCTGGGAGCCACCCTCCCCGAAGTTGAGCTCACCGCAGCCCTCGCCGCAATCAAGGCACAACGGCTCCTGGTACTAATCGACGCCTGCCACGCCGGCGGAGTGGCCGCGCTGAAGACACACACCGACGAAGACTCTATCCACGCCGGGTTCAGCGAAAAGTCTCTTCAACAACTCGCCCAGGGCACCGGCCGCGTCGTCATTGCATCATCGCGCGCGCAGGAATACTCCCTGGTACTGAACGGCGCACGTAACAGCGTGTTCACTCAGTACCTCCTCGAAGCACTTGAAGGAAAAGCGCGTACAACGGGAGACGGTCTCATTCGGATCTTCGATGTCTTTAACCACGTCGCCGAAAATGTCCGCACAGCCTTTCCCGGGCGACAGCACCCTATCTTCAAGGCCTCCGACCTGGAAGACAACTTCCCCATCGCACTCGACCGCGGCGGCCTGAAAACCCCGACCCCCGCACAACCGGTTCAACCCGACCACTGGCGCACGATCGAAACGATCATGGCCGACCTGTACCCCGCCGGTCCGACCGATCAGGAAATCTGGGCCCGCGCAGGCGGAGACATCTCACGCCTGAAACTCCAGGGAACCGGCCGCGCGAACTGGTTCGCCGCACTACGCAACCTCAAACTCGGTGGAGGTGGTCAGCAGATCAGTCTCCGCACACTGCTCCACACTGCAACCGACGACTTCCCGCACCATCCCGAACTCACAGCCCTGAAGGCTCGAGAATAGGTGCACCATAACGCTCGATTCTAAATTTCCGCTGGGAGATACTAAAGCGTGTTGCACAGGGCTCTGAACTGGGCATCTCCGTTGTATGGCTGGGGTGTTGAGGGCCGAAGCGGTGTGGGTGGAGACGTTCACGGGTCTGCGGATGGACCAGTTCGGGCGGCTGTTGAGAGCGGTACGGGAGCGAGGCGGCAACGGCACGCTGCAAGGTCGGCCGTGGAGTCTGCCGCTGGCCGAGCGGGTCCTGGTCGTTGCGGTGTACTACCGCACGAACCTGACCATGCGGCAGCTCGGGCCGCTGTTTGGTGTCTCGTCCTCGACAGTGTGCCGGGTGATCCAGAAGCTGGGACCGCTGCTCGCGCTCGAGCCCGTCACCCGGCGGCAGGATGCGGCGGACCGGTTGTGGATCGTGGACGGCACTTTGATCCCGGTCCGCGACCGGCACGTCGGCGCGTCCAGCCGCAACTACCGATTCTCCGCGAACGTGCAGGTCATCGTGGACGCCGACACCAGGCTCGTGATCGCGACTGCCCGGCCGGTTCCGGGCACCACCGCGGACGCCCACGCCTGGCGTGCCTCCGGCCTGGCCGAGCACTGCCAGGGAGCGACCATCCTGGGCGACGGCGCCTACCTCAACTGCGGGAGTGTCGTGCCGCACCGCAAACGCCCTCGACGAGCCCTGCTGGCTGGAGAGGAAGCCGACAACGCAGCCCACCGCAAGGTCCGGGCACGGGTGGAACATGTCATCGGCCGGATGAAGAACTACAAGATCCTCCGTGACTGCCGGCAACGAGGCGAGGGCCTCCACCACGCCGTCCAGGCAGTCGCCCACATGCACAACCTCGCCCTCGCATCATGACCAGAAGACTGCGATCACGTGCCCTGGCCTGCGCGAACACAGCCTTGTGCAACACGCTTTAGACGAGTAAGTCCGCAAAGTAGGGGATGACACGGGAGGGCCCGCACAGCAAGCCGTGCGGGCCCTTCCGTACAGAGGGTGCGGGTCAGCTGAGGTTCATGTCCGGCCCAGGCCGCGACCCTCTCCACGAGAAAACGCAGCCGCTCGCCCACCGTGTCCCAGGCATCGCCGGTGAGGTCGACCTGCGCGGCGGCGGCCGTGAGGGTGAGCCGGCCGAGGCGCGCCTCCACGTCCTTCACACGTTGCCGTACGGGCCGTTCAAGACGCTCATGCAGACCGACCCGCGGGCCGGTCACCGTCGCGGCCTCCAGCTCGAACCCGGCCGAGCCCAGCGGAACACGCTCCTCCACGTCCGCCGGTGGATCACAGAGGGCGCCGACTCCCTGACCCTCCAGCCCGTGATGACGACCGGGTCGTCCTCGTGCCTCGGCTGCTCGTCCACGCCCTCGCCGGGACCACCCTGCCGAGGAGCCGGCCGAGCTACGTCATCGGGGCGGAACTCGGCGGCCGTCGTCGGTGCGGGCCCGTACGTTTTGTCCACGCCTTCCCTCTCCAGGCCTCACGGTCGGCTGCGCCCTGCTGCTGCGCGGATCAACACGGCGATCCGTCGGCTCATGGCGGAGCCCAACACACCCCGGCGCGCGGCGGAGTACGGGCGGCTACTGATCGAGTGGGAGAAAGCCACCCAGGCCGACTTGATCAAGGCAGCATGCCCTCAGGTCAGCGCATGCCATCTGTATCGTCGCACTCTTCGCCGACTGGGAGTGGCCGACGGTCGTCCCCGGGGTCCTCGCTGTAGGTAACCACGGAGGATGCTTCTTGGAAGGTAAGCCTGAGCTCCTCTTCTGACGGAGCAGCAATCGGGGAGGAGGGCCAGTCACCCGGCCCTCCTCCCCGATTGACACGTCGGCGTCTCGCCATGACCATCTTCGAGTTCCGGTGGCGTCCCTGAGGAGACGCTTTGCTGCCACCGGCCGGACGCGACCCCGACGCTGATCGCCGAAGCCCCCAGCAAGACAACGATGAGACCCGTCAATGCACCAGCCGGGACACGCATAAGCCTCCACCAAGACCCTTGACGGCCTCACACGAGTACGCCCAGTCCCCGACGCGGAACAGCGGCGCGGGAGCGGTCAGCCGGTTCGCCACCAGTACCTCGGTCACCTGGCCGTGCGTCAGGTCTGCCCGCGAATCCGGTGGACACAGACCGCCGACGATCCCCGCGACGTCCAGCCGACGCAGAAACTCGGCAGCGACAGGCAGAGCACCCAGACCTCGGTCACCACGGACTCGATCACGACCTCCACGCGAGGGCGTTCCGTCCGTGGCCTTGGGGACTAGGAAGTCATCGACACACCCGGACCAACGCGGCTACACCGGCAAGACCGTCAATCCATCTGATTCAGCGACCCGGGAAGTACGGACCCAGCGCCCCGCCCGCCCCCGTGTACTGCGGGCAGACCGTCGACGAACCCTGTCGAACGCGGCGCACTGGTACGCGACGGTACGCCGGGACTTGCACTCCGCGGCACTGACCCCGCCGGCAGCCAACGGGAAGACTGCAGCCTTGTACAGCATGATCCGCCGCAGGACCGCATCCGCTGACGCTGCGCCTGCCGAAAAACTCATCCGTCCTGGTGGGGGCTGGTGTACGGGTGGTGTCGAGCGCGGGCGCTTGGGCGGGTGCTCTGGGCACCTGGTGAGTGCCCCGGCAGGATGATCTGTCGTGCTGCTTCGACTTGCCTGTCTGGGTGTGGCGAACGTGTTCGCCCTGCTGCGGCTGCTGCCGGTGAGCAACCAGGACAAGGACGCGGAGATCCTCGCGCTGCGTCATCAGATCACGGTGCTGGAACGCCGGCTCGGCCGGGATCGGGTGCGGTTCGCCCCGAGTGACCGGGTGTTCCTGGCCGCGCTGCTGCACCGGCTCCCGCGCGGTGTGCTGCGCCGGGCACGGCTGCTGGTGCGCCCGGACACTGTGCTGCGCTGGCACGTGACCTGGTCTCGCGCCGCCACGCGGCCCGTTCCCGGCCCAAGCGTGCGGGTCGGCCGCGTACCGTGCGCTCGATCCGCGTTCTCGTGCTGCGTCTGGCGCGGGAGAATCCCGGCTGGGGCTACCGGGGCGAGCTGCTGGTTCCAGGCGTGCAGGTGGCCGCCTCCACGGTGTGGGAGATCCTGAAGGAGGCGGGGATCGACCCGGTACCCGAGCGGGGTTCCAGCACCTGGACGGACTTTCTGCGCTCCCAGGCCGATGCCCTGCTGGCATGTGACTTCTTTGAAGCGGTCACCCTGTCCGGGGCGCGGCTGTACGTGTTCGCGGTGATCGGGCACGCCGGCCGGCGCATCCGCGCCCTGGGCGCGACGGCGCATCCGACCGCCTCCTGGGTGGCGCAGGCCGCCAGAAACCTTGTCATGGATCTCGAGGATGCCGGCTGCCGGGCCCGGTTCATGATCCGCGACCGCGACGGGAAGTACCCCGCCCTGTTCGACACCGTCCTTGAGGATGCGGGGATCGAGGTCGTACTCAGCGGGATCCGGATGCCGCGGATGAACGCGCTCATTCAACGGTGGGTGCAGACCTGCCGACGCGAACTGCTGGACCGCACCCTGGTCTGGAACCAGCGCCACCTGCTCCACGCCCTGCGCGAGTTCGAACAGCACTACAACTCCCACCGCCCCCACCAAGGCATCGCAGACGCCCGCCCGCTGCACCCCCTGCCTCCGCCGATCACCGACCCGGACGGCTATCGCCCACCTCGACATACGACGACGCGACCGCCTCGGCGGCACCCTCCACGAGTACCAACATGCGGCCTGACCTGCACGGACGAGATTCTCGGCAGGGACAAGGGCGTGGCAGACCCGCCGGATGCGCCAGGATTCACAGGCACGCCAGCGTCTCGCGGCCCACCTGCGCACCCTGTACGAGCAGCGTGGCGCGACCCTCACCGAGCTTGCTGCAGTCGTGGGAGACACGAGGCGTGCTGCCCGGCGCCTGCTTCATCGAGGCCGGCGGCGCTGTGCGCACCCCGCAACAAACACTGCGGATGCGCGCCGCGGCGCGGGCCACTGAGCGGCAGAAGCTGGCGGTGTCCCTGCGGGCACGGTACGAGGCCGGCGCCTCCGTGCCGGAGCTTGCTGAGGACTGCAACTACTCCGTGGCCACGGTGTACCGGCTCCTGCACCAGGCCCGCACTCCCATGCGGCCCCGGCACCGCCATGGCCCGGCCTGCGCCCCAAGGAGGCGGCCATGAGAGCCCCCGTCCTCCCAGGTGTCCCCCGCGGTGCCGCTCGGCTCAACGACCCGCCCATCCACCATCCCGACCGCAGTTGCGCAGCAAGGGCTCCCCCAGACACGCAGCCACGCCCGAAGCCTGCGTCGACGCCGTCGACAGCCGCCACATCAACGCACCTTTCCAGTTTCAGGAGATCAAGCACACGTGAACGAGAACACCCGTATCAAGACCCTGGCGGCGGCCACAGCCCACGCCTGGGACGCCTTCGTCATCAGGCCGGCCCGGCCTGCGATGCGGACCAGGCCGGCCGGGTCGGCGGAGCGGCTGATCCCGCTGATCAGGTCCGAGGAGCGGGGCCGCGAGTGGTACGACACGGTGTGCGACAACGTGACGCGCTGGCGCGAGGTCATGGAACGGCGGGCGGACCTGTCGGCCGACCCCATCAACCCGGAGTACGTCGCCCGCTGTCTGGACCCGCTGCTCCCCGAGAACGCGATCGTGTCCTCCGACTCGGGTTCGGCTGCGAACTGGTACGCCCGCCATCTGACGATGCGGCCCGGTATGCGCTCGTCGCTGTCTGGGACGCTGGCGACGATGGGCTGCGGTGTGCCGTACGCGATCGGCGCCAAGTTCGCCCACCCGGACCGCCCGGCCATCGCGCTGGTCGGCGACGGCGCGATACAGATGAACGGCCTGGCGGAGCTGATCACGGCGGCGAAGTACAAGGACCTGTGGGAGGACCCGCGGCTGGTCGTGGCCGTGTGGAACAACCACGACCTCAACCAGGTCACCTGGGAGATGCGGGCCATGGAGGGCGTCCCGTCCTTCCTGCCGTCCCAGGAGATCCCGGACGTGCAGTACGCCGCGTTCGCCCGCTCCCTCGGTCTGACCGGCGTCCGCGTCGAGAAGCCCGAGGACGTCGAGGCGGGCTGGCGCGCGGGCCTGGAGGCGGACGGTCCCGTGGTGATCGAGTTCCTCACCGACCCGGCCGTACCGCCGATCCCGCCGCATGCCACGTGGGAGCAGATGGAGGCCACGGCCTCGTCGATCCTGAAGGGGGACGCGGATCGCGGGTCGATGGTCAGGCAGGGGTTCAAGGCGAAGATGCAGGAGTTCCTGCCGGGGAGGGAGAAGAAGAGCCAGCGGGATGCCGAGCGGCACTGAAGTCGGTTGCGGGGCGCGCCACTTCTGACGGCGCGGGAGGCATGGGTCCCGCCACGGCCGCGCCGACGCCCTCTGCGTACTTCGGGAGGAGCGGGCATGGCACCCGGGTACCGCTCTGCCCGTTGGTATTCACTTCTTTGGTGGCGCCGAGGTCCGCAAGACGGTTCCTAGCCTGAACTCGGAGTCGCGCAGGCCCTCCTCCTCACGGAGGACTTGCCCGGTTCGTCCCCGAGTGCCCAGGCAAAGGAGCCTCTTTATGACCATGGAAAGTACAGCGACCGTCGGGCGAGCCGGCGGTGGCGGCCACAGACGCCGTTCCCGCTGGCTGAGCGGGAAGTTCCTGGCGCTCTTCCTCTCCGTCGCCACGATGCTGGGCGGTTGGGCCGTGATCGCCCCGCAGTTCGAGCAGAAGGCCGCCGCCATTGACGACGGCAAGGACATCGTCTGGGACATCAACGGCGGCCAGCCCGCGTTCAACAAAATGATCGATAAGGTACGCCAGCGGGCGACCGGTGGCAGGGTGCTGCGGGAAGGAGTACTGCAGACCGATCCCACCCAGGACTCGACCTCTGACATCTTCGCTGTCGAGGTGCGGCACAGCGGAGCCGCGAGTTCATCGGAAGCGCCGCGTGTCCGCCTGATATTCAAGGCGAAGAACCTGTTCCTCCTCGGCTGGCACATCATCCCCCCGATTCCAGGAGACCTCAATCCAGGGGCCTCCAACGCCGGTGGAACGCTCATCTGGTTCAAGGGCGACGACCCCGGCTACCGCGGCTCGAACGCGGAGAAGTTCCCGCCCACGGTCCGGAACCTCAACTTCACCGGAAACTACACCGATCTGGAGCGGGTCGCGGGCCGGCCCCGGTCGGGCCTCACGCTGAGCGGGCCGGTGATGGAGCAGGCGTTCAGAGATATCCGAGCCTCGGCCGAAAGGGCCCGCACGGACACCACGGCCGACGCCGCGATGGTCCTCATCATGACCATCGCGGAGGCTGCGAGGTTCGACCCGCTGCAGCAGGCTTTCGCGCAGGGCTTCGCCACCAACAACCAGTACACGATCACCGGCAACGACGCGAGGCTGATGAACAGCTGGAGCGACATCTCGAATCAGTTGGTCAGCAACCTGAACGACCGTACGCCCATCGATGTCTCGATCAGGGACAACGATCCCAGCACGGTTGACTTCCTGGCGACAACCGTGTCGTCGGTGACCGCCATCCTCGCCATCTGCCTCATGCAGCTCAAATCCTAGGAGTGCCATCCCGGTCGGCCCGGCCTGCGATGCGGACCAGGCCGACCGGGTCGGCGGAGGTCACGCCGGTTGTGCGTCCGGGCCCGTCTTCGTGAGCGGGGTCGGACGCAGAACGGCACGAACGCTCCAGCCGCCCGCGGAGTCGGGGCCGGCGGTGACCGTCCCCTGGTAGAGCACGGCGCGTTCACGCATGCCGAGAAGCCCCTGCCCGCCGCCTTCCCGGAGATGATCCCGTGGGCGGAGTGCTGTGTCCTCGACGGTGATGTGCACGGCATCGTGCTCCGCGATCAAGGAGACACGGACCGTGGTGTCGGAGGCGGCGTGCTCAAGGGTGTTCGTCAGGGCTTCCTGGACGATGCGGTACACGGCGAGTTGCAGTCCCGCGGGCAGGCCGGTCAGGTCACCGGCCGTGTGGAGGCCGACGTCGGGACCGGCCGCACGGATCCGCTCCAGCAGAGCGCCGAGGTCGCCGACACCCGGCTGGGGGCGGAAGGGCGTCTTGTGAGGTCCCTCCTCGCGGCTGCCGGTGATGAGCCGGCGCAGGTCGGCCAGGGCGCCGCGCCCGCTGTCCGCGATGATCCGCAGGGTGTCCGCGCTCTGTTTCGGCCTGGTCTCGGCCAGCCCCGCCGCACCGTCGGCCAGACCGACCACGACGGCCAGGGTGTGGCCGAGGACGTCGTGCATCTCCCGGGAGATGCGCGCCCGCTCCGTGGCCTCCGCGAGGCGGGCCCGCTGGTCGCGCTCCAACTCCAGCCGCACCGCCTGGTCCTCCAGTGCCGCGATGTAGGAGCGTGCCACTCGGCCCGCCAGTCCCAGACCGGCGGTGGCGAGGATACAGAGCACCAGGTCGGTGGTCACCGCCAGAGGGCTGTCGATCCGTTCGATCCGCCGGTCCGGCGCGAACATCATGATCGTCACGATGGTCTGGGGAACGGCGACCGCGACGGCGACGGCCAACTGGAGCGGCGGTGCGAACCGGGCGAGGTTGTACAGCATGATCAGTTGCGCGAGGAAGTGAGCGTAGGTGAGAACCCCGGAAGCGGCCTCCGCCATGGAGAAGGTCGTGACGACGGCGAAGACCAGGAAGGGATGACGATCCCGTGCGAGCAGCGGGACCGTAAACCCGATCATCACCATGAGGGCGACCGGGAGGCCCGGATCGGCGCCGGCGACGCTGTCCAGAAGACCGGGGACACCGAGAGCCGCGCACACCAGAGGCGCCGCCCACTGCCTGATCCGGGGGTGCTGCCGGCTGGCCCGCTGGATCGCTGCCATCCAGGCCAGCAGCCGCAGGACCGTGCGATGCTCCGGGCCGCCCAGCAGGCGGCCGGGTTCCACGGGGCGGGCCCTCGATGAGGTGGTGGTCACTGGATGCGTCTCCAGGGTGCATGCGGACCGTCCGCCACCCCTGAGGGGGAAGGACCGGCGGACGGCGGCTGACAGGAAGCGGCTCACGCCCGCGATCCGTTCTGATCCGTTCTCGTTGCGGAAGAAGTGCGCGGGGCCGTCTCACGGCCCATATTTCACGTTAAAGGCGTCGACGCGACGGCGGACGGCACCGCGGAACCCAAAACCAGGGCGGCGACTGCTACCACGGTAGTGGTCGCCTTCCTCCGAAGGGACACACACCCGGGCACCGCGGCCCCCACCACTGCTTCCGGAGGGGGCGGCTCCTCCTCAAGTACCAGTCGGCCGCGCCGTTTTCGCTTCCCTGGTGCCCTGCCCGTCCCGTACGTGATCCCTAGCCTGGACGCACGCCACAGGGCACCACGGCAGCCCGGCGTACTCTCCCACCGAACGGAGCTGTCATGTCCCTCCTGGCCCGGCCGGCGCTGGCCTCCCCCGCCGCCAAAGTGATGCAGCGTCTGAACGCCCTGCTGGCGGACCGGCACGTCGCGTCCTCCCTGCACAAGCGTTATCCGGAGTACCCCCGGAACGCCCACGAGTTGACCATCCCGACCTCCGTCGCCCCGGCCCGCGCCGTGGTGTACGTCCCCGACCGTCCCGAGGGCGCGCCTTTGCCGCCGGTCCACGTGAACTTCCACGGTGGCGGCTTCGTCCTGCCGCCCGTCGAGCTGGACGATCCGCTGTGCCGTTTCCTCGCGGCCGAGGCGGGTGCGGTGGTGGTGAACGTGGACTACGTCGTCGCGCCGCAGCACCCCTTTCCCGCTCCGCCGTACCAGGCGTACGAGGTCGTCGAGTGGGTGGCCGGACACGGCGCCGAACACGGCTGGGACGGCAGCCTGCTCACGGTGGGCGGTCAGAGCGCCGGAGGGGCCCTCGCGGCGGCGGTGGCCCGTCAGGCACTGGAAAAAGGAGGTCCCTCCATCGCTCTCCAGATCCTGCACTATCCCCCTCTGGACCTCGTCACCGGTGCCAGGGACAAGCGCTCGGTCATCGCCAAGCCGCTGCTGCGCCCATGGATGGCGGACATCTTCGACACCTCCTACGTGCCGGACCCGACGTTGCGCAGCGATCCCCTGGTCTCCCCCGCCCATCCCTGCGACACCGCCGACCTGACCGGCATCGCCCCCGCCTTCGTCATCACGCCGGAACACGACCTCCTGCGTGCCGAGGGCTCTCGCTACGCCGAGCGGCTGCGCGGC
The DNA here is from genome assembly GCF_001270495.1 of Streptomyces viridochromogenes. GTDB lineage: Bacteria > Actinomycetota > Actinomycetes > Streptomycetales > Streptomycetaceae > Streptomyces > Streptomyces viridochromogenes_A. The sequence goes on from NZ_LGUR01000256.1 coordinate 16,447, forward strand.
TTCCGGGCGCTCTACGACCACTTCGACGTGCCGGGTGCCGACCACGGCTACGACCAGAACGACGCCGAAACGGCCAGAGAGGTCTACGGCCTGATGGCCCAGCACATGCGTCGGGCCGTGTACCCCGACTGACCGCGTACCGCCCGACCGGAATCGACGAGTGGGGTACCGGCCGACTGCTTCTGGCCAGTACCCCACTCGGGTGCGCGGGTCAGGCTCCGGACACCGTGCCCTTGAGCCTGCGCGGCAGGCGCGAGGCCATTGCAGTGGTCGCGAGGCCCACCAGCCGTCGAGACCGACGTCCCGGGCGGCGCGGCGGCTCGTCCTCACCTGAACGGGAGTCGTCGACGGCCTCGGTCCCGGGCGCCTCGGCGGCGGTCGGTGTCTGCGCGTACCGGCCCCGCAGTTCCGAGAGAACTCCGAACGCCGCCGCGGTCATGGGCACGGACAGGAGCATGCCGAGGACTCCGGCGACCGAGGCTCCTGCGGTGAGTGCCACCAGGATCACCGCGGGGTGCATCTGCAGGGTGCGGCTCTGGATCATCGGCTGCAGCACGTTGCCTTCGAGGAGCTGCACCACGAAGACGACGCCCAGCACCCACAGCGCGGTCCCGAGGCCGCCGTCGGCGAAGGCGACCAGGACCGCGACCGCCCCGGACAGGAGCGCCCCGAGGTAGGGGATGTACGCGCCGATGAAGACCAGGGCCCCGAGCCCGACCGCGCCCGGTACGTCCAGGACGAGCAGACCGACGGTGATGCAGACGGCGTCGATGAAGGCGACGATCGTGGTGCCGCGCATGAAGCCCTCGATGGCCTGGAAGGCGCGACGGGCCATCACCTCGAGGGTCTCACCGGAGCCCCGGGGTGCCAGCGAGTGCAGGGCCGCGACGGCCCGGTCGGAGTCACGCAGGAAGAAGAACATGAGCAGGATCGCGAGGGTGCCCGTCGCGGCCATCTCGACGACCACACTCACGCCGCTCAAGAGGCCGTTGACGGCGGTGCCGCCGAACTTCGACAGCAGATCCTTCGCGTTCGCGGCGAGATCGTCCAGGGATGTCCCCGCCAGGCCGAACCGCTCCTCGATCGACGCCGCGGCGTCGCGCAGGGAGGCGATGATCTGGTCACCGGTGTCGATGAGGGCGGTCACCACGATGTACGCCGCCCCGCCCATGACCACGACTACGGCGGCGCAGGTCAGCCCGGCCGCGAGCGTCTTGTTGATTTTCATCGCGATCAGTCGGCGATAGAGCGGGCCGAGCAGGGCCGTGCCGAGCAGTGCGAGGAGCACCGGCGTCACGACGGTCTCGAACGCGACACAGAACCACACCGTCACGGAGATGACGCCGCTGACGAGGAGGATCAGTGCGCTCCCCACGGCCACGCGGCGGGCGATGCCGTGGAGCGGGTCGTGCCGGTGGTTCGTCCGGCGTCGATCGGGCCACGCCTGTCTGGTCATGGACGCGCCCGTGCTCCTGATCACCGGACGCGCTCGGTGTACCGGTCCGCGCCGCCGGCTCCGCGCTGTTCCGGGAGAGAGCCTTCGGGGCTCTGCTACGTGCATCCTCACTCTGTTCTTCTCCGCTCACACGGGCCGGATCCGGCGACCACGGCCCTTTTCTGGCTTCGTGAACCACACCACGCCGGTTGCTCATGCCGGCCGTACGAGCCCCACGTCGTAGGCGAAGATGACCGCCTGGACGCGGTCCCGGGCACCGATCTTGGCGAGGATGCGGCTGACGTGGGACTTGACGGTGGTCTCGGCCAGGTGGAGTTGTTCGGCGACCTCGGCGTTGCTGCAGCCGGTGGCGACCGCGGTGAGTACCTCGATCTCGCGTTCGGTGAGGGCTTCCAGCTGTCGCGTCTGCTCGGGGGTGTGTCCGGGCAGGCGGGTGGTGAAGGCGTCGATGAGTTTGCGGGTCAGCCCGGGTGAGATGACGGCGTCCCCGGCAGCGACCGCGCGGACACCGGCGAGGAGTTCTTCGGGCAGGGCGTCCTTGAGGAGGAAGCCGCTGGCTCCGGCGCGCAGGGCGTCGTAGGCGTACTCGTCGAGGTCGAAGGTGGTCATGACCAGCACGCGGGAGCGGCCCCCGGAAGTGACGATGCGGCGGGTCGCCTCGATGCCGTCCATGCCGGGCATGCGTACGTCCATCAGGACGACGTCCGGGTGGAGTTCGGCCGTCATACGTACCGCTTCGGCGCCGTGCGTGGCCTCGCCGACGACGGTCAGGTCGGGGTGTTGTTCCATGAGCATGCTGAAGCCGAGGCGTTGCAGGGCCTGGTCGTCGACGATGAGGACAGTGGTCATGCCGGGTGCTTCTCCGTAGGCGTAGGGGTGTCGGTGGGTGGGAGGAGGTGCAGTTCCGCTCGGACGCTCCAGCCGCCCCGTGAGTTCGGGCCGGCGGTCACGGTCCCCTGGTAGAGCAAGGCGCGCTCGCGCATGCCGAGGAGCCCCTGTCCCCGGTCGGTGCGAGGGCGCTCGCGCGGCGTACGCGCAGGGCCGCTGTCCTCGACAGCGACACGTACCGCGTGGGAGGTCTCCACGACGGTCACGTCGATCGTCGTGGCGAGGGCGGCGTGCTTGAGGGTGTTGGTCAGTGCTTCCTGGACGATGCGGTAGACGGTGAGCTGGAGTCCCGGGGGGAGGCCGGCGAGTTCCCCCTCGGTGTGCAGGTTCACGGTGGGGCCGGCGGCCCGGACCCTTTCCAGGAGGGCGTCGAGGTCGGTCAGGCCGGGCTGGGGTGCCAGCGGAGAGTCGCAGGAGGCGCTGCCGTTCTCGCGGAGGGTGCCGAGGAGCCGGCGTAGATCCGCCAGGGCGCCGCGCCCGCTGTCGGCGATGATCAGCAGTGTCTCGGCGCCCCGCTTGGGGTTGGCCTCGGCCAGTCCGGCCGCGCCGTCGGCGAGACCGACCATGACGGCGAGGGTGTGGCCGAGGATGTCGTGCATCTCCCGGGAGATACGGGCCCGCTCCGCCGCTTCCGCGAGCCGGGCCCGCTGGTCGCGCTCCACCTCCAGCCGCACGGCCCGGTCCTGCAGAGCGGTGATGTACAGGCGTGCCACCCGGCCGCCCAGTCCCACTCCCGCCATCGCGAGCATGCACAGCGTCAGCATGACGGCCAGTGCCAGGGCGGTGGTGATGCGCTTGAGTTGGACGTCGGAGGAGAAGGCCAGGATGGTGATCACCGTCTGAGGTACGGCGACCGACACGGCCCCGGCCAGTGCGCGGGGCGTGGCGAAGCGGGCCACGTTGTACAGCATGATCAGCTGGGCGAGGAAGTGCGCGTTGGTCAGCACGCCGCAGGCGGCCTCCGCCACGGAGAAGGCCGTGACGATCGTGAACACCAGAACAGGGCTGCTCTGGCGCCACAGCAGCGGGACGGTGATTCCGGCCAGCAGGCCCAGTGAGACCGGGAGCGCGGGTCCCGGGCCGGGGTATTCCATCAGGGGCTGGAGGCCGAGCGCGGCGCACAGGATCGGCATCGCCCACCGCTTGACATGGGGGTGCGCCTGGTCCGCCCGGCCCAGGGCGGCCAGCAGGGTCAGTACCCGGACCACCGTGCGGTCCTCCGAGCTGCCCAGCAGGGTGCCGGGTTCGGCTGGGGAGTTCTTGGATGCTGAGGTCACGGCGTATGTCTCCGAGGTGCCGGCTGACCGTCCGTCGGCCCTTGGGGGGAGTGAGGGCCGACGGACGGCGACTGAGGGGGGCTCCCACTGCCGTGGGATCAGGTGCGCCGGGCCACTGTAAGTGGCGCGGTGGTCAGTCCTGGCCCCCGTGGGCGGGCGCGAGCGGCCTGTCCTGAGCGTTTCCGGGCCCGGTTCCGGTGTCCGGCCCTGTCGTGTCGGCCGGCCCGTCCAGGATGTGCCGCAGCTTCTCGCCCTCGACATCGACGTTGGGCAGGATCCGGTCCAGCCGCTCGGGCAGCGCCCAGGCCCGGCGGCCCAGCAGGGCCATGACCGCGGGCACGATCGTCATCCGGACCACGAAGGCGTCGAAGAGGACGGCCGAGGCGAGCCCCAGACCGATCGACTTGATCAGTGCGGCGTCGGCGAGCAGGAATCCGGCGAAGACGGAGATCATGATGATCGCCGCGGCCGTCACCACGCGGGCGCCGTGCCGGAAGCCCGCGACCACCGCCTCGGTGGGCTCGGCACCGTGGACGTACTCCTCCCGCATCCGGGTGACGAGGAAGACCTGGTAGTCCATGGCGAGGCCGAAGACCACTCCGATCATGAAGATCGGCATCACGCTCACGATCGGCGCAGTGGTGTCGACCCCGAAGACGTCCTTGAGCCAGCCCCACTGGAAGACCGCGACCAGGACACCCAGGGTCGCCACCACACTGAGCAGGAAGCCCAGCGTCGCCTTGACGGGCACCAGGATGGAGCGGAAGACGAGCAGGAGCAGGATCAGCGCTAGGCCGACGACGACCAGGAGGTAGGGCACGAGGGCTTCGCCGAGCTTGTCGGAGACGTCGATGTTCAGGGCTGTCGTGCCGGTGATCACGACCTCGGCGTCCGTGGCTCGCTGCACGGCCGGGGCGGTGGTGTCACGGATCTCGCCGACCAGGTCCACCGTCTTCTGGCTGTTCGGTGAAGTCTTCGGGACGGCCCGGATCAGGGCCACGTCACCGGAGGTGTTGAACACGGCCGGGCTCACGGAGGCGACGTCGGGCAGCTTGCCCAGCACGGCGACCGTCTGCTCGGCGGCGGCCTTCGGGTCCTTGCTGTCCCGGGCGTCGACGACGACCGTGAGCGGGCCGTTGTAGCCCGGGCCGAATCCCTTGCTGAGGGTGTCGTAGGCGACCCGCTGGGTGCTGCCCGCGGGGGCCGTGCTGTCGTCGGGCATGCCCAGGCGCATCGACAGGGCGGGGATGGCCAGCACGCCGAGGACGGCGACCGAGACCAGAAGCGCCCGCCACGGGTGACGGATGACGTGCTGCACCCAGCGCACGCCCATCGGCTCGCCCTCGCCGCGCTCCAGCGCCCGCATGCGCTTGGTCTGGAGATTGCCCTTCATGATGCGCGTCCCGGCGAAGCCCAGCACCGCGGGCAGCAGGGTCAGGGCGACGACCACGGCCACGACGACCGCGAACGACGCCGCCAGGCCCAGGTCCGTCAGCAGCCGGATGCCGACGACGCTGAGGCCGGCCAGCGCGATGACCACGGTCAGACCGGCGAACACGACCGCTGATCCGGCCGTCCCCAGGGCTCGCCCGCAGGCGTCCTCCGGCTCGTGGCCCGCCCTGATCTCGCTGCGGTAGCGGGAGACGATGAACAGGGCGTAGTCGATGGCGACCGCCAGGCCCAGCATCAGCGCCAGCGTCGACGCCGAGGAGCTCATGTCCCATATCGCGGTCGCGATGGTGATCGACAGGATCGCGATGATGACGCCCAGGAGGGCGGTCAGGAGCGGCAGGCCAGCGGCGAGCAGGGAGCCGAATGTGATCACCAGCGCCACGGCGGCCACCGCGAGACCGATCAGTTCGCCGGCGTTGGCGCCCTCCTTCTCGTTGACGGCGTTGCCGCCCAGGCTGACCGCCAGGCCCGCCTTCTCGCCCTTGTCGGCGACGGCGTGCAGGGCGTCCCGTGCCTCGGTGGTGACGTCGGCCTGGGCAACCTTGTACGTCACCTGGGCGTAGGTGATGGTGCCGTCCTGGCTGATCAGACGATTGGCGTAGGGGTTACTGACGCTCGCCACCTGGGGAGCCTTCTCGAGGTCGGCGATCAGTGACTCGACCTCGGTCTTGTTGGCCCCGGACGTCAGCTTCTGCCCGTCGGGGGCCTCGAAGACGACTCGGGCGGTGGCACCCGACGCAGAGGCCTGCGGGAACTCCTTGTCCAGCAGGTCCAGCGCCTTCTGGGACTGGGTGCCGGGAATGGTGAACTGGTCCGACGGTGTGCCCGACACGCTCGCAGAGCCGATGCCGACGACGGCCAGGATGGCGATCCACAGCATCACCACGAGGCGGCGTCGCCTGAAGGCGAACCGGCCGAGTCTGTAGAGGAACGTGGCCACAGGAGTACTCCCACCTGGGAAAACAACGGGATGGATGACGAGGACTGGGTGGGTCTGCGTGACCCGTCCATCAAGCTAGGCGGGGAAATCCGGCCGCCCACGGCACCGGGGAAGCGAATACGCCGCTGCCGCCTCCTACTCCGGTACTGGTCGTCCTCCTCCCGAAGCACCCGAAGCACCGCGACGTCGACAGCCGGCCCGTGGTCAGAGCCACGCCGCCACCGGCGCGGCAGGCTGTCCGGCCACCTTTCGGACGAGGCGGAGCAGTACCCCGGTACTCATCGCCCCGCCCGTTTTGGGTCCTGTGGAGGCTCGGGGCGCGGCCTGGCTCTTCCTAGTGTCGATGCAGGCACGTGAGCCCTTTCCCCGGACTCACCGGTCTCCGACACCACCAGGGAGCATCCACACATGAACAGCACCACAGGCCTGTCCGGCAAGTCCGTGATCGTCACCGGAGCCGGCTCGGGCATCGGCCGAACCGCCGCCCTGCTCTTCGCCGCGCAGGGCGCCCGCGTCGTCCTCGCGGACATCAACGCCGAAGGCACCAAAGCGACGGCGGAGGCCATAGCGGTGGCGGGCGGCACCGCTGTCACCGCGATCGGCGACCTGAGCGACCAGGAGGTCGTCGACCGAGTCGTCACCACGGCCGTGGACGCCTGCGGAGGCATCGATGTCCTGGTGAACAACGCCGGAATCATGGACCGGATGTCCGCCGTGGCCGACGTCAGCGACGAGGAGTGGGAGCGCGTTCTGCGGGTCAACCTCACCGCGCCGTTCCTGCTGACCCGCGCTGCGCTGCCTCACCTGCTGGCCACGGGTGACGGGGCGATCGTGTTCACCGCCTCCGAGGCGTCCCTGCGGGGCAGCGCGGCCGGTGCCGCATACACCGCCTCCAAGCACGGGATCGCCGGGCTCACCAAGTCCCTCGCGGTGACGTACCGCGACCAGGGCGTGCGGACCAACGCGATCGCTCCCGGCGGCACGACGACGGGTATCACGGCCGGGCTGGACATCGAGTCGCACGGACTGGGCGTGCTCGGCAAGTACATGGTCAACGTCGGACGCCAGGCGACCACGGACGAACAGGCCGCGGCCATCGTCTTCCTGGCCTCCGCCGCCGCGAGCAACATCAACGGTGTCATCCTCCCGGTGGACAACGGCTGGTCGGCCGTCTGACCGGGCTTCACCGACGCCTCGCCGAAGCGAGGGTCCGCCCACACCCGCCGAGCCCCGGCTTCACACGGCTCAGATCCCTGCATCCGGAGACATCCGGCGGGCGGGGCGAACCCCGTGGGTCACGACCCCGTCGGTGCCTTCGACCATTCCTCCGAAGCGCGGTCGAGCAGGAGCCCGCGGTCCCTCTCAAGGAGGAGTCCGCTCGCGATCAGGCGTGTGACCCGGGCGTCGTAGGTGCTGACGTAGTCGTCGAGCGAGCCGTAACGCCGGCGCAGTTCGTCCGCCGTGTACGGCTGCCACCCCCCGTAGTTGCCGCACACCGCGGTGATGCTCGCCGTGGACACCGGAGCCACCGCGGGCGGAACCGGTGAGCCGAGCGGCAAATCGGCCGCGGAAAAGCGCACTCCGCCGATCGGGAAACCGTCGGCGTCCGTCCGCGGCACCGTCACCTCCCGGCCAGGCAGGCCGTTGAGGAGTGCCGGATCGGCGGGACGCGCACCGGCTGTGAACACCTGCTCGGGCGGCATCTTCTCGCGCGGACCGCCGATGCCGAGACGGCGTTCCAACGCCACGAGCAGGGCACGGCCGTACGGTTCGCTGTGCAGAGAACTGAGCGGGATCGGCTTTCCGTCATTGCAGCCGAAGCGCTGGAACGCGGTGTCCGCCGCGTCGGCGCTGATTGCCGGGTTGTGGGCGGCCGGCCAGTCGTAGCGGTGGTAGCCGTCGGCCGGGTCGGCCTGCCGGGAGACACTGGCCCGGAGCCGGTAGTAGTCCGTGTAGGCCGCCACGTCCACGAAGACGGGATCCGTCGCCGGCCGGCGCAGCACCTGCCCAGGAGCGAGCGGCACACCGTCCGGCCTCATGTAGGGCACCTGTGGCTGGCCGTCCGCCGCGGCGACGCCGTTGATCGCGAGCTGGTTGCCGGTGCCGTCCTGGGCGTAGGCGCCCTGGAAGACGCGTCCGCCGGCGTCGTTGAAGCCCTCGGCGACGAAGCTGGTGACGAACCAGCTGGCCTGGCTCAACCCCACGAGCAACCGGTGCTCGTACGCACCGAGTGGCGAATGCTCGCCTTCGAGCCGTCCGCTGCGCAGCAGCCGCCCGAAGTCACGGACGATGACCTGGCCGACGCCCTGGGCCGATTCCGGCACTCCCGGTGAGATGCCGGTCTGCCACTGGACCCGCGCGTAGGAGCGTCCTTCGGCGAACAGGAAGCCGTCGCCCATGCCCGCCGGGTACGAGACGTCCTGCGGGGCTCCTACGGGCGGCGGGTCCTGCATCGAGTTGTAGCCGTGGAGCAGCAGGGGAATGCCCCGGTTCTCCACCTCCACCACGACCTCGCTGCGCTGGTCCTGCCCGACCGGGCGGATCAGCTCGAAGCCCGAGGTGTAGGTGTGGACCCCGTCGGTCCCGGCGGCCGAGTCGAGTCCCGCCACGGGTTCCTCGGCCGACACGGTTCCTGAGACGGTGCCGGCCAGCCGCTCGTACGGCACACCGCCGAACGTGCCCAGCGACTCCTTGCGCGTCACCTCGACGCCGGTGACGCGCGAGGAGCGTTCCTCGTCGGCTGGGGTGGGTGTCGCCGCCGTCGCCGTCACCGTCACCGGGAAGGCGAGGGACGAGGTGAGGGTGAGAGCCAGTAGCGTGCGTCGTTTCACGGGATCTCCTTGAATGTGGGGGATCAGTGGGGGGGTACAGCGGAGAGCCGCGCCGGCGGCCGAGGCGGCCGCCTGGGGCCGCACGGAGGTGCGCGGTTCGGTGCGAGGGTCTGGGGGTGGGGGCAGCAGGACGCGGAAGGTGGCGCCCCGGCCCGGTGCCGATCGCACGTCCACATGTCCCGCGTGCGCGGTGACCAGCGACTGGACGATGGCCAGGCCGAGTCCCGCTCCCCCGGTGGCGCGGGTCCGTGAGGTGTCCGCGCGGTAGAAGCGTTCGAAGATGCGGTGGGCCTGTTCCTCGGTGAGGCCGGGGCCTTCGTCGGCGACCTCCAGGACCGCGTGGCCGCCGTCGGTGCCCACGCCGATGCGGATCGGCGTACCGGGTGGCGTGTGCCTGATGGCGTTGCCGATCAGGTTGGTGACGACCTGGCGGAGGCGGGACTCGTCAGCGAGAGCGGGAGCGGAGGCCGGCGGGCCGTCGCCGTTCGGCCCGGTGAGGGTCACGGACCGGGCGGCGTCGAGCGCCCGTATGTCGTGGAGGGCGTCGGCCGCCAGGGTGCGCAGGTCCATCGGGGCGCAGTCCAGGCCCAGCGGGAACGGGTCGGGTGAACCGGCTCCCTGTCCCGGGTCGCCGCCGACAGTTCTCAGGGACGGTTCGTCGAGCCTGGCGAGGAGCAGCATGTCTTCCACGAGCCGGGTGAGGCGTTCGGACTCGCGGGCGATGCGGGCCATGGTGGCGTCGATGTCCTCGCGCTCGGGGAGAGCGCCCATGTGGTAGAGGTCGGTAAGGCCCTTGATGCCGGCCAGCGGGGTACGCAGTTCGTGGCCGGCGTCGGCGACGAAGCGGCCCATCCGCGCCTCGGACTCGGCACGGGCAGCGAAGGCGGCCTCTATCTGGCCGAGCATCCCGTTGAGTGCCGTGGCGAGGCGGCCGACCTCGGTGTTCGGCCCCGCCAGGGCCGGTACCCGGCGGGTCAGGTCCCCGTGTGCGATCTCGGCGGCGGTCCGTTCGATCCGGGACAGGGGCTTCAGGCCCGACCGCATGGCGAACCAGCCGGCCGCCACGAGCAGCCCGAGCAGGGCCAGTCCGGTGGTTTCGTAGACACGCCACATGCGGTCCACGGTGGCGTCCACCTGGTCCATGGACGTGGCCACGACCACACTGCCGCCGTCGCCCGGCAGCGCCGCCCCGAGCGTGCTCCGTGCGGCCCCGTTGCCGGCCCGGGGCACGGCGATCACCCGCCACCGCCCCTCGCCCTGGCTGCTGTCGGCGGTGAAGGGGCGGCCTCCTCCGGCGGCGACCGCCTCAGAGTCCAGCTTCGGCAGCCGCGGACCGCGTGAGCTGCCGGAGCGCTTTCCGGCGAGGGAGTCGATGCTGCCCATGCTCGTCCCGTCAGCCCGGACGTAAGCGATGACCGGGTTGCCAAGGACTTCGGTGCTGAACTCGCCGAGGCCCGCCGGAGGGGTCCGCTCGGCACCACTCTCGGCGAGCCCCGGTGGCAGCAGGGCGAACACCTGTGCGGCGGCCCTGAGTTGGGTGTCGGCCCGGTCCTCCAGGTAGGTGCGCAAGGCGTTGCCGGTGACCAGGCTGAACGCGGTGAAACCCGCCGCGAGCAGAGCCGTCGCCAGCAGGAGCACCCTGCTGCGCAGCGAGGCCCGCGCCCATACCGTAAGGATGCGTCGACCGGTCATGTCTTCGGGCCCCGCAGCACGTAGCCGACGCCGTGCACCGTGTGGATCAGCTTCGGGCCGCCGTTGTCGATCTTCCGGCGCAGGTAACTGATGTAGGTGTCGACGATGCCGGTGTCACCGCCGAAGTCGTAGTCCCACACCCGTTCGAGGATCAGTGCCCTGGGGACGGTGCGTCCCGCGTTGGCCATCAGGGTGTACAGGAGCCGGAACTCGGTCGGTGACAGGCGTATCGGCTGCCCGGCCCGCGTGGTCTGGACTCCCTCCGGGTCGAGTTCCAGATCGGCCACGCGCAGTACGGCGCCGGGGTCGCCGTTCGTGCGGCGCAGCACCGCGCGGACGCGTGCGATCAGCTCCTGCAGATCGAACGGCTTGGTCACGTAGTCGTCTCCGCCGAGGACGAGGCCCTCGATCTTGTCCCGCGTCGTGTCCCGGGCGGTCAGGAACACCACCGGGATGTGTCCCCGCACGGCCGTCCTGCCGGACCGGGGCCGCTCACGCAGGCTCCGGATCACCTCGAAGCCGTCCATGTCGGGGAGCATCACGTCCAGCAGGACGAGATCGGGCGACACGGCACGCGCCTGCTCCAGGGCCTCCTGTCCGGTGCCAGCCGCGGCCACGGTGAAGCCCGCGTGGCGCAGAGCGGCGCACAGCAGTTCCCGTACGGTCGGTTCGTCGTCGACGACCAGCAGGTCCACGTCGGCCGTGTCGTCCTGGGCAGGGGTGAGCCAACAGTCCGTCGCGGACGGGGGAGGTCGGTCAGCGGTTGCCAAGTGAGTTCTCCAAGGGGCCGGATCCAACACCGTGTGCCGTCGCGCCCGGGACGTCCGCGAGGTGCTCGCCGACCGGGGCAACCGGGGTGTTGCGCGGGATCGTACGGAATGGGCGTGTCTGCCCGCCGTGAAGACCGTGCAGCACACTGCCCACGAAGCCGGCCGCCGCTCCGGCGAGCAGTCCCAGCAGCGCGGCCAGCGGCACGCTGCCGCTGAATCCGGCCTGTGTGCCGCCCATCTCGCTGCCGAACATGGTCGCCGAGATCCGGCCGGATGCCTGCGTGAGCCAGGCCGTCAGGCCCAGGGCCACGCCCAGGACGACCCCGAGGCGTGCTGCCGGTGCGAGGTGCTGCCCATGGCGTGTCCGGTGGACGCTCGGGGCGTGGGCCGGTGTCCGCGCCGCGGCCCGTGCCGCCGCGTAACCGCAGGCCAGCAGGGCGAGACCAGTCACCAGCAGGGCCAGGAGCCACAGCGGCCAGCCCCCTGCCGACAGGTCCCTGAGGTGCTCGACGCGGTCGGGACGCGCCTGCGCCTGCGCGCCGCCCAGCCTGCGCAGCAGCGAGGCGAGCGGGTTGCCGTCCTCGCTCTGCGCCTGGTGTGTCAAGGCCGTCCAGGAGACGCCCAGGCCCAGCGTCACGAAGACGACCACCGCGTCGGGGGCCAGCAGGAGGGCGGCGCCGGCGGCGGTCGCGCCCTTACCGCCGACGACGATGCCGACGAACACGACGGCGATCAGCGGAACGACGGTCATCAGCAGGAGCATGCGCGCGACCGCCGAGACGCTCGGCGCCCACGCGGCACGCAGTCGGCCGGTCTGCCATGGCAGCGGCAGGTGGGCGCGCCGGGTGATCAGGCAGCCGAGGGCGATCACCACGGCCACCCACAAAAGCCCGCCCAGTACGGCCGAACCGGCCTGGACCTGATAGTTCATCACCATGTCCCGGGACATGGTGGAGCCACCGCCCAGACGCCGGCCGAGTCCGCCGCCGAACAGATCGCCCAGCGGGCTGTTGCCGATGCCGAGTCCTCCTGACGTGGAGTCCTCGCCGCGCATTCCGCTCATCGCGGACGCCGGCATGCGGAAGGAGCCTTCCGCGAGTTTGGCCACGACCAGGAAGCCCAGCAGGGCCGTCACCGCGGCCCCGGCGGTCCGCGCGGCCAGCTCACCCGCGGTGGGCAGCCGGCGCCGCATCCGCCACGAGAACGCCAGCCACAGCACCATGGCGCCGAGCAGGGTCACCCCGAACGGCACGGCGTCGACCGTGCCGCTCATGGTCGGGCTCAGCCCACCGCCGCCCAGCAGGTTCGAAAGCCCTCCGGAGCCCTCCGCCCCGGAGGACGCCGCCGAGCTCACCGAGCCCCCGACGGCCATGGCCGTCACCGTGAGCGCCAGGGACCACAGCGATCCGAGGGATTCCGCGTCCAGCAGCCACAGGGCCAGTGCGGAGACGGCCACCATGGCGATGAGGGCGCACAGGGCGGCCGCCGCCCCCTCCAGGGCGTTCTCCAACGGGCTTTCGGGGCGGGCGGGCGCGGCCTGTGGCGACCTTCCCTGCCTGGGTTCGACGGTGATGGCAGTCATCTCAGTGGTACTCCGCTGTGTTTCGGTGACGCACGCGGCGCAGGGCCGCGTGTCGTTGGGCTCGACCAGCCTGTCCGCCGCGCATGAGACGTTTCGGAGAGGTTCTGGGAGTTCTCCGGGAATCCGCGGCACCAGCCCAGGGCCGGAGCGTCCGCCGCACGTGCCGAACGCTCCGACTCCCGGAAAACTCCAAGGATTTGTGTTACGGCTCCCCTGCGTCACCGCGCGCACTGCCTGGTGACGGGTGCACTCAGCGGAGCAGCGAGCCCCAGCCGCCGTCGATCGGAACGGCCAGCCCGGTGAGATAGGACGAGCGCTCCGAGGCGAGGAACAGAGCCAGTTCGGCGACCTCCTGAGGGGTGCCGCCGCGTTGCATCGCCGGCTTCTGGAGCTTCTCCGGGGCCGCCTGGACCGCGTTCTGGCCCATGTCGGTAAGGATGATGCCGGGGCAGAGCGAGTTGGCGCGGATCCCGTCGGTGGCGTACTCGGTCGCCGCTGCCCGGGTCAGTGCGATGACGCCCGCCTTGGCGGCCGAGTAGACACCGGCATAGGCGCCGGAGGTGGCCAGGGCGGCCAGCGAGGCCCAGTTGACGATCGCGCCGCCGCCGGTGGCGCGCATGGTACGGATACCGTGCTTGGTGCCGAGGAACACGCCCTTGAGGTCCACGGCCATGATCCGGTCGTACATCTCCAGGGTCGAGTCGGCGAGCGGTGCTCCGTCGGCGATGCCCGCCACGTTCAGTACGGCGTCCACGCGGCCGAACTCGCGTACCGCTGTCTCGAACATCGCGACGACGTGGTCCTCCTGCGAGACATCGCAGTGGACGGGTACGACCGCCTCGCCGAGCTCGGCCGCGGTGTCCTTCTCCTTTCCGCTGATGTCGGCGGCGACGACCTTGGCACCGTGCTGGACGAACAGCTCCGCGCAGGCTTTGGCCATGCCGGCGCCGGCTCCGGTGATCACTGCGACCTTGCCGTCCATGTCACCCATGTGTTTTCTCCTTCGTTGTGGTGGGGGCGTTGTGGTGGGGCAGATCTGCCGAGGGCTAGTCGGCAGGCGTTGGTACGGATGTGTGCCGGGGTGTCAGGCCTTGATGACGGCGGCCTTCTCCCGGGTGAACTCCAGGACGGCGTCGTGGCCGTAGCCGCTGTCCTTCACGCCGCTGAACGGCAGCTCGTACCGCGTCTGGCGGTAGGCGTTGACCCACACGTTGCCCGCGTCGAGGTCGCGGACGAAGCGGTGGGCACGGGCCAGGTCACGGGTCCACACCCCGGAAGCCAGGCCGTAACGGCTGTCGTTGGCCAGAGCCAGGGCCTCGTCGTCGGTGTCAAAGGGGATGATCACGGCGACGGGGCCGAAGATCTCCTCCTGACAGATGCTCAGCGAGTTGTCCGTGGTGGTGAAGAGGGTGGGTTCGACCCAGTAGCCCCCCGGCAGTTCGGGGACCAGTTCCGGGCCGTGCCGACCGCCGAAGACCAACTCGGCTTCCTGCGCACCGGACTTGAGGTAGCCGACGACACGGTCGTACTGCTCCCGGGAGATGAGGGGGCCCATGGTGGTGGCGTCGTCGGCCGGGTTGCCCAGGACGATGTCCTCGACGATCGCGCGGATGCGCTTCAGCATCTCGTCGAGGACCGGCCGCTGGACGAGGATCCGGGATCCGGCCACGCACACCTGTCCCGCGTTGCCGGTGAAGATGGACTCGACCGTCACGCCCTGCGCCGCCGCGTCGACGTCGGCATCGGCGAAGACGATGTTGGGGGACTTCCCCCCGAGTTCGAAGATGCTCGGGGTGAGGGTGTCGGCCGCCGCCCGCTGGATGGCCCGGCCGGTCTGCGTCGACCCGGTCATGGTGACCTTGCGAACGTCCCGGTGCCGGACGAGGGGATCGCCCACCTCCTCGCCGGTTCCGGAGACAATGTTCAGGACCCCAGGCGGCAGCACCTCGGCGACGAGCTCGGCGAAGCGCAGCGATGACACGCTCGCCTGCTCCGGGGGTTTGACGACCACCGTGTTGCCCGCCGCGAGCGCCATGGCGGCCTTGTTGCACAGCATCGCCAGCGGCGCGTTCCACGGAACGATCGCCGCGACGACTCCGTAGGGCTCGCGCCGGGTGAAGCCGAAGCTGGTCGGGTCGAGCACGACGCTGTCGCCGGTGACCGCCTCCAGCGTCCGGCCCGCGGCCTGGTTCCACACGAACGCCATGCCGATTCCGGCGCGTTGGATGTTCTCGCCGAGGAGACGGCCGTTGTCGCGGGTCTCCAGACGGGCCAGTTCCTCACCGTGTTCGGCGAAGGCCTTCGCCACCTGCTGCAGGTAGAAGCCGCGGACCGCCGCCGGCAGCGCCGACCAGCCGGGGAAGGCCTCCTTCGCGGCGGCGACCGCGGCGTCCACGTCCGCCTGGCCGCCAGCGGGGATCCGGGCCCAGACCTCACCGGTCGCCGGGTTCTCCGCGTCGAGCCATCGCCCCGACTCCGGTGGTCGCAGCGTGCCGCCGATCAGGTTCCGATACGCCTCAGTCATGCTTCGCCTCTTTCCGGGAGTGAACTGGCCTCCGCCCACGAGAGGGGCGGGGCGGAACGCCATGTGGCGCAGGGGGCGCACGCCATGACGTCCAGGGCCTGAAGCCGCTAAAACGATTGGAAGCTATCGTTTTTTGGAAGGAGGCGTCAACGAGCAGAAACCGCACTCCACGTGGCTTTTTCTCGTTCGTTCTTACGGATGCGACCCGCGGATGACGGATCCAACGCCACTTACTTCTCAGGTAGGTTGTTCCGCGACCCCCACCAGGTGAGAGTGGCTATCAGTACGGAGAGCCGAGCGGTTCCTCGCAACGGCTCAGCAAAGGAGACATCTGATGCAACTGACAGCCGACATCGGCGCACCAGGCCGCGGGGCGGCCTCGTGAACCGGATCGTGGTGGTCGGCGCCTCGGCGGGCGGACTGGCCACGGCGGAGGCACTGCGCCGGGCGCGCTACGACGGTGCGATCACCCTCGTCGGCGACGAACCCCACGCCCCCTACGACCGCCCACCCCTGTCGAAGCAACTACTCAAGGGCGACTGGCAGCCGGACCGTCTGGCGCTGCGCCCGGCGGCGGACATCGACGCCCTCGGCCTCGATCTGCGCCTGGGAGCGACCGCCGTCGGGCTGGACCGCGGCTCCCGCCAGGTGCACCTGGCGGACGGAAGCCGGGTGCCGTACGACGCGCTGGTCGTCGCCACCGGTGTCCGTCCGCGCCGCCTGCCGGGCTGCGACGGTGTGTCCGGTGTGCATGTGCTGCGGACCGTCGGGGACGCGCTGGCACTCAAGGAACGCCTGCGGCCGGACCGCCGACTGGTGATCGTCGGAGGCGGCTTCATCGGGGCGGAGGTGGCGGCCACGGCCCGCGCGCTGGGCGTCGCGGTGACGCTCCTGGAGGCGGGCACGGTCCCCATGGGCCAGGCCGTCGGCGACGAAGCCGGACGGTTCCTGACCCGGCTACAGCTGGCCCATGGCGTGGACGTGCGCACCAACACCTCGGTCCACGAGATCCAGAGCTCGGCCGGCCGGGTCACCGGTGTCCTGCTGTCCGACGGCGGCGTCCTGCCCGCCGACGACGTCCTCGTGGCCATCGGCTCCCTGCCCAACACCGAATGGCTGGACGGCAGCGGCCTGGTCGTCCAGGACGGGCTGCTGTGCGACGAGTACTGCGCCGCGGCGCCCGGCGTGTACGGAGTCGGCGACGTGGCCCGCTGGCACAACCCGCTCTTCGGCACACCGATGCGCATCGAGCACCGCACGAACGCCGCCGAGCAGGCCATGGCCGTCGCCCGCAACCACCTCACCCCCGACCAGCGACGACCGTTCGCGCCGGTGCCGTACTTCTGGTCCGACCAGTACGACGTCAAGATCCACGCGTACGGCTACCTGCGCGGTCACGACGAGGCGCTCGTCCTGCAGGCCGAGGACGCGCGGCGGCTGCTCGTCGTCTACCGCCGGGGCGAACGGCTGACCGGCGTACTCGCCGCGGGGCTGCCGCCCAAGGCCGTACGCGCCTGGCGCTCGCTCGTCGCGGCCGGCACCGCCTGGACGGAAGCCGTCATCGGCGCCGCCGTCGCATAGCCCCACATCCGCAGCTCCCCTCTACCCACCAACCCCCACAACCCCCACTGGAGGACCCATGAGCACGGCCACCGATCCGACCGGCAACCTCGATCTGCCGGCCTACCCCGCCGCCCGCTCCGCGCGCTGTCCGCTCGATCTGCCCACCGAGTACGAGCAGTGGCGCCTGGGCGACGGGCTGCAGAAGGTGCGGCTGTGGAACGGTGAGACCGCCTGGGTCGTCACCCGCCACGAGGACGTCAAACTCGTCCTGTCCGACCAGCGGATCAGCGCCGACACCATCCGCTACCCCCGGATGCACCCGGGCGGGGAACAGCAGCAGGTGCCCGCGTTCCCGCGCATGGACGACCCCGAGCACGCCCGGATCCGCCTGATGCTGACCAAGGACTTCACGGTCAAGCGCATGGAGGCGATGCGCCCCCAGGTGCGGGCGATGGTCGACCGGTTCATCGACGAGATGACCGCCAAGGGCGACTCGGCCGATCTCGTCGCGTCCTTCGCGCTTCCGATGCCGTCCCTGGTCATCTCCCTGCTGCTCGGGGTGCCCTACGAGGATCACGAGTTCTTCCAGAAGCACAGCATCACGATCAACCAGCCGGACGTCACCCCGCAGGAGAAGAGCCATGCGAGCGCCGAGCTGTTCGGTTTCCTGATGGAGCTCGTGCAGCGCAAGCAGCGCGAGCCCGGCGACGACCTGATCAGCCGGCTGATCGCCGAGCGCGTCGAGACGGGTGAGCTCAAGCCGGAGGAAGTGGCCATGAACGGCCTCGTCCTACTCATCGCCGGCCACGAGACCACCGCCAACATGATCGGCCTGGGCACGCTGACCCTGCTGGAGCACCCGGAGCAGGCAGCCCTGGTCCGGGACAGCGACGACCCCAAGGTGGTCGCGAACGCCATCGAGGAACTGCTGCGTTACCTCTCCATCGCCCAGGACATGATCTGGCGCGCCGCCCACGAGGACCTCGTCATCGGCGGCCAGGAGGTCAAGGCCGGCGACATCCTCGCCGTCAACCTGCCGGCCGCCAACCACGACCCGTCCTTCATGGACGACGCCGGGTCCCTCGACATCACGCGCAGCACCCGCGGCCACATCGCCTTCGGCTACGGCATCCACCAGTGCCTCGGGCAGAACCTGGCCCGGGTGGAACTGACGGAGGCGCTGCCCCGGCTGCTGCGCAGGCTGCCCGGTCTCCGCCTGGCCGTGCCCCTGGAAGAGGTCCCGTTCCGGGGCACGATGGCCGCCTTCGGCATCCACGAACTGCCGGTCACCTGGTAACGGAGGGAACCCACGGACGGGCGGCCTCCACTACGGAGGCGCCCCCAGCGCCGCCACACCGGGGACAGGTCAGGCGGCGCACCGTGGGACCGGCGGCCCCAGCCACCCCCCGCCGCCGGTCCCACGGCCCCTCCAGTGGACAGGCCGGCCGAACTCGGCTGCCGCCCTCTGTCAGGCAGGCCGGGAACCTCGCGTCGGCCACTGCCTGAGCGGCTCGGGCGACGGAAGCACGGTGGGCTGCGCGGGCGCGAGGCCGTCGAGCAGCAGGGTGATGTAGCGCTTCCAGCCGGCACTGCCGGGCTGCACCGTGTGCAGCACGCTGAGCAGCATCACCGTGATCCGGTGGAGGTCGTCGGGCACGAGGTCGGCGCGGACCCGTCCGGCGATCTGTGCCCGTCGGGTGACCACCATCAGGGCCTCGTAGAACGGTTCGGAGAGTTCGGAGGCCAGGGAGCCCGAGTCGCGCACGGCACCGAGGAGGCCTCGTTCCCGCGCCGCGAAGGAGACCGAGGCCTCCCACAGGGTCGCGAGCGCGCGCAGGGGGTCGCTGTCAGCGAGCGCTCCGCTGATCGCGGGCGACATCTCCTCGGTGATCTTTTGTTCCAGCGCCGCCCGGACGAGTTCCTCCTTGTTCGGGAACCGC
The DNA here is from genome assembly GCF_001270495.1 of Streptomyces viridochromogenes. GTDB lineage: Bacteria > Actinomycetota > Actinomycetes > Streptomycetales > Streptomycetaceae > Streptomyces > Streptomyces viridochromogenes_A. Next base: position 35,362 of record NZ_LGUR01000256.1, read on the forward strand.
CGGTACAACGTCGCGATGCCGACACCGGCGCGACGGGCGATCTCCTCCAGCGAGGCGTCAGGGCCGCTCTCGGCGTAGATCGCGCGCGCGGCCCGGAGGATCTTCTCGGAGTTGCGGGCGGCGTCGGCGCGCAGTCGACGCGGAGTCTCGGCAGTCACCGCTCCACCTTATCAACCAATAGTTAACTACCTATTAGACACCCCTTTGAGTTTCTCAATCGAGGGATAGAACCGATAGCGTCATCTCAGTTAGAAGCCCTTGCCCCACCAAGGAGTCGTCCATGCCGGTCACCCAGCCCGTCACATACCCGTTCACGGCCGAGAAGCTCGATCTCAGCCCTCTGTACTCCGCCCTGAGGAAGGAGCAGCCACTGAGCCGGGTCCAACTCCCCTACGGCGAGCCCGCCTGGCTGGCCACCCGCTACGCGGACGCGCGGTTCGTCCTCAGTGACCCCCGCTTCAGCCGGAACGAAAGCCTCCGGCGCGACGAGCCGCGCATGCGGCCCTTCCCGACCCCGCCGGACGCCCTCATGATCATGGACCCGCCGGAGCACAGCCGCCTGCGCCGGCTCGCGGCCAAGGCGTTCACCGTCAAGCGGGTCGAGGACTGGCGGCCCCGGATCGAGCGGATCGCCGCCGATCTGGCCGACCGGATGCTCGCCAAGGGTGCCCCCGCCGATCTGGTCACCGACTTCGCGCTGCCGTTGCCGATCAGCGTGATCAGCGCCCTGCTCGGAGTGCCCTTCGAGGACCGGGAGAAGTTCCAGGTCTGGGCCGAGGCGTTCATCTCCACCACCAAGTACACGGCGGAGGAAGCGGCCGAGCACCGGGCAAGCCTGACCGCCCATATGACCGGCTTGATCGCCGAGCACCGAGAGCATCCCCGCGACGACCTGATCGGCGACCTCGTCGCCGCGCGGGACGAGGACGACCGGCTCTCCGAGGAAGAGCTGCTGACCATGCTCTCCGGCCTCCTCGTCGGCGGCTTCGAGACGACCGCCACCCAGATCAGCGACTTCGTGTACCTGCTGCTCACCCACCCCGAGCAGCACGCGGCCCTGCGCGCCGACCTGGACCGGATCCCGCAGGCGGTGGAGGAACTCCTGCGCTTCGTCCCGCTGACGACCGGCACCGCCTTCGCCCGCTACGCCCTTGAGGACGTCGAGGTCGGCGGGGTGACAGTACGGGCCGGCGAGCCGGTGGTGGTCGCCCTGCACTCGGCCAACCGGGACGAGTCCGTGTTCACCTGCCCCCACCAACTCGACCTGGAGCGCCGTGAGGCCCCCCACCTCGCCTTTGGGCACGGCGCACACCACTGCCTGGGCTCCCCGCTCGCCCGGGTGGAACTGCAGGTGGCCCTGCGCACCCTGCTGACCCGTTTCCCGGGCCTGCGGTTCCACGAGTCCGAGGCGGACGTCGTCTGGAAGTCCGGGGTGCTCACCCGCGGTCCGGAGCGCCTGCCGCTCGCCTGGGACCACGACTGACCTGCCCTCCCCGACCCAAGACCCCACCCGTCGCAGCACAGACCCCCACACCAGAGGAGAAAACCATGCACATCGAATTCGACGAGCCCAAGTGCGTCGCCGCGGGACAGTGCGTCGTCGCCGCACCCGAGGTCTTCGACCAGCGTGACGAGGACGGGATCGCCATCCTGCTCACCGAGAACCCCGCCGCCGATCTGCACGAGGGCGTGCGGGAGGCCGCGGCGATCTGTCCGGCGGCAGCCATCCGCCTGAAGGAGTAGCCGCGCGATCGGCGCCCCGCACCCCGCAGCCGGGCCGCCGGCGGCGCTCCCCGGGCGGCGCTCCCCCACTTCCCCGGGGAGCGCCGCCACCCCCATGCGCCATGCCACTTCCCCGAGTTCGCACGCCCCTGTCCCGCGCCCCACCCGAGAGGCCCTTCCATGTCCGCAGCATCATCCCGGCCGGCCGCCGAGGAGGCGTCCGCCGCTCCGCGAGCGAACGCCGTCGTGGCGGCCCTGGCCTTCGGCGGGATCGTGGTCTCGCTGATGCAGTCCCTCGTCATCCCCCTGATCCCCGAGCTTCCGGAACTCCTCGGCGCCTCCCCGGCGGACACAGCCTGGGCCATCACCGCCACGCTGCTCGCCGGCGCCGTCGCCACCCCCGTCATGGGACGGCTCGGTGACATGTACGGCAAGCGGCGCATGCTGCTGTTCAGCCTCGCCCTCCTCGTGGCCGGCTCGGTGGTCTGCGGCCTCAGCGACTCCCTCACCCCGATGATCATCGGCCGGGTGTTGCAGGGTCTGTCCGCCGGCGCCATCTCACTCGGCATCAGCATCATGCGTGACGAACTGCCCGCCGAGCGGCTGCCCGGCGCGACCGCCCTGATGAGCGCGTCCCTCGGCATCGGCGGTGCGCTGGGGCTGCCCGCGGCCGCCCTGATCGCCGATCACTTCGACTGGCACGTGCTCTTCTGGGCCTCCGCGGTCCTCGGCGTCCTGGCCGTGGTCCTTGTCGTGACGATCGTCCCCGAATCCGAGGTGCGCACAGGCGGCCGCTTCGACCTGGTGGGAGCGGTCGGCCTCTCGGCCGCACTGGTCTGTCTGCTGCTGGCCGTGTCCAAGGGAGCCGACTGGGGCTGGGGCAGCACGACCACCCTCGGCCTGTTCGCCGCCGCGGCAATCGTGCTGCTCCTGTGGGGACGCTTCGAACTGCGCACCAGTGCGCCGCTGGTCGACCTGCGCACCACCGCCCGTCGCCAGGTGCTGTTCACCAACCTCGCGTCCGTCGCCATCGGCTTCTCGATGTTCGCACTGTCCCTGGTCATGCCGCAGCTGCTGCAACTGCCCGAGCAGACCGGCTACGGCATGGGCCGGGACCTGCTGACCGTCGGTCTGGCCATGGCGCCGATGGGCCTGGTGATGATGGCCACGGCCCCGTTCTCCGCGCGCATCACCAAGGCGCGCGGCCCCAAGGTCACCCTGATGATCGGCGCGCTGGTCGTGGCCGTCGGCTACGGGACCGGCATCGTGCTGATGGCCGAGATCTGGCAGCTGGTCGTGGTCGGCTGCATCGTCGGCGCGGGCATGGGGCTGGCGTACGGCGCCATGCCCGCGCTGATCATGGGCGCCGTACCGGTATCCGAGACCGCCGCCGCCAACAGCCTCAACACCCTGATGCGCTCCCTCGGCACCTCCTTCTCCAGCGCCGTCATCGCCGTGGTCCTGGCACAGATGACCACCGACTTCGCGGGCCACGCCCTTCCGTCGGAGAACGGCTTCAAAACCGTCCTGGCCATCGGCGCCGGCGCCGCCGCGCTGTGCTGCGCCCTCGAGCCCGGGGCGGTCGAGCCGCACGCGTCCGGCAAGCCGTCGGAGCCGGCGAAGACCGCCTCGTAGCGCCGGCTCGCGGCGTCACTCCGCAGTGCTGGCGGGCGCCCCCGACGGACTTGTCGCCCTTCTTGATCACCTGGGTGTCGTCCGGCACTGGCGTCGCCTCACGATCCCCCGACTCTCGGACCACATAAGCCTGCACATCGGCCGACAACGCTCCCACGTCCAATGATGTCCCGCCGAGGAGCTTCTGGATCCGGTACGGGACCGAGCCCAACATTTTGCCTCCCGTCTCCTCGACGAGCACGGCCGGGTGACACTCGCGGACACCGCTCTCCGCCCCTGCTCGTGCCTGGGCTCCTTCGTATCGCGGGTCGGCTTGGGTGTGCCGTCGCGGGTGCGCATGCGGGATTTCGGTCGTGTGGCCGCATTACCGCTGAGCTCGGTGTACGCGCGTAGGCCTGGGCGATGGCGCGTTGGGAGCTCCCCCTGGGTGACGGCGACGGCGAGGTCGACGGCGCGCAGGGGGGAGAGGGCGGTGCGGCGGCAGTATGTGGGGTGCAGTTACGAGGCCTTGGTGAGCTTCTGGAGCTCGGCGGGCAGGGGCTTGTCGAGGTCGGCCACGTAGATCTGCATCGTGTCCAGGGCGTCGTCGACCGCGATGGCGATGCCGGGGTTGACACCGGGGATCTTGTACGCGGGCGATTCCGGCTGTGGGACGAGGCCGTCGTTGTTGTTGTCGGGTGTGTCGTTGCAGGCGACGTGGACGGCCTTGCCCACCTTGTGCCCGACCTTGACGTCGGGGTGGACGGTGATGCCCGTGTAGACCTTGCCGGCGTATTCCGCCTCCGCCGCTCATGCGCTTTCGACCACCGGCGTTTCCGTCCCGGTCTCCGCGGCCGCCTCGTCGATAAGCTTTTGGACCTTCGCGGGCAGCTTCTTGTCGGAGTTGACCACGAAGAACATGTCGTTGACCGCAATGGCGGCGCGGGGGTCGACACCGTCGATCTCATGGGCGGGCGATTCCGGCTGAGGGAGCAGAGCGTCGCTCTTCTGGTCCGTGTCGTCGCACGTGACCGAGGCGGCCTTGCCCACCTTGTTCCCGATCCTGAAATCGACGTTCTCGACGGCCCTGTAGACGCGGCCGTCGAACTCCACGTCGAGCGGCTCCGCGCAGGCGGCGGGGGCCAGAGGTGCCGAGTTCTGCGACTTCGCCTTCGAGACCGCCTTGTCCGACTGGGACTTCGAGCTCGCGTCGTCCGACGCAGTCGGCGAGCATCCGACTGCGAGAGCGGCGAAAGCAGTCGCCACCAGCAGGATCTTCTTCACATTTGGGGCAGAGTTGATCGCAGTGGTCATTGTTATGTCTCCTTGATGGATGTTCGGCGGACCGGGAACCTTTCCCGTGCCGAGAGATGCGGCCTTCGTGGTGCGGGCCACGAGTGGGTGCCGCCGCACGGCGGCCGGATGTTTCTGCCGCGCGTCGGTTGTGTCGGATGTGCATTGCCGACGTACGAGGGTGAGATGCGGTAGGGCCGCCGCCGCGCCCCGCGAGCCGAGCCGCGCCTACCGGGGTTCGCTCACTTCTCGAAGGCTTGGCGGAACAGGTTCCTGTCCTGGTCCGTGGCCCGGATGGTGCCGCCGCATACCGGGACGACGCCGTTCTCGGCGGTCACGAGGTAGTGCTGACCGACCTCGAACGCCGGTCCCTCCGGCCAGTCCTCGTCGTTGCCGAGGCGGGCCGTGGTGGTGTCGCCACCGCGGTACCAGTGGTCGATACGGAACTCGACCCGGTCGCCCTCTTCGGAGATCACCGTGCCCTCGAAAGCGGTCGAACTGCCGCGCAGGGTGTCGATGGTGGGCTCCGTACACGCGGCTGAGGGTGTCCCGCTGTCGACGCGCTCGACGGTCAGTGCCAGCGGGCCTGCCGAGGGCGGCTGGCCTTGGTTCATCGCGATTCCCCAGGTGATGCCGCCTCCCACGAGCAGTGCGGCGGCCGCTGCCAGCCCGAGGAGGCTACGGCGGCCTGCGCCCGGGGTGCGCTTCGGCGACAGAGGTGTGACGGTGGCGGCGCCGGGCGCCGACTGGGTCGTACTGTCATGGGTGATCGCGGCCTCCACAAGACAGCTGATGTCCGGCAGCGGAGCGTTCGAGGTCAGTGCCGGGTCCACGGTCCTCAGGTGGGCCCGCAGCTCGTCGTCGTTCACCGACTGCTCCTTCCTTCACTCGTCTCATGTCCGGCCGGTGCGCTGTTCTTTCGCTCACCGAGGAGTCCGGCGAGTTTCTTCTTCGCCCGGTGCAGCCGGATGCTCACGGCGTTGGAGGTCATGCCGGTCACCTCCGCGATCTGGCGCGGCTCCAGTTCCTCCCACGCCCACAGGAGCACCACCTCACGGTCCAGCGCGCCGAGCTTGTCGAGTGCGGCGTGCAGGTCGGTGTGGTCGGCCGGTGGTGCGGCCGGGAGGGTCCCGCGCGTCCGGGCCAGCCGCTCCACCAGCCGGAGCCGGCGTCTTTCCGCCCGGTGGGCGTTGGCCAGACAGCCGCGGGCCACCCCGTAGCACCAGGGCAGAACCTCATCGGGACCGACCGCGGGGCCTGCTTTGAGCCCCGGCACCTCGTCGATGCGACGCCAGAGCACAAGCAGCGTCTCCGAGAGGACGTCCTCGACCACGTCGGCATCCGCCCGCCGCACCAGATAGCGGTGCAGCGGCTCCACCGCCACGTGCGCCAGCGCCTCGAAGCGGGCCTCTGCGGCCCGGGGCGCTCTCTCCGTCATGGATTCCACACCCTGCTCTGTCCGGCACCGGCCGCATCCTTTCAGAATGAGCAACCCGGACCATCGGCGGGGAAGCAGCCCTGGGCGCGGGTCGTCACGCGGACGCTCGTGTACGGAGCCGGCACCTGCGTGTGCCGGCTCCGTAGCGAATTCTGCGCTGGAGGTTCGCGTCCAGCCATCTGGCACAGGTGACCACCGACTTCGCGGGCCACGCCCTTCCGTCGGAGAACGGCTTCAAAACCGTCCTGGCCATCGGCGCCGGCGCCGCCGCGCTGTGCTGCGCCCTCGGAACGCGTCGGCCAAGCCGTCGGACGCGGCGAAGACCGCCTTGTAGGCAGTACTCAAGTAGCAATCGCCGCACCCCGATTCACTTCCCGGGTACCGGGGGCACCGGGAAAACCACTCCTACATTTGGGCTCACCCCAGAACTGACTCCGAAGGAAAAACCAATGGGCAGGGTTGTACAGCCGTTGCGCAGATCCATACTCACCGGAGGACTCGTGGCCACCGTGGCCGCGCTTTCCGGCTGCTCGTCGGATACGGACAGCACAACAACGGAGAACGCGGCGAAGGCCTCCTCGCCGTCCCCAAGTGCCCACGAAGGGTCCTCGGACGATCGGCCGGACTCGCCGTGGGCGGCCTTCGCCCGACTGATGGACGGCAACGAGCGCTGGGTGGACGGCAAGCTGACGCACCCCGACCGGGACCCCGGTCGGCGCCAGTTCGTCGCCGAGGAGCAGGATCCCTACGGCGTGATCCTGTCCTGCATCGACTCCCGGGTGCCGCCGGAGCTGCTGTTCGACACCGGGCTCGGCGACCTGTTCGTGATGCGCACCGGCGGGCAGGTGGTGGAACCGGTGGTCATCGGCTCCGTCGAGTACGGCCCCATGACGTCGGGGACGCCGCTGATCGTCGTCCTCGGGCACCAGCGCTGCGGTGCCGTCAAGGCCGCGTACAAGGCGCTGAAGGACAACAAGCCGCTGCCCGGCAACCTGCAGGCCATCGCCGAGGCGCTGCGGCCCGCGTACGAGGAGACGGCGAAGGCCAAGCACGCCGACCCGGTCGACGCCATGATCCGCATCCACACCAAGCAGACCTCCGCCGCCCTGAGGTCCAACGCCGACCTCGCCCCCCTCGTGAAGAAGGGCGACCTGGCCGTCGTTAGCGCCTACTACTCTCTCGACACCGGCCGGGTGGAAGTCCTGACCGGTGCGCCTTCTGCCTGACGGCACGGCCCAGCCGCGCATTTTCGCCCGCCGAAAGGAACCCCATGCCCCGCACGAACCGCGTCCTCGTCATCGTCACCAGCACCGGCGAGTACGAGAAGGTCGGATACCGCACCGGTCTCTGGCTGGGTGAACTCACCCACTTCAACGACGTCGCCGAACAGGCCGGATTCGACGTCACCATCGCCAGCATCCAGGGCGGACCCGTGCCACTCGACCCGGAGAGTCTCGCCCACACCGTCCTCGGCGACCTCGGCACCGACAAGCGGTACACCGACCGCCAGTTCATGGACAGGCTCAAGGACACCGTGGCCGTGACCCAGGTCGACGTCGACGACTACGACGCCATCTACCTCACCGGCGGTCACGGCGTGATGTTCGACTTCCACCAGAGCCAGGCGCTGGAGACCCTCATCGCACGGTTCTACGAGACCGGCCGGATCGTCTCGGCCGTCTGCCACGGGCCATGCGGTCTGCTCGACGTCACACTGAGCAGCGGCGAGCCCCTGGTGAAGGGCAGAAACGTCACCGGCTTCTCATGGCGGGAGGAGGAACTCGCCCAGCGGGCGGACGCCGTCCCCTACAGCCTGGAGGACCGGCTCAAGGAACTCGGAGCCTCCTACAGCACCGCGGACAAGCCCTTCGACGTCCACCTCGTCGAGGACGGCC
>NZ_LGUR01000257.1 GCF_001270495.1 Streptomyces viridochromogenes
AGCCCCAGGAGGATGGGGCGGGTAGGGGCGGCGGGGGCGTAAAACAGGGGTTCACCTGCGCCGACGTATCCCGGCGAGCCCCAGTGGCAACGGCCACGTACCATGGGGTAAGGCCGTGGCGTGTCAAGCCCGGCAGGGCCCGCGTAACACAGACGTACGCGAGAGCCGTCCTCACCACTCCGGGAGTACGCCGCAATATGGCCACGCGCCACGACATCCGCAACGTCGCCATCGTCGCCCACGTCGACCACGGCAAGACCACCATCGTCGACGGCATGCTGAAGCAGGCCGGTGCCTTCGCCGCCCACCAGCTCGACTCCGTCGACGACCGCATGATGGACTCGAACGACCTGGAGCGTGAGAAGGGCATCACGATCCTGGCCAAGAACACGGCGGTGAAGTACCACCCCAAGGACGGGGGGGACGTCATCACCATCAACATCATCGACACCCCCGGCCACGCCGACTTCGGCGGTGAGGTGGAGCGCGGGCTGTCCATGGTCGACGGCGTCGTTCTTCTCGTCGACGCCTCCGAGGGGCCCCTCCCGCAGACCCGCTTCGTGCTGCGCAAGGCCCTCCAGGCGCGCCTGCCGATCATCCTGTGCATCAACAAGACGGACCGGCCCGACGCGCGCATCGACGAGGTCGTCAACGAGACCTACGACCTCTTCCTGGACCTCGACGCCGACGAGGAGCAGATCGAGTTCCCGATCGTCTACGCGTGTGGGCGGGACGGCATCGCCTCCCTCACCAAGCCCGACGACGGGACCGTGCCCTCCGACTCCACCAGCCTGGAGCCGTTCTTCTCGACGATCCTCGAGCACATCCCGGCCCCGACCTACGAAGAGGCCGCCCCGCTCCAGGCGCACGTGACGAACCTCGACGCCGACAACTTCCTCGGCCGTATCGCCCTGCTCCGCGTCCACCAGGGCGAGCTGAAGAAGGGCCAGACGGTCGCGTGGATGAAGCGCGACGGGTCCGTCAGCAACGTGCGGATCTCCGAGCTGATGATGACCGAGGCGCTCACGCGCAAGCCGGCCGAGAAGGCCGGCCCCGGTGACATCTGTGCCGTCGCCGGTATCCCGGACATCATGATCGGTGAAACGCTCGCCGACCCCGAGAACCCCGTTCCGCTGCCGCTGATCACGGTCGACGAGCCCGCGATCTCCATGACCATCGGCACCAACACCTCCCCGCTGGTCGGCCGCGGCGGCACCGGTAAGGGCGCCGACGCCAAGTCGGCGGTGAAGGACCGCAAGGTCACCGCCCGCCAGGTGAAGGACCGGCTCGACCGGGAGCTGATCGGTAACGTCAGCCTCCGGGTCCTGGACACCGAGCGCCCCGACGCCTGGGAGGTGCAGGGCCGCGGTGAGCTGGCGCTGGCCATCCTGGTGGAGCAGATGCGCCGCGAGGGCTTCGAGCTGACCATCGGCAAGCCGCAGGTCGTCACCAAGGACGTCGACGGCAAGGTCTACGAGCCCGTCGAGCGCATGACCATCGACGTGCCCGAGGAGCACATGGGCGCCGTCACCCAGCTCATGGGCGTCCGCAAGGGCCGTATGGACAACATGTCCAACCACGGGTCCGGCTGGGTGCGTATGGAGTTCGTCGTGCCCTCGCGCGGTCTCATCGGGTTCCGGACCGAGTTCCTGACCCAGACCCGCGGCACCGGCATCGGCCACTCCATCCACGAGGGCCACGAGCCCTGGTTCGGCACGCTGCAGACCCGCAACAACGGCTCGCTGGTCGCCGACCGCGCCGGTGCCGTCACCGCGTTCGCGATGACGAACCTCCAGGAGCGCGGTGTGCTCTTCACCGAGCCCGGCACCGAGGTGTACGAGGGCATGATCGTCGGCGAGAACTCGCGCTCCGACGACATGGACGTGAACATCACCAAGGAGAAGAAGCTCACCAACATGCGGTCGTCCACGGCCGATGTGGCCGAGTCGATCGTCCCGCCGCGCAAGCTGTCGCTGGAGCAGTCCCTGGAGTTCTGCCGCGACGACGAGTGCGTGGAGGTCACCCCGGAGGCCGTGCGCATCCGCAAGGTGAACCTGGACGCCCGCGAGCGCGCCCGCGCCGCGAGCCGCGCCAAGCACGGCTGAGTATCGGACACTTGAGCCCGGGCTCCCCCGTCACGGGGGAGCCCGGGCTTTTTTGCAAGCCGTTTTCCTGTGGCCGAGAACCCGTGTTGTGTCCGAAATACGGAGAACCTCGCCCGATAGCCATGTAACACGTCCGTTTCGCCACGTTCTCCGGTTAACACTTTGTCCGGATTTTGGAAGATCTATGCGCCAGCTGTGACTGAATTGAGATTTACCGACGGTGGTCGGTAACTGGCTCATGGCAGATAGTTATCGGCAGCGCTCGGGTCAATGGGTCTCGCACTGTGGGGACAGTGCCCGATTCACGAGCAACAGGCGGTTGCCTGATCCTCCGTCAGGGGTGTCGGAGGGGGAGGGCGCACACCTCCTACGCGCGTCCGGCTGCGGAGTTCCGTACGCCTCGCTTTGGCTTACCCATACGAGCGAAACGGGCGAAACGTGACAAGTCCTATCGGTATTGAGGGTGGTGGCACCTCGGTCATCGCGGACGGCGAACCTCCGCCGAACGCGAAGGGCGAGGACGAGCAGCTCATCGGGCGGTCGCCCGGCCGGCTGATGTGGATCCGCTTCAAACGCGACCGCACCGGTGTGATCTCGGCGTACGTCGTCATCTTCTTCTTCCTGATCGGCCTGCTCGCACCGGTCATCTCCTGGCTGTACGGCAAGAACCCGTACACGGTGTACGCCGACGAACGCCCCGAGCTGTTCGACAGCGCCGGTGTGCCGGTGCAGCCCAACGGCGGGATCAGCGGCGAGTTCTGGTTCGGCCTCGAACCGGGGAACGGCTACGACGTCTTCACCAAGCTGCTCTACGGCATCCGGACCTCGCTGGGGATCGCGGTCGCGGTCACCCTCGCGACCGTGCTCACCGGCATCGTCCTCGGCGTCACAGCCGGCTATCTCGGCGGCAGGACGGACTACTGGATCAGCCGGGTCATCGACTTCCTGCTCGCCTTCCCGGCCCAGCTGTTCTTCATCGCCAGCATGCCCGTCGTGGTCTCCCTGTTCGTCAGCCCGCGCGACGAGACACCCGTCTACGTCCGGGTCGTCGCCCTCATCCTGGTGATGTGGTTCCTGGGCTGGATGAGCCTCGGGCGGATCCTCAGAGGCACCACACTCGCCCTGCGGGAACGGGAGTTCATCGAGGCCGCCAAGGTCAGCGGGGCCCCTCCGGGGCGGATCATCCGCAAGGAGATCCTGCCGAACGTGGTCACGCCGATCCTGGTGCAGAGCACGTACATGCTCCCCAACTTCGTGACCGCGGAGGCCGGTCTGAGCTTTCTGGGCGTGGGCATCGTCGAACCGACGCCGGACTGGGGGCAGATGTTCTCCAAGGCGTCCACCGAGCTCGTGATGCAGAACGACATCACCTACATGTTCTTCCCGGGCGTCTCGATGATCATCTTCGTCGTCGCGTTCAACCTGCTCGGGGACTCCGTCAGAGACGCCTTCGACCCCAAGACGGCGCGCTGACGCACTGGTCGGCACTTGGCACTTGGCACTCAACGCTTGGCAGTTCCTTGGCACTGGTGACACACAGATGGGTGGAAACTGAGTGATGAGCAGGAGCGAACGCCATGTACACGCCGCGATCGCAGTGCTCGCGGCCACTGCACTCGTGCTGACCGGGTGCAGCTCGGGCGGCAGCAAGGGCGGTGGCAACGACAAGGAGCAGCAGGAGAACGCCGAACGGCAGAAGGCGTTGATCGAGTTCGGTGACGCCGCGGCCTCCAAGGGCCCCGCCGCCGAGGTTCCGGGCGCCAAGTCCGGCGGCACCATCTCGGTGCCCGCCCGCGACAGTTACGCCCACCTCGACCCGGCCCAGATCTACGTCTTCAACGAGATGCAGGTCGGCCTGCTGCTGCACAGAGGGCTCACCGGCTACAAGGCGACCAGCAACGACGGCAGCAAGCACGAGGTCGTCGGCGACCTCGCCACCGACTCCGGCACCACCACGGACGGCGGCAGGACCTGGAAGTACACCCTCAAGGACGGCATCAAGTTCGAGGACGGCTCCGCGATCACCTCCGCCGACATCCGGCACACCTTCGAGCGGCAGTTCGCGCCCTTCATCAACCAGGGTCCGCCGTACGTCCAGCAGTGGCTGGCCGACACCCCGGGTGCCGACTACCGCAAGCTGCTGCCCGACGGCCCGTTCAAGGGCAAGCACCTCCCGGACAGCATCCTGGAGACACCGGACGCGAAGACGGTCGTCTTCAAGTTCAAGAAGCCCCGCCCCGACCTGCCGTACGCGCTGGCCATGACGGGGTACGCGGCCGTCTCCCAGAAGGGCGACACCAAGGAGAAGTACGACAAGGCGCCGGTGGCGTCCGGGCCTTACAAGATCCAGTCGTTCAAGTCCGGCAAGTCGATGGTGCTGGTGCGGAACACGAACTGGGACCCGGCCACCGACCCGATCCGCCACCAGTACGTCGACAGGTTCGACATCACCTTCAACCAGCAGTACGAGGACTCCACCAAGGCGCTGGTCGCCGACAGCGGCGTGGACCGGACATCTGTCAGCTGGCAGAACTCGGTCGACGCGGGCAACCTGTCGAAGGTCCTGAACGACCCGAAGATGAAGTCCCGCACGGTCATCGGCTACCAGCCGTACGTCGGCCAGATCAACATCAACACCAGCCACAAGGCGATGCAGGACAAGAAGGTCCGCGAGGCCATCGCCTACGCGCTGCCGGTCTCACCGTTCGTGCGGGCCTACGGCGGCAGCGCCGCGATGGAGGTCGCGGGCGGCATCATCAGCCCGACCGTCAGCGGCTACGACCCCTCCTTCGACCCGTGGGGCAAGAAGAAGAACCCCGCGGGTGACCCCGCCAAGGCCAAGAAGATCCTCCAGGAGGCCGGAAAGGTCGGCACGAAGCTGACCTTCGGCTACATGAACTCCCAGGAGGGCCAGGCGTACTCCACCGCCATGGCGGCGGGTCTGGAGAAGGCCGGCTTCGACGTCCAGCGTCAGGAGATCCCGGCCGAGACGTACTTCGACCAGGTCAGCAAGCTCGACAACAACTACGACATCTTCCACACCTCGTGGGGTGCCGACTGGCCCTCCGCCTCGACCGTGATCCCGCCGCTGTACGACGGCCGGGCGATCGCGGAAGGTGCGCAGAACTACTCGCAGATCAACGACCCGAAGATCAACAGCGAGATCGACCGCATCAGCCTGATCAGCGATCCGGCCAAGGCCGCGGCCGAGTGGGAGAAGCTCGGCGAGTACATCGTGAAGGACGTCGTCAACATCGTCCCGACCGCCTACTACAAGCAGGTCCAGATCGCCGGATCCAAGATCGGCGGTCTCGTCTACGACGATGTCGTCGGCGGCGTCGACCCGCGCCGACTGTACGTCAAGTAACCCCGCCCGCCCGGCATCCGGTGGCCACCGCCCGTGCGAGGGGCACCGGATGCCGCCAGGGCCGCTCCGGCAGGATCCGCCGGAGCGGCCCTGGGCCAGCCGACGTCTGGGAGCTGCCTGCCATGCTGCGCTTTCTGGTCCGCCGGTCCCTCGGCGCCGTCGTCATTCTCTTTCTGCTGAGCATCGTCACGTTCCTGCTGTTCTTCGGGATGCCGCGTGACCCGGCGCTCCTGATGTGCGGCAAGACGTGCACCCCGGCCAACCTGGAGAACCTGCACCGGGTGCTCGGGCTCGACAAGCCGATCCCCGAGCAGTACTGGATCTTCCTCACCAACCTCGTCTCGGGCAGCGACGGCTTCGCCCAGGGGCCTTGCCCGGCCCCCTGCTTCGGCTACTCGTACCACTCCAACGAGCAGGTCTGGGGCACCCTGATGGACCGCCTGCCCACCACCGTCTCGCTCACCCTCGGCGGAGCGGTCTTCTTCCTGGTCATCGGCCTGGGCACCGGCCTGATCGCCGCGTGGAAGCGTGGCACGCTGATCGACAAGACCTTCACGGGCGGCGCCATGGTGATCAGCTCGATGCAGATCTACTTCCTCGGCCCGCTGGCCCTGGCGATCCTCGTCTACCAGACGCAGATCTTCGACAAGCCCGCCTACCACGACTTCACCGCGAACCCGGCCGCCTGGTTCGGGGGGCTGATCATCCCGTGGGTGGTGCTGTCGACGATCTTCGCCTCGCAGTACACCCGTATGTCCCGCTCGTCGATGATCGAGCAGCTCCAGGAGGAACACGTCCGCACCGCCCGCGCCAAGGGCATGTCCAGACGGTACGTCTTCTTCCGCTACGCCTGGCGCGGTTCGCTGATCCCCATCGTCACCATCTTCGGCATCGACCTCGGCTCGCTGCTCGGCGGTGCCATCATCACGGAGTACACCTTCGGACTTCCGGGGCTCGGCCGGCTGGCGGTGGAGTCGGTGTTCTTCAGCGACCTGCCGCTGCTGCTGGGCGTGATGCTGTTCTCCGCCACCATGATCCTGCTCTGCAACATCGTCGTCGACGCCGCGTACGCCTTCATCGACCCGCGGGTGCGGCTGGCCTAGGCCGCACCGGGGAACCCTTTCCAGAGGACCTGTTGAGGACCTGTTGAGGAGCACTGACGTGACCACTCTGACCAAGGAAGCCGGCGCCCCCGTCCCGGCCGGCGCGGACGCGTTCCTCTCGGTGCGGGACCTGCATGTCAGCTTCAGGACCGAGGACGGCGTCGTACGGGCCGTGGACGGGCTCTCCTTCGACCTGGAGCGCGGCAGGACGCTGGGCATCGTGGGGGAGTCCGGCTCGGGGAAGTCGGTGACGAACCTGACGATCCTCGGGCTGCACAACCCGATGTTCACCACCGTCGAGGGCGAGATCCTCCTGGAGGGACAGGAGCTGACCACCGCCCGGGAGTCCGAACTGGAGAAGCTGCGCGGCAACAAGGTCGCCATGATCTTCCAGGACCCGCTCACCGCGTTGTCGCCGTACTACACGGTGGGCCGGCAGATCGCCGAGCCGTACATGAAGCACATGCGCGCCTCGAAGAAGGCGGCCTGGGAGCGGGCGGTGGAGATGCTGGACAAGGTCGGCATCCCCAACCCGGGCCAGCGGGCGAAGGACTATCCGCACCAGTTCTCCGGCGGTATGCGCCAGCGCGCGATGATCGCCATGGCGCTGGTCTGCGACCCCGACCTGCTGATCGCCGACGAGCCGACCACCGCCCTGGACGTCACGGTCCAGGCGCAGATCCTGGACCTGCTGAAGGACCTGCAACAGGAGTTCGGCTCGGCGATCATCTTCATCACCCACGACCTCGGGGTCATCGCCGACATGGCCGACGACATCATGGTGATGTACGCGGGCGGGGCGGTGGAGCGCGGCACGGTGCACGAGGTGCTGCGCGCGCCCCAACACCCTTACACCTGGGGTCTGTTGAATTCGATGCCGCGCCTGGACTCGGACCCGCATGCCCCGCTGGCGCCCATCCCTGGCACCCCGCCGTCCCTGCTCCACCCGCCCTCCGGCTGCCGCTTCCACCCCCGCTGCACCTTCCAGGACCGGGTCGGCGGCACCCGCTGTGTCACGGAGGTCCCGCTGCTCGGCCCGGACCGCTCCTCGGCCTGCCATCTGACGGCGGACCAGAAGCGGACCATCTTCGAGGAGGAGATCAGGCCCCGCCTGCGCTGACGCCCCGTTTCGCTCCCCGTTCCGTTCCGCCACCGATTCGCTCCCCGATCCGCTCTTCGATCAGCCCCGTCTGAGGAGGACTACGGCTATGACAGAGGACCTCGTCCTCCCCGCACCCCGCGAGGCCGCCACCGACGCCCCCGGCGAACCGCTGCTGGAGGTGGCGGGGCTCGTGAAGCACTTCCCGGTCAAGGGCGGCTTCCCGATCCGCCGCACGGTCGGCCAGGTGCAGGCCGTCGACGGCATCGACCTGACGGTCCATGTCGGCGAGAGCTTCGGGCTGGTGGGGGAGTCGGGCTGCGGCAAGTCGACGACCGGACGCCTGATCACCAAGCTGCTGGAGCCGACGGGCGGCAGGATCGCGTACCGGGGCAAGGACATCACGCACGCCACGCGCCGCCAGCTGGCGCCGATCCGCTCCGAGATCCAGATGATCTTCCAGGACCCGTACTCCTCGCTGAACCCGCGCCAGACGGTCGGCAAGATCATCTCGGGTCCGATGGAGATCAACCGGATCGAGCCGGAGGGAGGACGGGAGAAGCGGGTCCGTGAGCTGCTGGAGATCGTCGGTCTCAACCCGGAGCACTACAACCGCTTCCCGCACGAGTTCTCCGGCGGCCAGCGCCAACGGATCGGCGTGGCACGTGCGTTGTCGCTCGACCCCAAGCTGATCGTGGCGGACGAACCGGTCTCGGCGCTGGATGTCTCGATCCAGGCGCAGGTGGTGAACCTGCTCCAGAAGGTCCAGCAGGAACTCGGCATCGCGTTCCTGTTCATCGCCCACGACCTGGCCGTCGTACGGCACTTCGTCGTACGGCACTTCTCGCAGCGCGTGGCGGTGATGTATCTCGGCAAGGTGATCGAGGTCGGCGACCGCGACTCCATCTACACCCGCCCCCGGCACCCCTACACCCACGCCCTGCTGTCCGCCGTGCCCGAGGTGAACGTGGGCGCCGAGGACGACGAGGAGGTGCCCCAGCGGGAGCGGATCCGCCTCGCCGGTGATGTGCCGTCCCCGATCTCCCCGCCCTCCGGCTGCCGTTTCCGCACCCGCTGCTGGAAGGCGGAGGACAAGTGCGCGGCCGAGGAACCGCCCCTGATCCAGCTCTCCGGCAACCACGCGGGCCACCTGACGGCCTGCCACTTCCCGGAGGAGCCGACGATCGAGGCGCGGGACGAGGACATCGTGCTGGATCCGGCGCTGGCGGCGCTGGAGGAGGACGCGGACGACTAGCTAGCCCGTCGCCCGGATCAGGCCGGCGTCCCCGCGGCCACGGTGATGATCTCGGGGCTGGTGGGAGTGAGCGGCCCCCGGCCCCAGTCGCCGTACCGTTCGACGACGGTGAGGCCGGCCTCGTGGAGGAAGGCGTCCAGGGCGTCGGGGGCGAGGAAGCGGAGGGTGCTGCGGCTGACGACGGGGGCCTGCCAGCCGTCGCAGGCGAACGTCTCGGTGAAGGTCACGCGATCCCCGACGACGGGCCCCTCGACCTGGTGCCACACCCGTACGACCCGGCCGGCCCCGTCGTCGGCCTTCCGTACCCGCTCCGGCGTCCACGCCTCCCAGGCCCGCGCCGCCGGGTTCCGCGTCTCGAACACGAACCGCCCGCCCTCGGCGAGCGCCGCGCGCACGGCACGCAGACAGCGACGTATGTCCTCGTCCCGGAGAAGCACCTGGAAGGCATGCCCGGTCATCACGACCAGATCGAAGGCGTGCCGCCAGTCCCTCGCGAGCAGATCCCCGAGCACCCACTCGACACCGGGCTCCTGCCGCCGTGCCTGCACGAGCATCGCGGCGGCCGGATCAAGCCCCACGAGCCGCCCCGGCTGCCCGGCGGCCCGCGCCCGCCCGAGCAGCCGCCCGGTCCCGCAGCCGACGTCGAGCACGGCCCTGGCGGACATCACGTACCCGAGACAGAAGTCGTCACCCGGCCCCCACGGGTTGAGGGCGTCGTACAACGCGGCGAGCGACAGATCCGCGAACGAACGATCGACCATTCGCGGCAGTGTGCCACAACTCCCCTTGTCCTACGCCGGTTTCGGGCGGGCTTCGGGGTCCTTCAGCGCGGGGCTCGGCGCCGCGTGACAATGCGCGCCGTCGACGCCACGACGCTGCGGACGCCGCGGTGCTCCGGGCTCGCGTCGGGGGCCTTCAGCGTAGGACTCGGCCCCGCAGGACAATGCGTCGTGGGTGCCGGAGCACCGCCGGCTCCCGTCGCGGATCCACGTCGTACACGGTGACGTCGGCGAGGCCGCCCTCGACCAGGCCCGGTAGGCCCAGGAAGTCCCGGGCCGCCCAGCTCGCCGCGCCCACCGCGACGTCGGTGGGCAGGCCGGCGGCGATGAGGTGCTCCACCTCGGTGGCGACGTTGCCGAACGGGGTGGAGTCGGTGCCGGCTAGGACCGTGACGCCGGCGTCATGGGCCTCGCGGACCCGGCGGATCATGATGCGGTGGCCCTCGTGCCAGAGGCGGCCGCGAGGGTTGTCCTTGATGCGGGGTGCGCTGCGGGCGAAGGCGGTCAGCGTGGGGACGTAGGCGGTGGAGTGTGCGGCCATCAGCTCCACGCACTCCTGCGGCATCCCCATCCCGTGCTCGATCGAGTCGATCCCGGCACGCGCGGCGTTGAGCACTCCCTGCGCCGACTGACAGTGCGCGGCGACCCGCCCCCCGGCCGCGTGCACCGCGTCGGTGACGGCGCGCAGGATGTCGTACGGCACCGGATCCGCCTCGAAGTCCCAGTCCCCCATGAGCTTGCACCAGCCGTCGTGGGCCTTGGCCTCCGCGACGGCCGCGGTCACGAGGTCGTCGGTGACGGCGTGGAAGTCGGCGCTCTGGGACAGGCCCGCCCACGCCAGCCAGCGCCCCGCCGTGATCATGCGGGGCGCGTCCGGCGCCTCGCGCATCCCGTCCGGGATCTCGCCCAGCAGCCCCGGGAACCGCAAGGCGGTCGTCCCGGCGTCCCGGTGCGCGGCGATCTGCTCGGCGAACGCGTCGGGGTCGAAGACGGGTTCACTCTCGGACGGGGACCCGGGGTGGGTGTGCACGTCGACCAGTCCCGGGAGCAGGTAGCCGCCGTCGGCCACCGTCTCCGCCTCGATCGACGGGCGGTCGAAGGTGATGCGGTCGCCGAGGATCCAGAGGTCGCGGGTGGCGCCGTGGGGGAGGACGGTGCCGCGTAAGTGAAGGGCCATGACCAGGAAGTCTCACCGCCCGGGCCGGTCAACGGCAAGCCACGCGGCACCTGGCGATGCCGGGCGGCGGCGGTGCGCCACCCGCTGAGGGCCGTCAAGTCCCGCGCCGCGGCCCCGTGTTCGGTGAGATGCGAATCCGTGGGCAGGGCCCGACGCGCCGTGCTCCAATCCATTCGCCGGCCCGCTGATACCAGCAGGCAGTTGATCCCCTGTGAGGAGGTGTCTCATGGAGAACCTGGCCGTGATCGAGGTCGACGAGGACATCGTCGAGTTCGACTCGAACGAGGAGAACGCCGCCAACGTTGCCAACGTCGCGAACGTTGCCAACGTGGCGAACGTCGCCAATGTCGCGAACGTGGCGAACGTTGCCAACGTCGCGAACGTGGCCAACGTTGCCAATGTCGCCAACGTTGCGAACGTTGCGAACGTTGCCAACGTGGCGAACGTCGCCAACGTCTGATGCAGGCAGTGGCGAGAGCCGTTCCGGCTCTCGCCACGTCAGATCCGCGCTTCCGGGAAGAAAAGGACTCACCGAGGATGGGGAACTCCGCGATCCAGGAGAAGATGGACGCGGCCCGAAAACTGGGCCACGCGCTGGCGGCCGACGCCGGGGGAGCCATCGACTCCGTCTACATTGCCGGGAGCCTGACCGCCGGCCTCGGCAACCCCACGAGTGACGCGGACCTGTTCGTACTGCTCAGGCCCGGCGTTCCGGTCCCGGACGACGCGGGGCAGTACACCGTCGACGGCCACCGGGTCGACGTCGAGCGATTCCCCCTGGACGAGGTCGAGGCCACGGTCGAGGAGGTCGTCGGCTTCGAGTTGAGCCGGGACAGCCTCACCGACCTGCACAAGCTGCCGAAGAAACTGGACTTCGTCCTCCGGCTGAACTCCTCCGAGACGGTGGTCGAGTCGGAGGCCCTGCTGTCGATGAGGCGGCGGATCGCCGACTCCGCGGCGGCCCTTCGCCGCACGGCGATCAACTACTCCGCCATCGCCCTCAACGGCCATCTGGAGGACTTCCTCGGGGCCGCGTCGGAGGGTGACCTGGACACGGCCGCATTCGCCGGTCAGGACCTCGTCGCCTATGCGGGAAAGGCCCTCGCGGCCGCCTCGGGCGACCTCTACTTCAGCAACAAGTGGGTGTACAAGCAGCTCACCCGCACCCCGATCGACGGATTTCCGCTGGACCTGTTCCGCCACTACCAGCGGGGCGTCTGGACCGAGCGGGGCACCGCCGCCGCCGAGTCGCTGGTGCTGTTCACCCAGACGTGCGTCGCCGTCAGCCAGCTGCTCGCGGAGGCCGGTGTGCCGCTCGACGCCTGGCCGTCCTGGCAGCCCGGCACCCAGGGAACGCGCCTGTGGCGCAACACCACGTTCAACGTGCTGCGGGTCTCCGAGGGCGTGCTCCTGCACTGGGAACTCAACCGCCAGCTCGTCCTGAAGGAGCAGCCGGCCTACGTCTGGGCGCTGTGCGACGGACGTTCGGTGGACGAGATCGTGGCCGGCGTGCGCTCCCTGGGCGAGAGCGTGCCGGCCCTGGAGGGCGTGACGAGGGAGCGTGTCGAGGCCGTCCTCGCCGCCCTCCAGAAGAGGGGGCTCGTCGGCACCGAGCCGTTCTCCTCCCTCGGCACGGTCTGACCGAGGCGGGTGGCGGTGTCGAATCTCCTGCGTCCGGTCGCACCGGACACCGGACGCCTGCTGGAGCTCGCCGACTGGGCCGTCGGCGAGCTGGGAGCGGGTGCGGACTACGTACAGGTCTTCGCCGAGTCGACCCTCCATGTGAAGGTGGAGTGCGTCGACGGCGAGGTGCTGGCGGTCTGCGTGGAGCCCCGTGACGGGCTCTGCTGTCTGGTGACGAAGGACGGCCTGTGGCGGTTCAAGGCGGTGGCTCCCTCACAACTGCCCGCCCTGGCGGGCTGGCGCGGCGCCGCGGGCTCCGCCGCCGCGCCGCCCTGGGAGCCCTCGGCCACCGCCGACGGGTTCACTCCGCTCGCCGCCCCCGCCTGGTCCGTTCCCGACCACCCGGGGTCCGGCCCCGCGCACACCATCCGGTCGGTGGAGGACTTCGTCTGCCGCAACACCGCCGTGGCTGACACGAACGGAGTCCGCTCCCGCACCACCACGCGGACGCTGCGCCAGCGCGTGGAGGCGACCGTCACGGTGCACGGTCGCCGCTACCGCGGTCTGAACCGCTGGCTCAGCAACGGTGCGGAGGAACGGGCCCACCCCGGCGCCCACGAGATCTCCCGGGTCGCCCTGGAACACGCGAGGAACTCGGCCGCGGCGGTCATGACCGGCCGGCACCGGACTCCCGTGGTCTTCGGCCCCGCGGCAGCCGCCGGATTCCTGCACGAACTCGTCGGTCACGCGCTGGAGGCCGACAACTTCTCGCTCGGCAGCGACTACATCACGCGGCTGCGCGAGCCCGGAAACGTTCCCGCCGCACTCACCCTCCGGGACGACGCCACGGTGGCACACGGGTACGGCTCGTACGCGATCGACGACGAGGGGCGAGCGGCAGGCGTCACCACGCTGCTGGAGAACGGGGAGATCGGCGCACCGCTGACCGCCATGCGGGCCGCGCAGCGGGGCGGCCACCGGCCCACGGCCAACGGCCGGCGTCAGGACTACCGGTTCCTCGCGATTCCCCGGGCCACCAACACCGTCGCCCTCCCCGGGCCGGACGACCCCGGCCGGCTGTCCGAGGACCCGCGAAACGGAGTGCTCCAGGTCGGCTGTCTCGGCGCCGGAATGATCAATCTGAGCACGGGCGAGTTCTCCTTCGCGGCTCTCAACTGCTCCTACGTCACACCGGCCGGCGATCGGGTCCCCGTGCGCGACGTGAGCCTGGTGGGTGACGCGCTCGCGACGCTGGCCCGCCTGGAGGGCATCGGGTCGGACTTCGGCGGCGACAACGTCACCTGCGGCAAGCAGGGTCAGTCCCTTGGAATCGGGATCTACTCCCCGTCGATGCGCTACGCGGCGCTTGATTGGAGTGCGGGATGAGGCGCCTGCACAGCCGGACCGACGAGGCGCTGGCGTTCGCGGACGCCGTCGAAAGCGGCCTGAAGCCGGTGGAGCGGTCCTTCACGTACATCAGCCGGACCGGGCGGCGCGGCCTGGGTATCGACCCCTCCGGTGCCGCCAGACTGACCGTCCAGAACGGCAAGCTCGGCGGCTATGTGCTGCTGTCGCGCGACCGCCACGAGCTCTATGTGCACACGCCCGACATGGCCGTCGGCGAGGCGTCCCGGGTTCTGGAGGCCGGCCGGGCGCAGATCTCGCTGGGCGGTCCGCGCAGGGCCGCGACGTCCGGGGTGCTGCACCCGGATGCCGCGGTCACGGGCGACGGCTGGCACAACGTCGGGGAGTCGGACGAGCTGGAGCAGCTCGCCGCCGAACCCGGACCGCTGCTGGAGCGCCTGACGGACGGCACCGGACCGGAATGCGCCCTGCGCGCGGTGAACGTGACCGAGGTGCTGAGCGAGTCCGTCTGCGCGGCTTCGGAGGGAACGCGCGCGGTGAGCAGGTGCCGTGGGGTGGAACTGCATGCCACAGCGGCCGACACCGACGGCGCCGTCGGTGCCTCGCTGTCCCGCTGCGCGGCCACGCTGGATCGGGTGGACGCGGTCGGGCTGGGGCGTGAACTCGCGCTCACCGTACGGGCGTTGGCCCCGCCCGCAGCCGACTTCGACGGGCCCGAGGTGTGCTTCACCCCGTCGGCGGCAGCGCAGCTGCTGCGCGCGGTCGTGGCCAGTCTGCTGCTCAACCCGATGGTGGACTGCCCCCCGTTGGGTCTGGCACTGGTGGACGACGGGCGGGCCGAGGACGGTCCGGCGGCCCACGGATTCGACTGTGAGGGCACGCCCACCGGAGCCATGGAGCTCGTGACCCGCCGGGGCACCCAGCGGGGCATCGCCACCCGGCTCACGTCGGTGGCGGGGACGGACGGCGCTCCGGTGGACCGGCTGACGGGACACGCCCGCTGGGATCCGGTCCGCAACCTCCCGCTGCCGGCCGCGACGAACGTACGGCTGGAGCCCGCCGACCGCCTGGCGGACCCCTGGGCCGGTGAGCGCTGTGTCGTGGCCGACGTCCGCAGCCTCGGTGTGGAGGAGCACCGGTCGAGCGGGAAGCTGGCCTTCCGGTTGCTCGCCGTCCGTGCCGTCGACGGCGTACCCGCGCACGCGTACACACCGATGGTGGTGGAGGGGGAGGCCGCCGCCTTCCTGGCCGCGATCACGGGCGTGGGCGAGACCGTTTCCTACTACCCCGGGCCCTTCGCCGTCGGTGGCGCCGACCTGGTGATGGATCTTTCCCGACTGCGTTCGAAGAGTGAGGCGTGATCATGTCGACTCAGCGTGGCCTCCACGTGACCAACCTGTGCCGCGAGTTCACCGCGCGCGACGGGAAAGTGCGCCGGGCGGTGGACGACGTCAGTCTCACCGTGGGCGCGGGGGAGCTGGTGTCCGTGCTCGGGCCCAACGGGGCGGGCAAGACCACCACGGTCCGCATGCTGACCGGTCTGCTCATGCCGACCTCGGGCACGGTCCTGGTCGACGGGCACGATGTGGTGCGGGACCGCCGCCGGGCCGCCCTGGCCTGCGGCTTCAGCCTCGGCGGGGACACGGGCCTGTATCCCCGGCTGACGGCCCAGCAGAACCTCACGTTCTTCGGCATGATGTACGGCCTGCGGGGCAAGGCCCTCAGGAACAGGGCCGGGGAGCTCCTGGCGGCCGTGGACCTCCAGCACCGGGCCGATGACGTGGTGGGCTCCTTCTCCCGCGGGATGAAGCAGCGGCTGCACCTGGCGCGTTCGCTGCTGCACGACCCGGCCGTCCTGATCCTCGACGAACCGTCGGCGGGCCTCGACCCGCAGTCGGCCGCGGCCATGCGCGCACTGGTCGCCCGGCTGTCCGGTGAGGGGCGCAGCATTCTGCTGACGACCCACGACATGCGTGAGGCCGAGGAACTCAGCGACCGCATCGTGCTCATGAAGGACGGCCGCATCCAGACCGAGTCCACCGCTTCCGAGCTGCGCCTGGCGGCGGCCGAACGGCACGGCCACACGGTGAACGTCGTCTTCGCCGGCGGCACGGTGCCCGACGAGATGGCCGCCTGCCCCGGGATGCTCAGCGAGCAGCGGGACGGGGGGAGCGTGACCCTGCGGGCGATCGACGGCGCGGGCACGGTGCAGTGGGTCCTGACGAACTTTCCCGGCCGGACGGTGAGCGTGTCGGTCACCCCGCCCACCCTCGAAGAGGTCTTCCTGGAGATGGTGAGCGCCACGTGAACGCCACTTTCCTGCGGTCCGCGGCCGATCAGCTCCGCATGCACGCCAAGAGCCCCATGTCCACCTTCATGGCCGTGGCCTTCCCCTGTGCCTTCGCGTTCGTCATCCGGAGCAACGCCGCGGAAGGACACCGGTCGGCGGAACTCACCGCCGACCTGTCCGTCGGCACCGCGGGCATCGGCATGTTGGACGCGATCATCGTCATGGTGGTCTTCAGCCTCCTCGGCGAGAAGCAGTGGAAGACGCTCTACGCGGCTCTCGGCAGCCCCGGCGGCCTGGTGCCCGTCGTGCTCGGGCGGCTGGGCGGCATCGTGGTCCAGTCCCTGATCGCGCTTCCGGGCACGTTCGTGGTCCTGGCGCTGTTCTGGGGCATCGACAGCGGCTTCGCCTGGGGGCGCTGGCTGGTCGGCGGGGTGCTGCTCGCGCTGGCCACCGCCTCCGTGGTGGGGCTGCTCGCCGTGGCGGTGCTCCGCTTCCCCTACTCCGCCGGCATGACCAACGGACTGACCGGCCTGCTGATGGCCCTCTCCGCGCTGATCGTCCCGCAGTCCGCGCTGCCGGGACCGGTGCGGGCGGCCGCCTTCGTGCTGCCCCAGTCGCACGTCATGGCGTGGGTGCGCGACGGCGCGCTCGGCGACATCGCGGCCGCTGTGCTGCTCACCGTCTGCTACGCGGTTCTGGTCGTGCTGCTGGTCCACCGGCTGGAGGCAGCAGTCCGCCGGAAGTCCGTTCCCCTGGAGGTCTGATCATGACCACCGTGCTGAGAGGAGCTCTGCTCTCCTACAAGGCGCTGTTCACCTGGCTCAACCCGCTCGGCTACCTGAGCTCACGCATCGTCCGGCCGGTCGGCATGGCGATCGCCTTCATCTCCCTCTCCTCCTACTACGGCGCCGCGATCGGGAGGATGCTCATCGGCTCCAGCCTGTTGGCGGGTGCCGGGGCGGTCATCTACGGAATGGCCCTGTCGGTCGGCAACGAACGGTCCTACGGCACCCTGGGGACCTGGCTCGCGGCGCCGCAGAACAAGCTCGCCGCGGCATGTCAGCGTGCGCTGCCGCACATCGCGGACGGCGTCTTCGGCGGTCTGTGGACCTACCTCGCGTGCGGTCTGCTGTACGGGGAAATGCCCCTCGGAGTACTGCCGTTCACCGGACTGCTGACCCTCGCCGTGCTGACCACCGCCGGGTTCGGCCTCGCCCTGTCCGCGCTGGCGCTCGTGGTCGAGGACCTGTTCATCGGGCCCAACGCCGCCGAGCTGGTCCTGATGATGCTCACGGGGACACTCGTCCCCTACGACCGGCTGCCCGGCTTCCTCCAGCCGGTCAGCGACGTTCTTCCGCTCACCCACATCATGGCCGCGGTGACCGACCGGCTGGCCGGATCGGGCTGGAACACACGGCAGTTGCTCACCGAAGCCGCCGTGGGAGCGGGCTGGTTCGTGGTGAGTTCCTGCTTCCTGTTCTGGACGGTGAAGCGGGCCTCCCACCGGACGGAGCTGGCATGACTTCGGCCGGCCGCCAGAGAGTACAAGCCAACCGTGAGGCCACGTGACAAACCTGGAAATCGAGCGCAAGTTCAAGATCGAAGACGGCTGGGAGGTGCCGCCCGGCGCGACCTCGGAGCAGGTGAGACAGGCCTATCTGACCGCTCGGGGGGCCGACCCGGAGATCCGGGTGCGGGCCAAGGGCGCCAAGCGGGTCCTGACCGTGAAGTCCTCCGCCCCTGACGCGGGCCCGCTGGTGCGCCGGGAGGTCGAGTTCGAGATCGCACCCGATGTCTTCGAGCAGCTCTGGGAGTTGTCCCGCGGCGAATGCCTGGACAAGCGGCGCTGGAACGTGCCGTACGACGGCCGGACGGTGACGGTCGACGTCTACGAGGGGCCGTTGGCGGGACTGCGGGTCGCCGAGATCGAGTTCGACAGTGTCGACGAGGCCGGCGCCTTCGAGCCTCCCGAGTGGTTCGGCGCGGAACTCACGGGTGATCCGGCCTGGAGCAACCGTGAACTGGCCGCGGCCCGCGCCCCGAGCGGGACCGTTCTCCCGGACCCGGCCCCCTGACAACGGGTTTCGGGAGTACGAATATCGGCCGCTCATTTCCAGCCAACAACCACAAGGTGGATGCCGTAGCGAACCCGGACTCAATCGGTCTCAAAGGGAATTCGCCTCGCCGGTTGCACAGATGCAAATACCTCCGCGCATCTGTGCAACCGCGCGGCTCGGGTAGTCAGTCGCTCGATGAGGTACGCTTGGAAGCTGCCATCGGGCTCTCTGTTTCACCAAATGGGGTGGTGTGAAAGGTGCTTCCGGTGGCGTGAACTGGGGGTGGGGGAGTTCATGTCAGCGATTGTTCGATCCCGTTTTTCCTTTGAGCCTGATTCGCCGCCTCTCCCTGAGGGCGAGCTTCTGCGGGCTGTGACGCATGCCCGTGAGCGCCTGCATCAGGCGGTACGGGAAGCGGATGAGATCTCGGCCAGGATCGAGGCGGCCGCGAGCGGACTCGTACGAATGCGGGATACGCACCAGACCGCGGTGAACGCGGAACTCGTTGTCGGGCAGGAGCGCATCGCGACGCTGCTGAACAGCATGTCCTCGCTCGCCCAAGAGGAAATCATCTCGATGCACCCGGGTGTCGTCCTGTCCCCGAACGAGCTGGCCAAGGGCAGGCATCGCAATCGCAGCCTGCCCGAGGGCGTCGCCATGCGCACCATCCACCTCACCCCGATGAGCCGGGTGCCCCACGGCGCGGCGCACCTCCGGTCGCTGGTCGAGAGCGGCATGTCCGTGCGCCTCGCCAACGCGCTCCCCTTCCGCCTCATCGTCGTCGACCGGCACTGGGCGATGGTCCCGGCCCCGGACGTCGAGGACGAGGTCGCCCTGCTGCTGTTCCGCGGGGGAAGCATGGTCAAGCTTCTGACCAAGGTGTTCGAGCACTGCTGGCTCATGGCCTCCCCGGTGCTGGCGGCCGAGGACAACGGGGGCGGCGAGCTCAGCCCCCAACAGCGGGTCATGCTCAGGGCGATGGCGTCCGGGATGAAGGACGAGGCCGTCGCCCGCGAACTGGGCGTGTCCATCCGCACCTACCGGCGTCTCCTCGCCAACCTCATGGAACTCATGGGCGTCGAGTCCCGCTTCCAGGCCGGAGCGAAGGCCATGAGCATGGGGTGGCTCGACTGACCGTGCGGCCGGAGCGTCCGGCGACGGCCAGGTCCGCTGCCGGACCATGAACGCTCCGCTTCCCGCCTAGCCCCAGATGAGATCGTTGGTGGTGGCTTCCAGGGTCGACGCGCTGTTGCCGGCGTGAACGTCCGTTTCCTTGGCCGGGGAGATTTCCGCTGCCGCGAAGAAGGGGCTGGCCGCGGCAAGGGCGATGCCGGCGATCACGGCGATACGCTGGACGGGGCTCAGGCCGGGTATCTGCGGATTCCGGTTGCGCGAAGTGTCTGCCACGTGAGTTCTCTTCTATTCCTCAGGCCCGGGAAGCTGCGGCTCTCGTTTCTCCGGGAGCGAATCACTCGATAGTCACGATTCTTCTTGCGCGACGGAATCAGAACAACCCTTCGAGGTGGCGCAGATCGGCCATGGCAGGAAAAGGCCGGGGTGCGTCCTCTTCAGGGGACTTCTGGAAGGGCGCCATTCCGGTTTCGTGGGCGGCGCCGAAGGTGATGCCGAGGGCCGAGGACCTGGTGGGCGGCGAGGGCGGTGTCGATGAGCGCCCGTGGTGGGGCAGCCGGGTGCCTCGCCCCGGCTCCGTGCCGACGCGCCTCAGGGCGGTGCCGGGCGCTTGCCGCTTCCGTTAATTCAACGGGCTGCATATGGGAATTGGCGCAGTGCAGCACACGTACACCACACTGCGGTCAGTGGCGGCGGAAAATCAACCCGGTCGGCATGGCCGCCACCGGCCATGGCACGCATGCGCCAAACGGAAAGTGCCCCAAACAGGGCAGTCGGTCGGCCCGCGAGATTTAATGTTGACGCGATTCAAAGTCAGGGCTTACGTTGATGCGGCTTCCCTCTCGGCTCCTAGGAATGGCGCGATGATGTAGGTCAAGGGAGCATGCTGAGTCATCCTTCACGACCGGCTCGGGTTCCGCACCGGAAGAGTTCCATTCGAGAGAAACGCGGCGGCTTTGAGTAACACACAGAATCTCCTGACGATCGGCTCCCTGGGCTCTACCGAATTCGCCCTGCACGGAAAGCCGTCCATTAGATGGGGCGACCTGCCGCAACGGGTCGGCAAGAAGTCCGCGCGACGCTATCAGAAAGTTCTGCTGCTCAATCCCGCGGCTACCCTGTACCGGCACGACCTGCCACGCTGCACGTATCCGCTCGGTATCGGATACCTCGCGGCGGTCCTGGAGAAGTACGACTACGAGGTCAAGGTCCTCGATGTGTTCGCCGAGGGCTACTACAACGCCCAGCCGGTCGAGGGCGATTCACAGTTCCTGCGGTACGGGCTGTCGGACGACGACGTCGTCAAGGTGATGCGCGATTTCGGCCCCGACGTCATCGGCGTCTCCAGCATCTTCAGCAACCAGGCCGACAACGTGCACAACCTGCTGCGCCTGGCGGACCTGGTGGCACCCGAGGCCGTGACGGCCATCGGAGGCGCCCACGCCCGGTACTTCCCCAAGGCGTGCCTGGAGGACCCCAATCTCGACGCCGTGTTCCTCGGCGAAGGCGAGATGACCTTCCTGCTGTGGATGGAGTACCTCAACGGCACCGTGCGCGAGGAGGAGGTCCACGGCATCGCGCTGCGGGACCGGGACGGCGCCATCCGGATCAAGCCCGAACTGCCGCTCATCAGCTCCATGCGCCCGGAGGGCCCCGAGCACGGGAAGTCGTCTCCCATGCTGAGCATGGCCGGGGAACTGGACCACATTCCGTTCCCCGCCTGGCACCACTACAACATGGAGAAGTACTTCGAGATCAAGGCCTACCAGTCGCCGTACACGGTCGGCTCCCGGGTGGGCCAGCTGTACACCAGTCGCGGTTGCACGGCGCACTGCACCTTCTGCACGACCACTCACTTCTGGGGCCAGAAGCTTCGGCGGCGGAGCGTGGACAACGTCGTGAACGAGGTGGTGCGGCTGCGCGACGAGTACGGGATCGACGAGTTCCATATCCAGGACGACAACATCACGAACGACATGGACCACGCCCGTGAACTCTTCCGGGCGTTCCGTGAGGTGGGTCTGCCCTGGGCGACACCTCAGGGCACGGCGCTGTGGCGGATGGACGAAGAACTGCTCGAACTCATGGCGGAGTCCGGGGCCTACCAGGTGACGTTCGCCATCGAGAGCGGAGTGCAGCGCGTCCTCAAGGAGCTCATCAAGAAGCCACTCAATCTCCAGCGCACCTCACACCTCATCAAGTACGCCCGGGGCCTCGGAATGCACGTGCACGGGTTCTTCATCATCGGAATGCCGCCGATGTTCGGACACGAGGGCGAGACGATCGAGGAGATGCAGGCCTCCTACGACTATGCCGAGGAGGCGGGCTTCAACAGCGCATCCTTCTTCGCGGCGTCACCGATCGTCGGTTCCGAACTCCTCCGTGAATGCATTCGACAGGGCTTCGTGGACCAGCAGGAGTCCCTGTACCGGATGACCTACAAGCAGGGAATCATCAACGTTCCCGGTTTGTGGGGCGGCGAGGAGATCGCCGAGCTCGCCGCGAAGTTCAACCGGGACTTCAACGCGCGTAAGGAACGTGCCTACACGCCGCAGAAGCAGTGGAACGAACAGCAGTACTGACTTCAGGGAGGAAAAAGTGAGCAACACCATGACGGCGAGTGGCTTCGGAGCGCGGCTCAAGGAGCGGCGCGAGCAGGTCAAGATGGATCACGCCGCCCTGGCCAAGCTTCTCGGCGAGACCCCGGACACGGTCGCCGCCTGGGAGAACGGCGACGGCGGAGAACTCACGCTGACGCAGCTCGCCAAGATCGCGGACGTGCTCGGCACCTCGATCGGAGCGTTGACGCCGCCGGCCGAGAGCGACCTGAACAACGGGGTCGTCATCCAGCTCCCCGAGGACCGTCCGATCCTCAAGGGCGTGCGCGACAACGTCGACTACTACGTCTACAACTGCCTGGTCCGCACCAAGAGGGCGCCCTCGCTGGTTCCCCTGGTGGTCGACGTGCTCACGGACAACCCCGACGAGGCGAAGTTCAACTCGGGCCACGCCGGCAACGAGTTCCTCTTCGTGCTGGAGGGCGAGATCCACATGAAGTGGGGCGACGCCGACAACCCCCAGGAGGCGGTGCTCCCGACCGGGGCCAGCCTGTTCGTCGAGGAGCACGTGCCGCACGCCTTCACCGCGGCCAAGGGCACGGGCAGCGCCAAGCTCATCGCCGTGAACTTCTGACGTCCGCCGTTACGGGTGGGGCACCCCCACCCGTAACACCGGTCGGCTGTCGGATCTGCCGAGTTGTTGCTGAACGAATGGGAACGGCGTGATGAGCGGGGCAGGTCCCGGGGGCACCGGGTCGCAGGGGTTCGGCCCCGGCACGATCGTCGAACGGCGTGACGTGCTGGACGGCCGTACCTGGATCTCCTACCCGGTGCGGGTAGTGGTGGACAGCCCCCGCCTGGTGGCTCTCTACCTGTCGCGGGGCACCCAACTCCGGTTCGGTGAAGGCCCGTTCAGCTGGGGGCCCCACCCCTGGAAGCGGATCGGCGACCGGTGGCAGAGCGCCGGCGTCCTCCAACTGCACCGACCGGGCAGGGGGCACTCCGTGTGGGTGTCGAAGGACCCGGAGACCGGCGCGTTCGAGAAGTGGTACGTCAACCTGGAGGCACCCCTGCGCAGGAACGCCACCGGGTTCAGCACGCTGGACCACGAGATCGACCTCATCGTGCCGACGGGGACGAACGTGTGCCGGTGGAAGGACCTCGACAAGTTCGAACTGCGGGTGCGGCGAGGGCATTTCACCCCCGAGGAAGCGGCCGCGATACGTGCGGAGGCGGCGAGCGTCGCACGGTCGGTCGCCGAGGGCACGCAGTGGTGGGAGAGCGGCTGGTCGCTGTGGGAGGCGCCGGGCGACTGGGGCCCGCTTTCGTTGCAGACTTCCGAAAGGGAAGGGTTCTAGGGGAATGACCCCGGATTTCTTGGCCGTCAAGGTGGGCGGCAGCCTGTTCTCACGCAAGAACGAGCCCGGGCACGTGGACGAGACGGCCGTGTCGCGGTTCGCCAGGAGCTTCACCAAGCTCAGCCGCGCGTTTCCCGGCCGCATGGTCCTCATCAGCGGCGGCGGCGCCTTCGGGCACGGGGCCATCCGTCATCACGACACCGCGAACAACCTCTCGCTCGCCGCCCTGACCGAGGCCACGTTCGAGGTGAAGAAGAGGTGGGCCGCACAGCTGCGTGCGGAGGGGGCGGACGCCTTCCCGCTGCAACTCGCGGCGATGTGCACGCTCCGGGACGGTGCCCCGGAACTCGGGTCGCCCGTCCTGCGGGAGTTGCTGGACCGGGGCGTCGTGCCGGTCCTGGCGGGTGACGCCCTGCTCGACGAGCGGGGAGGCCTGCGCACCTTCTCCAGCGACCGTGTACCGGAGGCACTGCTGCCGCTGGTCACCGGTCGCCTGCGGGTGGTCACCCTGACCGACGTGGACGGGATCATCACCGACGGCGCCGGGGGAGACCGGATCCTGGCGGAGGTCGACGCCCGATCGCCCGAGGATGCCTACGCGGCGCTGTGGGGGAGCAGCGAGTGGGACGCGACCGGCGCCATGCACACGAAGCTGGACGCCCTGGTCGCGTGCGCCCGCGCCGGAGCCGAGTGCTTCATCATGCGCGGCGACCCCGGAACGGAACTCGACTTCCTGGCCGACCCCTACGACGCATGGCCGTCGCATGTGCGGTCCACCCGGATCATCGCGTCGGGCACGGACTGAGGAGAGCACGGGGACCATGGAAAACCTCACGATACGCAGCAGCCGGCTGGTCGATCTCAATCTGCTCAGGGTCAGGGTCGCCTCGAACCTTGAGGAGTTCCCCGCCTATTCCTACTTCTCGTCCTTCTGCGCGGACCAGCAGGCGACGGCCGACTACGAGGTCGTCTGCGTCGATCTGGACCGGGACGAGATACCGGAGTCGGTCTACGCGGACAAGGTGGACAAGACCTTCAGGGGCAAGCGTTTCAAGGCCGGTTATTTTCTCGTCCACTACTTCGGCGAACCGGCTCATCTGGTCACGGTCGGCCGGACGTTCTACGTTTTCGGCCGGGCGCTGGAGAAGACGGTCTGGCCCTATTTCGTCAAGCACATTCTGACGATCTTCTCGGCGGACCACGGTTTCCTGCATCTGAAGGCCGCCGGATTCGAGCTGCCCGGAGCGGGAGCGACCCTGCTGATCGGCCGCAACGGCGCCGGGAAGACGGTCTTCCTGGCGCAGGCGTGCCTGGCGGGGGCCCGGTTCCTCAGCAACACCCACACCCTGGTGCGTGACGGGGTCGCGCACGGCGTCCCGTCCTCGATCCGGGTACGCCGTGACCAGTGCTTCGGCGAGCTGATCGACCGGCACGGGCTGACCCCGCACATGGAGTCGGGCGACTACGTCACCGACGCGTCGACCCTCTTCGACAGTCCGCGGATCGGCAGCGCTCCGGTGCGCAACGTCGTCATCGTCGACTACAACCCCGCGTCCCCGCAGGGGCTGAACCGTATCTCCCCCGGCGCGGCCGAAGTCTTCATGGACCAGTTCTCGTTCGCGGTCACCACCTACGGGCTCAAGGACGACCTGCTGGCTCATCATGGATCCGATTTCGACGCCTACGTCGATTCCCTGGCCCGCATGCGAAGGCAGCTGACGCAGCTGGTCGAGGGAGCAGAGTGTTACCGGGCCAATGTCGACATGCTCGACATCGATTCCCGGAACGCGGCACTGAAGCAGCTAGCCGCGTGAATCAGGCAACCATGGGGGAGGAAAATCGCGTGAAAAGGCCGGTTGTCTATGTCGGAATGAGCGCCGATCTGATTCATCCGGGGCACATCAACATCCTCCAGCGGGCGGGGGAACTCGGCGACATCGTCATCGGTCTGCTGACCGACGAGGCGATCGCGAGTTACAAGCGGCTCCCGCACATGACGTACGAACAGCGGCGGGCGGTCGTCGAGAACCTCAAGGGCGTCACCGCCGTCGTGCCCCAGCACACCCTGGACTACGCGGAGAACCTCCGCGCGGTCCGTCCCGACTTCGTCGTGCACGGCGACGACTGGGTCACGGGAGTGCAGCAGCACACGCGCAGACGGGTGATCGAGGTCCTGGCGGAGTGGGGCGGGGAACTGGTGGAGATCCCCTACACGACGGGGATCTCGTCCACCCAGCTGAACAGGTCGGTCAAGGAGATCGGAACGACGCCGAACATCCGGCTCTCCCGGCTCCGCCGGCTCCTGGACAGCAAGGACATCGTGCGGATCCTGGAGGCGCACAACGGCCTGACCGGGCTGATCATCGAGAACGCGAAGGTCCTGATCGACAACCAGACCCGCGAGTTCGACGGTATGTGGTCGTCGTCCCTGACCGACTCCCTGGCGCGGGGAAAGCCCGACATCGAAGCGGTCGACGTGTCCTCGCGGCTCCAGACGCTGAACGAGCTCTTCGAAGTCACCACGAAGCCACTGGTGTTCGACGGCGACACGGGCGGAAAGCCCGAGCACTTCGGCTTCACGGTGCGCTCCCTGGAGCGGCTCGGCGTCTCCGCGGTCATCGTCGAGGACAAGGACGGGCTCAAGCGCAACTCGCTGTTCGGTACGGACGTCGCGCAGACCCAGGCTCCCGTCGAGGACTTCTGCGAGCGCATCCGCATCGGCAAGCGGGCCCAGATCACGGACGACTTCATGGTCATCGCGCGCATCGAGAGCCTGATCCTCGACAAGGGGATGGACGACGCCGTCGGCCGCGCCGAGGCATACGTGGACGCCGGAGCCGACGGCATCATGATCCACAGCAGGCGGTCGGAGCCCTCCGAGATATTCGAGTTCTGCAAGCACTTCAACAAGCTGACCCGGCGGGTGCCCCTCGTGGTGGTCCCGACCAGCTACAGCAGTGTGCGCGAGGCCGAACTCGCCGACGCCGGCGTCAACATGGTCATCTACGCCAACCACCTCATGCGCGCGGTCTATCCCCAGATGACCAGGGTCGCCGAGTCGATCCTCCAGCACGGCCGCGCGTTCGAGGCCGAGCCGATGCTCGCCTCGATCAAGGAAGCACTGTCCATCATCCCGGAGAACGCCGCGTGATCCGCCCCGAGGACTTCGCGGCCCAACTGGCGGCAGCGGGCGTGTCGCTGTACTGCGGGGTGCCGGACAGCTTGCTCAAGGAGTTCAACGCATGCGTCAGCGGCGCGACGCCCCCGGCCGGGCACGTGACCGCCGCGAACGAGGGCAACGCCGTCGGACTGGCCATCGGCCACTATCTGCGCACGGGGTCACCGGCGCTGGTCTATCTCCAGAACTCCGGTCTGGGCAACACGGTCAACCCGCTGGCCTCGTTGGCGGATCCCGAGGTCTACGGCATCCCGATGCTGGTCCTGATCGGCTGGCGGGGGCAGCCGGGCGTGCCCGACGAACCCCAGCACCGCAAGCAGGGCAGGATCACGCCCGCGTTGCTGGACGCCCTGGAGCTGCCCTGGTCGGTGCTTCCGCGGGAGACGGAGGCGGCCGGCGAGGCCGCCCGGAAGGCGGTCGCGCACTCCGTCGCCGCCGGCACGCCCTATGTCCTCCTGGTGGAGAAGGGCACCTTCGCGCGGGCCGCGACCGAAGTCGGCGAGCCCCCGGCCGACGAGGCCGGCGGGTCGACCGCGCTGCCGAGCCGCGAAGAGGCGCTGGTCGCCCTGGCCGACGAGCTGGGCCCCGGGCGGGTCGTGGTGTCCAGCACCGGCATGCTCAGCCGCGAACTCTTCGAGTACCGCGAGCGCACCGCGAGCGGGGCGGGGCTGGACTTCCTCACCGTGGGCGGGATGGGACACGCCAGCTCGATCGCCCTGGGCATCGCCCTGCACGAGCCGCAGCGGGAGGTGTGGTGCCTGGACGGCGACGGATCACTGCTGATGCACCTGGGCGCCCTGCCCGTCGTCGCACAGCATGCCCCGCGCACGTTCTTCCACGTGGTCTTCAACAACGGGGTGCATGACAGCGTGGGCGGACAGCCCACCTCGATCGACCAGGTGAACGTGCCCGCGCTGGCCAGGAGTTGCGGCTACCGGCACGCGACCGGCGTGTCCTCCCTGGCGGCGCTGCCGGCCGGCGTGGCCGAGCTGAGGGAGGCCACAGGCCCCGCCCTGCTGGAGATCCGTGTCAGGCCGGGCAGCCGCGCCGACCTCGGGCGCCCACGGGCCACCCCGGCCGAGAGCAGGACGGCGACCATGCTCGCGCTGGCGGAACAGGCGGCACCGTGAAGCTCGGTGAGCCCGTGGTCCGGTACGGCCGGGGTGCCGTCACATCGGTACCGGAGCTGGTGGAGGGCATGTCCGCCGGCCGAGTCCTGGTCGTGCACGGGGCGCGGTCGTTCGAGGCGTCCGGTGCCGCTCGGATGCTGAGTGCCTTCGGGCCGCGGACCCGGGTCCGGCGGTGGCACGACTTCTCCCCGAACCCGGACATCCGCGAGCTGGAACCGGGGCTCGCCCTGGTCCGGGACCTGCGTCCGGACACCGTCGTCGGCGTGGGCGGCGGCAGCGCCCTGGACATGGCCAAGCTGCTGTGCGCGCTGGCGGACGTACCCCCCGGCGATATCGAGGAGCGCATTCGCTCCGGAGCGGCGATCGACCGACGGCGTATGAACCTCGTACTGGTCCCGACGACTTCCGGGTCCGGCAGCGAGGCCACCCACTTCGCCGTCGTGTACATCGGCGATGACAAGTTCTCGGTGGCCGGCGCGGCTCTGCTCCCGGACGCCGCGGTCCTCGACCCGGCGCTCAGCGAGAGTGGCTCCGCCTACCAGCGGGCGGCCTCCGGTATGGATGCCGTCGCCCAGGGCATCGAGAGCCTCTGGGCCGTGCACGCTCGTCCGGAGAGCCGTGGCCTCGCCCTGCGTGGCTTACGGCTGCTGCTGTCCGCCATCGTCGACTTCGTGTCGTCCCCGCACGCCGGGGCCGCGCGGTCCATGACGGTGGGCAGCCATCTCGTGGGGCGTGCGATCAACCTGTCCAGGACGACGGGCGCGCACGCACTGTCCTACGGCATCACGCGCCGGTACGGCGTGAGTCACGGCCACGCGGTCGCGCTCACCCTCGGCGCCTTCCTGGACGCGCATGCCCGGGCGGGCTCCTCGGACCTTCAGCCGGCGGTCCGGTCGTCGGCCTACCGGCGGGCCCTCGACGACATCGCGGGACTGCTCGGGGCGCCGGGCCCGGCCGAGTCGGGCCGTTGTTTCGTCGCCCTGGCGCGACGTCTCGGTCTGCCCATGAGCCTGTCCGAAGTGGGGGTGCGGTCCCCGGCCGAGGTGCGTGGACTGGCCGCCGCCGCGAACGTCCAGCGGCTCGGGAACAACCCGGTCCGCTTCTCCCCGAACGAACTCACTGAACTTCTCTTGAGGTGCTGATGGACGAGTCGGTGAACCACTGGCTGACCCCGCTCCAGGAATGCGGCCTCGTCCCGGAGGGGGTCGTCGCGGCCTTCGTCGTGGGATCCGCGGCCCGAGGCTGGCACAACGCGCGCAGTGACTTCGACATCTACGTCGTCACCCGCGCCGAACGCGTCTCGGCCACCAGCAGAACCAGCACGGTTCCGCTGGACCCGCCGTATGTGCGCAGCGAGGTCTTCCACCGCAAGGACAGGCGCTGGGAGGTCACCTACTGGCTGGAGCGGCAGATCGGGCAGGCCCTGTCCAAGGTCTCCTGGGAGGCATACGAGGGCGGCCGGGTCACCGAGGAGGCGCTGACCCGTCGTGAGGAGCTGCTGCTGGCCCACCTGGGGACGTGCTTCCCCGTCCTCGGACAGGACTGGATCACGCGGACCCGCGAGCGGCTGGTGGACTCGGCGTTCCGTTCCTTCGTCGTCGTCCGGTCGCTGGGCGCCGCCGACGACGCGGTGGAGGACGCCCTGGGGCAGATGGAGGCCGGCGACCTGGAGAGCGCCACGATCTCCGCCCGGATGGCCTTCGGGCACGCCATCGACGCGCTGCTGGAGGCCGAGGGGGAGTACGGCAGCCATCTGCTGAAGTGGCGGCCCAACCGGTTCCGGGCCTGCGCTCCCCGGGCGCTCTCCTTCGACGAGTACTGGAAGATCGAGACGATGCAGGGCTACGACCCCGTCGACCCGCGGCCATGGATCAAGAACGTCCTCACCATCTGCCAGGACATCGCCATGCGGGTGGACGTGTGATGACGCGGTTCATCGGCCGGGCACGCCGGTCGCCGGGGCGGGACGCGTCGTGATACGCCTCACCGTCGACGACGCGAGCCTGAGCACCGTACGGCTCACCTTCAGCCCGCTGTGGGAGATCATCGGCAGCCTGGGCATCCTGGCCCGCTACCGCGGTGCGGCGCCCTCCCCGTACACGGACTGGGCCCGCCGGGTGCGGGACAGACTGCCGGCGGATCTCGTCCGGACCCTGGTGGAGCCGCTGCGGCGCCCGGACCCGCGGCCGTTTCCGGCGGGCTTCGTGCCGGTTCCCGACCCGGCCCGCAACACGCTGGCCGCGGAGCTGGACCACATACGGGAGACGAGCGCCGGCGATCCGGAGGCGGACCGTCTCGTCCCGTTGCTGGAGGACTACTGGGACTGGGCCATCGCCCCGCACTGGAACTCCATCCGCGCGTCGCTGGAGGAGGAGATCCTCTTCCGCGGCCGTACGCTCGCCGTCGAGGGAGCCGAGCCCATGCTCACCGAGCTGGGCGGGCGCGTCGCGTGGTCGCGGCCGGTACTGACCGCGCCGTACCACCGGGATCTGGACGTCACGCTGTCGCGGTCGAGGCTGCTTCTGGTGCCGACGGTGTTCGCGGGCGGCATCCGGCTGTTCCTGGAGGAGCGCGGCGTGGTGGCCATGTCGTACCAGGCGCGCGCGACCGGCTACTTCCACGTCCTCACCGCACGGGAACACGCACCGCAGGCCGAGGACCGGCTGGCTCTCCTGCTCGGCAAGGGCCGCGCGCAGGTGGTGCGCGCGCTGGACGCGCCGAAGACGACGACCGCGGTCGCGGAGGCGCTCGGCATGGCCAAGAGCACCGTCTCCCAGCACCTGGCCGTGCTGAACGACACGGGGATCGTCTGGAAGCAACGGCTCGGGGGGCGGGTCTTCTACCAACTCGACCAGAGCGGTCTCGCCCTGCTGAGACAGCTCGGCCTCTGACCCCGCCCGCGCATTTCTGTAGCAGATATCGAATCGATCATTCTCCAAGGGGGAAACCATGGCTGCCCTGTCGAATTCGCTCGTCAGATGTGCGGTTGTCGCTCTGCTGGGCCTGGGGCTCTCGGCTTGCGGGTCGAGTGCGGACACGCGGGGGAACGGGGATATCGCCGGCAACGGCCGTAATCCGGAAGAGCTGGTTCTGGCGACCGTT
Organism: Streptomyces viridochromogenes; assembly: GCF_001270495.1. Taxonomy (GTDB): domain Bacteria; phylum Actinomycetota; class Actinomycetes; order Streptomycetales; family Streptomycetaceae; genus Streptomyces; species Streptomyces viridochromogenes_A. The sequence continues at coordinate 30,678 of NZ_LGUR01000257.1, forward strand.
CCCGACGAAAGCTCCTCCAGCGTGCAGACCGAATACGAGCCCCTCGCCAAGCTGCTGGAGCGGGAAACCGGGCGCAAGGTGCGCGTGGAGAAGGCGACGACATACGCGTCCGTCATCGAGGGGCAGCGCGCGGGCAAGATCGACATCGCGATGCACGGCCCGCTCTCGTACGTGGCAGCCCGCCGCAGCGGCGTCGCCCTCACCCCGGTCGCCGCACAGGTCGAGGCCAAGGGCGACAGCTCGGGATACCGGTCGTACGCCATCGTCAAGCGCGGTTCGAAGCTGGACCGGGTGGCCGACTTCAAGGGCAGGAAGATCTGCTTCGTCGATCCCACCTCGACGTCCGGATACCTCTACCCCATGGCGGGACTCCAGAAGGCCGGCGTCAAGGAGAAGGACCTCCAGCCGGTGATGGCGGGCGGACATGACGCCTCCGCGCTCGCCGTGCGCAGCGGTCAGTGTGACGGCGGCTTCGCCTACGACGCGATGGTGGACAAGCTGCTCGTCGAACGGGGCAGCGCCAAGGCCGGCGACTTCGAGGTCATCTGGAAGTCCGAGCAGATCCCCGGCTCGCCCCTCACCGTCAGTGACGAACTCGCCCCGGAACTCAAGAAGAAGATCGTCGAGACGTTCCGGAACAAGGCCAACGCCGACTATCTGGAGCAGCAGGGCTTCTGCGAGGGCGAGGGCTGCAAGATCGACGGCTACTGGGGCTTCGTGCCCACGGACGACGCGGACTTCGAGAGCGTGCGCGACGTGTGCCGCCTGGTCGGCGAAGAACAGTGCGTGGCCGACCAGTGAGCGGCATACGCGAGGTCGTGCGGCGCCCGGGGAGCAGCAGATGACAGAAGACCCGCTCGTCCGACTGGAGGAAGTGGCGAAGTCCTTCGCCGGGCGCGAGGGGGAGGTGCGCGCTCTGGACGGCATCTCCTTCACCGTGGCCCCGGGAGAGTTCGTGGCGCTGCTCGGCCCCTCCGGCTCCGGGAAGTCCACGCTGCTGCAACTGCTCAACGGTCTCCAGGCGCCGACCGGCGGCCGGGTGAGCGTGCTGGGAACCGAGCCCAGCCGAGCGGGGAAGGCGGAGTTGAGAGCCCTGCGTCGGCGGGTGGGGTTCATCTTCCAGAACTTCGGCCTCGTGGGCAGCAGGACCGCGCTGGAGAACGTCTGCACCGGGGCGCTGAGCCGACTGCGCGGACCGCGTTCCGGGCTCGTCACCTATCCCCGGGCCATCCGTGAGCAGGCACTGGCCCAGCTGGACCGGGTCGGGCTCGCGGACCAGGCCTTCCAGCGCACCGACACGCTGTCAGGCGGGCAGCAGCAGCGCGTCGGTGTGGCCCGCGCCCTGATGCAGGAGCCGCGTGTCCTGCTCGCCGACGAACCCGTCAGCTCCCTCGACCCGCGGTCCGCGCGGCAGATCATGGAACTGCTGGCCGACATCAGACAGACCGACGGGCTCACCACCATCTGCACCCTGCACCAGGTCGACGCCGCGCTGACCTGGTCGGACCGCGTCATCGGCCTGAACGCGGGGCGCACGGTGCTCGACTCCCCGGCCGAGCGCGTGAGCCGCACGGACATCGCCCGCATCTACCAGGGAGACGACGAGCCGGCCCTGTTCGTCGGTGCGCAGTCATGAGCTCGCGAACACAGACCGGGGATCTCAAGGTCCGTACGGCATCCGTCGGCGCCGCCCCTGGGCCCCGGACCGGGGCCGCGGCGCGCGCCCTCCCCCATCTGACGCTGCTGGCACTGGCGGTGACCGCCTGCTGGGCCGTCGTCGACCTGCGCATCAACATCGCGACGCTGGTCGACGGCGCCCACAACGCGGTCGACTTCACCGGCCGGATGCTCCCGCTGGACTTTCCGCCGCTCGCCGAGCTGGTGCGCCTGGCCGGCGAAAGCCTGTCGATCGCCGTCTGCGCCACGTTGATGTCCCTGGTCCTGAGCGTGCCGGTGAGCATGCTGGCCGCGCGCAACATCACCTCGAACGCGTACGCCCGTGGCGGCGCGCGCGGTGTGATCGTCCTGGCGCGGGCGATTCCCGATGTGATCATGGCCATCGCGGCCGTCCGGGTGTTCGGACTCGGTGCCACGGCGGGTGTCGTCGCCATGGGCCTGCACTCGGTCGGCATGGTCGGAAAGCTGTACGCCGACTCGCTGGAGGAGGTCGACGAAGGCCCGCGCCGGGCCCTGCGCGCGGCCGGCGCCTCCCGTCCCCAGGAACTGGTCGCGGCCGTCCTGCCCCAGGTGCTGCCCGCGTTCATCGCGACGGCGCTGCACCGGCTGGACATCAATCTGCGCGGGTCGGTGCTGCTGGGCTTCGTCGGTGTCGGCGGGATCGGCTTCGAGATCGCACAGTCCTTCCAGCGGCTCGACTACCGCCGGGGCATGGCACTGGCCGTGGTGGTGCTCGCCCTCTGTCTGGCCATGGAACTGCTCTCCGGGACCGTCCGCCACGCGATCCTGCGCGGCGCGGTGCAGGAGGGGAAGGCACGCCGCAACCGCCTGACGAGCCGTCTGCCCGGACGCGGACGCGGCCGGGACCTGGGCCGGGGAACCGCGGTGAACGGCACCGGGGCGCCGGCCGTCCGGACTTCCGTCAGGCCCGGCGGCAGCCCGCCGTGGCCCCTGGCCCGGGTCCGGCGCTGGACGTACGCCGTCGTGACGGTCGTGGTCCTCTGGGCCTGCGTCCGGGGAGCCGAGCTGTCCGCGACGCAGCTGGCCGCCGGGCTGGCCGATCTCCCGTCGGTACTCGGCCAGTACCTTCCGCCGACTGCGCCCGGGGGCTTGGAAGGACTGTTCGACGCGCTGTGGGTGACGGTGAAGACGGCCCTCGCGGGAACGGTGCTGGGGATGGTCCTGGCCGTGCCCGTGGGAGTGCTGGCGGCCCGGAACACCTCGCCCTCTCCCCGGGTTTCCCGGGTGTTCCGTACGCTGACCGTCGCCGTGCGCGGAATACCCGAGGTCGTGCTGGCCATCGTTCTCGTGGTGGTCACCGGGCTGGGCCCGGTCGCCGGCGCGCTGGCCCTGGCCGTCGGCTCCCTGGGCCTGCTGGGCAAGCTGGTCGCGGATTCCCTGGAGGAGCTCGATCCCGGTCCCGCACGGTCGCTGGTGGCCACGGGGGCGTCCCGGGGACAGGTGTTCTTCGCCGCGGTCCTTCCGCAGGCACTGCCCGCACTGGCCGGGCACACCCTGTACCAGCTCGACGTCAACATCCGGGCGGCGACGCTGCTGGGGGTCGTCGGGGCCGGAGGCATCGGCTTCGAACTGCTCAACGCCGCGCGGGTGCTGGAGTTCGGGCTGGTGACCACCATCGTCCTGATGCTGCTGACCGTCACCCTGATCACCGAGGCATTCGCGATGTGGATCCGCCGGGTTCTCGCGTGATGCGCGTATCTCACCCAACCGACAGCTATTTCCGACACCGTGAGTGAATTCCATGGGAAATACCGTGATGCAACTCGGTGAACCGCCGATCCGGAAAACAAATACCGGTCGCCGGCACGGCAGTTAGGATCGTGCGGGCACGTAACTGATGAATCGGTCGTGTGGGGCGAGGGGGCTTGGTGGGGGAAGTGAACGGGCGATTCCGTTTTCTCGTCTCCGCCTATGCCGCCTCCGCCTTCGGCAACTACCTGAATCTCATCGCGCTCGGCCTGTTTTCCTACGAGGTCTCCGGTACCGCCTTCGGAGTCGGCGCGGTGATGGCGCTGCGGCTGCTCTCGGGGTTCGCGGCGGGGTTCGCCGCAGGGGCGCTGCCCGCCGCACTGACCCGCCGCACGGTGATGGTCTGCGCCGACGTCGCCCAGGCGGCGGCCATGACCGCGCTGGCGCTCAGCGCCCCACGCACCCCGATGTGGCTGTTGGCCGCGGTGGTCGTGGTCCTGGGAGCCGGGAACACGTTCTTCAGCGTCGCCCTGCGCAGCGCCGTCCCGGTCATGGTCGGCTCGCGGAACCGGGCCCGGGCGAACGGCCTGTTGATGTCGGCGCGCTCCTTGGCCACGGTGCTGGGCTTCGCCTCGGCCGCGCCCGTCATCGCGGCGGGCGGATACGCGCTCGCGTTCGCCTGCAACGCCGTGAGTTTCGCCGTGTCCGCCGCCGCCCTGCTGGTGCTGCGGCCGCGTACGGACGACGAGGCACCGGCCGACGGGGAGGACGAGGCCGTACCCCCGCGCCGTGGACTGCGCCGGTTCGCCACGGCGGGCCTGCCCGGCCTGCTGCTCGGCATGATCCTGCTCAGAGGCGTGGACGCCCTGGCATCCTCCTCGCACAACGCCGCCCTGCCCGTCGTCGCACACGTCGCCGCTCCGGACGAGCCCGCCGTGTTCATGGCCCGGTTCTGGGCGGCCTGGGCGGTGGGCACCGTCCTCGCCCACTGGGCGCTCCGGCGCAGACGGCCCGAGGCGGCCTGGGGCGAGCGCGCCTTCGCCGTCGGGACCTGCGCCATGGCGTTCTGCTTCACCGCGGCGTTCCTGGGCCTGCCCACGGCCGGGCTCGTCGTGGCGGCCGGGGCGGCGGGGTTCGCGGACGGCTGGACCGAGATCGTCTACACCACCCGGCTCCAGGCGGCCTCCGACCGGCAGCGCGGACGGCTGTTCGCCCTGTCCGCCACCGCGGAGCAGTCCGGGTTCGCGCTGGGCGCGGTGACCGCCGCGGCCGCACTCGAGTCACTGCCCGTCCTGGCCGTCGTGGCCGCCTTCCACGGCGCGGCCGTGTGCGGGGCGCTGGCGCTGCTGTTGTTCACCTCCGGCCGGCGCGGCACAGACCTGTCGCGCTCGGCCGTCACACCTGGCGAAAAGGAAGAGGACTCGCATGGAACGAGTACGGGGGCACGCACTTTGCCGGGGTCCTGAGCCGGATCGTACGGGGGACGATCCGCCGGACGCCGTGGCGGCGCTGCTGCGCGCCGCACGGGCCGACTCCGGGGCGGCCGTCGTCACGGTCGCCGCGGACGGCACCACGACCGGGCAGTCGTATCCCGAACTGCTCGACCGGGCACGGCGGCTGCTCGCGGGGCTGCGGGAGCGCGGCCTGCGGGCCGGGGACACCGTGGTGCTGTGCGGGCTGCCGCCGGCCGAGTTCTTCCCCGCCTTCTGGGCCGGCGTGCTGGGCGGCGCGCATCCCGTGGCCATCGCGGAGCCTCCCCTGCCGGGCTCCCCGGCCCTTCAACGCCTGCGGGACGCACACCGTCTGCTCGGCGGTCCCCTGGTGGTCAGCGACGCGGCCGGCGCGGCGGCGGTCGGCCGGGCCGCGCCCGGGCTGCGGGTCGAGATCGCGCGCGACTGCCTGAACGCGCCACCGGCCGACGACCATGTCGAGCCCGAACCGGGCGGCACCGCCCTGCTGATGCTGTCCTCCGGCAGCACCGGCACGCCCAAGGCCGCGCGGCTCACGCACGCCGGACTGGCCGACTTCGCGGCGAGCAGCCGGCGGATCCTGGACGTGCGTCCGGACGACACCATGGTGAACTGGCTGCCGCTGGACCACAGCGGCGCCTTCCTGCTGTACCACCTGCTCGCCGTCTTCACGGGGTGCACCAACGTCCACGCGGCGACCGAGCTGGTGGTCGCCGAGCCCCTGCGCTGGCTCGACCTCCTCCACGAGCACCGGGCGCAGCACGGCTGGGCACCGACCTTCGCCTACCAGCTCGTCGCCGACGCGCTCGCCGTCCGGCAGCAGGGGCACTGGGACCTCGGCGGCCTCAAGTCCCTGGTGTGCGGGGGCGAGCGGATCGCGCTGCCGGTGCTGCGCCGCTTCCTCGACGCGACGGCCCCCTACGGAGTCCAGGAGCGGCACGTGGTTCCGGCGTGGGGCATGGCCGAGACCGTCACCGCCGTCACCTACGGCCGGCTCGACCGGCCCGGCGCGGTGCATCGCCTGCTCAAGAGCAGCCTGGGCGGCGACCTGTTACGGGCCGACGAGCAGACCCCGGACGACGACTGCGTCACCTTCGTCGCCTCCGGCGCACCCGCGCACGGCGTCACCCTGCGCATCGTCGACGAGAGCGGCGACCTCATGCCCGCGGGCCGGATCGGGCGGCTCCAGGTCCACTCGCCCGCGCGTCTGACCCCCGGCTACGTCGGCGACCCGGAGGCGGACGCGGCGGCCTTCCCCGCCGGCCGGGACTGGCTGGACACCGGCGACCTGGCCTTCCTCGACGGCGGCCAGGTCGTCATCACGGGCCGCCGCAAGGACGTGATCATCCTCAACGGACACAACGTCTACTGCCACGAGGTCGAGGAGGCGGCCACCGCCGTCGACGGCATCCGGCAGGGCGAGGTGGCCGCCTGCGGCATCCCGCGCCCGGACCAAGGCACGGAGGAGCTGGCCGTGTTCTTCGTCAGCCGCGGCACGGACGAGGACGCGCGCATCGCGGGCGAGGTGAAGGCGGCGCTGTTCACGCGGCTGCGGCTCACCGCCGCCCACGTCCTGCCCGTCCCACGGGACGAGTTCCCCAGGACGCCCGCGGGAAAGGTCCGCCGCGCCGAGCTCCGGGACCGCCTGGCGGCGGGCGGCCTCAGCGCGCAGACGGGCCCGGCACGGCGGTCACCGGCAGATCCCGACGCGGTGACGCGGGTGGTGCGGGAGGAGCTCGATGCCGTACTCGGCCGCCCGGCCGACACCGACCTGCCGTTCTACGAACTCGGGATGACCTCCGTCCTCATCGTGCGCCTGCGGGGACGGCTGGAGGAGCGGCTCGGCATCCGCGTCGCCCAGACCGCGCTCTTCGAGCACCCGACGGTCACCGCACTCGCCGCGCACCTGCACGGCGCCGGCGCGCGCGCCGAGGAGGAGACGCACGAGCCCACGCCGGCCGGCAGCACCCCCGCGGACACGAACACGGACGCTCACGCGGACTCGGACGCCCGCGCGGGCTCGGTCGGCGGCACTGACGTCGGTGCCGCCGACCGACGGGTCGCCGTAGTCGGACTGTCGCTGCGCTTCCCCGGGGCCGACTCGGCGGAGCGGTTCTGGGACAACCTGCGCGACGGCGTGGTCAGCGTCCAGGTCTTCGGTGACGAGGAGCTCGCGCAGGCGGGCCTGCCGCCGGAGCAGCGGCGCGCACCGGACCTCGTGCCGGTCGCCGGAGTCCTCGACGGCGTCGAGGAGTTCGACGCCGACTTCTTCGGCATGAGCCCCCGGGAGACCGAACTCACGCACCCCGCGCACCGTCTGTTCCTGGAGTGCTGCCACCAGGCGCTGGAGGAAGGGGGGTACGAGGCCGCGCGCCCCGGCACCAGAATCGGCGTGTTCGCCGGTTCCGGCATGAACCTGTACGACCATCAGCAGGCGTCCGAGTCCGGTTCGCCGTACGACGGGACGGACCCGGCCACCGGCATGCGCAGGGCGATCGGGCAGCAGCCGGACTTCCTCGCCACCCGGGTCGCCTACCGCCTCGGGCTCACGGGGCCGGCCATCGGCGTACAGACGGCCTGCTCGACCTCGCTGGTCGCCGTGCACCTCGCGGTTCAGTCGCTGCTGAGCGGTGAGGCGGACCTGGCGCTGGCGGGCGCCGCGGCCGTGCACCTGCCGCAGCGGACGGGCTATCGCAGCCACCCCGGGTCCATCCTGTCGCCCACCGGACGGTGCCGGGCCTTCGACGCCGAGGCCGACGGCACCGTGGGCGGCAACGGCGTGGCCGCCGTCCTGCTCAAGCGGCTCGACAGGGCGCTGGCCGACGGCGACACCATCCACGCGGTCGTCCTGGGCTCCGCCGTCAACAACGACGGCGCGGAGAAGGTCGGCTTCAGCGCACCCGGCATCCCCGGCCAGGTCGACGTCGTACGGCAGGCCCTGCGCGCGGCGCACGTCCCGGCGGACACGATCTCGTACGTCGAGGCGCACGGCACCGGCACCAGGCTCGGGGACCCGGTGGAACTGGAGGCGCTCGGCAGGGCGCTCGGCGAGGACACCCCACGCAGCGGTTTCTGCGCGGTCGGCTCGGTGAAGCCGAACATCGGGCATCTCGACAGCTGCGCCGGCATGGCCGGACTGATCAAGACGATCCTCATGCTGCGCCACCGCACCCTGGTGCCCACCCCGCACCTGACCAGCCCCAACCCCGAACTCGACCTGGACGGCCCGTTGACCCTGGCCACCGAGCTGCGGCCCTGGGCGGTGCCGGACGGAGTGCCGCGCCGGGCCGGGGTGAGCGCGCTCGGAGTCGGCGGCACCAACGCCCATGTGGTGCTCCAGGAGGCCCCGCCCGTGCCCCCCGCGGCCGAACCCCCGTTGCCCGTTCTCGTACCCGTGTCGGCCCGCGACACCGAGGCCCTGGGCGAGTTCACCGGCCGGCTTCGGGACCGGCTGCGGCAGCGTCCGGAGCTGTCGGCCGCCGACGTGGCCGCCACCCTCGCGCTCGGCAGACCGCACCGCGCGGCACGCGCCACGGCCGTCGGCCGAACGGCCGAGGAACTCGCGCGCGCCCTGGCCGAGCCACGCCCCGGGCCGGACGCTCCGCTCGGGCCGATCGCCTTCGCCTTCCCCGGCCAGGGCAGCGCACGCCGCGGGATGGCGAGCGGCCTGTACGCCGCGTATCCCGAGGCCCGGCGCATGCTTGAGCGGTGCGCGGAACTCTTCGCCGACGAGTTCCGCGGCGATCTGCTGCCGCTCCTGCTCGACGGAGCAGAGCCGGACGGTGCGCGGGTGTGGCCCACCGAGACCGCCCAGGCGGCGCTGTTCGCCCACCAGGCGGCACTCGCCGAGGTGTGGCGCGCCGCCGGTGTCCGCCCGGCGCTGCTGCTGGGACACAGCGTCGGCGAGTACGCGGCCCTGTCCGCGGCCGGAGCCATGACGTGGGAGGACGGGCTGCGGCTCACCGCCTGGCGCGGGCGGCTGATGCACCTGGCCTGTCCGCCCGGCGGCATGCTCGCCGTGCGCGCCGACCCGCACACCGCGCGGCGCGTCGCCCTGAGTGCGGGTGCCGAGGTGGCCGCGGTCAACGGCCCGAGCGCCCAGGTGATCACCGGTTCGCCGCAGGCCGTACGGGAGGCGGAGCGCCTGCTCGACCAGGAAGGGGTGCGGTGGCGGGAGCTACCGGTCGACCGGGCCTTCCACTCCGCCGACATCGAACCGGCGCTGAGCGAATTCCGCAGCCACGCCGAGAGAGTGACGTACCGTCCCCTGCACACCGCGGTGGTGACCACCGCCGACGGTGAGGTCCGCCGCGCGGGCTGGACCGTGGACGCCGACCACCTGTGCCGGCAGGCACGGCAGCCGGTCCGCTTCGACCTGGCCATGGCCGCGGCCGCCGGGCAGGGGTGCGCGGACTTCGTGGAGACCGGGGCCGGGAGCACCCTCACCGGACTCGGCCGGCACTGTCTGCCCACCAGCCGCTGGCTGAGCGGGCAGGGTGAGGGCGGCCGGACCGAGCAGGTCCACGGCCTGCTGACCGCGCTGGGCTCGCTCTACCGCCGGGGCGCCGAGCTGGAGTGGCACCGGATCACCGGCCGGGCGGGCCGGGTGCCGCTGCCCGGCCATCCGCTGCGGCGGGTGCCGGTCACGCCCGGGGCCGGGCGGACGCCGGAGCGCGCCCCCGCCCCGGAGACGGGAGCGGCGGCGCCGCGTGAACTGCTCGACGACATCGTCGAGTTGACGGCCGACAAGCTGGGTCTGCGGGCGGCGGACGTGGCACCCGACAGCTCGTTCTTCGCACTCGGCGCGGACTCGCTCTCCCTGATGGGCATGACGGCCGAGCTGGAACAGCGGCACGGCGCCCGTGTCCCGGTGCGGGAGCTGTTCGAATCGGTCGACACCCCGCGCAGGCTGGCCGAACGTCTGGCCCTGCTGCGGGGCGAGACACCGGAGCCGCAGGCCGCCGGCCCGAAGGAAAACACCGGCACGGTGGAACCGGCCACGGTGGCGCAGCCCTCGGAAGCCGCCGTGCCCCCGGAAGCCGCCGCGCCCTCGGAAGTCCACGGCCTGTTCGAGCAGCAACTCAGGCTGATGGAGAAGCTTTCCGAGCAGGTGTCCGAGGTGATCTCCCGCCAGCTCGACGTGCTCACGCCCGGGTCGGCGACAACGGCCGCCACCGGCCGGACCCCGGCCCCGGCCCCGGCCCTCGCGCCCACCCCGGTCCTGACCCGGCCACCGGCGCCGACGCCGCCCCCGCACGTCCTGCCGGCACCCACCGCGCCCGCCCCGGCCTCCGCCACCGGATGCGGACTCAGCCTCTACTTCTTCGGGGACTATCCCGACGACACGGCCCACGACAAGTACGGGCTCATCATGGAGGCGGCCGACTTCGCCGACCGTCACGGCTTTCACGCCCTGTGGTTCCCCGAGCGCCACTTCAACTCCTTCGGGGCGCTCTTCCCCAACCCCTCCGTGCTCGCCGCCGCACTCGCGGCGCGGACCAGCCGGGTGCGGCTGAACGCGGGTTCCGTCGTGCTGCCGCTGCACCATCCGGTGCGGGTCGCCGAGGAGTGGTCGGTCGTCGACAACATCTCGGGCGGCCGGGCCGGGATGTGTGTGGCGAGCGGCTGGCACGCCACGGACTTCGCGCTCGCGCCGGAGAACTTCGGCCGGCACCGCGAGGTGATGTACGAGCAGTTGGAGACCGTCCGGCAGCTGTGGTCCGGACAGCCGCTGCGGACGACCGCGGGCGACGGCGAGCCCGTCGACGTGCGGTTGCAGCCGCGTCCCGTACAGCGGCAGCTGCCCCTGTACGTGGCCGTGGTGGGCAACCCGGACAGCTACCGCCGGGCGGCCGCCGAGGACCTGGGCGTGGTCACCAACCTGATGACCCAGACCGTCGAGCAGCTCGCGGAGAACATCGCGCTGTACCGGCGCACCCGCGCCGAGCACGGCCTCGATCCGGCGGCCGGACGCGTCGTGGTCCTGGTCCACACCTACCTCGGCGACGACGCCGAGAGCGCGCGGGCCGAGGCGTACCGGCCGTTCGTGTCGTACCTGCGCTCCTCGCTCTCCCTCTTCGACCAGGTGACGAACAGCCTCGGTTTCCAGGTGGACCTGGAGAACACCCCGGAGGAGGACGTGGAGTTCCTGCTCGGGCGCGCCTACGAGCGCTACTGCGGGTCGCGCGCCCTGATCGGCGACGAGCACATCGCCGAGGAGACGGTGCGGCGCCTCGTGGCCGCCGGAGCGGACGAGATCGCCTGCTTCGTGGACTTCGGCGTGCCGAGGGAGCGGGTCCTGGCCGCGCTGCCGGTGCTGGAGCGCGTCCACCGTCGTCTGCGGGACGAGCCGGGTGAGCCGGCCACCCCGGCGGCGCGGCGCGAGCCGCTGTCGCCCGCCCAGCGCCGCATCTGGTTCCTGGAACAACTGCACCCGGGCACGAGCATGTACCACGAGCCCAAGGCCATCCGGCTGGACGGCCCGCTGGACGTGGAGGCGCTGCGCCAGGCGCTGCAGAGCGTCGTCGACCGGCACGAGGCGCTGCGGACGGTCTTCCGGCAGCACGACGGCGTCCCGTACCGGGAGGTGCTCGACCGGGTGCGGCTCGACTGCTCCGTCGACGACCACACCGGGGCCTCGGAGGAGGAGGCGCTACGGGCCGTCCTGGAGACCGAGGGACGGCGGATCCTCGACCTCGGCACCGGACCGCTGCTGCACGCCCGCGTGCTCCGGCTGTCGGCGGAGCGGCACCTGCTGTTCCTGCTGGCCCACCACATCGTCTTCGACTCCGCCTCGACGGCCGTACTGGCCCGGGACCTCGCCGCCTGCTACCGCGCCTGGCCGCACGGCGACCCGGCGCTGCCACCGCTCGCCGAACCACCCGGGTCCGACGGCCCGGACTCCGCCCCGGCCGGTGAGTCCCCGGCCGGTGAGTCCCTGGCCTTCTGGCGCCGCACACTGAGCGGGGCCCCCGAACTCGAACTCCCCACCGACCGGCCGCGTCCGCCGGTCAGGACCGGTGCGGGCGCGAGCCTGACCCACACGCTGGACGGCGAACTCGTCGGCACACTGCGCAAGTTCGCCGCCGAGCACCGTGCCACCCTCTTCATGACGCTGACGGCCGCCGTCGCGGCCGTGCTCGGCCGGTTCGCCGGACAGCGCGACCTGGTCGTCGGCACCGCGGTCGCCGCCCGTTCCACGGGCACCGAGGACCGGATCGGCCTCTACCTCGACACCGTGCCCCTGCGGCTGGACCTCGGCGGCGACCCGGACTTCCCGGCGCTGCTGCGCCGGGTGCGGGACAGCAGTACGGCGGCGTACGAACACCGCGCCGTCCCCTTCGACGACCTGGTAGCCGCGGTCAACCCGCGGCGCGACGCGAGCCGTAACCCGCTGTTCCAGGTGATGGTGGAGTACGAGAACGAGGGCCGGGTGGAATTCGACCCGCCGCGGCTCTCCGCCACCCTCCTGGACGTGCCGAGCGCCCGCGCCCCGTTCGACCTGAGCATCTATCTGACGCATCATCAGCACGGCGTGCGGTTCATGGTGGAGTACGACACGGCGCTCTTCGACGAGAGCACCGTGGCCCGGCTCGTGGACTACGTGGAGCACGTGCTGCGCCGCGCCGTCGAGACGCCTGCCGGCCCGCTGAGCGAACTGACCGCGGTCACCGACGCCGACCGCGCGGCCCTGGCCCGGCTCGGCCACCTGGACGAGCCGCCACCCCGGGGCGAGGACACCCTGCACGGGCTGTTCCGCCGGCAGGCCCGCCGGACCCCGGACGCCGTCGCGCTGATACACGATCAGGGCCGGGTGACCTTCGCCGAGCTGGAGGCCCACGCCGACGGCGTCGCGCGGCGGCTGCGTGCCCGCGGCGCGGGCCGGGGCGAGCGCGTGGCCGTCCTGCTGCCCCGCGGCCCGGAGCTGGTCGCCTCCCTGCTCGGGGTGCTCACCAGCGGTGCCGCCTACCTGCCGCTCGACCCGACGCTGCCCAGCCCACGGCTCGCCGCACTGCTCGCGGACGGCGCCCCGGCCCTGCTGCTGACGAGCGACGCCGCCCTCTCCCGCCATCCCGGAGTCGCGGGCCACCTGCCCGTACTGCTGACCGGCGAGGCGGACGACACCCCCGTGGACGGCACCGCGGAGGGCGGGGCGGGGCCCGACGACCCCGCGTACTGCATCTACACGTCCGGCTCCACCGGGCACCCCAAGGGCGTCCTGGTGCCCCACCGGGGCCCGGCCAACCTCGTACGCCAGCACCTGCGGCGGCATCCGGCGCTGCGCACCCTTCAGTGGACGTCCCCGGCCTTCGACGTCAGCGTGCAGGAGATCTTCACCACGCTGGCCTCGGGAGCGGCCCTCGTCCTCATCGCCGACGAGGTGCGGCACGATCCGGCAGCCGTCGTGGCGGCGGTGCGCGCGCAGGGCGTGCAGCGGATGTTCATGCCCCGCACACCCCTGACGTACCTGATGGAGACCGCTCCCGAGATGCCGTCCCTGCGGGAGCTGTTCTCCGCCGGGGAGGAACTGCGGCTCACCGACGCGTTCCGGCGCTTCCTGGCCGCCCATCCGGAATGCGCCCTGCACAACCAGTACGGGCCCACGGAGACCTCCGTCATCGTCACCTCGCAGCGCGTCGACCCCGACGGCGACGACCGGCCGGCGATCGGCACTCCGGTGCCGGGCGCGCGGATTCTGCTGCTGGACCCGGACGGGCGGCAGGTGCCCGTGGGGGCCGTCGGGGAGATACACGTGGGCGGTGTCCCGGTGGCGTACGGGTATCACGCCCGGCCCGAGGAGACGGCCGACGTGTTCCGCACCGACGGTACGGGGGCGGTGCGCTACCGCACGGGCGACCTGGGGCGCTGGCGCCCCGACGGCGCCCTCGCCTACCACGGCCGCACCGACGACCAGGTCAAGATCCGCGGACACCGGGTCGAACCCGCCGAGGTCCGCACCGCACTGACCGCGCTCCCCGGCGTCCGCGACGCGGCCGTCCTGCCCCGGCGCGACCGCCACGGCGAGTGGGAACTCGTCGCCTACGTGGTGCCCGTGACCGTCGAGGACGACGACCTCACGCCCCTGCGCACCGCACTGGCCGCGGAGCTCCCCGACCCCCTGGTACCACGCCGCTGGGTGCGCCTGGACCGCCTCCCGGTGAACGCGTCCGGCAAGCTGGACCGGCAGAGCCTGCCCGAACCCGCCGAGACCGGGGAACGGCCGACGGGCGCGGACCCCGCCACACCGCTGGAGAAGGCACTGCACGACCTGTGGTGCGAGGAACTCGGCCTGAGCCGGGCTCCGGTGACCCACTCCTTCTTCGAGCTGGGCGGTCACTCCCTGAGCGCGATCCGGCTGGTGAACCGCATGGCGTCGGAGCTGGACCGGGCCGTGTCCATGGCCGACTTCTTCCGCACCCCCACGATCCGGGCCATCGCGGCACGGCTCGAACAGACCGGCGCGGCGACCGCGGACCCGCCTCCGCGGGCCGCCACCGCCACCGCCGGCGAGGCGCGGGCCACGGTGCCGATGACCTCCGTCCAGCGCAGACTGTGGCGCCGCCACCACGAACGTGCCGACCCGGGCGTCTACAACGTCGCGCACCGCATCGACCTGCAAGGCGACCTGTCCACCGACGACCTCCGCGGCGCGCTCGCGGACCTCGTGGCACGCCATGACGCACTCCGCTGCAGGGCGGTGCTGCGCGGCGGCGAACACCTCCTGGAGGTGCTCGCCGGGGTCCCCGTGGAACTGCCCGTCAGCGACCTCTCCGACCTCTCCGAGCACGCCGGGGACGAGGACCACGTGGAGCGCTGGTGCATGGAACACGCGACCCGCCCGTTCGCGATGGACCACGCCCCACTGTTCCGTTTCCGGCTGGCCCGGCTCGGTCCCGACCGCTGGACGCTGGTGACCGTCCTGCACCACGCGATCTGCGACGGCTGGTCCATGGGGATCGTCTGGCGCGAGGTGCAGGAGCTCTACAACGCCCGCCGCCGGGGCACCGGCAACCCGCTCCCGCCGCCGCCCGTTCAGTTCACCGACTGCGCCGTCGCGGAGCGCGGCCTCGACCACGCCCGCCGTGCCGAGCTGGAACGGTTCTGGCGCGCCGAACTCGAAGGAGTCCCCCTCACCCTCGACCTGCCCGCCGACCGTCCCCGGCCCCGGGCCCTGTCCGGCCGCGGAGCACTGCACACACGCACCGTCGAGGGCTCCCTGCCCGCGCGGATCGCGGAGACGGCCGGCCGGCTGGACGCCACGCCGTATGCCGTTCTCGCCGCGGGGTTCGCCGCCTGGGCCGCCCGGCGCAGCGGTCTGCGCACCGACCTCGTGCTGGCCTCGTCCAGTGCCAACCGGCTCGATCCCGAACGCGCGGGCGTCGTAGGGCTGTTGGGCGACGCCGTCCTGCTGCGGGCCCGGACGACCGGCGCGGACACCTTCGCCGACCTGGTCCGGCAGCTCGGCACGACCCTCTTCACGGCGCTCGACCACCAGGAGCTGCCGCTGACGGAGGTGGCCGACCTGGTCGCGCCGGGAACCTCCGACGGCCTGTTCCCCGACGTCCTGTTCACCGTGGTCACCACCCCGCCTCCGGCCCTCGACCTGGACGCGGTGACGGCCACCGTCCGCGGCCTGCCCACGGCAGGTGTGGCACGCAACGAGCTGTACGTCGTCCTGGCCCAGCAGGACGACGTCATGACGGTGACGTTCGAGTACTCAACGGATCTGTTCGACCACTCGACCATCGAAGCCTGGGCCGAGGAGTACGTCCGACTGCTGGACGAGTCCGTACGGAACCCGCTGGGCCCGCTGGCGGATCTGCTCCACCGGTGAGAGACGGTGAAGGCCCGCACCCCGGGAGGGTGCGGGCCTTTGTTCCCCTGGAACCGGACGATCAGGGGCTCGGGTCAAGGGGCCGGCGAAAGTCCGTTCCGTGAGCCGCGGCTGACGAAAAGGGGTGTGTCAGGCGGCCGGCTCGGGGTCCTTGGCGAGACGCGGAGCCGACGCGACCTCGGCCGTCTCGGGGTAGTGGCACGCCGTGAGATGGCCGGGCTTGTTGCCCTCGACCTGGACCAGCGGCGGGGCCTCGGTCGCGCACTTCTCCGTCGCCTTCCAGCAGCGGGTGCGGAAGCGGCAGCCGGAGGGCGGGTTGATCGGGGACGGCACGTCGCCCTGGAGCCGGATGCGCTCACGGGGAGGCGTCTCGTCCACGGTCGCCTCGGGCACGGCGGACAGCAGCGCCCGGGTGTAGGGGTGGCGCGGGTTGCCGTACAGGTCGTCGCGGTCGGCTATCTCGACGATCTTGCCGAGGTACATCACCGCCACGCGCTGCGAGAAGTGCCGTACGACGGCCAGGTCGTGGGCGATGAACAGGAACGCGATGCCGAGTTCCTGCTGGACCTTCTGGAGCAGGGCGGAGACCGGCTCGTCCGCGACGATCAGCTTCGGATCCAGCGCCAACGCCCGTGCCACGCCGATGCGCTGGCGCTGACCGCCGGAGAACTCGTGCGGGAAGCGGTTGTAGTGCTCCGGGTTGAGACCGACGATCTCCAGCAGCTCACGGACGCGCTTCTCGCGGCCGCCCGCCGGGTTGATGTCGTTGATCTCCATCGGGCCCGCGATGATCTTGCCGACCGTGTGCCGCGGGTTCAGCGAGGCGTACGGGTCCTGGAAGATCATCTGGATCTCGGAGCGGACCGGCGCCAGGTCCTTGCGGCTGGCGTGCGTGATGTCCTTGCCCTGGTACGAGATCTTGCCGGCCGTGGGCTCCAGCAGGCGGGTGATCAGGCGCCCGGTCGTCGACTTGCCGCAACCCGACTCGCCGACCAGGCCGAGGCTCTCGCTCTCGTTGACCTGGAAGTCCAGGCCGTCGACGGCCTGGACGTGGCCGACCGTGCGGCGGATCGGGAACCCGCCCTTGATCGGGAAGTGTTTGGTCAGCCCGGAGACGTCCAGGAGGGGAGTGGTGCTGCTCATGGTGGTGAAATCCCGTCTCTTGTACGTCAGTTGGCCGCGCTGCCGGCCAGGTCGGAGAAGTACTCGCCGCGCTGCTCGGCGGTGAGGTGGCAGGCGGAGCCGCGTCCGTCGACGAGCTCCAGCAGCGGACGCTCCGACGAGCACAGGCCGCCCTCGACCTTCTCGGCGAAGGTGCACCGCGGGTGGAAACGGCAGCCCGACGGCGGGTTCAGCAGCGACGGCGGCGAGCCCGGGATCGGGTTCAGCGGCACATCGACCGGGTGGTCCAGACTCGGCATGGAGCTCAGCAGGCCCCAGGTGTAGGGGTGCTGCGGGTCGCGCAGCACCTCCTTCTTCGTGCCGCGCTCCACGCACCGGCCGCCGTACATCACCAGCACGTCGTCCGCGATGTCGGCGATGACACCGAGGTCGTGCGTGATGAAGATGATCGCCGTGCCGAACTCCTTCTGGAGGTCCTTCAGGAGGTCCATGATCTGGGCCTGGACCGTCACGTCGAGGGCCGTGGTCGGCTCGTCGGCGATCAGCAGCTCGGGGTCGCAGACCAGCGCCATCGCGATCATCGCGCGCTGACGCATACCGCCGGAGAACTGGTGCGGGTAGTCGTCGACCCGGACCTCCGGCTGCGGGATACCGACCCGCTTCAGCATCTCGATGGCCCGGTCGCGTGCCGCCTTCTTGGAGCAGCCCGTGTGCTTGCGGTACGTCTCGCCGATCTGCTTGCCGATGGTGTGGTACGGCGACAGCGAGGTCAGCGCGTCCTGGAAGATCATCGACATCTTGTTGCCGCGGAGCTTCTCCAGCTTCCTCTCCGAGGCGCCGTTCAGCTCTTCGCCGTCCAGGGTGATCGAGCCCTCGACCGTGGTGCTGTCCGGGTTGTGCAGGCCCAGGATGGTCAGGTTGGTGACCGACTTGCCGGACCCGGACTCGCCCACGATGCCCAGCGTCTTGCCGCGTACGAGGTCGAAGGACAGACCGTCGACGGCCTTGACGGTGCCGTCCTCGGTCGAGAAGTGCACCTTCAAGTCCTTGATGGAGAGGAAGGGCTGCTGATCGGTGCTCGTCACGGGGACGCTCCAGTGAGGGGTGATGCGGGGTAGCTGGTGGGGGCGGGGTCAGGCGAGCCTGATGCGTGGGTCGATGAGGGCGTAACAGGCGTCGACGACGATGTTGGCGAGGACCACGAAGGTGGCGGTGATCACCATCACCCCGAGGAGCATGGGCAGGTCGTTGTTGACCACGGACTTCAGGGAGAGCATGCCGATGCCCTGGATGCTGAAGGTCTTCTCGGTGATCATGCCGCCGCCGAGGAGGACGCCCACGTCGACGCCGAAGATGGTGACGATCGGTCCCATCGCGCCACGCCAGGCGAAGCGGAAGAACACGTTCGGACGGGACAGGCCCTTGGCCCGGGCCGTGCGGACGTAGTCCTCCTGGAGCTGCTCGACCATCTGGGAGCGGGTCATACGGGTGTAGTTGGCGGTGAAGATCAGCGCCAGGATCAGCCAGGGCAGCAGCAGTCCGCCGAACCACTGGCCGGGGTTCTCGGTGAAGGGCGTGTATCCGGGCTGGTCCAGGACCTGCCACTGGTACACCAGGAGGTAGAGAGCCAGCGTGCCCACGAAGTAGATCTGCATCGACGAGGCGACCAGCGAGGCGCTGCTGGCGATCTTGTCGAGGGGCTTGCCCTGCTTCAGGGCGGCCAGCATGCCGGTGCCGATACCGAAGATCAGGAACACCACGGCCGAGCCGAGGAAGAGGGAGAACGTCGTCGGGAACCGGTCGAGGATGGTGGCCAGGACGGGCTCGCGGTTGACGAAGGAGTAGCCGAGGCACGGCGCGTCGCAGTTACCGAAGCCCGGGTACTCGCGGCCGAGGAAGATGCCCGAGAGCCAGTGCCAGAACTGGACCGGCATCGGATCCGAGATCCCCATGTTGTGGCGGATCAGCTCCAGCGTCTCCGGGGTGCAGAGTTTGCCGCAGGCGATCCGGGCCGGGTCGCGCGGCACCGCGTAGAAGAGCATGAACGTGACCGCGCTGATGATCAGCAGCGTGATCACGGCGCCGAGGAGCCGGCGGACGAGAAAGCGAAGCATGGGGAGTGGCTTTCCTGGGAGGGCCGTCGTAAGGAGGGGCCGGACCGGGGTTTCCGGGGGCCACGGTGGACGAGCCGAGGGTGGGGCGGCACCGTGGCGCCGCCCCACCTCTCAGGTGTGGATCAGGACTTGACGTACATCTTGTAGAGCATGCTGCCGTCGAAGTTCGGGTCCATCTTGACGTTGCCGAGCTTGGAGCCGTGCATGTAGATGCGCTTCATGTACACATCGGGAACGAAGGCGGCGGTCTCGGTGACCTGCTTGTCCAGGGCGGCCCACATCTTGTTGGCCTTGTCCTGGTCGGTCTCGGCGGTCGCGGCCTTGATGGCGGCGTCGACGGCCGGGTCCTTCAGGTGCGAGTAGTTCTGGCCCTGGTCGACGACGTTCTTGCTGTCGAACAGCGGCTGGAACACGGAGTAACCGGTCGGCCAGTCGGAGGACCAGCCACCCCAGTACACGTCGAACTGGTTGTCGAGCTTGCCGACCTGGTCGTACCAGGTCGTGGAGTCGATGCCCTTGGTGACGACCTCGAAGCCGGCCGCCTTCAGGGCGTTCTCGACGACGACCTTGATCTTCGCCTGGGTCGGGTCGTTCTGGTAGGCGTAGACGACCTTGTAACCGGACTTGCCGGCCTTCTTCAGGATCTCCTTCGCGGCCTTCGGGTCGCCCGCCGGGTTCTTCAGCTTGCCCCAGACGTCCTGCGACTCGTAGCCGGCCACGAGCGGGCTCATGATGCCGGTCGCGTAGTCACCGCGGACCGAGCCACCCTGCAGCTGACGGATCGCGGCGGTCGGCCAGGCCTTGATGATGGCCTCGCGGACGGACTTGTCCTTGACCCGGCCGGTGTTGATCCAGTAGCAGCTGACGCCGTTGCCGAGCTGCGCGAAGACGCGGTCCTTGGCCTCGCTCTGCGCCTTCTGGATGCGCTCCTGCGGGATGGTGCGCCAGCTGGTGGCGTACTGGTCCTTGCCGGCGTCGGCGAGCAGACGGTCGATCGCCGTCAGCTGCTCGATGCCGAAGGTGAAGTCGAACTGGTCCGGGTAGGCGTTGCGGATCGGGTCCGTGGCCGGGTCCCAGTGCTCGTTGCGGACCAGCGTCATCGACTTGTCGGTGACGTGGGTCTTGACCCGGTAGGGGCCGTTGGAGACCGGCTTCTTGTCGTAGTCCTGCTTGGTGTCCTTCTTCACCGGGGTCGGCGCGTAGGAGTGCATCGCCATGACGTAGTTGAAGTCGGGACGCGCCTCGGAGAGGCGGAAGGTGATGGTCTTGCCGCTGGTCTCGATCGACTTCAGGTGCTTGCCGCCGTACGGGCCCGGGTACGACTTGCGGTACTCCGCCGAGCCGGTCAGCCAGGTCTGGACGTAGAAGGCGCCCTCGGTGATGAAGTTGGCGAAGCAGCGCTCGATGCCGTGGCGGACGTCGTCGACGGTGACGTCGGAGCCGTCCTCCCACTTGATGCCGTCCTTCAGGGTGAAGGACCAGGTCTTGCCGCCGTCCTTCATGGTGCCCGTGTCGGTGGCGAGGTCGCCGACCAGCGTCTGGGAGCCGTCGTCCGCGATCTTGTAGCCGGTCAGGGTGCGGGAGAGCACCATCGCCGCGAGCGAGTTCCAGGCGTAGTAGATGCGCTGCGGGTCGAGGTGCGAGAAGTCGTCGTCGTTCAGAAGGTAGACCGTGCCGCCCTTCTTCGCGCCGGAGACCTCCGGGGCCGGGCCCTTGGAGTCCTCGGCGGTGCCGATCTTGACGACGGTCGCGTCGGCCTTGGCCGCATCCTGCTTGCCGCCACCGGTGTTGTTGGTGGAGTCGCCGCTGCTGCACGCGCTCAGCACGGAGCTCGACGCGGCCACAACGCCTGTGGCTATCAGGAAGTTTCTACGCGAGAAGGACATCGCATCCTGCCTTCGAAATCAGAGTGATGAGAGAACCGGCACCCCGGCACCTTCGCCGAGGTCCTGAAATGAGCCGGAGTCAGCGCTTGGTCTTCGGGTCGAGCGCGTCGCGCACCGAGTCACCGAGGAGGTTGAACGCCAGGACGAAGATCACCATGGACAGGCCCGGGAAGAGCAGGAAGGTGATGTCGTCCTGGTAGACCTGGGCTGCCTGGCCGATCATGACGCCCCAGTCCGGAGTCGGATCCTGGATGCCGACGCCGAGGAAGGCGAGACCGGCCTCGACGGTGACCATGTTCGGCAGGGTGAGGGTCGCCTGGATCAGGATCGGCGTCCAGAGATTGGGCAGCAGTTCCTTGAAGATGATGCGCACCGGAGACGCGCCTGTGACCTTGGCGGCCTCGACGAACTCCCGCTCGCGCAGGGCCAGTACCTGGCCGCGCAGCAGTCGGGCGATGGAGGCCCAGCCGAAGACGGTGAGCAGGCCGATGAGGCAGACGACGGTGAGCCAGACCGGAGTGTTCTCCTCGGGCGACACGAACAGGGCGAGCACCACGGGGGTGAAGGCCACGAAGAACAGCTGCGACGGGAAGGCCAGCAGGACGTCGATGACCCGGCCGATGAACCAGTCCGTCTTGCCGCCCACGTATCCAGCGGTGACACCGATGGTCACACCGACGATCACGACGAGGAGCGTGATGGCCGTGCAGATGAGCAGGGAGTTGCGGATGCCGTAGAGCAGGAAGGTGAAGAGGTCGCGGCCGAGCCGGGGCTCGATGCCGAACCAGAACTCGCCGTCGATCCCGCCGTTGGGCTTCACGGGGAAGCCGTTGTCGCCCAGCAGGCCGGGCGTGTTCAGCCCGTACGTCGTGTACGGGTCCTTGCCGTACAGGTTGGCTATGAGTGGCGCGCACAGCGCGACCACGAAGAAGAAGATCACGACGCATGCCGAGATCACGCCCGTGCGGTCCCGCTTGAAACGACGCCAAGCCAGCTGTCCCGGGGACTTGCTCTCGTTGCCCGAGTTGGCGGGAGAAGTGATCGACTTCTCGGCGCTGTCGTCGGTCACCTCAAGCGGGGCAGCCGTTGATGGAGTTGGGGGGGTCATGGTGCTCCTGGCCCAAGGGAGGGTCTGATGACTCCGCAGGGCACGCTCCCCTACGGGCTACGCCGGACTTTTTCAACGCAATTCATTCAAGGTCAATAAATTCTCGGCCGACTTGGTTGTCTCTTTACGTTCTTTACCCTGCCTTGACCATTCCGTAGCTACGCGGGTAGCGCAACGTGATTGAGTTGTGCCTTGACTCGGACTAACTGGACTATTCGGGCAACAAGTTCGATATGCGGACGGCTCCGTATCGAAATGTGTACATCCAGCGGTCCTAATCCAACGGTTCGGCATCGGATCGCGAAGATCCATTGCGCCCTACATGGAAGATCCATCGGGTCGGATGGGAGAAGTCCGTTTCGTCGCTCGCGGGGGAGTGGCGCGGGTTCGTGCATCTGGATGGTGTGTTGCTCCATTGGCCGGAGTCCGTGTGCACTATGCGGCTTTTGACTCGATATTGGCCCGTAACGGATCACCACCGGAGGAGGAGGCACTCCATGCGTGGAGCCACGCACGCCAGATGGGCCGCGAGCGCGGTGGCGGTCGCGCTCGCCGCGACGGCCTGCGGAGGCGGGAGTGACGGCGGGGAGGGCAGCGGTGGCGTCGGCGCGGTGCTGAGCTCCTCGTGGACCGATCCGCAGAACCCGCTGGAGCCGGCCAACACCAACGAGGTGCAGGGCGGCAAGGTGCTTTCCATGATCTTCCGGGGGCTGAAGCAGTACAACCCGAAGACCGGTGCCGCCGAGGACATGCTCGCCGAGAAGATCGAGACCTCCGACTCGCGGAACTACACGATCACCGTCAAGGACGGCTGGACCTTCAGCGACGGCGAGAAGGTCACCGCCAAGTCCTTCGTGGACGCCTGGAACTACGGGGCGAGCCTGAGGAACAACCAGAAGAACGCCTACTTCTTCAGCTACATCGCGGGCTACGACCAGGTCCACCCGGAGAAGGGCGAGCAGCGCGCCGACACCATGTCCGGACTGAAGGTGGTCGACGAGCGGACCTTCACCGTCCGGCTCAGCCAGAAGTTCTCCAGCTTCCCCGACACGCTCGGCTACAACGCCTTCGTGCCGCTGCCGCGCGCGTTCTACGACGACCACGCCGGCTGGCTGGCCAAGCCCGTCGGCAACGGCCCCTACGCCGTCGAGTCGTACACCAAGGGCTCCGAGATGCGCCTGACGAAGTGGGACGCCTACCCGGGCCCGGACGCGGCGCGCAACGGCGGCGTCACCCTCAAGGTCTACACGGACAACAACACCGCCTACACCGACCTGATGGCCGGCAACCTCGACCTGGTCGACGACGTTCCGGCCCAGCAGCTGAAGAACGTCCGCAGCGACCTCGGCGACCGCTACCTCAACACCCCGGCCGGCATCATCCAGACCCTGGCCTTCCCCCACTACGACAAGGAATGGAACACGGCCGGCTCGGTCAGCGTCCGCAAGGGACTCTCCCGGGCGATCGACCGCGAGCAGATCACCGCCACCATCTTCCACAAGACCCGCACCCCCGCCACCGACTGGACCTCACCCGTCCTCGGCAAGGACGGCGGCTACAAGGAGGGGCTGTGCGGTGAGTGGTGCCGGTACGACGCCGCCGCGGCGAAGAAGCTGATCAAGGCGGGCGGCGGGCTGCCCGGCGGCCAGGTGAAGATCACGTACAACGCGGACACCGGCTCCCACAAGCTGTGGGTGGACGCCGTCTGCAACTCCATCAACAACGCCCTGGGCAACGACCGGGCCTGCGTCGGCAACCCGATCGGCACCTTCGCCGACTTCCGCAGCAAGAGCACGACCCAGAAGCTCTCCGGACCCTTCCGGGCGGGCTGGCAGATGGACTACCCGCTCACCCAGAACTTCCTCCAGCCGCTCTACTACACCAACGCCTCCTCCAACGACGGCAAGTGGTCGAGCGAGAAGTTCGACAGGCTCGTCGACGAGGCGAACGCCGAGACGAACCCCGCCAAGGCCGTGGAGATGTTCCAGCAGGCCGAGGAGGTCGTCCGGGACAACATGGCCGCCATCCCGCTCTGGTACCAGAACGGCAGCGCCGGCTGGTCCCCGCGGCTGTCGAACGTGGCCCTCAACCCGTTCAGCGTCCCCGTCTACGACCAGATCAAGGTCGGCTGAGCCCGCCATGGGGCGGTACGTCGTCCGGCGCCTGCTGCAGATGGTCCCGGTGTTCATCGGGGCCACCATGCTGATCTTCCTCATGGTCAACGTGATGGGCGACCCCGTCGCGGGCCTGTGCGGCGACCGGCAGTGCGACGCGGCGACCGCCGCCCAGCTGCGGAAGGAGTTCGGCCTCGACAAGCCCGTGTGGCAGCAGTACCTGACCTATATGGCGAACGTCTTCACCGGAGACTTCGGTACGGCGTTCAACGGTCAGGAAGTCACCGAGCTGATGTCGACGGCCTTCCCGGTCACCTTCCGGCTCACCGTCGTCGCGATCCTCTTCGAGATCGTCATCGGGATCACGCTGGGCGTCCTCACCGGCCTGCGCCGCGGCCGCCCCGTCGACACCGGCGTCCTGCTGCTCACCCTGGTCGTCATCTCCGTCCCCACCTTCGTCACCGGCCTGCTCCTCCAACTGCTGCTCGGCGTGGAGTGGGGCTGGATCCGCCCCTCCGTCTCCCCGGCCGCCCCCTTCGGCGAGCTGCTCCTCCCCGGCCTCGTGCTGGCCTCGGTCTCCCTGGCGTACGTCACCCGCCTGACCCGCACGTCCATCGCGGAGAACCGGCGTTCCGACTACGTCCGCACGGCGATCGCGAAGGGCCTGCCCAGACACCGGGTCGTCACGCGCCACCTGCTCCGCAACTCCCTCATCCCCGTCGTCACCTTCATCGGCGCCGACATCGGCTTCCTCATGGGCGGCGCGATCGTCACCGAGCGGATCTTCAACATCCACGGCGTCGGCTTCCAGCTCTACCAGGGCATCCTGCGCCAGAACACCCAGACGGTCGTCGGCTTCGTGACGGTCCTGGTCCTCGTCTTCCTCCTCTGCAACCTGGTCGTCGACCTCCTGTACGCCGTACTCGACCCGAGGATCCGCTATGCCTGAGCAGCCGTTCCAGTCCGAGGGCGCGGGCGCCGTCGCCGGCAGCGGGGGCACGGGCGGCGCGATGCACCTGGCCGCGAGCGAGGCGGAGGCCCTTGAGCGACACCCGCCACCCCTCTCCGGCGGACCGCGGAACACCACCCCCGAGGCCCCGGACCCCTCGGCCCCCTACGCCTCCGCCACCTCCGCCGACCGGCCCCGCAGCCTCTGGTCCGACGCCTGGCGCGACCTGCGCCGCAACCCGGTCTTCATCGTCTCGGCGCTGATCATTCTCTTCCTGCTGGTCATCTCCCTGTGGCCCTCGGCGATCGCCTCCGGCAGCCCCCTCAAGTGCGACCTCGCCAAGGCCCAGCAGGGCTCCGGGCCCGGCCATCCCTTCGGCTACGACGGCCAGGGCTGCGACGTCTACACGCGCACGGTCTACGGCGCCCGTACGTCCGTCGCCGTCGGTGTCTGCGCCACGCTCGGGGTCGCGGTCCTCGGCTCGGTGCTGGGGGCACTGGCCGGCTTCTTCGGCGGCCTGTGGGACTCGGTCCTCTCCCGCGTCACCGACGTCTTCTTCGCGATCCCGGTGATCCTCGGCGGACTGGTCCTCCTCTCCGTGGTGACCAGCAACAGCATCTGGCCGGTCATCGGCTTCATCGTGCTGCTCGGCTGGCCCCAGATCTCCCGCATCGCCCGCGGCGCGGTCATCACCGCCCGGCAGAACGACTACGTCCAGGCCGCCCGGGCCCTGGGCGCCTCCAACTCCCGCATCCTGCTCCGCCACATCGCGCCCAACGCCGTGGCCCCGGTGATCGTGGTGGCGACCATCGCCCTGGGCACCTACATCGCCCTGGAGGCGACCCTGTCGTATCTGGGCGTGGGCCTGAAACCCCCGAGCGTCTCCTGGGGCATCGACATCTCCGCGGCCTCCCCCTACATCCGCAACGCCCCCCACGCCCTCCTGTGGCCCTCGGGCGCCCTGGCCATCACCGTCCTGGCCTTCATCATGCTGGGCGACGCGGTACGCGACGCCCTCGACCCGAAGCTGAGGTGAGGGTGGCGTGGTGTCGGTAGCACGAGACGCGGACGGAGAGGACTCCGCTGCGAGGGGAGTGGGGTGGAGCGAGGCCAGGGTGTGGTTTGGGCTCGTGGCGGTGGCGGTTCCCGCGCTGCGGCGGCGAGGCGGTGCGCGACGCCCTCGTGTACTTGTGCCCGTCCGCCTCGCCCCCGCGCCCTCCCGCACAGTCTCCGTGGCCTCGGCCAGGTACTTCCTCCCGCCCGGCGAAGCCACGCGCCGCAGGAGGCAGGGAGTCGTCCTCCGCCGGCCGAAGCAGGCCGAGCGAGGTCCGTTCCGGTTCGGCAGTGCCCCGAGGGGCGCGGGCGGTGTCGATACGCGGCTCTGCCGCGTGGGCGCGACCAGCCACGAGGGCGCCGCAGACGACCGAGGGCACATCGCGGCACAGCAAGCGGAGCGCCGACGCCCCCGACCCGAAAGTGAGGTGAGCACGCGTCATGTTGCTCGAAGTGCGTGATCTCCAGGTGGAGTTCCGGACGCGGGACGGGGTCGCCAAGGCCGTGAACGGCGTCAGTTACGGCGTCGACGCGGGGGAGACGCTCGCCGTGCTCGGGGAGTCCGGGTCCGGGAAGTCGGTCACCGCGCAGGCGGTGATGGGGATCCTCGACATGCCGCCGGGGAGGATCACCGGGGGCGAGATCCTCTTTCGCGGGCGGGACCTGCTGAAGCTCAGGGAAGAGGAGCGGCGCAGGGTCCGCGGCGCCGAGATGGCCATGATCTTCCAGGACGCCCTGTCGGCGCTGAACCCCGTCCTGACCGTCGGCGACCAGCTCGGCGAGATGTTCGTGGTGCACCGCGGCATGTCGAGGAAGGACGCGCGGGCGAAGGCCGTCGAGCTGATGGACCGGGTGCGGATCCCGGCCGCCAGGGAGCGCGTCAGGCAGTACCCGCACCAGTTCTCCGGCGGTATGCGCCAACGCATCATGATCGCGATGGCCCTCGCCCTCGAACCGGCGCTCATCATCGCCGACGAGCCCACGACGGCACTCGACGTCACCGTCCAGGCCCAGGTCATGGATCTGCTCGCGGAGCTGCGGCGCGAGTACCGCATGGGGCTCATCCTCATCACCCACGACCTCGGCGTCGTCGCCGACGTGGCCGACCGGATCGCCGTCATGTACGCCGGCCGGATCGTCGAGTCCGCACCGGTCCACGACCTCTACAAGGCCCCCGCCCACCCGTACACCAAGGGCCTGCTGGACTCCATCCCGCGCCTGGACCAGAAGGGCCAGGAGCTCTACGCCATCAAGGGCCTGCCACCCAACCTCATGAACATCCCGCGGGGCTGCGCCTTCCACCCCCGCTGCCCGATCGCCAGGGACCTCTGCCGCACCGACGTACCCCCGCTGCACAAGGTCACCGAGGTCACCGAGGTCACCGAGCCGGATGTCGCAGACCGGGGCAGCGCCTGCCACTTCTGGAGGGAGTGCCTGCATGGCTGAGGCGATTCTGGAGGTCGGCGGGCTCGTCAAGCACTACCCGCTCACCCAGGGCATCCTCTTCAGGAAGCAGATCGGCGCGATCAAGGCCGTCGACGGCGTCGACTTCACCCTGCACCGCGGTGAAACCCTCGGCATCGTCGGCGAGTCCGGCTGCGGCAAGTCGACCGTCGCCAAGATGCTGGTCAACCTGGAGCGCCCGACGGCCGGTTCGATCAAGTACAAGGGCGAGGACCTCACCCGACTGACCGGCCGCGCCCTTAAGGCCGTACGCCGCAACATCCAGATGGTCTTCCAGGACCCGTACACCTCCCTCAACCCCCGGATGACGGTGGGCGACATCATCGGCGAGCCGTACGACATCCACCCCGAGGTCGCCCCGAAGGGCGACCGGCGCCGCAGGGTGCGCGAGCTGCTGGACGTGGTCGGCCTCAACCCCGAGCACATCAACCGCTACCCGCACCAGTTCTCCGGCGGCCAGCGCCAACGCATCGGCATCGCACGGGGACTGGCCCTGCGCCCGGAGGTCATCGTCGCCGACGAGCCCGTCTCCGCGCTCGACGTCTCCGTCCAGGCCCAGGTCATCAACCTGATGGACCGCCTCCAGAACGAGTTCGACCTCTCCTACGTCTTCATCGCCCACGACCTGTCGATCGTCCGGCACATCTCCGACCGGGTCGGGGTGATGTACCTCGGCCGGATCGTGGAGATCGGCAGGGACGCCGAGATCTACGACCACCCCACGCACCCCTACACCCAGGCGCTGCTCTCCGCGGTCCCCGTCCCCGACCCGGCGGCCCGTGACCGCCGCGAGCGCATCATCCTCACGGGAGACGTCCCGTCCCCGACGAACGTCCCCTCCGGCTGCCGCTTCCGCACCCGCTGCTGGAAGGCCGAGGACCGCTGCGCCCAGGAGGTGCCCGTGCTCGCGGTGCCGGCCCACCTCGGCGATCCGACCGGACCCGCGGCACACGACTCGGCCTGTCATTTCGCGGAGGCCGTATCGATCAGGCGCTCCGCGCCGGGGCAGACCGTGCTGCCCGAGCCGACGCCATAGCCGTACAAACACACGCGAACCGCGTTAACAAGCAGGCAACTTCGCCGACCCGATCCCGATATACGGACGCGTCAGGCTGAACAGCGTACGGCCGTGCGGGTGCCGTAAACGGACCGGGGTGCGCCATGTCACCCCGGTCCGTTGCTGTCTAGGCGAGCCCCAGCGACCGCTTCAGGAAGTCCACCTGAAGCAGCAGCAGGTTCTCCGCGACCTGCTCCTGCGGGGTCATATGGGTCACCCCGGACAGCGGCAGCACCTCGTGCGGACGGCCGGCGGCCAGCAGGGCGGAGGACAGGCGCAGGGCGTGAGCGACCACCACGTTGTCGTCGGCCAGCCCGTGCACGATCATCAGCGGGCGGTGCGGCTCGGCGGGCGTGACGAGCCCGTCCTCGGTGATCAGCGAGCTCTTCGCGTACGACTCCGGCGACGCGCCCGGGTCGCCCAGATACCGCTCCGTGTAGTGCGTGTCGTAGAGCCGCCAGTCGGTGACCGGCGCGCCCGCGATGCCCGCGTGGAAGACGTCCGGGCGGCGCAGCACCGCCAGTCCCGCCAGCCAGCCGCCGTACGACCAGCCGCGGATGGCCACCCGGGAGAGATCGAGCGGGTGGGACTTCGCGAGGTCCTGGAGCGCGTCGACCTGGTCGTCGAGGGAGAGGGTGAAGTCCCCGTGCACCGCCTTCTCCCACGCGGGGGAGCGCCCCGGCGTACCGCGCCCGTCCGCGACGATCACCGCGAACCCCTGGTCCGCGAACCACTGCGAGGTGAGGTGCGCGTTGTGTGCGGCGACCACCCGTGAGGCGTGCGGTCCCCCGTAGGGATCCAGCAAAACCGGGAGCGGGGTGTCCCCGGCGTAGTCCCGAGGCATAAGCACGGCGCACGGGATACGTCGTGCGCCCCCCTCGGTGAGGGTCACGCGCGGGGTCAAACCGGGATCTTCGGCATGCGACCGGACCGTCGCCGTCTGCTTCCCGTCGCGCAGCACCTGGACCTGGGCCCCGGGGCGGCCGGGCGTATGGGACACCAGCACGGTCACGCCCCCGGCACGCACCGCCGAGTGCACGCCGGGCTCCCGCGACAGGCGCTCCACACCGAGCTCGTTCACCCGGTACACGTGCACTTCACCGATCTCGGGCACCGCCGCGGCCGCACCCGCCGACGCCGAGACCAGCACATCGACGGCGGTGACGTCCAGCACCGCCCGGACGTGCAACTGCGGCCCGGTCAGGGGGCGTTCACCCACCGTGAGTACCCGCGCGCCCCCCTCGTCGGCGATGCGCACGAGGTGACCGGAAGGGCTCCAGCAGGGCACCCCGGGGAAAAGATCCAGCCATTGTGGATCTTCGTCCGCGTGCACCATCCGGGTCGCCCCCGTCGCCGGGTCCACGGCGAGGAACAACTGGCTGCGCTGGTCGCGCGCTTGTACGAGCAGCAGCGGCGCACCCGCGTCTGACCAGTGCACTCGCGCCAGGTAGGGGTATCGCGCCCGGTCCCACGCGACCTCCGTCCGCACCCCGTCCAGGCCGATCACGAACAGCCGCACCTCCGCGTTCGCCGTCCCCGCCGCCGGGTATGCCACCTGCTGCGGTTCGCGCTCGGGATGCGCCGGATCGGAGATCCACCACCGGCGCACCGGCGTGTCGTCCGCGCGCGCCACCAGCAACCGGTCCGACTCCGGGCCCCACCAGAAGCCCCGGTAGCGCCCCATCTCCTCGGCGGCGATGAACTCGGCCAGTCCGTACGTCACCCCGTCCGACTCCGGCTCGGCGAGCGCGCGGTCGCCCTCGCCCTCGGCGCCCACCACCCGCAGGGCGCCCTGCGCGACGTACGCGACATGCCGTCCGTCGGGGGACGGACGCGGGTCGATCACCGGCCCGGGGACCGGGAGTTCACGTGCCGTACCGGCCCGCAGCTCGGCCGTGAAAAGCCGCCCTGACAAGGTGAAAGACGCCAACTCGACAGCGCTGTCGGTGGCGTGGGCGACGATGCCGGCGCCGCCCTCGCGGCTGCGCTCGCGCCGCGCCCGCTCCTCGGCCGAGAGGTCCTCGGAGCCGCCGCCCAGCAGGGCGCGCGGGTCGGCCGCCACGCGCTCCCCGCCGTCCGCCGTGTCGAGCACCCAGAGCGAACTCGCCGGGTCCGTACCGGAGCCGGAGCGCAGGAACACGACACGGTAACCGTCGGGCGCCACCGCGAACGCGCGGGGCGCGCCGAGCGTGAACCTCTGGGTGCGGGCGTGCCGGCGGGGAAAGGAGACAGGCTCGGTCGTCATGCCCCGACCATATTGGCCAGTGCGCCCCCTTGTGCGGCTGTGCGCCGATCGATGCGCACGGACGGATAGTTATGATCAATAGCGCATAGTGGGTATGAACCTGCTGGCTGTTGTACGGATTTATCTGCCCCCATAGTCCGACCCCCCCGCCCTTGGGATTCTTGGAGGTGAGCCGCCGTGGCACTCTCGATTTCGGCGGTGGTGCTGCTGGCGATCATCGTCTTCTTGTTGATCAAGAAGTCAGGACTGAAGGCGGGCCATGCCGTCGTGTGCATGCTGCTCGGGTTCTACCTCGCGTCCTCGACCATCGCCCCCACCATCAGCGAGCTGACGACGAACATCGCGGGCATGATCGGCGGCATCAAGTTCTGAGCCGTCGAGCCGCGCCGTGCGGCGCTGTCGGTGGTGCCTCGTAGGGTGGGGCCCATGACGGAACTGCCCGACCGGCGTCTGCTCCTGGTGCACGCGCACCCGGACGACGAGTCGATCAACAACGGCGCCACCATGGCCAAGTACGCGGCCGAGGGTGCCCGGGTGACCCTGGTCACCTGCACCCTCGGCGAGCACGGCGAGGTCATTCCTCCCGAGCTCCAGCACCTGACCGGCACCGCGCTGGGCGAACACCGCCTGGGTGAACTCACGGCCGCGATGCGCGCGCTCGGCGTCGAGGACTTCCGTCTCCTCGGCGGCAAGGGCCGCTACGAGGACTCGGGGATGATGGGCCTCGCCGACAACGACGACCCGGCCGCCCTCTGGCAGGCGGACGTCGACGACGCGGCCCGGGCTCTCGTCGAGGTGATCCTGGAGGTACGCCCCCAGGTCCTGGTCACCTATGACCCCGACGGCGGCTACGGCCACCCCGACCACATCCAGGCCCACCGCATCGCCATGCGCGCGGCCGAGCTGGCGGCCGACGCCGGCTGGCGGATCCCCAAGATCTACTGGAACCGCGTCCCGCGCACGGTCGCCGAGGAGTCCTTCGCCCGGCTTCAGGTGGATCTGCCCGGGTTGCCGTTCGGCAAGGCGGCCGTCATCGGCGACGTGCCGGGTGTCGTCGACGACGAGCGGATCACCACCGTGATCGACGGCACCGCGTACGCCGCCGCCAAGGCCGCCGCGATGCGGGCGCACGCCACGCAGATCGACGTCGCCGAGGCGACCGAGCCGTACTTCGCGCTCTCCAACGAACTCGCGCAACCCCTCTTCACCACCGAGTACTACGAGTTGGTGCGGGGCGAGAGGGCGGCGGATCCGGCGGCGGAGACGGAGACCGACCTGTTCGCCGGTGTGACCCTCGGGGAGGCGTCATGAGCTCGATGCTCGCCCAGCCGCTGAAGCTGAAGCGGCCTTCCGTCCTGCGCGTCCTCGCCTACCTCGGACTCCTCGTGCTCGGCGCGGTCGTCGGAGTGGCCGGGGCGCTGGTGCAACCCGCGTGGTTCCCGGGCGGCCTGCTGCTCGCGCTCGCCGCCGAGGCCGGGCTCCTGCTGGGTGCCGCCAGGGCGACGGGCGGCCGGGCCGGGGCCGTAGCGTCCGCCGGCGGCTGGATGATCACCGTCATCCTGCTCACCGCCAGCCGCCCGGAAGGCGACTTCGTCTTCGGCACGGGGGCCGCGTCCTATCTCTTCCTGCTCGGCGGCATGGCTGTGGCTGTGATCTGCGCCACCCTCGCCCCGGTGCGGCAACCGGGTGGCGACGGCGTCCGACTTGGCAAGTGACGTACCACTTCTCCACGCCGCACACGTGCGAGTCCCGTGTGGGTTTCCCAGGCGGTCGTGGGATACGGGCCAGAAGTGGCCAGTATGGTGGTGCGCGCCGCCGAGCCGCCCGGAGCAATGGGGTCGAAACGGCGGCGGAGCCAACCGGGAGAACCTGCCTTGAGTCGTGAAACTGACACTCCGTCCTCCGGGCCCAACGGGCACGGCGGAGCCGCATACCCCTCGGGCACGCCGCCGTACGGGACCCCCATGGCTTCCGACAGCGGTGCGGACGCGGGCCGTTCGGCCGCGCAGCCGGAGGAGCGCAAGACCGAGACCACGCTGACGACCCGGATCCGGATCAACATCCCCGGATCGCGGCCCATTCCGCCGGTCGTCGTACGCCAGCCCGTCGCGGACGCCGAGAGTTCCGGCTCCGGCGGCGGCGCGGACACCGAGCCGCCGACGCCGTCGGCCGCCACGTCGATGTCCACGGGCACCGTCGAGCCCCCGGCCGAGCCCGGAGCGCAGGCCGGGGAGAAGACGAGCGACTGGTTCGCACCGCGCAAGTCCGGCGCGCCCAAGGGCGGTCCGGGCGGACCCCCCTCCAACGGGGCCGGTCTGCCCGGTGGTTCGGGCCCTGGTGCTTCCGGCACCGGCGCGGGCGGTCCCGGCGGCGCGAGTGCGGGTGCGGGGCGTTCGGGTGCCGGTGCCGGCCGGCCCGGCGGTGTCGTCGGCTCGATGAGCGTGCCGGGCGGCTCCCGTCCCGGCGGTACGAACGGCGCGGGCCTCCCCGGCGCGACCGGCGGACCCGTGGCTCCCGGGCACGGCGGAGGCACCGGTTCCTTCGACGTGACCGAGGCGCTGGCGGCAGGCCCGCTGGGCAACGGCAACGGTGCCCGCCCCGGTGACGAGGCGCGCCGCGACGACCTGCCGTACTTCTCGGAGAACGGGAACGGCGGCCAGAACGGTCAGGGCGGCCCGAACGGCTACGGCCCGCAGGGCGGCCCGGGCGGCCCGGGCGGTTACGGCGCCCAGGGCGGCCCCGGCGGCTTCGACCCCTCCGCCGATTTCAACGCCCCGAACGACTTCGACGACTTCGGCGCTCCGAACGGCCTCGACGACTTCGGCGGCCCGAGCGACTTCAACGGCTCGAACGGCCGCGGCGGCCAGGGCGGCCCGCAGGGTCCCGCGGGCCCGACGACCGGCCCGGTCACCGGCGACGGCCCGGTGGTGCCGCCGGCCGCCGGCGCCAGGCAGGGCGCTCCCGGGGGTCCCGGCGGCCCGCGTGGTTCTGGTGCGCCCGGCCGTCCGGGCGGTCCGGTCGGCTCCGGTATCTCCGCCGGTCCGGGTGGTCCGGGCGGCCCGGGTGCTTCCGGTATCTCCGCCGGTCCGAGCCGTCCCGGTGGTCCCGGCGGCCCCGGTGGTCCTCCCGGGCCCTCCGGCCCGGGTGCCCCGGTCGGTCCCGGTATCTCCGCCGGCCCGGGCGGCCCCGCCGGCCCCGGTGCCTCCCCGCACGTCCCGGGCCGCGGCCCCGGCGGTGGGCTCAGCGACGACACCGCGATCCTCACCCCGCAGAAGCCGGCCCCCGAGCCCGGCAACCCGCACTACGGCGGCGTCGCCGACAACGTCTCCGGCCACACCGTCACCAGCGGTATCCCCGTTGTGCCCTCCGGCGCCCAGAGCGGGCCCTTCGGTCCGGGCGGAACCGAGCCCTCCGGCCCGCACACGCCCCCGAAGCTCCCCGAAACCGGCTCGTCGGACAACCAGACCTCGCGCGCGCCCAAGAAGAAGGGCCGCAACAAGCTGGCGCTGGTCGGCGGCGGAGTGATCGTCCTCGCGGGCGGTGTCTACGGCGCAGGACTGCTGATGGCCCACTCCGACGTGCCCAAGGGCACCACCGTGCTCGGCGTCGACATCGGCGGCGGCACCCGCGACGACGCGGTCAAGAAGCTCAACGACTCCTTCGACGAGCGGGTCAACAAGCCGCTGAAGCTGTCGGTGGGCGGCAAGACCGTGACACTGGAGCCGGACAAGGCCGGACTTCAGTTCGACATGCAGCAGACGGTCAGCGCGGCCGCGTCCAGCGACTACAACCCGGTCTCGGTCATCGGCTCCCTCTTCGGCAACCACCGGGTCGTCGACCCGGTCATGCCCACCGACGAGGAGAAGCTGCACGCCGCCCTGGAGGACGCCTCCGGCGGCTCCGGCTCGGTGACCGACGGCACGATCAAGTTCGAGTCCGGCAAGGCCGTCGCCGTCTACGGCAAGGCGGGCAAGGGCATCGACGTGGCCAAGTCCACCGAGGCGGTCGAGGCGGCCTACCGCACCCAGGTCGAGACCGGTGCGACAGGCGCGGTGAACGTGCCGACGACGACACAGCAGCCGACGGTCTCGAACGCCGAGGTCGACCGGATGATGAAGGAGTTCGCGGAGCCGGCGATGTCGGCCAAGGTGACGGTTCAGGCGGCCGGGGCGAGCCCCGTCCTCATGAGCCCGGAAAAGTCCCTGTGGAAGTTCCTCCAGGTCAAGGCAGTCAACGGCAAGCTCGTCGACGCGCCCGACCTGGCCGCGCTGAAGGAGCTCTACGGCGGCGCCTTCGACGGCGTGCTCATCACTCGGGCCAACGGCAAGAAGACGCCCGTCACACCGCAGGACGTCTACGTCGCCCTGCGCGAGGCGCTGAAGAGCAAGACCGACCGCGTGGCGGTCATCGAGACGAACCCGAGCTAGCGGATCGTCGCAGCGAACGAGAGGGGGCACCCGGTTTCGCCGGGTGCCCCCTCTCGTCGTATGACATCTGTCATCCGGCAGTCAGGACCGCCGACACTGCCGGGCCCGGGGTCCGCGCGGCCACCCTGGAGCGCATGACAACGACAGCGGTCGGATTCGACCAGGTGAGCAAGAGCTACGGGGATGTGCGTGCCGTCGACGGACTGACGCTCGCGCTGCACCCGGGGGAGACCGTGGCCCTGCTGGGCCCGAACGGGGCGGGCAAGTCGACCACGCTCGATCTGCTGCTCGGCCTCAAGCGGCCGGACAGCGGCACGATCCGCCTCTTCGGCACCGACCCGCGCGAGGCGATCGTCGCCGGGCGGGTGGGCGCCATGCTCCAGAGCGGCGGGCTGATGAGCGAGGTCACGGTGGCCGAGGTGGTGCGGCTGGCCTGCGATCTGCATCCGCGGCCGTACTCCGTCCCCGAAGTCTTCGCCCGCGCGGGCATCACGCAGCTCGCCGACCGCAAGGTCGACAAGCTCTCCGGCGGCCAGGCCCAGCGCGTCCGCTTCGCCCTCGCCACCGCCGGTGACAGCGACCTGATCGTCCTGGACGAGCCGACCACCGGCATGGACGTCACCACCCGCCAGGCCTTCTGGGCCACCATGCGCGAACAGGCCGACCAGGGCCGTACGGTCCTGTTCGCCACGCACTACCTGGAGGAGGCCGACGCCATCGCCGACCGGGTGCTGGTCCTGCACCGGGGCCGGCTGCTGGCCGACGGCACGGCGGCCGAGATCAAGGCGAAGGCGGGAGCGCGCAGGATCTCCTTCGACCTGCCCGACGGCCCGGTCGACGAGGCGGCACTGCGCGCCCTGCCCTTCCTCACCACACTCGACGTGTCCGGCCGTACGGTCCGCCTCCAGTCCTCCGACGCCGACGCGACCGTCCACTCCCTCTACGGCCTCGGCCTCTACCCCCGCAACCTCGAAGTCGCCGGGCTCGGCCTGGAGCAGGCCTTCGTCGCCATCACCACCGCCGAGGAGGCGCGTACCTCATGAAGGGCCTGATCCGGCTGGAACTCACCCGCGCCCTGCGCAACCGCAAGTTCCTGTTCTTCTCGGTGCTCTACCCGTCCATGCTGTTCCTGCTGATCGCGGGCAGCGCCGACAGCACCACGAAGGTCGACGGCACCGGCCTGACGCTGCCGACCTACATGATGGTCTCGATGGCCTCGTTCGGCGCCCTGACGGCCGTCCTGATGGGCAACAGCGAGCGCATAGCCAAGGAGCGCGAGAGCGGCTGGGTACGGCAGCTGCGGCTGACGACCCTGCCGGGCCGCGGGTATGTGCTGGCCAAGACGGCGAGCGCCGCCGTGGTCAGCCTGCCTTCGATCGTCGTCATCTTCGTCGTAGCCGCTGTCGTGAAGGACGTGCGCCTGGACGCCTGGCAGTGGCTCGCGCTCACCGGCGCGATCTGGGCCGGGAGCCTGGTCTTCGCCGCGCTCGGGGTGGCGATCGGGTACTCCGCGACCGGGGACGCGGTGCGCCCGATCACGATGATCGTCTACTTCGGACTCTCCCTGCTCGGCGGCCTGTGGATGCCCACGACGACCTTCCCGCAGTGGCTCCAGGACATCGCCGCCTGGGTGCCCACGCACGCGTACGCTGCGCTGGGGCAGGCCATCGAGCAGAGCCAGGCCCCGCACGCGAAGGACCTCGTCGTCCTCGCCGTCTCCTTCGCCCTGTTCACGGGCGGCGCGGCCTGGCTGTACCGGAAGGACACACTGAAGGCGTGAGCGGCACAGGCGGCGGCATCGGGCAGCGCCCGGAGAACAACAAGCAGCGGTTCGTCAAGCTCCTGTGGACCGGCATCTGGCTGGTCTACCTGAGCGCGCCCGCGAGTGACCTGCTGCACGGCGGCCACAGCACGGGCGTGCGGATCCTCGGCTGGATCGGCCTCGCCGCGTTCGTCACCTGGTACGTGCTGCTGCTCTTCCGCACGGGCCGCGGCGCACGCAACAGCGTCGTCCTCGCCTCGCTCGGCGTCCTCGCGGCCCAGTCCACGGTCCTCGCCCTGACCCTGGGCCGGGAGTGGCTGGTGTTGTTCGTGTACGTCTCGATCGCGTCCGGCGCGGCCCTGCCCCCGCTCATGGCCCGCTGGACGATCCCGGGCGCGTCCGCGCTGATGACGGTGGTCGCGCTCGCGACACCGGGCGGCAAGTCCTTCCTGGCCGGTCTGCTGATCCCGGCCCTGCTGGGCGGCTTCGCCATGACAGGCGTACGCGAACTCGTCCGTACGACGGTCGCGCTGCGCGAGGCCCGCGCCACGGTCGCCCAACTGGCCGCGAACGAGGAGCGGCTGCGCCTCGCCCGGGACCTGCACGACCTGCTCGGCCACTCCCTCTCCCTGATCACGCTGAAGAGCGAACTGGCGGGCCGTATGCTCCCCGACCACCCCGACAAGGCGGCCCGGCAGGTCGCCGACATCGAACAGGTCAGCCGCCAGGCCCTGGTGGACGTCCGCGAGGCGGTCACCGGATACCGTCGCCCCCGCCTCGCCGCCGAACTGGCGGGCGCCAAGGTCGCGTTGACCGCCGCGGGAGTCGCCGCCGCCCTGCCCGTCGCCGAACCGGACCTCACCGGCATCGCCGAGGACAGCGAGACGGCCCTGGCCTGGGCCCTGCGCGAGGCGATCACCAACGTCGTACGCCACAGCGGCGCCGGACGCTGCACGGTGGAACTCCTGCGCCGCCAGACCCTCGACGGCCCCGTCCTCGAACTCTCCGTCGAGGACAACGGCTCGGGCGAGAAGGGCGACGGCCCCGGCAACGGCCTGACGGGCCTGACGGAACGCCTGGAGAAAGCAGGCGGCACCCTGGACGCGGGCGGCACCAGGCACGGCTTCCGCCTGACCGCCCGCGTCCCGGTCACCGCCGCCGCCACGGCCGTAGAATCCGCGCCATGAGCTCCACGATCAAGGTCCTGCTCGCCGAGGACCAGTCGATGGTCCGCGAGGCCCTGGCCGCCCTGCTCGGCCTCGAGGACGACATCGAGGTCGTCGCCCAGGTGGCCCGCGGCGACGAGGTCCTGCCGGCCGCCCGCGAGCACGACATCGACGTGGCGCTCCTGGACATCGAGATGCCGGGCGCGACGGGCATAGAGGCGGCGGCGGTCCTGCACCGCGAGCTGCCGGCCGTGAAGCTGGTCGTCCTCACCACCTTCGGCCGCCCCGGCTACCTCCGCAGCGCGA
This sequence comes from Streptomyces viridochromogenes, assembly GCF_001270495.1. GTDB lineage: Bacteria > Actinomycetota > Actinomycetes > Streptomycetales > Streptomycetaceae > Streptomyces > Streptomyces viridochromogenes_A. Next base: position 69,141 of record NZ_LGUR01000257.1, read on the forward strand.
TGGAGGCCGGCGCCGACGCCTTCCTGGTCAAGGACGCCCCCGCGGCCCAACTCGCCGAGGCGGTGCGCAAGGTACTGGCGGGGGAGCGGGTCATCGATCCCACCCTGGCGGCGGCGGCCCTCGCGGAGGGCGCCAACCCGCTGACCGACCGCGAGCGTGAGGTCCTGAGAGCAGCGGAGGACGGCTCGACCAACGCAGAACTGGCGGCAGCCCTGCACCTCTCCCAGGGAACGGTCCGCAACTACCTCTCGACGGCGATCCAAAAACTGGCGGTACGAAACAGGGCGGAGGCGGTGAGGACAGCGAGGGAAAAGGGCTGGCTCTGATCGCCGGGTATGGCAGCCCACCCAGGGGCGCGGGGCCGAACCGACATGCGGCTCCGCCGCGTGGGCGCGACAAGCCACGACGAAACCCGCAGTCGCCCACCCACCGAACCTCCTACGGCGAACCGGCGAACTCAGTTGAGCATCGCCCGAGCCGCCCGAGCCTCCCCCCGCACCCGCTCCGCCGCCCCCTCGTCCACCACGCTGATCAACTCGGCGTACTCCTCCAACTCCGCCGCCCCATCGACGAAGTCCCCCCGCTGAACCAGCAACTGGCCCCGCTCGAACCGCAACCGCGCCGGATGCGACGGCACCAACAACGACAACTCCACCGCCCACAGCGCCACATCCGTCCGCTCGGGCCGCGCGGCAGCCCAAGCCCGGATGTTGTTCAGGATCCGCAGCACCACATCCAGCGGATCGGCCGGCGTCAGCATCGACGGCTGCAGCGCCGCCCCCGTGGCCCCCGCCACCAGCAACTCCGCATCGCTCCCGGCCAACACCCGCCCCCCGTCGAACGGATCGGCGAGCACCTGATCCTCAGCAGGCCCGAACCCCACGACGAAGTGCCCGGGCAGAGCCACCCCGTACACCGGTGCCCCCGCCCGCCGCGCCACCTCCATCCACACCACCGACAGCAGAATCGGCAGCCCACGCCGCCGCTTCAGCACCTGGTGCAGCAGCGACGACTCCAGGCGCTGATAGTCCCCGGCGGAGCCGCGAAACCCGTGCCGCTCCCCGAGCAGCTCCCGCAGAGCGACCGCCCACGACCGCGGCCCCCCGGGCCGGAACGGCAGCCGGCCGGCCAGCTCGTCCAGCTCCACCTGCACGGAATCCATGCCCGCCTCGTCCAGCGCCCCGTCCGCCTCGGCCCCCACCAGCAGACAGAGCAGGGACAGATCGGGCCGCTCGGACCGTGCCTCTTCGGCGAACCGCCGGCGCAGTTCGGCGGAGCGTTCTGGCGGTGGGGGGTAGGGGGGACGCATAGCTGGCTCGTGCCCTTTCACGGCGATCGGTACCACTGCTCACACTGATCGATAGTGGTGGTACGCGTGATGGGCACCGAACCCCATCCCGGCGTACATCTCCCGCGCGCCCGCGTTCTCGGCCTCGACCTGGAGCCACGCCGCCGACGCCCCCTCGTCGAGAGCCCGCCGGGCCAGCGCGGCCATCACCCGGGTGGCCAGCCCCTGCCGCCGTAGCGCCGGATCGACCTCCACGGCGGCGAACCCGGCCCACCGCCCGTCCACGACACACCGCCCGATGGCGGCGGGCGCACCGCCACCCGCACCGGGAACCGTCGCGAACCACACCGACGGCCCGCTCCCGAGCACCTTCAGGGCCACCTCGCTCACCCCCTTGCGCTGGTACCGCGCAAGCCAAGCCTCGTCCGCCTCCCGGGCCGGCACCACCCCGGACACCTCGGCCGGCTCGCCCAGGTCGGCGACCGGCGCCAACGCCCCGACCCACAGCTCTGCGGTCACCTCACGCACCCAGCCCAGCCGCTCCAGCTCCGCGCACAGCAGCTCCTGCGTGCCCTCGGCCCCGGTGGCGGTCTGGACATAGGCGGGGAGTCCCCGGTCGCCGTACCAGCGCCGTACGACGTCGAGCGCGTCCGGCAGCGGCATCCCGGGGTCGCCGAGGGGCAGCACCGAGTTGGCCCGCCGGGTGAACCCGGACGCGGCCCGCAGCTCCCACCCGCCGAGCCGCTCGCTCTCCACCGGTCGCCACGCGCGCGTGGCGACCTGCGCGAGTTCCTGGTACGAGGCGGAGGGCCCCCGGCGCCGGGCCGGAGCGGCGGGCACCAGCTTGCCCGCGACCAGCGAGGATTCCGCGATGCGGACGGTTTCGCCACTCTTCCGTGTGATCAGCAGCACACCGTTGTCCCATGATGCGAGAACACCCACCGTGTCGGTGAACTTCTCACCCGGCGCGGCAGGATCGTTCAGGCAGCGTACCGAGACCCGTTTACCCACGTCAGCAGCGGTGATACGGACTGCAAGGCGCCCCGTCGCGGAGATTTCCACAGGTCAGTTCACCCCTCCTGTTCGGATCATGCCCAAGAACGGAGATACTAGAGGCGGGCATCGACGACGCCGCGCTCCCGCGCGCCAGGCGGCGGAGCCTGAGGAGGCTCGCCAGCGCCCTATCGAGGAGGAACGACAGCGTGACCTACGTCATCGCGCAGCCTTGTGTCGACGTCAAGGACAAGGCGTGCATCGAGGAGTGCCCGGTCGACTGCATCTACGAGGGCTCCCGGTCCTTGTACATCCACCCGGACGAATGCGTCGACTGCGGAGCCTGTGAGCCGGTCTGCCCGGTCGAGGCGATCTTCTACGAGGACGACACTCCGGAGGAGTGGAAGGACTACTACAAGGCGAACGTCGAGTTCTTCGACGAGCTCGGCTCCCCCGGCGGCGCCAGCAAGCTGGGTCTGATCGAGCGCGACCACCCCTTCGTCGCCGCGCTGCCGCCGCAGAACCAGTAAGAGCGGCCCGCCACGCGCGCCGCCTCGGTCCCGTACGGCTCGATCACCCTTGATCGCCGTACGGGACCGAGGCGTTGCCGTATCCGGCAGTCCTCGGCCCGTACCGGCAGTACCGGCAGCACCAGAAAGTGAGCCAGATCCCGTGTCCGCAGTCTCCGACCGCCTTCCGACCTTCCCCTGGGACAAGCTGGAGCCGTACAAGGAGACGGCCGCCGCGCACCCGGACGGCATCGTCGACCTCTCCGTCGGCACGCCGGTCGACCCGGTCCCCGAGCTGATCCAGAAGGCCCTGATCGACGCTGCGGACTCGCCGGGCTATCCGACGGTCTGGGGCACCCCGGCGCTGCGTGACGCGATCACGGGGTGGGCGGAGCGCCGCCTGGGCGCCCGCGAGGTCACCCACCGGCACGTCCTGCCCATCGTCGGCTCCAAGGAACTGGTCGCCTGGCTCCCCACCCAGCTGGGCCTCGGCCCCGGCGACAAGGTGGCCTACCCGCGGCTGGCCTACCCGACGTACGAGGTGGGCGCCCGTCTGGCCCGCGCGGAGTACGAGGTGTACGACGACCCGACGGAGCTGGACCCGCGGGGCCTGAAGCTCCTCTGGCTGAACTCGCCGTCCAACCCGACCGGCAAGGTCCTGTCGAAGGCGGAACTCACCCGCGTCGTGGCGTGGGCCCGCTCGCACGGCATTCTGCTCTTCTCCGACGAGTGCTACCTGGAGCTGGGCTGGGAGGCCGACCCGGTCTCGGTCCTGCACCCGGACGTGAACGGCGGCTCGTACGAGGGCATCGTCGCCGTCCACAGCCTCTCCAAGCGCTCCAACCTGGCCGGCTACCGCGCCGCGTTCCTGGCCGGCGATCCGGCCGTCCTCGGCCCCCTGCTCCAGATCCGCAAGCACGGCGGCATGATGACGTCGGCGCCGACCCAGGCGGCGGTCATCGCGGCCCTGGGCGACGACGAACACGTCCGCGTCCAGCGCGACCGCTACGCCGCCCGTCGCGAGGCCCTCCGCGAGGCCCTGGAGGGCCACGGCTTCCGTATCGAGCACAGCGAGGCCAGCCTCTACCTCTGGGCCACGAAGGACGAGTCCTGCTGGACCACCGTCTCCGACCTGGCCGACCTCGGCATCCTGGTGGCCCCGGGCGACTTCTACGGCGAGGCGGGCGCCCGGCACGTACGCGTGGCGTTCACGGCGACGGACGAGCGGGTGCGGGCCGCGGTGCAGCGCCTGGCGTGAGCCTGCACGGGCTGCAGGGCGGGGCGCCATGCGAACAGCCCCGGCCCCTGCCGACGCAGGCGTACGCGGCCACACAAAAGCCGACGGGGCCCAGGGAACTCCCTGGACCCCGCCGGCTCAAGCCGGGCGCGGGCCGACCGTCAGCTGAGGGGAAGTCCCTGCACCGGCAGCGTGCCGGTCGCCGGCACGCCGCCCTGCGTGGCCGTACCGGCCGCCTCACCGAGGACGGTCCCGACCGACCCGGCCACGCCACCGGCGGTCTGCTGCGCAGCGGGCGTCGCCTTCTTCGCGACCTTGCCGCCGGCCTTGGTCGCGGTCGGCACGGCCTTCTTCGCGGCCTTGCCGCCGGTCTTGGTCACCTTGTCGCCGGCCTTGGTCGCGGTCGGCAGCGCGCCGTCGACCGCGGTGTCGACGGCGCCGCCCGCGAGCCCGGTGGCGTTCGTGGCCGCGCCGTCGACGACGCTCGCGCCGTCCAGGGCGGTCAGCCCGCCGACCTTCGAGGCGTCGGGCAGTTCGGGGGCCGCGCTGGCGGAGCCGGCCGCACCGACCCCGGCAGCCGCTCCCGCAGCGACGATCAGCGCAGCACGGGCGATCCGGCGGGTCAGGGGGAGGGACATGATGCTCCTTCGACGGGTATGTCGGATGAGAACGATGAAGTGTCCGACCGCACCCGGCAGTTGATCGACTGGCTGTTGATCTCCGGGCTCGGACGCAGTGACTACCGCTCGAAGCCCGCGAAGGTTGCGGCGCCGCAACGTAAAGAGTTGGCAATGCGTCGCATTATCGCCTGCGGATAAATACGGGCAAAAAGATCCTCGCCCGAAAGCCTGCGGAATCCTTACAGCCCTTGATTCACAAGGGTTTTGGCGGATGTCGCGGTGACCGCGCGAAAACCTGCCCACACCATTGCCCACCGACACCCCGGGTAATCCCCGGGAGTGAGCCGCCGAACGCCTGCGCGTACCGCCCGCGCGCCCAGTGACGCGCGCCTAGTGAGTCGTCACGATCCGGACCGAGCCCAGACCGCCCTGCGCCCCCGCGGTACCCGGCGCCGCGCTCGTCCGCCACTGGCTGTCGGTGTTTCCGGCGGTCCACTCCCGCCCGGCGTACGACACCCGCTTGATGTGCAGATCGGAGGCGTTGGCCACGGCCCAGTGGGCCAACTGCCAGCCACGCTCGCGGACACTGCGGCCGCCGCCGGAACCGGAGTCACCGGGCACCGGCAGCAGGACGGTCCGCCCGTCCCGCTCGATCACCGAAGGAGTGGGCGATGGCGTGGCCTTCCGGGCGCCCACCTCGGCGGCGGCCGGCTGCAGCGCGTCCTGCCCGAAGTCCCGTACGAGCGCGGCCCGTACGGCGTCCGGGCCCGAGGTGCGCGTGCCGGCCCCCGGGCGCCCCTCGCAGGTCAGCGTGGCCGCCGAACGCCCGGTGAGGGCGGCGGCCAGCAGCGTCGCGTCCGGCTCGTGCTTGGCGTACGCCTCCGGGTAGCCGCTGCGTTGTACGCGCTGCGCGGCGACGGTGAGCGGCAGCTCCGTGTAGCCGCGGACCTTGACCAGGTGCTCGTAGAAGATGCCGGCCGAGTAGATCGGGTCCAGGATCTCCTTCTCGGTGCCCCAGCCCTGTGAGGGCCGCTGCTGGAACAGGCCCAGCGAGTCGCGGTCGCCGTGGGTGATGTTGCGCAGCGCCGACTCCTGGAGCGCGGTGGCGAGCGCGATCGTCACGGCCCGCTCGGGCAGACCCCGCCCGGTGCCGACGGCGGCGATGGTCGCCGCGTTCACCGCCTGCTCCGGCGTGAACTCGTACCGCGCCCCGTCGCCCTTGTCCGAGACGACCTCGCAGCCCGGCGTGCCGGTGCCGCCGGTGACGTACTGCACCGCGAGATAGCCCGCGACGGCGAGCATGACCACGAAGGCCGCCCCGCGACGGAGGAGGCGGCCACGGCGTTTGGAGGAGGGTGACGGCTCTGGCACGCCCTACAAGGTAGCCGAGGTTACTGAGGAGTATGGGCGCTGTGGAAAATCGGTGGGCAAAGTGGGCCCGCTGCCGGGCGCGTTAGGGTCGGCTCCATGGCCGACACCTCCCTTGACCTCACGCTGGACGCCGCGAAGCTCACCGCGCAGCTCGTCGACTTCCCCTCCGTCAGCGGTACCGAGCAGCCCCTCGCGGACGCCGTCGAGACCGCCCTGCGCGCCCTGCCGCATCTGACGGTCGACCGGTACGGCAACAACGTCGTGGCCCGTACGAACCTGGGCCGGCCGGAGCGTGTGATCCTCGCCGGCCATATCGACACGGTGCCGATCGCGGACAACGTCCCGTCGAGGCTGGACGAGGACGGCGTCCTGTGGGGCTGCGGAACCTGCGACATGAAGTCCGGCGTCGCGGTCCAGCTGCGCATCGCCGCGACGGTCCCGTCCCCCAACCGCGACCTGACCTTCGTGTTCTACGACAACGAAGAGGTGACCGCGGAGCTCAACGGCCTCAAGCACATCTCCGAGGCTCGCCCCGAGTGGCTGGAGGGCGACTTCGCGGTGCTCCTGGAGCCGTCGGACGGCGAGGTCGAGGGCGGCTGCCAGGGCACGCTCAGGGTGCTCCTCAAGACCAGGGGCGAACGCGCCCACTCCGCGCGCAGCTGGATGGGCTCGAACGCGATCCACGCCGCGGCCCCGATCCTGGCCCGCCTGGCCTCGTACGAACCGCGCTACCCGGTGATCGACGGCCTGGAGTACCGCGAGGGCCTGAACGCGGTCGGCATCAAGGGCGGTGTGGCCGGCAACGTCATCCCCGACGAATGCGTGGTGACCGTCAACTTCCGCTACGCGCCGGACCGTACCGAGGAGGAGGCCGTCGCGCACGTCCGTGAGGTCTTCGCCGACTGCGGGGTCGAGGAGTTCGTGGTGGACGACCACAGCGGTGGCGCGCTGCCGGGCCTGTCCCACCCGGCGGCAGCGGCGTTCATGGCGGCGGTCGGAGGGATCGCCCGCCCCAAGTACGGCTGGACGGACGTCTCCCGCTTCTCGTCCCTGGGCATCCCGGCCGTCAACTACGGCCCCGGCAACCCGCACTTGGCGCACAAGCGGGACGAACGCGTCGAGACGGCGAAGATCCTCGCGGGCGAGGAGCGGCTGAGGGCATGGCTCACGGCGTAGCGACGCGGGACAGGGCGGGGCAGGAGGGGCCGCCGGGACACCGCTTCACGGCGGTCATGCTCACGTCCCCCGTCCGTAACCCGCGTGGATCTACGCTGAGGTAGAACGACCTGCAACACTCGCAGGCCCCGCAGCGGAGGGAGCGCACATGGCTACCGGCAACCCCGAGGGGAAGAAGCAGCCACCGTCGGAGCAGCGTCTGGGCCCGGTGATCCGGAGGCGGGGCCAGGTGACGGCGAGTACGACCGACCAGCGACTGCTGGACGCGGGCGGGCCCTCCGACTGGGTCCACACCGACCCCTGGCGGGTCCTGCGCATCCAGTCGGAGTTCATCGAGGGCTTCGGCACCCTCGCCGAACTCCCGGCGGCGATCAGCGTCTTCGGTTCGGCCCGCACACCGGTCGACTCTCCCGAGTACGACGCCGGAGTCCGCCTCGGCCGAGGCCTGGTCGAGGCCGGCTTCGCGGTGATCACCGGCGGTGGCCCCGGTGCCATGGAAGCGGCCAACAAGGGCGCCTGCGAGGCGGGCGGCATCTCGGTCGGCCTCGGCATCGAGCTGCCCTTCGAGCAGGGCCTCAACCCCTATGTCGACATCGGCCTGAACTTCCGGTACTTCTTCGTCCGCAAGATGATGTTCGTCAAGTACGCCCAGGGCTTCGTGGTCCTCCCCGGCGGCCTCGGCACCCTCGACGAACTCTTCGAGGCCCTCACCCTCGTCCAGACCCAGAAGGTCACCCGCTTCCCGATCGTCCTCTTCGGCAGCGAGTACTGGGGCGGCCTGGTCGACTGGCTCCAGAACACCCTGATCGCCCAGGGCAAGGCCTCCGAGAAGGACCTGCTCCTGTTCCACGTCACGGACGAGGTGGAGGAGGCGGTGGCGCTGGTGTCGAAGGAGGCGGGGCGCTAGCGCTGCGCTTGAGCCGGGTCCCGCACGCCTCAGGCGACGTGGCTTCTTGGCGCCGGTCCGCGCACCTCCAGCCCGTCCGGTGTTCGAGGACGAGTACAGCCGTCCCCAGCCCCCGCCCACCGGCGGGGGCGATCTTTCAGCCCGTCCGGTGTTCGAGGACGAGGCCCTTCGGGCCGGGGCGGCACCCCCCTGGCGGGGTCGAAGGGGCGGCAGCCCCTTCAGAGGATGGGACGGGTAGGGGCGGCGGGGGCGAGAAAAACGGCTAGGCCAACCCCCGCCGCGCCACCGCCGGAGCCCGACGCCCCGCGATCGACGCCACCATCTCCAGCACCTGCCGCGTCTCCGCCACCTCATGCACCCGGTACACCTGCGCCCCCAACCACGCCGACACCGCAGTGGTAGCCAACGTCCCCACCACCCGCTCCTTCACGGGCTTGTCCAACGTCTCCCCGACGAAGTCCTTGTTGGACAGCGACACCAACACCGGCCACCCCGTCGACACCATCTCCCCCAACCGCCGCGTCGCCTCAAGACTGTGCCGCGTGTTCTTCCCGAAGTCATGCCCGGGATCGATCATGATCGACTCCCGCGGAACCCCCAGCTCCAGCGCCCGCTCCGCCAACCCCACGGTCACCCGCAGAATGTCGGCCATGACGTCGTCGTACGCCACCCGATGCGGCCGGGTCCGAGGCTCCGCACCCCCGGCATGGGTACACACCAACCCCACCCCGTACCGCGCGGCGACCTCCGCCAGCCCCGGATCCACCCCACCCCACGCGTCGTTCAGCAGATCCGCCCCGGCCTCGCACACCGCCGCGCCGACCTCGGCCCGCCAGGTGTCCACGCTGATCACGACATCCGGGAAGCGCCGCCGCACCTCGGCCACGAACCCGACCGTCCGTCGCGCCTCCTCCTCGGCGGACACCTCTTCTCCCGGCCCGGCCTTCACCCCACCGATGTCGATGATGGCCGCGCCCTCCGCCACCGCCTGCTCCACGCGCGCGAGGGCCGGCTCGTCCCGGAACGTCGCCCCTTGGTCGTAGAAGGAGTCCGGGGTCCGGTTCACGATCGCCATGATCACCGGCTCATGCGCGTCGAACTCACGCCTGCCCAGCCTGAGCATCCCCTGTGACCTCTCCTTGTGTGTCCTGGCACGTCCTGGCCTTTCGGCCGCCTGCGACCCTAACTGTCAGAGTCGCATGGCACGATCGGACCCTGACAGATTCGACCGCTCGCATTCACCGACCATGGGGGCCACCGCGATGGTTATGTTCTTGTTCCTGGTCGTCGCGCTGGCCGTCGTGGTCGCCGCGGTGACACTCGCCGTGGTGGGCGGTGGAGAGGGCGACGGCCCGCTGCCGGAGGCCGCGCCCGAGCGCCTCCAGGACCTGCTGCCGCTGGACCGCCCGATCGACCGCACGGACATCGACAGCCTCCGCTTCCCGCTGGCCGCCCGCGGCTACCGCATGTCCGACGTCGACGACGCCCTCAGCCGCCTCGGCGCCGAGCTCGCCGAGCGCGACGCCCGGATCGCCGATCTGGAGTCCGCGCTGGCCGGTGCGCAGACGTCCGGCGGCCATGCGCCGATGGACAAGCCCGCCCAGGAGGACCAGCAGTGAGCGACGGTACGGCCCTCGCAGGTCCGGACGGCGCCCTGCGCTGCCCCTGGGCCCTGTCCACCCCGGACTACGTCACGTACCACGACGAGGAGTGGGGCCGCCCGGTCCGCGGCGACGACGCCCTGTTCGAACGCCTCAGCCTGGAGGCATTCCAGTCGGGCCTGTCCTGGATCACGATCCTGCGCCGCCGCGAGGGCTTCCGGGCCGCCTTCGCGGGCTTCGAGATCGCCAAGGTCGCGACCTTCACGGACACCGACCGGGACCGCCTCCTCGCGGACGCGGGCATCATCCGCAACCGGGCGAAGATCGACGCGACTCTCGCGAACGCCCGCGTGCTGGCCGACTGGACCCAGGGCGACCTGGACGAACTGATCTGGTCCCACGCCCCGGACCCGGCCACCCGCCCGGTGCCGAAGACCCTGGCCGACGTCCCCGCGGTCACACCCGAATCGACGGCCCTCTCCAAGGCCCTGAAGAAGAGGGGCCTGCGCTTCGTGGGCCCGACGACGGCCTACGCCCTGATGCAGGCGTGCGGCCTGGTCGACGATCACCTGGAGACCTGCGTGGCGCGAAGCGCCCCTTGAGGGGTGCGGGGCTGTGTCGATGTGCGGCTCCGCCGCGGGGCGCGATCGACCACGACGAACCGCAACCCCCGACGGTGAAGTAGTCCCGAACTCACCGACCCAGGTACTTCGGCTTCTCCTTGTTGACGAAAGCCCGCACCGCAATCGCGTGGTCCTCGGAAGACCCCGCCCGAGTCTGGAGCTCGTCCTCCTTCTCCAACGTCTCCTCAAGCGAGTGCGACAGCCCGAACGCCACCGCCTCCTTGATCGCCCCGTACGCCACAGTCGGTCCCTCGGCCAGGGCTCGCGCCACCTTCTCGGCCTCGGCCCGCAGCTCAGCGGACGGGACGAGACGGTTCGCGATACCCAGCTCGTACGCCTCCTGCGCCTTGATGTTCCGCGGGAAGAGCAGCAGGTCAGTGGCGCGACCCGGCCCCACCACCCGAGGCAGCGTCCACGAGATCCCGGAGTCCGCGGTCAGCGCGACCCCCGCGAACGACGTGTTGAAGGCAGCCGTATCCGCCACCACCCGATAGTCCGCGGCCAGCGCGAACCCGAATCCGGCCCCCGCCGCGACCCCGTTCACCCCGGCCACCACAGGCTTGCCCATCCCGGCCAGCGCCAGCGTGATCGGGTTGTAGTGCTCGCGCACCGTGCTCATCGTCTGCCGCGACCCCGTCTCCCGGTCGGAGACCAGCAGCCCGATGTGCTCCTTGAGGTCCTGCCCGACGCAGAAGGCCCGGTCCCCGGCGGCGGTCAGCAGCACCGCTCGCACCGCGCTGTCGTCCGCCGCGGAGCGCACCGCGTCCCGCAGGGCGACCTTGGTCTCGACGTTCAGCGCGTTCATCGCCTCGGGGCGGTTCAGCGTGATCGTCGCGAGTCCGTCACTCACCTCGTAGAGCACGGTGTCGGCCATGGAGTGTCCCCTCCGTCGTCACGGCTTGGGCGTACCGGTCGGTAGGCGCCTGTCTGAGGACAGCATGGCGGAGATCATCGACAACGGCCCTGACCGGAGGTGTGACCTGCGTCAAAGAATTCCTGTCCGGTTCCGTTCTGCGGAAGTGAGTGCGGCGGCGCAGTATCGCAGTCACATCGCCGAATTGAGTGGTTTTGCTCGCGCGCGTTGCCCAAGCGATGCCGACTGATGTTGGTCATCGGGTCCTGAGATGCGGGATAATGGCTGGGAAGCAATGTGTTCGATGCCGGTGTCGCGTGTCTCATGCCAGACACACGTGCCCTCCCATGGGGCCGTCGGCTTTGACGATGAGCTGGTTTCAGGAAGGGGAACGAGCATGGCGGCCATGAAGCCGCGGACGGGCGATGGCCCGCTCGAGGTGACCAAGGAGGGGCGGGGCATCGTCATGCGCGTTCCGCTCGAAGGCGGCGGTCGGCTCGTCGTCGAGCTGACCCCTGACGAGGCCGACGCGCTCGGCGACGCCCTCAAGAAGGTCGTCGGCTGACGCGGAAGCGACCATACCCTTTCGGTGACCCCGGCATCCCCCATGGTGCCGGGGTCGCTGTTTCCCCGGTGTGCGGGCGGCGTACCGACGGTTGTCCGTGGCGGACGGACGGTTGTATGTGGCGTACGGTCGGCGGTACGCGGCGTACGGTCGGCGGTCCGTCTACCGCTTGACCGCGCACAGCAGCCCGTCACCGACCGGCAGCAGCGACGGCACCAGCTCCTGGCTCTCGCGCACCGCGCGCAGCAGTTCCCGGATCCGTATGACCTCGGTGGGCTGCGGGCCCGAGTCCACCGTGCGGCCGTTGGCGAAGACGCCCTCGAAGACGACGAGGCCACCGGGGCGCAGCAGGCGCAACGATTCAGCGAGATAGTCGAGGAACTCGAGCCGGTCGCCGTCACAGAAGACGAGGTCGTAACCGGCGTCCGCGAGGCGGGGCAGCACGTCGAGGGCGCGGCCCGGGATGAAGCGGGCGCGGTTGCTGGCGAAGCCGGAGGCGCGGAAGGCCTGGCGGGCGAACTGCTGGTGCTCGGGTTCCGGGTCGACCGTGGTCAGGACGCCGTCGGGGCGCATGCCGTGCAGGAGGTGGATGCCGGAGACGCCGGTGCCGGTACCGATCTCAGCCACCGCCTTCGCGTCCACCGAGGCGGCCAGCAATCGCAGCGCGGCGCCCGTGCCGGGCGACACCGAGCGCAGTCCCGCCTCACGGGCCCGGTCACGGGCCCAGCGCAGGACTTCGTCCTCGGCGACGTAGGCGTCGGCGAACGCCCAGCTCGTCTGCCGGTTGCCGGTAATGACCCTCTCCTGTCCCCGTGGTTGCCTGGGCGTGACTGTATCCGTTACGGGCGGGAACCCGCAGATGGGACCGGGCGTTTAGAGGGGTGGGAAGACGAGCGGGGGGACACAGTTGGATCACGATGCCGAGCGGGGCCGCGAGCAAGTGCTGACGCAGGCGCATCAGCCGTGTCAGCCCAGATCAAATTCTCGTAAAACCGCTTATCCGGAGCTAACGGGCGAGGTGGCTATGGTAGGGGCTCCACTGGACACCACCAGAGCTGACAGGGGAGGTGCGGCTGCGCCTGTGGATCGGGGAGGAGTGCTGCGGCGCTTTCTCGGATCGGCGGGTAGGCCGAAATCCGTGAACGACACCGCTGACCACAGCCACGCCGGCGACTACGCCCAGACCGCGACCTTCTCCACCGACGCGGACGGGCAGGCGTGGACTCCGCCCACCTGGGAGGAGATCGTCAGCACGCACAGCGGCCGCGTCTACCGACTGGCGTACCGCCTCACCGGCAACCAGCACGACGCCGAGGACCTGACGCAGGAAGTCTTCGTCCGCGTCTTCCGCTCCCTGTCCACGTACACGCCGGGCACCTTCGAGGGCTGGCTGCACCGCATCACCACGAACCTCTTCCTGGACATGGTCCGTCGTAAGCAGCGCATCCGCTTCGACGCGCTGGGCGATGACGCGGCCGAGCGGCTGCCCAGCAAGGAGCCCACGCCCCAGCAGGTCTTCAACGACGCGCACTTCGACGCCGACGTCCAGCAGGCCCTCGACACGCTCGCGCCGGAGTTCCGCGCCGCGGTCGTCCTGTGCGACATCGAAGGACTGTCGTACGAGGAGATCGCCGCGACCCTGGGCGTCAAGCTCGGCACCGTCCGGTCCCGTATCCACCGCGGGCGCTCGCAGCTGCGCAAGGCCCTCGCCCACCGCTCCCCGGAGGCGCGCGCCGAGCGTCGCTCCTTCGTCCCGCGTGTGGCAGCTCTGGGGGGAGGGGGCGCGACCGCGTGAGTGGCACTCGACCCAACCCCGCCGAACGGCTCCTGGCCGAGCAGCACCTTGGCGACCGACTCTCCGCCCTCGTCGACGGAGAGCTCGGTCATGAGACGCGTGAACGCGTCCTGGCCCACCTGGCGACCTGCGCCAGGTGCAAGTCCGAGGTCGACGCCCAGCGTCGGCTGAAGAACGTCTTCGCGGAGGCGGCCCCGCCGCCTCCCTCCGAGAGTTTCCTGGCCCGCCTTCAGGGCCTCCCCGGGGGAGGTGACCTGGACGGCGGTGGCTCGCCGCTGGGCGGGGGAGGATTCGGCGGACTGTCCGGACGGCCGGGCAGCACGGGGGCGTTCGGAGTGAGGCGGAGCGACCGCTTCGAGTTCGGATACGTCCCTTCGCGTGCGCACGCGGCCACGTTCCCCGCCTCCGGCAGTGGCTTCCGCACCCACCCCGTGGGCCGTCATGACGCCGATCGCTCGTCGTCCTCCCGGATGCGGTTCGCGTTCGTCGCGGCGGGCGCGGTGTCGCTGGCCGCCATCGCGCTGGGCGGCGTCACGTCGAGCGTGCCGACCGACGCGGAGGCCCGCGGCGGCTCGGGATCAGGCAGCAATGTGACGCCGGCGCGGACACAGGGCACCGGCGCCGCGACGACACCCGAGAACCAGCGCCGTCGCGCGGTCGGCCCACTGCTCGCGCAGGGGCAGGGGACTTCCGACACCCCGGTGGCCCCGACCGAGGTGTCGGCGCCTCTTCTGCCCGGTATGCCGGCGCAACCCGCCGACCAGGATCTGCACACCCTGACGGCGCCCGTGGTGGCCGGCGCGGCCGCCATGTCCCCTCTGATACGCCCGCTCAGCGCCAACCCGCCGCTCGCCCTGACCGCGTGGTCCACGACCCCCGGGATCACGGCGACCCCCGATCTGCTCGCCGCATCCGTCCCCGACACGACCTCGTCCCCCTCCGCCTCTCCGGCCACCGGCCCCTGACCCGACCTCTGCGCAGCGGCCCACGAACCTGATTGAATCCGGGGTGGGCCGCGCGTCGTGTCTGTCGGCCCAGATGGGGGAGGTAGCACGGGGTCGCCCGGTTCCCTGAGGGAACCTGAGTGCGGCAGCGCAGAGTTGAGTAGGCATTCGGGCGCCGGGGCGTTCCCGGTGGCGGCCTGCCGTGAAACCAGGGATCACCTGCGTCCGCTTGCGCCGACGCAGCACCGTCCGACTGTCCGAGCGGATGCGGCCCAGAGCGAAGCGTCCTACTCGAGCAACGGTCGGCAGCGAGCAGGAAGCAGAGCATGAACGAGGGGAAGCCCGCGAAGGCGAAGTGGTGGAACCGACCTCGACCGCAGGGAGCTGCGGGCCAGGCGGAAGGGGCCGCGCCGACGCCGGACGAGTTGAGCGAGACCATGCCGGACGTGTCGGAGACGGACGGTGACTTCGAGCTGCCGCGGCCGGCGGCGGGCGCCGCCGGCGACGGTGCCTCGGCGGAGGGCGACTTCGAGCTGGCACGCCCCCGGGCGGGCGCGGCCGGAGCCCCGGGTTCCGCCGAGGGTGACTTCGAGCTTCCTCCGCCTGCCGCGAGCGGCGGTGTGAGCGGCAGCGGTGCCGACGCGGGTTCCGCCGATGGTGACTTCGAGTTGGCGCGGCCGGTCGGGGCGCCCGTGTCCTCCGGGCCGGCGCCGGACGAGGCTGCCCCAGCGCCCGCGGAGCCCGGCGACGCCCGTCCCAAGCCCCTGCACGACCCCGACCCCTACAGCACCCCGCCCTACGGCGAGCCCGGCCCCTGGGCGCCCGCCCCGCC
>NZ_LGUR01000258.1 GCF_001270495.1 Streptomyces viridochromogenes
CCCCCGTTTTCCCCCGTGTCCCCCGCCGGACCCCCGTTCGGTCGTTCCCCCGGGTCCCCCGGTCTCGCTCCCGCCGACGCCGGGTCGGCGGAAGGAGCGGATCCGGGGTCGCTCCGTTCCGGCGCCCCGTGTCGCCGGTGCCGGAGCCGATCCCCTTCTCCGTGCCTCCACTCTCTCGTTCACGCAGGTCGCGCCCCATCCGCGCGCGTACTCATCTCACCGGCTAGGTACGCGTACTCAGACCTGCGCACTCATCCCCAAGACCCCCCGTTGCCGACTGGTTACGATCGCGTCCGTGTCCATACTTCCCTTGATCTTCACCAGCGCCTGGGCCAGCGGCATCAACTCCTACGCCGTGGTCCTGCTGCTCGGTGTCTTCGGCGCGACAGGGCTGAGCGACGAGGTGCCCGAGGCGCTGCAACGGCCCGACGTGCTGATCGCGGCCGGTGCGCTGTTCCTCTGCGAGGCCGTCGCCGACAAGATCCCGTACGTGGACTCGGCCTGGGACTCGGTGCACACCGTGATCCGGCCGGTGGCGGGCGCTGTCGTCGCGGCGCTGCTCGCCGGCCAGAGCGGGTCGCTGCCGGAGCTGGCGGCGGGCGCGGTCGGCGGTTCCACGGCGCTGGTGAGCCATCTGGTCAAGGCCGGGACGCGGATGGCGGTCAACACCTCGCCCGAGCCGTTCAGCAACATCGTGGTGAGCCTCGCCGAGGATCTCGGGGTCGGTGCCCTCATCACCCTGGCGATCTTCTACCCCGTCGCCGCGGCGGTCGTCGCGGGCGTCCTGCTGCTCGCCGGGCTGTTGCTGCTGCTCTTCCTGGTCTCGCGGATCCGCCGCTTCCGGCGCCGCAGGGCCGAGCGCCGCGAGGAGAAGCGGCTCGCGCAGGCGGTGGGGCAACGGCCCGGCTGAGCTCCGCCCGCCGACAGCGTCCCGCGACCGGACCCAGGTCAGCGAGCCGCTGTCAGTGGCGGCCGATAAAGTCCCACGCATGGCACGGATTGCGGTGATCGGCGCCGGGATGGGCGCGATGGCGGCCGCTGCCCGGCTGGCCGTCGCGGGCCACCGGGTGGCGGTGTACGAGCGTACGGAGACGTACGGCGGAGCGGTGCGCCGCTTCGAGCGCGACGGCTTCGGGTTCGACACGGGCCCGGGGCTGCTCCCGCTCCCGGCCGTGTACCGGGACCTGTTCATCAAGACCGGCAAGGAGCCGTTGGAGGAGTGTGTCGACCTGGTCCAGGTCGACCCGTCCGCACGGCACGTCTTCGCGGACGGCACCGAGCTCTCCCTGCCGAACGCCTCCCGCGCGGGCGTGGTGGCCGCCCTGGACGAGGCGCTGGGTGCCGGAACCGGCGACCGCTGGGGCGACTTCCTGGTCCGCGCCCGCGAGGCATGGGACCGGACGCGCAGACCACTGCTCGAGGAACCCCTGTGGCCGAACTGGCGGGTGCTGGCCGACCGCGAGCCGTATCCGGCGGTTCCGCACAAGCGACTCCTGCGCACGCGCAGGGCCGGCACCCTCGCCGAGGTCGGCGCCTGGGAGCTGCGCGACCCCCGGCTGACGGCCCTGCTGGAGAGCCACGCGCTCGCCTACGGCCTGGACCCCCGTGCGACCCCGGCGAGCGCGGCGGTGCTGCCGTACCTGGAGCACGCCTTCGGGACCTGGTATGTGCGGGGCGGCATACGGGAGTTGGCGCGGGCGGTGTACGAGCGGTGCGTGGCCAGGAAGGTCGACTTCAGCTTCGGTGCCGAGGTCGTGCGCATCCCGGACAAGGACGGCCGGGCGGCGGGCGCGGAGCTGGCCGACGGGACGGTGGCGGAGGCCGACTTCGTGGTCGCCGGGGTCACTCCCGGGGTGCTGGACCGCCTCGTGCGGGAGACGGCGGTCCGGGGCGCGGACGGGGTGGCACCCCAGCGCGGAGCGGCGAGCCGTCTGACAGTGCTGCTGGCACTGCGCGGCGGCAGACCGGAAGGTGCGGCGCACCGCACGGTGGTGCACGCGGAGGATCGCGAGACCGAACTGGACGCCCTGTTCGGCACCGCTGCGGGCATGGCCGCGCGGCCGACGGTCACCGTGCTGCGGCCCGACGATCCCGGACTGGCTCCGGACCTCGGGCACGAGGCGATCACACTCAGCTCCGTGGTGCCTGCGCAGCCCGCCCGGGGCTGGGCGGAGCGGGAGGTCTTCGACCAGCACGCCGAGAGGCTGATCGCCGTCGCCGAGCGTGTCGTGCCGGGACTGCGCGAGCGCCTCCTCTGGCACGAGGTGTGTACTCCGGCCGACATCGCGGAGGCGACCGGCGCGGAGGGCGGAGCGGTTCCCGCGCCGACGCTGGCGGCGGGGGACGGACATCTGCTGCACCCGTCCAACAGCACAGCCATACCCGGCCTGTTCACCGTCGGCGGCTGGTCCCACCCCGGCGGCGGCCTCCCTCACGCCGGTATGTCGGGCGCGCTGGTGGCCGGGCTGATCGTGGAGGGGCCGGAGTTCCGGGGCTCGCAGTGATCCGCGCGTAGGGCGTCTCGCCAGGGCGCCTCATCAGCGGCGTCCCGCGCGGGCGGCGCGTCAGAAGCGGTACTGCTCGTCGTACCCGTTGCCCTGGCCCTGCTGCTGGCCCTGCTGGCCCTGCTGGTCGTCGCCCTGGTACGGGTACTGCTGCTCCGGCGGGAGCTCGCCGCCATATGCCTCGTCGGTGCGCTGCTGCGGGACCCAGACGCCGCCGGGCGGGGTCTCGCCGTAGGTGCCGGTGGCGTACTGGTCCTGGGTGTAGCCCTGCTGGGCGTACTGCTGCTGGCCGTAGGCGTCGTAGGAGGTGCCGCCGTAGGTCTGGGTGCCGATGTACGGGTCGGAGTAGGCGGCGTACTGCTGCTGGCCGGTGGTGTCGTAGCCGTACTGCTGCTGGTCGTAGCCGGCATAGCCGGCGTCGTACCCGTAGCTCTGGTCGGCCGTGGCGTACTGGTCCTGGGGCTGGCCGGCGGCCGCGTAGTTCTGGTCGGTGGCGGCGTAGGCGGGGTCGCTGTATATGCCGTACGAGCCGGTGTCGTCCGGGAGGGGCTGCGGCTCGTAGACGGAGGTCGACTCCGCGGCCGTGGGCCGGTCCGGGCGTGAGGGGGTGAAGACGTCGTCGCGGTCGTAGTCGTCGTGACCGTAACCGACGTTCTCCTGGCCGTAGTTGGCGTCGTCGCCCGCGAAACCGGCGTCGGTCGCCTCCAGGTCGGAGACCTCCAGGGTCGGCTCCTGGCGGTCCGGCTCGCCGCGGCGGCGCTTGGCGGCGGCCAGCGGGCCGAGGGCCGGCGCGGAGACCGCCCAGCCGGCCGAGAAGCCACGGCGGAACGACAGCGTGACGTAGGTCTGACCGACCGCGAACGCCGCCGCACCCAGACCGATGACGATGACGGACGGGATCAGCACCCCGACCACGACGCCGAGGAAGCCGACGAACGCGAGCAGCCGCCAGCGCAGACGCGCCTTGTACTGGAGCAGCACTTCGCCCAGCAGCCACAGCGCGACGACGCCGAACGCGATGTAGAGGACCGTCCAGCCCATGTACGCCCCTCTCCCAGTGGCCGCCTACGCAGTGTGACGTATATCAGGACGGCCGGTCTAGGCCTGCGGTGGGTGGTGCAGGCCCAGGTTTTCGTGGATTTCCAGCGTCGCCGTGGAGTTGTTGAGCGTGATGAAGTGCAGTCCGGGCACTCCCTCGGCCAGCAGCCGTGCGCAGAACTCCGTGGCGAACTCGATGCCAATGGAGCGTACAGCCGCAGGATCGTCCTTTGCTGTGAGGATCCGCTCTTTCAGGGCGACCGGGAAGGAAGCGTTGGTGAGGGAGGGGATCCGCTCCAGCGTCCGCACGCTGGCGATCGGCATGATCTCCGGGATGATCGGGGTGTCACAGCCGGCGGCCGAGACGCGGTCGCGCAACCGCAGGTAGTCCTCGGGTTCGAAGAACATCTGCGTGATCGCGTAGTCCGCCCCCGCACGGCACTTGTCGACGAAGTGACGGACGTCGGTCTCCGGGTCGGCGGAGCGCGGGTGCATCGCCGGGAAGGCCGCGACGCCCACGCAGAAATCTCCGGACGCCTTGATCAGTTCGACGAGTTCGGCGGCGTAGGCGAGGCCCTGCGGGTGGCGCACCCAGTCCCCCAGCGGGTCACCGGGCGGGTCGCCGCGCAGTGCCAGCATGTTGCGGATCCCGGCGTCGGCGTACTGCCCGATGATGTTGCGCAGGTCGGCCACCGAGTGGTCGACCGCGGTGAGGTGGGCGATCGGGGTGAGCGTGGTGTCCGAGGCGATCGCCTCGGTCGCCTTGACCGTGCCCGCGCGGGTGGAACCGCCCGCGCCATAGGTCACGGAGACGAAGTCGGGCCCGACGGCCTCGACACGGCGTAGCGCGTTCCACAGGTTCCGCTCGCCCTTCGGGGTCTTGGGGGCGTAGAACTCGAAGGAATACGTCGTCTTGCCGGTCGCGAGCATCTCGCGCACGGTACGAGCGTGGTCCGATCTGATGGATGCGGTGCCGAGGGCCATACTCGCAGGTTAGCCAGGGGCTCCCGGTCCCCCAACCGGACACCGGACATTTGCCCGAATTGTCCGACTGTTGTCCACGCCTTGGACAGCCAAGGGCCGAACGCGGCGCCAAGCCCACAGGAACGCGGTCGTGCTGACCACTGGATGAGACGGGACGTTTCAGGACCGCCGGGCAGGGGGCCGGTCGGCCGGTCACCTACGCCTGGCGCAGCCGCTTCGCGAAGTCCGCCGCGGCCGCCGCCGGGTCGGCCGCCGCGGTGATCGCCCGTACGACGACGACGCGGCGGGCGCCGGCCTCCAGCACCTCGTCGAGGTTGGTGAGGTCGATGCCGCCGATGGCGAACCAGGGGCGGTCCGTGCCGAGGGCGGCGGTGTGGCGGACCAGGTCGAGGCCGGGGGCGTGGCGGCCGGGCTTGGTGGGGGTGGGCCAGCAGGGGCCGGTGCAGAAGTAGTCCACGCCCTCCTGGACGGCGGCCGCGGATGCCTCGGACTCGGAGTGCGTCGAGCGGCCGATGAGGATGTCCTCGCCGAGGATCGCGCGGGCGGCGGGAACGGGGAGGTCGCCCTGACCGAGGTGCAGGACGTCGGCGCCGGCGGCGTGAGCCACGTCGGCACGGTCGTTGACCGCGAGGAGCTTGCCGTGCCGGGCACAGGCGTCGGCGAGGACCTCCAGGTGCTCCAGCTCCTCGGCCGCCTCCATGCCCTTGTCGCGCAACTGCACGATGTCGACGCCACCGGCCAGCACGGCGTCCAGGAACTCCGCAAGGTCGCCCTGCTGCCTACGCGCGTCGGTGCAGAGATAGAGCCGGGCGTCGGCGAGCTGGGCGCGGGCGGTGCCTGCGGCGGCGGTGTCGGACATGCGGAGCCCCCTGTGATCGGGTTGCCGGGCGGGTGACGTCGGGCCGATGCCGGACGGTGGCACGGTATCCGGAGCGGCACGGTACCTGGAGCGGGGCGCGGCGTCGCGGGCCGGTGCCGGGTGGTGGCCTGCGGCCGGGGATGTGCCGTGGCCGGACTCGAATCGCAGGCTCCGGCGGCCCGGCGCCTGCTACGGCACCGCAGCCTGCGCCGGGTGCTACGGCGGCCCGACGGGCCTGCGACCCGGAGTCCGGCAACGGCACTTTGCACGGCGCCTCGGGCGGCCGTAGCCGTACCCAGGCGTGCCTTCCCGACCCGCCCTGGCAGGTCGCACACGGCCGGCGCCCGGGCGCGATGCCGACACCGGAAGCCACTCCCCAGCAAAGTGCCGCGGCGTCGCCATCCACCGGCGTACAGGCCGGACCCGAGGATCCGGCCCGGACCCTCGCCACGGCCGCAGTCACCCGCGGCCGTGGCCCGGGGCCCCGGCCCGTACGCCGGACAGTGCTCGGATCGGGTGGTCGGTCAGACGGCGAGCGCCTGGGCGCGGCGCTTCACCTCCGTGCCGCGATTCTCGCTGAGGGCCTGCGCGGGGGTACCGGGCAGGCTCGGGTCGGGAGTGAAGAGCCACTCCAGCATCTCTTCGTCCGTGAAGCCGTCGTCCCGCAGGAGCGTCAGGGTCCCGGACAGGCCCTTGACGACCTTCTGCTCGGCCCCGTCGATGAAGGCGGCGGGGACGTGCAGTGCGCGGTTCTCACCACGGCGTACGGCGATGAGCTGGCCCTCCTTGACCAGCTGCCGCACACGCGTCACCTCGACATCGAGCATCTCTGCGATGTCGGGGAGGGTGAGCCAGGCGGGGACGAGAGCATCGATCTTTGCGTCAATCTCGGTCACGGAAACAAGCCTGCCATCTGCCACTGACAGTCGGAAGCCAGGCCGGCCCACCCGGGACGCTACGCCGTCGCCGCCTTCATCGGCTTCGCCGGGTCCACCAGCAGCTCAGCGTTCATCGGCGTGCCCGCCTCGATCAGCCGCCGCCCCTGGGCCAGATCCCTCGGCCGGCCCACCGCCAGCAGGGCGACCAGACGGTCGCCCCTCAGCCAGCAGACCGTCCAGGCCGGGCCCGACGGCTCGCCGCGCCACAGCACCGTGTCGGCGGCGGCGTGGTGCCCGGCGTACTGGACGAAGCGGCCGAACTGCTCGGACCAGAAGTACGGCACGGGGTCGTAGACCGCGGAGGTCTCGCCGAGGATGTTCGCGGCGACCGTACGGGGCCCCTGGAGGGCGTTGTCCCAGTGGTGGACCAGCAGGCGCTCGCCGTACCTCCCCGAAGGGAAGGAGGCACAGTCGCCGACCGCGTACACGTCCGGCACGGAGGTGCGCAGGCGGTCGTCGGCCAGGACCTCGCCGTGCGCCCCGAGCCCGATGCCCGAGCCGGCCAGCCAGGCCGTGGCGGGCCGGGCCCCGATGCCGACCACGACGGCGCCCGCGGGCAGCCGTGAGCCGTCGTCGAGGATCACCGCGCCGGGCTCGACGCGCTCCACGCGCGCGTGCGTCCGCAGCACCGCCCCGCTGTCCGCGTACCAGGCGGTCATCGGCGCGGCCACCTCGGCGGGCAGCGCCCCCGCGAGCGGCCGGTCGGCGGCCTCCACGACCGTCACCGCGCAGCCCGCCTCGCGCGCGGCCGTGGCGAACTCCGCGCCGATCCAGCCCGCGCCGACGACCACGATGTCGTGCTGCCGGGCGAGCACCGGCCGCAGCCGCTCGGCGTCGTCCAGCGTGCGCAGCAGGTGCACGCCGGGGACGCCCTCCGTGCCGGGCAACCGGATGGGTTCGGCGCCGGTGGCGAGCACGAGGACGTCGTACGGGACGGGCCCGGACTCGGTGTCCAGCTCGTGGTCGGCGGGGCGCAGCCCCAGCACCTCGCACCCCAGCCGGAGTTCGATGCCGAGCGCCTCGAAGTCGACGTCGAAGGCGGAGCCCTCGGCCTTGCCGAGCAGCACGGCCTTGGACAGGGGCGGCCGGTCGTACGGCTGGTGGGGCTCGGCGCCGATCAGTGTGACGGTCCCGGTGAAGCCCTGTTCGCGCAGGGCGACCGCCGTCTGCACACCGGCCATGCCCGCCCCGGCGACGACCACGCGGCGCGCCGCTGACGTGCCCTGTTGCTGCGTCTGCTCGCTCACCTGATCACCATAGACAACTGACTGTTCATCAGTCAGGGGGCATGCTCCGTGACCTGTTCCACCACGCTCTCCCCCGCACCGGCCTGCGACTCCCACTCCCAGGTCTCCTCCAGGCGCACCCGCCCGTCGGGAAGCTCCACCACCATGGACACGCAGTGGCCCGACGACGTCGTCCCGTCCCGCTTGAGCTGCACGTACCGGAAGTCCAGCCGGTCGCCGTCCCTGGTGCCGACCAGGTGCCCGCGTACGACGTCGCCACCCGTGTACTCCGCCCAGATCTCACCGTCCTTCTCGTGGTAGGTGAACCGGGTACGGGTACCCACCTGACCTGGGGCTTGGTCCGCGACGGGGGCGAGGACGAGGCCGTCGAGCGAGCGGGCCATGGGTACGGGCTCCCTTACTGAGACTCATGGGGGCGGGCTAGGGTGGCCAACGTAGAGCACACGCGGGAGCCCGGACGCACCGGGCTGAGAGGGAGGCTGGCGGCCTCCGACCGTACGAACCTGATCCGGGTCATGCCGGCGAAGGGAGGGGCTGGACACCCATGTCGCGTACGCGAACGTCAGACGTCCTCGTCATCGGGGGCGGGATCATCGGCCTGGTCACGGCGTGGCGGGCCGCGCAACGCGGGTTCACGACGGCCGTCGTGGACCCGGAGCCGGGCGGCGGGGCCGCCCAGGTGGCGGCCGGCATGCTGGCCGCCGTCACGGAACTGCACTACGGCGAGCAGACCCTGCTCGGCCTGAACCTCGCCTCGGCCCGCCGCTACCCGGACTTCGCGGCCGAACTCACCGACCTCACCGGCCATGACCTCGGCTACCGCCGGTGCGGCACGCTCGCCGTGGCCCTGGACACCGACGACCGTGCCCATCTGCGCGAACTGCACACCCTCCAGCGCCGGTCGGGGCTGGATTCCGAGTGGCTGTCCGGGCGGGAGTGCCGGCGTCTGGAGCCGATGCTCGCACCGGGCGTGCGCGGCGGGCTGCGGGTGGACGGCGACCACCAGATCGATCCGCGGCGGCTGGCCGGGGCGCTGGTGGCCGCGTGCGAGGGCGCGGGCGTGGTCTTCCACCGGATGTGGGCGGAGCGCCTGTCCGTCGTACGGGAGAGGGCGGCGGGGGTCGTCACGAGCGACGGTACGACTCTGGCCGCGGGGCAGGTCGTCCTCGCGGCCGGCAGCCTCAGCGGGCGGCTGGCGGGCGTCCCGGACAACGTCCTTCCGCCCGTACGCCCCGTGAAGGGGCAGGTGCTGCGGCTGACCGTGCCGAAGCGGTACGCGCCGTTCCTGAACCGGACCGTGCGGGCGGTGGTGCGCGGCAGTCAGGTGTACCTGGTGCCGCGCGAGAGCGGCGAGCTGGTCGTCGGGGCCACGAGCGAGGAGCTGGGCTGGGACACGACGGTGACCGCGGGCGGCGTGTACGAGCTGCTGCGCGACGCTCACGAGCTGGTGCCGGGCATCACGGAACTGCCGCTCACCGAGACGCGGGCCGGTCTGCGCCCCGGCTCCCCCGACAACGCGCCGTTGCTCGGCCCGACCGAGCTGGACGGGCTGCTGCTCGCCACCGGGCACTACCGCAACGGCGTGCTGCTGACGCCGGTCACCGGCGACGCCATGGCGCATGTCCTGACCACCGGTGAACTCCCGGACGAGGCCCGTCCGTTCACGCCCGCGCGCTTCGGCGCCGCCGCACTCACGGAGCAGCCCGCATGAACCTCCCGGTCATCATCTCGGTCAACGGCGAGCGTCGGCAGATCGAGCCCGGCACGGCTCTCGACACGCTCGTGCGATCCCTCACCGCGGCACCCTCCGGAGTGGCCGCCGCCCTCAACGAAACCGTCGTCCCGCGCGCGCAGTGGTCCTCGACGCCCCTCTCCGAGGGGGACCGCGTCGAGGTCCTGACCGCCGTCCAAGGAGGCTGAACCATGGCCGACGATCCCTTTGTCATCGGTGATACGTCCTTCACGTCCCGGCTGATCATGGGCACGGGCGGGGCGCCCAGCCTGGAGGTCCTGGAGCGGGCGCTGTCGGCGTCCGGGACGGAGCTGACCACGGTCGCGATGCGACGGGTGGACCCTTCGGTGCACGGCTCCGTGCTGTCGGTCCTGGAGAGGCTCGGGATCCGGGTGCTGCCGAACACGGCGGGGTGCTTCACGGCGGGAGAGGCCGTGCTGACGGCCCGCCTCGCCCGCGAGGCGCTCGGTACGGACCTGGTCAAGCTGGAGGTCATCGCCGACGAGCGGACGCTGCTGCCGGACCCGATCGAGCTGCTGGACGCCGCGGAGACGCTGGTGGACGACGGGTTCACCGTGCTGCCGTACACGAACGACGACCCGGTGCTGGCGCGGAAGCTGGAGGACGTCGGGTGTGCGGCGATCATGCCGCTCGGCTCCCCGATCGGCTCGGGGCTCGGCATCCGCAATCCGCACAACTTCCAGTTGATCACGGAGCACGCACGCGTGCCGGTGATCCTGGACGCGGGTGCCGGTACGGCGTCGGACGCGGCGCTCGCGATGGAGCTGGGGTGCGCGGGTGTGATGCTCGCCTCGGCGGTGACGCGGGCGCAGGAGCCGGTCCTGATGGCCGACGCGATGCGGCATGCGGTGGAGGCGGGACGGCTGGCGTACCGGGCGGGGCGGATTCCCCGGCGGCACTTCGCGGAGGCGTCGTCACCGGTGGAGGGCAGGGCGCGGCTGGACCCGGAACGACCCGCATTCTGAACCCACGTTCGATATAACGCCTTCGGCCGATGAGGCGTCCGTCACAGCTCGGCTGCAGTACCGGCCCGATCCCGGCCGAACCGGCAGGCGTGTCAGTGTCGGCTCGTACACTCACCTGCGTGGATACGACCCTTCAGGACCCTCTGGTCGGGCAGGTGCTCGACGGCCGGTATCGCGTCGACGCGCGAATCGCCGTCGGCGGGATGGCCACGGTCTACCGGGCCCTGGACACCCGCCTCGACCGCGTGCTCGCGCTCAAGGTGATGCATCCCGCGCTGGCCGTGGACGGGGTGTTCGTCGAGCGGTTCATCCGGGAGGCGAAGTCCGTCGCCCGGCTGGCCCACCCGAACGTGGTGCAGGTCTTCGACCAGGGCACCGACGGGTCGTACGTCTATCTCGCCATGGAGTACGTCGCGGGCTGCACCCTGCGGGACGTCCTGCGCGAGCGCGGGGCGCTCCAGCCCCGGGCCGCGCTGGACATCCTGGAGCCGGTGCTCGCGGCGCTCGGTGCCGCGCACCGCGCCGGGTTCGTGCACCGGGACATGAAGCCCGAGAACGTGCTGATAGGGGACGACGGACGGGTCAAGGTCGCCGACTTCGGGCTCGTGCGGTCCGTGGACACCGTGACCAGCACCACCGGTGCCGTCCTCGGCACCGTCTCCTATCTCGCGCCCGAGCAGATAGAGCAGCCCGGCGCCGCCGACGCCCGCGTCGACGTGTACGCGTGCGGGGTCGTGCTCTTCGAGATGCTCACCGGTGACAAGCCGCATGACGGGGACTCCCCCGCCGTGGTGCTCTACAAGCACCTGCACGAGGACGTCCCGGCACCCTCGTCGCTCGTGCCGGGGCTGGCGTACGAGCTCGACGAGCTGGTGGCGTCGGCCACAGCGCGCACCCCGGACATCCGCCCGTACGACGCCGTGGCGCTGCTCGCGCAGGCCCGGGAGACGCGTGCCGCGCTCACCGCGGACCAGCTGGACGCGGTGCCGCCACAGGCGCTCACGGCGGAGCACAGCAACGCCGACGACCGTACGAGTGTGATCCCGCGCGCGCTCAACATCCAGCGACCGCTGCCCGTGAACGAGGACGAGCCCGGCCCCGAGGCCGTCTTCAACCGGACCAGCCGGCTGGAGATGCCCCCGCCCTCGCCACCCCGGCGACGGTCGCGGACCCCGCGTGCTCCGCGCGGCCCGCTGGTGGTCGTCGCCGCCGTCCTGCTGGCCCTCGGCCTCGGCGTCGGTATCTGGTACATCAACTCCGGCCAGTTCACCGAGGTCCCGCCGCTGCTGTCCAAGACCGAGACGCAGGCCCGGGACCGGCTGAAGGACTCCGGGCTCGACGTCGGCAAGGTCGAGCGCGCGTACAGCGACACCTTCGAGCGCGGCACCGTCATGAGCACGGACCCGAAGTCGGGCGCCCGCATCCGGCACAACGACTCCGTGGGGCTGGTCCTCTCGCTGGGACCGGAGACCGTGAAGGTGCCCGATCTCCAGGGCTACCCGCTGGACAAGGCGAGGAGCGAGCTGAAGGAGGTCGGCCTGGAGCCGGGCTTCGTCAACCGGGAGTTCAACGACGACGTCACCAGGGGCTCCGTGATCTCCTCGGCCCCCGGGACCGGCACGAAGGTCCGCTCCGGATCAGCGGTCAAGCTCACCGTCAGCAAGGGCAGCCCGGTGGACGTCCCGGACGTCACCGGCGCGAGCCCGGCCGACGCCAGGGCCGACTTGGAGGAGGCCGGTCTCAAGGTGCGGATCGCCCCCGCACGGGTCAACTCCGAGTTCGACGCGGGCCAGGTCGCCCAGCAGACTCCGGCCAGCGGCAAGCAGGCCGCCGAGGGTGACACCGTCACCCTGACGCTGTCCAAGGGCCCCGAGATGATCGAGGTCCCGGACGTGGTCGGCGACAACGTCGACGACGCCAAGGCCGCGCTGGAGGCCGCCGGCTTCGAGGTCGACGAGGACCGCGGCCTGCTCGGACTGTTCGGCGACACGGTCAAGAAGCAGTCCGTGAAGGGCGGAAAGACGGCGCCCAAGGGGTCGACGATCACGATCACCATCCGCTGAGCAAGGCCGTCCCCGGCCGGTGGTCGGGCGGGCCGGACCGCATGACACCCTGAACGGGTGAGAAGTCAGCAGTCCGGCACCGCCCTCGCGGGCCCCTCCCGCAACCCCGTCGGCGGCCATGTCCCCGTGGCCGGCGGCCTCAGCTCCGTCGGGCTCGCCTACGCCCACGACCTCAAGGCCGAGACGGTCCAGGTCTTCGTCGCCAACCCGCGCGGCTGGGCGACGCCGGCCGGGAATCCGCGCCAGGACGAGGAGTTCCGCGCGGTCTGCCAGGCCGAGTCGATCCCGGCGTATGTGCATGCGCCGTACCTGATCAACTTCGGCTCGCACACCGAGGCGACCGTCGAGAAGTCGGTGGAGTCGCTGCGGCACTCGCTGCGGCGCGGGCGGGAGATCGGGGCGCTCGGCGTGGTCGTGCACACGGGCAGCGCGACCGGCGGCCGGGAGCGTTCGGTGGCTCTGAAGCAGGTACGGGAGCACCTGCTTCCGCTGCTCGACGAGCTGACCCACGACGACGACCCGTTCCTGCTGCTGGAGTCGACGGCGGGCCAGGGCTTCTCGCTCTGCTCGCGGACCTGGGACTTCGGGCCGTACTTCGAGGCGCTGGACGCCCATCCGAAGCTGGGCGTGTGCCTGGACACCTGCCACATCTTCGCCGCCGGCCATGACCTGACCGGCCCGTCCGGCATGCACCAGACGCTCGACCTGCTGGTGGCCACCGTCGGCGAGGGACGGCTGAAGCTGATCCACGCCAATGACTCCAAGGACGTCGTCGGCGCCCACAAGGACCGGCACGAGAACATCGGCGCGGGTCACATCGGCGAGGACCCGTTCCGGGCGCTGATGACGCACCCGGCGACCGAAGGCGTACCGCTGATCATCGAGACGCCCGGCGGGAAGGAAGGGCACGCGGCGGACGTGGAGCGGCTGAAAAAACTTCGGGACGCAGAGCCCCGTTAAGGAATACCCCAGGGGGGTATACGGTTCTTGCTCGATGCGGGAACCGTGACCTGACATTGGGGGCAGTGATGCAGCACGAAGCACACACGGCACACGATCACCGTCAGCAGGCGGTCGCCGCCGGCAGCTGGTCGATGGCCGTCCAGGCCACCCTGCACTGCCTCACCGGCTGTGCCATCGGTGAGGTGCTGGGCATGGTGATCGGCACCGCGCTCGGCTGGAGCGACGTCCCGACGCTGATCCTCGCGGTCGTCCTGGCCTTCTTCTTCGGCTACGCGCTCACCCTGCGCGGAGTGCTGAAGGCGGGCGTCGGCCTGCGAGCCGCGCTCAAGGTGGCGCTGGCGGCGGACACCCTGTCCATCGCCGTGATGGAGCTGGTCGACAACGGCGTGATCGTGCTGTGGCCGGGCGCCATGGACGCCGGGCTCACCGACCCGCTGTTCTGGTGGGTGCTGGCGATCGCACTGGCCGTCGCCTTCGTCCTCACCACGCCCGTCAACAAGTGGATGATCGGCCGCGGCAAGGGGCACGCGGTGGTGCACCAGTACCACTGAATCCCGGCGCGGGGACCAGGAGTCAGAGCTCGGGCCCGTCCCCGGGCTCCTCCTGGTACGAGTACCGCTGTTCCTTCCACGGGTCGCCGATGTTGTGGTAGCCGCGCTCCTCCCAGAAGCCGCGGCGATCGGCGGTCATGTACTCCACGCCCCGGACCCACTTCGGCCCCTTCCAGGCGTACAGATGAGGGACGACCAGACGGAGGGGGAAACCGTGCTCCGCGGTGAGCAGTTCGCCGTCCTTGTGGGTGGCGAAGATCGCGCCCTCGGCGGCGAAGTCGGCGATGCGGAGGTTGGAGCTGAAGCCGTACTCGGCCCACACCATCACATGGGTGACCGCAGGCGCGGGCGGGGCGATCTCCAGGATCGTCCGGGCCGGAATGCCGCCCCACTCCGCACCGAGCATGCTGAACTTGGTGACACAGTGCAGATCGGCGAGGACGGTCGCGTAGGGCAGAGCCGTGAACTCCTCGTGGGTCCAGCAGTGCTTCTCGCCGTCGTCAGTGGCCCCGAACACCCTGAAATCCCAGCGTTCGGGCCGGAACTTGGGGACGGGGCCGTAGTGCGTGACGGGCCAGCCGCGCTGCACGCGCTGTCCCGGCGGAAGCTCGGAGTGCGCTGCTGCTCCACCTTCACGCTCCACCGGCTGACCCATGACTCCATCCTGACAGACCTGGGGCAGTGCACCTGACCACACCCTCCCCAATTCACCTCATAACGGACTAAGCATGCCCTTACTTACTAAGTGAAGACTTACTGGACGATCTTCTCCGCCAGTGGAATCATGCGGCGCATCCTGCCAGTTCCCCCCGTGGAAGGAGCCTCTGCGATGCAGGGCGACCCCGAGGTCCTCGAATTCTTGAACGAGCAGCTGACCGGCGAGCTGACGGCGATCAATCAGTACTGGCTGCATTACCGGATCCAGGACAACAAGGGCTGGACGAAGCTCGCCAAGTACACGCGTGAAGAGTCCATCGACGAGATGAAGCACGCGGACAAGATCACCGAGCGCATCCTCATGCTGGACGGCCTGCCGAACTACCAGCGCCTGTTCCACGTACGGGTCGGCCAGACGGTCACCGAGATGTTCCAGGCCGACCGACAGGTCGAGGTCGAGGCGATCGACCGCCTCAAGCGCGGTATCGAGGTGATGCGCACCAAGGGCGACATCACGTCCGCGAATCTCTTCGAGTCGATCCTCGAGGACGAGGAACACCACATCGACTACCTGGACACACAGCTGGAACTCATCGACAAGCTGGGTGAGGCGCTCTACCTCGCGCAGCAGATCGAGCAGCCGAGCTAGGGCTCCAGGAGGCTGACGAGCTAGGCCGCGTCCGCCAGGTCGGTCAGCACCGGCTGGCCCTGGTCGGCCAGCTCACGGCGGGGGCACGCACCCCGGCCCAGGATTGCCTGGATACGGCGTACGCACGAACCGCAGTCCGTGCCCGCCTTGCAGGCGGACGCTATCTGGCGGGGCGTACAGGCGCCGTCCTCCGCGTGCTGCTTCACCTGCTGCTCGGTGACACCGAAGCAACTGCACACGTACACGCGGACCACCTCCCGCCGGGATCGAAGTCGTGCCATCCCCTTGATCGGTGAGGCTAACCTAACCTTACCCGCCACACAGGAACCGCAAAAGTGGGGTGGGGCGCGGATCGTATGTGATCCGCGCCCCACCCCACACGCCGGTAACAACCGAACCGGCTACTGGTCCCTGTACATCTCAGCGACGAGGAAGGCCAGGTCAAGCGACTGGCTGCGGTTGAGCCGCGGGTCGCAGGCCGTCTCGTAGCGCTGGTGCAGGTCGTCGACGAAGATCTCGTCGCCGCCGCCCACGCACTCGGTGACGTCGTCGCCGGTGAGCTCCACGTGGATGCCGCCCGGGTGGGTGCCGAGGGCCTTGTGGACCTCGAAGAAGCCCTTGACCTCGTCGAGCACGTCGTCGAAGCGGCGGGTCTTGTGACCGGAGGCCGCCTCGAAGGTGTTGCCGTGCATCGGGTCGGTCACCCAGGCCACGGTCGCGCCGGACGCGGTGACCTTCTCGACCAGCTCGGGGAGCTTGTCGCGGACCTTGTCGGCGCCCATGCGGACGATGAAGGTCAGCCGGCCCGGCTCACGCTCCGGGTCCAGGCGCTCGATGTACTGGAGCGCCTCCTCGGCCGTCGTCGTCGGGCCGAGCTTGATGCCGACCGGGTTGCGGATCTTCGAGGCGAACTCGATGTGCGCGTGGTCCAGCTGCCGGGTGCGCTCACCGATCCACACCATGTGCGCCGAGACGTCGTACAGCTTGCCGGTGCGGGAGTCGACCCTGGTCAGCGCCGACTCGTAGTCGAGCAGCAGCGCCTCGTGCGAGGAGTAGAACTCGACGGTCTTGAACTCCTCCGGGTCGGCCCCGCAGGCGTGCATGAAGTTCAGCGCCTGGTCGATCTCGCGCGCGAGCTGCTCGTAGCGCTGACCGGACGGGGACGACTTCACGAAGTCCTGGTTCCAGGCGTGCACCTGGCGCAGGTCGGCGTAGCCGCCGGTGGTGAAGGCGCGCACCAGGTTGAGCGTCGAGGCGGAGGCGTTGTACATCCGCTTCAGGCGCTCGGGGTCCGGGATACGGGCGGCCTCGTTGAAGTCGAAGCCGTTGACCGAGTCACCGCGGTACGTCGGCAGGGTCACGCCGTCGCGGGTCTCGGTGCCCTTGGAGCGCGGCTTGGAGTACTGGCCGGCGATACGGCCGACCTTCACGACCGGCACCGAGGCGGCGTACGTCAGCACGGCGCCCATCTGGAGCAGGGTCTTCAGCTTGTTGCGGATGTGGTCGGCGGACACCGCGTCGAAGGCCTCGGCGCAGTCGCCGCCCTGGAGGAGGAACGCCTCTCCCTTGGCGACGGCCGCCATCCGGGCGCGCAGCTGGTCGCACTCGCCCGCGAAGACGAGCGGCGGATACGACTCCAGCTCCGCAACGACTGCGCGCAGAGCCTCGGTGTCGGGGTACTCGGGCTGCTGCGCCGCGGGCAGGTCTCGCCAGGTGTTGCCAGCACTCGCGCTGGTCTTAGCGTTCACGGTCACGCCTCAACATTACGGGGTCGTGTCGGGCGTCCTGCCCCATGCCCAGCAATTGAGACACGAGGTACACGACTCGGACAGGGAGGTTCGGACATGGGGTAGGGTGCCTCGCATGTTCGCGCACTCGACCCAGAACTGGTGGTGGACCGCTCATCCGGCGGCCCACTGACTGCGCGTACGACAGACTTCGCGAAGGCCGCCCGAGGGGCGGCCTTCGGCGTTTTCCGGGGTCCGTTCCTCTCCCACTGAGTACCACCGAGTCTCACTGAGAAGGAGCACGGATCCATGAACCTGCTCGGCTTGCTGGACGACCCCCGCCCGTTCGCCCTGCTGCGCCGCCGCACCCCGGGCCAGGACCACGAGACGGTCGAGGTCCTGCTCGGCCCGGTCGCCACATACGACCGGCTCGCCGACCTCCCCGACGAGGGCCTGGCGCTCGTTCCCTTCCGGCAGATCCGCGAGCGCGGCTTCGACGTCCGCGACGACGGCACGCCGCTGACGGTGCTGACGCCCGAGGAGACGTACGGCATCCCGCTCGCCGAAGCCCTGGCGCAGCTCCCCGCCCACGACGTGCGTGTCGAGGGCGGCGGCTTCGACGTGGCCGACGAGGAGTACGCGGAGATCGTCGGGCGCGTGCTGCGGGACGAGATCGGGCGGGGAGAGGGCGCGAACTTCGTGATCCGGCGGACGTACCAGGGGGAGATCCCGGGGTTCGGACGGGCCGACGCGCTGGCACTGTTCCGGCGGCTGCTGGAGGGTGAGCGCGGCGCGTACTGGACCTTCGTCGTGCATACCGGGGAGCGCACGCTGGTGGGGGCGAGCCCCGAGGTGCACGTGCGGATGTCCGGCGGGACCGTCGTCATGAACCCGATCAGCGGGACGTACCGCTATCCCGCCGAGGGCCCGACCCCCGACCATCTGCTCGACTTCCTCGCCGACGGCAAGGAGATCGAGGAGCTGTCGATGGTCGTCGACGAGGAGCTCAAGATGATGTGCACCGTCGGCGACATGGGCGGTGTGGTCGTCGGGCCCCGGCTGAAGGAGATGGCGCACCTCGCGCACACCGAGTACGAGCTGCGCGGGAAGTCCTCGCTGGATGTGCGGGAGGTCCTGAAGGAGACGATGTTCGCGGCCACGGTCACCGGCTCGCCCGTGCAGAACGCCTGCCGGGTCATCGAACGGCACGAGGTCGGCGGGCGCGGTTACTACGCGGGGGCGCTGGCGCTCATCGGCCGGGACTCGGGCGGGGCCCAGACCCTCGACTCCCCCATCCTCATCCGCACCGCCGACATCGACGCGGACGGGCGGCTGCGGGTGCCGGTGGGCGCCACGCTCGTGCGCGGTTCGGACCCGGCGAGCGAGGTCGCGGAGACGCACGCGAAGGCGGCGGGGGTGCTGGCGGCCCTTGGCGTACGGCCGTCCCGGCCCCGTGCGGAGCACGCGCGCGTGCGCCTCGCCGACGACCCACGCGTGCGTGCCGCGCTCGACGGGCGCCGGGCGTCGCTGGCCCCGTTCTGGCTGCGAATGCAGGAGCGGTCCGAGGAGCTGGGCGGACATGCCCTGGTCGTCGACGGCGAGGACACCTTCACGGCGATGCTCGGGCATGTGCTGCGGTCGACCGGGCTGGACGTGACCATCAGGCGGTACGACGAGGACGGGCTGCGGGAGGCGGTGCTCGCGCACGAGGGGCCGGTGGTGCTCGGCCCCGGCCCCGGTGATCCCTCCGACCTCACCGACCCCAAGATGCGCTTCCTGCGTGAGCTCACCGCCGAGGTCATCCGGAACCACCGGCACGGCGTCCTCGGCGTCTGCCTCGGGCACGAGCTGATCGCGGCCGAGCTGGGGCTGGAGATCGTACGGAAGGAAGTGCCGTACCAGGGGGCGCAGACGACGGTCGACCTGTTCGGGCGGCCGGAGACGGTCGGCTTCTACAACAGCTTCGTGGCGCGCTGCGACGACGAGGCCCTACAGGAGATCACCGCCCACGGCATCGAGGTCAGCCGGGCCGGTAACGGAGAGGTGCATGCCGTACGGGGACCTGGGTTCGCCGGGGTGCAGTTCCACCCGGAGTCGATCCTGACCCTGAACGGGGCAGTCGTCGTACGGGAGTTGGTCGGTCAGCTGCGGAACACGACCGTCTAGCCGTCTTGGTCGTCCGGGGGCTGCCGCCCCCGGACGCTCAGGCCTGCCGTCAGCCGAAGAACACCCCGACCTCCTCGTACAGCTTCGGGTCGACCGTCTTCAGCTTGGCCGTGGCGTCCGCGATCGGGACGCGGACGATGTCGGTGCCGCGCAGGGCGACCATCTTGCCGAAGTCGCCGTCGCGGACCGCCTCGATGGCGTGCAGCCCGAAGCGGGTGGCCAGCCAGCGGTCGAAGGCGCTGGGGGTGCCGCCGCGCTGGATGTGCCCGAGGACGGTCGTACGGGCCTCCTTGCCGGTGCGCTTCTCGATCTCCTTGGCCAGCCATTCGCCGACCCCGGACAGCCGGACGTGCCCGAAGGAGTCCAGCGACTCGTCCTTGAGGACCATGTCGCCGTCCTTCGGCATGGCGCCCTCGGCGACGACCACGATGGGGGCGTACGACGCCTTGAAGCGCGAGGTGATCCAGGCGCAGACCTTGTCGACGTCGAAGCGCTGCTCGGGGATGAGGATGACGTTGGCGCCGCCGGCCAGCCCGGAGTGGATGGCGATCCAGCCGGCGTGCCGGCCCATCACCTCGCAGACCAGGACCCGCATATGGGACTCGGCGGTGGTGTGCAGCCGGTCGATGGCCTCGGTCGCGATGCCGACGGCGGTGTCGAAGCCGAAGGTGTAGTCGGTGGCGGACAGGTCGTTGTCGATCGTCTTGGGCACGCCGACACAGGGCATGCCGTACTCGTCGCAGAGGCGGGCGGCGACGCCGAGGGTGTCCTCGCCGCCGATCGCGATGAGCGCCTCGACCTCCTGCTTGGCGAGGTTCTCCTTGATACGGCGGATGCCGTCCTCCTGCTTCAACGGGTTGGTACGCGAGGAGCCGAGGATGGTGCCGCCGCGGGGCAGGATGCCGCGCACGGCGGGGATGTCGAGACGGACGGTGTCGTTCTCGAGCGGACCTCGCCAGCCGTCCCGGAAGCCGACGAAGTCGTAGCCGTACTCCTGCACGCCCTTGCGGACGACGGCCCGGATGACGGCGTTGAGACCGGGGCAGTCGCCGCCTCCGGTCAGTACTCCGACCCGCATGGAAATGTCCCTTCGCCGCGGTTGCCTGGTGAGGCCACGCTAATGGTGAGCCAGGTCACAGCGGGATGGGTCGGAACGGCAATTCCGGTGAACTGCCGTGCGTTTGGTTTACGCGCCGTCAATCGGACGGCGGTTGGATCACTCGTCGTCGAGACCGCGCTCTATCGCGTACCGCACCAGCTCCACCCGGTTGTGCAGCTGGAGCTTGCCGAGGGTGTTCTGGACGTGGTTCTGCACCGTGCGGTGGGAGATGACCAGGCGTTCGGCGATCTGCTTGTAGCTCAGTCCCTTGGCGACGAGCCGCAGCACCTCGGTCTCGCGCTCGGTGAGCTGCGGAGCCCCCGGCTGGTCGGCGTCCGGGGCGGCGGGCGCCGGTTCGGAGGCGAGGCGGCGGTACTCGCCGAGGACCAGGCCGGCCAGGCCCGGCGTGAACACCGGGTCGCCGACGGCCGTACGGCGCACCGCGTCGAGGAGTTCCTCCGTCGAGGCCGACTTCAGCAGATAGCCGGTCGCGCCCGACTTCACGGCCTCCAGTACGTCGGCGTGCTCGCCGCTCGCGGAGAGGACCAGGACGCGCAGCGCGGGGTTGTGGGCCACCAGCTCCTTGCAGACCTGGACGCCGGGCTTGGCCGGCAGGTTGAGGTCCAGCACGAGGACGTCGGGGGCGGCGGCCTTCGCGCGGCGTACGGCCTGGTCGCCGTCGCCCGCCGTGGCGACCACGTCGAGGCCGGACTCCGCCAGGTCACGGGCGACCGCGTCGCGCCACATGGGGTGGTCGTCGACCACCATGACCCTGATCGGGCCCTGCCGTCCGTCCCGTCCGCTCGCGGTGTCCGTCATCGCTGCTCCGCCTTCCCCCGTGAAACGCTGCTGTCCTTCGGTACTTTCAGTTCCACTTCGCTGCCCTGGCCCGGCACCGAGATCAGCTCGGCGGTGCCGCCGAGGTCCCGCAGCCGTCCACGGATCGACAAAGCGACACCGAGCCGCCCCTCGCCCTCGGCCTGCGCCAGCCGTCCCTCGGGGATGCCGGGTCCGTCGTCCCGTACGGTGACGATCACCTCGTCGGGTTCGTCCTCGACGAGGATCCACGCGCGCGCGTGCTCCCCCGCGTGCTTGCGGACGTTGTCCAGGGCGGCTCCCACGGCCGCGGCCAGCTCCCGCGCGGCGGCCGGGGGCAGTGCCACGGGCGCGCCGGGCTCGGCGAGGCTGACCCTGGCGCCGGCGTACGGGGCGAGCAGCGCTCGGAGATCGACGGGAGCGGCGGAGTCGTCCGCCTCCTCCACTGCGACCACCACGGCGCCCTCGGCGGCGTCCTCCGACACCCGCGACACGGGCACCAGCCCACCCGAGACCAGGGTGCGCAGCGCGACCTCCTGCTCGCCGGCCATCCGGCCCAGCTCGGCCGCCTCACCACCGATGACGGCGCCGCGCCGCTGCACCATCGCCAGCACCTGGAGCACGCCGTCGTGGATGTCCCGGGCGAGCCGCTCCCGCTCACGCGTCGCCGCCTCGATCTCCAGGGCGCGGGCCAGGGTGCGCTCGGACGCGCGGGCGACCTCGACGACGTAGCCGATGGCGATGGAGGCGATCCAGACGAGGAGCACCATGTGGACGGTGTCGCGGGTCGGCACGCCGGAGCGGTGGACCAGGTTGGCGGCGGCGACCAGCGTGGAGGCGAAGGCGGCCCAGCGCCAGCCGCCCTTGATGGCGAACGCGAGCACGGCGCCCGCGGTCCAGATCGACGGCAGGGTCGGGGCCCCGGCCTCGATCCGCGCGGGTGTCTCGGCGAGCCGGGTGAGCAGGATGCCGGCCAGGGCGATGGTGAGGTCCAGGGTGAGGAAGCGCTTGGTGCAGCTGGCGGCGTTGGCGACCCTGGGCAGGGTGGCCAGGGTCCAGACGGCGAGTACGGCGTAGTAGGGGATGGCCACCCAGGGGTGGGCGACCTCGTCGTGGGCGCTGATGAACAGCCCGATGGCGTACACCATGGTCAGCACCCGGTAGCCGGCCAGCGCACGCCACAGCGGCTGCTCGACGGACATCCTCATGACCCGCTCGCGCTTGGCCATTCCCCACCCCCGTGTTTTCGAGTCGCTCGCCCGGACTGCCCTGCCTTAGGCCCCCGACCGCTCCTCGTCCGCCTTCTTCTTCGCCTGGTCCTTCTTCGCCTGGTCCTTCTTCGCCTGGTCCTTCTCGGCCTTCGCCGCGTCCGCGATCTGCCGCTTGGCGGCCGTCGCGTACATGTCGACGTACTCCTGGCCGGAGAGCTTCATGATCTCGTACATGACCTCGTCGGTCAGCGCGCGCAGCACGAAGCGGTCGTGCTCCATGCCCTGGTACCGGCTGAAGTCCAGGGGCTCGCCGATCCGGATGCCGGGCCGCATGAGCTTGGGCATGACCTTGCCCGGCGGCTGGATCTTCTCCGTGTCGATCATCGCGACCGGGATGACCGGCGCTCCGGTGGCGAGCGCCACGCGCGCGAGGCCACCGGGCTTGCCCCGGTAGAGCCGGCCGTCGGGCGAGCGGGTGCCCTCTGGATAGATCCCGAACAGCTCACCGCGCTCCAGGACGTCTATCCCGCTCTTGATGGCCGCCTCGCCCGCCCCGCGCGCCCCGGAGCGGTCCACGGGCAGCTGGCCGACACCCTTGAAGAACGCGGCCGTCAGCCGGCCCTTCACACCCGGGGTCGTGAAGTACTCGGCCTTCGCGATGAACGTGACCTTGCGGTCGAGGACCGCGGGCAGGAAGAACGAGTCGGAGAAGGAGAGGTGGTTGCTCGCCAGGATCGCGGGCCCCTCGGCGGGAATGTTCTCCAGGCCTTCCACCCAGGGCCTGAAGGCGACCTTCAGCGGTCCCCCGATGGTCACCTTCATCGCGCCGTACAACAACCGAGTGCCTCCTGTGTCTGTCGATCAGACCTTAACCCGGAGCACTGTCAATGAGTCCGACGGCCCTGGTCGGTGTCAGTGCGGTCGCGTACGGTGAACCACACCTGGCTGTATCGATGTGCGACTGCGCCTCGTGGGTTCATGTCGTTGCTCTCGTCATGTCCGTCCTTCTCACGAACGGGAGACCGTAAGGTGCCGGTCCTTCCTGGAGCCGAGCCGTACCGCCACGAGGGCGGGGAGATCGGGGTGCTCCTCTGCCACGGCTTCACCGCTTCCCCCCAGTCGCTGCGTCCGTGGGCGAAGTCCCTCGCCGAGCGGGGGTTCACCGTCTCGCTGCCGCTGCTGCCCGGACACGGCACACGCTGGGAGGACATGCGGCTCACCGGCTGGCAGGACTGGTACGCCGAGGTGGACCGCGAGCTGCGCAATCTGCGGGACCGCTGCGCACGGGTCTTCGTGGCCGGCCTCTCCATGGGCGGCGCCCTGGCCCTGCGGCTCGCCGCGAAGCACGGGGAGGGCGTCGCGGGCGTGCTGGCCGTCAACCCGGCGAACAAGGTGCACGGCCTGTACGCGTACACGCTTCCGGTGTCCCGCCACTTCGTCCGTACGGTGCCGGGGATCGTCAACGACATCGCGAAGGAAGGCGGCGTCGAGATCGGCTACCACCGGGTGCCGCTGCACGCGGCCCACTCGCTGCGGAACTTCTTCCGGCTGGTCGACGGCGAGTTGCCGCAGGTCACCCAGCCGCTGCTGCTGCTGCGCAGTGCGCAGGACCACACAGTGCCGTCGGTGGACTCGGCCCGGATCCTGAGCCGGGTGTCGTCCACGGACGTAACGGAGATCGTGCTGGAACAGAGCTATCACGTGGCGACGTTGGACCATGACGCGGACCGGATCTTCGAGGAGAGCATCGGCTTCATCGAACGGGTCGCGACCGGCGTCGGCAGAGAAGGGACGACTGCACGTGGCTGAGCACGACTCCGACCGCGAGAGGCGTGATGACCGCGACGATCGCGAGCAGGAAGAGCAGCACGTCCCGTTCGACGAGGACGCCGCCTGGGCCGCGATCGTCGCCGGATACGGCGACGAGCCGCCGGACCCGCCGGGCTCGAAGCCGTTCAAGTCGGTGGAGGACCTGGCGTTGCTGGAGTCCGACACGAACGACGGGGCGAGCGGCGGGACGGACGGGGACCGGAAGCACGAGAAGGGCGAGAAGACCGAGAGGGGCGAGAACGGCGCGAAGGCCAAGCAGGCCGACGAGCCCACGGAGGACCGGGAGGACAAGCCGGTCCAGCCGCTGGGCAGCTCCGTCTCCTTCGCTCCCGGCGTCGGCCCGCGCGACTACAGCGTGCCGGAGCCGGCCGAGGACGACTTCGACGCCGACGACGAGGGCCACTTCGTCCCACCGGAGCCGCCGCCGCTGCCCGCCGCCGACGCGACCGCGAAGTTCGCCTGGCTCGGGGTGATCGGCGGGCCGGTCCTGCTGCTGCTCGCCGTCCTGCTCGGCTGGGACATGACGTGGTGGCTGGCCACGCTGGGCATCGGCGGCTTCCTGGGCGGGTTCGCCACGCTGGTCATGCGGATGAAGACGGACGACGAGGACGACGACGACCCCGGGCGCGGGGCCGTCGTCTAGGACGCCGGTACTTTGAGGGCGGCCAGGACCGGAAGGTGGTCCGTGGCCGCCCTCAGGTCTGTCTCCGTCACACCGGGGTGGCCCACGGGGACTCCGCAGCCGAGTACCTCGACGCCCTTGGTGGCGAAGATCGCGTCGATGCGCTGATGAGGGTCGGCCGGGGTCGAGGTGTACTCGCTGCCCCAGGGGGCGGTGGCCCAGCAGTCCTGGAGGCCGTCGGCCAGGCGGCGGAAGGTGCGGCCGGCGGGGCGTTCGTTCAGGTCGCCGCCCGCGACGGCGTGCTCGACGTCCATTCCGGCGAGGCGGTCGAGCAGCATGCCGCCCTGCTCCAGGCGTTCGTCCTTCTGCAAGGAGAGGTGGCAGCTCAGGACGCCCAGGCGGGCGCCGCCGAACCGGACCACCGCGGTGGCGAAGCCGCGTCTGTGGAGTCCCGGGGTGAGGGGGAGGAGTACGTCCTCCGTGCGCTCCACGGTGGCCCTCAGGTTGCAGAGGATCGCCGGGCCGGCGGCTGTGGCGCCGCCGGTGAGGATGACGAGGTTCGCCGCGCGGGCCAGGCGGGAGAGCTTCTTGCGCCAGCGGAAGAAGCGGGGGGCTTCTTGGACGAGCACCAGGTCGGGGTCGCAGGCGTTGATGACGCGGGCGAGGGCGGTGGTGTCGTCGCGCATCGAGCGGATGTTGTAGCTGAGGACTCGGATGAGGGCTGAACCGTCGGGGTCTGTGCCGGACTCAGGGAGCAGCGCCATGTGGATCAATGTACGCCCAATGGGTCGGGGCGCGAGGATCGTTGGCGACTGCCGGTCGAGTGTGGCTGGTCGCGCCCACGCTGCGGAGCAGCACATCGATACAGCCCCGCGCCCCTGAGGGAGCTGCAACCCTTGCAGCTCCCCGAGAAGTAACCCCTACATGATCGGGTCGGGCTCGCGGGCCAGGTCCGCCGCGCCCACCAGGCCCGCCTTGTTGCCCAGCTGAGCGGCGATGACATCCGCCACCGGGCGCCAGTTGCCGCCCACCA
Source organism: Streptomyces viridochromogenes (assembly GCF_001270495.1). GTDB lineage: Bacteria > Actinomycetota > Actinomycetes > Streptomycetales > Streptomycetaceae > Streptomyces > Streptomyces viridochromogenes_A. Next base: position 25,676 of record NZ_LGUR01000258.1, read on the forward strand.
GCCAGCGCTTGTAGGACTTGCGGATGGGGTCCAGGACCAGTTCGCCCTCGTCCGAGAGGCCGCCGCCGACGATGAAGGCGGACGGGTCGAAGAGGGAGGCCAGGTCGGCGAGGCCGGCCCCGGCCCAGCGGGCCAGCTCGCGGTAGGAGTCGACGGCGACCGGGTCGCCCTGGCGGGCGGCCATGGAGATGTGCTTGCCCTCGATGCCCTCGGGGCTGCCGTCGCCCAGGCCGAGCAGGATCTCGGCGTGCTCCGGGGTGGCGTTGGCGCGCTGCTTGGCGTATCTGACCAGGGCGCGACCGGAGGCGTACTGCTCCCAGCAGCCCTGGCTGCCGCAGCCGCACAGCAGGCCGTCCGGCACCATGCGGATGTGGCCGAACTCGGCGGCCACGCCGTAGTGCCCGCGGCGCAGCTTGTTGCCGATGATGATGCCGCCGCCGAGGCCGGTGCCCAGAGTGATGCAGATGACGTTGCGGTGGCCTTTGCCGGCGCCGAACTTGTACTCGCCCCACGCGGCCGCGTTGGCGTCGTTCTCCACGACGACCGGGAGGCCGACGCGGGCCTCGACCTTCTCCTTCAGCGGCTCGTTGCGCCAGTCGATGTTGGGGGCGAAGTACACCTCCGAGCGCTGGCGGTTGACGTAACCGGCCGCACCGATACCCACGCCGACGATCTCGTGCCCGGCACGCGCGCCCTCCACCGCGGAGGCGATGGCGTCCACGATCCCCTCGGGCGTACCCGGGGTCGGCACCTTGTGGGTCGAGAGGATGTTGCCTTCCTCGTCGACCACGCCGGCCGCGATCTTCGTGCCGCCGATGTCGACGCCGATGGTGAGTCCCATGAATCCCTCAGTTTCGGTCGAGCCCCGCTACGGCCAACGGTACCCGAGGCCCTGCCGCCGGGGACCCGTCGTCCGCCCGGCGGACGAGGCCGGCCGACGCCCCGAATGAGCAGGCCGGCGATCAGCTGAGGACTCGCCTGATCCGGGGAAATCAGTCCAGGTCGATGCGCTCGCCGGGACCGGCGTCGTCGCCCCGGTCCGGGCGCTCGTCCAGGTCGTGCCCGCCCTTCTCCCCGGTGGTCCAGCGGCGTTCCTGGGCCTGGACCGCGGAGCGGTAGGCGGCGAGGAGTTCGGTGCCGGCCGCGGCCAGGTGGTCGAAGACGTCCGGGTTGCGCTCGATGACGGGTTCGACGGCCGCCTTGGCCTGCTCCACGACCTGCTTGACCACCTGCTGGGCGGCGGGGCCGGCGACCGCGCCGAGCAGCGGGGACTGGAGGGTGGACAGCTTGTCCGCGACGGCGTCGACGAGCTTGCGCAGTTCCTCGGCGGCCGCGCCCGGCGGCGGGCCGTGCTGCGCGCGGCGGCGGGCCTTCTCCTCCGCCAGGTCCTCGGCGCACGCCGTCGCCCAGGCGTCGGCGTCGGTCGCCCGCACCTCGTCGTCCCGTACCTCGTCGATCGCCTCGTTCTCACCGGCGTCGGACGGGGGGAGCTCTTCGCTCATGACGGACTCCTGACTACGGTTCGTCCCTACGACGTTACCCGAACGGGCGTACCTGCTTCACCGTGCGCCCGGCCAGAGATCCGGATCCGGCGCGAACCGGATCCGCAGCTCGCCGTCGCGCAGCCCGGCCCCGTCCACGCCGCACCGGCGCAGGGCCGACGGCAGCGGCACGATACGCCGGAACTGCCCTGCGGTGACGACGAGTTCGTCGCCGCGCCGGATGAGGTCCAGCTCGTCGCGTACGGCGCCGGGCAGCGGGAGGTGCCAGACGAGGACGCCGTCCTCGGCGAGCCGGTCGGTGACGGGCCACTCGACGGTGGACGACGTGTCGTTGACGGCGGGCACGGCGAGGTCGGCGAGGTCGTCGGCGCCGCGCGGGTCCCGGCCGAGGTGGGCGACGCCGTGGACGTCGTGGCCCTCCGCCCGCCACTCCGCCAGGACCTTGTGCTGCTGGGCGATGGGCCCGGCGAGCCAGCTGCCCGGCAACGCCTCCGCCTCCGGCAGGACCCGGTTGGCGACCAGCAGGTCGGGGCGCAGGCCGCGCAGGGCGAGGGCGAGGGTGGCGTCCCGCACGGCGTCGGCGCCGCCCGGACCGGGCTCGGCGACCAGCCGTACGACGGTGTCGCGGTCGGCGACGACGGCCTCGACGGCGGCGAGGTCGAGGTCCCAGCGGGCCGCGGTCTCGTACAGCCACTCCGCGGGCATCGGCACGCCGGCCAGCCGGCCCAGGACGGGCCGCAGCGCACGGGCCGCCTGCCGCTCGGGCGGGAGCAGCCGGCGCAGATAGCGGCGCAGCTCTTCGGGGAGCGCGAGCAGGGCGAGGGCGTGCGGCGTGGCCGGCAGGTCGACGACGAGGAGGTCGTGCGCCTCGGCGAGCGCGGCGTCCCGCAGGGCCCGCAGCAGCGCGAGCTCCTCGGCACCGGGGAGGGGGGTGACCTCTTCCGGGTCGAGCCGGGAGGCGCCGAGGAGGTCGAGGGCGGAGGCGGCCCGCTCCTGGAAGGAGGCCAGGTCGTCCCGGAACCCGACGGCGGCGTCGGGCCGCCAGGCGGTGAGGTTCGGGGTGACCCGGGTCGGGGCCGGCCCGGTGCTCACGCCGAGTGCCGCGCCCAGGGTGTCGGTGCGGTCGGCGCTGAGGACCAGGGTTCTGGTGCCGCCGGCTGTCGCCGAGAGCGCGGTGGCGGCAGCAACGGTTGTACGGCCGCTGCCGCCCGGGCCCGTGATCAGGATGGTGCGCATGGGGGTGAACCGTAACGGACGTCGGGGTTCACCCCTGTTGCGAGGTGCCAGGCATTTCAGCCCGTCCGGCGTTCGAGGACGAGGCCGTTCAGGCCGACGGGGGTCCAGGGGGCGGAGCCCCTGGGGATGGGACGGGTAGGGGCGGCGGGGGCGAGGAACCCTACTTGCCCGACTCGACCCGCTTCTTCAGCCCCGCCAGCGCCCGGTCGATGATGACCTTCTCGGCCTTGCGCTTGATCATGCCCAGCATCGGGATCTTGACGTCCACCGTCAGCAGGTAGGTGACCTCGGTCGCCCCCGCCCCGGCCGGCTTCAGGATGTACGAGCCGTCGAGCGACCGCAGCATCTGGGACTTCACCAGCGTCCAGGACACCTCGTTCTCGCCGGTCCAGGTGTAGCCCAGCACCTGGTCGTCCTTGATCGCGCCGGCGTCCATGACGAGCCGGACCTGTTCGGCCCGGCCCTGGCCGTCGGTCTTGAGGACCTCCGCCTCCTTCACCTCACCGGTCCAGTCGGGGTAGCGCGCGAAGTCGGCGATCACCCCCATGACATCGGCCGGTGCCGCCTCGATCGTGATGCTCGAGCTGGTGTGTTCCGCCATCGCAGTGGCTCCTCCAGAAGCGGGCCGGTATGAAGTCGTGGTGCGCACGCGTGCGCAGCGTGAAGGCTACCGCGCGTCCGACCTGCCGACTTCACCCGCACCTCACCACTCCAGCGCCCAGGGCTTCCCGGACCCGGCGAAGTGCCCCACGTTCACGCACTCGGTCGCCCCGATCCGCATCCGGCGGACCAGCGGCTGATGGACATGCCCGAACAGGGAGTAACGGGGACGCGTACGGCGAATCGCCTCCAGCAGCGCCCGGCTTCCCCGCTCGAAGCGCCGCGCCACCGTGTCGTACACCAACTCGGGGACCTCGGGCGGAATGTGCGTGCAGAGCACGTCCACCTCCCCCACGGCCTCGATCTTCGCCGCGTACTCCTCGTCGCTGATCTCGTAGGGGGTCCGCATCGGCGTGCGCAGGCCGCCGCCCACGAAGCCGAAGACCCACCCGCCGATCTCCGCCCGCTCCCCGTCCAGCACCGTCGTGCCGGGTCCGGCGTACTCCGGCCACAGGGGCGGCATGTCGACATTGCCGTAGGTGGCGTACGTCGGCGTCGGGAGCACCGCGAACATCTCGGCGTACTGCTTGCGCACCGCCTTCTCGATCACCGCACGCCGGTCCGAGCCGATGCCGGCCCACAGCCGCGCCCCGAACTCCCGGGCCTCCTCGAAGCGCCGGGCGGTGCGGAGCTCCACGATGCGGTCGGCGTTCGCCACGCCGAACAGGTCGGGGAAGATGCCGCGCGAATGGTCGGCGTAGTCCAGGAACAACACCAGGTCGCCCAGGCAGATCAGGGCGTCGGCGCCCTCGCCGGCCCTGGCCAGGTCGCGGGTGTTGCCGTGCACATCGCTGACCACATGGACGCGCGTCCTGCGGTTTCCCCTCGGTGTCGGTGCCATGGCGATCAAGGGTAAGCGTGTGCGGCAAACGTGAACAGTGGCGGCTGAACCGATGGTTACTGGCCAGTCGTCAGACAGCTCGACTACTGTGCGCGCAGAGGTACCAATCCGTGTGACGCAGCGAACATCTCGCCGGACCCCCCTGTCGAAGAAGCCATACCGGCGGGTAACGTCCGGTCGGTCCAGTCGTGCTCTGGATTTCAACTTGTGAATCCACGAGCACTCGCCCGAGCCATGGACCGCACCGTCGCATCACACAACGTCGTGGCGCCGGCGCCCTATGAGGAGCAGCAGTCTTGCGCGAGTTCAGCCTTCCGGCTTTGTACGAGGTCCCTGCGGACGGAAACCTGACCGACATCGTCCGCAGAAACGCCGCGCAGCACCCGGATGTCGCCGTCATCGCCCGCAAGGTGGGCGGTGCCTGGCAGGACGTGTCGGCCACCACCTTCCTCGCCGAGGTGCACGCGGCCGCGAAGGGGCTCATCGCCGCCGGGGGGGGACCGGGCGACCGGGTCGGCCTGATGTCGCGTACACGCTACGAATGGACCCTGCTCGACTTCGCGATCTGGTCGGCGGGCGCGGTCACCGTGCCGGTGTACGAGACCAGCTCGCCGGAGCAGATCCAGTGGATCCTCTCCGACTCGGGCGCCACCGCCTGCGTCGTCGAGCTGGACGGCCACACCGCCGCCGTCGAGTCGGTGCGCGACCGGCTACCCGCGCTCAAGCACGTCTGGCAGATCGAGGCCGGCGACGTCGAGGAGCTGGGCCGCCTCGGGCAGGACATCAGCGACGCGACGGTCGAGGAGCGCGGCTCGCTGGCGAAGGCCGACGACCCGGCGACCATCGTGTACACGTCCGGGACCACGGGCCGCCCCAAGGGCTGTGTCCTGACCCACCGGAGCTTCTTCGCCGAGTGCGGCAACATCGTCGAGCGTCTGCGGCCCCTCTTCCGCACCGGCGAGTGCTCGGTCCTGCTCTTCCTCCCGCTCGCGCATGTCTTCGGCCGCCTCGTACAGGTCGCGCCCATGATGGCGCCGATCAAGCTGGGCACGGTCCCGGACATCAAGAACCTCACCGACGAGCTGGCCGCGTTCCGCCCGACGCTGATCCTGGGCGTCCCGCGGGTCTTCGAGAAGGTCTACAACTCGGCGCGTGCCAAGGCCCAGGCGGACGGCAAGGGCAAGATCTTCGACAAGGCGGCGGACACGGCGATCGCCTACAGCAAGGCGCTGGACACGCCGTCCGGCCCGCCCGTCGGCCTGAAGATCAAGCACAAGGTCTTCGACAAGCTGGTCTACAGCAAGCTGCGCGCGGTGCTCGGCGGCAAGGGCGAGTACGCCATCTCCGGCGGCGCCCCGCTGGGCGAGCGGCTCGGGCACTTCTTCCGCGGCATCGGCTTCACGGTCCTGGAGGGCTACGGCCTGACCGAGTCCTGCGCCGCCACCGCGTTCAACCCCTGGGACCGCCAGAAGATCGGCACGGTCGGGCAGCCCCTGCCGGGCTCGGTGGTCCGTATCGCGGACGACGGTGAGGTGCTGCTGCACGGCGAGCACCTGTTCCGGGAGTACTGGAACAACCCGGGCGCGACCGAGGAGGCGCTGGCCGACGGCTGGTTCCACACCGGTGACATCGGCACCCTCGACGAGGACGGCTACCTCCGGATCACCGGCCGCAAGAAGGAGATCATCGTCACCGCGGGCGGCAAGAACGTCGCGCCGGCCGTGATCGAGGACCGTATCCGGGCGCACGCGCTGGTCGCGGAGTGCATGGTGGTGGGCGACGGGCGGCCGTTCGTGGGCGCGCTGGTCACCATCGACGAGGAGTTCCTGGGCCGCTGGTGCGCCGACCACGGCAAACCGGCGGGCTCCACCGCGGCGTCGCTGCACGAGGACCCCGACCTGCTGGCCGCGATCCAGTCGGCGGTCGACGACGGCAACGCCGCGGTGTCGAAGGCGGAATCGGTGCGGAAGTTCCGCATTCTCCCCTCCCAGTTCACGGAGGACTCGGGCCATCTGACGCCGTCGCTGAAGCTCAAGCGCAACGTCGTGGCGAAGGACTTCGCGGACGAGATCGAGGCGATCTACCAGAAGTAGCCGCCCCTCTCCGAGGCGGTACGACAGCTCATGGCGCGGTGTCCTCCACGAGGACCCGCGCCATCGTGCGTTCGGCGAGCGCGGTGATCGTCACGAACGGGTTCACCCCGATCGACCCGGGCACGAGCGAGCCGTCGGTGACGTACAGCCGCGCATACCCCTTCACCCGGCCGTAGTCGTCCGTCGCCTTGCCCAGCACGCAGCCGCCCAGCGGGTGGTAGGTGAAGTCGTCGGCGAAGACCTTGTTGCCCGAGCCGAACAGGTCGTACCGGTAGATGGTGGTGTTCGCCCGGTTGATCCGGTCGAACAGCTTCTTCGCCATGCCCACGGACACGGCACTCTGCGCCGCGCTCCAGCCGAGTTTCACGGCTCCCGTGGCGTTGTCGTACGAGAACGACGCGCGCTCCGGGTTCTTGGTGATCGCCAGATAGAGGCTGACCCAGTGCTCCAGTCCCGTGGGGAGAGGAGCGATCTCGGCGAAGACGGGGTTCGCGGTGTTGGCCCAGTCGTCGATGCCCATGACCGGCATGGTCGACTGGTTCGCCCCGACGGTGTCCCACAGGTGGTTGGCCCGCCCCAGCATCACGTTGCCGTTGGTCCCCCACCCCGTGCCGACGCTCGAGTCCAGGGCGGGCAACGTGCCCGACTCCCTTGCCCGGACGAGGAGTTCGGTGGTGCCGACGCTGCCGCCGCCGAGGAAGAGATACCTGCAGCCGTACTCCTTCGTCTCGACGACGGTGCCGGTCTCGTCGATCCGGTCGACGGCCAGGACGTACGTCCCGTCGGCGGCCCTGCTGATCGACTTCACCCGCTCCAGGGTGTGGAGGGTGACGTTCCCGGTGCCGAGCGCCGAGGCCAGATACGTCTTGTCGAGGGAGCGCTTGCCGTGGTTGTTGCCGTAGATGACCTCGCCGGCGAGGGCGGACTTGGTGGCCGTACCGGCCGCCTCGCGCTGCATGTACCCGAAGTCGTAGACGCTGGGCACGAAGGTGGTCTTCAGGCCGGCCTTGCTCGCGTGCTGACGGGAGATCCGGGTGAAGCGGTACCACTCGGTCGACTCGAACCACGCGGGGTCGACGGTGTTGACACCGAGCATGGAGCGGGCGCGCGGGAAGTAGGTGCCGTACATCTCCGCGGTGTCCACGGTCGGGAACTGCTCGGCGAAGTAGGACTGGAGCGGGGTGACCGCCATGCCGCCGTTGACCAGGGAACCGCCGCCGACTCCCCGGCCGACGTACACGGACATGTGGTCGTAGTGCACACGGTCCAGGGCTCCCGGGTACGGGCTGATGTCCTTGTTGACCACGTCCAGCCACAGGAAGGTGGCGAGCGGGGCCTCGGTGCGGGTGCGGAACCACATGGAGCGCTGGTCGGGGGCGCCGGTGGAGCAGAAGACCTTGCCGTCGGGGCCGTTGGTGTTCCACAGGCGGCCCATCTCGAGGACGAGGGTGCGGATGCCGGCCTGGCCGAGGCGGAGGGCGGCCACGGCGGCGCCGTAGCCGGAGCCGACGACTATGGCGGGGGCGGATTCGACTGCTTCGGGCTCGGCGGCTTGGGCTGACTGGAGGCCGATGCGGGTGAAGCCGAGGGTGGCCGCGGTCTGGAGGGCCGCCATGCCCAGGATTTGACGTCTTGTCAGCTGACGCTGCATCAGTTTTGCTGTCATGTGCGGAGCATGCGCGGATTTTCCGGTTCCGCCTAGTGGTGTGCCACTTATTCGCCGTTGGCGGGTGCGGGTTGTTTGTGTGGCTGGTCGCGCCCGCGCGGCGGAGCCGCACATCGACACAGCCCCGCACCCCTGAAAGCCTTTGCCCACGCCCCGACAGAAGGCGCGTTGCCCTACAGCAGCGTTTGCAGCTTCTCCGCCAGCAGGTCCCAGCGCCACCTCTCCTCGACCCACTCCCTGCCCCGCTCGCCCATCCTCCGGCGCAGCTCGGCGTCTCCCAGGAGCGTGACGACGCGGTCGGCGGCCTCCGCCGGGGAGCCGCCCCTCACCACCCAACCCGTCTCGCCGTCCAGGACGGCATCCGGCGCCCCGCCCGAATCCCCCGCGACCACCGGCAGCCCGGTCGCCGAAGCCTCCAGGTAGACGATCCCGAGCCCCTCCACATCCAGCCCCCGTCGCCTCGTCCGGCAGGGCATCGCGAAGACGTCGCCGGCGCCGTAGTGCGCGGGCAGGTCGGACCAGGGCACAGGCCCCGTGAAGTGGACGGAGTCGGCGACGCCCGTGTCGTGGGCGAGCTTGCGCAGGTCGTTCTCGTACGGTCCGCCCCCGACGATCAGCAGCACGGCGTCCGGCTCGGCGGCCAGGATGCGGGGCATGGCCTGGATCAGGGTGTCCTGCCCCTTGCGCCGGACCAGACGGGAGACACAGACGACCACGGGCCGGTCCGTCAGCCCCAGCCGGGCCCGGACCTCGTCGCCGCCCGACCCCGGGTGGAAGGTCTTCTCGTCGACGCCCGGCGGCAGCTGCACCATCCGCGAGGCCGCGGCCGGCGTCAGCGCGGTCGCGATCCGCGAGCGCGTGTACTCGCCCAGGTAGGTGATCGTGTCCGTGGACTCCCCGATCCGCCCCAGCAGCTGCCGGGCCGCGGGCAGCTGGGCCCAGCCCGCCTCGTGCCCGTGGGTCGTGGCCACGAGCCGCTCGGCGCCCGCCTTCCTGAGCGCCGGTGCCATCAGGCCGAGCGGAGCCGCCGCCCCGAACCACACCGACGTGCAGCCGTGCTCGCGCAGCAGCCCGACCGCGCGCCGGGTCGCCCCGGGCGTCGGCAGCAGCATCGTCGTACGGTCCCGTACGACCGTGAAGGGCTGCTCGGCGTCGAAGGCGGCCGTGGCCTCGGCGCCCTCGCGGCCGCGCTTCCAGGTGGAGGCGTAGACGACCAGCCGCTCCGGGTCGAGCCGTAGCGCCATGTTGTGCAGGAACGCCTGGATGCCGCCGGGGCGGGGCGGGAAGTCGTTGGTCACGATCAGCGTCTTGTGCATCGCCGCCGACCTTATCGAAGCACCTGTTCACAGGGGCCGCCCGGCCACGTGTGTGGCCCGCTCACAGCTGGACAGGACATCATGTTCGGTAAGGCGGGCAGCGAACGGCAGGGGTACTGGTGAAGACGACGGGCACACGGCGATCCCTGGCGGGGCTTCTGGGGATCTGGGCCCTGACCAGGATGGTTCTGCTGCTCTTCGTGTTCAAGGTGTACGTCTTCCCCGGCCCGGACGTCACCAGCGACGTGTCGGTGATCTACCAGGGCTGGTACGACGTCCTGCGCACCGGAACGTTCCCGCTGGACGACGTCACCTGGCAGTACCCGCCCGCCGCCGCGCTGCCGATCCTCTCCCCCGCGCTGGTGTTCTGGCTGGACTACCCGTCGGCGTTCTTCGTCCTCTGCTTCGCCGCCGACCTGGCCGTGCTGCTGCTCCTGCTGTACACCGGCCTGCGCCCGGGCCGGACGCTGCGCGGGGCCTGGGTGTGGGTGGCGGGCGTACCGCTGCTCGGACCGACCGTGTACGCCCGCTACGACGTGATGGTCACCGGCGTCGCCGTGGCCGCGCTGCTCGCGGGTGCCCGGCATCCCCGGGTGATGGGCGCGCTGACGGCCTTCGGGGCGATGCTGAAGGTGTGGCCGGTGCTGCTGCTGGTGGCGGCCCGCAGGCGGAGCGCCTGGGGCTGGGCGGTGCTGACCGCCGGCGCGCTGGCGGCGGTGTTCGCGGTCGCCATGCCCGGCGCCTTCGCGTTCCTCACCTTCCAGCGTGACCGGGGCACCGAGGTGGAGTCACTGGGCTCGCTGGTCTTCCATGTGGCCCGGCAGTACGGCTGGGACGGTCAGGTGCTGCTGAACTACGGCTCGGTGGAGTTCCTCGGTCCGTATGTCGACGTCGTCAGCGATGCCGCCCTGGCCCTGAGCGGGCTCGCCTTCGGCTGGCTGCTGCTGTGGCGGCTGAGGGCGAGGAGGTTCCACTCCCACACCCTCGCGGACGCGGCGTTCGTGGCGGTGCTGATGTTCGTGACGACGAGCCGGGTGATCAGTCCGCAGTACCTGGTGTGGCTGGTCGGGCTCGCGGCCGTGTGCCTGTGCTTCCGTGGCAGCCGCATGAAGGTTCCCGTGGGGCTGGTCCTCGCGGCGTCCTTCGTCACGGTCCTGGAGTTCCCGGTGTGGTTCGCCCATGTCGTCGCCAGCGACGCCCTCGGCGTCACGCTCCTCTTCCTCCGCAACGGCCTGCTGGTCCTCGCCACGGTCCTCGCTGCGCGCGAGCTCTGGCGCTCGACGGTCACCAGGACGCCCCCGCTCCCGGTGCCGACACAGACCCCCCGCCCCAAGGAAACGTCCCTGCCGTCCTGACCCCGACTTCCTCGCCCCCGCCGCCCCTACCCGTCCCATCCCCAGGGGCGCTGCCCCTTCGACCCCGCTGGGGCTGCCGCCCCAGACCCCGCTTTCGGCCCTGAAGGGGCCTCGTCCTCGAACGCCGGACGGGCTGAAGATGCCTGGGCCGGCGAAGCCCCCTGCGGGTGGGTGGGGGTTCGGGACGGCGGTGGCCTTGTTCTCGAACGCCGGGTAGGTAAATCCAGCCCCTCCGGCG
>NZ_LGUR01000259.1 GCF_001270495.1 Streptomyces viridochromogenes
CCCCACACCCCTGTGCTCCGGCGTCCACGGAAACAACCTCCGCTCCCCCCACACCAGCACCCCGTTGATGAGCAGCCCCAGCACCCCCGCCCACACCACCCCCGCCAGCACGTCCCGCGTGCCGTCCGTGGCCAGCCCTGCCTGGGCGATGAAGATGCCGAGCCCTTCGCCGAAGCCGGAGAGGATCTCCGTGGCGACGGCCAGGATGAGGGCGACCGCCGCCGAGATGCGGATGCCGGCGGCGATGAAGGGGGCTGTGCCGGGCAGTTCGACACGCACGAGGACGGCGAGACGGCCGAAGCCGAAGGCGCGGAGGGTGTCCTTGGCCAGGGGGTCGGTCTCGCCGAGGCCGTAGACGGTGTTGAAGAGGATCGGCCAGACGGACGCGTACGTCACCAGCGCGACCTTGGTCTCGGTGCCCGAGCCGAGGAGGAGGGAGACCAGCGGGATCAGCGCGACGGACGGCAGCGGCCGCAGGAACTCGACGATCGCGCGTACGGCGGCGTCGACGACCGGCACGCTGCCGAGGACGAGGCCGAGCGGCACCGCGATGGCGCAGGCGAGCGCGAGCCCGAGCGCCCAGGCGCGCAGGGTGGCGGCGATGCCGTCCAGGAAGACCGCGTCACCCGCCAACTCCACCGCACGGGTGAGGACTTCGGAGGCGGGCGGGAGATAGCTGCGTCGCACCAGGCCCGCGCGGGAGACGGCCTCGCAGGCGCCGAAGGCCAGCAGCACACCCAGGGCGCCCAGCAGAAGCCGTTCCTGACGGCCGCGCTTCACGTCACCACGTCACTTGACCATCAGCGTCGCCGGATCGATGGGCTTCTTCAGCATCCCCTGCTTCTCCATGAGGTCGGTGAGCCGCGTGAGCTGCGCGGCGTCCATGGTGGGCGGGAAGACGGGCAGATCGATCGACTCGGCCTGCCGCTCGGTGACCTTGGTGTACGTCGGCAGGGTCTCGCGTACGACGGACGGGTCCTCCTCGGCGATCCGTACGGCCGCCTTGATGGCCCGCTGGAAGGCGGCCAGCGTCTTTCCGTTGCCGGTTCCGTCGGCGTAGTCACTGGTACTGATGTAGCCGCTCAGGGGAATGGACTCCACCGGCGCGGACGAGCCGTCGACGAGGACCCTGGCCTTCAACTCGTCCTGAATGGAGCTGTCGTAGGGCTCCACCGCGTGCACGGCGTCCACCTGCCCCTTGTCCAGGGCGGCGCCCATCTGCGGGAAGGGAATCGCCCGGTAGACGGGGCGGTCCACACCCTGTTTCTCCAGGATCTCGTTGAAGGTGAGCGACTGGACGTTGTTCAGGACGTTGACCGCGAGCTTCTTGCCCGCGAGGTCGGCGACGCTCTTGATGTCCGAGTCCTCGGGCACCAGGACGTCCATCATGCGGGGCGCGGCCCTGATCGCCTCGGCGACGATCCGGATGTCGAGGGTGCCCTGCTCGTGGGCCTGGAGATAGGTGACGTAGTTCGCGCTCGCGACCATGTCGATCTGGCCCTTGGCCAGGGCCGGCAGCGCCTGGAGGCTCTGCTGGATCTGCTGGATGCGGACGTCGAGGCCCTCCTTCTCGAACAGGCCGCGGTCCCGCGCGATATAGAGGGCGGCACAGTCGATCAACGGCAGCGCGGCCACTCTGACGGTCTCCCGCCCGCCGGCCCCGGACGCGGAGTCCCCGCCGTCGCCGCAGGCCGAGACCGCCACGAGCATGAGGGTGGCCGCGGCGGCAACGACTCCCCTCGTTCCCGTCGTCCCCGTCGTCCCCGTCGTTCCTGTCGTTCCCGTCGTTCCCGCGCGCAATTGACGTAACGCCATGACGACATGACTAGCAAGAATTTGTCATGATCACCACATGACCGCGTGGACGGCCGGACAGCACACCAACCCTGACGCGTCAATCTGTCGGTCTTCACCGATATGGGCCACCTTGGTCACATGACCTCCTTCACGCTCCCCCACGAGCTGCACGGCGATGGCGCCCACAAGGTGTTCGCCGTGCACGGCTGGTTCGCCGATCGGTCCGCCTACGCGGGCGTCCTCCCCGACCTCGACCGTACGGAGTTCACCTACGCCCTCGTCGATCTGCGCGGCTACGGCGACGCGAAGGGCGCCGTCGGCGCGTATACGACCACCGAGGCGGCCCTCGACCTGGTGGAACTGGCCGACCGGCTCGGCTGGGAACGGTTCTCGGTGGTGGGGCACTCGATGGGCGGCGCGGTCGGGCAGCGCCTCCTCGCCGTCGCCCCGCACCGGCTGCGCAGGCTGGCCGGCGTCTCGCCCGTGCCCGCGTCGGGGCTGGCGCTGCCGCCGGAGCAGTGGGAGATGTTCGCGGACGCGGCGCACACGCCGGCGAACCGGCGCGCCATCATCGACATCACCACCGGTGGCCGCCGACCGGCCGCCTGGCTGGACCGTGTGGTCGCCCGTTCGCTGGCGGTCAGCGACCAGAAGGCGTTCCGCGCCTGGCTGGACTCCTGGGCCGGGGAGGACTTCCACACCCAGGTCGAGGGCTCGCTGGTCCCCGCGCTGGCCGTGACCGGCGCCCTCGACCCGGCCCTGTCCGCCGACCTCCTCCGCCGGACCTGGATGACCTGGTTTCCGCTAGCCGAGTTGCATGAGCTCCCCTCCGCGGGCCACTACGCGATGGACGAGACCCCGCTGGAACTGATCCGCGTGGTCGAGGACTTCCTGCGCACGGACGGCACGGACGGCATGAGCGGCGCGGACGGCGTGGACGGCATGAGCGGCGCGGACGGCACGGACGGCTCGGACCGCGCGGCCGGAGGCGAGCCGGCGTGACCGTCCACGACGCGCCGCCCGTCCCCGACGTCTTCGACCCCCGCCAGTACGCCACCGGCGTGCCCTACGACTCCTATCGCGTCCTGCGCGACCACCACCCCGTGGCCCGGCAGGAGGAGCACGAGGTGCTGGGCTGGCCGGCCGGGCCCGGGTTCTGGGCGGTGACCCGGCATGCGGACGTGGTGCGGGTGCTCAGGGACTCGGCGGCGTTCTCCTCGTACATCGGCGCGACCCAGATCCGGGACCCCGACCCGGACGACCTGCCGTTCATCCGCCGCATGATGCTCAACCAGGATCCGCCGGGGCACGGCCGGCTGAGACGGCTGGTCAGCCGGGCCTTCACTCCCGGCCGTGTCGAACGGTTCACCAGGATCACGGAGCGGCGGGCCCGCATGCTCCTCGCCCAGGCCCTGGAGACGGCCCGCGCGACGGACGGCACCGTCGACCTGGTCACCGCCGTGACCGACGACTACGCCCTGCTCAACCTGGCCGACCTGCTCGGCGTGCCGGAGGCGGACCGCAAGCTGCTGCTGCACTGGACGCAGCGGGTGATCGGCTACCAGGACCCCGAAGAGGCGGGCCCGCCGGTGCTGGACCCGCACGGCAGACCGGTCAATCCCCGGTCACCCGCGATGCTGCGGGACATGTTCGGGTACGCCCGCCAACTGGCCGCGCACAAACGGCGGTTCCCCGACGACGACGTGATGACCACCCTCGCCCATGACGCCGAACTCGCGGGGCCCGAGCTGGAGATGTTCTTCTTCCTGCTCACGGTCGCCGGCAACGACACCGTCCGCAGCGCGGCACCGGGCGGGCTGCTGGCACTGGCGGAGCACCCGGATTCGTACCGGCGACTACGGGCCGGTCAGGTCGAACTCCCCGCCGCCGTCGACGAGTTGCTGCGCTGGCACCCGCCGGTCCTCACCTTCCGCCGCACCGCCGCACAGGACACGGAGCTGGCCGGCCGGCGCATTCGCGCGGGCGACAAGGTGGTCGTCTTCCACGCCTCCGCCAACCGCGACGAACGCGTCTTCACCGACCCGGACCGGCTGGATCTGTCCCGCACCCCGAACCCGCATGTCTCCTTCGGCGACGGTCCGCACGTCTGCCTGGGCGCGCACTTCGCGCGGCTCCAGCTGCGGGTGCTCTACCGGGAGGCCCTGCGGGTCCTGCCGGAACTGCGCACGGCGGAGCCCCCGAGGCGACTGGTGTCGAACTTCATCAACGGCCTCAAGTCACTGCCGGTGCAGATCACTTGAGCGGGACGAACTGTCGTGACGCCGTCGTCATCTCCGCACCTGGATCAGCGCGTGCGTTCCGCCCGTCCGCCACCGCTGTCCCTCCGCCGCCACCAGCGCCGCCTCCGTACCGGCGTCCAGGCCGGTGATCACGTCGGACTTCAGGGTGCGCAGGGCGGCGACCGGGCCCGGGAAGTAGGCGGTGACTTCGGCGAACGACGTGGTCGGCGGCCAGCGGTGGTCGCCGACGAGGCGACGGTAGTTGAGGTCGCCCTTGAGGACGGTGAGGGTGGCGGCGGCGAGCTCCGCACGGAGGTCGCCGGGCATGTCGGCGTACGGCAGCGGGGCGCAGGAGAAGGGGTGGGCGCGGACCGTGAGGCGGCCGTCCGTCATCGCGGACCAGAGGGCCTGGCCGTAGGTCGCGGCCGCGCCCGCTGCCGACGTCAGCCGGCGCAGGGCGTCGAGCACGTCGGTGTGCGTGGCGTCGGAGACGTAGTACGGATACGCCTTGATGTGCAGGACCGCCCGTCCGATCCGCCCCGTGGTGAGGAGGTGGGCGATGAGGAGCAGGTCGGGGACGAGTTCGCGGCCCGCGTTGTCGGCGATCAGGCACAGGGTGGCCGAGCCGGAGGGCGGGAGCAGCGACCAGAGGGTCGCACTGTCGTCGGCCACCAGGGGCGGGGTGTCCGAGGAGGTCTCGTCGTGCGCGGCCGACAGCCGGAAGCCGAGGTCCGCTCGGTTGCCCCAGAGGGAGCCGTGCAGCAGCGCCCGGTCCCGCTCGTCGTCGGGCAGGTCCGCGAGGGAGTCGAGGGCGGACAGTTCCTCGTCGGTCTCCGGGGCGTCGAGTTCCGCCGTCTTGGAGGGGCGGAAGGGGTCGATCCCCTGCCAGGGTCCGGGGGCGAAGTAGCCGACGGCTTGGAGGAGTTGGCGGTAGAAGTAGCTCTCCGACCACAGCCACGGTACGTCGAACCAGGACCGGCCGGTGTGGGCGTCGGCGCCCCAGGCCGTCCAGCGGTCGCGGTCGTGCGCGTCGGCGGGGAGCGGTTCGACCACGCCCTTGGTGCACTGCACGAGGAGCGCGTCCAGTGCCCGGTGCTGTTCGGGGCCGTACGGGAAGGACTCCCGCACCTGCCGGATGATCGCCGGATGCCGTTCGGCGAGGACGCTGTGCGGGAACGAGCCGGGTTCGTTCCCGAGGAGCAGGGGCGCGGGCGGGGTGTCGGACCTCTCGGGCATGCGCCTCACGGTACCGCTCGTGTCATACGGCTCATACGGCTCTGATCTCCCGCTCCAGCTGTGTCGCTAGCGTGAGGTAGCGGGCCCGGCGCGGTACCGGGACGAGGCCGCGGATCATGATGTGCCACATCTCGGCCACCCGGCGGGGCTGACGGGCGACGGGTTCGAGGGAGCGGCCGACGACGCGGGTGCCGACGAAGAAGCAGACGAGGGAGTGGGCGGCGGCCTCGGCGTCGATGTCCGGGTGGATGTCGGACTCCTTGGCGGCGCCGAGGAGTTTGCGGGTGGTGATGTCCAGCAGCTCGGTGTAGGGGTGCCGCAACGGCGGCCGTATCACCACTCCCCCGGTGGCCAGGCGCAGGCCGGCCCGGGGGATCGGGCCCTCGACCGACAGGCGCGCTATGCCGAACGTCGTGCGTATCAGGGCCTCCAGCGAGGTGTAGCCCCGGCCGTCCATCTCGGTCGCCACCTGCCGGGAGGCCCGGGACTGGAGCTCCATGATCGCCTGGGCGAGGTCCTCCTTGGCCGCGAAGTGGAAGTACAGGGCGCCCTTGGTGACTTGGGCCTGCTCGACGATGTCGCTGAGACTGGTCGATTCGTAGCCGTGACGGTCGAACAGTTCGGCGGCGGCTGTGAGGATCGTGGTGCGGGTCTGTTCAGCGCGTAACTGCCTCGCCATCAGCTGACTCTCCTGACGGAAAAGAACGGGTCATGCCGTTTGTTTTTTGCTGCCCGCACACGATATCTCAGTGCCCCTCCGTACCCACCCCGCACTCGAATACCGTCGACTCCCCCTGTCGTCCCACGACTTGCAGGTCGGTGCCGTGCGCTCCCGCCCGGGCCTCGGCCTCTATCCAAAGGGGCAGGTCAAGTTCCGCGTACTGATGGAAGACGGCATGGAACGAAGCCGCTGTCCGGGGGGCGGTCGGGGTGCGGGCCCGCACGGCCTGACGGACGGCCTCCAGGAGCAGCATGCCGGGTGCATGGTCGAGCGGGTGGTCGAAGAAAACAGCATGGCCGGTATCGACCCGCAGTTGCCAGCGGTCGGGATGCCCGGACGGGGCGAGGACGACATCCGCGGGCAGGGCGCGGTCCACCGCGGCGGGAGGCAGACCGGGCGGGGCCGGCAGCGCGGACACGGTGGCCGCGGTGCGGCCGCCGCGCAGTCGGCGGTAGACGGCCGCGCTGGTCCAGGTGGCGGCCACGTGCGCGGTCGCGACGCGCTCCTCGCCGAGGCGCACCTCCGCCTCGTACCGGAATCCGGCCGGGCGGCCGCCGCGCCTGGTGACCTCGGGGACCGTGATGTGGAGGACGGGTTCGGCGGGTGCGGCGCCCATGACCAGGTGCTCGGGATGCGTGGTGATCCGTAGTTCCTGGAGCACGAACTGGTGGCCCAGGGGCACTTCGTAGGCGGTGTGCGCGATGAGGGTGCCGGCCTGGCGGACGGTTTCCGTGACGAGCAGGGGTTCGTAGGACGAGCGGTCCGGCGACACGTGTAACTGATGAGCACGCGGCCACTCGGCGAAGACGGTGAACTGGTCTGTGGCGGTGCTGACCGCGCCGGTGAGAAACGTTTCCGCGACCGAAGCGCGGTGGACGAGCTGGCGAGGTACGGTGGCGGTCAGGCCGTCCGGTACCGTCGGGTGCTCGGCGAGCGGCGTTGTGGCGAGTGGCCGCGGATAAGGCATGTCCCCTCCTTGGGTCCCCCCGTATGTGCGCTGACAGACGGCGAGGTACCCGTGCCGCGAGCGTTAGAGTACGAGGCGACCGGTTTGTTTTCAATGCGGCCCTGGGTCGCCCGGCAGTGCCCGAACCGCTCCGGCGCACGCCCGGCGCAGAGGCCGACTCGGCGCAGCGGAGGGGCTGTTATGGCGAGGCAGGAGCGCGCCATCAGAACGCGGAGGATGATTCTCGAGGCCGCCGGAGCGGTCTTCGACGAGCACGGGTACACCGCGACGACCATCTCGATGGTCCTGGAGCGGGCGGAAGTGACGAAGGGCGCGCTGTATTTCCACTTCTCCTCCAAGGAATCCCTCGCCCAGGCCGTGCTGGACGAACAGACGCCGTTCGGAGCGGTGCCGCCGCAGCCGTGCAAGCTGCAGGAACTGGTCGATATGACCTTCGTGTTCGGGCAGCGGCTGCTCGGCAACTCCCTGCTCAAGGGCAGTGTGCGGCTGGCGGTGGACCAGAGCGCTCCGCGCGGCGTCGACCACTCCGGACCGTTCCGGCAGTGGGCGGACCTACTGGTCGGGCTCCTCGAACGGGCACGTGACCAGGGCGAGTTGCTGCCCACCGTGGTGCCGCGGCAGACGGTGGAGATGCTGGTCGGGGCGTTCGCGGGAATCCAGTTGATGTCCCGCGCGCTGACCGACCGGGCCGATCTGGCGGAGCGGATCTCGGTCCTGTGGGGGCATGTCCTGCCGAGCATCGCGGTACCGGGCCTGCTGCCCTGTATCGACCGGGAGCCCGACCGCGGGGTGCGTGTGCTGGCCGCCCTCGACGAGGCCGGTACCGGGCGGGTGGTCGTCGACGTGCCCGGCCGCTGAGCGGGCGCGACACCGACCGGAACGACGGTTTCAGTTCCAGCCGTTGGTGCTCGCAACGCACGACGGGCCGGCCGATGCCCCATCCGCATCGGCCGGCCCGCCCGTTTGTGGTGCGCGCCCGTTACGGGCGCGCGGTCGGTCGTCGGCCGCGAGGCCGACGACCATGTCGGCTAGAAGGTCAGCTTCCAGCTGTTGAGCCTGCCCGTGTCCTGGGTCGCCGTGTCCTGGACACGCAGCTTCCAGGTGCCGTTGGCGGTCTCGCTGGAGGCGTTCACCGTGTAGGTGGTGCTGACGTTGTCCGCGGAGTCCGAGGAGCTGGACTTCAGGCGGTAGCTCGTGCCGTCCGGCGCCACCAGGTCGATGACCAGGTCACCGCGGTAGGTGTGGGTGATGTCCACGCCGACCTGGAGGGCCGACGGGGCGTTGCCGCTGCGGCCGCTGACCGCGATGGAGGACTCGATCGCGGAGCCGTTGTCCGGGATGGCGACGGCCGTGGTGCTGGTGAAGGTGGTGCCCCCCGTGGAGCCGCCGGAGCTGCCGCTCACCGCCTGCGCCGTCTTGGCCGCGTCCGCGAGGCCCGCGCCGCAGCCACCGGAGCAGGTGCCGGGCAGCGTACGGGCGTTGGACTTGATCGCCGACTCGATCTGCGCCGGGGTCAGGGACGCGTTGGCCGACTTCATCAGCGCGGCGAGGCCCGCGACGTGCGGGGCCGCCATGCTGGTGCCCTGGTAGTAGTCGTAGCTCTCGGTGGACGGGCTCTTCGTGCCGGAGTTCAGCGTGGACAGGATGCCGCTGGAGGTCACCGAGTTGGTCTCGCCGCCCGGGGCGGCGATGTCGACGATCGATCCGAAGTTGGAGTAGTAGGAGCGGTTCCCCTGGCGGTCGGTGGCGGCCACGTTGATGACGTTGTTGCAGCTGGCCGGGGAGTAGTTGGCGGCGTTCGCGTTGCTGTTGCCCGCCGCGACGACGACCGTCGTGCCACGGTTCACGGCCGCGTTGATGGCGCTCTGGGTGGCGGCCGTGCAGGCACCGCCACCGCCGAGGCTCATGTTGATGACCCTGGCGACGTTGGTGTTCGCCGGGACGCCGGAGACCGTACCGCCGGACGCCCAGGTGATGGCGTCGATGATGTCGGAGTCGGAGCCGCCGCACTTGCCGAGCACACGCACCGGGGAGACCTTCGCGCTGTGCGCGATGCCCGCGACGCCCTTGCTGTTGTTGGTGACGGCGGCGATGGTGCCCGCGACGTGGGTGCCGTGCCAGGAGGAGTCGAAGGCCGGGTCGCCCGCCTGGCACTCGTTGGCGGCGGTCCAGTCGCCCGGGTCGGCAGGGTTGCTGTCGCGGCCGTTGCCGTCGTTGCCGACCGTGGCGTCGGAGATGAAGTCGTAGCCCGCGACGATGTTGGCGCCGAGGTCGGAGTGGGAGACGTAACCGGTGTCGATGACGGCGACGGTCACCCCGCTGCCGGTGGCGACGTCCCAGGCACCCGGCACGTTCATGCCCGCGGTGGACTCGAACAGGTCCCACTGCTTGCTGTACTCGGTGTCGTTGGGCGTGGCCAGCGGCTTGTTCAGCCGGTCCGGTACGACGTAGGCGACCTGCGGGTCGGCCTGGTACTCGGCGACGACATCGGCGACGTCCCGCTTGGTGAGCTTCTCGCCCAGGTCGACGAGGGCGGCGCCGGAGCCGAGGCGGCGCTGGAAGTCGACGTCCTCGCCGGCCTCCTTGCCCTTGGCGGCGGCGTCGGCCTCGGCGGCCTTGTTCGACTTGGCCTCGGCGGCGCCGGACTTGTAGCCGACGATGAGGCGCTCGGCCGGGGTGCCGGGGGCGGCCTCGGTACGGTCCGCCGGGACGGAGGCGGCGGCTTCCCGAGTGGGGGAGTCCTGGGCCACGGCGACCGAGGTGGTGGTGGCCGTGAAGAGCGCGGCGGAGACCGCGGCGACGGATATCAGCTTCCGTCTGAGAGACGCAGAGGTACGCAAGGGAGTGCCCTTTCGTGGCCGGCCGTACTCCGGGCAGCGCGGAGCGGCGGTCGATTCGCTTCGTCCTCGAAGCGGCGGGGGGTACGCCGAGAAGGCGGGTGGGGTGGGGCTATGCGACGAACGCAGGTGGGGCAGTGCGACGTGCGGGGCGCGCGGCGGCCGGCCTGGCGCGAGCTACGACCCGTTCGGGGTTGCCTGTGGGTCAGCTGTGGTCGAACGATAGGCAAAGAAAAGGTCATCGGGATACAGGGGAAACCCTCGATCCGGCCGGAACCCCACCCTCTGCCTTGGACGGTTGACCGGTAATGCCGGGCTTTGCCCGGCTCGTCGCGCGGTGAACGCGCCGGGCCGGTTTCCCGTACTGCACGAGGACCGTTCCCGCGTCGGCCGAGGAGACGTTCCGGATGTCCCGGATGCCCTGGATGAGATCACACCGCACCGCCCTGGCGGCCACAGCCGTCGCACCACTGCTGCTCACGGTGTGGGCGGCGGGCCCCGCGCGTGCGCACGGTGCGCCCACGGACCCGGTCAGCCGGGTGTACGCCTGCTCCCCCGACGGCGGCAGCGCGTCCCGGTCGGCGGCCTGCCGGGCGGCGGTCGCGTCGAACGACGCGCCCTTCACGGCCTGGGACAACCTTCGGATCGCGAACGTGAACGGCAGGGACCGGCAGGTCGTCCCCGACGGGGAGTTGTGCAGCGGCGGACTGCCCGCCTACCGGGGTCTCGACCTGGCCCGCGCCGACTGGCCGTCGACCCGGCTCACTCCGGGTTCCGCTCTGACCATGCGATACGTCTCGACGATCCCGCACACCGGCACCTTCAAGCTCTACCTCACCAAGCCCGGCTACGACCCGGCGAAGCCGCTGGCCTGGGCCGACCTCCCGGAGAAGCCGTTCGCGGAGGTGAAGGATCCGGCGTTGACGGACGGGGCGTACCGGATCAGGGCGGCGCTGCCGTCCGACCGGACCGGGCGCCATGTGCTGTACACGATCTGGCAGAACAGCAGCACGCCGGACACGTACTACTCATGCTCGGACGTGGTGTTCCCGGCAGGCCGGGACAGGGACGGCGACGCCGAGCCGAGCGGCGGCGGCGGCGGCGAGAGCACGGCTTCCGCCGCCGCGAACGCGGACCGCGACAACGGCCGTACGCCCGCCGGTTCCTCGTCGGCGGCCGAGCCGCGCAGGACCGACTCACCGACGCCGTCCGCCGCGGCCGACGCCCGGAGCCGCCGCACACCTGACTCCGCCGCGCCCGACAGCACGCCGGTGGCCGCCACCGGCGGCGCCGGTTCGGGGCCGTCGGCGCCGCTGCTGGCGGGCGGCGCCGCCGCGGTGCTGGTGCTCACCGGGGGCGCCGCCCTGGCGCTGCGACTGCGCAGGAGGTGAACTCCTGCGTGCCAGCCGTCAGTTGACGTACACCGCCGCGCCGCTGCTGGTCACCGGGGCGTACTTGGCGGTGAAGTAGCCGTTGGCGAAGCAGAGGGACGAGCCGGAGACCTTGGTGAACTGCGCGCTGGTGAAGTTGATGCTGTTGTCGGCGTTGCTCGCCGTGCCGGCCAGGCTGGGGGCCTGGTAGACGCAGTTGATGCTGCCCAGCAGGGTTCGCAGGACGACCGTGGTCTGGATGGTGGAGCCCGCGGCCGGGGTGACGGTGACGGTGCCGTCGGAGGACACGGCGGCGCTGTACGGCAGGTTGTTGACCGTGATGCCGGTGACGCCGAGTACGCCGACCACATTGGTGGTGCAGCTGGCGGCGTCGAAGGTGTGCGCGGAGACCGACTCCGTGGCGGTGCCGGGCGCGCCGGGGTTGTCCGTCACGGTGGCCGTGAACTGCGACGACTTGCAGGAGATGCCGCTCGTACCGGTCGCGCTGGAGTAGAACGTGGCGGCGGTGCCGCTCGCCAGCGGCGCGGTGAGAACCTCGCCGGCCGCGACGGCCGTACCGCCGACGGAGCCGGTGGTGAGAACGGCGCCGTCGGCCGCGGACGAGGGGGCCGCCATCGGGAGGGTGAGGGCTGCGACGGTGCCGGCGAGGGTGAGGAGGGTGCGGGTGCGCATGGGGATGTACCTCGGCTTTCGTTGCGGGGTGTGCCCTGAGGACAGCTGCGCTGCTCAGGGGGTTCGGGGGGTGGGGGTGCGCGAGTCGATGTGTGCCGTTGCCGGTCCGTGGCGCCTTCTCCGTACGTCACGGACCGGCAACGGCGGCCCGACCGGTGACCGGCCGGAGACCCTGGGGAGGGCTCCGGCCGGACCGGGCGGGGGGCGTCCGGCACGGACCGAGGGGGGAAGTGACCGTGACGGCGCCGTGGAGTGATCTCGCGGAATGTGAAGGACATCAGGTCCGGGAACGCGGGCAGAGGCCACGCGGCGGCGGATCCGGCGCCACGGATCCTGGGGGGAGCCAGGGCAAGTTGTAGACCTGAGGGTGAGTCAACGTCAAGCGTTGGCAAGGGAGTTGATGGTTCCCGCGGAACTATTCGAGGCCCCCGGGGGCGCGTGACTCACAAGCGGCACACAATCAACACTCCTTTTGCACAACTGCCTTGACCCCCTTGTGTAACCACCGGTAACTTCCCGGCAGGCTACTGCGGAGTACGAGAAAGCCCTTGCGCCCGCCGGGAGTTGCGAGGGGCGTGCGCCGTGGGCGCTGTCCGCGCCAGGACAACGTGCCGCTGATGCCCTACCCGCACTTAATGCACCTGGGAGCAGTTATGGCCTCGTCCTCGGACGTCACCTCGTCCGCCGACAACACCCCCGAGAACCCGGTAAGCGGTTCCGTGTCCGCGGGGTCCGCAGAGTCCACAGGGTCCGAAACCGCCGGCGGTCCCGCGAGACGCGGGCGGGTCCGGGCGCGCCGGGCCGCCGTGATGGCGGTACCGGCCACCCTGGTCGCCGGCGCCCTCGCGGTGCTCACCGCCGAGGGCGCGCTGGGCGTGCAGTTCGCGATCTCCGGCATGCCCTTCACCGTCACCGCGACCGAGCTCAACGGCACCGGGTTCGAGCAGTTCGGCGGCCTCGACGAGATGGCGCCGGGCAGCCCCAACGCGGGGGACACCGGCGGCCAGGTGCTGGTCGTCACGTCCGCGATCAAGAACGCGACGCTCACGAAGCTGTGCCAGAGCGTCGATCTCGGTGGCACGAACCTGCTCATCACGGCGGGCAGCGGGGCGGAGAAGGTGTCCGCGAGCGATCTGACCACCGACTCGACCGAGCTGTCGGGTGACGCCGCGTTCAACAACATCGAGATCGGCAACGACGCCAGCACGTTGACCAAGGCCGGGGTGAAGGGGCCGATCGGCGTCTTCAGCCAGCAGGCGGACACCGTGCGCATCGCCAACCTGCGGCAGACCAACTATGCGACGACCGCGGGCGTCTTCAAGCTTCCTGGCCTGAAACTCCGTTTCAGCAGCACGGGTTGCTGATGAGTACGCGTACGGATCCCCGGTCGGCCTTCCGTCGTTGGCGGGCCGGCCGGCCGTTCTGGGGCGGTGTGTTGCTCGCGCTGGGCGGGGCGGAGATATTGCTGACGATGAAGGCGTCCATGAAGGTCGTCCTTCATGTCGGTATGCAGGGGCTGGCCGGGTATCTGCTGCCGGCGCTGATGGTGTTGCTCGGTCTGCTGATCCTTTTCAATCCCGCGCAGCGGCTTTTCTATTCGATCACCGGGGTGTTGGTGGCGCTGGGGACCTGGCTCACGTCGAATCTGGGCGGGTTCTTTGTGGGGCTGCTTCTCGGGGTCGTGGGAAGTTGTCTGGCGTTCGGGTGGCTTCCTGATCAAGAGCCTCGGGTGCAAAAGCGCCGGTGGCGGCGGGAGAAGGGGGTTGCCGCGACGGTCGGCCAGGAGGCCGGGGAGCCCGCCTGAACCGGGTTCCGCCGGAGCGCCATGAGGGCCGGGGGGAGGTTGGCGGCTGCGGGTTGCGTGGGGCTGGTCGCGCGGTTCCCCGCGCCCCTCAGGCGGGGATGCCGGCCGTCTGCTGCCAAGCGACCGTCCAACTTCCCAGTGCTCCCGGCCGGTTGACAGACTGACGCCGGCCCGTCGCCCACGTCCCGGAGGCCTCATGTCCGCCGACCCCGTTGACACCGAGACCGCGCACTCCGCCCGTATCTACGACTACATCCTCGGCGGCAAGGACCACTACCCGGCCGACCGGGAAGCCGGCGATGCCATGGCTCGTGAATGGCCTGCCCTGCCCGTTCACATGCGGGCCAACCGGGACTTCATGAATCGTGCCGTGTGCTATCTCGCCGAAGAGGCGGGGATACGGCAGTTCCTGGACGTCGGTTCCGGGATTCCCACCTCGCCCAACATTCACGAGATCGCCCAGTCGGTCGCGCCCGGGGCACGGGTGGTGTACGTCGACAACGATCCGCTCGTACTCGCGCTGAGCCAGGGGCGGTTGTCCGGTACTGCGCAGGGCAGGACGGCGTACGTAGAGGCCGACATGCGCGAGCCCGCGGCCGTTCTCGACTCCCCGGCGTTCCGGGAGACCCTCGATCTCGGGGAACCGGTCGCGCTGGCCGTCATCGCGATCGTGCACTTCATGCTGGACGAGCACGACGCCGTGGGGATCGTGCGGCGGCTGCTCGAACCGCTGCCGGCGGGCAGCTACCTTGCGATGTCCATCGGCACCGCCGAGTTCGCGCCGGACGAGGTCGGCAGGGTCGCCCGGGAGTACGCGGCCCGGGGCATGCCGATGCGGCTGCGCACCCGCTCCGAGGCCGAGGAGTTCTTCACCGGTCTGGACCTCGTCGAGCCGGGCATCGTCCAGGTCCACAAATGGCGTCCGGACGGCACGGGCACCGAGGCGATCCGGGACGAGGACATCGCGATGTACGGTGCTGTCGCGCGCAAACCGGGTTGAGACCGCGTCGAGGACGTTTGCTAGCGCAACCGGTTGGGGCGGGGCGACCGTCGGCCCGCCCTCCCGCCAGCGGCTCATCACGATGTGGCAGCAACGACTCACACCGTGTGGTTGCACACTTGACTACCGGTGGTCACACGCGATTGGCTCCGCCCCAGCGAGAGTTCACCAGGCCGGGGACCTCCCCGTTCGGGTCCGGCCGCGCTCTCGTTCGTTCCTCCGGCTCGGCCGCACAGCGAGGTGCCGCACCCTCATGAAGACCCCACCCCCCTCCTCCGTTCTCACTCGCGTCGCGGTCGGCACGGCCGCCGCCTGTCTGCTGCTGGCCGGCTGCTCCGCCCTCGGCGCGACCGACGACGCGTCGGACACGGACGCGGCGGGCACCCCCCGACTCAAGGTCGCCCTCATCACCCACGGAGGCGAGGGAGACGCCTTCTGGGAGCTGGTGCAGAAGGGCGCCCAGGCGGCCGCCGCCAAGGACGACATCGACCTGACCTACGCGAGCGACTCCGAGCCCACGGGCCAGGCCCGGTTGATGCGGGACGCGATCCGGCAGAGAGTCGACGGCATCGCGGTGACCCTGGCCAAGCCGACGGCGATGGCCGGTCCGGTCGCCGAGGCGCGGTCGGCGGGCATACCGGTGGTGGGCCTGAACTCCGGTATGGACGAATGGCAGTCCGCGGGTCTCCTCGGCTACTTCGGCGAGGACGAGAGCGTCGCGGGCCGCGCCGTCGGCGACAAGCTGGACGAGCTCAAGGTCAAGCACGCACTGTGCGTCATCCACGAGCGCGGCAACGTCGCCCTGGAGGCCCGCTGTGCGGGTGTGAAGAAGACGTTCCGCGGCGACACCGAGAACCTCTACGTGGACGGCAGCGACATGGACGCGGTGACCGACGCGGTCGCGACGCGGCTCTCCCAGGACCCGAGCATCGACGAAGTCGTCACCAACGGGGCCCAGTTCGCGCTGGCCGCGGTGAAGTCGGCCCAGGAGGCGAACAGCAAGGCCCGCATCGCGACCTTCGATCTCAACAAGGAACTGGCCCAGGCGGTCCAGGACGGCGACGTGCAGTTCGCGGTGGACCAGCAGCCGTATCTCCAGGGCTACCTCGCGGTGGACTCCCTCTGGCTCTACCGGACCAACGGCAACACCCTGGGCGGCGGCGAGGCTCCCGTCCTCACCGGGCCGGCGTTCGTCACCAAGGCCAACGTCGCCTCGGTCGCGGAGTTCGCCGCCAACGGAACCCGCTGACCGGACAGTTCTCCCGACGGTGTCGCCAAAGATTCGGTCACGCGTGACGCGTACGCTCACTAGTGCGGATAGCATCCTGCGCACCCCCTGTGACATGCCGGACACGCCGCCACCCCTGGCGCTCGTCCCCCTTCCGCTTCCGTCTTCTGCTCCCCTGTTCCCCTCCCCAGTCCGCCACCGCCCCCGCTTCCGCTTCCGCGCTGCCCCCCTCCGCCCTCCGCTGATCGCCCTAGGACGACAATGTCTCCACGGACAGGTCCCCGGCGCCGCCTCGGCTCCATCCGTCTCTCGCTGATCCTCCTGGCGCTGGTACCCAGCGTCACGCTCGCCGCCGTCTGGAGCGTGACGACGATCCAGATGTTCTCGGAGGGCCTGCGGCTGCGGTCGCAGACCGGGCTGAGCAAGTCGACCGGGGCCATGGGCACCGATGCCACGCTCGCGTTGCAGCGGGAGCGCAGCTACTCGGCCGTATGGCTGGCCACGCGTCAGGAGGAGGCCCGCACCGCCCTGGACGCGCAGCGCGGCAAGACCGACAAGGCGGTGGCCAAGCTCCTGGCCCAGTCGGAGGAGATCCAGCAGGCGCCCGCCCGGATCAAGGACCGGCTGTACTCGGTCGTCGCGTCCGTGAGCAGCCTGGAGTACTACCGGGGGCAGGTGGACAACCCCACCGACATCCCCGCCGTGCAGGCGCTGGGCCAGTACACGTCGGTCATCGACGACCAGATCCACGCCTTCCAGGAGCTCTCCCAGGTCGACGACGGCGACCTGACCTCGCAGGCCGGTCCGCTCGTCTCGCTGGAGCACGCGGCCGAGCTGATGTCCCGGGAGGACGCGCTGCTGACGCTGGCCTCGCCGTCGAAGAGGATGAGCGAGAAGACCTGGACCGAGTACGCCGAGCTGGTGAACACGCGCCGCTGGCTCGTCCAGGACCAGATCCTCCCCTCGCTCACCGGGAACGCGAAGGCGGAGACCGAGCGGATCCTGGCGAGCCCGCAGTGGCGGACGCTGGAGACCGTCGAGGACCGGGTGCTCGCGGCCCGGGCGGCGGCGGGTGCCGAGGGCGACATCACCGTTCCCGACGCGCAGAAGGAGTGGCGGGCCGCGCTGATCAAGGTCTCCGACGAGTACGAGGTGCTGATCCGGCAGCAGACGACCGCCCTGCTGCAACGCAGTGCCGAGAACGCGCGCGGCCTGCTGATCAAGGCCGCGTCGCTGAGCGCGGGCGGGCTGGTCGCCCTGCTGCTGTGCGTCTGGATGTCCTGGCGGATCACCCGCTCGCTGTCCCGGCGGCTGCGCGGCCTGCGCGAGGCCACCCTGAGCCTCGCGCAGGAGCGGCTGCCCGACGTGGTGGCACGGCTGGACCGTGGCGAGAAGGTCGACGTGGAGCTGGCGACCCCGCCGCTGGACTACGGCCACGACGAACTCGGGCAGGTCGCCAAGGCGTTCAACACCGCCCAGCGCACCGCCGTGCACACCGCCGTCGAACTCGCCGACACCCGGCGCGGCTTCCAGAAGGTCATCCTGGGCATCGCCCGGCAGAGCCAGAACCTGGTCAACCTCCAGCTCACCAAGCTGGACGCGCTGGAGCGCGCGCACCAGGACCCCGAGGTCCTCAAGGGCCTGTACGAACTCGACTCCACCGCCAGCCAGTTGCGCCGCTACGAGGAGAACCTCGTCATCATCAGCGGCGAGCGGCCCGGCCGCAGCTGGAGCGAGCCGGTCGCGCTGATCGACATCCTGCGCAGTGCCGTCGGCGAGGTCGCCGAGTACCAGCGGGTGGAGGTGCACACCGAGGAGGAGGTGCATCTCGCGCCGCCCGCCGTGGCGGACGTCATCCATCTGCTGGCCGAGCTGATCGAGAACGCCACCCTGTACTCCCCCGCGCCCGCGCCGGTCGGGGTGCGGGCCGCGATGGTGGCCAAGGGGCTGGCGGTGGAGGTCGAGGACCGTGGCCTCGGGCTGTCCGAGGAGGACTACGCCTCGTTCAACGCCCAGTTGGCCGAGCCCCCGCAGTTCGACGTGGTGGCGCTCGCCGACGACCTGCGCCTCGGCATGTTCGTGATCGCCCGGCTCGCCCAGCGGCACGGCATCGCCGTCACCCTGCGCTCGTCGCCGTACGGCGGCACGACGGCGATCGTGCTGATCCCGCACGACATCGTGGTGCGGGACGTGCCCGCGCCGGACCGGGACGAGGTGGAGCACGCCGGAGCCGCCGAGCCGGAGGAGCCCGTACGGGAGTCCCGTCCGGTCGTCGCGGCCCGTACCGCGCCCGCCCCGGCCCCCGCACCCCCAGCGCGCCCCGGTGGCCTGACCCCGCTCCCCCGGCGCGTGCCGCAGACCAGCCTGGCCGCCGAACTACGTGAGGAGGCCCCGTCCACCGAAGAGGACGGATGCACCGACGACTTCACCGCCGAACGCGCCGCCTCCTCCCTCGCCTGCTTCCAGCGGGGGACGCTCCAGGCCCGCGACGAGAACGACCACGAGGCTCCGAACGCGCCCAAGGCCGAGGACCAGCGGGTCCCGGCCACTCGGGGGGCGCGTGACGACGGCGACCGAGAGGAGCCGCCCACGGCCGGCTCGGCCCGTTCCGCCCCCAACGCCACGTCCTCCACTCCGCCCGCCGACCGTTCATGAAGGACAACGCCATGACACGCCCCACCCCCGCCACGGACACCCAGCTCGATCAGTTGCTCACCGGACTCGTGGAGCGGGTCGCCGACGTCAACCACGCCGTCGTGCTCTCCGAGGACGGTCTCGTGGTGAGCAAGTCCACCGGGTTCCTGCGCGACGACGCCGAGCGGCTGGCGGCGACGGCGTCCGGGCTGATGAGCCTCAGCAAGGGCGTCAGCCTGGACTTCAGAGGCGGGCCGGTGCGGCAGGCGCTGATCGAGATGGCCAACAGCTATCTGATCCTCACCTCGGCAGGGCCCGGCGCCCATCTCGTCGTCCTCACCAACCAGGGCGCGGACGTCGGTGTGGTGGCGTACCAGATGAACATGCTGGTGAAGAAGATCGGCGAGCATCTGTCGGCGGCACCGCGGGCCCATGTCGGCCCTGGCGCGTGAGGTGGCCGGAGACGATTCGGCGGGCCGGCTGGTACGTCCCTTCACCCTGACCGGCGGCCGCACCCGGCCCAGCCGCACCGACTTCACCCTGATCACCACGGTGACGGCGGTGGATCCGCCGCCGGAGCGGGCGCCGCGTCCGCAGCCGGAGCAGACGCGGATCCTGCGGTACTGCGCCCGGCCGATCGCGGTGGCGGAGCTGGCGGCCCACCTCGACCTTCCGGTGAGCGTGGTCGCCATCATGCTCTGCGATCTGCTGGAGGCGGGTCTGATCACCGTGCACCCGCCGCACCCCGTCACCCCCCGCATCCCGGACCTGGACCTGCTGCAGAAAGTGAGGGACGGCCTTGGTCGGCTCTGACTCCACCCTGGAGGCGGTCGCGCCTCCCGACACGGTCAAGATACTCATCGCCGGCGGCTTCGGCGTCGGCAAGACCACCATGGTCGGGTCGGTCAGCGAGATCGCCCCGCTGCGCACCGAGGAGTCCCTGACCGCCGCGGGGCTGGGCATCGACGACCTCAACGGCATCGAGGAGAAGCGGGCCACCACCGTGGCCCTGGACTTCGGCCGGATCACCATCAGCCGGGAGCTGGTGCTGTATCTGTTCGGTACGCCCGGCCAGCAGCGGTTCTGGTTCATGTGGAACGACCTCGCGATCGGCGCGCTCGGGGCCGTCGTCCTGGTCGACGTCCGCCGGCCGGAGTCCAGCTTCGCTGCGATCGACTTCTTCGAGCGCCGGGGCATCCCCTTCGTCGTCGGCGTCAACGGCTTCTACGGCGCCCATCCCTACCCGGCCGAGGAGATCAGGGAGGCGCTGGCCCTCCCGGAGCACGTACGGGTGTTGCTGTGCGACGCCCGAGAGCGCGAGTCGAGCCGCGACGTACTGATCGCCCTGATCGACCAGTTGATCGCGGACGCCCGGGAAGCGGACTGAGCAGCAGGGGTCGCTTCCCGGTGGCGGGAATCCGCCAAGGGTGACCATGTGATTGACGTGCCCTCAACTCTCTCCTACTTTCTGGTCGATTAACCGAACCTTGTTCGAGATATCGACAAGTGAGCTACAGCGCAAGCCCCCCGCACCCCCCCCTGGAGAGCCGCATGACGCACCCCTCCCGCAGACACTTCCTCGGCATGGCCGCCACCGTCCCGCTCGCCGCGACCGGTGCCCTCACCCTCGGCGCGGGGACCGCCCACGCCGCCGACTCGGCGTACGCGATGGTCTACTTCACCGAGTCCAACACCATGCTGGAGGCGGACTACAACCTCCATCTGGCCGTCAGCACCGACGGTCTGCGGTGGACGCCGCTCAACCAGAACGCGCCCGTGGCCCGCCCCACCCTCGGCGCCGGCGGTCTGCGCGACCCGTTCCTGCTGCGCAAGCAGGACGGCACGTTCGTGGTGCTGGCGACCGACCTGAGCGGTACGGACTGGACCCGCAACAGCGTCTACATCCACGTCTGGGACTCCGCCGACCTGCGCACCTTCACCGGCTACCGGCTGCTGAAGCTGCACGACATGACCACCACGCACAGCTGGGCGCCGGAGGCGTTCTGGGACGCCTCACGCGGCCAGTACGGCATCCTCTACTCGTCGGTGAACAGCAGCGGCCACAACGTCATCATGGTCAGCTACACGACCGACTTCCGTACGACGACCAGCCCCCAGGTCTTCTTCGACCCCGGCTACGACGTCATCGACGGCAACCTCACCATCGGCGTGAACGGCGTCAACTACCTCTACTTCAAGCGCGCGGGCACCCTGGTCGGCGCCCGCTCGACGAGCCTGAACCCCGGCAGCTTCACCCCGTTCAGCACGGCGGTGAACCACGGGGGCACCGAGGCCCCCACGGTGGTCAAGTCCCTGACGAGCAACACGTGGTACCTCTGGGGAGACACGTACACGCCCAACGGCGTCTTCTACGTCTGGCAGACGAGCAATCTGGCCTCCGGCACCTGGTCGGCGCTGGACCAGAAGCTCTACACCCAGCCGCTGAACTCCAAGCACTGCGGCATCCACCCGATCACGTCCGCCGAGTACAGCAACCTGATCGCCAAGTGGGGCGCTCCCGCCTGGAACCGGCTCAAGTCGTACAACTACCCGGCGCGTTACGTCCGGCACAGCGGCTTCGCCGCACGCATAGACGCGTACCCCTTCGACCCGTTCCCCGACTCCCAGTGGAAGCTGGTGCCGGGCCTCGCGGACGCGTCCGGCGTGTCCTTCCAGTCGGTCAACTACCCGACCCGCTACCTGCGGCACTACAACTACGCCCTGCGCCTCGACGAGAACGACGGCACGTCGACGTACGCCGGGGACGCGACCTTCTACCGGACGGCCGGGCTCGCCGACGCCTCCTGGGCGTCGTTCCGCTCGTACAACAACCCGACGCGCTACATCCGGCACGCGGACTACGCCCTGCGCATCGACCCGGTCTCCACGGCCACCGAACGCCAGGACGCCACCTTCCACGTCGGCTACTGAGCGACAGCACAGCGGGGTTGTGACGAGAGACCGTCACAACCCCGCGAGAACTGCCGAGTCCGCCGGAGGTCAGGCCAGACCGGCCGACTTCAGCCAGGTCTTGGCCACGTCCAGCGGGTCCTTGTTCTCCAGCTGCACCTGGGAGTCCAGGTCGAGGAGCGTCTTGGTGTCCAGCTTGGCCGAGACCGCGTTGAGCGCGTCGACGCCCTCCTGGGAGAGGCCGCTCTTGTAGACCAGCGGGGTCACGTTGGCGAAGCCGAAGAGGTTCTTCGGGTCCTTCAGGACGACGAAGCCCTCCTTGGTGATGGTCGGGTCCGTGGTGAAGATGTCCGCGGCCTGCACGGTGTTCTTCGTCAGCGCCGCCTGGGTCAGCGGACCGCCCGCGTCCAGCGCCTTGAAGGACTTGAACTCCAGGCCGTACTCCGACTCCAGGCCCTTCAGGCCCTGCTGGCGGGTCTGGAACTCCGGCGAGCCGCCGATCACCAGGTCCGGGGCGATGTCCTTGAGGTCCGCGAGGCTGGACTCGGCGGTCAGCTTGTACTTCTTCGCCGTCTCGGCGTTGACGCTGACGGAGTCCTTGTCCTCGGCCGGCGAGGACTCCAGCAGCGTCAGCTTGGCGTCCAGCTTGCCCTTCACCGCGGTGTTCACGGCGTCGGCCGACTTCTGCTCCGCCTTCGGGTCGAGGTAGGCGAGCAGTGAGCCGTTGTACTCCGGCAGCACCGTGATGGAGCCGTTCTTCAGCAGGCCGTAGGTCGTCTCGCGGCTGCCGATGTTGGGCTTGTAAGTGACCTTGACGCCCTTGGCCTTGAGGGCCTCGCCGTAGATGTCGGCGAGCAGGATGCTCTCGGCGAAGTTGTTCGAACCGACGACGACGGTGTCGCCGCTCGGCTGGTCCCCGGCGAGAGGGTCGGACTTGTCGTCGGAGGAGGAACATCCCGCCAGCAGCGCCGCCGTGGCGGCGAGCGCGACGGCGGCCGCGCCGGGATGGTTCCTGAGGGACCTGCTGCGTACGGCGGTGAAAGTCACGATTCCCGTTCCGGATTCAGGGGGTTGGGAGAGCTCTTCCACTGATCCAATCCAGCGGGTTCTCGGTCAGTCAAGAGCGGTCAGGTCACCGATTGGCCTCAAAAATCGGAAGGTAGCGGACAGTTGCGCTCTGATGTGCAGGCGGGACGGTTGGGGTGCAGGGGGTCGTAATGGATTCTTGACGTACAGTTCCGGTCACGGTGATCAAGGAGCGGTACCGTCCCCCGCAGAAAGCCGTTTCATACTCGATCAACAACGGTCATGTGCGAGCTTCGCGCGCCGTGTGACGCCCACGAAGGAGGCAGGGTGGCCACTCGTGAAGTGGGCGTGCCCCGTCCGCGTCGTATACGTGGCTTCGCCGACCGTTGGCCCTTCCGGCGCAAGCTCAACCTCCTGGTCGGGGTGCCGCTGACCGTGGTCGTGGCCCTCCTCGCCTACCTCATCGCCGACCAGACCGCGCAGTCGCGCGACGCCGCCGACGCCGCCCGCCTGGTCCGGGAGAGCGTCGAGGTCGCGACCCTCGTCGACCGGCTGGCCGCCGAACACCAGCAGGCGATCCTGCTCTCCGTACGGCACGAGGCCGCCCGGGGCGGTGAGCCGTCGTCCACCGTCTACCGCACGGCGCAGTCCAGCGTGAACGCCCAGATCCAGCGGGTGCGCGAGGCCTTCGGGGAACGGCTGCCGGAGACCGAGGCACAGGCCCTGCGCGGGATCGAGGGCCTGAGCAGCCTGCGCGACACCGTCGAGAAGGGCTATCTGCCCGCCAGCAACATCGACCCCGCCTACACCCACGCCGCGCAGGGGCTGATCGACGGCCTGGCCCTGGACCGCAACCCGGATCTCGCGACCACCTTCACCGGCAACCTGCTCGACTCGCTGCTGCGCGCGGGCGCCGCCCACAGTGCCTTCGAGACCGGCGTCTTCTCCGCGTCGACCGGTGATTCCAACGCACTCATCGAGTTCATCGGCGCGATCGGCGCCTACGACGAGTACACCCACCAGGCCGAGCGCTTCGCCCGGTTCGCCACCGAGGCACAGGCGGACACGCTCGACGGGATCAAGTACACCAGCGCACAGACCGTCATCAGCCGGCAGTACGCCGAGCTGCAGATCGACCCGGGCGCGGTGCAGGCCGGGTCGCCCGCCGAGATCCGCGCGTCGCTCAAGGAGGCGCTCGACTCCTACGGCGCCTACCGCGACCAGGCCAGGACCCGGCTGGCGATCACCACCTCGCTCATCGACCAGATCGCCGACCAGGCCGAGAGCGCCTCGGACCAGGCGGCGTGGCGCGCGCTCCTGCTGCTGGGGGTCGCCCTGTTCGGCTTCGCGCTCTGGCTGGTCCTCGCCATGCTGGTGCGCCGCTCGGTGGTCCGCCCCGTGCAGGCCCTCACGGGGGCCGCGCGGCAGGTCGCCGAGGTCGCCGAGCGCGAGCTGGCCCGGGTGGCCGACGACGACGCCGAGGACGACGGTCCGCCCCGGCTGGGCGCGGTGCCGGTGACGGCACGCGACGAGATCGGCGAACTCGCCGAGACCTTCAACCAGGTGCAGACGATGGCCACCGCGCTGCTGGAGCGGCAGGTGCTCAGCCGGCGCAACGTCGCCGAGATGTTCGGCAACGTGGGCCGCCGGGTCAGCAACCTGACCACCCGCCAGCTCTCCCTGATCGACGCGGTGGAGCGGGGCGAGACGGATCCCGCGCTCCTTGAGCGTCTGTACTCCATCGACCACATCGCGGTCCGCCTGCGCCGCAACGCCGACAGCCTGATGCTGCTCGCCGGCATCCACGAGACGGTCCTCGACTCCGGTCCCAGCGCGCTCACCACCGTCGTACGCGCCGCACTCGGCCAGATCGAGGGCTACCAGCGCGTGGAGCTGCGCGCGCGGACCGAGGCCATGGTGGAGCCGGAGGCCATCGGCGACCTGACGCTGATGGTGGCCGAACTCGTGGAGAACGCGGTGTCGTTCTCGCCGGAGGGCAGCCCGGTCGAGGTGACGGTGGCGAGGTCCGGCAACGACGCGGTGATCGTCGTCTCCGACCACGGCCTGGGCATGACCCCCGAACGCCTCGACGAGGAGAACGCCCGGCTGATCCGCCGCGAACGACTCGACCTCGTACCGACGAAGGTGCTCGGCCTGTTCGTGGTCGGCGCCCTGGCGCGCCGCTGGGAGATCGCGGTCACGCTGTCGCGGACGCCGGGTGGTGGCGTCACGGCCGAGGTGACGGTGCCGACATCGCTGCTGGTGACGGGGAGCACGACGGGATCGACGGCTACGGCGGCCCTGGCGGCGGTCACCACCGACGCGACACCCGCCGACGCGACGCCCGCCGACGCTACGTCCGCCCCCACGCCGTCCGCCGCCGTGACGCCCGCGGTCCTCGCCTCCGGGCCCAGGCCGTCGGCCGCCCTGCCGGGGGAGGCCGTACGGCCGGACAGCGATGCGCACGACAAGGCGGGCGGTGACGGCCTGCGGCCGCTGCCCCGCCGGGTCTCGCACCGTGGGCCGACGGCGACGGAGGAACCGCCGTCCCGGAACGGCGACGCCGTCGCCGAGACCCGCCCCCTTCGTCGCCGCGTGCGCGGCGCGACCTTGCGTACGACCGCCGAGGCATCCGAACGGCAGGCGGCGCTGCGGCAGGAGGCGCGGACGCTCGACGCGGACGCCGTGCGGGCCTCGCTCGACGAGTTCGAGGCCGCCGTGGAACGCGCGCATCACGACATTCGGAACGGCGACACCGGAGAGCACTCCGTCCTCGCCGCGACCCGAGTACCAACCCCCCATGAGCAAGACCAGAACGACCCCCCGGAAGGAGCGGAGCAGTGAGCACGTCGTCGACAGGTGGCACCCCGGCGGGAGGCCCCACGCAGGCCGAACTACAGGCCGCCGCGGCCGACTTCACCTGGCTGCTGAATCGCTTCGCGAAGGAGACGGCCGGTGTCGTCGACGCGATCGCGGTCTCGTCCGACGGCCTGCTCATCGCGGTGTCGGAGCTGCGTGAGCACGCCGATTCCGAACGGCTCGCCGCGATCGTCTCCGGCATCACCAGCCTGGCCGCCGGCGCGTCCGGCAACTACGGCCTCGGCGGCCTCAACAAGGTCATCATCGACCTGGAGGGCGGTCACGTCCTGGTCTCCGCGATCGGCAGCGGCGCCGTGCTCGGCGTGGTCACGGACAAGGAGGCCAAGCTGGGCAACATCGCCTACGAGATGACCGTGTTCGCCAACCGTGCCGGGTCCGCGCTCAGCCCGCAGCTCGTGCTGGAGCTGAAGAACAGCGTCGGCGCCGCGTCGGCCCGCTGACGTCGAGGAGGACGGACAACCTCATGGCGGACGGCACCCCAACGCCGGACCCCGACGGGGCAGAACCCGACGGCTCGGACGCCGACGGGTCGGACGCCGAAGGGTCCGGCGCCGAAGGGCGGCCGGAGCCGGTCGGCCCCGCCTCCGCCGTGCGGCCGTTCCTGGTCACCGCCGGCCGGGTGGCGGCCGACGCCGACGGCCGGTCGATGCCCGTCGAGACCCAGGTGGTGGCCACCACCGAGGGGATCGACTCGCTCGAACGGCTCGCCTTCGAGCAGCACGACATCGTGGCCGTCTGCCGGTTGCCGCAGTCCCTCGCGGAGATCGCGGCCCGGCTGCGGCTGCACCTCAACGTGGTGCGCGTCCTCGCCGAGGATCTGCGCGCCGCGGGGCAGTTGACGGTGCACGTGCCCGACTCCGACGTCGTCCACGACGCATCCGTTCTGCGCAGGGTCATCGCCGGCCTGCGCGCCATCCCCGACTCACGAGGGGTCACTCCGTGACGACGACTGAACCGGCCTCCCCCAGCCTCCGGCCGGGGGGACCCCCAGGCGCACCTGCCGCGCGGGCGGCCACCGTACGACCGCCGCTGCCGGTCAAGATGGTGATCGCGGGCGGCTTCGGCGTGGGCAAGACCACCGCCGTGGGCTCGATCTCCGAGATCGAGCCGCTGACCACCGAGGCCGCCATCACGGAGGTCGCGGCGGGCGTGGACGACCTCACGCACACCCCGCTCAAGACCACGACCACCGTGGCCATGGACTTCGGCTGCCTCACCATCGACCCCACCCTGAAGCTGTATCTGTTCGGCACACCCGGGCAGGAGCGGTTCGGGTTCATGTGGGACGACATCGTCGAGGGCGCGGTCGGCGGGCTCGTCATCGTCGACACCCGGCGCCTCGACGACTGCTACGCCGCCGTCGACTACTTCGAGCACCGGGGCATCCCCTTCGCGGTGGCCGCCAACGCCTTCGACGGCAGGGTCGAGCACACCCTGGAGGAGATCCGCTGGGCCCTCGACGTCACCGACGGCGTCCCGGTCGTCGTCTTCGACGCCCGCGAGCGCGGCTCGGTCCGGGACGCGCTGCTCGTCGTACTGGAACTGGCGCTGGCTCGCACGGAGGGATGACGGCGACCGTGGAATGCCCGCGCACGCATGGCTGTTGGCACCTGCCATGAGCCTCGACGAGCGCACCATCACCAACCCGCCCGCCCTGCACGACCCGACTCCGTTCGGCTACAGCCACGCCGTCTCGGCGCCCGGCGAACTCGTCTTCATCGGCGGCCAGTACGCCTCCGACGGCAACGGCGCGCCCGTACCCGGAGACTTCGCCGCCCAGGTGGAGCTGGCCTTCGACCACCTGCGGTCGGCGCTGGAGGGCGCCGGCCTCGGCTATGAGCACGTGGTCCGCCTCGGTACGTTCATCGTCGACCACGATGCCGCCAAGCTGGAGACCCTCGGCAAGGCGCTGCACGCCCGTTTCGGCGACCGCCTGCCCGCGCAGACCCTGAGCGGCGTCGCCTCGCTCGCGCTGCCCGGGATGCTGTTCGAGGTCGACGCGATCGCCGTACGGCCGTCTCCGACGCGTTAGTGGCGCCTGCGCACCCCCGGCGACACCGCGAGCCGCCCCAGCGCCCAGAACAACCCGAGGGTCGCCAGTGCCATGGCGGCCACCAGGGTGGCGCCGCCGACGACCTTCTCGTAGTTCCTCTGGTAGAGGCCGTCGATGATGTAGCGGCCGAGACCGCCGAAGCTGACGTACGCGGCGATGG
Source organism: Streptomyces viridochromogenes (assembly GCF_001270495.1). Lineage (GTDB taxonomy): Bacteria > Actinomycetota > Actinomycetes > Streptomycetales > Streptomycetaceae > Streptomyces > Streptomyces viridochromogenes_A. Next base: position 27,557 of record NZ_LGUR01000259.1, read on the forward strand.
TGGCCGTCGAGACGATCTGGATGGCCGCCGAGCGCAGGCCGCTGAGGATCAGCGGGAGCGCGACGGGCAGTTCGACCCGGAACAGGACCGCGGTCTCGGCCATGCCCATGCCGCGGGCGGCGTCCACCGGGGCGGGGTCGACGGAGCGCATCGCCTCGTAGGTGGTGACGAGGATGGGCGGGACGGCAAGCACGACCAGCGGGATCATGACGGGGGCCATGCCCAGGCCCAGCAGGATGAACATCAGCACCATCAGTCCGAAGCTGGGCAGTGCCCGGGCGGAGGTGGCGATGAGGGCGAGCGCGTTACCGCCGCGCCCGGTGTGGCCCGTGACCAGGCCGATCGGCAGTCCGACCGCGGCGGCGATACCGAGGGCCATCAGCGTGTACTCGATGTGCTCGCCGACCCGTGTCGGGATGCCGTCGTAGCCCTGCCAGTGGGCGTTGTCGCTGAAGAAGGAGTTGATGAAGTTCAGGACGTTCACCGGGCGGCCTCCTTCACGGCGAGCGGGCGGGCGTTCCTGCGGGTGGCGCGCGGCATCCAGGGCGTCAGCAGCACACGGAGGCCGATCAGCGCGGCGTCGACGAGGAGGGCGAGGACGGCCGTGCCCACCACGGAGAGCCAGATCAGGCGGGGCTGGTTGTAGATCAGGCCGCTGTTGAGCAGGTTGCCCAGAGCGCCCTCGTTGCCGATCAGCATGCCGACGCTGACGAGGGAGACGCTCGACACGGACGCCACCCGCAGCCCGGCGATGATGGCCGGCGCCGCGATCGGCAACTGCACCTGGACGTAGCGTCGTACGGGCCCGAAGCCCATGGCGGTGGCGGCGGCCAGCGTCTCCTGCGGCACCGACCGCACCCCGTCCACGATCGCCGGGACCAGCACCACCAGGCTGTAGACGGCCAGCGGGATCATCACCGTGAGCTCGCTCAGGCCGGTGTAGTCGATGAGGATGACGAAGAAGGCGAGGGAGGGGATGGCGTACAGCACGGTCGTCACCCACAGCACGGGCGCGTACAGCCAGCGCACCCGCACACACAGCTGTGCGACGGGGAGAGCCACGAGCAGCCCGGCGAGCACCGGGATCAGTGCCTCGCGCAGGTGCAGCCCGACCAGTCCGAAGTAGCTGTTCTGGAGGTCGCTCGGCAGATCGAAGAGTTCGCTCATGGCGCGACCTTCTGGATCTCGCCACCGTCCGCACCGGGCTCCGCGTCCGCACGGCGCTCCGCGTGCGCACCCCGGATGGCCTCGCCGATGACCTGCTGCGAGACCACCCCGGCGGCCCGGCCCTCGGCGTCCACGGCGACGGCCCACCCGGTGGGCGAGAGCACGGCACAGTCGAGCGCGGCACGAAGCGAGTCGGCGCCGGTCACGAACGGGCGCCCGTACGACAGCAGTCGGTCGGTCTTGATCTCCCCGGCGGTGAGCTCCCGCGGCTCGCTCCAGCCGAGGGGCTTGCCGTCGGCATCGGTGACGAGGAGATACGGGGCGCCGGCCGCGCCGGCGGCGGCGATCTGCTCGGCGGTGGCGTCCACGGCGACGATCGGGGAGGCCAGCAGCTCAAGGCCCGCCGACGGGAAGAAGGACAGCCGTCGGATACCGCGGTCGGCGCCGAGGAAGTCCTCCACGAACGCGTCGGCGGGGTGGGACAGCAGCTCGGCGGGCGGGGCGAACTGGGCGAGCTTGCCGCCGGTGCGCATCACGGCGACCATCGTGCCGAGCTTGACGGCCTCGTCGATGTCATGGGTGACGAAGACGATGGTCTTGCCCAACTCCTCCTGGATCCGCAGGAGTTCGTCCTGCAACCCCTTGCGCACCACGGGGTCGACGGCCGAGAACGGCTCGTCCATCAGCAGCACCGGAGGATCCGCCGCGAGCGCCCGCGCCACGCCGACGCGCTGCTGCTGGCCGCCGGACAGCTGGTAGGGGTACCGCTTGGCGAGCGCCCCGTCGAGCCCGACCCGCTCCATCAGCTCCCGTGCCCGTGCCCGGGACTTCTCCTTGCCCCAGCCGAGCATGCGGGGCACGGTGGCGATGTTGTCGAGGATGGTGCGGTGCTGGAAGAGACCGGCGTTCTGGATGACGTATCCCATGGACCGGCGCAGGGTGTTGACCGGCTGCTGCCGGCTGTCCACGCCGTCGAGGAGGATGGTGCCCTCGCTGGGCTCGACCATCCGGTTGATCATCCGCAGCGTGGTCGTCTTCCCGCAGCCCGACGGCCCCACGAGAACGGTGATCGAGCGGTCGGGTATGTCCAGCGACAGTCGGTCGACCGCCACCGTGCCGTCCGGGTACCGCTTGGTGACTGAATCTATCCGTATCAAAACGCCGAATACCCTTCGGGTCTGGCAGATTTCGCCCGCTTTTGACCACGGGCGTCGGGCCGTTGAGAGAGTCTAGACGTGTCGTGTTGCGGGATTGTGTTGCGGGTTTGCGGCCCGTCCGGCTCCGCTCCGCTGTGACCGACCTGTGAGTTCGCTGATTCTCACTCTTCCCTCAGCGCGGGCTCAGGGATCCCCCAGAAGCGGCCCCGATGGTCGCTGCCACGACGACTCTCGCACCGCCCTCCGCACCCGTCCGGAACACCGGCACCCGCCGGTTGTTCACCGGCCCGCCGAGGGACCCCCGTTGGGCCCGCCCCGTTCGCCGGCAACACCTTCTACAACGCGGCCGTCTACAGCGGCACGCAGAGCTGGAAGGCGTTCTTCTTCGGCGCGCTGGACTCCGGAAGCTTCATCACGGTCGACAAACCGCCCTTCGCGCTGTGGGTGATGGGCCTGTCGGCCCGCGCGTTCGGCTACGGCACCTGGCAGTTGATGCTGCCGATGGTCGCCGTGGGCGTCGGCTCGGTGGCGTTGTTGTAGAACCAGAACGGCGCCACCTGGCTGGTCGCGGTGGCCACCGACCAGACCGCCTCCTCGATCATCCTGGAGTCCGGTGAGCCCGTGATCTCCATGGGCAGCTGGTCCGGCACCGACGAGGCGATGACGCTCGCCAGGCTCAAGAGCCTGGTGAGCGCGGGCAAGTTGCACTACATCGTCGTCAGCGACAGCGGCCAGGGAAGCACGAACTCCGAGATCGCGACCTGGGTCGAGAAGAACGGCACGGCTGTGAGCAACTACGAGGGCCTGTACCGCCTGGACGCCTCCGACGTCGGCTGACGACTGCGTGGGCCGGCGGGAGAGGCCCCCTCACCGGCCCGCGTCGGCCGGCCGCGCCCTGTCCACCGCCAACGGGATCGTCACCGTGAACACCGTCGCCCCGGGCTCGCTGGTCAGGTCGATCCGGCCGCCGTGCGCGCGCACCAGGGACTGCGCGACCGCGAGTCCCAGACCGCTGCCGCCCCGGTCGCGGCTGCGGGCCTTGTCGACGCGGTAGAAGCGGTCGAAGACGCGTTCACGGTCGGCGGGCGGGATGCCGGGGCCGGCGTCGGCGATCCGGGCCTGGGCCGCGCCGTTCGCGACCGACACCGCCACGGACACCTGAGTCCCGGCCGGGGTGTGCATGGCCGCGTTGGTGAGGAGGTTGTCCAGGACCTGGCGGATGCGCTGGGGGTCCAGGCGCAGCTTCAGGGAACCGGGGCCGGGGGCCAGCGTCAGGGGGTGGTCGGCGTGGGTGACCCGGAACGCGTCCGCCGCCTGCCCGACCAGGCCCACCAGATCCGCCTCCTGGAGGCGCAGCGGCGTCTCCACCTCCGCGGCGTCCAGGCGGGCGAGCAGCAGCAGGTCGTCGAGCAGGAAGCCCATGCGGGCGGCTTCGGCGCGCAGCCGGGCCAGGTGCTTGTCCCGTTCCTCGGGGGCGTTGGCGGCGGCGTACTGGAAGAGGTCGGCATAGCCCCGTACCGACATCAGAGGCGTACGGAGCTCGTGCGAGGCGTCCGCCACGAAGCGGCGCAGGCGCTGTTCCGCCTCCGCGCGCACCGCGAGGGAGTCGTCGATGTGCTCCAGCATCGTGTTGAACGCGGTGCGCAGCTCCTCGACCTCGGGGCCGCCGCTGCGCTTGTCGTGCCGCACCGGCAGCCGTGCCGAGTCCGTCAGGTCGTGCGAGGTGATGCCGCGGGCGGTGTGCGCCATGTCGCTCAGCGGCTTCAGGCCCCGCCGCAGCATGGCCCGCCCGAAGACGACGAGGGCCAGCAGCGCGAGCCCGAAGGTGACCACCTGGATCGTGATCAGCTGGCCCACGGTGTCATCGATGTCCTCCATGGGCGCGGCGCTGACCAGCACCACTCCGGGCTCGACCTCACAGGCGCGAAGCCGGTACTCGCCCTTGCCGCGGAGGTGCTCGGTGCGCACGAGTTCGGTGTGAGCGGTGGTCTGCGCCCGTGCCAAGGAGGTGAAGTCGTCGACGTCCTCCGGCAGGTCCGCGGGGTCCTCGGGCCTGCGCAGCTCGGGCTTGCCGTCCGCCACGTCGTACACGGCGTAGAACCAGCTGTAGTACTTCTTGCCGGACAGCGTGCCGTAGTCCGCGATGGACTTGGACTGGGCGATCTGGCCCTGCGCCAGCTGGGTGTCGAGCTGGGCCGACAGATAGTCGCGCATGTACGTCGTCAGCGCGGTGCCCACGACGCCGAACACCACGAGCGAGAGCACCCCGAGGCCCAGCGCCAGCCGGGTACCGAGCCGCATCGCACGGTAGGTCCGCCGCAGCCGCCCGATCACTCGGCCGCCTGCCGGATCACGTACCCGAAGCCCCGGACGGTGTGGATCAGCGGGGTGCCGGTGTCCTCCAGCTTGCGGCGCAGCCTGCTGACGACCAGCTCGACGACGTTGGAGCGGCCGCCGAAGCCGTACTCCCACACATGGTCGAGGATCTGCGCCTTGGTCAGCACGGTCGGCGACTTGCGCATCAGATAGCGCAGCACCTCGTACTCGGTCGGCGTGAACGTGAGCAGTTTGTCGCCGCGGCGCACCTCGCGGGTGTCCTCGTCCATCGTCAGGTCGGCCACCCGAAGGACGGAACGCTGGAAGCCGGGTCCCGCGCTGCGCCGCAGCACGGTCCGCAGCCGGGCCATCAGCTCCTCCACCGCGAACGGTTTGACCAGGTAGTCGTCGCCGCCCCGGGTCAGCCCGGCCACCCGGTCGGCGACCCCGTCGCGGGCGGTGAGGAACACCACGGGCACCATCGTCCCGGCGCCGCGCAGCCGGTCCAGGACGCCGAAACCGTCCACGTCGGGCAGCATCAGGTCCAGCACCACGATGTCCGGATGGAACTCGGCGGCCAGCCGCAGCGCCTCCTCGCCGGAGTTCGCGGTGATCGCCTGCCAGCCCTCGTAGCGGGCGACCGTCGCGACGAGATCGGCGATGGGCGGGTCGTCGTCCACGACCAGTAGGCGTACTTTCTCCACCCGTTCATAGTGCGGCACCGGGCGCCGCTCCTCGGGTGCGGGTCGTGCACCGCGACCACATCGATAAACACTTGAAAGATGTACGACAGCTTTTCGACAGCTGCGGCCGGACAAGCTCGGTATCCACAGACGAGATCAAGGAGCTGTCACCCGTGACGACGACCGTCCAATCGCCCCCTGCGCCTCCCACGGCGATACGCCCCAGGGTGGTCGCCCGCACGGGGCTGTACGCCCTGCTGGCCGCGAACGTGGCCGTGGTGCTCTACTTCTTCTTCGCCGCCGGCTTCGCCTCGAACACCCTCATCGTGCTCGGCCGCCTCACCGGCCTGTTCGGCGCCCTGCTCATGGCCTTCCAGCTGCTGCTGGTGGCCCGGCTGCCCTGGCTGGACCGCCGGATCGGCATGGACCGGCTGACCTCCTGGCACCGCTGGACCGGCTTCAGCGTCCTGTGGGCCCTCCTCGCGCACGCCGTGTTCATCACCTTCGGCTACGCCGAGTCGTCCTCCCTGGACCCGGTCAACCAGCTGATCGACCTCGCGGAGACGGTCGAGGGCGTGCTGCGCGCCGTCGTCGCGCTGGGGATCATCATCGTGATCGGCGTGGTGTCGGCCCGGTTCGCGCGCCGCAGGCTGGCGTACGAGACGTGGCACTTCATCCACCTGTACACCTACGTCGCGGTGGTCCTGGCGTTCACGCACCAGGTCGCGGTCGGTACGTCCTTCACCTCCTCCTCGGCCGCCACGGCGTACTGGTACGCGGTGTGGGGCGTCGCCCTCGCCTCGGTGTTCGTCGGCCGGCTGGTCCTGCCGCTGTGGCGTAACTGGCGCCACCAGCTGCGTGTCTCCGCGGTCGTCGCCGAGTCCGACAACGTCGTCTCCGTCTACGTCACCGGCCGCGACCTGGACAAGCTGCCCGCGCGGGCCGGCCAGTTCTTCCTGTGGCGGTTCCTGACGAAGGACCGCTGGTGGCAGGCCAACCCGTTCTCCCTGTCGGCCGCGCCCGACGGCAACCAGCTGCGGCTCACCGCCAAGGCGGCCGGTGCCGGCTCGGCGGGCCTGAGGCACCTCAAGGTCGGCACGCGCGTCTTCGCCGAGGGCCCCTACGGGGCCTTCACCACGATGCACCGCACCCGGCCGGAGGCCGTGCTCATCGCGGGCGGCGTCGGCGTCACCCCCATCCGGGCGCTGCTGGAGGAACTGCACGGCCACGCGGTCGTGATCTACCGGGTCGCCACGGACCGGGACGCGGTCCTGTACGGCGAGCTGGTGGAGCTCGCCCACGCCAAGGGCGCCGAGCTGCACCTGGTGACCGGACCGCCCGTCCCCGACCAGCTGGCCCCGGCGGAGCTGGCGCGGCTGGTGCCGGACATCACCGACCGGGACGTGTTCCTGTGCGGCCCGCCACCCATGATGAACGCGTTGATCGGCAGCCTGCGCGAGCTGGGTGTGCCCAAGCAGCAGGTCCACTTCGAGCGTTTCAGCCTGGCCGGCTGAGAGGGACGGGAAAGACATCGTGAAGCGAGCAATACCTGTCCTGGTCCTGAGCGCCGTGGGCCTGATCCCGGTCTGGCGCTACGAGCCGTCCCTCGGCACCGCCACGGAGGCCGCCACACCGGCCTCGACGCCCTCGGCGTCCTCCTCCGCCGCGTCGGGTTCGGGTTCCGGCACTACGGTCGTCAAGAGCTCGACCGTGCAGACCGAGAAGGGTCCCGTGCAGGTCGAGGTGACCTTCCAGGGCTCCAAGATCACGGCTGTGAAGATGCTCCAGCAGCCGAACCACCCCCAGACCACGGCCGCCGTCCCGAAGCTGATCGCCGAGACACTGGAAGCACAGAGCACGGACATCG
>NZ_LGUR01000260.1 GCF_001270495.1 Streptomyces viridochromogenes
GCGAGTTGTTCGGGGCCGACGGGGGTGGGGCTGGGGAAGCGTTCTTGGAGGATGCCCATGATTTCGACGCGTTTGATGGAGTCGATGCCGAGGTCGGCCTCGACGTCCATGCCGAGGTCGAGCATCTCCGCCGGATAGCCCGTCTTCTCCGAAACGACCCCGAGCAGCGCGGCGGCGACGTCCTCTGTGCTGGTGACCGCTGTCGGTGCGAGGGCGGCGGCCTCCTCACGGGTGCTCGCGCCGCCGAGGCTCAGTACGAAGCCGACGATCTCGTTGAGCGTGCGCAGTTCGGCGAGTTGTTCGGGGCCGACGGGGGTGGGGCTGGGGAAGCGTTCTTGGAGGATGCCCATGATTTCGACGCGTTTGATCGAGTCGATGCCCAAGTCCGCCTCCACGTCCATGCCGAGGTCGAGCATCTCCGCCGGATAGCCGGTCTTCTGCGACACGATGTCGAGCAGCGCTGCCGCGATGTCGTCGGCCGACGCCGTGGACGACGTGGGCTGCGGGGGTGGCGGCTGCTGGGAGGCGGGCTCCGGGGCCGTGGACGCCGACATGGCGGGAGCGTCCGCGGGTGCGGCGGGGAGCGCCGGGGCGTGGGCAGGAGCCGGTGCGGCGGCGGAGGGCAGCTCGGGGGCGGTGGGAGCCGTCGGAATCGGCAGTAGGTCAGGCCCGGTGACGGGAGCGGCCGGAGCGGTCGGAGCCGCTGCGGGGGCCGCCGCGCCGAACTCCATGGACGCCAGGTCCCGCAGGATCTCGTTGGCTCGTAGATGCGTGCGTCCGATGGCCAGACCGTGCTCCTTGACCGAGGCGACACCCGGGATCACCGCGTCGGCACGGCCCTGGTCGTCCGCCCGCTCCAGCAGCCCCATCATGCGCTGGGCGCTGGACAGTTGGCCCTGGAGGTACTCGTCGTGCAGCGCCAGGTGATCGGCGATCAGCGAGGCGAGACGGTCGTCGGCGGGGGCAGGCCCGGGGGGTTGTTCTCGCACGGGTTCGTTCTCCAGGACGTCTGTGGGGAGGGAAAGGGCCGCGGGGGCCGACCGCGCGGACTGCGACGGCACCGGCTTCGGCGACACAGCATCCGGCCGTTCGGCGACGGCTGCCGACGTGGGCGTGACGGGAACCGGCAGCGGGGTCGCGGCCGGCCGCGGTCCGGGCGGCGCGGTCTCGGCGACCTGGGCGGCCGGCACCGGTTGAGGGCCGACCTGAGGCGCAGGCGTCGCGGGGCCGGCCGAACGGTCCACGCGGTACCCCTTCTCCAAGGCCTCCCGATACGCGGCCTTCCGAGCCTCCGGCACATGATTGATGCCGTTGAGCGGCACGGTCATCCCCTTGACGGGCTCGGCGACGACCGGCTCGGCCGCGTAGCGGTCCGCGGTCGTCAACGGCAGGCCCAGCACCACCAGTTGAGCCACCGCCCGCTTGAGCGCGACGTCGGCGTCCCCGCCGCTGCCCGGGTCGAGCTGCACCGCGAAGTGCTCGCGCTCGCCGAGGATGCGGTCGACCAGCCGGGTCAGCACGCCCTTCGGGCCGAACTCGACGAACGTACGGAACCCCGCCGCGTACATCTCCTCCACCCGGCCGGCGAACTCGACCGGCTTGACCAGTTGGTCCACCAGCGTCCGCCGGTTGGCCTCGACGTCCGGACCGTAGGCGGCACCGGGCGAGTCGGCGAACACCGGACGGCGCGGCTCGCGGATCTCGGCGTCGGCCACGTGGCGGCCGAACGCCTCGACGGCATGCGCGACGAAAGGAGTGTGGAAGGCGGCCGACACCGGCAGCCGCAGGGCTCGTATGCCCGCCCCGCCGGCCGCTTCCACGAACCGCTCCACAGCGTCGGTGGCCCCGCCGACCACGATCTGGTCGGGCGCGTTGCGGTTGCAGACGATCAACTCGGGGTGGGCGGCCAGGAGCTGCGCCACCTGCTCCTCGGCGGCGGTGACCGCGGCCATGGCCCCGGGATCGAAGCCGGAGCCTGCGTCGGCGGGCGGTGCCATGGCCGCGCCCCGCGCCCGGGCCAGCGCGAAGTAGGTGTCGTCGTCAAGGGCGTCCGCGGCCCACAGCGCGGCCAGTTCGCCGAAGCTGTGCCCGAGGAACCCGTCGGCCGCGAAGCCGAGTTCGGTCAGATAGCGGTAGTGGCCGGCGGCCAGGGCACCGATGGCGGGCTGGGCGTACTCGGTGCGGCGCAGCTCGCTCTCCTGGGCGGCGCGGGTCACCTCGTCGAACGCCGGCGGCGGGAACGCGACCCGGGACAGCGGCCGGTCGTGCTCCCCGAACGAGGCGTTGGCCCGGTCGAAGGCGGCCCGCAGCACCGGCAGCGCGAGCACCGCCGTCCGGCCCGGCTCCACGTACTGGCTGCCCTGCCCGGCGAAGAGCGCGCCCACCTTGCCGACGGTCGCGGCGGCCCGGCGGAAGTAGATGCCCCTGGGGTGCGACCAGGACTCGGCCGACGGCCTGGCGCGCAGTTCGGCGACGGCGAGGGCCCGCAGCTCAGCGAGTTCGGCGTCGGTGCGGGCGACCAGGGCGAGCCGCGGATGTCCGGCCGGGGCGGGTTCGGTGCGGGGCGCGGCCCCGGTGTCGAGAACCCGGATCAGGGCATCTATGTCAGGTTCATGCCAGGCAGATATCCGGCTCGAAGGGAACATCACCCGCAGGTCGTCCCCGTCGCCGTGCTCCTCCAGCACCAGATGGAAGTTGGTGCCGCCGAACCCGAACGACGAGACGGCCGCCCGGCGCCGGGGGCGACGCGGGTCACGGATCCACGGGCGGGTGCGCGTGCCGACGTAGAACGGGCTGTTCTCCCAGTCGATCGCGGAGTTCGGCCGGTCCACGTTGATCGTCGGGGGCAGCAGCCGGTGGTGCAGGGCGAGTGCCAGCTTGATCATCCCGGCCGCGCCGGCCGCCGCCTTCGTGTGCCCGATCTGCGACTTCACACTGCCGACGGCGGCGAACTGCCGCTCCTCGGTGAACTCCGACACCACCGCCGACAGCGCGGACAGCTCGGTCGCCTCGCCGACCGCCGTACCCGTGCCGTGCGCCTCGAACAGCTCGACCGTGCCGGGGGAGACGTCCGCGTCCTCGTACGCCCGGCGCAGTGCCGTCATCTGCCCCTCCTTGCGCGGGGCGTAGATGGACTTGAACCGGCCGTCGCTGGAGGAACCGATGCCGCGCAGCACGGCGTAGATCCGGTTGCCGTCCCGTTCGGCGTCGGCCAGCCGGCGCAGTGCCAGCATGCCGATGCCCTCGCCGATGAGGGTGCCGTCCGCGTTCTCGTCGAACGGCCGGATGCGGCCGGACTTGGAGAAGGCCGGGGTCTTGCTGAAGCACAGGTACATGAAGATCGTGTTCTCGGCGTCGCAGCCGCCGACCAGCATCATGTCCGAGCGCCGCTCCAGCAGCTCGCTGACGGCGGCCTTCACCGCGCCGAGAGAGCTCGCGCAGGCCGCGTCGATCGTCATGTTGGTGCCGCCCAGGTCCAGCCGGTTGGCGATGCGGCCGGCGACGACGTTGCCCAGCATGCCGGGGAAGGAGTTCTCCTCCCAGGGCGCGAAGGCGAGTTTGAACTTCTCCGAGATCTCCTCCGCGTCCCGGTCGGTCAGCCCGCAGGAGCGGACGACCTCCTTCAGCACCGGCGTCTGCAGCCGGGCGGACAGCGGCTGGGTGAGCTGGTTGGCGCCGGTGACGCCGAGCACCACGCCGGTGCGGGAGGGGTCGTACCACTCCTGGCCGGCGCCCGCGTCGTTGAGCAGGTCACGGGCCACCACCAGGCTCAACAGCTGGAGCACATCGGTGACTTCGAGCGTGTTGGGGGGCAGCCCGAACTCAAGCGGGTTGAAGGGGACGGTGGGGATGAAGCCGCCGCGCTTGGAGTACGTCCTGTCGGGTGCGGCGGGGTCGGAGTCGTAGTGCTCCGACACGTCCCAGTGGGTGGCGGGGACGTCCTCGATGCAGTCGGTGGCGGACACCACGTTCGCCCAGAACTCGCGCAGATCACGCGACTTGGGGTACAGGGCGGACAGCCCGACGATCGCGATGGGGTCGCGGGCGAGACGGCGGTCGAGGTCAGTGGGGTGCGAAGCGTTCACGTTGAGGCTCTCTTGGTCGGACGGCGGGGCCGGGGGATACGACCAGGGTCGGTTCGGGCCCTGTGGGTGACGCGTGCGGGGGGGGGATGAGGGAGCGGGGTCAGGACGTGTGCAGCAGTGGGGCGATCACGTCGAGCGAGTCGGATCGGCCGAGCATCGTGTAGTGGTCGCCCGGACAGGTGTGGAGGGTCAGCCCGTGCGGAGCGAGCGGCGGCCAGCCGAGCGTGGCGTCGCCCGGGATCAGGCTCCGCTCCGCCTTCACCAGCACCAGCGGGAGCGGGGCGGGCTCGGGCCGGTGGGGCGCCGTGAGGCGGTTGTTGCGCAACAGCCCGTCCACGTATGTGTCGTAGAGCTTGCGCAGTCCCGGCAGTGGGGTGTCCGGGAGCAGCGCACCGGCGGCGACCGCCGCGTCCAGTACGACGGTGAGGCCGCCGTCGGCATCGCACCCGGCGAGCGCGTCCGGAGCGAGATCGACGGCCCGGCCACGTTTCGCCCCCAGGTACATGGCGAACCAGCCGAGGAGCAGGCCGGGTTCGAGGGCGTCGTCGGGCTGTTTGTACTCCTCGGTGGGGGCGATGCTGTCCAGGAGCACCAGGCGCTCCGGGCGCAGTGCGGCAGGCATCGCCCGCACCATGGCGAGCGCCAGCACGCCGCCGAAGGACCAGCCGGCCAGGGTGCGTACGCCATCGGCCGGTTCCATCGCGGCGAGCAGCCGGTCGGCCAGCGCCTCCACGGTCGTCGCCGCCCTGCCCCCGGTCAGCGCCGCATCGGCGTACTCCGGGACGGCACCGAGGTCGAGCACGGTCAGTCCGGCCCCGTTCGGCAGCGTCTCGGCAAGCCCCTCGTAGACCGTGGCCGCGAGCGCGCCGGGGTGAACGAGATACACCGTCCGCCCGCCGGGTGCGGCGGACCGGAAGCGGCGGGCCACCTGCGGCCTCACCTCACGCGGCCGTCGCACGGTGAGTGCTCTCCTCGGCCAGGTAGGACGCCAGTTCCTTGACCGTCGGGTGGTACCAGAGGGTCGTCGTGCTCAGCTCGAAGCCGAGCCAGTTCTCCAGCTCGCCCGCGAGGATGAGCGCTTCTGTCGAGTCGAGGTCCAATTCGTCGAAGTACACCTCTCGCGAGACCTCGTCGGTGGCCACACCGAGGCGGTGGGCGATCTTCTCGATCAGCCACTGCTCGGCCTCCAGAGCGGTCACTACGGCCATGGTTTGTCGTCCTTCCTTGGGCGCTCCTGAGGGATCGAGGGCGCGTGTGGATGGGCATGGGCGTGCGTCGTCCCGCGCGGTGTCCGCGTGGGGACGTGAAAGAAAGGCCGGCAGTCAGGCCGGTTGTGAAAGAGCGCGGATTTGAGCGGAGTGCTTGTATTCCGGGGATCGAGCGGGAGCGCCGCGGACAACTACTTGTCAGTAATCGGTCGGGTGGCACGGTCGTTCAGACAAACGGGCCCGTCGGTCTGTGGGTGTCTTCGAGTGGCCGCCCGAAGCACGCAGCACAGTCTTGCCACGCGGCGGAATTCTCGACAACCACTCTTCCGGAGGGTGGAAAGAAATCTGTGTTTACGGGCGTAGACCACAAGCGTCCGATGGGTTACCAGCAAGTCAAGTACTCACCAGTACTGTCGATTAGCGCTGAGCGCGCATCCTCGCCTCGCAACGGAAGCCGCCGGGTGTCATTTGGACGCGCCGCATGAAGAACTTGCCGAAGTTCGTGCCCTCGGAGAATCCGAGCTGCCGGGCGATGGCGCAGATGGGCAGGTCCGTGTGGGCGAGCAGGCGGCGCGCCTCCAGGGCGACCCGCGCGTCGATCAGGTCCTTGGCGGAGGTGCCGGCGACGGCGCGACAGGCCCTGGACAGGGCCCGGGTGCTGCAGTTCAGGGCGGCGGCGTAGTCCTCGACCAGCCGTGTGGAGCGGTACGAGCGGTCCAGCTCACGGCGGAACTTCACGAAGAGGTCGCCGCTCTCGCCGCCAGGGGTGACGGCCGAGGCTTCCTGGTGGTGGCGGCGGCACATCTGGTCGATGTGGAGGAGCGCGACGGCCAGCAGGTGCTTGAGCAGTTCCTCGGCCAGGCCCCGGTCGGGCCGCTGGAACTCCTCCTGCAGAAGGTTCAGAACGCGCTGTAACGCGATGAGTTCGGACCCCGAAAGCTGCCAGTGCGAGGGGCGCAGTACATCGTCGAGCATGCTCATGTGGGCGCTCATCCGCAGCGGGAACGTCTCGGTGAACATGATGAGGTCGGCGTCCATGCCGGGTCGCGGAAACGACTGGATCACCTGGTTCGGCCGGGTCCACAGCAGCGTGCCCGGTCGGCACGGGACGCGTGTGGAGTCGATCGAGAAGCTGCCGGTTCCCTGTGTCACCAGCGCCACCTGGTGGAAATCGAGCCGGTGCGGGGAGGCCAGGAGGTCCGGAGGAGTCAGGTCGTACACCTCGCGCAGCGTCGCCACCGCGATACCGAGTCCGGCTCTGCAGACGGGGGCGAAGGGGAGGACAGGTACCCGCAACGATGCAAAATCGACCATGAACGTTCCGGAATCGACCTTTCTCTGCTTACTTTTACATTCAATCATGGAGGTGGCCGCCCGTCACCAGATCGTCTGGTGCATGCACGAGGTATCACGCACCCGACGCATACGTGAAGGGAATTCGACGGGATGACCACCCCCCACTCCGGAACCCCGGAGCGCTCCGTCGTCGACCGGACGCTCAGCATCCTGAGCGCCTTCGACCGGGCCAACCGCACTCTGTCCCTGAGCGACATCAGCCGACGGTCAGGGCTGCCCGTTGCCACCGTTCACCGCATCGTCAACAAACTCCACGCCTGGGGCGCACTGGAGCGCAGTGCCGACGGCGGCTACAGCATCGGACTGCGCCTGTGGGAGACGGGCTGCCTCGCCAGGCGTCCCGCCTCGATCGCCGAGGTCGCGCACCCGCACCTCGTCGAACTGCACACACAGAGCTCGGCCTCGGCGACGCTCGCGATCCGTGACGGCCTCGAAAGCGTCGGTCTGTCGTTCGTCGGCGGCGCCGGGGAGCACAACGTGCCGTTCGCCGAGCCCGGCTGCCGACTGCCGCTGCACACGACGGCGCTGGGCCTGGTGTTACTCGCCGACTGCGACGAGTCCGTGCTGGACGAGGTCTGTGCCGCTCCCTTGCGGGCGTTCACACCCGCCACGATCACGAGCGGCGTCGCACTGAGACGCCACCTGACGAAGGTCAGACGCGAGGGCTACGCGGTCGTCCACGGCACGCTGACCGAAGGACGTGGCGGCATCGCGGTTCCTGTGCGCGACGCCCGGGGGGCCGTGGTGGCCGCCGTGGGGGCCGGGGGCCGCGTCGACCTCATCAGGCCGGTGAAGCTGCTGCACCAGGTTCGTGCCGTGGCGGACCATGTGTCGAGGTCGGTTCGGGCGTGCGGGTGGCCGCTCACGCAGGTCGGCGCGTGACGGGCGGGCCGGTGGATGCTGCCGCGAGCGGCCCCGCCTTTACCGCCACGGGGATCTGCGGCGCATCCTGCTCGCGGGGGCCCTCGACGTCATCCGTGCCGATGGCCCCTTCGAACTGAGCATGCGGAACCTGGCCCGCCGGGCGGGTGCCTGGTACGCGGCGCCGGCCCGCCATTTTTACCTGATCTGTTGCTCATTGGAGATGGGAGGAGCGGCTGACACCGGGACGAGCCAGCGGCCGACCAGCGCGTCCGCCGGCGTGCCTGCGTTGTGCACGGTCTCTGGTCACGCGGATCATCCACGCCACTCGGAGCGCTTTCGCAGGTCGCACAACCGTCCCCGGCGTACAGCCCGACTCGTCTGCCGCTACCTGCGGCTTTGCCTGGGAAAGGGCCTCTGATCTGGGACGGAGGCCCTTTCCGGCCTTTCGGGGGCTTGCCGGTTTAGGCGGCGGAAAGTCCCTCGGAAGTCCCTCGGACAGGGCTGAAAGTCCCTGAAAAGTCCCTGGAGCGGAGGGGCGGGCGGGGCCTCTGAGCTGGGTGTTCGCGACAGGCAGGGCAGCGTGACGTAGGAGTCACAGACCTCGGGGTGGTCTTGGACCGGCGGGATTACGCGGCCTCGGCGTTGGTGGTCGTGTCGGTCCGCGCGGTCCATTCGGCGCGGGCTGCGGTGAGCCGGGGGTGCATCGCTCGAAGCTCTTCCAGTTGCCCGGCCACCGCCTCGATGAACTCGGCCAGCTGGTCCGGATCCATCGGGCGGGTGTACAGGTCGGCGGCCACTTCGACCAAAACGTGTGGGACTCGGTAGGCCGGGCTGGCTGTTGAGTCCGGACTCATGGCGAGGTGCGCGCCGAGCAGCTGCCAGGACTTGTAGTCCTCGTATCCCTCGGTGTACTCGGCGAAGGCCACAGCGCCGTACAGCTGGTGGTGGACGTCGGCCGGGTGGCGCGTGCCGTCCATGTCGTCGGTGTGATCCGTCGTGCACCAGGACGGGCAGGTGACGGTGTGCCGTGTGCCGTACCTGTCGTCGTACGCCCAAGCGCGGCCGGGCGTTGCCGCCGTTTCGCTGGTCCGCCCGGACACCACGCCAGCGATCTGAGTACGTGCTGCCCGCAGCTTCGTCAGGTGCACGCTCATGTCACTGATCAGTTCGTCTACCTCCCCGAGGCTGAGCGTCGGCCAGTCGCCCCCAGCCACGAAGTCCAGTCCGGGTGCTTCGTCGTTGACCTGGGACAGTTGGAACGCCATGATGCCGTCCCCGTGCCGTCCGGCGTACGGGCGGTGGGTGCCCATGGCGGTGAACGGGCCGTGGTGAAAGTGCTCGTTCGGGTCCTCGTGGTCCGCCGGGTCTCCCGTGCAGAAGGAGATGCCATCGGGGCAGACGGCTCTCTCCGGTTCGCATGGCTGCTCACGGCCGGTGATGGCATCAACCTTGTCCGCGAGGATCTCAAGCTCGGCGGCGAACTTTCGGAACTCCGTCGCCTTCACGCGAGCCTCGGCCGCGTCCGTATCCGTCTCGCTGAGGCCGATGACCGGATGTGAACCGGAGAAGTCCAGCAGGCGCGCGTCCAGAAGTTCTCTGCCGTCATTGCCCATGACGATGTGTCGGGCTCCGTTGTGTGCGTCGTGGACGCCGGTCTCGGTGCACCAGTCCGGGTGGACGGTGCACAGCTGCCGGTCGTCGCTCTCAAGGCCGGTGCCGTTGATAGGCGGCGAGGAGTTGGTGGCGCATTGGGAGGCCAGTGCAGTGCAATCCTTGGTGGTGCCGCTGTCCGTAGTCGTCGATACGGCGGTGCTCACGCTCTTTCTCCTTGCTCCGGAGATATTGAGTCGGAGCCCTCGGCTGGTGTGCGAACAACCGAAGTTCGACGCTGGCTGTCGCTTGGCTCCTCGTAGCGCTCAGCCTCGCCGACGGCGGGCACTCGTTCTCTTTTCGAGCAACACTTGTCCTGAGTTGGGCTGCTTGGCCGTACACTGCGCGCCTCTTGCGGCCCGTTTGCAGGACGACCGAACTTCCCGACCTTCGATCAACGGCTTGGGCAATAACGCCGCGGATGCCTCGTCCCTCACCTTATGCGGGGGCAGGCGCCGTGCTGCGAGACGATCGCGAGGCCGGCATGGCCCTACCAGCCAACTCGCAAGCATCGTTCGTCCCAGGATTTGCCGGGGAGCGGCATCAAGCTGCCTGAGGCTGTGAGCTGAAACGATCGACCTGCAGCGGGCTTGGGTTGCAGCGCTTCCGTGCAAATACCTGCTGGTATGGCCATGTCTGCCCAGAGAGTTGCCATCCAGTTGGGTGTCACTTAGGGCGATGGGCGGAGGCCCGTTTTCTGTTCCCTGAGGGGTAGTTGATGTGAAACTTGTGGCCCATGTCTCCGGCCACGCAGCCAGGTGACGTTGAATAGGTTCGGTCCGACGAAGGGGGTAGGTATGAACGGGGTGGACCTGGTAGTCGCCGCGCTGGCCGCGGGTGCTGCGGCGGGCCTCACGGACACTACGAGCAGTGCGATTCGGGACGCGTACGCCGGGTTGCGTGAGTCGGTGCGGGGCCGTCTTGCGACTGGCAGTGAGGATGGCGTGCGGATCCTGGAGGCCAGTGAGGCCGAGCCCACCATGTGGCAGGACCGGCTGGGCGAGCTTCTGTCTGTGGCCGGCGTCGACCAAGACGAGGAAATCCTGGCTTCCGCGCGGTCCTTGCTCCAGGACATGGATGGGGTCGACCCGCAGGGCGGGCCGAGGTTTGTGGATGCCCGAGAGGCCAAAGGCGTACAGATCGGGTCTCACAACACCCAGACCAATACATTCAACTGACGGGTCGCACAGATGGCCACGGACGAGCGTGAATATGAGGTAGACGTCCGCGGGGCCAGGGGCGTGCAGATCGGTGACGGCAATATTCAGTTCAATGTGACCGCGCCCGCGGTCCCGCCAGCACGGTCGGCGTACCTGTACCAGGTGCAGGCGATCGCTCCCGAGGCCCTGATTGGCCGGGAGGAGGAGCTGGAGGCACTCGCCGTCTTCTGTACCCGGCCCGGCGGTGGCGACTACCAATGGTGGCGCGCCGAGGCGTGGGCGGGGAAATCTGCTCTGATGTCTTGGTTCGTTCTGCACCCACCGGCCGGGGTACGTATCGTCTCGTTCTTCATCACGGCCCGTCTCGCGGCCCAGAACGACCGCGAGGCGTTCCTGGACGTGGTCATCGAACAGCTGGCGTCCCTGCTCGGCGAGCCCCTATCGCCCTTCATGACCGCCGCTACCCGTGCCGCACACTTCTGGCGGTTGCTCGATGCCGTAGCTGTGGCCTGCAGCGAGCAGGGACAACGCTTCGTGCTCGTCGTAGACGGCCTCGATGAGGACAGCGGATCCGCCACCCACAGCATTGCCGCACTGCTGCCGGCCCGCCCCCCGGCGGGTATGCGCGTTGTTGTGGCAGGGCGCCATCACCCGCCAGTGCCCTCGGATGTGCCCACTGGGCACCCGCTGTGCGATCCGGCAGTCGAAAGGACCCTGGCGGTGTCCCCGCACGCGCAGGTTGTACGACACGACGCGGAGCGGGAGCTGAAACGGCTGCTGCGTGGCACGGCATCGGAGCAAGACCTGCTGGGCTTCGTCACTGCAGCCGGGGGCGGTCTCAGCAGCCGGGATCTGGCTGAACTGACGCATTCTCAGGCATGGGAGGTGGAGGAAGCCCTGCACGCCGTGACTGGACGGACGTTTGCCCGTCGGCCAGCCTCTGACTGGACCGAGCCTGCGAACGACGTCTACATGCTCGGACACGAGGAACTTCAGCAAACGGCCGCACGGTTCCTGGGTGACACGCGCTTGGCGCAGTACCGGCAACGGCTGCACACCTGGGCTGAGCAGTACCACGCCAACAACTGGCCCGCCGAGTCTCCCGAATATCTGATGCGCGGCTACTTTCGCATGCTGCATGCCGACGGCGACCTGCCCCGGATGATCTCCTGCGCCCTCGACACGCCCCGCCATGACCGAATGCTGTATGTGAACGGCGGCGACTCGATCGCGCTCAACGAGATCATCACCACCCAGGACGCGATCCTCGATCGCGAAGCGCCAGATCACCTGCGGGCCATGACCCTCTTGGCGGTCTGCCGCGACAGACTTGCCCAACGCAACACCCACATCCCCGTCGGTCTGCCCGCTGTATGGGCCCTCCTCGGGCGTCCCTTGCGTGCCGAGGCGCTGGCCCGATCCATCCCAGATCCAGGTAGCCGAGTTCGGGCGCTGGATGCCCTCATCAGGGCGCAAGCCAAGCGAAGTACCCCTGACCGAGCCCAACCAGGAACTCACATGGCCGCCCCCTTTGGTGAGGCCCTTGCCTACGAGGCCGCGTCAGCGGCCCGCACCATCATCAGCCCATTTGAGCGTGCCTTGGCATTGTCGATGGTGGCGGAATCGGCAGCGCAGCTGGGGAATGTCCCTCATGGTGATGTCCTGGCCCGCGAGGCCGCAGCTGTGGCACAGGCCATTGCCAACCCAAGGGCACGAGTTCGAGCGTTACTAGCGGTGGCGAAGGCCGTGGCTCGGGCCGGGTACGTTGGCCTCGCTGAGGCCCTCGCCCGGACCATCACCAACCCGCGGGAGCGGGCACGGGTGCTGGGCGTGGTGGCGTCGGTTCGGATCGGAGATGCCGACAGTCCCGAGGTCGCGGACCACGCCAGCACACTCCCGTACCAGGCGGCGGAGACAGCTGAAGGGGGCCCTGAGGCCCTTGATCGGGCCGAGGCCGAAGCCAAGGCCAACACCGACCCGTCCCATAAAGCGTCGGCGTTGGTGGCGGCGGCAGAGGTGGCGGTTCGGGTCGGGGACGTCGACCGCGCAGAAGCTCTCGCCCACGAGGCTGAGGCCACCGCCCGCAGCATCGGCGATCCCTCTGAACTGATGACAGCGGTGGAGGCAGTGGCCAGGGCGGGGGACTCCGAGCGCGCCGAGGCCCTCGCTCGTACGATCACCGAACCGGGGCTGCGGATACAAGCGTTGGCGGCGGTGGCAGAGGCGGCAGCTCGTGCAGGGGACTCCGAGCGCGCCGAGGCTGTCGCTCGTACGATCACCGAACCGGGGCTGCGGATACAAGCGCTGGTGGCGGTAGCAGAGGCGGCAGCTCGCGCTGGGGACGTCGACCGCGCAATAGCTCTCGCCCACGAGGCTCAGGCCACCGCCCGCAACATCAGCGACTTCCCAGAGCAAGTGAAGGTGACAGCAGCGGTGGCGGTGGTTATGGCTCGGTCCGGGAACACCGAGCGAGCCGAGGCTCTCGCTCGCAGCATTCACGCTCCGTATCAGAGGGCGTCAACCTTGGCTGCCGTGGCTCGAGTCGGGGACGTCGATCGCACCGCGGCTCTCTTGGCCGAGGCGGGGGACGCAGCCCGCGCCGTCACGAACCCGAAGTCACGAGATCTAGCGCTAGGGGCGGTGGTGAAGGCCGTGGCGCGAGCCGGGGACGCTGACCTCGCTGAGGCTCTCGCCCGGAACATCACCAATGCTCATGAGCGGTCCTCGGTGCTGGCGTCGCTGCGGGCGGCAGCGGTGATAGCAGCACGCGCCGAGGACGCAGACCGCGCGGAAGCCCTTGCCCGCACCATCATCGAGCTTGGACCACGGGTGCGCGCATTGATGGCGGTGGCGGCGACTGTGGCTCGGGCTGGCGACGCCGACCGCGCCGAGGCCCTCACCAGGGAGGCTGAGGCCGATGCGCTGGCCATAACCGACCTGGGACCGAAGACGCGAGCGTTGGAGACGGTAGCTGTGGCGCTGGCTCGGGCCGGCGACGCCGACCGCGCCGAGGCTCTTACCCGGGAAGCCGAGGCGGCTGTCGCAAAGCCGCGGGTACGTTCGCGGGTACGAACACGGGTGGAGGGGGCACCGGTGCGAGCACGGGTGGCGGCGGCGGTTGCTCAGGCTGGGGACGTCGACCGCGCTGAGGCGCTGACCCGGACCATCATCAACCCGCGAGAGCGGGCAGGGGCATTGGTGGCCGTGTCACGCCAAGCCGAGGCAGATCACGCATGTTCTCTGATCATGCAGGCGTTGAGGCTTGACTCATGGCAGGTGGCAGCCAATGCTCTTGCCGCACAGTTTCCAGAAGTGTTGATGATGGTTGCCGACGAGCTTCTGGCCGGCCAACCGGCAACCCTGCCCGGTTGACCTGCGCGCCGCACGATGACACCCGGCGTTAATCGAGGCGCCGCACCTTCAGGCGGCTGGCTAGCGTGAACCGCGTGCTGAGCGAGGAAGTGATGCAGGACGGTGCCCATCGTCGGGTGGTGCGCATCGGTGACACAGTCCGCAGGCCCGTCCAGCCGTGGACGCCCACCGTCCATGCGCTGCTGCGGCACCTGGGACAGGTGGGCTTTGCGTACGCGCCGCGGCCGCTGGGAATCGACGACGAGGGGCGTGAGGTCCTTACCTTCATCGAGGGTGACTCCGGTCCGTCGGGCTGGGCCAAGGTCGTGGACGCCCAAGGTCTGAGGAACTTCGCCCTGCTGTTGCGCGACTACCACGATGCCTGCACCAGCTTTTCACCTCCGCCTGGCGCAACCTGGTCGACGGACGCAGGCAGTCCAGGCGGCGACGAGGTCGTCTGCCATGGGGACTTCGGCCCCTGGAACGTCGTCTGGCAGGGTAACCAGCCGGTGGGAATCATCGACTGGGATTTCGCCCGCCCTGCACCGCGCATGCACGACGTGGCATACGCGCTGGAGTACGTCGCCCCGTTCCGCGACGATGCCGAGTGTCTACGCTGGCTGCACTACCCGGCGCCGCCCGACCGCCGTTCGCGCCTGGAGGACTTCTGCAGCGCGTACGGCCTCGACTCGACCGTGGGGATTGTCGATGCCGTCATCGCCAGACAGCAGGACAATGCCAATCTCGTGCGTCGGCTGGCCGAGCAGGGGCACGAGCCGCAGGCCACCTGGGCCGCCGACGGGCACTTGATCGAACTCGACAACAGGATCGACTGGAGCAAGGCGCACCGGCATCTGGTCGAGTAGCCAATTCGCCCGTCACCCGTACTTCTGGAAACCGGCGGGCAACCACCGCATGGTGATCCTAGGGCCTAGCCACGGCCGAGCCTGCCGCTGCTTTCGTCGCGGCCCGTACCGCCGCGTGGCACTGACGCAGCCACGGGCTCGCCCTACTGCGTTCGTGTCTATGAGCTCAGAGGTTGGCCTGGTCACGCCTGCCGTTTCAGGTGCTGCGTGAGCTGCTGGAAAGTGGACCAGGCTTGAGGGTCGGTTCCATCCCCCAGGGGGTAATGGAGGGCCGGTTCGGCCGGGGGACCGAGTCGCGTGGGGGTGAGGCCGAGAGGCGGGTGCTCGGCGCGGGGCGGAGCGATGCGCCGAGCCTCGTCGTGGCCGAACGTGAAGGTCACGGGGATCGGAGGGGGTTCGAGCTGCGCGGGGGCGCTGAGGTCGCGGCGGGCGGCACGGAGGGCCGTGAGCAGGGTGACGAGACCGTGCTCGGCGTCGAGTTCGGCTGCGAGTGCCTCGACTGCTTGCAGGGGCGGTGCTTCGTTCGCGCCGTAGCCTAGAGCGAGGGTGATGCCTTCTTCGACGCCTGCCGTAGTCCGGAGCACGCGCATGGTGGCGAGAGCGGGCCGGTCGGGGTGTCCGACGGCGATCAGCCAGGTGGGGCGGGGCGCACGGGCGCGGGCCAGGTCGGTCAGCTGGCGGGTGGACCAGGGGAGGTTGACCGGTTCGGCGGTGCTCCAGCCTGCTGGTGCGGCGCCGGTCAGGTGCCGGAAGGCGGCCTCCAGAGCGCGGCCGAGGACGAGGTCCGCGTCTGCGGGGTGTTGGGTGCGCAGGGTGAGGAGAAGCTGGCGTTCGCCAGTCTCGGCGGTCGTCTTGAACGCGTCGGCCACGGAGGCGGCGCCGTCCTCGTCGCGTACGGGGGTGAAGGTGCCGTTCTTCCAGTGGAGTACGGCGCCGGACAGGCCGTCGTAGTAGCCGTGCTCGGGATCTTGGACGACCCAGCGGTTGGGCAGGCCGCGCAGGGCGGTGCGGGTCGGCAGGGTGAGGCGGGTGGTGGGCGGAGTGACGATCTGTAGGGCCCGGTCGGCGGCTGTTGCGGTGCGCAGGGCGTCGGAGAGCCAGGTGGTCGTGGCGACCAGGGGGCGGTCCTGGATGACTACGGCCGTTGTGGCGGTGAGGATGTCCACTGCCGGATTGCCGGTGGCCGGGATCGGGATCGCCGAGACGTCGGTGGTGAGGGGGACCACGTCCGTGGTGGCGGCCTCCGGCGGCCAGACCGTGCCGCCCAGCACAGTCGCCAGCCGCCCGGCGAAGGAGCCGGCCAGCCGTTCGGCCTCGGCCGCGGCGGTGGAGGCGCGGGCCTCGGTCCACCACACCGGCCCTTCCTTGACTGCGTGACCCAGCAGACGGGCGGTCTCGCCCGGGACCTGGATGAGGATGGGCGCCTCCACCGAGACCAGTGGGCGGCCGTCGGGGGCGCAGAGCTGGACGACAGCGCCGTCGGCGAGGGTGTTGATGCCGAGGTCGGGGCCGCCGGCGTAGAGGCCCGCGATCAGGGTGGGCAGGTCCGGCATCTTGGGGGTGAGGGCGATGACGTCCTTGGTCACTCTTGAGGTGCCTCTTCGGTGAGCTCGTCGCTGAGCGCGGTCTGGATGAGCTGGTGGGGGCGGCCTCGGCGGACGAGGGTGCCTCGGCCGGGTGGCTGGTGGGTGGCGTAGAGGCCGGGGAAGAGCTGTCCTTCGGTGCGTTCGCCGGTCATGAGGAGGGTGGTGGCGCCGGTCTCGCGTAGCGCGGTCAACAGCGGTTCGTACAGCGCGCGGGAGGCTCCGGCCGTGCGGCGGGCCAGGACGAAGTGCAGGCCGATGTCCTGCGCGGAGGACAGGTACGGCAGGAAGGGCGTCAGCGGCTGCTGGCCGGCTGTGGTGAGGATGTCGTAGTCGTCGACCAGGATGACGATCCGCGGCCCGGTGAAGGTGGGCTCGGTGATCAGCGGTGCGTCGGGGTCGGCGGTCTCCGGGAGGCGTTTTTCCAGCTCGGTCGCGATGCCAGTGGACAGGGCGGCGGCGAGTTTGGCGTTGTGGGCGTAGCCGCCGCGGTAGGGCTCAGGAACCACGCCGCGCAGGCCGCGGCGGGGGTCGCAGATGCCGAAGACGAGTTCCTTGTCCGAGTGGCGCTCGACGAGCTGGGTGGCGATCAGCTTGAGCAGGTTGGTCTTGCCGCATTCGTTGTCGCCGAGGATCAGCAGGTGCTGGTCGGTGCCGAAGAGGTCGAGCAGGACGGGCGAGAGGGTGTCCTGGTCGACGCCGACAGGTATCCGCGTCGGCTCCGCTGCCTGGGTGGGCAGCTTGGCGGCGGGCAGGCGGGTGGGCAGCACCCGTACGGGTGGGGCGAGTTCGCCGTGCCAGGAGGCCCGGATGGTGCGGGCGGTGCGCTCCAGGGCCGGGCCCAGGTCGTCCGTGGCGGGACGGTTGTCGATACGGGGCAGGGCCACCTGGGCGAACAGCTTGCCGTCGGTCAGCGCTCGGCCGGGAGTGTCGGGGGAGAGGGTCTCGGAGAGCTTGCGGTCGATGGAGGAGTCGGCCGGGTCGTTCAGGCGCAGCTCGATGCGGGTGCCGAACATCGACTGGGTGGCGATGCGCACGTCGTTCCACCGCAGCATGCCGGCGACGACATGGATGCCGTAGCCGCC
This sequence comes from Streptomyces viridochromogenes, assembly GCF_001270495.1. Taxonomy (GTDB): domain Bacteria; phylum Actinomycetota; class Actinomycetes; order Streptomycetales; family Streptomycetaceae; genus Streptomyces; species Streptomyces viridochromogenes_A. The sequence goes on from NZ_LGUR01000260.1 coordinate 17,209, forward strand.
GCCGCGTTTGAGCAGGTCGGCCACCGCATCGTCGAGGTCGGTGAACTCCTCGCGCAGAGCACCGAATCCGTCGATGAGCAGCACGATGTCGGTGGCACCGAGGTGCGGGAGCTTGCCCTGGGCGCGCAGGTGGCGCAGCTGGTCGACGGAGTCGATGCCCAGCTCGCGGTACGCCTCCTCGCGCTGGGCGAGCATGGCGCGCATCTCGGCTACGGTGCGGGCGGCGCGTTCGTGGTCGGCGCGGCCCGCGATGCCGCCGACTTGCGGCAGGCTGGCTAGGGCGGACAGGCCGCCGCCGACCAAGTCGAGGCCGTACACGGCGACGTCGTAGGGGGTGTGGGTGAGGGCCAGGGAGAGGGCGAGGGTGCGCAGCAGGGTGGTCTTGCCGGACTGCGGGCCGCCGATGACCGCAACGTGGCCGCCGGCGATGGTCAGGTCCAGCAGCCATGGCTGCTGCCACTGGCGTGCCGGGTCGTCGAGGGTGCCGAGCGGGACGCGCAGCGGGCCGTTGCCCTGGGCAGTGGTGAGGCGGAGACCGTCCGTACCGGCCTGGAGGGGGCCTGCGGCCGTATCCAGGGTGGTGGCGTCGGGCAGCGGGGGCAGCCAGATCCGTCGTACCGGGGGTGCGGCGGTGGCGAGCTGGTCGACCATGACGGACAACACGGTCGGGCCGGTCTCGCGCTTGGTGGCGGCCGGTTCCTCCACGGTGTCGGCCCCGGGTTCTTGCGGGATGTTGTAGGCAGGGTAGGGCCGCACGAGCGGCTCGTCGTTTCGCTCTTCGCGCAGGACAGGGCCGCGATATGCGCCGGAGACGTAACCGGCCTTGAAGCGCTCGTACGTGGAGGTGTCGACCTTGAGGTAGCCGAAGCCGGGCAGCGGCGGCAGGTGGAAGGCGTCCGTGGTGTCCAGGACGGTGCGGGACTCGTCGGCGGAGAACGTGCGCAGGCCCAGCCGGTACGACAGGTAGGTGTCGAGGCCCTTGAGCTTGCCGCCCTCGATGCGCTGGCTGGACAGCAGCAGGTGCACGCCGATGGAGCGGCCGATGCGGCCGATGGACAGGAACAGGTCGATGAAGTCCGGCTTGGCGGTGATGAGTTCGCCGAACTCGTCGATGACGACGCACAGATGCGGGAGGGGCTCCAGGTCGGGGCGGGTCGTGGCGCGCAGCACCGCGTACTGGCCGATGTCCGCCACATTGCCCGCGTCCTTGAGGACCTGCTGGCGGCGCTTGACCTCGCCGGCCAGGCTGGAGTGGACGCGTTCCACCAGGCCGGCCTGGTTCTCCAGGTTGGTGATCACGCCGGCGACGTGGGGGAGTTCGGCGAACGGGGCGAAGGTGGCGCCACCCTTGTAGTCGACCAGGACCAGGGCCAGGTCCTCCGGGGAGTGCGTGGTCGCGAGCGCGAGGACGAGGGTGCGCAGCAACTCGCTCTTGCCGGAGCCGGTGGCGCCCACGCACAGTCCGTGCGGGCCCATGCCGAGCTGCGAGGACTCCTTCAGGTCTAGCAGCACCGGCTCGTGGCGGTCGGTCAGGCCGATGGGGACGCGCAGGAAGTCGCGCTCACCGCGCGGGGCCCACAGCCGTGCCAGGTCCAGGGCAGCCGGGTCGTCGATGCCGAGCAGGGCGGGGAAGTCGACCGGGCCGGATACCGGGGTGCCCTCGGCCACGGACTCGGCGGAGAGCCGCAGCGGAGCCAGCATGCGGGCGATGCCCTCGGCGCCGGGGACGGTCACCGGGTCGGAGATCCCGTGCGCCGTGGGCGCGTTCGGGGTGCGCAGGTCGTCGACGACGATCCGGTCGCCGTGGACGGTGATGCGCACGCTGACCTGGTCGGGCTCGTGCACCTGCTGCTGAAGCAGGTGCAGCACGGTGACGCCCATGTCGGGCAGGCCGATCGCCGAATCCGGGCGGGGGAGTTCGGCAGCGGTGTCGCCGTAGGTGTCGCTGATCACGAGAATGCGGGACGTCAGGCGCAGGGCATCCGTGCCCCGGCCGGACAGGCCACGGCGTACCTCTGCCGCGTATCCGGCGCGCTGGCGCAGCTCGGGTGCGCACAGCCGGGACAGTTCGGCCAGGTCGGGGGCGATCCGGCGGGTGGCGACGGCGCCGTCGTACACCCGGGTGTCGAGGATGTGGGGCAACCACTTCGCCCACGCCCACTCGGGCTCGTCGGCCGTGGCGAGAGCGACGGCGACGTCGTCCGGCGCGTGCGTCACGGTCGTCTGCAGCAGGAGCGCGCGGGCTACGCGGAGGACGCCGTCGCGGTCGCCGACGATGCTCACGTTCCCGGCCCGGTCCAGCGGCACGGTGAGCGGGAGGTCGGTGGCCGTGCCGAAGCGGTTTAGCAGGGCGCGGGCCTCGTTGAGCATGAACGGATCCGGCGGGGTCAGCACCCCGCCCGTACTGTTCAGGTCGATGGTCAGCTCTTGCGCCGGCACGTCGCCGGTGCCCGCCCGCACCTGGAGGAAGTCGGCATCCTGCCGTCGTCGCTCCCACAGCCGGGCAGGATCGCGGACGAGGTCGTACAGAGCCGCCGGTGGGGGGTTGAGCAGCTTTGATCGCTGTCTGCGCTCCCGCTCGGCCGTGCCCAGTTCCTCGCGCTGGTCCTCCAGATACTCCAGGTATCGCTCCCGCTGGACGCGCCGGGTGCGCTGTGCCTTGCCCCGCTGGGACAGAAACAGCGCCACCGCGCCGAACAGCGCCACGACCAACACGATCGCACCGATCACGGCGAACTGGCTGTTACGGATGACCGTCATCAGCACCACGGAGCTGAGGACGCCAGCCATGGGCAGTAGCGCGGTGGCCGCGTTGCCGACCTTGCCCTCCGGGAGGTTCGGCGGCGCCTCGATGGTGCGCGGCTCGGCCGCGACGAGGGGGCGGGTGGAACGCGCGGGTCGGTGGACGACGTGCTGGGTCACCGGACGCGCACCGCCAGCTGCATCACCTCGGCCGCCAGACGGACGGCCGCATCGCGGGTGGCTTGGCCAAGCATGGCGGTGTGGATGGGGCCTCCTTGGGCGAGATGACGGTCGTAGGGCAGGGGGACCACGGGCACGCCGGGCTCGCGAAGGTGGGCGGCGGCCGTTTTCGCGTCCAGCGTGGTGTCGGGCGAAGCGGCGCTGAGCGCCACGACTGTGGTGGCCAGCGCGGAATGTGGCAACTGGCCCAGCCAGTCAAGAACTTGCCGGGTGCCGTGCACGCCCTCCGCGGTCATCGGCGCGACCACGACCCGCGCGTGAGCGGTGTCCATCGCGGTACGGGCCACTTCGCCGGGCAGCGTCTCGCAGTCCACGATCGTCACCGCGAAATAGCGCCGCAGCGCCGTCGTCACCGTCAAGTAGGTGTGCATGTCCAGCGGGGCGCCGACCCTGCCCTGGCCTGCGGGCAGCAGCCAGCCGCCGTCGGTCACAGGCACCAAGTAGCCCGTGACGTCGGTCAGTTGCATGGAGGGGGTGAGGATCCGGGCGAGGTCTGCGCAGGACCAGCGCACGGTGTTCGCGCCCATCCGCACCGGCAAGGTGCCCAGGGCGGCGTCGGCCTCCAGGGTGAGCACCGGGTCGTGCCGGTAGTGGTTGAAGGTGCGGCCCAGTAGTGCGGACACCGTGGACTTGCCGACTCCGCCGCGGATCGAGGTCACCGCGATGACCCGGCCGGTCGTCACCGGCTGCTGCAACTCCTGGGCGAACCGAGTCTGTTCGGTGACCTCCTGGCTCGCGGAGGCGGTCAGCCGGCGCAGCGTACGTCCGGTGCGTTGGGCGAGGGAATCCCCGTGCTGGGGGTTGCCCAGGGCGATGGCGAGGCGGGGGTCGACGGTGGGGAGGGATTCAGGGGTCGGGGCGGGAACGGCCGGGTTGTGTACCTGGCGCGGTACCGGACGGGCGGCGAGGGGCGGCTCGGGAACCGGTGCCGCTTCTGCTTCCGTTCGTGTGGGCGAAGGCGGGAGCGCATCAGGCGTGGCTGCGGAAGACTGGACCGACGTGTTATCAGGGTCGTCGCCGTCGGCCAGCTCGCGCAGTAGGTCGCGCTGCCAGTCTCCTCCTCCAGTCATGCCGATCCCCACGTTCCTGCGCCTACGCGAACGTGCCGAGCAGTCGTCCGTACACCCCGAACGCGCCGATGACGAGCGGAAGCATGGCGATCACGGAGACTGACTCCAGGACGTCGCCGATGCGCCGCAGTCTCACCCGCACATGCTCGGCGGGCTCCACGCTCAGCACCACGAGGGGGACGACCGCGAGCAGGGCGAGCGCTGCGACGGGGCCTGCCGCCGCGGTCTGCTCCAACCACACCACGGCGAGCCGCACCGCGACGACGGATGCGGCGACGAGCAGCACCACGACCTCGGCGGTGAGCGGAAAAGCACGCGCTCGCAGCCCGAGCGCCACCATCACGGCCACGCCGAGCAGCACCGTCCACACCGAGACCGAGCGCAGCACGAGAACACCGGCCGCGGCTGCGGAACCGGCCAGCACGGTGGTCGCGATCGCCAGCCCTCGATGCGTAGCCGCGAGTGCGGTGGCCACCTGGTACCGGCTGACCGACGCGCCGCCCGTGCGGCGGTCGTCCAGCCCGGAGAGCCCAGACGCCATCAGCGCGAGCCGCGGCAGCATACCGAGCGCGACGACGGAGGCGACGGCGAGCAGCGCGCCGACCCGAGCCTGCCCGGCCAGGCTCCCGGCCCCGCCCTGAAGTGCGATGGCTGCTTCCCACAACACCAGGCATCCGCCGACCGCCCCGGCGCCGATCAGCGCCCCGCGTCCTAGCCGCGTGAACCATCCGGCGAGCAGCAGTGCGACGGCGGCCGACACGGCGAGACCCGCTAGCCGCAGTGCGCCGGACCAGTCGTAGGCGTCGGCGCAGGTCCAGCTACCGAGGACGGCCAGGGCGCCGGCGGTAGCGATCAACGTGGTGGCCAGCCCTTGTCGCCGAGCGCGCCCGCACAGCACCCCGGCGACCGCGCCCACGCCCGCGACGACGAGCAGCCCGGAACCGACCGTAGACAGATCGAACTCCGTGCGGGCCACGATCCCGGCGGTCAGCGCCCAGAACACGGTGGCGAGCCCGGCGACAACCCTGCGCACCGCAGGCCGCCACCGCCACGCCCGCAGGTCCAGATCGTCGGCGACCTCGTCGCTCACGTCATGCACGACAGGAGCCGACGGCGCGTCCTCCACGCGCACCAGCCGCAACACGGCCCCGTCCGGCACGCCCGCCGACTCCAACGAGGAGTCGTGCGCCAGCGCGGAACCGTCCGCGGTGACCAGATGCCTCAACTCGGGGCGCGCGCCCACGCGGTCGTCCAGCAGCCGCATGATCTCGGGCAGGAGAACCCCGACCGGCTCCCGCGAGGGCAGCACGAGGTCGACCCGGCGTCGCTCGCCGACCAAGGTGACCCGGCTGAGCAGCGTACGGTTGCCGGTCGCTGAGCGGCTCAAAGTCCCCGTGGGTATCACGCGTTCGAACCTATCACCGGGGAGAAGAGGGCACGGAGGGCGAGGGCGACGGCGATTCGGAGGGCTGGGACGACGGTACGGAAGCCCCATACGGGCTCTTGCCGATGACCCGATGCGACACGAACGACCACCCCACGCATCCCGCGCACACCACCGCCGCGATCACCATGCCGGCGAGCAGCTTCCCCAACCTCTCGTCGGTGGAACGCCGCTGCCGCTGAGCGCCGAAGAGCAGGGCGTCCCGAAGACGTCGTCGGCGGACTGACACCGACTCCAGCAATTGGTTGTCGTAGTCCTGGGCTGTCACGGTCTTCGGCCGCCTGTCTCGTGGAGAACGTGGATCATGTCTAGAACTCGCCGACCCATGAACGCCTCAGCAGATGCTTGGGCAGGTACTCGGACTCGACCTCGATCGGGAATTCGTTGTCGTAGGCCATGCAGGCCAAGGCGAGGGGCCCGAGGGCCACTAGGCCGTCACCGCTCAGGACACGCGCCTCGTCGCCGGCCCAGTACTGCTTGTGCCAGGTGACGGCGTCAATCAGTGCGCTGTTGAACTGCTCGGTTTCCCGCAACTGGAAGCGATGGAAGAGTTCGAGCGGCGGATAAAGGATCTTCAGCATCATTTCGTTGTCAATGACGCCCTCCCGCTCGGGATCGGTGCCTTTGACCGCCGCTACCAGCTTGTCCCACATCTCCGTCGCTCGACCGGCCCAATAGCTCTGGAGAGCCTCTGCCCAGTCGTAGACGTAGTCATCGAAAACCGCGCCCTCGGGAACAGACTCACGCAGAAATGACACAGGCACTCGCATCAGTCGATCGAGACGGTCGTTCTCGCGGCAGATCGTCGCCAGATAGACCGCCGTGAGCCACGTCCCCGCATGCGTGTAGGACGTCGGCCCCGTCGCGGGCAAGTTCTTCACCTCGCCCGCACCCCCGATCCGGCACGGTACGGGTCCCTCGGCGGCTGTGGCCGAGTCGAACAGAGCGCAGCCGACCTGCGTCGCCGTGACCCAGGCCTCCCACGTTTCAAGCTTCGCTGCTTCGGGATCCGTCAGGCAGTACCACTTCGCCATGGTCAGCGTGCTGCTCAGCGCCCGGTGGCGGGACATCTCCGACCGTTCCATTCGGTCGAGAACCCGACGCGTCCCATCGATGAGCGGCGCCATGGCCTCGGCCGCGTTGTCCGTGCGGAAGCCATGACGCGGAACGCTCATGACCACCCCGGCGAACACGTTCCCCAGCCGCTCGTCGAGCGTGCGTCGCTGACGCTGGGTGCCGAAGAGGCGAGCGTCGCGGAGGCGACGGCGGCGGGCGGAGACAGACTCGAGGAGCTGGTTGTCGTAGTCCTGGGCTGCCATAGATATCCGTTGCCAGTTTCGAGTGTCTACGTGTCGTACTCGCCCACCCAGGTGCGCTGCAGAAGCGCCTTGGGCAGGTACTCGGACTCGACCTCGATCGGCATACCCGCGTCATGAGCCATGCAGGCGATCGCGAGGGGACCGAGGGCGACCAGACCTTCGCCGCTCAGAGAACGTGCCTCGTCGGCGGTCCAATACTCTTTATGCCAGGTGATGGCGTCGACCAGTGCCGCGTTGAACTGTTCAGCATCCTGGCGCTGGTAGCGGTGGAAGAGTTCAAGGGGCGGATACAGGATCTTCAGCATCAGCTCCTTGCTGGCGATCTGTGTGATCTCGGGGTCGGTTCCGTTGACGGCAGTGACCAGGGTGTCCCACGTTTCCCGTCGGCCGAACCAGGCATTCTGCAGGGTCTCCACCCAGGCGTAGATGTACTCGTCGAACTCCGCGCCGGACGCGCGGAGAAGCGAGACGGGCACTTGAGCCAGCTGATTGGCCCGGTCGTTATCGCGGCAGATGGCCGCCAGGTAGAAGGCGGTGAGCCAATTTCCCGCGTGCAGGTAGTCCTGAGGTCCGGTCGCGGGAAGCTCCTTCACCTCGCCCATGCTCCCAATACGGCAGGGCACCGGTCCTTCCGCCGCCGTGCCCGCGGCGAACAGCGCGGAGCCCACCTGCATGGCCGTGACCCACGCCTCCCATGTCGGGAACTCCCCCGCCACGGGGTCCGTCAGGCAGCGCCACTTCGCAACAGCCAGCGTGAGCATCTGAGCGTCATAGCGGTAGTCCGCCGACGCCTCGATCTCATCGAGCACTTCCTTGGTGCTGTCGATGATGGGTGCCATGGCTTCGGCCGCATTGTCCGTGTGGAATTCATGGCGAGGAATGCGCGTGACCACTTGTCCTCCTCTTACTAGATCTTCAAGTGTTCCAGCACGGCACCAACATAGGAGGAGCCTGGGTTGTTGTTCGCCTTGACCAGGACGTACTGCAGTTTCCCTTGCGCCAACGCGGTGCGGAGAGCCTTCGCGATGTCGGCGTGCCTTCCGCCACGTAGCGTCATCTCGGCAAGGATCGTACGTATGTACAGCTTAGTGCCCTGCTTGACCCGCAGTCCCTGGGCCCCGCCATCGTCGCCGATGTGTGGGTTCGCCGGGTCCTCCGGGTCAGCGCGTCCACGGCGCCAGTCGAGGTCACCCGTCGGTGCCTTTTCCTCGACGATGAGGTAGTGGCCGTCGTCGCCGAGCCTGTACACATCGTCGAACATGTTGGCACCGTTGGGCGTCTTCGGGAGCTTGATTCTGTCGGCCGTCGGGAACTCGCGCGGAATTACGTGCAGTCTGGCAGCCTTCTCGCCGAGGGCCTCGGAGATCTTGCTGTTGTTGGGCACGTCACCGAGCCGCGCAGTGTATGCCTCCTGCGCCTTTGTGAGGGCCTCCTGCGCGGCGGCGGAATGTGTCTCATCAAAGGCCTTTTCGGCGTTGGTGAGGTCCACCGACGCCCTGCGGTTCGCCGCTGCGGCGTCGAGGGCAGACAGATTTCCGTCTGGAACCGTGTCCGTCCCGAGGTTCTTCGGCCCCCACTTGACCTCAGAGGGTCCACTCGGCAGGTCGTTTGCGGCGACCCACTTTCCTTCAGCGTTCTTGGCCAGCTGGGGGAGTTCGACGCCGTCCACCAGCTTTGGGGTGCCATCCTTGTTCAAGAGGTGCCTACGGCGACCCAGAATGTCGTAGTGCTTGTTGAACCACGTTCGGTCGGGGTCGTTGGCCTTCCGAATGTGCTCGTCCTGGATCTGCTTCCGCTCTGCGGCGCTCAGCTCCCGGTCCCCACCGCTGTCCGGTCCGCCGGCGCCCTGGTTCTCAGGCGTGGCCGCCCCATCGTCGGACCCTCCGGTGGCACCGGCTCCGTCGGCGTCGTACGAGCTGCCGGAGTGGTGTGACGTTCCAGCTCGCCCAACACCATGCGGCGTCCCATCGCTGCTCCCCGCCCCGTGCCCGCCATCCGATGCACCGTGGCGCGCGAACGAGGCCTCCGAGGCGTGCCCCCGCGCACCGCCGCCGTTGTCCACCGCATGGCCATTAGACCCATCTTCAGCCTGCGCGGATGCCTGTGGCGATTGGGACCTGCCGCCCACCCCAGCCAACTCTGGCTCCCGTACCGGTGTCTGTTCTGGTGTGGTCTGCGCGGTGGTGGATCGCTCCTGCTTCGGTGCCTCGCTGACAACGTCGCCGTGTTTGTCGTAGGGGATGAACTCGCCGTTCTCGATGACAACCTTGGAGCCGTCGGAGAGTTCCAGAACGCTGTGCGGAGCGCGCAGGTCGGGGACGTTGTTCACTCCGCGCAGGTTTTCCGTAACCTGGGCGATCTTGGGTATGGCGTGACCCGTCACCTTGACTGCGGCGCCGACCGGGTCGATCACGTCGCCGACCTTCGCGACCGTGGTGGCGACCTTGGCGGCGGTGCCCGCCTTGCCGGCGGATGCGATCTTGAGCGGGCCGGCGCCCAGAGTGAGGCCGTTGAAGACGACGGTGGCCGCGGCGCGCGCCGGGTTTTCCTTCCACATGTCCCAGGCCACGAAGGACTTGCCGAACTCCTTGGCGTACGCCTTGCTGTCCTGGGCGAAGTCGGACGCGAAGACACCTGTGGGCTTCTGGCCGCCGGATTCCATGAGGTAGGTCTCGGCTCCGACGATCGCCCGCACCACGCCTTCCCAGGCCTGTCCTGCTTCGTCCGAGCCATGGACTCCGACCAGGGTCGCGAGGCCGTCGACGGCGCCCCAGACGTTGTCGACGATCAGCCCGTCCCAGAAGAAGCTCTTGGCGTAGTAGCCGAGGTCGTCCGGGTCCCACCAGTCGTGGGACTGGGTGACCGGTGTGCCCCAGGGGAGTTCCTTGGCCTGATCGAGTACCTCGGCGCTGTAGCCATAGAGCTCCGCGCCGAGCGGCATGAACTGCTTGGCGCCGGTGTTCATGACGTACTGGGTGCCGCCCACCAGGGCCGTGATCTTGTTGTTGCAGGCGATCTCGGCAGCTGTGAACGCTTCCTGCGCGACGTTCACGTCGTGCATCAGCGTCCGATGCTCTTCGATCTTGTCCGCGTCCTTGTCCCAGTTCTCGTCGAACTCCCCGCTGGGCGTCTTGAGTCCGGCCACGAACGCGGTTGCCTTGCTCTTCAGGTGTTCCAACCGTTTGATGATCGGCGCGACTTCGGCCGCGTACGTCGACAAGGCGTCGGCGACCGTGGCGACCTTGTCCGCGAAGGTGTCGGCCCCGTCACGTGCCGGTCCGGTGGACGTGAAGAGGGCCTCCGCCTCGGGGGCCTGGTAGAAGGCCGACAGTCCCTGGAACTGCCGATGGGCCTCCGCGCCGGCCTGGCGGATGCCGTCCGCCTCGACCCGCAGGGCGTCGGTGTGCTGCTCCAACTGGCCGAGATCGCCGGTGAACAGCGGGATGGACTCCGGCTGGATCACAGACGGCCCGCCTTCCAGCCGACCGGCATGTCGGGCATGACCAGCCCGGACGCCCGGTGCTGCACCTCGGCCGCCATCTCCAGGTCGCCTTCCTGGTACGCGACGGTGGCCTCCACCGCACCGTTGACGGACTTGCCGACGCGTGTGCCGATGAACTTCAGCTCGTCCGCGGTGCCCTCGATGAACTCCGCAATGGCGGCGGCCACCAGCCCGGTCTGTCCCTTGTGCTCCCCGCTCGCCCCGCCCGGAGCGAGCGTCCCGGCCGCGGTGGCCGCGCCCTCCACGTCCTTCGCGTACGCCTGGACGATGTCGTCCAGGACCTTCATGACCTCTCCGACGTTCGAGACCACACTTCCGACCCCGGACGGAGATACGTCCCACCTCGGCATGCGTCAGCCCCCGCTTCCCTCTCCCCGTTCCTGCCACCGCTGCGCGTCGGGTGTCAGCCGATGTTGTCGACGGCCGCCTTCGCCTTGGCCAGGGTCGACTGCGCGGTTCCGTCGTTCTGTTCCATCGTCGTGCGGACCAGCCGGATGATCTCGCGGACCTCGCTGGCGGCGCGGTGCCAGCGCATCTCCTTGCCGTGGTACTCGTCGGCCACGCCGTCCGCGGCGAAGTCGGCCATTGCCGCCTTCACCGCGCGCTCACGGTCGGTCAGCACGCGCTCCAACTGGCCGATGATTCCCTGCAGACTGATCTGCACTTCGCTGGAGGCGCCGGTGTCGTAGGAACGCCGGTCCTGGCTCTGAGGCATGGTCAAGTTCCCCCTGGAAGGACGATGAAGGTGTTCTCGGTGGACGTGCGCGTGCGCGCTTGTGTGGTTACCGTGCGCCGAATCGGGCCGCGTCGAAGTTGGCGGCGCCCATGTTCTGGTTGGCGTTGTCTTCCAACTCGACGTCACCGGTGCCGAACGCGGTGTCCATGCCGGACTGGCCGCCCAGGATCGCGCTGAGCGAGCTGTTCAGCGCGTCCGTGATTTCGTCCGCATGAATCTTGAAGGTGTCGAACGCGGCTTTGCCCGCCCCGTTGAACTTCCCCTCCAGCGGCTCCGCCGCCTGGATCAACTGCTGGATCAGCGTGCCCAGATCCTCACCGGACCCGACGGTGCTCTTCCCGAGATCCGACAGGGTCGTCGACCCCATGTCGAACTTCATTCACCCACCCCCGTAAGCATGTTGTGCACTGCGACTGCTCGATTGTTGCAGCGTGATCATGCGTCACGCACGACTCACAGCTCGTCGAACATCCTCTCGCATCGCAGGTTGCAGCCGCAACGCGGAAGGGGTTGAGGTGGCGTGATCTGGTCAGCGAGCAGCAAGCTACGTCCCACCGCCTGATGTCTGATGCGCTCTACTGGAGACATTAAGTGTTCTCGGCCTGCGGCCTGGAGCGTGACAGCGAGTGGAGGCGAGGTGCCAGCACTCAACTGCTTTGTGACGGATGCGACCTGGTAAGCCAGCCTCAATGCCGACCTGCCGGGCTCTCCTCAAGAGAGCATAGATTGGCTTCAGTTGATCGTGAGGGGGAGCGGTGGCAGGGCGGGATCTTCGAACGCTGTTCAGCTCGAATGACCGGAGCATCGCCGCCAGTGAGGCGTTCACGAACCGGCAGGCGCAGTGGCAAGCGGTGACGGCCGGCCTCGCGGAGCACGTACGGCACGTGACCCGTGCGGACTTCGACGTGGAGGACCTGGAGGCTCCCCGCCGCAACATCCTCGTCTTCCACGGTGTGGGCGGGATCGGCAAGTCCACGCTCTCCCGCAAGATCGAGGCGTCGCTCGTCAGCAGCGAGCACCGTCCCGTGCAATGGGAATCGCCCTCTCACGCCCAGGACCGGATGCTGCCGGTCCGCATCGACCTCGCGCGCGCCGCAGGCATGGACTTCGACCGCGTCATCCTCACCATCCGCCTTGCCGTCGCTGCGCTCGGTCGGCCGGTGCCGGCCTTCGACCTTGCCTTCCGCCGCTACTGGGAGCACAACCACCCGGGCGAACCGATCGAGGACTACCTGCGCCGGCGCGGGCTGCTGAGCCGCTTCAGCGCCGCTGCCGCTCTACCCCAGCAGATGCAGTCCGCCCTCAGCGACGTCGCCCAGGCTCTGCTCCTACCCGGCACCGTCGGCGGCGCGCTCGGTCATGGGGCCGGCGCACTCATCAAGGCGTTACGCGAGCGGCGCCAGTCCGTACGCGCCCTCGCCGGCTGTTCCCGCCTGGCCGATCTCCTGGAGGCGGAGCCCGACCTGGAAGCCCTCAGCTTCTATCCGCACCTTCTCGCCTGGGACCTGGCCCAGTTCCCGGCCGACAAGAGTGCACTGCCGGTGATCCTGCTGGACACCTTCGAGGACACAGGTGACCGCACCCACCGCGACTTCGAGCGCCTGCTCCAGCGCATCGTGTGGCTGATGCCCAACGCGTTCTTCGTCGTCACCGGGCGCAACCGCCTGCAGTGGGCGGAGACGGGCTTGGAAGGGCAACTCGACTGGACCGGGCCGAGCGCTTGGCCCAGCCTCATCGCCGACACAGCACATACCGGGTCAGGCGTATCCGGCCGCCAGATTCTGATCGGCGACTTCTCCCCCGAAGACTGTGAGGACTATCTGGCCCGCAGGCTCAGCCGCGACGGGCAGCCGCTGATCGACGAACCAGTCCGCCGGATCATCGCCGAGCGCTCCCACGGGCTGCCTCTGTACCTGGACCTGTCGGTCATGCGCTACCTGGAGCTTCGGCGCGGCGGCAGGCAGCCGCAGGTCACCGACTTCGATCACGACTTCCCGGCCCTGATCGCCCGCACCCTCAGCGACCTGACCCCCGAGGAACGCCACGTACTCCGCTCGGTCAGCCTGCTCAACGCGTTCTCCGTGCCCCTGGCCACCCAGGCCGCCGGCATGCAGCACGACGCGCCTGCCCTGCGGTTGACCGAGCGCCCCTTCATCCGGGAGTCCCCCTCCGGTGTGTGGCCCTTCCATGTCCACGACCTGATCCGCGCCGCCATCCGCAACGCGGACGACGGCAGTGACGACCGCTGGTCGGACCAGGACTGGCAGCGCGCGGCTCAACGTGTCTTCCACGCTCTGGAATCGCAGTGGCGCCAGGACCTGCGACGCGACCGCGCCGTTTTGGTCGGCTGCCTCCAGCAAGGGCTGCTCCTCGCACGGGACTTCCATCTCGATCTCGGCTGGCTCGCCGATGCAGCCTTCCAGTATGTAGCGGACTCCATCTGGGAACCACTTGCACTCCCCGCAGCCGATGCCACCTCGTCGGACGGCCTGCAGACTGCGGCGGACGCCCTCGTGGAAACGCTCAGCGCCATCGCCCGACGCCAGCACCAACACCGTGAACGCACAGCCAGTCGGCTCACTGCTGTCCTTGCATCGGAGCTGCTCCCGGACGACCTGGTGGAACTGGCCACGTACTACCTGGCGAAGGCCCAGCGAGACCTCGGGTTGACCGAGGAGTCGCGCCGCGGCATGCAGCGCGTCGCCTTCGCCGACGGTCGGCTCGCAGACGCGGCTCGACGCGGCCTAGCGCACCTGAGCCGACTGTCCGGAGATTTCCCTGCAGTTCTGGAAACCGCGGGGAGGCTGGGCTGGGAGGGACGACACCATCGGGTGCTGGGGGACGTGTGGTGGGTGCAGGGAGACATCGAGCGGGCGACCGCGGCCTACCTGGCAGCCCGGAGTGAAGCCGAGGGACACGGGGCACTCGGCGAGGCCGCCATGGTTCAGGCGCATCTCGCCTTCGCCGTCTCCCTCACCGATCCCCGGCGGGCCGATGACGAACTCGACCTGGCGGACCGGCTGCTGTCGCGCGTCAGCCTGCGTTCCAGCGAGGTGACCGCTCGCATCGCCGCACTCGTACGCGATGCCGGGATCGCCGCAGACGTGCCCGACCGGGCGGCCGTCCTGCTCGCTGAAATCGGCGTCTCCGGCATTTCCTACGCCGCGGCGAAACTGCAACTCGCCCTGTGCTTCCACCACGCCATCCTCGACGCCCAGGACGACCTCACCAACGCGATCACCCGCCTGCGCGAACTCACGCAGAGCGGCGACTACGCCTACTACGTCGAAATCGCGCACTTCATGGCTGGTCTTCCGCTCCCCGAGCACACCGCGCGAGCACGGTGGATCGACGGAGAACGACAGACCCGCGAACGATGGCGCTGCCTAAGGGTTGTCCCGTAACTGCTGGTCACGGGTGAGATGATCTTGGTGTGGCTGGTGTGATCACGGCGTCGGAGCCGTCCTGGATAGCCCCGTTC
>NZ_LGUR01000261.1 GCF_001270495.1 Streptomyces viridochromogenes
TACTGCCAGGAGGTGCTGTTCCTTGACACCGGACTCTGCGGGCGGACACCCCCCGACGCGTCCCCTTGCCGCCGTGGGCGACTGCGGCGCCGCGGGGGTGCGCCGGGCATGCGGGCACTTGTGGGCGCCGGTCCGTTGTTCCAGCCCGTCCGGCGTTTGAGGGCGAGGCCCTTCGGGGGTCGATGGCGGGGGCTGGGGCGGCAGCCCCAGTGGGTGGGGCAGTGCCGGGTGACCCGGCATGGGTTACGGCGCCGGAGGCTACCGCGCTGTGGTGGTTACGCGTTCGCTGTCGATGCGCTTGGCCAGGGCGTCCTCGGCGAGGGCGTCGAGGTGGCGGCACAGGACGACCGAGCCGTCGGTTGCCAGGGCGGCGTACAGCCCGGCGTTGAGGCCCTCCCAGGTGTCGTACGGCAGGGCCGAGAGGATCCGTGAGCCGGGGCCCGTGAGGCCCAGTGCTGCTGCCTCGGCGCGGGCGCGTTCGACGACCTCGGCGCCGCTGAACTCCCGGCCGGCCACGATGAGGGCCGGATCCTCGGGGTCGATCGGGGCGTACGGGGCGAAACGGTCGCCCTGGCTCGGTACCTCCACGGCGTAGTCGGCGAAGCCGGCCGGGGGCTGCGGGAAGCGCCCGCCCAGGGGGCGTAGCGCCAAGGCGATCCGCTCGCCGCGGCAGGCCCGCGCGGCCTCCAGGCTCTCCGGGCCGCTCACGACCACGTCGGCCGCGGCCGGGTCCCCGCCCACGTCGGCGATCGCGCCCACCGACGAACACGCCAGCAGCCACACCGCCGTCTGCCAGTGTGCGGGCAGGAGGAGGGTGACCCTGTCGCCCGGACCGGCCCCGAGGTCGCCCTGGAGCAGATTCGCGGTCTTGGCCACCCAATTGGCGAAGGTGGCCACGGACAATTCGACACGTTCCCCGGTGGCGTCGTCGTAGAAGGTCACCAGGGGGCGTCCGGGATCCGCGGCGAGCGCGGAACGCAGCAGGTCGGCAGGGGTGCGGTCGGTGGCGTTCACCCGCGCAAGCGTACGCGGGCGGGCGGGTGCGCACCCCCTGGTGGGGGCTCCCGCCCGCCACCGGTTCGGACGAATCGCGGATCGACGCTTCGTCAGTTCCCCGTTGGACAGGTTTGTATGACTATGTCCAACATCAGGGGTATGCGTGGATTCCTTGCTTCCTCGATCGGTGTCACGTGCGCGGCCGCTCTCGCCCTCCCGCTCACCCCGTCCGCCGCCGCCACGGCCGCGAGACCGGCGCTCGGAGCGGAAGTGGCCACGAGTGGGAGGACGGTGGCCGGGCCGGCGGTGCGTCAGGAGGACGCGGAGTCGTCCGTCCCCGGCAGCACCCAGGCCCTGCCCCTCGCCGCCCTCACCCGTGACCGCGACGTCGGTGGCCCTTCCGAATGGGGGCTGTCCCCCCGGGGCGTACGGCACTTCTCCCTCGTCGGCGTCACCTGGGACGCCCCGGACAACGAACTGCACGGCCGCGTCCAGGTCCGTACCCGCGCGCTCGGCACGGGTGCCTGGTCCGGCTGGCAGGACCTCGATACGCACAACGGCGAACACGCGGCCGACCCGGGCACCGAGGAGCCCACCTCGGGCCGGGTGCGCGGCTCCACGGCGCCGTTGTGGGTCGGAGAGTCGGACGGTGTGGAAGTGCGGGTCACGGCGGAGGCCGCCGGGCCTCGGCCGGACGACGGGCCCGAGGGCGAGGACGGGGTACGGGGCGGCGGTGACGACTCGGCGGCCCACCCCGAGGCCGCCGCCATCCTTCCCGCGGGCCTGCGCCTCGAACTCGTCGACCCCGGTGAGCCCGCCCCGGAGAAGGCCGACCCCGCCGGCGCCCCCCGCCCCGGTTCGCTGAACCCCGAGACCGTCGAGACCGCCGAGGTCCTCGTCGCCTCCGGCGCCAACGCCGAACTCGCCCCCGTCGGCGCCGTCGAGATCCCCGCGCTCGGCCGGGCCGAGACCGAACGGGAGCTGTTGGCCCTGCGCGGCAACGAGTTGACGGAGGCCCAACGGGCGAAGCCGTACATCGGGCCGCGGCCGCGCATCGTCACGCGGCGCGGCTGGGGCGCGAACGAGGGGTGGCGGGAGCGGCAGTTCGCCTACACGAAGAAGGTGAAGGCGGCCTTCGTGCACCACACGGCGACCGGCAGCAAGTACTCGTGCTCGCAAGCCCCCTCGCTCATTCGCGGTATCTACCGCTACCACGTCAAGAGCATGGGCTGGCGCGACGTCGGCTACAACTTCCTCGTCGACAAGTGCGGAAACATCTACGAGGGGCGCGCCGGGGGAGTGGCGAAGCCCGTCCTGGGTGCCCACACCCTCGGTTTCAACTCCAACAGCATGGGGATCGCCGTTCTCGGCAGCTACGGCGCCACCAAGCCGACCAAAGCCTCGGTGAAGGCCGTGGCCCGGCTCACGGCTTGGAAGCTGGGCCTCTACGGCGCCAATCCGCGCGGAAAGACATACCTGACGTCCGGCGGTGGCAATCTCTACCGAAAGGGAAAGAACGTACGACTGAACGTGATCTCCGGCCACCGGGACGGCTATTCCACGGAGTGCCCCGGACGGCAGCTCTACCGCAAGCTCGGCTCGGCCCGCGCCTCGGCGGCCCGCTACCAGGGTCGCTGAGCCGACACGGAACGCGGAAGTACCGCACTGCCGTCTTGTCGAGGGGCCGCGCAACGGTCTGCATACACTGGCCGGTCGAAAGACAGTTCGGCCGGTCCCGGCAGGAAGCAGAGACGACAGGTGACAGAAGCGATCCTCCTGGTCGGTGGCAAGGGCACTCGGCTGCGTCCGCTCACCGTGCACACGCCGAAGCCCATGGTCCCGGCGGCCGGGGTTCCGTTCCTCACGCACCAGCTGGCGAGAGCGAGAGCGGCGGGCGTCGACCACATCGTCCTGGCGACGTCGTACCTGGCCGAGGTCTTCGAGCCGTACTTCGGCGACGGCTCGGCGCTCGGGCTCCACCTGGAGTACGTCACGGAGGAGGAGCCCCTCGGCACGGGCGGCGCGATCCGCAACGTGGCCTCGCGTCTCCACTCCGGCCCCGACGACCCGGTCCTGATCTTCAACGGCGACATCCTGACCGGCCTGGACATCAAGGCCCTGGTCCGCACGCACGAGACGACGGGCGCGGACGTCTCCCTCCACCTCACCAAGGTGACGGACCCGAGGGCGTACGGGCTGGTCCCCACGGACGGCACCGGCCGGGTGACGGCGTTCCTGGAGAAGCCCCAAACGCCCGAAGAGATCGTCACCGACCAGATCAACGCGGGGGCGTACGTCTTCCGCCGCTCGGTCATCGACACGATCCCGGCGGGCCGCCCGGTCTCGGTGGAACGCGAGACCTTCCCGGACCTCCTCTCGGCCGGAGCCCACCTCCAGGGCATGGTCGACTCCACGTACTGGCTCGACCTGGGCACACCGGCGGCCTTCGTCCGAGGCTCGGCGGACCTCGTCCTCGGCCGGGCCCCTTCCCCCGCCGTCCCCGGCCGCTGCGGCGACCGCCTGATCCTCCCCACGGCCCGGGTAGCCCCCGACGCCAAGCTGACCGGCGGCACCGTGGTGGGCGAGGGCGCCTTCGTGGCCGAGGGCGCCCGCGTCTTCGGCAGCACCATCCTCCCGGGTGCCGTCATCGAACCCGGCGCCGTCATCACCGACTCCCTCATCGGCACCCGAGCCCGCGTAGGCGAACGCTCCGTCCTCACCGGCACGGTCATCGGCGACGGCGCGGTGATCGGCGCCGACAACGAGTTGAGGGAGGGCGTACGGGTGTGGTGCGACGCGCTGATCCCAGCGGGGGCGGTGCGCTTCTCACCGGACCTGTAGCGGCCCAGCCGACTCCGTCCCCGGACCCACCCCTCCGGGGAGGACTCCCACCGACCCGTGGCGGGCGAAGCCTCGTGGGCGGATGCGGTCGGGGAGGCGGTTGCTTTTCGGTGCCGGACTGGCTTCTCGGCTGGTGTGGCGTTTTGAGGCCGAGTGCAGCCGTCCCTAGCCCTCACCCACCCGTGGAGGCGGTCACTTTTCGGTGCCGGGCCGTGCATCTCCAGCCTGTCCGGCGTTTGAGGACGAGGCCGCAGGCCGATGGGGGTCCAGGGGTCGAAGGGGCGGGGTCGAAGGGGCGGAGCCCCTTCAAGGGATGGGACGGGTAGGGGCGGCGGGGGCGAGAATCCTCGGTGCCCCGGGGGCACCCCTCACAACCGCCCGATATCCCCCCGCGGCATCCGCGGAGCCCGCCGCGCCGGCACCCGCCCACTCAACAAGATCAACCGAGCCGCCCGATGCCGCTGCCCCGCATACGGCTCCAACAACTCCAGCATCACCGAGTCATCCGCATCCCGATCCCCCGCCAACGCCCACCCCACGATCCCCGGCAGATGCAGATCCCCCACCGTCACCGCATCCGCCGCCCCATGACTCCGCTGCACAACCTCCGCCGACGTCCACGGCCCGACCCCCGGCACCACCTCCAGCCGAGCCCGCGCCTCAGCCGGAGGCATCCGCACCGCCTCCTCCAGCCGCGCAGCGACCCGCACCGCCCGCAGAATCGTGGACGCCCGCTTGTTGTCGACCCCGGCCCGATGCCACTCCCACGACGGAACCATCCGCCAGGCCGCCGCGTCCGGCATCACACACATCCGCCCGGGCGCGGGCCCAGGCGCCGGCTCCCCGAACTTCCGCACCAGCAACCGCCACGCCCGATACGCCTCATCGGTCGTGACCTTCTGCTCCAGAATCGACGGAATCAACGACTCCAGCACCAGCCCGGTCCGCGTCAACCGCAGCCCCGGCCGCCGATGCCGGGTCACCGCCAAGAGCCGATGCCGCGGCACGAAGGCGGACGGATCATCAGCGGCCCCGAGCAGCTCCGGCAACTGCTCCAGCAGCCACTCGGCCCCCGGCCCCCAGGCCTCGCCCCGCACCCCGGCACCGCGCACGGTGACCCGCAGAGTCCCGGCCCCGGCAGGCGTACGACAGGCCCGCCACACGGACCCGTCCGGCATCGCCCGGAACGTCGGATCCCCCGGCCCCCGCTTCAGCGGCCCCAGCACCAGCCCGAGATCGAGCGGCCCGTCCGGCACCACCGTCCGCGTCTTCCCCGGCGCGACAGCCTGCCGCGGCACACCCGCGGGTACGGCGACATGCCCACCGCGCACAGTCGTACGCGTGGGCCGCGGAGCGAAACGTCCTGCCACGGGTGAGGTCCTAGGAGTGCCGGAGGGCGCCTACGCGCTGGGGGAGCGGAAGGGTCGTACGAACATGAGTACCAGAGGCCCTGCGAAGGCGAGCTTCAGACAGGGCCCACGAAGACGAGCCCCGGTGGGCTCCTACGAGCCTAGGCCCTACCCGCCCCGCCTCAGCGAACCTCGATGAAAGCCCCCGCATCCCGCTCCGGTCGCGCCCGCGGCTCCTCCGCCGGATGACCGACGGCCACCGCCCCCATCGGATCCCAGTCCGCCGGCAGCCCGAGCACCTCCCGTACGACCTCCCGGCAGAACATCGTCGACGACACCCAGGCCGAGCCCAGCCGCTCCCCGGCCAGCGCGACCAGGAAGTTCTGCACTCCGGCCCCGGCCGCGACGACGAACATCTCCCGCTCGGCACCGTCCCGCCGCGCGTCGCCGTACGTGTGCGAACCGTCCATGACCAGGCAGGGCACCACCAGATACGGCGCGTTCCGCAGCACGTCCCCGCGTCGCACCCGCTTGGCGACGGACTCCTCGCTCTTGCCGTCCCGCCGCAGATCGGCGATCCACGCGTCCCGCATGACGTCGAGCAGCCGCGTCCGCGACTCCTCCGACTCCAGCAGCACGAACCGCCACGGTGTGGTGTGGTGCGGCGCCGGAGCGGTGACAGCAGCCGCGACCGCCCGCCGCACGGCCCCGGTGTCGACGGGCTCGTCCGTGAAGGCCCGCACGGTACGCCGCTGGGTGACCGCTTCCCGTACGGCCTCCGACGTCCCCAGCCGGAACATGTCGTCACGCGCGCCGCGCACCAGGGCCCGCGCACCCTCCCCGTGGTCCTCGGCCACCGTGTGCGCCAGCCCGCGCACGACGGCGACGGGCAGCCCGGCGGCCTTGCCCTTGACCAGGTCACCGGCGGCGGCCAGTTCGTCCGCCGTCGCCACGACGGTCGCGCTGAGCGGATTGCCGTACGCGTCCGTGCCCCCGCGCAGATCGTCGAGTACGCGGATACCGGCGGCCCCGATCGCGACATCGGTGAGCCCGGCGCGCCAGGGGCGCCCGAAGGTGTCGGTGACGACGACCCCGACCTCGACGCCGAGGGCGTCCCGCAGCCCGTCCCGGATCGCCCGCGCGGACGCGTCCGGGTCCTCGGGTAGCAACAGCACGGTCCCGGCGGGGGTGTTGGAGGCGTCGACCCCGGCGGCGGCCATCACGAGCCCCTGCCGGTTCTCGACGATACGCAGGGGGCCGCGACGCGCCACGACCCGTACGGTCTCCGCGTCGATCGCGGCCTCCCGGTCGGCCGCCTCGACGATCCGCCCCTCCGCCTTGGACACGATCTTCGAGGTGACGAGGAGGACGTCCCCGTCGACGAGGCCGGGCGCGGCGGTGGCGATCAGTTTGGCGAGGTCGTCGCCCTGCTGGACCTCGGGAATCCCGGAGACGGCCCAGACCCGGTAGCCGTCGGCAGTCACCTCGCTCAAGCCCCTCGCACCTCCTCCGCCAGCGTCAGTGCCTCCCGGGCCATCCGCGCGGTCGCGTCGAGGTCCGTCATCATCAGCGGTACGGCCCGGCAGCGGATCCCCGCCGCCTCGACCGGCTCCACGGACGCCGCGTCCACGGTGTCGACGAGCCAGCCGTCGAGGAGCCCCGAGCCGTAGTGCTCGGCGACCGCGGAGGCCGTCGACTCCACGCCGACCGCCGCGAGCACCTTGTCGGCCATCCCGCGCACGGGCGCGTCCCCGACGATCGGGGAAAGGCCCACGACCGGCACTCCGGCGTCGGCGATCGCCTCGCGGATGCCGGGGACGGCGAGGATCGTGCCGACCGAGACGACCGGGTTGGACGGCGGGAAGAGGATGACGTCGGCGTCGGCGATCGCCTCCAGGACGCCCGGCGCCGGCTTGGCCTGCTCCGCGCCGACCGGCACGATCGCCTCGGCCGGCACCGAGGCGCGCAGCCGCACCCAGTACTCCTGGAAGTGGACGGCCCGGCGTTCGCCGTCCACCTCGACCGCGACATGCGTCTCGACGCGGTCGTCGGTCATGGGGATGAGACGGACTCCCGGTTTCCAGCGGTCGCAGAGCGCCTCCGTCACCGCGCTCAGCGGATATCCGGCGCCGATCATCTGCGTCCGCACGATGTGCGTGGCGAAGTCCCGGTCGCCGAGCCCGAACCACTCCGGCCCGACGCCGTACGCCGCGAGTTCCTCCTTGAGATGGAAGGTCTCGTCGGCCCGGCCCCAGCCCTGCTCCTCGTTGATGCCGCCGCCGAGCGTGTACATCACCGTGTCGAGGTCGGGGCAGACCTTCAGCCCGAAGAGGTGGATGTCGTCCCCGGTGTTGCCGATGACCGTGATGTCCGCGTCCGGCGCGGCCCGCTTCAGACCGCGCAGGAACCGGGCACCACCGATGCCGCCTGCCAGAACCACAATGCGCATGGGAGCAAGTCTTGCAGGCGGGTACGACAACGCGTCAGGCAGTCACCGGACGCTGCTCCGTACGCGCCTCGCAGGCCGAGGACGTGTGCATCGGCATCTCGGTCAGGCCCGGGTAGTACACGTGCAGGCTGACCGCCGGCTCCAGCGCGTCGTTCGCCACCTCGTGTGCGTATCCCGGCGCGAAGACGCGCTGCGCGCCCGCCGCCAACACGCGCGTGCCGCGTTCCGTGCGCTCGGTCAGCATGCCGTCCAGGACCGTCAGGACACCGGAGGACCGGCCGTGGTCGTGCAGGCCGCTGCCCTGCCCGGGGACCCAGGACAGCAGCCACACCTCGTAGCCCGGCCCCGTGTGCAGCCGGTGGTACCAGCGCGTGGTCGCGTCGTACCGGACGAGGTGCTCCCACTGCGACCGGTCGTCGGCGATGGAGCGGGCGAGGCCGACGAACTCGGCGACGGTGGCCGGGTGCTCGCGGGGCGTCTGGAGGAGGTGCGGGACTTCGAGGATGTCGCCGGCGATCTGGAGGTCGCTGTCGCTGTTCATGGGGTGCGGTGGTTCCTCAGTGAAGGAAGGTCAGAGGGAACGAGAGCCGAGGGACGGGTGGCTCGGCCTACAGCTGGAGCAGGTATGGCTCAACAGCTGGGACAGCAACAGCTACAGCGAGCGCGGGCAGCACCGTGGGACCCGGAGGTGCGGGTCGAGGTGGGTGCCGAGTTCGCGAGCATGCCCACAAGAACATCGGTTTGCACCTCGGGTGTCAACTCGGCGCCCGTTATGTGGGACATATTTCACCTCATCCAGTTCATCTCTGTGGTGAAAGGTTTGTTCATGAGTTAGTCGGGACACATGGCGCACAACCGGGCGCATGAGCGTCGTTGTGATCCTGTGATCCGACTGTGATCCGGTTCGCTTCTGCGCGTGTGTGCAACGAGATCGAACTTCTGGGCGTCCTTTTCCGTACAGGCTCTGAGCGGGGTTGGACGCCCTCCCGGGTCTCGTCTGCGTGTCAAGGTTTATGCCGATTTGAACACTTTCCGCTAGGCCTTGGTTCCCCAGAGTGAATAAGGGGCTCAATAGCAGATCTCGGCTTGACTCGCCCGGAGCAGCACACTTGTAATTTCACTCGTGTCGTTCAGCCGAAATCGGTAACGGCTACATCACGGGGACGCGAAAGACAGACGAGGGGCGCACATGACCGAGCTGGTGCAGCAACTGCTGGTCGACGACGCGGACGAGGAACTCGGCTGGCAGGAGCGCGCGCTGTGCGCCCAGACCGACCCCGAGTCCTTCTTCCCCGAGAAGGGCGGCTCCACCCGCGAGGCCAAGAAGGTCTGCCTCGCCTGTGAGGTCCGCTCCGAGTGTCTTGAGTACGCCCTCGCCAACGACGAGCGATTCGGCATCTGGGGCGGTCTGTCCGAGCGTGAGCGCCGACGTCTGAAGAAGGCGGCCGTCTGAGCGGCGCACCGGCCGTCCGGCCGCCGTAGGCCGAGCCGCAGACCGAGCGGCAGGGCTGAGCGGGAGGGCCGAGGGCAGGGCCCTGGGCGCAGGCACCCCGCACGTACACATCGCGCGTACGCGTCGCACATGCATACGTCTCGAATATGTCTCGAACGGCCCGTCGCGGGTGGGTTATCCACAGGCGGCGGGCCGCCGTGATGCCCAGCCGATAGTGTGGTCGCTCGTCCGAGACGCCGCGCTGTCCCCTCGGGACACAGGTGTCCACCGCAGTCCATCGAACCGGGGCCCGTACCTCGATGTCCGTGCACAGCCACACGGCAGCCCATCACGACGTCGCTGCCACACCTGAGTTCCCGCGTCATGTGGTGACCGCGGTCCTCGTCTCCCACGACGGTGCCCGCTGGCTGCCCGACGCGCTCGCCGGGCTGCTCGGTCAGGAGCGCCCCGTCCAGTTCGCCATGGCGGCCGACACCGGCAGCGCGGACCACTCCGCGCAGCTGGTCACCGACGCCCTCGGTGACGATCGCGTGCTGCACCTCGCCCGGCGCACCGGATTCGGCCAGGCCGTCGAGGAGGCCAACCGCTCCGCCCCCGTCCTCACCCCGGACGAGCTGACGTATCTGAAGCGGCCGAGCGGCTGGGACCCCGTCACGCGCACATGGCGCGACGACGCCTACGACATGCCCGACCTCCCGCACGGGGAGCCGGTGCAGTGGCTGTGGCTCCTGCACGACGACTGCGCCCCCGAACCCGACGCCCTGGCCCAGCTGCTGCGTGTCGTGGAGAACGAGTACGAGCTGGGCCGCGACGACGTCGCCGTCGTCGGCCCCAAGCTGCGCGGCTGGTACGACCGCCGGCAGCTCCTGGAGGTCGGCGTCACCATCGCCCACTCCGGCCGCCGCTGGACCGGCCTCGACCGCCGCGAACAGGACCAGGGCCAGCACGACCACGTGCGGTCCGTGCTCTCCGTGTCCACCGCCGGCATGCTGATCCGGCGAGACATCTTCGAACAGCTCGGCGGCTTCGACCGACGGTTGCCCCTGATGCGTGACGACGTCGACCTGTGCTGGCGTGCCACGGCCGCCGGCCACCGCGTCCTCGTCGCCCCCGAGGCAGTCGTACGACACGCCGAGGCGTCCTCCCGCGAGCGCCGCACCGTCGACTGCGTGGGCCGCACCGCCGCCTCCCCGCACAAGGTCGACAAGGCAGGCGCCGTCTACACCCTGCTCGTCAACACACGCACGGCCGTGCTGCCCTGGGTGCTGCTGCGCCTCGTCCTCGGCACGGTCCTGCGGACCCTGGCCTACCTCGTGGGCAAGGTCCCCGGGCAGGCCCTCGACGAGATCCGCGGCCTCGTCGGCACGCTGCTGCGCCCCGAGCGGATCATCGCCGGGCGGCGCAGGCGCGGGAATCCCGTCATCGACAAGGGCGAGCTGCGGGCGCTGTTCCCACCGCCCGGCGCGACCGTGCGGGCCACCGTCGAACAGGTCGCGAGCAGCCTCTTCGGCAGCTCCGACCCCGAGGTGTCCACCGGCGCGGGACGACACGGCAGCGCGATCGAGTCCGGGCCCGGCGGCGACGACGCGGACTTCCTGGAGGTCGAGCAGTTCGCGCGCCTCAAGCGCATCGCCCGCAAGCCCGGCCCCGTGCTCTTCCTGGTGCTGCTGTTCGTCTCGCTGATCGCCTGCCGCGCACTGCTCGGCGGCGGCGCGCTCGCGGGTGGTGCGCTGTTGCCCGCCCCGGCCGACTCCGGTGAGCTGTGGTCGCACTACCTGGACGCCTGGCATCCGGTGGGCGCGGGCGGTACCCCGTCCGCACCGCCCTACCTCGCGATCGTGGCGATGCTCGCCTCGGTGCTGCTGGGCTCGACCGGGCTCGCCGTCACCCTCCTGCTGGTCTTCTCGGTGCCGCTGGCCGGCCTCACCGCCTACTTCGCCTCCCGTCCGCTCGTCGAGTCGCGCCTCCTGCGCGCGTGGGCGGCCGTCGTCTATGCCTTCCTGCCCGCCGCCACCGGAGCGCTCGCCGGGGGCCGCATCGGCACCGCCGTCCTCGCCGTCCTGCTGCCGCTCGTCGCACGTGCCGGCATCGCGGCGAGCGGCCTGACGAACAGCTCCGGTACGCGCGGCAGTTGGCGCGCGACCTGGGCATACGCCCTGCTGCTGACGATCACCACGGCCTTCACACCGATCGTGTGGCCGATCGCCCTGGTCCTCGGGATCGGGCTCCTGGCGGTGCGGCGCGCGGACATCACCGCGTACGGCCTGCGCTTCCTGGCCCAGTTCGGCGTGCCCCTGCTGGTTCTCGCGCCCTGGTCGCTGTCGCTGCTGCCGTTCGGCTTCTTCCGGGAGGCCGGCCTGGAGTACGGCTCCTCGGCCGCCTCCGCCCTGGACCTGCTCGGCGCCAGCCCCGGCGGGCCCGGCACCGTCAGCGGGCTGATGCTCATCGGCGTCGTGCTGGCCGCGCTGGCCGCCCTGCTGCGCTCCGAGCGCCAGTTCGGGATCTGGGCGGCCTGGGCGGTCGCCCTCGTGGGCCTCGTCTTCGCGGTCCTGTCCAACAGCTCCGCCTGGGCCGGCCCCGCGACCCTCGTCTACGGCATCGCGCTCCTGGCCGCCGCCGTGCTCGGCGCCGACGGGGCACGCGCGCGGGTGGCCGAGCAGAGCTTCGGCTGGCGCCAGCCGGTCGCCGCGCTGGTCGCCTTCGCCGCGGCCGCCGGACCGCTGCTCGTCGCCGCCGGCTGGATGATCGGCGGGGCCGACGGACCGCTGGAGCGGCGCGACCCCGTGCAGGTGCCCGCGTTCGTCGCCGAGGAGAGCGGCACCCGTGACCAGGCCCGCACCCTCGTCCTCGACAGCGACTCCGCGGCCCACGTCGGCTACATGCTCGTCCGTGGCTCCGGTGCCCGCCTCGGCGACGCCGAACTCGCCGCCGCGGACGGGGAGAACACCAAGCTCGACAAGATCGTCGCCAACCTCGTCGCAGGCTCCGGCGCCGACCAGGCCGACCAGCTGGGCGCGTTCGCGGTGCGATACGTCCTCGTCCACAAGGGCGCACCGCGCGAGGTCGCGCGCGTGCTGGACGCCACGCCCGGCCTGTCGCGGCTGAGCGAGCAGAACGGCAGCGCGTTGTGGCGGATCGACCGGCAGGTGTCGCGCGCGGCCATCGTCGCCGGTGCCGAGTCCGGGACCGGCTCGGCCGAGCCTCAGCCCGTCGCCGCCGGGCCCACCGAGATCCACACCACGATTCCCGGTGGCTCCGACGGCCGCGTGCTGCGCCTGGCCGACAGTGCCGACGACGGCTGGACGGCCACCCTGGACGGCAAGCCGCTCACCACGACCACGGTCGACGGCTGGGCCCAGGGTTTCGAGCTCCCCGCCGAGGGCGGCAGGTTGGACGTCACCTACGACGACCCGATCGGTCACACCGCCTGGCTGTGGGTCCAAGGCTTCCTCGCCCTCGTCCTCGTCGTGATGGCCCTTCCGGGGCGTCGCCGCGACATCGACGACGACCTGCCCGAGGAGCCGGCCGTCCCCGCCGAGGCCATGGCGGGCGAGGGCCGACGGGCCCGTCGGCTGCGTGCCCAGGCCGAAGCCGAAGAGCCCGGCCAGGGCGGCGAGTTCCCGCCTCCTCCGCAGGAGGCGCCGGCGGCGGCGATCCCCCAGCAGCAGTCCCACAACGAGTGGGACGCGCCCAGCTATGCCGGTGGCGAGTACGGCGGCTACGGCGGGGAGCAGTACCAGAACGGTCAGCAGTACCCGGCGGGCGGCGCCTACGACCAGGCGTATCAGGCGGACCCGTATCAGGGCGGCCAGTACGACCCGTACGCGTACGGGGGGCAGTCCCCCACGGCGCCGTACGACAGGTCGTACGACCAGACGACGTACCAGCAGGGTTACGACGGCACGTACGACCCGGCGCAGCAGCAACCGAACGGCAGTGAGCGTCCCGACGGGAGCCAGCAGTGAACCGCACCACCCTGTCCCTGATCGCCGGCGGCACCGCCCTCGCAGCCGTCACCGGGCTCGCGGCGCTCACCACGCCGGACGCGTCCGGGGCGAACGCCGCCAAGGCGGCCGCCGAGCTGCCCGTGGAGCGTACGAGCCTGCTGTGTCCGGCGCCGAGCACCTCGGACCTCGCCGAGACGACGTACACGTCGTTCACCCCCGTCACCAAGGGGACGGGGAGTGACGGGAAGGCGGAGCTCCGGTCCGCGGCGCAGGAGTCGCGCGACACGGCGGACGGCAAGGGCAGGAAGGCCGACGACTCGGGCAGGACCGGGAAGACCGGCAAGACCGGGAAGGCGGACAAGCCGGTCCTGGAGGCCAAGGAGCCGGGGACGCCGGTCACCGGCGACGCGTCGGGGGCCGACTCGCCGGCGCTGGTCGGCACCGCCGACGGCAGGTTCGCGCCCGGCTGGACCGTGCAGGAGACCACGGAGGTCGCCGCGGGCACGGGGCGTGGTCTTCAGGGGGTCAACTGCACCGCGCCCGACACCGAGTTCTGGTTCCCCGGCGCCAGCATGGCCGCCGACCGGACGGACTACGTGCATCTGACCAACCCCGACGACTCCGCCGCCGTGGTGGACATCGAGCTGTACGGCAAGGACGGTGCACTCGAGACCACGGTGGGCGAGGGGATCACGGTCCAGCCGCACTCCGGTGAACCGGTCCTGCTGTCCACGCTGACCAGTGAGAAGCAGGACAACGTGACCGTGCACGTGAGTGTGCGCAGTGGTCGCGTGGGTGCTTCGGTGCAGGCGCTGGACGACAAGCTCGGCGGCGACTGGCTGGCCGCGTCCGCCGATCCCGCGGGGAGCCTGGTGCTGCCCGGCATCCCGAAGGACGCCACGTCCGTGCGACTGGTCGCCTTCACGCCGGGGGACGCCGACGCGGACCTGAAGGTGCGCCTCGCCTCGCCGTCCGGGCCGATCACGCCCGCCGGGAACGAGACGCTGCACGTCAAGGCGGGCATGACGAGTGCGGTGGATCTCGGTGACATCATGCGGGGCGAGACGGGGTCGCTGGTCCTGACGCCCACGGACCGGTCCGTGCCGGTCGTCGCGGCGCTGCGGGTGGTGCGCGGGAAGGGGGCCGATCAGGAGACGGCCTTCATACCGGCGAGCCGCCCGGTCGGCACACGCGCGACGGCGGTGGACAACCGGGCGAAGGGCACGACGTTGTCCGTGACGGCGCCCTTCCGCACGGCGGAGATCAAGGTGACCGCGTCGGCGGGGAGCGACGGCGGTACGGCGGCGACGAAGACGTACACGATCAAGTCCGGTACCACCCAGGACGTGCGGGTGCCGGTGCCGAGCGGCCTGAAGGGCACCTACGCGCTGACGGTGGAGTCGGTGTCGGGCGGCCCGGTGTACGCGTCCCGGACGCTGGCGGCGACGACGGAGGGAGTGTCCGGCTTCACCGTGCAGACGCTGCCGGACGACCGGGGGATGGTGGCCGTGCCGGAGGCGGACGAGGACCTGTCGGTGCTGCAGAAGTAGGGCTCGGCCGGAGGCCGTCAGTCCTCCCCGTAGCGGGGGTCCACCGTCTCGGGTGTCAGGCCCAGCAGCTCCGCCACCTGTTCCACGACGACCTCGTGGACCAGGGCCGCTCGCTCGTCCCGGCCCTTGGTGCGGATCTCCACCGGGCGGCGGTAGATGACCACCCGCGCGGGGCGGCCCTCGCGTGCGGGGATCGTGCCGCCAAGGGGGACCGCCTCGTCGCTCCAGGTGCCGCCGTCCAGGCGGGGGACCTCCAGGACCAGGAAATCGATGTCGGCCAGCTGGGGCCAGCGGCGTTCGAGGCGTTCCACGGAGTCCTGCACCAGGTCGGCGAAGGCGTCGGCACGGCTCGCGGCGAGCGGCACCTGGGGTGGTGCGATCGGGCCGCGCATGCCCCGCCCGTGACGATCACGGCGGCGGGGCCCGGGGCCTGCGGCACGGGGCGGTACGGGGGCTTCCATCACTGCTGAAGCGTAGTCCTCGCCGCCGGTGCGTGTCCGATCCGCATGTCGGGGCAGGGGTGGCGTTCGGCCGCTCGTACGGCTTGTCGGCAGATGACCATTCCAGCCAAGGTTGGGCTCGATTCCGTATCTCTCCGAGACCGTCGATGGCGAGGTAATTGACGGGGTTTGTGGTGAGTGGTGACCGACCTCAGCGATGTTGGGGAACGCGGAGGATGGCTTCCACGCAGGTCAGCGAGTTGGGGCAGAAGGGGTGTGTGGGGTGTTTCACAACACGACACGGTGGGGTGACCTGGGGGAGAGTCGTCGCGGCCCGCTCAAGAGTGCGGTACCGTCCAACGTCGTGAGCCCTGTACGTCGCTGTTCGCGCACCGCTTGCGGCCGCCCCGCCGTCGCGACGCTGACGTACGTCTACGCCGACTCGACCGCGGTCCTCGGCCCGCTCGCCACCTACGCCGAGCCCCACTGTTACGACCTGTGCGCCGAGCACTCCGAGCGCCTCACCGCCCCGCGCGGGTGGGAGGTCGTACGGCTGCTGGACGGCTCGGCTCCGGCCCGTCCGAGCGGCGACGATCTGGAAGCGCTTGCCAACGCCGTGCGCGAGGCGGCCCGTCCGCAGGAGCGGGCGGCCCAGGCCGGCGGGGGCGGGGGGCGCGGGGCCGACCCGATGGAGGTCGCGCGGCGGGGTCACCTGCGGGTGCTGCGGTCGCCCGACAACTGACGGCCGGTTTCCTTCCCTCTTTGTTTGCTTCCTCCACTCGTTCATTTCGTTGAGTGATGCACAGGCATTGACGTGCGATTGGCGCGGACACGACCATTCCGTATGCCGGAACGAGAAATCGCTTTCCGCATGGCGGAATCCGGGGAGGCGCCCGTGTACGTCCAGGAACTGGAACCCGTCGCAGGCTCGCTGGGCCTGTCCGCCTTGGTGGCGGCGCTGCCGCTCGTGATCGTCCTGGTCCTGCTGGGCGGGGTCCGGATGAAAGCCCACCTGGCGGGGCTCACGGGACTTCTGGCGGCCGTTCTGGTCGCCTGGCTCGCCTACCGCATGCCGCTCGGCCAGACGCTCTCCAGCGCCGCCCAGGGAGCCGCCTTCGGGCTCTTCCCCATCCTGTGGATCGTCGTCAACGCCCTGTGGGTGTACCGGATGACCGTCCACACCCGGCATTTCGACATCCTGCGCAGGTCGTTCGGGCGGCTCTCCGACGATCCGCGCATCCAGGCGCTCGTCGTCGCCTTCTGCTTCGGGGCCCTGCTGGAGGCGCTCGCCGGGTTCGGGGCGCCCGTCGCGATCTGTTCCGTCATGCTCGTCGCGCTGGGCTTCGAACCGGTGCGGGCGGCGGTCGTCGCGCTGGTCGCCAACACCGCGCCGGTGGCCTTCGGCGCGATGGGCACGCCGGTGGTGACGCTGGCTCAGGTCACCGGCCTTCCCCTGGACGACGTGGCTTCCGTGGTGGGGCGTCAGACGCCCCTGCTGGCCTTGGTCGTGCCGCTGGTGCTGGTCGGGCTCGTGGACGGGCGGCGAGGGCTGAAGGAGACCTGGGTCCCCGCTGTCGCCTGCGGAATCGCCTTCGCCGTGGCGCAGTTCGCCGCCTCCAACTACGTCTCCGCGCAACTCGCCGACATCGGTGCCGCCTTGGCCGGTGCGGGCGCCCTGGTCGCCGTACCGCACGCACGCGTGCCCGCCACCGAGGCCGTACGCGCGTCCGTGCTGACCGGGGCGCGCAGCGAGGAACTGGACGAGGACGATCCGCGGCGGGAAGTCGTGCGGGCCTACGCGCCGTACGCGCTGATCGTCGTGATCTTCTCCCTCGCGCAGATCCCGGTGATCAAGGACTGGCTGTCCGGGGCGACCCAGACGTACGACTGGCCCTTCCTGAACGTCGTGAACCCGGACGGGGAGCCGGTCGGCGGCAACGTCTTCAGCTGGCCGATCGTCTCCACCGGCGGCACGCTCGTGCTGCTCGCCGGGGTGTGCACGGCGGTCGTGCTCGGAGTGCACGCGCGCGTGGCCGTCCGGGAGTGGGCGGCGACCGTGCACGAGTTGAGGTTCGCCGTCCTGACCGTGACGTCCGTGCTGGCACTCGCGTATGTCATGAACCTCTCCGGACAGGCGGCCACCATCGGCTACTTCGTGGCCGCGGCCGGCGCCGGGCTCGCCTTCCTGTCGCCGGTGCTGGGCTGGTTCGGTGTGGCGGTGTCGGGATCGGACACCTCGGCCAACGCGCTGTTCGGCGCGTTGCAGGTGACGGCGGCCCGGGAGTCGGGGCTCTCGCCGGAACTCCTGGCCGCCGCCAACAGTTCAGGTGGTGTGCTCGGCAAGATGATCTCGCCGCAGAACCTCACCATCGCCTGTGCGGCCGTGGGGCTCGCGGGCCGGGAGGGGGACCTGCTGCGGCGGGTGCTGCCCTGGAGCCTGGGCCTGCTGCTGGTGATGTGCCTGATCGTCGTCGGCCAGAGCTCACCCGTGCTGGGCTGGATGCTGCCCTGACCTCCGCGCTGACCTGAGGTTACGGCTCGGAGTCCACTCGGCGGCCGCACAGCCCGCTGTCAGTGGGGGCGGGTAGTTTGGGGTGACCGATAGGACTTTCAGGAGGGTTGGCCGTGGCCGCTGATCTGTCACAGCTTGTGAAGGCGTACGACGTGCGCGGGGTCGTACCGGACCAGTGGGACGAGACACTGGCCGAGCTCTTCGGGGCTGCCTTCGTCGAGGTGACGGGCGCGAGCGCGATCGTGACCGGGCATGACATGCGGCCCTCTTCGCCCGGCCTGTCCCGGGCCTTCGCGCGCGGGGCGGCGGCCCAGGGCGTCGACGTCACCGAGATCGGCCTGTGCTCCACCGACCAGCTGTACTACGCCTCGGGCGCGCTGAGCCTCCCGGGCGCGATGTTCACGGCCTCGCACAACCCGGCCCAGTACAACGGCATCAAGATGTGCCGCGCGGGTGCGGCCCCGGTCGGCCAGGACACCGGCCTCGCGCGGATCCGCGAACTGGTCGAGGGCTGGACCGAGTCGGGCGCCCCGGCGCCGGCCGCCCGGACGGGAACGATCACCCGGCGGGACACGTTGGAGGACTACGCGGCCCACCTCCGCTCCCTCGTCGACCTGGCCTCCATCCGCCCCCTGAAGGTGGTCGTCGACGCGGGCAACGGCATGGGCGGCCACACGGTCCCCACGGTCTTCGCCGGCCTGCCCCTCACCCTCGTCCCGATGTACTTCGAGCTGGACGGCACCTTCCCGAACCACGAGGCGAACCCGCTGGACCCGGCGAACATCGTCGATCTCCAGAAGCGGGTCCGGGAGGAGTCAGCCGACCTCGGCATCGCCTTCGACGGCGACGCCGACCGCTGCTTCGTCGTCGACGAGAACGGCAACCCCGTCTCCCCGTCCGCCATCACCGCCCTGGTGGCCTCACGCGAGCTCGCCAAGCACGGCGGCAAGGGCACGGTCATCCACAACCTGATCACGTCCTGGTCGGTCCCGGAGGTCGTCAAGGAGAACGGCGGCACCCCGGTCCGCACCCGCGTCGGCCACTCCTTCATCAAGGCCGAAATGGCGAAGTCCGGTGCCATCTTCGGCGGCGAGCACTCCGCCCACTACTACTTCAAGGACTTCTGGAACGCCGACACGGGCATGCTGGCCGCCCTCCACGTCCTCGCGGCCCTGGGCGGCCAGGACGGCACCCTGTCCGGTCTGGTGGCCCAGTACGACCGCTACACCGGCTCCGGCGAGATCAACTCCACGGTCGCCGACCAGACCGGCCGCCTGGCAGCCATCAAGACCACGTACGAGGCCCAGGAGGGCGTGGAACTCGACGAACTCGACGGCCTGACCGTCACGGCCGCCGACTGGTGGTTCAACGTCCGCCCGTCCAACACGGAGCCCCTGCTCCGCCTCAACGCGGAGGCCCGGGACGAGGCGACGATGGTGAAGGTACGCGACGAGGTACTGGCGATCATCAGAGGCTGAGGGACAGTCATTTCAGCCCGTCCGGCGTTTGAGGACGAGGCCGCAGGCCGAAGCGGGGGTCCAGGGGGCGGCAGCCCCCTGGCGGGGTCGAAGGGGCGGAGCCCCTTCAAGGGACGGGACGGGTAGGGGCGGCGAGGGCGAACCCCAAGACGGCAACCACAACGCCGCCCAACCCCGGCACCCCGCCCCCACCGGCGGTACGCTGACCAGGCACATCCGCACACACGCACATACCACCCACACCGCCCCAGAAGGGACCAACCATGCCGCTGGAAGCCGGCCTCCTGGAGATCCTCGCCTGCCCGGCCTGCCACGCCCCGCTCAAGGAGCAGGACACCGAGCTGATCTGCACCGGCCAGGACTGTGGCCTGGCGTATCCCGTCCGCGACGGCATCCCCGTACTGCTCGTCGACGAGGCCCGCCGCCCCGCGTAACGCGACGCGACGGCCACCGCGAGAGCGACCGTCACCGGCCAAGGACGAGCCACACGGGGCGCCCCCGGAGTGCAGGCGTCCGGCCCCGGTGCAACAGACTCCAGCCACCGCCCCGGAACCGCCCGCCCGCGACCGAGCAAAGCCCCCACCGCACAAACCCGCGCAGGACCCGCCCCCAAGACGACCCGGCGATCGGAGGCTGCCGCCCATGCTCGACGAATCGCTGCTGGACACGCCGGAGGCGCTCGCCGAGGCCGACCGCCGTGCCCTGCTGCGCGGCGCGGCCGAAGCAGGCGCCCGTGTCCGCACCGCCGCCCGGCACGCCGCCGAGGCAGGCGTCCACGATCTCAAACCCGACGGCCGCCCCCGCGCCATCATCCTCGCGGGCCCCGGCACCGCCGCCATCGGCGTCGCCGACCTCCTCGGCACGCTCGCCGGCGTCACCTGCCCCGTCACCCGACTGGCCCCGGCCGGCGTCGCCCCCGCCGCGGGCGCCCTGCGCTGGGAGCTGCCCGGCTGGGCCGGCTCCGTGGACCTGCTGCTGATCACCACCCCCGACGGCACCGAGCCCGGCCTGTCCCTGCTGGCCGAGCAGGCATACCGCCGCGGCTGCACGGTCGTCGCCGTGGCCCCGGCCGGCTCCCCGCTCACCGAGGCGGTGCACAACAACCACGGCCTGTTCGTGCCGATGGCGACCGCCCCCTACGAGCAGGACGAAGCCCTCGCCGCCTCCGCCCCCGGCGTGCTCTGGGCGCTGCTCACCCCGCTCCTGGCGCTCCTCGACCGCACCGGCATGATCACCGCCCCGCCGGAGGCCCTGCAGAAGGTCGCCGACCGCCTCGACCACATCGCCGAGCGCTGCGGTCCCGCCATCGCGACCTACAGCAACCCCGCCAAGACCCTGGCCGCCGAACTCGCCGACGCGCTCCCGCTGATCTGGACCGAGGGCGTCTCCGCGGGCCCGGCAGGCCGCCGCTTCGCCGCCGCGCTCGCCGAACTCTCCGGCCACCCCGCTGTCGTCGCCGAACTGCCCGAGGCGCTCGCCTCGCACAACGCGCTGCTCGCCGGCAAGCTCGCGGCGAGCGCCGATCCCGACGACTTCTTCCGCGACCGCGTGGAGGAGCCACCCGCCCTGCACGCGCGCGTGGTGCTGCTGCGCGACCGCCCGCTCGGCGGCCTCACCGCCGCGCCCGCCGCCCGCGACCTGGCGCTCAGCCATGACACGCCGATCAGCGAACTGGAGCCGGAACCCGGCGGCGAGCTGGAGACCCTCGCGGAACTGATCGCCATCACGGATTTCGCCGCCGTTTACCTGGCGCTCGCCTCGGGAGCCTGATCTGTCTCAGGGCGCCCCGGCAGCCTTACGGCAGTGGACCGAAGCGGAACCGACGGCCGTACACAAGGCGAACCCGCGTCCTCCCCCCCCGAAGAGAAGCCGTCGTACTCGACTCGCAGAGAACAGGCAGACACCCGCATGGACCGCCTCGACAACACCGTCCGCCCCTACGCCTGGGGTTCCACCACCGCGATCCCGGCGCTCCTCGGAGCCGAGCCGACCGGCGAACCGCAGGCGGAGATGTGGATGGGCGCGCACCCGGGGGCACCCTCGCGCACCGCGCGCGGCACACTCGTCGAGGTGATCGAGGCGGACCCGGACCGCGAACTGGGCGCCGCGGCCGTGGCGAAGTTCGGCCCCCGGCTGCCCTTCCTCCTCAAGATCCTCGCCGCCGGCGCCCCGCTCTCCCTCCAGGTGCACCCCAACCTGGAGCAGGCGAAGGAGGGTTACGAGGACGAGGAGCGCCGCAACATCCCCGCGGACGCCGGCCACCGCAACTACAAGGACGCCAACCACAAGCCCGAACTGATCTGCGCGCTCACCGAGTTCGACGGGCTGTGCGGCTTCCGCGACCCCCTCCAGGTCGCCGACCTGCTCGACGGCCTCGGCGTCGACTCCTTGAAGCCGTACGTCGACCTGCTGCACGCGCACCCCGAGGACGCGGCCCTGCGCGAGGTCCTCACCGCGATCCTCACCGCGGACCCGGACGAAATGGCCCACACCGTCACCGAGGCCGCGGCCGCCTGCAGCCGCCTCGGCGGCGACTACGCCCCGTACGCCGACATCGCCCACCACTACCCGGGCGACCCCGGTGTCATCGCCGCGATGCTCCTCAACCACGTCCGCCTCCAGCCCGGTGAGGCCCTGTTCCTCGGCGCGGGCATCCCGCACGCCTACCTGAACGGCCTCGGCGTCGAGATCATGGCCAACTCCGACAACGTCCTGCGCTGCGGCCTCACCCCCAAGCACGTCGACGTGCCCGAACTCCTGCGTATCGTCCGCTTCGAGCCCAGCGACCCGGGTGTGCTGCGCCCGGAGGCCGCCCCGGACGGCGAGGAGGTCTACGAGACCCCGATCGACGAGTTCCGGCTTTCCCGGTACGTCCTCCCGGAGGGCACCACCGCCCACGACCTCACGCGCGCGACCCCACAGATCCTGCTGTGCACGGCGGGTTCCGTCCGCGCCGGCGAGCACGAGCTGACGCCCGGCCGGTCCGTCTTCGTACCGGCGGGCGAAAAGGCCGAAGTGTCCGGTGCCGGCACGGTCTTCCGTGCCACGGTCGTCGCCTGACCGAGGGCATCGGACGACCCGGCGAGCCATTGTCGTACCGGGCTGCAACAATGGCCCACCGGCAAAGGACGGGCAAAGCCGACCGGGGGCCGCGCGCTCCCTCGGCGACGCCTCGACCGGCGTACGTACGAAGGCCACGAGGGCTGCGAAGGCCATGCAGGCTACGAAGGCCCCGAGGGCTACACAGGCCACGAGGGCTACGAAGGCGAAGGGACAACGCGACACATGAGCGCGTCAGGCGGAACCAAGGCGATCGTGGCGGCACTCGCCGCCAACCTGGCGATCGCCGTATCGAAATTCGTGGCGTTCGCGTTCAGCGGCTCGTCGTCGATGCTCGCCGAGGGCGTGCACTCGCTCGCGGACTCCGGCAACCAGGCCCTGCTGCTGGTCGGCGGCAAGAAGGCCCAGCGCGAGGCGACCCCGCAACATCCCTTCGGCTACGGCCGCGAGCGCTACATCTACGCCTTCCTCGTCTCGATCATCCTGTTCTCGGTCGGCGGCATGTTCGCCCTCTACGAGGGCTACGAGAAGATCAAGCACCCGCACGAGATCGAGCACTGGTACTGGCCGGTCGGCGTCCTCGTCTTCGCGATCATCGCCGAGACCTTCTCCTTCCGCACGGCCATCAAGGAGTCCAACGTCCTGCGGGGCAGGAAGTCCTGGAAGGAGTTCGTCCGCCACGCCAAGGCCCCCGAGCTGCCTGTCGTCCTCCTGGAGGACCTCGGCGCGCTGGTCGGTCTTATCCTCGCCCTGGGCGGCGTCGGCGTGGCCCTGCTTACCGGTGACGGCGTCTGGGACGGCATCGGCACCGTCTGCATCGGCGTCCTGCTCGTCCTGATCGCGGTCGTCCTCGCCATCGAGACCAAGTCGCTGCTGCTCGGCGAGTCCGCGGGTCTCGAAGAGTCCCAGAAGATCGAGGCCGCCATCGTCGACGGCGACACCGTCACCCGCATCATCCACATGCGCACGCTCCACCTCGGCCCGGAGGAGCTCCTGGTGGCCGCCAAGATCGCCGTCCAGCACGACGACACGGCCACCGAGATCGCCTCCGCCATCGACGCCGCCGAAGCCCGCATCCGCGAGGCCGTCCCGATCGCCCGCGTGATCTACCTGGAGCCCGACATCTACAGCGAGGCCGAGGCCGCGAAGGGCGCCGACCGCGAGGCGACGCCCGGGGGCCCGACGCCGCACGGCACCGAGCACTGACGTTCCGTAGGACAAACGCCCTACGACAGCTCTCCGTAGGGCGTTTGTCCTACGGAGATGGGGCCCGCCGAGTCGATCGGCGGGCCCCATCACGTATCCCTCGCACCCGGCGGAGTCCGTCAGAAGTGCTGGGGCCACAAGGCGACCTGCGCCGCCGGCCGCCGCCGTATGTTCCGTGCCGTGATTCCGAGGACGAGCCCGGCGATGGCGAGGAGGAGCCCGAACAGCGTGGCCGCGGCGAGCAGCCCCGGCACGACATAGCTGTCGGTCACCCGGCCCATGACCGCACCGACGGGCACCGTCCCGTCGTGGTCCTCGGCGAAGGCACGGGAGTCGCGGGAGTTCATACGGTTGTCGCCGAGCAGGAACAGCCTGCCTTCGGGCACCGTAGCGGCGTACGGGGGCCCGCCGTTGGCGACGCCCTCCTTCACGTACGGCTCGCTGACCGGCCTGCCGTTCACGGTGATCCGCTCCTGTGCCATGCCCCTGCCTTCGCAGCAGACGATGCGGTCACCGCCCACGCCGATCACGCGCTGCATGACGGCCGCGCCCTGGTACCGCTCCGAGGCCGTGTACAGCACCAAGTCGCCCCGCTCCACCTCGTCCGCGCCGACGCGCTCGGCGACGATCCGGTCACCGATGTCGTACGTGGGCCGCATGCTCTCGCCCGAGACACTGGACAGCACATATCCCGTCCGCAGCCACAGCACGGACGAGACCACGAGCACCAGCCCCAGGACGCCCACCACCCACGCCGTGACCACGAGTCTTCGCGCCTGCTCCATCAGCACTCCCTCCCCATGCGGAACGTCCGCGGCGGCAGAGGGTAGCGGTCGTCCATGAACGGCCCGCGCGGGCCCACGGCGTGATGACCATGGGCCCGCACCTCGGACCACCGGATCTGGCTCTCCGGACTACTCGATCTCGCCCAACACCCCCAGCACGGCCCGCTCGCCCCCGGCCGCCAGCAGCCGCTCCCGGAACCCGGCATCCATCAACTTCCGTGACAGCAAGGCCAGAATCCGCAGATGCTCGTCGCCCGCGGCCGCCTCCGGCACGGCGATCATGAACACCAGCCGCGCCTTCGTACCGTCCAGCGAGCCCCACTCGACGCCCGGCGCGGACCGCGCGAAACCGACGATCGGCGCCGTCACCGCATCCGTCTTGGCATGCGGAATCGCGATCTCCTCACCGAGCCCGGTCGTGCCCTGCGCCTCCCGCCGAAGCGCGGTCGCCACCAACTCGTCGACATCCGTGACCTTGCCGGTCCCTGCCAGCAGCCCGGCCATCTCGCGGATGGCGGACTCCTTGTCGGTGGCGTCGAGTTCGACCTTCACGGTCTGCTCGGTGAGATAGCCGGAGAGGACTTCAGCGCCATCGGCCGAGGACGCGGCGGCCGGCTTCGCAGTGTCCGCGGAGGTGGGTGCGGTGTCCGCTGATGTCGATGCAGTGTCCGCGGATGTCGGTGCGGGTGCGGGTGCGGGTATTGCGGGTGCGGATACGGTCTGCGCCGCCGTCCCGGCCCCCGTGCTCGCGGGACCCACAGCCGCCGCCCCGGCCAACGCCGGCTGGGGCGTGGCGACGCCGGTGCCGAGACCCGCGCCACCGCCCGGTGCGCCGCCCCGCTTCCGCTCGCTGATGTCCACCAGAGCGACCGTCGTCAGCGCGGTGACGACCGTGCCGATCACCACGGCCACGAAGAACATCGGTACGCCGCTCACCGCGCCCAGCACTGCCACGATCGGCCCGCCGTGCGGCACCGCGTCCTCGACGCCGGCGACCCCGGCGATCGCACCGGCGACCGCGCCGCCGAGCATGTTGGCCGGGATGACCTGCGCGGGTCGCGCCGCGGCGAACGGGATCGCGCCCTCGGAGATGCCGAAGCAGCCCATGAACAGCGAGGCGAGCCCCGTCTCCCGCTCCTGCTCGGTGTAGAGCCGCTTCCGAATCAGCGTGGCCAGGCCCTGACCCAACGGCATGACCGGGATCGCCGCCGCGCACATACCCATGACCGTCTGGTTGCCGGTCGCGATGAGCCCCGCGCCGAACAGAAACGCCGTCTTGTTGACCGGCCCGCCCATGTCGAACGCGATCATGAGCCCGAGAATCGCGCCGAGCAGGATCGCGCTCGTGCCGGTCATCCCACTGAGCCAGCTGGTCAGGTGCTCGAACACCCACGAGATCGGCTTCCCGATGACGTAGATGAAGAACAGCCCG
Organism: Streptomyces viridochromogenes; assembly: GCF_001270495.1. Lineage (GTDB taxonomy): Bacteria > Actinomycetota > Actinomycetes > Streptomycetales > Streptomycetaceae > Streptomyces > Streptomyces viridochromogenes_A. Next base: position 25,499 of record NZ_LGUR01000261.1, read on the forward strand.
AGTGCCGTCGTCGCCACGATCGGGATCACGATGATCGGCATGATCGGCTGCGCGAACTTCGGGACCCTGACCTTCTTGATCCACAGCACCAGATACCCGGCGAGGAACCCGGTCACGATCGCCCCGATGAACCCGGCGCCCGCCTTGGAGTCGTACAGCTCACCGGTGTTGGCGATCCAGCCACCGATCATGCCCGGCACCAGCGCCGGTCGATCCCCGATGGCATACGCGATGTAGCCGGACAGGATCGGAACCATCAGCGTGAAGCCGATGACGCCGATGTTGTTGATGTCCATCCAGAAGGAGTCCTTCGGGATGACCAGACCGCCCGACGGGTCGGTGTGCCCGCCGAGCGAGAGCGAGATCGCGATCAGCAGCCCGCCGACCACGACGAACGGGATCATGTAACTGACCCCGTTCATCAGCGCCTTGTACCCGACACTCCGCTCCCTGCCCCCGCCGCCTGCTGGGGCCGCGGGGGTGCTCGCTCCCGTGTGCACCGGCGCCGACAACACCCGCTCGATCAGCCGCTCCGGGTGGCGAATGCCCTCGGCCACCCCGACGGTGAGGACCCGCTTGCCCGCGAAGCGGCTCAGGTCCACGTCCTTGTCCGCGGCGACGATGACGCCGTCGGCATGTCTGACATCGTTGTCATCCAGGACGTTTTCAGCCCCGATGGATCCCTGGGTCTCCACCTTCATGTCGATACCGCGGCTCTCGGCAGCCTGCGCGAGCTTCTCTGCAGCCATGTACGTATGGGCGATACCGGTCGGGCACGCGGTCACCGCGAGCAACCTCAACCGCTTCTGCTCGCCGCTGCCGCCACCCGTGGGGGGAGGGCCGGCCGGACTGGTCACGTCGATCTCCTAACGCCTTTGTCACGCGGAAACGCCGTCCCGGACGCCCCGCAAGATCGATCAGTTGTTCAGATCTCCTGGGCATCCTGCACCACCTCACCGAAGACTCAAAGGCGCCTTTGACCCACTTCATCCCGGTCTATCGCCTCCTGTGCGCCCTTCGTTGGTGTCCCGTTGTCGCTCCCGCACAGCACTCCCGCACACAACCGTCACCACACCTGCCGCTGCCCCCGGCCACCGGCCACCCTCCCCGCTCCCAGCCCTTCGATGGCGCGATCTGTGCGCAGGCGGACTGGGGACGGCCGGGCCTCCCGGTGTAGCTTGGGTCAGAGCCAGACGTCGCTGCTGATGGCGGTCGGGCGGTCCTGACGCGGACCGGCCGAGGGAGAGAGGGCCTCCGACGGACTGCGCTGCGCGCACGCGGGCATGCCTGTGTCCTCTTCGGGCACCCCTGTGTCCGCCGCCGCGCAGACCAGCCGTACCCACCCTCGCCCCAACCCCGAGGAGCAGCTCGTAATGACGACTGTCGAGAACCGACAGGACTTCAAGGTCGCCGACCTCTCCCTGGCCGAGTTCGGCCGCAAGGAGATCACCCTCGCCGAGCACGAGATGCCCGGCCTGATGGCGATTCGCAAGGAGTACGCCGAGGCGCAGCCGCTGGCCGGCGCCCGCATCACCGGTTCCCTGCACATGACCGTGCAGACCGCCGTCCTCATCGAGACCCTGGCCGCCCTCGGCGCCGAGGTCCGCTGGGCGTCCTGCAACATCTTCTCCACCCAGGACCACGCCGCCGCCGCGATCGCCGTCGGCCCGAACGGCACGCCCGACAACCCGCAGGGCATCCCGGTCTTCGCCTGGAAGGGCGAGACCCTGGAGGAGTACTGGTGGTGCACGGAGCAGGCTCTGACCTGGCCGAACACCCCCACCGGCGGCCCCAACATGATCCTCGACGACGGCGGTGACGCCACCCTCCTCGTCCACAAGGGCGTCGAGTACGAGAAGGACGGCAAGGTCCCCTCCGTCGACACCGCCGAGTCCGACGAGCACCGCGTCATCCTCGAACTCCTGCACCGCACCATCACGGACGGCTCGCAGAAGTGGACCCAGCTCTCCTCCGAGATCCGCGGCGTGACCGAGGAGACCACGACCGGCGTCCACCGCCTGTACGAGATGCAGCGCGACGGCGTCCTCCTCTTCCCGGCGATCAACGTCAACGACGCCGTCACCAAGTCGAAGTTCGACAACAAGTACGGCTGCCGTCACTCCCTGATCGACGGCATCAACCGCGCCACCGACGTCCTCATCGGTGGCAAGACCGCGGTCGTCTGCGGCTACGGCGACGTGGGCAAGGGCTGCGCGGAGTCCCTGCGCGGACAGGGCGCCCGTGTGATCGTCACCGAGATCGACCCGATCTGCGCCCTCCAGGCGGCGATGGACGGTTACCAGGTCACGACGCTCGACGAAGTCATCGACAAGGCCGACATCTTCATCACCACGACCGGCAACAAGGACATCATCATGGCCTCGGACATGGCCAAGATGAAGCACCAGGCGATCGTCGGCAACATCGGCCACTTCGACAACGAGATCGACATGGCCGGCCTCGCCAAGATCCCGGGCATCGTCAAGGACGAGGTCAAGCCGCAGGTCCACACCTGGAAGTTCCCCGACGGCAAGGTGCTGATCGTCCTTTCCGAGGGCCGCCTGCTGAACCTGGGCAACGCCACCGGTCACCCGTCCTTCGTGATGTCCAACTCCTTCGCGGACCAGACCCTGGCCCAGATCGAGCTGTTCACCAAGCCGGACGCCTACCCGACCGGCGTCTACACGCTGCCCAAGCACCTGGACGAGAAGGTCGCGCGCCTCCACCTGGACTCGCTCGGTGTGAAGCTGACGAAGCTCCGCCCCGAGCAGGCCGCGTACATCGGCGTAGAGGTCGAGGGCCCGTTCAAGCCGGACCACTACCGCTACTGAGCCGAGTCGCTCCTCCGAGGCAGGCCCCCGCACCCCCGTGCCGGGGGCCTGCCCCTTTGGCCGTGCGGCCCCTTCAGTCCGTGCGACCCAGGTGCCCCACGTGGCCGGACCGGACCGTCAGGTCGGCAAGCCACCAAGAGCCATCAAGACCCAGGATCCCGATGCCCCGCGGCCGCTATTCGCTCCATGATCCGCACGATCACACCCCCCTCGCAGAAGAGCACTTCCACTGCGCCCCCGGCCCTTCCGGCTGGCGCTACGTCTCCCAACTGACCACCCCCGCGGGCGATCACAGCGGCTCCGTCGACCTTGCCCTGGACGAACTCGGCCGCCCCCTCCGGCTCGAACTTCACGCAGGTGGCTGGCAGGTACGCGGTGCCGCCCTCGACGGCGTCACCTGGGTCCGTACCGACCCCACCGGGGCTCATGCCACGGAAGGCAATGTGCGCGCCCATGCCTTCACCGGGACGTCCCCCGCGTTCCTCATCGCCACCGCTCGTCTCCTGCGCCTCACCCCTTCCGACTCGGCAACCCGCCTCCGCCTCGTGGCCCTCACGGACCCGGTCCTGGCCCCCCGCACCGTGGACCAGTCCTGGGCCCTGGTGAACAGACAAACACACGCCACTGACAACGGCCCTCTGACCGTGGACGAATACCAGGTCACAGCCCTGGACACGGGCGAGCAGCACGCCGTACACATCGCGGGCGACGTGGTCCTCGCGGCACCGGGCATCGAACTGGAGGACCTGGACTCGCCGCCGTCGACGTTCGCCTGAGCAGCTACGCCGGTGGCGCGAAGCCGGTGGCGGGCCGGTCGTCCGATGGCACCTCGTCGGGCGCCGGACCCTGTCGTTCGACGTCGTGCGGTGTGAGGGAGGGGCGATCCCCTTCCACCTGCCCGGCGGGCTGGCCGCCGACGGGAGCCACCCTCTCGCTGTACGGGGCAGGCGGAGGTGATGCAGCGGCGGGAGGCATGACCGGTGGGCCGTACGCTCCCGGCCCGCCGGCCGCGGCTCCGCCACCACCCACAGCACCTGCGCCGGTGGCCGCTCCGCCCGCGGTCCCTCCGTTGCCGAAGGCACGCCGCGCCTCCCGCGTCTGCCGTTCCTGCAGAACCGCCGCCAGATACGCGGCTGGCGGCACGCCCTGCGGCGCCGGGGCGCCCGTGTGCGCCGCGACGTCGGCCGCAAGGCGCTCCGCCATGCTCCAGCCGACCTGAGGGTCGAGTTGCTGCATGCGCGTCAGGTACTGGCGAACGGCGAGCCACAGGCCGTCGGGAACCGCCGACAGGTCAAGCCCTGAAAACCTCCCGGCCAACCACGGCGGAGGCGGGGGAACGAAGCCCGTCCGCGCGAGCGGCACTCGTTCCCGTACGACGAGCGTCCCCGCGAACACGTCACCGAGCCGCCGCCCCCGCGCGGACACCAGCGAAGAGACGACGGCGACGACACCGAGCGTCATAAGAATCTCGATCACGCCTATGAGCCCACGCACCAGTGCATGCCGGAACCGGATCGGTCCGCCGTCGTCGCGCACCACTCGCAACCCGCACGCAAGCTTCCCGAGCGAGCGCCCATGACTCAGCGTCTCGACCGCGATCGGCCCGCCGACCAGCAGCAGAACGAACAACGCGATCGACAGCGCGGTCTGCGCCGCCTCGTCCAGAGAAGCGGTGGCAGCAACCACACCAATGGTCACGACGATGTAGACGATCACAGCCACGGCCAGATCCAGCAGCACGGCCAGCGCCCTGCTGGGCAGCTTCGCGGGGCGCAACTCCAGCGCCACCGCCTCGCCCGTCACCAGCTCACTCACGCCGTCCGCCCTTCCCCTGACCTGCCTGTGGAATGGCCAGTCTGCCAAGCTGAGGGCGCATCGCGCCGCAGTACGACAAGCTGACGTCCACGATGAGTCGCCGACGAACAGCCGGGGAGCAGGAAACCAGATGGACCTCGACGTCTTCGTCACCGCCCACCGAGCCGAGTGGGACCGCCTCGACGCGCTCCTCGGCCGCCAACGCCGCCTCACCGGTGCCGAGGCCGACGAACTCGTCACGCTCTACCAGCGCACTGCCACTCACCTGTCCCTGATCCAGTCCAGCGCACCCGACCCTCAACTGACCGGTCGCCTCAGTCAACTGGTGGCACGCGCGCGTAGCGCCGTGACAGGGACCCGACGCGCCTCCTGGCGGGATGTCACCCTCTTCCTCACCCATGGATTCCCGGCCGCGGTCTACCGTTCGCGCCACTGGTGGGTCCCCACGGCACTCCTCTCCACCCTTGTCGCGGCCCTGCTGGGCTGGTGGATAGGCACCCATCCCGAAGTACAGGGCACCATCGCGGCCCCCAGCGAACTGCGCGAGCTCACCCGCCCCGGCGGCCAGTACGAGACGTACTACTCCAGCCACCCCGCGGCGTCCTTCGCGGCCCAGGTCTGGACGAACAACGCCTGGGCCGCCGCACTCTGTCTGATACTCGGCGTCTTCCTGGGCCTCCCCGTGCTCTGGATCCTCTTCCAGAACATGCTCAACCTCGGCGTCGGCTTCGGCCTGATGTCCTCGGCAGGCCGCCTGGACACCTTCCTCGGCCTCGTCCTGCCGCACGGGCTCCTCGAACTGACCGCGGTCTTCGTCGCGGCCGGCACTGGCCTGCGCCTCGGCTGGACCCTCATAGACCCCGGCCCTCGCACCCGACGCATAGCCCTCGCCGAGGAAGGCCGAGCCGCGATCGGCATGGCGATAGGCCTTGCCCTCGTCCTCTTCGTCTCCGGCGCCATCGAAGGCTTCGTCACCCCATCGGGCCTGCCCACCTGGGCACGCATCAGCATCGGCATCGTCGCTGAACTGGCCTTCCTCGCATACGTGTATGTACTCGGCGGACGTGCCGCCCGCGCCGGGGAGACCGGCGACGTCGACGCGGCTGAGCGCAGCGCCGCCGTTCCGACCGCCGCCTGATGTGCGGACACGCATGTTCAGCTGCTAGTCTCCTCTTCGCCCCACAAGAGCCGTTGACACGGAGCGCGTGGGGAGGTAGATTCGAACAGTTGCCTGGAAGTGGATGTAGTCCCACCGGGCAGAGTGAGTGTCTGTCTGCTTCAGCGGAACATTGATTCCCGAGAAGCCCCTCCCGATGATTCGGAAATGAGTGGCCGGTCCGTCCAGCTCGAAGCTTCTGATAAAGTCGGAGCCGCCGGAAAGGGAAACGCGAGAGCGGAAACCTGGAAAGCGCCGAGGAAATCGGATCAGAAAAAGATCTGATAGAGTCGGAAACGCAAGACCGAAGGGAAGCGCCCGGAGGAAAGCCCGAGAGGGTGAGTACAAAGGAAG
>NZ_LGUR01000262.1 GCF_001270495.1 Streptomyces viridochromogenes
CCCGCGCTCCCGGCACAACATGTGGCAGATCATCCGCGAGCTGGTCGCCGACGGCGTCACCGTCTTCCTCACCACCCAGTACCTGGAGGAGGCCGACCAGCTCGCCGACCGTATCGCCGTCCTCAACGGCGGCAAGCTCGTCGCCCAGGGCACCGCCGAGGAACTGAAGCGCCTCGTCCCCGGCGGCCACGTACGACTGCGCTTCGCCGACCCGGTGGCGTACCAGAGCGCCGTCCTGGCCCTGCACGAAGTCAGCAGGGACGACGAGGCACTGACGCTGGAGATGCCCAGCGGCGGCAGCCAGCGCGAACTGCGCGCCATCCTCGACCGGCTGGACTCGGCCCGCGTCGAAGCGGACGAGCTGACCGTGCACACCCCCGACCTCGACGACGTCTTCTTCGCCCTGACGGGCAGCACCGTGCCGACTCAGCCGAACGGGCCCGACCAGTCGAACGAGCCCAACGAGCCCAACCAGCCCAAGGAGGCTGCCCGATGAGCTCCCTCTCCCTCGCCGTACGCGACTCCTCCACGATGCTGCGCCGCAACCTCCTGCACGCGCGGCGCTACCCGTCGCTGACCCTGAACCTGCTGCTGACGCCGATCATGCTGCTGCTGTTGTTCGTGTACATCTTCGGAGACACGATGAGCGCGGGCATCGGCGGGGGCGGCGCCGATCGCTCCGAGTACATCGCGTTCCTCGTACCGGGTCTCCTGCTGATGACCATCGGCAGCACCACGATCGGTACCGCGGTGTCCGTCTCCAACGACATGACCGAGGGCATCATCGCCCGCTTCCGCACGATGGCCATCCACCGTGGTTCCGTGCTCATCGGGCACGTCGTCGGCAGTGTGTTGCAGGCGGTCATCAGCGTGGTGCTGGTCGGCGCCGTCGGCGTGGCCATCGGCTTCCGTTCCACGGATGCCACGGCTCTGGAGTGGATCGCCGCGTTCGGGCTGCTCGTGCTGTTCGCCCTGGCGCTGACCTGGATCGCCGTCGGGATGGGCCTGGTCAGCCCGAACGCCGAGGCGGCCAGCAACAACGCGATGCCGCTGATCTTCCTGCCGCTCATCTCCAGCACCTTCGTCCCGGTCGACGCGATGCCGGGCTGGTTCCAGCCGATCGCCGAGTACCAGCCGTTCACGCCGGCCATCGAGACCGTGCGCGGGCTGCTGCTCGGCACCGAGATCGGCCACAACGGGTGGCTCGCGGTCGCCTGGTGCCTGGCCCTCACCGCGCTCGGCTACTTCTGGTCGAAGTCGGTGTTCGACCGCGACCCGAACTGACCGCCATGACAGCGCGGGCCGCCTCCCGCAACTCGCACCGCCGCAACTCGGACCGCCTCAACTCGCACCGCCTCAGGGCGGCGTACGCCGACACCACGTCGGAGTGCGCCGCCCCGTCGGCGTTCGGGCCGCCCGCCGGGCCCGGTCCGCGTCGGCACCGACCGGCGGAAGACCCTGCGCCAGCACAACGCCCGTCCTTGTCAAGACGGTGTCAACGTCCACCCGGGCGGCGCCAGGGAAGCGTCAAGATGCCTGCCCGGCGGCCCGGGGAGCGGTTCGCTGAGAACTGATGAACGACGTACCGCGCGGACGGCTGAAGGTCTACCTCGGGGCGGCCCCAGGGGTGGGCAAGACGTACCGCATGCTCGACGAGGGGCGGCGCCGGGCCGGCCGCGGGGCCGACGTGGTGGTGGTGTTCGCCGAGTGCCACGGCCGTCCGCGGACCGAGGCGATGCTCGACGGTCTGGAGATCGTGCCGCGCGCCCAATGCGCCTATCGGGGCGGGAAGTTCGAGGAGATGGACCTCCCCGCGGTGCTCGCCCGCCGGCCGCGGGTCGCGATCGTCGACGACTTCGCCCACAGCGGCATCCCCGGCGGCGGCCGCAGTCCCAAGCGGTGGCAGGACATCGAGGAGCTGCTCGCCGCGGGCATCGACGTCATCACGGCGGTCAACGTCCAGCACCTGGAGTCCCTCAAGGACGTGGTCGAGAAGATCACCGGGGTGCCGCAGCACGAGACGGTGCCGGACGACGTCGTACGACGCGCCCAGCAGGTCGAGCTCGTCGACATCCCGCCCGAAGGGCTGCGGCGCCGTCTGGCGCACGGCAACATCTACGCGCCCGAGACGATCGACGCGGCCCTCGCCCACTACTTCCGGCCCGGCAATCTGAGCGCGCTGCGGCAACTGGCGCTGCTGTGGACCGCCGACCGGGCCGACGAGGCGCTCAACACCTACCGTGCCGAGAACGCCACCCAGCTCGTGCTCGGCGCCAGCCGCGGCCGCCTGGAACGGTTCCTGACGGGCCTCGGGACCCGATGCCACCCATGCCGCGGGCGGAACCACCGTACCGGCGGGCCCCGGTGCCTTCCTGGTGCTGCGGGGCCGCACCCTGTCGTCGTCCGAGCGGCGTGTCCTCGCCGCCTTCGCCGCGCATGTCGGGTCCGCGGTGGAGCGGGCCCGGCTCGCCGAGGCCGCCGCCGAGGTCGAGCCCGTGAAGGCCGCCGACCGGATGAGTACGGCCCTGCTGCGGGCCGTCGGCCACGACCTGCGGACGCCCCTGGCGGCGGGCTGGGCGGCGGTGACGTCACTGCGCAGCCGCGACGTCGAGTTCTCCGTCGAGGACCGCGCCGCCCTGCACGCCCTGGAGCGGTCCTGGACCGAGTGGGACCCCGGGGTGCCCCTGGTGCGGCTGACCTGCGAGCGGCGCGGTCTGGGCCACCCCATCGCCGGCTACGTCCGGGAGGTCATGGCGTCCGAGCCGGCCACCCGGGTCACGGTCCTGATCCCCGAGACGGAGCCGGAGCGGATGTGGCAGCGGCTCCTGCAGAACCAGCGGGGCGCCGTGGTCGCGCAGCCCGTACGGCGGGAGACCGACGCGGTGATCTGCCGACTCCGGTTCCGCCTGTCCTGACCTCGCCGCGGCCCGCGTATGGGTCCCGTCAAGAGCGCGCGGTGCGCCGTAAGGGACCCGTCAACGCCGGCCGGATCCGGCCACGAAGGCTGTTTCCTCGAAGCGTCCCTGTCCGGTCGAACCTCACTCCAGGAGTTCACGATGGCCGATCTGGCCTTCGTCGTCACCACGATCGCGTGCTTCGCGCTGGTGGCTCTCGTCGCCAAGGGGGTCACCAAGCTGTGACCGCCGAGAACATCGTCGGCCTCGTCGTGGCCGTCGCCCTGCTGGGCTATCTCGTCCTCGCCCTGATCTTCCCGGAGAGGTTCTGACCGTGACAACAGCTGCTACCGCAGCGGGCGACATGGGTCCCGTCCTCGCCGGCGTGCTCCAGCTGCTCGCTCTGATCGCAGCCCTGGCGCTCGCCTACGCTCCCCTTGGCAACCACATGGCCAAGGTCTACTCCTCCGACCGGCACTGGCGGGTCGAGAAGTGGATCTACAAGGGCATCGGCGCCGACCCCGACACCGAGATGCGCTGGACCGCGTACCTGCGCGGCGTCCTCGCCTTCTCCGTCGTCGGCGTTCTCTTCCTCTACGCCCTCCAGCGGCTCCAGGGCGTCCTGCCCGGCTCGCTCGGCTTCTCCGCCATCGACCCGGACCAGGCGTTCAACACCGCCGTCTCGTTCGTCACCAACACCAACTGGCAGTCGTACTACGGCGAGCAGGCCATGGGCCACGTCGTGCAGACCGCCGGACTGGCCGTTCAGAACTTCGTCTCCGCGGCCGTGGGCATCGCGGTCGCGGTGGCGCTCGTCCGGGGCTTCGCACGCTCGCGTACAGGTGAACTCGGCAACTTCTGGGCTGACCTGGTGCGGGGTGTCGTCCGCATTCTCGTGCCGCTGGCGGCCGTCGCCGCGGTCGTGCTGGTCGCCTGCGGCGCGATCCAGAACTTCTCCGGCATCCATGAGGTGGGGCAGTTCACGGGCGGCTCGCAGCAGTGGAACGGCGGTGCGGTCGCCTCGCAGGAGGCCATCAAGGAGATCGGCACCAATGGTGGCGGCTACTTCAACGCCAACAGCGCCCACCCGTTCGAGAACCCCACCCCGTTCTCGAACCTCTTCGAGATCTTCCTGATCCTCGTCATCCCGTTCGCGCTGACCCGCACCTTCGGCCTCATGGTCGGCAGCGTGAAGCAGGGCTACGCGATTCTCGCCACGATGGCCACCATCTGGGTCGGCTTCGTCGCCCTGATGATGTGGACCGAGTTCGCCCACCACGGCCCGGCGTTCGACATCGCGGGCGGGGCGTACGAGGGCAAGGAGGTCCGTTTCGGCGTCGGTTCTTCGGCGATCTTCGCTACGTCGACCACCCTCACCTCGACCGGTGCGGTGGACTCCTTCCACTCCTCCTTCACCGGCCTCGGCGGCGGCATCACCATGCTCGGCATGATGCTGGGCGAGATCGCGCCCGGCGGTACCGGCTCCGGCCTCTACGGCATGCTGATCATGGCGATCATCGCGGTGTTCATCGCCGGTCTGATGGTGGGCCGTACGCCCGAGTACCTGGGCAAGAAGATCGGGACCCGTGAGATCAAGCTGGCGGCCTGCTACATCCTCGTCACCCCGGCGCTGGTGCTGATCTTCACCGCGTTCGCGATGGCGCTGCCGACCCCGGCGAACTCCATGACCAACAGCGGGGCGCACGGATTCTCCGAGATCCTTTACGCCTACACGTCCGCCTCGAACAACAACGGCTCGGCCTTCGCCGGTCTGAACGCGGACACGCAGTGGTTCAACAGCACGCTGGGTCTGTGCATGCTGCTCGGCCGTTTCGTGCCGATGGTGTTCGTGCTGGCCCTGGCCGGATCGCTGGCCGAGCAGAAGCCGGTGCCGGCCACCGCGGGCACGCTGCGTACGGAGAAACCGCTGTTCACGGGCCTGCTGGTGGGCGCGATCCTGATCATCACGGGTCTGACGTACTTCCCTGCCCTGGCGCTGGGGCCGCTGGCCGAGGGGCTGGCGTCATGACCACCGACGTAACGAATCACGAGGACTCGATGTCCACAGCCACACCGACCCGGGCGCCGCACAGCGACCTACCCACCGGGCACAAGTCTCCCGAGGGCCGTGTCGGCGCGGGCCTCTTCGATCCGAGGCAGCTGGTCAAGTCGCTGCCGGAGGCGTTCCGCAAGCTCGACCCGCGGGTGATGGTCAAGTCTCCCGTGATGTTCGTGGTGTGGATCGGGTCGGTGCTGACCACCGTCTTCTCCTTCACGGACCCGGGCGACTGGTTCGGCTGGACGATCAGTGTCTGGCTGTGGCTGACGGTGATCTTCGCCAACCTGGCGGAGGCCGTCGCCGAGGGGCGGGGCAAGGCCCAGGCCGACACCCTGCGCAAGGCCAAGACGGACACGGTGGCCCGGCGGCTCGACGGGTCCGCAGAAGAGCGGGTGCCCGGCACCGAGTTGAGGATCGGTGACCTGGTCGTCTGTGAGGCGGGCGACGTCATCCCCGGCGACGGTGACGTCGTCGAGGGTGTCGCGTCCGTCGACGAGTCGGCGATCACCGGTGAGTCGGCGCCCGTCATCCGTGAGTCCGGCGGTGACCGTTCGGCCGTCACCGGCGGCACCAAGGTCCTCTCCGACCGCATCGTCATCAAGATCACGACGAAGCCCGGCGAGACCTTCATCGACCGCATGATCAACCTGGTCGAGGGCGCGGCCCGGCAGAAGACACCGAACGAGATCGCGCTGAACATCCTGCTGGCCTCGCTGACGATCGTCTTCCTGCTCGCCTGCGCCACGCTGCCGCCGCTGGCGGACTACGCGGGCACCCACCTGACCATGGTCGTCCTGGTCGCCCTGCTGGTCTGCCTGATTCCCACGACCATCGGTGCCCTGCTCTCCGCGATCGGCATCGCGGGCATGGACCGGCTGGTCCAGCGCAACGTCCTGGCGATGTCGGGCCGCGCGGTCGAGGCCGCCGGTGACGTCTCCACGCTGCTGCTCGACAAGACCGGCACCATCACGCTCGGCAACCGCCGGGCGGCCGAGTTCGTGCCGGTGAGCGGGACGACGCAGGCCGAGGTGGCGGACGCCGCACAGCTGTCGTCGCTGGCCGACGAGACGCCCGAGGGCCGCTCCATCGTCGTACTGGCGAAGGAGAAGTACGGTCTGCGCGAGCGCCACCAGGGCGAGCTGGCCGGTGCCGAGTGGATCGCCTTCACCGCCCAGACCCGGATGTCCGGCGTGGACGTGGACGGACGCAAGATCCGCAAGGGCGCCGCCGGTTCGGTCATCGCCTGGGTGCGGGAGCAGGGCGGCACCATCGCCGAGGACGCGGACGGGATCGCCAACCGCATCTCCGAGGCGGGCGGTACGCCGCTGCTGGTCGCGGTCGAAGACGCCGACGGAGCACGGGTGTCGGGCGTCATCCACCTCAAGGACGTCGTCAAGGACGGCATGCGGGAGCGGTTCGAGGAGCTGCGCCGCATGGGCATCAAGACCGTCATGATCACGGGTGACAACCCGCTGACGGCCAAGGCGATCGCCGAGGAAGCGGGCGTCGACGACTTCCTCGCGGAGGCGACTCCCGAGGACAAGATGGCGCTCATCAAGCGGGAACAGGCCGGCGGCAAGCTGGTCGCGATGACCGGTGACGGTACGAACGACGCGCCCGCGCTCGCCCAGGCGGACGTCGGCGTGGCGATGAACACCGGTACGTCGGCCGCCAAGGAGGCCGGCAACATGGTCGACCTCGACTCCAACCCGACCAAGCTCATCGAGATCGTCGAGATCGGCAAGCAGCTGCTGATCACGCGCGGTGCGCTGACGACGTTCTCCATCGCCAACGACGTCGCGAAGTACTTCGCGATCATCCCGGCGCTGTTCGCGGCCGTCTATCCGGGCCTGGACAAGCTCAATGTCATGGGGCTGTCCTCGCCCGACTCCGCGATCCTGTCGGCGGTCGTCTTCAACGCGCTGATCATCATCGCGCTGGTGCCGCTGTCACTGAAGGGCGTGCAGTACCGGCCGGTCAGCGCGGACCGCATGCTGCGGCGGAACCTCACCGTCTACGGGCTGGGCGGTCTGGTGGCCCCGTTCATCGGCATCAAGCTCATCGACCTGCTGATCTCTCTGATCCCCGGCCTGTAATTTCTTTCAGAAGCGTGGTGAACAACCATCATGAACAACTCCGTTGTGAACACGGGGCGATTGCTCGGCGCGGGACTGCGGGCGCTGCTGGTGTTGACTCTGCTCACAGGAGTCGTCTATCCGCTGGCCGTCACAGGTGTGGCGCAGGCCCTCTTCACCAACAAGGCGAACGGGTCGGAGATCAAGGCGGACGGCAAGGTCGTCGGTTCCTCGCTGATCGGTCAACAGGGCTACAGCCTGGACTACTTCCAGCCGCGCCCGGCCAACGGACTGGGCGTGAACTCGGTCAACACGCAGTACCGGCTGATCCTGTCCGGCGCCACGAACCGTTCCGCGGACAACCCGGAGCTGATCAAGTGGGTGCGGGAGGCGAAGGCCAAGGTCGTCAAGGACAACTCCACCGCCGACTACAAGGTCGAGCCGGCCCAGGTGCCCGCCGACGCGGTGACGTCCTCCGGCTCCGGACTGGACCCGAACATCTCCCCGCAGTACGCCGACATCCAGGTCCACCGGGTCGCAGAGAAGAACGGCCTCCCCGTCGCCGAGGTACGGAAGCTGGTGGACGAGCACACCGAGGGCCGCACCCTCGGCTTCATCGGGGAGCCGCGGGTGAACGTCCTCGAACTCAACATCGCGCTCAGGGAACTGACCAAGGGCAGCTGACCGATGACCCGGGTGCCGGTCGTGGAGGACGACGCCGGGGGGAGAGACCCACGGGTTCACCATCGGCCCGCCGGTCGGGAAGGCCGTACGGGGCGGCCGTGACGTACCCCCGCCTTCCCAGCACCGAACCCGGCATCGGCTACCGCTTCGAAGGGTGAACATGGCACGCGGCAAGCTTCGGATCTATCTCGGCGCGGCACCGGGCGTCGGCAAGACGTACGCGATGCTGTCCGAGGCGCACCGGCGGGTGGAGCGCGGCACCGACTGCGTGGTCGCGTTCGTCGAGCACCACGGCCGGCCGCGCACCGAGGTGATGCTGCACGGCCTGGAACAGAGCCGGCGCAGGGAACTGGAGTACCGGGGTACGTCCTTCACGGAGATGGACATCGACGCCGTTCTGGCTCGCGGCCCCCAGGTGGCGCTCGTGGACGAGCTGGCCCACACCAACATCCCCGGCTCGCGCAACAGCAAGCGCTGGCAGGACGTCGAAGAGCTGCTGGCGGCCGGGATCGACGTGATATCGACCGTCAACATCCAGCACCTGGAGTCGCTGGGCGACGTGGTGGAGTCGATCACCGGCGTCCGGCAACGGGAGACCGTGCCGGACGAGGTGGTGCGCCGGGCCGACCAGGTCGAACTGGTCGACATGTCGCCACAGGCGCTACGGCGTCGTATGGCGCACGGCAACATATACAAGCCCGACAAGGTCGACGCGGCCCTCTCCAACTACTTCCGCCCCGGCAACCTCACCGCCCTGCGCGAACTGGCCCTGCTCTGGGTGGCCGACCGGGTCGACGAGTACCTCAACGCGTACCGCAGCGAGCACGAGGTCTCGACGATATGGGGGTCCAGGGAGCGGATCGTCGTAGGACTCACGGGCGGCCCGGAGGGCCGGACGCTGATCCGCCGGGCCGCGCGGCTGGCGGAGAAGGGCGCCGGCGGTGAGGTGCTGGCCGTCTACATCGCCCGCAGCGACGGCCTGACGTCCTCCTCGCCGAAGGAACTGGCCGTGCAACGCGGGCTGGTGGAGGACCTCGGCGGCACGTTCCACCACGTCGTCGGCGACGACGTGCCCAAGGCCCTGCTCGACTTCGCGCGCGGCGTGAACGCCACGCAGATCGTGCTCGGTGTCTCCCGCCGCAAGAGCTGGCAGTACGTGTTCGGGCCCGGCGTCGGCGCCACGGTCGCCCGCGATTCGGGTCCCGACCTCGACGTCCACCTGATCACCCACGACGAGGCGGGCAAGGGGCGCGGACTGCCCGTGGCCAGGGGAGCCAGACTCGGCCGGTCGCGGATCATCCGGGGCTGGCTGGTCGGCGTGCTCGGCCCGGTCGTCCTCACCCTGCTGTTGACTCACGTCGCACCCGAAGTCGGCCTCGCCAACGACATGTTGCTGTACCTGTCGCTGACGGTGGCGGCAGCACTCCTCGGCGGCCTGCTGCCGGCACTGGCCTCGGCGG
>NZ_LGUR01000263.1 GCF_001270495.1 Streptomyces viridochromogenes
CACCCACCAGGCGGCCCGGCTGCGCGCCGAGTCGGAGATCCTCTCCTTCCTCGCCGGCAACGTGCTGCGCGGTGAGACCAGCCTGGAGGCGCTGCTCGAACGCGTCCGTGAGACCTTCGGCATGGAGTCGGTGGCCCTGCTGGAGCGGCAGAGCGACGTCGCCCCGTGGACCCGCGCGGGCAGCGTGGGCCCTCGTCCCTGCCGCAACCCCGAGGACGCGGACGTCGACATGCCGGTCGGCGACCACATGGCCCTCGCGCTGACCGGCCGGGTGCTGCCCGCCGAGGACCGCCGGGTGCTCGCCGCCTTCGCCGCGCAGTCCGCCGTCGTACTGGACCGCCAACGCCTGCGGCACGAGGCCGGCCAGGCCAAGGAACTGGCCGAGGGCAACCGCATCCGTACGGCACTGCTGGCCGCCGTCAGCCATGACCTCCGTACGCCTCTCGCCGGCATCAAGGCGGCGGTCTCCTCGCTGCCTGGTCGCAGGAGGACGAGGCAGAGCTGCTGGAGGCGATCGAGGAGGGCGCCGACCGCCTCGACCACCTGGTCGGCAACCTGCTGGACATGTCCCGCCTCCAGACGGGCACCGTCACGCCGCTGATCCGCGAGATCGACCTCGACGAGGTGGTGCCGATGGCGCTGGGCGGGGTGCCGGAGGACAGCGTGGAGCTGGACGTACCGGAGACACTGCCGATGGTCTCCGTGGACAAGGGCCTGCTGGAACGCGTCGTCGCCAACGTCGTCGAGAACGCCGTCAAGTACAGCCGCCAGGACGAGCCGGTCCTGGTCTCCGCGAGCGCCATCGCCGACCGCGTCGAGCTCCGCGTGGTGGACCGCGGCCCCGGCGTCCCCGACGAGGCCAAGGAACGCATCTTCGAGCCATTCCAGCGCTACGGCGACGCCCCGCGCGGCGCCGGAGTGGGCCTCGGACTCGCGGTCGCCCGCGGCTTCGCCGAGGCGATGGGCGGCACGATCAACGCCGAGGACACACCGGGCGGCGGGCTGACCATGGTGCTGAGCCTGCGCAGGGCGCGGGGGCGGAATCCGGAGCCGGGGATTGCGGCCGCGGTCGCCTCGTAGCGGGTTCGATCTGCCGGGCCGTCCCGCGCCCCTCAACACCCTTGTCGCAGGCCCTGGTGTCAGCATCCGGTGCCCGCATCCGGTGTCGGCTCTCCATGTCAGCTGTCGGTGTCAGCATCCCGTCAGCGTCCGGCCGTTCGCCGTCAGCATCCCGTCATGAGGGGTCCGAAACCCCCGGTCGCCGGGCATAGCGTCAGTGGCGAGCCCCGGTCCGCCTCCCCGCGTCCGGGGCCGTCAAGGCACTCGCCCGATCCACTCGGATCCTCCCGGAGGCACCCCATGGCAGACATCCTGTCCGACGAAGACCCGGAGCCCTCTGATCGGTTCCCGGCCGGCCCTCTGTACGTTCCGGTCCGGCCGGGACCGGCCGCCTGCGCGGCCCGCCTCTTCCGCACGCCCCTCGGCGACCGTACGGCCGTGGGGTTCACCTCGCGGCGGCGACTGACCGCGACCCTCGGCCCGGACCAGCCCTGGGTCAGGCTCGCCGAGCCCGCCCTGCGCGCCCTGACGGCACCGCTCGGCGTCACCACCGTCACGGTGGACCCCCAGCTCTGCGCCCCAGCCCCGGCCCTGGTCCCAGCCCCGGCCCTCGCCCCAGCCCTCGCCCCAGCCCTCCTCCCGGCCCCGGCCTCGGCCGTACCGGCCCTGTGGATCGGCTGAGGGAGGGGAAGCCACGATGACCACCGTTCACGAACCCGCGGTCACCGCCCCGGCCGACGCGCTCTCGGTGTGGCCGGCCTCGGCCGCAGAGCCCCGACGCGGTGAACTCACCGTCGGCGGGGTGCCGCTCGCCGAGGTCGCCGACCGCTTCGGTACGCCCGTCTACGTCATCGACGAGGACGAGGTGCGCGAGCGTTGCCGCACTTACCGGCACGCCTTCCCCGAGGCCGAAGTCCTCTACGCGGCCAAGGCGTTCCTGTGCCGGGCGATGGCCCACTGGGTGGCCGAGGAGGGCCTCGGCCTGGACGTCTGCTCGGCCGGTGAGCTGGAGCTCGCGGTCACCACCGGCTTCCCGCCGGAGAGGATCGTGCTGCACGGCAACGCCAAGTCCCCGCGCGATCTGGACACCGCCCTGCGCCTGGGGGTCGGCCGTATCGTCATCGACAGCCCGTCGGAGATCGCCCGGCTGGCCGCGGCGGTCGGGCCTGACGGTCACCAGAAGGTGATGGTCCGCGTCGTGCCCGGCGTCAGCGCCGGCGGGCACGAGAAGATCCGCACCGGCACCGAGGACCAGAAGTTCGGCCTGTCCATCCCGGACGGCTACGCGCAGCACGCCATCGCCCGGATCCTGGACCAGCCGCAGCTCGAACTCACCGGCCTGCACTGCCACCTGGGCTCCCAGATCGCCGGCGTCAAGCCCTACGTCGCCGCCGTACGGCGGATGGTCGGCCTCATGGCCCGGCTGTACGAACAGCACGGCCTGGTCCTGCCCGAACTCGACCTGGGCGGCGGCCACGGCATCGCCTACCGCCCGGGCGAACCCGCCCTGGACCTCACCGCGCTGGCCCGCGGGGTGCGCGCGGAGCTGGCCGGGGCGTGCGCTGCGGCGGGGCTCACGGTGCCCCGCCTCATCATCGAACCCGGGCGGGCGATCGCGGGTCCGGCAGGCATCGCGCTTTACCACGTCCTCGCCGTCAAGCGCACGGGAGCGCACACCTACGTCGCCGTCGACGGCGGCATGAGCGACAACCCCCGGCCCGCCCTGTACGGGGTCCGTTACGCACCCCGGCTGGTGGGCCGCCACAGCACCGCGGACCCGGCCCGGGTGACCGTGGTGGGGCGCCACTGCGAGGCGGGGGACATCGTCGCCGCCGACGTCGAACTCCCCGCCGACATCCGCCCCGGAGACCTGCTCGCCGTCCCGGCCGCCGGTGCCTACCACCTGTCCATGGCCTCCGGCTACAACCTGGTCGGCCGCCCACCCGTGGTCGCCGTGGACGACGGCCTGGCCCGGCTCCTGATCCGCCGCGAGTCGCTGGAGGACATCCGCAGCCGTGACGTGGGCCTGTAGGCCGCCGCGTAAGGTTCGCCAACCGAATCGAATGTTTCGCTCACTCCCCAACGGCTGACTCCGTCCTGACAGTCACCGGCAGATTGACCGCGTACAAGGGGTTGCCACCGTTTGGGAGCTGTCTCTAGGGTGCGGCAGCAACGCAGCTTTCTGGAGTAACTCCGAAACTTTCGAGGAGCGCATGATGGGCGACCCGCGACTGTCCCGCCGCGGCTTCCTGGCGGCCTCCGCCGCGGCCGGTGTGGGCATGACGGCACTGAGCGGTTGCGGTGGCGACTCGGACGGAGCGTCGTCGGACGGCACGACGACCATCGAGTGGTGGAACATCTCCACCACCGAGCCGACGAAGAGCGTCTGGGCGGCGCTGGCCAAGAAGTTCGAGGCCCAGAACCCCAAGGTGAAGGTAAAGATCGTCCAGTTGGAGAACGACGCCTACAAATCGAAGATGACGGCGCTGACCGCCTCCGGCAAGCTCCCCGACATCTTCCATACCTGGGGCGGCGGTGTCCTCAAGCAGCAGGTCGACGCCGGGCTCGTCGAGGACCTGACCGACCGGACCAAGGACTTCGCCGACGGCCTGCTGCCGGTCGCCAAGGAGCCGTACCTCCTCGACGAGAAGGTGTACGGCATCCCGTTCGACATCGGCATGATCGGCTTCTGGTACAACAAGGCGCTCTTCAAGGACGCGGGCATAGCCGGGCCGCCGACCACATGGAGCGAATTCCTCGACGCCGTACGGAAGTTGAAGGCCAAGGGCACCACCCCGCTCGCCCTCGCGGGCAAGGAGAAATGGCCCGGCATGTACTACTGGGCCTACCTCTCGATGCGCACCGCGGGCGCCTCCGCCCTTCAGGAGGCGTACGACGACAAGGACTTCACCGGCGACCCCTTCGTCCAGGCCGGTCAGCATCTCCAGGAGCTCGTCGACCTCCAGCCGTTCCAGAAGGGCTTCCTCGGCGCCGCGTACTCCACCCCCACCGGCCAGGCCGCGGCCGTCGGCAACGGCAAGGCGGCGATGGAACTCATGGGCCAGTGGGCCCCGGTCGTCCAGGCGGACAGCGGCAAGGGTCTCGGCGACGACCTCGGCTTCTTCCCGTTCCCCGCGGTCGACGGCGGCAAGGGCGCGATCACCGAGGTGTTCGGCGGGGGCGGCGGACACGCCCTGCGCAGCGGCGCCCCGCAGGCCGCTGTCGACTTCCTGAAGTTCTTCGCCTCCGAGGCGACGGACGTGGAGCTGGTCAAGAAGACCGGCGTCCTCCCGGTGGTCCCGGCGGCGGAGAGCGCGATCGCCGACCCCAACATCAAGGCTGTACAGGCACAGTTGAAGGCCGCCACCGGGTTCCAGCTCTATCTCGACCAGGCGTACGCACCCGCGGTCGGCCAGGAGGTCAACGACAGCGTGGCCGCGCTCATCGCCGGGTCCAGGTCCCCTCAGCAGGTCGCCGAGTCGATCACGCAGACCGCGAAGGAAGAGCAGTAGCCGGCGATGACCTCCACGTTCCTGCCGGACAAGCGGACCGGCCCCGACGCCGACGTCCCGCCCCCGTCCGCCGGTGCGGCCCGGGGGCGGGCCCGGCGGCGCGCGCTGCACTGGCTCACCGCGGTCGGCTTCCAGGTGCCGGCCCTGGTGCTCTTCCTCGTGCTGGTGCTGCTGCCGATGCTGTTCGCCCTGTACGCGGCGTTCTTCCGCTGGGGCGGCTTCGGCATGCCGTCCGACTACGTCGGCGCCGACAACTTCACCCGGCTCTTCGAGGACCCCGTCTTCCTCCGGGACCTGTGGCGCTGTCTGGTCCTGGTCGTGCTGTCGCTCGCCATCCAGCTGCCGTTCGCGCTCGCCATGGCCGTCCTGCTCAACCAGAAGCTGCGCGGACGGGCCTTCTACCGGATGCTGTTCTTCGGGCCGTACGTCCTTTCCGAGGCGATCACCGGCGTCCTGTTCGGCATGATCTTCGCGCCCGACGACGGCTTCGCCGACCGGATCCTGGGCGGCATCGGTCTCGACGGGCTCGGCGGCGAGTGGTTCGCCGATCCGTCCATGGTGATGGCCACCCTCTTCCTGGTCATGACGTGGAAGTACTTCGGCTTCCACATGATGCTGTACCTGGCCGGACTCCAGTCCATCCCCCGGGAGTTGACCGAGGCCGCGCTGATCGACGGCGCCAGCGCCTGGCAGCGCTTCCGCAGTGTCACCCTGCCGCTCCTCGCGCCCACTCTGCGGATCAGCGTGTTCCTGTCCGTGATCGGGTCGATCCAGCTCTTCGACCTGGTCTGGGTGACCACCGCGGGCGGCCCCGACCATCACTCCGAGACGATGGCCGTGACCATGTTCCAGTACGGCTTCAAGCGCTATCAGGTCGGCTACGCCAGCGCGATCAGCGTGGCCATGTTCGGCATCAGCCTCGTCTTCGCCCTCGCCTACCAGCGGTTCGTGCTCCGCCGCGATCTCCAGGGAGCCACCACGACGATGCGGGGAGGCGCCAAATGACGGCCGGGTCCGGCAGGAGGAACGGGAAGAACCTGCCGCTGCACGTGATCCTCGCGGTGGTCGGCGCGATGATGGTGGTGCCGCTGCTGTACGCCGTGCTGTCCGGCTTCAAGTCCACCGACGAGCTCTCCCGCAACCCGGTCGGACTGCCGGAGTCCTGGGTGGCCGGCAACTACACGGACATCCTCGGCTCCGGCGACTTCTGGCGGCTGATCGGCAACAGCACCCTGATCGCGATCGGTACGACCGTCCTGGTCGTGGCCGTCTCCGCGCTCTCGGCGTTCTCCTTCGCGCGCTTCGCCTTCCGGGGACGGGAGGCGCTGTTCACCCTCTTCACGATGGGGCTGATGTTCCCCTTCGCGGTGGCGGCGCTCCCGCTGTTCCTGCTGCTGCGCTCCCTGGGCCTGCTGGACAACCCGCTCGGCGTGATCCTCCCGCAGGCCGCGTTCGGGCTGCCGATGACCATCATCATCCTGCGCGGCTTCTTCCGGGAGATCCCGGGCGAGCTGGAGGAGGCGGCCACCCTCGACGGATGCAGTTCCTTCGGGTTCTTCTGGCGCGTGCTGCTGCCGATGGCACGGCCCGCGCTGGGCACCGTCTCGGTCCTCGCCGTCGTCACCAGCTGGAACAACTTCTTCCTGCCCCTGCTGGTGTTCACCGACTCCACGTGGTGGACCATCCCCATCGGCGTCCAGCAGTTCCAGGGCCAGTACTCCGCGGACTACGCCCGCGTCTTCGCCTACCTGGTGCTGGCCATGGTCCCCGCCCTCGCCTTCTACTCCGTCGCCGAGCGCCAGCTCGTCGGCGGCCTCACCGCCGGCGCCACCAAGGGGTGACGCGCACCGGCGGACGTACGGCTACCCACACATCCGACACGTGAGGAGTCGCACCATGCGCAGGAACCGTCTCAGACTCGTCGGCGCTCTCGCCGCGCTCCTGGTCGCCGCCGGGATCGGCGCCGGCTCGCCCGCCCAGGCGCGGCCCGAGCCGCCCACCCTCGCCGACCTCGCCCAGCGCCACGGCCGCTACTTCGGCAGCGCGACCGACAACCCCGAACTCGTCGACGAGCCGTACAAGGCGCTCCTCGGCAGCGAGTTCGACCAGATCACGCCGGGCAACGGCATGAAGTGGTACGCCACCGAGCCCCAGCAGGGCGTGTTCGACTTCTCCAAGGGCGACGAGATCGTGAACCTCGCCCGCGCCCACCACCAGAAGGTGCGCGGCCACACCCTCGTCTGGCACAGCCAGCTGCCGGGCTGGCTCACCGGCCGCGAGTGGACGGCGCCCGAGCTGAGGGCCGTACTGAAGAAGCACATCCAGACCGAGGTACGGCACTACCGGGGCAAGATCTACGCGTGGGACGTCGTCAACGAGGCGTTCAACGAGGACGGCACGTACCGCGAGACGATCTTCTACAAGACGCTCGGCCCCGGCTACATCGCCGACGCCCTGCGCTGGGCCCACGAGGCCGACCCGCGCGCCAGGCTGTACCTGAACGACTACAACGTCGAGGCGGTCGGCCCGAAGAGCGACGCCTACTACCGGCTGGCCAAGGAGTTGAAGGCCCAGGGCGTCCCGCTGCACGGCTTCGGCCTCCAGGCCCATCTGGCGCTCCAGTACGGCTATCCGGCCACGCTGGAGGACAACCTCCGCCGCTTCTCCCGGCTCGGCCTCGACACGGCACTCACCGAGGTCGACGTACGGATGCTGCTGCCCACGACCGACGAGAAGCTGGCCCAGCAGGCCGACTGGTACCGGGACATGACCGAGGCGTGCCTGGCGGTGCGGCGGTGTGTGGGGATCACCGTCTGGGACTACACGGACAAGTACAGCTGGATCCCGGCGTTCTTCCCGGGCGAGGGCGCGGCCCTGCCGTGGGACGAGCAGCTGCGCCCGAAGCCGGCGTACTTCGCGCTGCGGGAAGCGCTGAAGTAAGGGTCCGCTACGGTCAGTGACCGTCCCCGGACGCACGTGGGGGCCGGCTCGCAGTCAGGTCTGCGACCGGCCCCTGGGAGTACTCCGGGCGTTCGTCACTCCGCCCGGTGGTGGCGCTATGCGGCGGTCATCACCTTGCCGGTGTCCAGCGGACGGTGCGGGGCGATGATCTGGCCGTCCGGCAGGAGCTCACCGGTGTCCTCGAAGAGCAGAACACCGTTGCACAACAGGCTCCATCCCTGCTCCGGGTGGTGCGCCACGAGACGGGCGGATTCCCGGTCGGCGGAGTCGGCTGAGGGGCACGGTGGCTGGTGCTGGCACATGGAGGGGATCTTTCGCTCTGTTGTGATGTGTGAGGTGACTGTCGTGTCTGCGGTGGTGATCGTGTCTGTTTCGCGGCGTGAAGCTTCGTTCATGGCCGCCCCCCGTTGTTATTAGTCGGTCGGAACCCAGTGTTGCCCCACGGGCGTCAATCCGCAGGGATTTCGCAGCACCGCTTTCTCACAGGTTGATGACGCATCGCGGGCGCGGGCGGTTCATCCCAACTCCACTGTCACTTCGGATGGTTCGCAGTGGTCGGATGGGGCTAGTCCGGGTGGCCCGGAGGTATTGCGGGGCTCGTTCGAGCGTATTGTCGCTCGTGCGAGCGAAATCATTGCGTGTTCGCGCGGCTCGATTTCCTGTTGTGCGATACGAGCCCAATCCCGCGGTGAACGGCATCCCACCGCGAACAGCGGCGTACCCCGCCGCCCGGAACGGGGCGGCGGGGTACGAGGCACCCGCGCGGTGCGCCGTCAGGCGGGGGAACCGAGCAGGGGAGGCAGAGGCGGCAGCGGGGCCGGCGTCGCACGATGGGTCAGCACCGGGAGCAGCTCGGCGACCCGGAGCGGCAGGTGGGCCGCGATACCGGGCGGGGCCGGGGCCAGCGGCACGAGGATGTCCGTGGCCGCGGGGTGGCCGGTGGCGGCGTCCGCGGTGCAGTCGCCGTGCAGCCACAGGGTGAGCATGTAGAGGCCGGGGAACGACAGCAGGCGCGGCTGATAGGGCTGGCCTATCGTCTCGGCCTGCTGTAGTGCCCGCTCGGTGGAGGCGATGTAGGGGCCCTCGAAGAAGTGCGAGAACGCCCAGCCGTCGGGCGTCAGCCGGGTCTCCGCCGCGGCCACCGCGCGTTCCCCGCAGCGGATCAGGAAGCGCCAGCCGGTCAGCCGGGTCGCGGTCACGCCCGCCGGGGTGAGCTCGTCCAGGACGTGCACGGGCAGTGGGAGTTCGGGTGTGGCGGGCCCCTGGGCGGCACGCAGGGTGGGCGTTCGGGCCTCACGTACCGCGGTGGGCGAGCCGAGGGCGGTGAGGACGGAGCGAAGTGCGGGCGCGGGAGCCGGGGGAACATGCAGCGGCATGGTGGGTCGCCTCTCATTCGGAGAGCCGGTGGCGCGAGGGCGTGGCGGGGGCGGACAGCGCTGTCTGCTCACGGAGGTCAGAGAGGCGGGGGCCGGGTCGGGAAGCGCGAGGGGGGTGAGCGGGGCCTGCCGCACGTCACGTGACGGCAGGTCCTGGGACCGTGGGCGCCAACCCTCTGCCTTGATTGCGGAGTTTATACGACGAGTGTTCAGACGATGTTTCATCTAGCCGATTTCGGTGCACCCGGCAAGGGTTCATTCGGCCGGTGATATGTGGGAATCGTCCCGAGTGCCGACCGATCATACGGCGATGACCTCGAAAAATACCCCGGGTGCGGTCGGCCAATTCTCGTCGGCGTTTTTCACGAGTTCGTGAGGAGCTCGCAACTGCGCCGTGCTCCATGCCTGGTGAATGTGCCGCCGGTCACGTCCGACAGCGTAGTGGGTGACGGGCCGAGGCGGGACGTTATCGATCGCTTCGGCTGGGCATCATCCCACCTGACCCGGGAGACCGGCGGCCGCCGTTACTCGGTCCGCCCATCCGAGGAGGGAAGCTTCGATGGGGGAGAAGGTCGTGGCAGGTCGGTTCGATCTGTCCGATCGCCAGCACTACCGCGAGAAGCTGCGGCGGTGTCTGACGGGCCTGGAGCGGCTGCTGGAGGAGAAGCGGTTCGACCGCCCCAAGAACCTCATGGGGCTGGAGATCGAATTGAATCTCACCGGCGCCGACGGCATGCCGAAAATGTTGAACATGCAGGTGCTGGAGCGGATCGCGAGCCGAGATTTCCAAACAGAACTCGCCATGTTCAACCTGGAAGTGAACATAGCTCCACACCGCCTTCAGGGGCGGGTATTCGACCAGCTCGCGGAGGAACTCCGTACGTCATTGGCATATGCCGACCGAAAAGCCGGTGAGCTCGACGCGGGAATCGTGATGATCGGCATTCTGCCGACGCTCGACCGGGACGACCTGGTCTCCTCGAATCTCTCCGCCGTCGACCGCTACACCCTCCTCAACGACCAGATCGTGGCCGCCCGCGGCGAGGACTTCACGCTCGACATCGACGGCGTGGAGCATCTGACGTGCACCTCGGGGTCCATTGCCCCCGAGGCCGCCTGCACCTCCGTGCAACTGCACCTCCAGGTCACCCCGGGCCGCTTCGCCGACGTCTGGAACGCGGCCCAGGCGGTCGCCGCCGCGCAGGTCGCCGTCGGCGCCAACTCGCCGTTCCTCTTCGGGCGCGAGCTGTGGCGGGAGTCGCGCCCACCGCTGTTCCAGCAGTCCACCGACACCCGCCCGCCCGAGCTCCAGGCCCAGGGCGTGCGGCCGCGGACCTGGTTCGGGGAGCGGTGGATCACCTCGGCGTACGACCTCTTCGAGGAGAACCTGCGGTTCTTCCCCGCCCTGCTGCCGATCTGCGACGACGAGGACCCGCTCGACGTCCTGGACGCCGGCGGCACACCGTCGCTCGCCGAACTCGTCCTGCACAACGGCACCGTGTACCGCTGGAACCGGCCGGTCTACGGCATCGCCGACGGCGTCCCGCACCTGCGCGTCGAAAACCGCGTCCTGCCCGCCGGACCGACCATCACGGACGTCATGGCCAACACGGCCTTCTACTACGGCGTCGTCCGTGCCCTCGCCGAGGAGTCACGGCCCGTGTGGGCCCGGCTGCCCTTCGAGGCGGCGGCCGCCAACTTCGACGCGGCGTGCAAGCACGGCATCGACGCACGGCTGCGCTGGCCGCGGCGCGGACGGTACGGCGGCACGACGGAGGTCGACGCGGTGAGCCTCGTCCGCGACGAACTCCTGCCGCTGGCCGAGGCCGGCCTGGACGCGTGGGGCGTCGAGCGCGCCGACCGGGACCTCTACCTCGGCGTCATCGAGGAGCGGTGCCGCAGGCGCATGAACGGCGCGTCCTGGCAGGCGGCCACCTTCCACCAGGGACTGGAGGCGGGCCTGAGCCGGGACGCTGCCCTGGCGGCCACGACCCGCCGGTACCGCGAGCTGATGCACCGCGGGGATCCGGTCCACACCTGGCCCGTGGGGTTGCTGGAGCCTGTGCCGCTGGGGTGACGGCTCGCAGGCCGGTGGGCGGCAGAGGGCGAAACGCCGGGGTCGGTCAGCCCCGTCGGCCAGGGCGACCGTACGACGGCGTGTCCGTCGACGGGGGCCGCGTCGACGGGGGCCGCGTCGACGGGGGTCGCCGGCGCCCGCCCCATACTGATCGGGCAAGCTGTGACGTCCCATGACGGTGGTGCCCGCCCTGTTGCCCTGCTGAACCCCGTGCCGGAGTCCGGCCGTATGGCAGGCAAGGGAGCGGTACGACCCGTACGGAGACTCAACTGGAGGCAGGTGTGCAGGGCGAGGCAGGCCCCATGGCCGAATCTTTTCCGCACGAGCGGCCCTCACGGCGGATCTTCCGCGATGAGACGCTGCTCGTTCTGGGGCTTTCCCTCGGTGCGAGTGGCGTGTCCGCCCTGATCAGTTTTGTCGGTTCGGTCACCAAACCGGGTGGCCTCAAGGACCAGGCGGCCACGCTCAACGCCTCGGCCGCGCCGGGCCGCCCCTGGCTGGATCTCGCCTGGCAGCTGTTCGGGATCACCACCGCCCTGATCCCCGTCGCGCTCGTCGCGCACTTCCTGCTGCGCGAGGGGCAGAGCCTGCGCACCCTCGGCTTCGACCGGACCCGGCCCTGGCCGGACCTCGGCCGGGGAGCGGCGATCGCGGCGGTGATCGGCAGCACCGGAATCGCCTTCTACCTGGCCGCCCGCGGGCTCGGCTTCAACCTCACCGTGGTGCCCGAGGCGCTGCCCGACGTGTGGTGGAAGTACCCGGTGCTGATCCTGTCGGCGATGCAGAACGCGATCCTCGAAGAGGTGATCGTGGTCGGCTATCTGCTGCGCCGCCTGGGCCAGTTGGGCTGGACGCCCGGCACCGCACTGGTGGCCAGTTCCGTACTGCGCGGCTCCTACCACCTCTACCAGGGCATCGGCGGCTTCCTCGGCAACATGGCGATGGGCGTGGTGTTCGTCTATCTGTACCGACGCTGGGGCCGCGTGGGCCCGTTGGTCGTGGCGCATTCCCTGCTCGACATAGGGGCGTTCGTGGGGTACGCGCTGCTGGCCGGGAAGGTGGGTTGGCTGCCGACGGCGTGAGCCTCTTCGAGGGGCCGCCTGCCCGCCGGGCGCGAGCTCTAGGCGATCAGCTCTCCGTCGATGACGGTCACCGCGCGGCCGCTCAGCAGCGTGCGGTCGCCGCGCAGCTCCGTGCGGACGCGACCGGAGCGGGGGGAGGCCTGGAGGCCGGTGAGTTCGGCCCTGCCGAGGCGCTCGGACCAGAAGGGGGCGAGGGCCGTGTGGGCGCTGCCGGTGACCGGGTCCTCGTCGATGCCGACGTTCGGGAAGAAGCAACGGGACACGAAGTCGTAGCCCCGGGCCGGGTCCTCGGCGCGGGCGGTGGCGATGATGCCGCGCTCCGAGTAGGAGCCGAGAGCCCTGTGGTCGGGGGACAGGGCGCGGACCGTCTTCTCGTCGCCGAGTTCGAGGAGCAGGTCGCCGACGTTCGGGCCGGTGTCGAAGGCGACCCGCGCTTCGGCACCGAGGGCCTCCGTGACGCCCTCCGGGACCTCGACCGGCGTGAGCGGTGCGGTCGGGAAGTCGAGGGTGAGGGAGCCGTCCTCGCGGGGCGTGGCCACGAGCACGCCGCTGCGCGTGGCGAACCGTACGGGTCCCTCGTGGGCGCCGGTGCTGTGCAGCACATGGGCCGTGGCGAGCGTGGCGTGCCCGCACATCGCGACCTCGGCGACCGGCGTGAACCACCGCAACGCCCAGTCCGCCGCACCGCCTTCGGGCAGCCGGTGCGCGAACGCCGTCTCGGCGTGGTTGACCTCCCTGGCCACGTTCCGGAGCCAGTCGTCCGCCGGGAAGGCGTCGAGCAGCAGGACCCCGGCCGGGTTGCCGGCGAAGGGACGGTCGGTGAAGGCGTCGACGATTCGAATCCGCATGACGTCGACGCTAGGGGTGCGGGGGCCGGGACGACCAAGGCCAATTCGGGGGTGCTGGACCGATTTCGGGTCGAGGCGGCGCAGGCCGTCGCGCCCTGTCGCCCACTCCTGCGGCGGAGTATGTCGCGGCATGTGTCGGGGTGCTTGCCGGGAGGTTTGCCGGGGCGTGGTGATGGCGTGGTCGATCGCCGAGGCGACGTCCTGAGCGACATGAGTGGGCCGGAAGGAGTCGCCGGTCCAGTCGCGTCCGTCCGCCACCCACACGCTGCGCAGCCCGAGTGCGTCGGCGCCGAGAAGGCATACCGCCAATGCAAGGCGATGCTCTTGTGAGTCTGTCCTCGAACATCCGGGCCGGTCAGTTCAGCAGGGCAGCCGTGAACGCCTTGCGGTGGTCCACCAGCCAGGTCCGCATGCGGTCCCAGCGTTCCCATCCGCCACGTTCGGCCAACGCCTGGAGATAGACGGGGTCTCCGCCGGCCACGCGGCGGGCGACGAAGGCCCGGCAGACCTCCGTGGCCTGCTCGATGACGCCGGGCAACTCGGCGCGGTCCCCCGCCGGGAGGCCGTAGCTGTCGGCAAGGATCCGCAGTCGTGCGGCCGCATCCAGCCCGGGCGGATGGAGAGCGGCCGCGGACCCGGGATCGAGCATGGGCACCCAATAGCGGGCGGTCATGGCGATGTCCCAGAGGGCACGGCCCGGGGCCGCCAAGTCGAAATCGATCAGGGCCGCGGCACGACCGTCGCGGAAGACGACGTTTTCCGGGCACACATCGTTGTGGCACAACATCGTTCCCCCCTCCGGGTCGGCGAGGTCCGGGGGCCACTCGGCACGGGTGTCGACCGCGACGGCCGCGCTGGTCTCATGCAGACGCCGCAGCAGGCTCCCCACCGATTCGAGGGCGGAGCTCGTCATCGCCCAGTCCGGGAACGGCGGCAGAGCCACGTCGCCAGGGATGAAAGTCAGCTGCTCACGGCCATCCGCGGGGAGACCGACAGGGGCCGGCGCCGCGTCGAAGCCGTGCTCCTTCAGCGCAAGGAGATAGGCATGCAGGGCACGCGCGTTGCGCGGTGCCGGTCGCTCCACCAACTCCCCCCGGCGCAAGACCGCCCCCGCGTTCACCATCCCGCCGACCAGGGCCTCGTCTTCAGCCGTCATGAGGATCACGCTATCGCCAGATCGACCCCGCGCGGGCCGGGCCGCAGACTCGGCGATCTCGCTGCCCAAGTGGTCCCCCCAGCCCCTGTCATGGTTCGCCGAGACAGGGCCTTCGCACACGACGTAGATCAGCGCACGACGGAACGCGCGACGCGGAATCCCACGTCGTCGACCTGGAAAGTCGGGTGGCTGCGGCGCCGCGCGGAGGCCCGGCAACTCCAGTGCTCATCGAACCAACCACCGCCACGGAGCACCCGGTAGGCGCCGTAGACCTCGGCGTCGTAGACGTCCCAGCACCAGTCCCAGACGTTGCCGAGCATGTCGTAAAGCCCCCACGAGTTGGGGCGTTTGCCGCCCACCTCGTGGATGCGCTCGTGCGAGTTGCCGCGGTACCAGCCGATCTCGTCGAGCTCCCCGTAGCGCGGCCCGGTCGTCCCGGCACGGCAGGCGTGCTCCCACTCGGCTTCGGTCGGCAGTCGATACCCGTCGGCGGACGCGTCCCACTCGATATCTTCGGCCTCGGCACGGAAGTGGTACGCGGGCGTGAGGCCGGCGCACCGGGACAGCGCGTTGCAGAACCGCGCCGCATCCCACCAGGAGACGCACTCGACGGGCAACTGGTCCCCAGGGGTGGTACTCGGCCGCTGGCCTGCGATCTGTGCGTACAACGCCTGGGTGACCGGGGATGCCGCGAGCTGGTAAGGCGCAAGTTCGACCGACCAACTGCGCTGTGTCCGCCGGTCCGACAGCGTCACCTGCCCCGGCGGGATGGCGATCATCTCGTTCCCCGTCAGCACGTCCATGATCAGGAGATCCTAACGAGACCTGTCAGTGCGTCGATCACCCCTCAGTGCCGGCCGGCCTTGTCATGCGAACTGTTCCGATATATCGTTGACGCATCGCGACAGATCAACGATGGAATGGAGTGATTGCGATGCGTTCCCATGGATTCGAGCGTGGGCATGGTGGACACGGTCATCACGGCCGAGGCGGCTTCGAGGGGCTGCGCGCTGCTTTCGGGCCCTTCGGGCCGGGCGGCCCCGGCGGTTTCGGTGGGCCTGGGTTCGGGCCCGGCCCCTGGGGGCCGAAGGGCGGCCGGGGTGGACCGCGAGGGAGGGCGCGGCGCGGTGATGTGCGCGCGTCGATCCTCGCCCTGCTGAAGGACCGCCCCATGCACGGCTACGAGATGATCCAGGAGATCGCCGAGCGCAGCGGCGGGGCGTGGAAGCCCAGTCCCGGCTCGGTGTACCCCACCCTCCAGCTGCTGGAGGACGAGGGGCTGATCGCCAGTGAGAGCGAAGGCGGCAAGAAGCTGTTCTCGCTCACGGAGGCGGGCCGCGAGGCGGCCGAAGCCGGGCCCGAGGCGCCCTGGGAGGAAGCCTCCCGCGGTGTCGACTGGGAGGCCCTCGGTGAGATCCGGCAGGCCGGTTTCGGTCTGATGGAGGCATTCGGGCAGGTCTGGAAGACGGGCAGCAAGGAGCAGCGCGAGAAGGCGCTGACCGTCATCAACGACGCCCGCAAGAGGCTGTACCTCATCCTCGCCGATGAGGACTGAGTCGGGTCGGCGGCCTCGCCGCCCTGAGTGAAGGCGCCCCGTGGGCTGATCCGCGGGGCGCCCTTCGTGTGTGCGGTTCGTTCTGTGTGCGGTTCGCTCTGTGTGTGCGGGGGGGTGCTGGTCGTGAGGTTCTGGGTGTTGCGGTTCGGTGTGTGCGCTGAGGCCGGTCAGGTCACCAGGCCCGCCAGCTTGCGCAGCGACTCGTTCAGTGCCGCCGTGGCCGAATCCTTGAGCTTGCCCGCCATCAACGAGACGGCCGCACCCGTGAACTCCCCGTCGATACGGACCGACGTGGCGTCGGCGCCGCCGCCTTCCGGCGTCAGCGTGTAGCGCGTGGCCACGGTCACCGCCATCGGACCCTTGCCGCGAATCGCGAGCACCCGCGCCGGCTCCAGCTCCTCGATGGTCCACTCGACCTCGGCCGGGAACCCCATCAGCTTCATGTTCTCCTGGAAGGTCCCGCCCACTTCGAGGGCCGTGGGGCCGCCGCCCGGAAAGCTGGTGTGGGTCGCGTTCCACTGCCCGTACGCCGACCAGTCCGTCAGCTGTGCCCAGACCTTCTCGGCCGGCGCCTCGATACGTGACTCCGCGCTGACTTCGGCCATGCGACCACCCCTTCGTCTCGGGCTACGGTGTCGCGGAACGTAGCCGGGGGGCCTGGAACATTCAATACTGATGAGCCGTCAGAAAGTGTGGAGACGTGAGCGCGGCTCCCTGCCCGCCTGCCAACCCGCCCGCCTGCCAACCCGCCCACCTGCCAACCCGCCCACCTGCCAACCCGCCGACCGGGCCGCCGGTCGGCCGTGCGGCTCAGCCCACCAGCCGGATCACCGCGGCGTCGAAGAGATCCCACGCGCGCGGGAACGCGCTCTCGTCATGGCAGTGCCACGCCTCCCAGAACAGGTCGGCGAGCAGGGCGTCCTCCGGGGCGTACACCCGGTAGACGTACTGCCTGCCGTCGACGGCGGGCAGCGCCACCAGCCAGCACCTGCTCTCCATGTCCCTGTGGGACGTCAGACGGGGCGCCATGGTTGCGTACGCGGCGCACGGCAAGGCGGCGCACGCCCCTCGGGGGCTTTCGGCGTGATCTCATCCGTAAGGAGGAGATATCGGCCGGCGGGGTCCACTCTGTGTGGGACGCCAAAATGCTTCCTCCCGGGGATGACGCGGCTCGCAGTGGTTGATGGGGTAGGAGATGTGCAACGCCGTATTCCCCGGCAGTCGGCCAAGGAGCAGGACTGTCGGCACCCTGCCGCCGCGGACGATGCCAGGCTCAGTGACGAGCTGGCAGCGGTGGTCTCGGGTGCCCGCCGCCGGGCGGTCAGGGACGGGGACCGGCAGATCGACACGGCCCATCTGCTGCACTCGCTGCTGGAGCACGACCGTGATGTGTACGCCGTCTTCGGCGACGGCCCCCAGATCGCCCGCCTGCTGGGCTACCTCGTGCAACGCACCATCGGCTACGGCCTGCGCTGGCAGGGCGCCGTCGAGGACTCCGGTGCCGTACCCGTGGTGAGGGACGGCGAGGGTTACTCGCCGTTGGCCGCGAGCGCGATGGAGGACGCCTGCCGACGCGCCGCCCGCCGCGGCGACGCGCGGGCCGGGGGCATCGACCTGCTCGCGGCGATCGTGGCGGACCCGCAGGCCCGCGCCGTCGAGGTGCTCGCCCGCGCCGGCATCGACGCGAACGAGCTGCTCGCCCGGATCGACGCTCGAAGCGGCGAGCGACGTGACGAGCGACGTGACGAGTGGCGTGACGAGTACGCGGCCGACGGCGAAACGGCTCGCTAGACCCACCTCGCGATCGCTGCCTGTAGCCGCCTCTCTGTCCACTCGGCGAGACAGGTGTCATCGGGGATGACGCTCATGTCGTCGCCTGTCATCATGTGCCGGTGCGCATGTCTGAAAGTAGTGGGGTCGGCCGGGGCAAGGGTGTCGGGCTGGGTCTGGCGCTGGGTTCCGCGATCGCCTTCGGAGGGTCCGGTGTCGCGGCGAAGCCGCTGATCGAGGCGGGGCTGGATCCGCTCCACGTGGTGTGGCTGCGCGTGGCCGGCGCCGCCCTCGTGATGCTGCCGCTCGCCGTGCGCCACCGTGCGCTGCTGCGCCGCCGACCCGCCCTGCTCGCCGGGTTCGGACTGCTGGGCGTGGCCGGCGTACAGGCCTTCTACTTCGCCTCGATATCCCGTATCCCGGTCGGGGTGGCGCTGCTCGTCGAGTACCTCGCCCCCGCGCTCGTGCTCGGCTGGGTGCGGTTCGTACAGCGGCGGCCCGTCACGCCCGCCGCCGCACTCGGTGTCATCCTCGCGGTCGGGGGGCTCGCCTGTGTCGTCGAGGTCTGGTCGGGGCTGAGCTTCGACGCGGTCGGCCTGCTTCTCGCGCTCGGCGCCGCTTGCTGCCAGGTCGGCTACTTCGTGCTGTCCGACCAGGGCAGCGACTCCGGCGCCGACGCCCCCGATCCGCTCGGCGTCATCGCGTACGGCCTCCTGGTCGGCACCGGTGTCCTCACCCTCGTGGCCCGCCCCTGGACGATGGACTGGTCCGTGCTGGGCGGCACCGCGCACATGAACGGCACCCCCGTCGCGGCCCCTCTGCTGCTGTCCTGGATCGTCCTCGTCGCGACAGTCGTCGCCTACGTCACCGGCGTGGTCTCCGTCCGCCGGCTCTCGCCGCAGGTCGCCGGCGTGGTCGCCTGTCTCGAAGCGGTCATCGCGACCGTCCTGGCCTGGGTCCTGCTCGGCGAGCACCTCTCCGCCCCGCAGATCATCGGTGGTGCGATCGTCCTGGTCGGCGCCTTCATCGCGCAGTCGTCGGCACCCGCGAAGGGTTCGCCGGAGCCGGTGGCGGGTGGGGGACAGGGGCGGGATTTGTCCACCTGCTCGACCGTCGTATAGGGCCCGACCATGTGGTCGGCACCGTAGTTGACGCCGTAAGTACGGGTACTCATGCGCGAATTGTGAGTACTGCCTACCTTCGCGAGGTGCCTACAAATCCAACACGGCAGTCTTCGGCTTCTGGCAGGAGTGGCTGGTGCTGCTGCCTGCTGTTCGCTGTCCTGCCCATCGTCTGGTTCATCGCCGCCCCCGTCCTACCGGAGCAGGTGTTCTGGTTCCCGTTCTGGTTGGGGGCTGTCGTTTGGGACGGAACGGACGGCCAAGGCGGCATCAGCCACTTGTTCGGCTGACGGCAGGCAGGGATCAGAGCGGCATGGGCGGTGGCGCGGACGCTCAGCCAGGCTCTCGGGCGGGGCGGCGGCGCAGCATGTGCTCGCGCGCCGCGGCGTCCCCAGGGCCGGCCCGCCGCGTCAGCCGCACCGCGATCCGGTCCTGGACCTCCTCCGTCCGCTTGCCCGCGTACTTGAACTTCGCCCGGACGCCGGTGACTTCGAGGCGCAGCCCCCGAATGCCGGACAGCAGCCTGCCGAACGGCGCCTCGCCGACCGCCACCTCCGCCGAGTCGCCCTCCGGCTGGAAGTGCCCGACCTGGCGGTTGAGCAGTTCGGCCTTCCCGGCCGGGTCGTCCACGACATGGGCCCGGCAGCGGAGTTGGACGGCCGCGTAGAAGCTGGTCGGTGTGCCATGCTCGGGCGGGATGCCCGGGTCGGCCTGCCAGGGGCCCGGTACATAGACGTAGTCGTCGACCACGCTCAGCACGACCTCGGGGTTCGCCAGCAGCGCGGGCCACATCGGGTTGGGTCGGGCCAGGTGTGTGACGGCCTCGCCGCGCTCGCCGTCGTACGCGAAGTGCAGCGGCTGGACGTGCGGCGGCTCGCCGTCGAGGCCGTTGACGACGAGCTGCCCGAAGTCGTGGACGGCCAGCCACCGCTGCCACTCGGCGTCGTCGCGGGGCGCGTCCCAGGGGTGGATCAGCATCACAGGGTTCCGAGGTAGCCGGGGAGCTCGGTGCCGGGGGCCAGGTCGGGGTCGCCGACCGGCGCGTCGTACCCCTTGCGCAGCGGCACGACGCCGGCCCAGTGGGGGAGGGCGAGGTCCTCGGGCTCGTCGTTGACGCCGCCGGTGCGGAGCTTGGCGGAGACCTCGGTCAGGTCGAGGCGGATCACGGCGGTGGCGGCCAGCTCCTTCTTGTTGGCGGGCCGCGAGTCACGGGACCGGCCGGCCACGACGTGATCGACCAGCGCGTCCAAGGCCACCCGCTTCTCCTCCGGGTCCGTCACGTCGAACGCGGTGCCGTGCACCACCACGGACCGGTAGTTGATCGAGTGGTGGAAGGCCGAGCGGGCCAGGATCAGCGCGTCGACATGCGTGACCGTCAGACAGACCGGCAGCCCCGGGTCGGCCTGGCCGGTCATCCGCAGCGGGCGCGAACCCGTCGAGCCGTGGACGTAGAGCGTCTCGCCGACCCGGGCGAACAGCGTGGGCAGCACGACCGGCGCCCCGTCGCGGACGAAGCCGAGGTGGCAGACGTAGGCCTCGTCGAGTATCGCGTGCACCAGTTCCTTGTCGTACGACGCCCGGTCCGGGGAGCGGGTGGGGACGGTGCGGTCGGTCGGCGGGTAGACGGCGGCCTGCGACGTCGACTCTTCGGTCCCCTGCATGACGGTCTCCCTTACGTTCCTGCGGTTGCGTTCTGTCGCGCTCTTGCAGCCCATATTGCACTAGTGCATAATTAGCTTTGTGCTAGGAGGATATCGGATCGAAGGGCGACGCGCAGCAGAGATTGCGGCGAGCGTCGAGCGCGCGGTGGGTGCCGGCGAGCTGGAGCCGGGTGAACTCCTCCCGCCCATGCGGGAGTTGGCGGTCGAGCTGGGCGTGAATCCCAACACGGTCGCCGCCGCCTACCGGATCCTGCGCGAGCGCGGGGTCATCGAGACGGCCGGGCGGCGAGGCAGCCGGGTGCGGCCCAAGCCGGCCACGACCGGGCGCGAGTCCATCCGGGTGGAGGTGCCGGAGGGCGTACGGGACGTGGCGACCGGCAATCCGGACCCCGTGCTGCTGCCGTCCCTGGCCAGGGCGTTCGCGGCGGCCGCCGAGCAGAACGACCGGGAGCCGGTCATGTACGGGGACCCGGCAGTCGAACCGGAGTTGGCGCGCAGCGCGCGGGCCGCGTTCGACGCCGACGGCGTTCCGGACGGGCCGATCGGCGTGACCTCCGGGTCGCTCGACATGATCGAGCGGGTCCTCGCGGCCCACCTCAAGCCCGGCGACACCGTCGCCGTCGAGGATCCCGGCTGGGGCAGCCTGCTCGACCTCGTCCCGGCCGTCGGGCTGCGGACGGCTCCGGTCGGCGTGGACGACGAGGGCCCCCTCCCGGACGACGTGCGCCGGGCTCTGGACGCGGGGGCGTGTGCCCTGATCGTCACCGACCGGGCGCAGAACCCGACGGGTGCGGTCGTGAGTGCCGCACGCGCGCGTGCCCTGCGCTCCGTGCTGCGGGACCACCCGGACGTCCTGCTCATCGAGGACGACCACGGTCACGGCATCGTCGACCTGCCCCTGCACACCCTGGCCGGCACCACCCGCAGCTGGGCGTTCGTCCGCTCGGCCGCCAAGGCATACGGTCCCGACCTGCGGCTCGCCGTGTTCACCGGCGACACCGTCACGGTCGACCGGGTGCGCGGCCGCCAGCGCCTCGGCCCCGGCTGGGTCAGCCGCCTCGGTCAGCGGGCCCTGCTGCAGCTCTGGGCCGAGGGCGCCGTCGACCCGAAGGCGGTGTCGGCCTCGTACGCGGCCCGACGGGACGCCCTGATCGCCGCGCTGGCGCAGCGGGGCATCACGGCCCACGGCCGCAGCGGCCTGAACGTCTGGGTGCCGGTACCCGACGAAACGGGCGCCGTGGCCCGCCTCCTGCACGCGGGCTGGGCCGTAGCCCCGGGCGCCCGCTTCCGCATGAGCGCGCCGCCCGGCATCCGCATCACCATCGCGACGCTCGGTGCCGACGAGGTCGCCCCGCTGGCGGATGCGGTGGCGAAGGCGGTTGCCTCGGCACCGCCGAGGGGTTACGTCTAGAGGAGCGCGGGTGCGGCCAACCTGCTTTCAGGGGCACGGGGCCGTATCGGCATGCGGCTCCGCCGCGCGGGCGCGACCAGCCGCATCCGACCCGCAGCCGCCAACGCTCCCCGCCCTCCACCCCACTCAGGGGGCCCGCTTCACTTGAGTAAGCGCCGCCCCCACAAGAACGATCACCGCACCGACCGGCGTCGTCCAGCGCAACGACTCCCCGAGAACGACAACACCCGCAGCCGTGGCGATGACCGGGATGAAGTACGTGACCATCTGGGCCGTGGTCGGCCCCACCTCGGCCACGAGCCCGTACTGAAGCAGAACCGCAAGCCCTGTACCGAGCGCCCCCAACGCCACGATCGCGAGCAGAGGAACCACCGGGAAGCTGCCGGGCAGGGACGAGAACACCGGCGTCACGACGGCCAGTTGTCCCGTGGCCAACAACAACTGCGCCCCGGTCAGCGACAGATGCGACTCGCCGGAGCCGGCCAGCGTCCGGCGCACGTATATCCAGCCGATCGGGTAGCTCAACGAAGCCAGGAGCGCCATCGCCGTCCCCGTGGCATCCAGCCCGTGAAAGCCCTGCCACGCCCCGAGCACGGTCAGCACGCCGAGGAAGCCGAGCCCGAGCCCGGCGACCCTGACCCGCGTCGGCCGGTCCTCCGAGAGCGCGACCAGGGACAGGGCCATGCCCCACAGCGGCGAGGTCGCGTTGCAGATGCCCGCGAGCGTGGAGGGGATCGTCAGCTCGGAGTACGCGAACAGGGAGAAGGGCAGCGCGTTGAGCAGGAACGCGGCGACCGTCAGATGCCCCCAGGTGCGCGCCCCGCGCGGCAGCCGCTCCCGCTTCACCGCCATCGCGGCCGCCAGTACCGCCGTACCGAACACCAGCCGCCCGAGCGTGACCTGGAAGGGGGCGTAACCGTGGGTTCCCACCTTGATGAGCAGGAAGCTGAAGCCCCAGATCAGCGAGAGGGCGGCGAAGCGCAGCCGCCAGTCGAGGCGCGCGCGAGGGCGAGGGCGGGGACGGGAGGCAGGGCGGGGAGTGGCTTCGGCCTGGGCGCGAGAGCCGGTGGCGGTGGTCATGGCAGCAACGATGCCGCACCCGACTTCGTAGCACAATCGAGATTTCGCACCCTGTATCTCGTAGTATTGCTTACATGTTGAATCTGGAGCGCCTGCGCACCCTGGACGCCCTCTCCCGGCACGGCTCGGTCAGCGGCGCGGCGGAGGGCCTGCACATCACGACGTCCGCCGTCTCGCAGCAGATGTCCAAGCTGGAGCGGGAGGTCGGCCAGCAGCTCCTCGCCAAGAACGGCCGGGGTGTACGGCTCACGGACGCGGGACGCCTGCTCGCCGAGCACGCGGGGCGCATCCTGTCGCAGGTCGAGCTGGCCCAGTCCGACCTGGAGGCACAGCGCGGCAAGGTCGTCGGCGAACTGAGACTGGCGGCGTTCCCGACCGCCGCGCGCGGGCTGTTCCCCTCCGCGCTCTCCGCGCTGCGCGCCGAGCACCCCGCGCTGCGGGTGCGCTCCTGCGAGCTGGAGCCGGAGAACGGCATCGCCGGGGTGATCCGCGGCGACCTCGACCTGGCCGTCGTGCTCGACTGGTACAACAAGCCGATGGCGCTGCCCGAGGGCCTGGTCAAGGCACACATCCTGGACGACCCGGCCGACGTGGCGATGCCCGTCGGCCACCGGCTCGCGGACCGGGACGAGGTGGACCTCGCCGAGTTCGCCGAGGACGAGTGGATCACCTGGGGCGAGGGCGAGTTCTGCCACGAGTGGCTGATGTTCACGCTGCGCTCCAAGGGCATCGAGCCCCTCGTCGGCCACCGCGCCCCCGAGACCCACACCCAGCTCGCCCTGGTCGCGGCCGGACTCGGCGTGTGCATCGCGCCGCTGCTGGGGCGTCATCCGATGCCCGCGGGCGTGGTGACCGTGCCGCTGAAGCAGCGTGTGCGACGCCATGTGTACGTCGTCTGGCGCGCCGACGCCGACCGCCGCCCGTCGATCCGGGCGGCGGTGCGGGCGCTGCGGGAGGCGGGGGAGAACGTCTCCTGACGCTGCCTGCTGCCTGCGGCTCGCCGTCTGTCGGCTGCGGCTCGCCGCCTGTGGTCCGCCGCCTAGAGCGCTCCCAGCTTCCGGAAGTCCCAGGACACGATCTTCTGCGGCGTCAGCCGCACCCACGCGTGCCGCCCGTCGTGCGGCATCTCGTCGAGGCCGAAGTTCTTGCGCGCGAACAGCGTCTCGGGGACGTCGAGTTCGGCGCACAGCTCGCCGACGCGAGGGCTCTCGCCCACGAACTCGACGGTGCCGGACAGCTCGACGCCGCGCAGCTGCTCGTAGTCCTCACCCGTGTCGATCACGATCGCGACCCGCGGATCGCGGCGCAGATCGGCCCACCGCTTGCTGCGGACCACCGAGTACAGCCACAGCGAGTTGCCGTCCCAGGCGAACCACAGGGCGCTGACATGCGGGAAGCCGTTGGCGGACACCGTGGCGATCCGGCAGGTGCGCTGGCTGGTGAGGAACTCGTCCAGCTCACCGGGCGTCATCATGATCTTCCGGCCCCGGCGCTGAGTGACGGTCATGCGGCCCCCTCTTCTCTCACGTCGTGCCAGAGGAGAGATCCTCTGACATCACGTCAGAAAAGGATGGGTCGTCTTCCGTCCATGCGCAATGGTGGTTCCGTCCTCACCCGAAGGTGGCTACGCTCGCCCGCCCACGCCGCCGTCGGTCACAGGGGGACCCATGCCGTCGTACGCCGAACTCAGCGAACTCCTCGACCCCGCGACCACCGTCCTGCTCACCGTCGAATGCCAGCAGGGCGTCGTCGGCCCGGCCGGCGCGCTACCCGAACTCGCCGCGGAGGCCCGCTCCTCGGGCGCCCTCGCCAACGTCGCCCGGCTGGTCACGGCCGCCCACGAGAGCGGCGTCCAGGTGATCCACGCGATCGCCGAACGCCGCCCCGACGGCCGCGGGGCCAACCACAACGCCCGCCTCTTCCGCGCCGCCGAACGGCTCCCCGTCCAGCAGCTGTCCGGTACCGAGGCGGTCCGCGTGGCGGCGCCGATCGAGGTCGCCGAGGAGGACTTCGTCGTACGACGACTGCACGGCCTGTCCCCGGTCCAGGGCACCGACGTCGACGCCCTGCTGCGCAACATCGGCTGCCGCACGGTGATCGTCACCGGCGTCTCGGCCAACGTGGCGATACCCAACACGGTCTTCGACGCCGTGAACCGGGGTTATGTCGTGGTCGTGCCCCGCGACGCCATCGCCGGGGTGCCCTCCGACTACACGCCGGCGATGATCCGCCACACCCTCGCATTGGTCGCCACGGTCGCGACCACGGACGAGGTGCTGGACGGATTGAAGCGTCCGCGCGGTGTCAGGCGAGCGTGATCGAGTCGCCCGCCACGCTGATCTCCTTGGCGGCCAGCGGCTGGGTCGCGGGACCCTTCTTCACGCTGCCGTCGAGGACGGAGAACTGGCTCTTGTGGCAGGCGCAGGTGAGGGTGTCCCCCTGGAGGTCCGTCATCGGACACTGCTGATGGGTGCAGATCGTCGAGAAGGCCTTGTAGTCGCCGGCCGTCGGCTGCGAGACCACCACCTTCTCGTCGCTGAAGACCTTGCCACTGCCCTCCGGGATGTCGGAGGTCTTCGCGAGCGCCGCGCCACCGCCGCCGGACGAAGCGGACGAGCCGCCGCCCGCTTCGGTGCTCGCGCCACCGCCGGCGGCGGCACCCTGTTCGGTGGACGAGCCGGACGCGTCGTCGTCCGACCCGCATGCGGTCAACGCCACGGCGAGCCCCGCCGCGCCGACCGCCGCCACGACGGTACGGCGACTCGGGCTCGACACCGGCTGAACTGATTCGCTGGTCATGCTGACGTTCCTTCCACGGATTCCTGATCTGGCGAGAGGTACGGTCCCTTGGGACCGGCTGTTCAGACGCAGTCGAAATCCTGACCCGGTCCGGGGAAGAGGTGGGTAAAGCGGAGCTGTCGGTTCCCTGTCCGGGGCTGTCGGTTTCCTGTCGGCGCAAACCCGCCGCCGCTGGCCCGGGCCGTCCCGTCACCCGTCCTCGCGCCAGTAGCCTGGGGCGATGCTCAAGGAAGTCATCGCGACCCGCTTCATCACGCCCCTGCGTGAGGGCGGCTCGCTGCCGGGGCTCGTCGAGGCCGACGAATTCGGGACGTACGTCATGAAGTTCAGCGGCGCCGGACAGGGCCGCAAGACGTTGGTCGCCGAGGTCGTCTGCGGTGAACTCGCCCGCAGGCTGGGCTTCCGGGTGCCCCGCCTGGTGACCGTCGAACTCGACCCGGTGCTGGGGCTCGGTGAACCCGACCAGGAGGTGCAGGGGCTGCTCAAGTCCAGCGGCGGCACCAACCTCGGTATGGACTTCCTGTCCGGCGCGCTCGGCTTCGACCCGCTCGCGTTCGAGGTGAGCCCCGAGGACGCCGGGCGGATCGTCTGGTTCGACGCCCTGGTCAACAACGTCGACCGATCCTGGCGCAACCCCAACCTGCTGATGTGGCAGGGCGAACTGTGGCTCATCGACCACGGCGCGACCATGATCTGGCAGCACAACTGGCCCGGGGCCCATGCCTCGGCGGCACGCCCGTACGACGCCTCCGACCACGCCCTCGCCTCCTTCGCGCCCGACGTGCGGGCAGCCGCGGCCGAGCTGGCGCCGCTGGTCACCGAGGAGTTGCTCGCCGAGGTGACCGCCGAGATCCCCGAGGTGTGGCTTGCGGACGAACCGGGGTTCGCGTCGGCGGACGCCCTGCGCGGTGCGTACGCGGAGCCACTGGTCGCACGGGCCGCCGTCATCCACGAACGCATCGAGGGGATCAAGTGAGCGAGCGCACTCTGGGGACCCGCTCCCGCACCCAGGACGTCTTCGAGTACGCGCTGCTGCGGGTCGTCCCGCGCATCGAGCGCGGGGAGTGCCTCAATGCGGGCGTGCTGGTGTACTGCCGTGCCCGGTCCTTCGTCGCCGCCCGGACCCACCTGGACGAGACCAGATTGCGGGCGCTCGACCCCGATGCCGACGTCGCCGGGGTGCGGGCCGCACTCGGTGCCGTCGAGGGTGTGTGCGCGGGTGGCGACGCGGCGGGACAGGCCGGGGGCGACGACGCCGGGCGACGCTTCCGCTGGCTGATCGCGCCCCGCTCGACGGTCGTCCAGCCGGGCCCGGTGCACACCGGGCTCACGTCCGATCCGGCGGCCGAGGCCGAGCGGCTGCTCGATCTGTTGGTGAAGTGACGGATCGGGTTACGGATCAGGTAATGGATCACATGCGCGCGGTGGCCGTTGACACCGCGTGCCAGGGCTTCTAGCGTCACGTCCATCGAAGGTACTAAGCGGTCGCTCACTCGAGGAGAGTCATCCATGTCCACCACTGAGCAGCGGGTCGCCGTGGTCACCGGCGGCGCGCGCGGCATCGGCGCCGCCACCGCCGTACGACTGGCCGCCGAGGGCCGCGCGGTCGCCGTGATCGACCTCGACGAGGCCGCCTGCAAGGACACCGTGGAGAAGATCACCGCGGCCGGCGGCAAGGCCATCGCGGTCGGCTGCGACGTCTCCGACGAGGCGCAGGTCGAGGCGGCCGTCGCGCGGATCGCCGAGGAGCTCGGCGCCCCGACGATCCTGGTCAACAACGCGGG
The DNA here is from genome assembly GCF_001270495.1 of Streptomyces viridochromogenes. GTDB lineage: Bacteria > Actinomycetota > Actinomycetes > Streptomycetales > Streptomycetaceae > Streptomyces > Streptomyces viridochromogenes_A. Next base: position 27,253 of record NZ_LGUR01000263.1, read on the forward strand.
TGTGCTCCGGGACAACCTGCTGTTCAAGATGAGCGTCGCCGACTGGGACACCGTCATGAACGTGCACCTGCGCGGCGCCTTCCTGATGTCCAAGGCGTGTCAGAAGCACATGGTGGACGCGGGCTTCGGCCGTATCGTCAACCTCTCCTCGTCCTCGGCGCTCGGCAACCGCGGCCAGGTCAACTACTCCGCCGCCAAGGCCGGTCTCCAGGGCTTCACCAAGACCCTCGCCAAGGAGCTCGGCAAGTTCGGCGTCACCGCCAACGCCGTCGCCCCCGGCTTCATCGCCACCGAGATGACCAAGGCCACCGCCGACCGCGTCGGCATGGGCTTCGAGGACTTCAAGGCCGCCGCCGCCACCCAGATCCCGGTGGCGCGGGTCGGCGAGCCGGAGGACATCGCCAACGCCATCGCCTTCTTCACGGGCGAGGCGGCCGGCTTCGTCTCCGGCCAGGTGCTGTACGTCGCCGGCGGACCGCTCGACTAGGGATCAGGGAGAACACGGACATGACTGCACTGCCTGAGCTCTCCGGCAAGGTCGCCCTCGTCACGGGCGCCAGCCGCGGCATCGGCTACGGCGTCGCCGAGGCGCTCGTCGCGCGCGGCGACCGCGTCGTCATCACCGGCCGGGGCGAGGACGCCCTCAAGGAGGCTGTCGAGCAGCTCGGCGCCGAGCGCGCCGTCTACGTGGCCGGCAAGGCGCACGACGAGGCCCACCAGGCCGTCGCCGTCGAGCGCGCCATGGAGGCCTTCGGGCGGGTCGACTACCTGGTCAACAACGCCGGCACGAACCCGGTGTTCGGGCCGCTCGCCGACCTCGACCTGGGTGTCGCGCGCAAGGTCTTCGAGACCAACGTGATCTCGGCGCTCGGCTTCGCGCAGAAGACCTGGCACGCCTGGCAGAAGGACAACGGCGGCGCGATCGTCAACATCGCCTCCGTTGCGGGCATCGCGCCCTCGCCGTTCATCGCCGCCTACGGCGTCAGCAAGGCCGCGATGATCAACCTCACCCAGCAGATGGCGCACGAGTTCGCGCCCAAGGTGCGGATCAACGCGATCGCCCCGGCCGTGGTGAAGACCAAGTTCGCCCAGGCCCTGTACGAGGGCCGGGAAGAGGAGGCCGCCGCGGCCTACCCGCTGGCCCGGCTCGGCGTGCCCTCCGACATCGGCGGCGCGGCCGCGTTCCTCACCTCGGGACAGTCGGACTGGATCACCGGCCAGACCCTGGTCGTCGACGGCGGTATCTTCCTCAACGCCGGCGTCGGCTGACGCACCGGGACTCCGACAGGGGCGCCGCTGGACACCAGCGGCGCCCCTGTCGACGTGTCGGGAGATCAACAACCGTTGACAACGTAGTCACCGCAGAGGTGAACAAGTGCTCCTGAGACTGGAGGTCCACCGGCCGGAACACTGCGGTATGTTTTGCCGACCCTTGGCATGGCAGATCGAGGAGCGTGCGCGTGTTCAACCGGATCCGACGCCTGCGGCAGGTGGCGGCCATCGCGTCCATATCGTCACTGGTGGCAGGGTGCGGTGTCCTCTCGTCCGATTCCCCGGAGGAGGAGGGGCCGATCGTCGTGGGGACGACCGCGGCCCCCAGCACCCTTGATCCCGCCGCGTCCTGGGACAGCTCCTGGGAGCTGTTCCGGAACATTTACCAGACGCTGCTCAGCTACCCCTCCGGCTCGACCGCGCCCGAGCCCGACGCGGCGGAGAGCTGCCAGTTCACCGACAACACGAACATGAAGTACCACTGCGAGCTGCGCGAGGGCCTGGAGTTCTCCGACGGGCACACCCTCGACGCGAAGGCCGTCAAGTACTCGATCGACCGGATCCGGAAGATCAACGTCAACGGCGGACCCGCCGGCCTGCTCGGCAGCCTCGAACGGGTCCAGGTGCTGAACGACCGCGAGATCGTCTTCCACCTCAACAAGGCCGACGCCACCTTCCCGTTCGTGCTCGCCACGCCCGCGATGTCGATCGTCGACCCCGAGGACTACCCGGCGGACAAGCTCCGCGAGGACGGCACGGTCGTCGGGTCCGGGCCGTACACCCTGGAGTCGTACGACGAGGGCAACAAGGCCGAACTCGTCAAGAACGACAACTACGACGGGTACGCGGAGCGCAAGAACGACGCGGTGACCATCCGCTACTTCCAGGACTCGCCCACCATGGTCGCGGCACTGCGCGACAAGGAGCTGGACGTCGCCTTCCGCGGCCTCGCCGCCGACGACATCGTCGACATCCAGGCCGACGACGATGACCACCTCCAGCTGATCGAGGGCTCCGGCACGGAGATCAACTACCTGGTCTTCAACCCGAAGGACCGCATGGCCGGCAAGTCCGCCGTCCGCAAGGCCATCGCCCAGGTCATCGACCGCCCGGCGATCGCCCACAAGGTCTACAAGGACACCGTCGAGCCGCTGTACTCCATGGTCCCCAAGGGCCTGACCGGACACACCACGGGCTTCTTCGACGACTACGGCGAGCCCAGCGCCGCCAAGGCCCGCGAGATCCTCGCCGACGCGAACATCACGACCCCCGTCCCGCTCACGCTCTGGTACACCAGCGACCGCTACGGCTCCGCCACCAAGGCCGAGTTCGAGGAGCTGAAGAAGCAGCTCGACGCGTCCGGTCTCTTCGAGATCACCCTGAAGAGCCGCCCCTGGAAGACGTATGTCACCGGCTACCAGAACGGCGAGTACCCGGTGTTCGGACGCGGCTGGTTCCCCGACTTCCCGGACGCCGACAACTTCATCGCGCCGTTCGTCGGCAAGCAGAACGCCCTCGGCACGCCCTACGTCACGCCCACGATCACCGATCGCCTGCTGCCCAACTCCCGCGCCCAGAGCGACCGGGCCAACGTCGTCAAGGACTTCGAGGACGCCCAGCGCATCCTCGTCGACGACGCGCGACTGCTGCCGCTGTGGCAGGGCCGGCAGTACGTGGCCGCGAGCGCGGAGGTCTCGGGCGCGGAGCGGGCACTGGACCCCTCGACGATCATGATGGTGGGGGAGCTGTACCGCAAGACCAGCTGGTAGCGGCGGGATGTGCGGTGGGCGGGGCGATTGTCAGTGGTCGCCTGTAGGTTCTGAAGCCTGGAAGTGACCGCAGGCGGTCACCTCGCACCGTTCGCCGCACACCGTAAGGAAGTTGACGTGACCGACACCGCCATGCTGCCCGAGTCCTGGCGCGGGGTTCTGGGCGACGAGCTCCAGCAGCCCTACTTCAAGGAGCTGACGGAGTTCGTCGAGGAGGAGCGGGCGAAGGGTCCCGTCTATCCGCCGCGCGAGGAGGTCTTCGCCGCGCTGGATGCGACGCCGTACGACAAGGTGAAGGTCCTGGTCCTCGGCCAGGACCCCTACCACGGCGAGGGCCAGGGCCACGGCCTGTGCTTCTCGGTCCGTCCCGGAGTGAAGACGCCGCCCTCGCTGCGCAACATCTACAAGGAGATGAAGGAGGAGCTCGGCCTCCCCGTCCCCGACAACGGCTATCTGATGCCCTGGGCCCAGCAGGGCGTCCTGCTGCTCAACGCGGTGCTGACGGTCCGCGCCGGCGAGGCGAACTCGCACAAGGGCAAGGGCTGGGAGAAGTTCACCGACGCGGTGATCCGGGCCGTGGCCGACCGGCCCGACCCCGCGGTGTTCGTGCTGTGGGGCAACTACGCCCAGAAGAAGCTCCCGCTCATCGACGAGACGCGGCATGTGGTGGTCAAGGGCGCTCATCCCTCCCCCCTGTCCGCGAAGAAGTTCTTCGGGTCCCACCCGTTCACGCAGATCAACGAGGCGGTGGCCGCACAGGGCCACGAGCCGATCGACTGGCGGATCCCGGACCTGGGCTGACCGATCTCGCCGGGCCGGTCCTCGGCCGGTCCGGCCCGGTGCCCTACGGAGCCGCCTGACCGGGATTCCCGGTGGCGGCGGCTAGCGTCGGGAGGGGGACCAGCCGACGAGGGCCCGGAGGACGCGGTGGCGGAGAGACAGGAGCGGACGGCACCGGAGGCCGTGCCGACGCGGATCGGGCAGGTCGTCATGCTGCATCACGCGGGGGACCGCGAGGAGGCCCGGCGCCGGTTGCTGGACCTGTGGACCGAACTCGGCGAGGACGGCGACCCCGTGCACCGCTGCACCCTGGCGCACTACCTGGCCGACACGCAGGACGACCCCTCGGACGAACTGGCCTGGGATCTGCGGGCGTTGACGGAGGCGGAGGGGGCCGGCGGTGCGCTTGCCGTACGTGCGCTGTATCCCTCGCTGCATCTGAACCTGGCCGCCGACTATGTGAAGCTCGACCGCGCCGAGGCCGCCCGCGTCCATCTGCGCAGAGCGCGGGGAGCGGCGGGGGCTTTGGGGGACGACCGCTACGGGGACGGGGTGCGGGCCGAGATCCGTCGGCTGGAGGTGCGGTTGGGGGAGGGGCCGTAGGCAAGGCGGGCGTGGGC
>NZ_LGUR01000264.1 GCF_001270495.1 Streptomyces viridochromogenes
CTGGTGGCTCTGGTGACCTACCTACGGGTTCGGGCGACTCCCCTGAAGCGTCAAAGGCCATGCAGCCCTCCAAGGAATCAGGCCAACTCGACGCCCTCTTCCCAGCCGCCCAGCCGATAGGGCATCGACGCACAAGCCAACATAGCCCCAGCCTCCATCAAAACTGATCCAGCCGCATCTGCACCGCACGCCGACGAGACGCTGCCCTCGTGCCCTTACCGCGGCGAGAGCGCATAGGGCCACCCATCCCTACGGGCAACCTGGCGAACCTATGCGGTCACGGCACTAGATCGATGACGTCCTCGACGTCTGGTGCCTTTACCTTGATCGGCTTGTTGAACTCGCTGAACGCCACATCCCTGGGCTCGTCGCTGCCGGTCTCGGTGAGCTTGAGGATGTACGGTTCACCCTCTGTTGCCACCTCAATTCTCACCATGACATCGCCGTCTTTCGCTGTGACTGGAATCGCCAACTTCCCATCGATCTTGTGGACTTCGCCCTTGGCCACCCCAGGACCACCGACTATGAGATCGCTGAGCACGACGGGCTCAAGCATGCTGTCCAAGGCGCACAATTCAACCAAGTCCTCCGCTCCTTCCAACTGGTCGGAGATCTTCACCCACTGATCCGCGAATTGGTTGACCATGTCGCTATCGACGTCAGCCGCTTTCCAGAAGTCCGCGTCACCCTTCAGGTACGAGGCGTCATCAGCCCTGATCAACTCGACCGTGTTCCCACCTTGCTCAATTGTTCCCGCGCAGTCCCCCTGAGGGCTCAAGGCAAGGTCCATTCGTATCTGCTCTGACCAGAACGTCATCTTGCCTTTTGCTCGGAGGCCTACGACCTCAGTGGCATTGTGCGCCTCTAGGGCGATCTCCTCGGCAGGAAGGTCCTCGATGTCATTTGGGTCCTGCCCCGTCATGGTCCCTGCGAAGCTGGTAGCCCCCAGTGTCGCTGCGCACGCAAGTAGAGCCAGGGTTCTGGGCCAGGCAGTCATGATCTTGCCCCTTCTCGTACTACCCCTCTCCTCCAGGGTGGCCACACCCCCTCGGCGTGCGCCACCGGGCCCGGCGCCGAGCACGGGAAGCTTGAGCCAGACGACGTGAGACGTGGAGGGAGCGCGGGTGTCTCAGCAGGCCAGCCCTCGGGGGACCTTCTTGCAGGTCGCGGAGATAGTGAAGGCGCAGATCGGGGCAGATCCCGCAACCTCGTGCAGGCGTCCGCCGACGCGCTCGCCGCGACGCGTGCTTTGCGGGCCCGCCGGGCGATCCGGTCGACGTTCGGGGCGTCGACGTAGACGCTGCGGATGATCCGGGCGCCGGAGCCGTCGCCGACGAAGTAGGCGCGGAAGTCGGCGGCCATTTCGGCTTCCAGTTGGCCGTGGCCCACGCCGGAGGAGGCCTACGCGCTCGCCCCGAGCATCGTCAGCGAGCTCGGCTGGACGAACGGCGAGGCAGCACACACGGCGACATAACACAGCGTTACACCGAGAATTGCCGTCGTCGTACTGCATCACATGTCCGGGGTCCGTGTAGAGCCCGGCCGCGGGCGAGTGCGCGGCTGGCGTCACGGCGAGTACCACGACGGCCCCTACGTGGCCGCGTACGGCAAGGGCGGCGGCAAGGCCACCGTGGAGGACATCCGGTGGGCCAAGGGCATCGACTGGTCCACCGATCATCTGCGGCTGCGTGAGGCCCTCCCGCCCGCCTACACCGAATGGATCGGCCGCGCCTACCTCGCCGCTCTCGCCCCCACGCTGGAGGTGGCGGCATGAGCGCGATGTCCGCTGCCCTGCGCACGGCTCTGATGCTCGCCGAAGCGGGAGTGCCGCCGCTTCCCTTGCGGCAGGGCAAGGTTCCGTTCGGCAACTGCCGCAACTGCGCGGACGGCGCCTGCGGCGGGCGGCCGAACATGAAGAACCCCAGCCCCTGCACCTGCCCGGCGCCTTGCCACGGCTGGGCCGCCGCCACCACCGACCCGACCGTGCTCACCTCGCCCGCGTGGGCATCGGCCTGGCGTGAAGCGGTGGCCGTCGCCTACCACCCCGGCGGCGCCGACCTCACCGTCGTAGACCTCGACAACGCGGCGGCCATCGCCTGGGCCCGCGAGACACTGCCCGCCACCCAGACCGTGGGCACCACCCGCGGTGAGCACTGGATCTACCGAGGCACCATGCGCTCCGCGAACGCCGTCCGTGAGGGCGTCGACATCAAGTCCACAATGGCTTACGCCCGCTGACTCGGACCCGGCACCGGCACCACGACTGCCCTGCCGGACGCCGTGCGCGCGTTGGCCGTGAAGCCCGCCCCGCTCCGGCCGGCGCCGCAGGGCCTCACCGTGCCCGCACCGGCAGGTGGCGGGGAGTGCCGTCACCGCACGCCCGCCTACCTGGAGCGTGGCATCGCCATGGCCGAGCAGCGCATCACCGAAGCCCGCGAGGCGATCCACACCACGGCTTACCGGACCTTCCTCGCCGTGCTGTCCACACATGGCCGCTGCGGCTGTCTCACCGAGGCCCACATCGCGCGGCTGTTCAGGGCCGCTCAGGCCAAGGGCGAATCGCCTCGACACTGCACCGACTCATGGACCAACGCCCGTACCAGGTTGGGACTGTAGCCATGTCCGAGGACGAGAAGACTCCGGCGCGCGTGGTCATCGCCGACTACGCGCAGCAGCACTTCCGGTACTTCCGCACCGCTGAGGGAACCGTGTACGCGCAGAGGAATGGCCACCCTGTGGCCCGTCCGATCCGCTCCCAGGGAACGACGGGCAGCCACCGGCAAGAGCTCATGGTCGGGCTGTTCAAGGACGGGGTCGGCATGTTCAACGGGACCGCGCTCAAGGAGGCGTTGGACTTGATCGAAGCGCTCGCGCTGTCTGAGGAAGTGCAGCCCGTCCACATCCGCGTGGCCCCCGGATTCGACGGGGCGACATGGCTGGACCTGGGCCGCAGTGACGGGCGGTCCGTCCGCATCCACCCCACCGGCTGGGACATCGCCATCCCGGACCCGCGCGAGGTGTGCTGGCGGCGCACCCAGCTCACCGGGGAACCGCCCCTGCCGGCCAAGGACACCGACGGCAAAGGCATCGATCTCCTGCTGCGGCTGTGCAACTTCGCCAACGCGGAGTTGGAGCGCCTGCGCGACCAGGGGCGCGCGCCCGCAGCAGGCCGCAAGCCGACGGTCGCCGCGTGGATGGAGACCTACCTCACCGACATCGCGAGCTTGAAGCTCAAGCCGCGCTCGCTCGATGACTACTGGTCGAAGACCCGCAACGACATCATCCCGGCGTCGGCAAGCACCGCATCGACAAGCTGCAGCCTGAGCACCTGGAGCGGATGTACCGGGCCATGCTCGACGCCGGTCACGCCCCGTCGCACGTCGTGAAGGTGCACCGCATCCTTTCCCGCGCCCTGAAAATTGCCCACCGTCGCCGCATCGTCGGCGAGAACGTCGCAACGCTCGTGGACCCGCCAAGCATCGACGACACCGAGGCCAACCCCTTCACCAAGGAAGAGGCCAAGGCGTTCCTCGAAGCCGTCTCGAAGCGACCGACCTTCATGCGCTGGATCGTCGGGTGTCGGCATGGGGTTCCGACAGGGCGAGACGCTCGGCCTTCGGTGGTCGCACGTCGACCTGGAAGCGGAGCTGTTCCGCCCGGAGTGGCAGCTACAGCGCCTCACCTGGCGACACGGCTGCGACGACCCGCACGCCTGTGGGGCGCGCCTGCACCGCTTCGAGCCGTGCCCTCCGGACTGCACCACGCACAAGGGCTGTAAGCGGGGCTGCCCAAAGCCGTGCACCAAGACCTGCACGAAGCACGCGAGCGCCTGCCCGGAACGCAAGGAGGGCGGACTTGTCTTCACTCGCCCCAAGACCAAGAAGAGCCGGAACGCCGTCCCGATCCCACCCGTCTTCACCCCCTTCCTGCACGACCACAGGGCCCAGCAGGAGGAGATGCGGGCCGCCGCCGGGGAACTGTGGCAAGAGCACGACGTCGTGTTCTCTCGGCCGGACGGGCGCCCGCTCGACCCGCGCGCCGACTACGAGGAGTTCAAGGAGCTACTCAGGGAGGCAGGCATCGACGACCGCCGCCTGTACGACGGGAGCCGCCACACTGCCGGCACAATCCTGAATGAGCTCGGCGTCGACATGCCCACGATCATGGAGATCCTGCGGCACACCCAGATCAGTCAGACCCGCCGGTACGTGAAGGGCCGATCTCACCTGTCGAAGGACGCCATGCGGCGCATGGGCGAGTTCTTCATACCCGCGCCATCAACGCCGATTCCGGGCCCAACTGAGACCAGAACTGAGACCGCCGATACCCGTGCGGAGCGCGCCCGGCGTCGTCGCCACGTCCGCTGAACGACGAAACCCCAGGCCGGAGCTAATCCGTCCTGGGGTTTGAGTGGAGCCGCCTTCGGGATTCGAACCCGAGACCTACGCATTACGAGTGCGTTGCTCTGGCCATCTGAGCTAAGGCGGCGCGCCGTCCGCACTATGGTGCGATCAGCAACGTCGGTAAGTCTACACAGTTTCCGAGGTGCTCCGTACCAACCCCTCCAGGGCCCTCCCAGCCCTCCCCCGGCCCCGGAGCGCGGCGCTCCGGGGCGGTTCGCGGCGGCCGTCGGCCCTCATCAGTACCGGCCGTGGGCCCCGCTCATCAGTACCGGCTGCCGGGCACCGGCCGTCAGCACCGCTTGTCCCGGCTCGGCGGCGTCCCCCGGAGGAGATACGCGTTGATCGTCCGGTCGATGCAGGAGCTGCCCCGCCCGTACGCGGTGTGGCCGTCGCCCTCGTAGGTGAGGAGGCGGGCGGAGGAGAGCTGGCGGGAGAGGGACTGGGCCCAGCGGTAAGGGGTCGCCGGGTCGCGGGTGGTGCCGACCACGACGATCGGGGCCGCGCCCCTCGCCTCGATGCGGTGCGGCTCGCCGGTGGGCGCCACCGGCCAGTACGCGCAGTTCAGGGTGGCCCAGGCGAGGCCCTCACCGAAGACGGGGGACGCCTTTTCGAAGGCGGGGAGGGACCTGCGGACCTCCTCGGGGGTGGAGAAGGCCGGCGGGAGGTCCACGCAGTTCACCGCCGCGTTGGCGAACATCAGGTTCGTGTAGCGGCCCTCGGCGTCGCGCTCGTAGTAGCTGTCGGAGAGGACGAGGAGGCCCGCTCCGTCGTTCTCCCGCATCGCCGCGGACAGCGCGTCCCGCAGATGCGCCCAGGCGCCCTCGTCGTACATCGCCGCGATCACGCCCGTCGTGGCGAGGGATTCGCCGAGCTTACGGCCGTCCGCGTCGCCGGTCGGGATGGGCTTCGCGTCCAGCTCCCTGAAGAAGGCCTTGAGGTTCTTGCCGACGTCGCTCACCTTCTTGCCCAGCGGGCAGTCCCGCTGGCGCACACAGTCCCGGGCGAACGCCTGGAACGCCGTCTCGAAGCCGGCCGTCTGGTCGAGGTTCAACCGGCGGGCGGGCAGCGAGGGGTCCATCCCGCCGTCCAGGACCAGCCGGCCCACCCGGTCCGGGAAGAGCCCGGCATACGTCGCCCCGAGGAAGGTCCCGTACGACGCCCCCACATACGTCAGCCTCTCGTCACCCAGCGCCGCCCGCAGGAGGTCCATGTCCCGGGCCGCCTCGGCGGTGGAGACATGCCGGAGCAGTCCGGCCGCGTCCGTGCCGCAGCCTTCGGCGAACTTCTTGTACGCGTCGACGAGCCGACCGGCCTCCTTGGCGTCGTCGGGCGTGAAGTCCGTCTGCGTGTACGCGTCCATCGCCCGGCTGTCGAGGCATTCGACCGGCTCGCTGCGCGCCACTCCGCGCGGGTCGACCGCGACCATGTCGTACTGCGCACGCACCTCCGCCGGATAGCCGATCCCCGCGTACTGCTGGAGGTAGCCGATCGCCGAACCGCCGGGACCGCCGGGGTTCACGAGCAGCGACCCCAGCCGCTTGCCCGGTCCCGTCGCCTTCTTGCGGGCCACGGCGAGCCGGGTCTCCCCGGCGTCCGGCTTCGCGTAGTCGAGCGGCGCCTTCAGCGTGGCGCACTGGAAGCCGGGCGCCCCGCAGCCGCGCCAGGTCAGCTTCTGCGCGTAGTACGGCGCGAGCGCGGCCGGCGTCGACCTCGGTAGCGCCGCCAGTGCCGCCCCGGCCACCGGGCCCCCCGACTTCGTCGCGCTGGTCACACCGCCGGAGGTGCAGGCGGAGACGAGCAGTGCGGCTGCGGCTGCGGTTGCGGCGAGGAGCGTGCCGACCGTGCCGTTGCGCCGGACGTTCGAGCGACGGTTGCGCGGGCCTCGCCCGCTGGCGCCCGGGTCTGGGCTGGCTGGAGAGCTGGACCTGGTGTACATCAGGCGAGCGTAACTCTGCGCAGCGGATTGAATGCCCTGCGTGCACGCCACGGCTCGTACGTGTTACACGGTCAACCTCCTGTTGATCACAGCGGCCCCGGACCCGTTCCGCCCGCGTTCAGCCCGCTCTCAGCGCCATGGTCATCGCCTCCACCGCCAACAGCGGCGCCACATTGCGGTCGAGGGCGTCACGGCAGGCGGCGATCGCCTCGATACGGCGGAGTGTGGACTCGGGGGCGCTGTCGCGGGCGAGGCGCTCCAAGGCGTCCTCGGCGTCGGTGTTGGCGAGGGCGACACGGGAGCCCAGTTGCAGGGCGAGGACGTCGCGGTAGAAGGCGGTGAGGTCGGTCAGGGCGAGGTCGAGGCTGTCGCGCTGCGTCCGAGTACGGCGCCGCTTCTGCTTGTCCTCCAGATCCTTCATCACGCCAGCCGTGCCGCGCGGCATCCGGCCGCCCTGGGCCGCGCCCAGCGCTGCCTTCAGCTCGTCGGTCTCCTTGACGTCGATCTCCTCGGCGAGCTGCTTGGCGTCCTCGGCGGCGGCGTCCACGAGCTCCTGGGCGGCCTTCAGGCAGCTTCCGATCTCGCCGAGCCGGAGGGGCAGCTTGAGGACGGCGGCCCGGCGTTCGCGAGCGGCCGGGTCGGTGGCCAGGCGGCGGGCCCGGTCGACGTGGCCCTGGGTGGCGCGGGCCGCGGCGGCGGCAACGGCGGGCTCGATACCTTCCCGCCTTACGAGCATGTCGGCGACGGCGTCGACCGAGGGCGTGCTCAGGTTCAGGTGGCGGCAGCGGGAGCGGATGGTCGGCAGGACGTCCTCGATGGACGGGGCGCAGAGCAGCCAGACCGTGCGGGGGGCGGGCTCCTCCACTGCCTTGAGGACGGCGTTGGCCGACTTCTCGTTCAGCCGCTCGGCGTCCTCGACGAGGATGACCTGCCAGCGCCCGTTCGCCGGCGAGGTGAACGACTTGCGGACGGTGTCCCGCATGTCGTCGGCGAGGATCTGGGTGCCGACGGCGGCGACGGTGGTGACGTCGGCGTGCGTGCCGACGAGTGCCGTATGACATCCGTCGCAGAAACCGCATCCGGGGGCACCGCCCAGCGCCCGGTCAGGGCTGACGCACTGCAGCGCGGCGGCGAAGGCCCGCGCCGTCTGGTTCCGCCCCGCGCCGGGCGGGCCCGTGAACAACCAGGCATGCGTCATCTTGGACGCCTCGGGGGGCGGCACGTCGGTGGCAGCGGCGGTGACGAGCGCATCGGCGTCCCGAGCGGCGGCATCCAGCTGCTCGCTCACCCTCGCCTGCCCCACCAGGTCGTCCCACACACTCATGGGTCACGCCGCCCTTCGTTCACATTTCGCGGTGCGGGATCCATTGTGCGGGGCGGCACTGACAACGGGCGCCGGAGCGGGCCGGCCCGGCGAGCGACCCAGCCGAGCCGAGGAGCGACCAGCCGCACCGCACCGGTCGTCAACCCCGCCCAGCTGACAGCAACCGGCCGCAGCGCCGCCCAACCTCAGCGGCGCCCAAACCCCGGTACCAACCGACCTCAGCGCCGGCGGCCCCGCCCGCGGCCCCCGTCCTCGTCGTACTCGTCCTCGCGCGGCCCCAGCAGCTCGTCCGCCAGCGTGGGCAGATCATCCAGCGGCGTCTCCTCGGCCCAGTCGGACCGAGCCCTGCGCCGGGGCGCCCCCGCCTCGTCGACCTGCGGCATCTCGCGCGTACGTTCCTCGCCGCGGACCTCGTCGCGGAAGTACTCCGGCGGAACCCGATCCGCACGCTCCTCCCCCGACACGGAAGGCAGCACCGCCGTCTCATCGGCCGCCCCCGGAGGAACCGGCGGCAGCACAGCGGTCTCGTCGGCTGCACCGGGCACCACCGGCGGAAGCACCGCCGTCTCGTCAGCCGCCCCCGAAGGCACCGGCGGCTGCGGAAGCTTCGCCGTCACCTCGGATTCGGACTCCCCGGAAGCCCGGCCACCAGCGCGGCCACCGGTAGCTCGCTCCCCGGAAGGGCCGTCACCGGAAGAGCGCTCGTCACCCGTCTCCCGCGGCTCCTGACCGCGCACCGGCCGCAGCACGGTCGTCTCGTCCGACGCCCTGCTCGGCGCGCTTCCCGGCGTCACCACCGGAGTCGGAACCGTCATCGCGTCCCCAGGGGCAGCCCCGGCGTCAGGCGCCGTGGGCCTCGGTCCCGCCTGGGCCTGCGCGGCCGCCTGCTCCGCGAGCCGCCGGGCCTCCTCGGCACGCAGCAGGGCCTCCTCGGCCTTGCGCTGCTTCTCCAGGCGCAGTGCCTCGGCCTCGGCCCGCAGCCGGGCCTCTTCCTCGGCCTGCTTGCGGCGGCGTTCCTCTTCGGCCTTGCGGCGCGCTTCCTCCTCGGCGCGCACCTTCTCCTCGGCGAGAAGCCGCTGCCGCTCTTCCTCGGCCCGACGACGTGCCTCCTCGGCCCGCTGCCGGGCCTCCTCCGCCTGCCGTTCGGCCTCGCGCCGCTGCGCCTCCTCCAGCTCGCGCCGCTTGCGCTCCTCTTCCTCCGCACGCAGCCGGGCGAGCTGCTCCTGGCGCTCGCGCTCCAGGCGCTCCTCCTCGGCCTTGCGGGCGGCCTCTTCCTCGGCCTTGCGGCGGGCCTCCTCCTCGGCCTTGCGGCGCGCTTCCTCCTGGGCCTGGATCTCGGCCTCGGACAGCGGCAGCATCTGGTCGAGCCGGTGCCTGACGACCGTCGTCACCGCCTCGGGCTCCTGGCCCGCGTCCACCACCAGGTAGCGCCCGGGGTCGGCGGCGGCCAGCGTGAGGAACCCGGAGCGCACGCGCGCGTGGAACTCCGCCGGCTCTGACTCCAGCCGGTCCGGCGCCTCGGTGAACCGCTCGCGGGCGATCTCCGGCGAGACGTCGAGCAGCACGGTCAGGTGGGGTGCGAGTCCGTTCGTCGCCCAGCGGTTGATGCGGGCGATCTCCGTCGGCGACAGGTCGCGGCCCGCCCCCTGGTAGGCGACGGAGGAGTCGACGTACCGGTCCGAGATGACGACCGCGCCGCGCTCCAGCGCGGGCCGGACCACCGTGTCGACGTGTTCCGCGCGGTCCGCCGCGTACAGCAGCGCCTCCGCGCGGTGCGACAGGCCCGCGCTCGACACGTCCAGCAGGATCGACCGCAGTCGCTTGCCGACCGGCGTCGCCCCCGGCTCGCGCGTGACGACGACCTCGTGGCCCTTGCCCCGGATCCACTCGGCGAGCGCCTCGGCCTGGGTGGACTTACCGGCGCCGTCGCCGCCCTCCAGGGCGATGAAGAAGCCGGACGTCATGGGCACCTGCTCCGGGTCGTCCCCGCCGAGCAGCGCGTCCCGCAGGTCCTGGCGCAGCGGCACGCCGGAACGGTCGTCGACCTTGGCCAGCACCAGCGCGGCCACCGGCAGCAGCAACGCCCCGGCCAGCATCAGCGTGAACGCCGCACCGCCGTGCGCGAAGACGAACTTGCCGCTCTCCAGCCGGTGCGGCCCGATCAGCGCGGCCACCAGCGGCGCGATCACCGCGCCGAGCGCCACACACACGCGTACGACCGCGTGGAGGTGCTCCGTCGTGCGCGGGCGCCGGAATTCCTCGGCCTCCTGGTCGAGCAGGGTGTGCCCGGTGTTGGCGGCCACGCCCGCGCCGATCCCGGCCAGCGCGATGATCAGCAGCACGGTGGTGACGTCCGGGACGAGTCCCGCGGCCAGCAGCGCGACACCGGTGAAGGCGATCGCCAGGGCCAGCAGCCGGCGCCGCGACAGGGCGGGCAGCACGGAGGGGGCCGTACGGATGCCGACGACCACTCCGCCGGTCAGCGCGAGCACCAGCAGGCCGTACAGCACCGGGCCGCCGCCCAGGTCCTTGGCGTGCAGCACTGCCACGGCCACCCCGGCGGACACCGCCCCGGCCACGGCCGCGCACGCCGTCACCAGCAGCGGGATCGCGCCGGTACGGCCCTTGTCGACGCCCGACCCCGTCTTGGGGCGGCGCATGCCTTCGAGCGGCGACCGCGCGCGCGGGGTGCGCGTGTCGGGCAGCTCCAGGAAGGTCAGCACGGACAGGGAGGCGGCGAACAGTCCGGCCGCGACGTACGACGCGAGGGCCGCCTGGTGCTGGTCGAACCAGTCGAGTCCGGTACCGAGCAGGTTGTTGAGCAGGGCGGCGGCGACGAGCGCGGCGGCCGCCATCGGGATCGCCACGAAACCGGTACGCAGTGACAGGCGGCGCAGGGCGTCCATGTGGTCCGGCAGCGGTCGTACGGTCGCGCCCTCCGGCGGCGGGGGCGGCAGCAGCGCGGGTGCCGCGCTCTCCCGGCACACCGTCCAGAAGCGCTCGGCCACGCCGGTCACGAAGACCGTGACCAGCAGGACGGCCAGGGCGTTGTCCGGCGTCCAGTCGATCCACAGGGGCGCGACGATCAGCAGGGCGGCCCGCAGGCCGTCCGCGCCGACCATGGTCCAGCGCCGGTCGAGCGGGCCCTCCTGGGAGGTGAGCGATGTCAGTGGGCCGAGGAGTACGGCGCCGAAGAGCAGCGTCGCCAGGATGCGCACCCCGAAGACGGTCGCCACTGCGAACGCCACGCCCCGGTACCCACCGCCGAACGACCCTTCGGCGATCGCCGCCTGAAGGGCCAGCAGGATCAGCACCAGGAGGGCGAGAGTGTCGCCGACACCTCCCACCAACTGTGCGCTCCACAGCCGCTTGAGCTGCGGTCGGCGCAGCAGGGCGCGGACGGCGCGCTCGCGGGAGTCCGCTGCGAGGGCGTCGTCGGAGGTGGTGTTGGGGGCCGTTGGCTGCTCGGCTCGCGTCATGCTTTCAGCCTATCGGGACCCACCGACAGCCCGGCGCGCGCGCCCGAACGTACGCACGCCCCGACACCAAACTGATGCCGAGGCGTTCGTTTTGCGAACCGAAAGTGAAGAACCGGGCCCTCAACCGGGCTCCGAAAGAGCCCGGTTGGACCTCGTTGCGACGATCGGCCCTCGCGGCTCGCCGCGGAGAGGACCGCTCAGTCCTCGCTCGCCGACTTCGAAGCCGCCGTCTTCTTCGCGGTGGTCTTCTTCGCCGTCGTCTTCTTCGCGGCCGTCGTCGTCTTCGCCGCGGTCTTCTTGGCGGCCGTCTTCTTGGCCGGGGCGGCCTTCTTGGCGGTCGTCTTCTTCGCGGGTGCCTTCTTCGCCGTCTTCTTGGCGGGCCCCTTCGCCCGCTTCTCGGCGAGCAGCTCGAACCCGCGCTCCGGGGTGATCGTCTCGACGCTGTCGCCGGAGCGCAGGGTCGCGTTGGTCTCCCCGTCGGTGACGTACGGCCCGAAACGACCGTCCTTCACGACAACCGGCTTCTCGCTCACCGGGTCGGTGCCCAGCTCCTTCAGCGGCGGCTTGGCGGCCGCGCGACCGCGCTGCTTGGGCTGGGCGTAGATCGCCTGCGCCTCTTCCAGCGTGATCGTGAAGAGCTGCTCCTCGGTCTGGAGCGACCGCGAGTCCGTGCCCTTCTTCAGGTACGGGCCGTAGCGGCCGTTCTGTGCGGTGATCTCCACGCCGTCCGCGTCGGTGCCGACGACGCGCGGCAGCGACATCAGCTTGAGCGCGTCCTCAAGGGTCACCGTGTCGAGCGACATCGACTTGAACAGCGAGGCCGTACGCGGCTTGACCGCGTTCTTGCCGGTCTTCGGGGTGCCCTCGGGGAGCACCTCGGTGACGTACGGGCCGTAGCGGCCGTCCTTGGCGACGATCGCGTGGCCGGTCTTCGGGTCGTTGCCCAGCTCGAAGTCGCCGCTCGGCTTGGCCAGCAGTTCCTCGGCCAGCTCCACGGACAGCTCGTCCGGCGCGAGGTCATCCGGGATGTCGGCGCGCTGGTGCTGCTCGGTGTCCTTCTCGCCGCGCTCGATGTACGGGCCGTAGCGCCCGACGCGGAGCACGATGTCGTTGCCCACCGGGAACGAGGACACCTCGCGCGCGTCGATCGCGCCCAGGTCGGTCACCAGCTCCTTGAGGCCTCCGAGGTGGTCCCCGTCGCCGTTGCCGGCGTCGGCGGCGCCGCCCTCACCTGTGCCCTCGCCGAAGTAGAACCGCTTCAGCCACGGCACGGACTGGGCCTCGCCGCGGGCGATGCGGTCGAGGTCGTCCTCCATCTTGGCGGTGAAGTCGTAGTCGACGAGCCGCCCGAAGTGCTTCTCCAGGAGGTTGACCACGGCGAAGGACAGGAAGGACGGCACGAGGGCCGTGCCCTTCTTGAACACATAGCCGCGGTCGAGGATCGTACCGATGATCGACGCGTACGTCGACGGGCGGCCGATCTCCCGCTCCTCCAGCTCCTTGACCAGCGAGGCCTCGGTGTAGCGGGCCGGGGGCTTGGTGGCGTGCCCGTCGACCGTGATCTCCTCGGCGCTGAGCGCGTCGCCCTCGTTGACCTGTGGCAGCCGGCGCTCGCGGTCGTCCAGCTCGGCGTTCGGGTCGTCGGCGCCTTCGACGTAGGCCTTCAGGAAGCCGTGGAAGGTGATCGTCTTGCCGGACGCGCTGAACTCGACGTCCCGGCCGTCGGCCGCCGTGCCGCCGATCTTGACCGTGACGGAGTTACCGGTCGCGTCCTTCATCTGGGAGGCGACGGTCCGCTTCCAGATCAGCTCGTAGAGCTTGAACTGGTCGCCGGTCAGTCCGGTCTCGGCAGGGGTGCGGAAGCGGTCGCCGGAGGGGCGGATCGCCTCGTGCGCCTCCTGCGCGTTCTTGACCTTCCCGGCGTACGTCCGCGGGGCGGACGGCAGGTAGTCGGCGCCGTAGAGCTGCGTGACCTGCGCGCGGGCGGCCGCGACGGCGGTGTCGCTCAGCGTCGTGGAGTCCGTACGCATATAGGTGATGTAGCCGTTCTCGTACAGCTTCTGCGCGACCTGCATGGTGGCCTTCGCGCCGAAGCCGAGCTTGCGGCTCGCCTCCTGCTGCAGCGTCGTCGTACGGAACGGGGCGTACGGCGAGCGGCGGTACGGCTTGGACTCGACCGACCGGACGGCGAACCGTGTCTGCTCCAGGGCGGCGGCGAGGGCGCGGGCGTTCGCCTCGTCGAGATGGAGGGTGTTCGCACTCTTGAGTTGTCCCAGGGAGTCGAAGTCGCGACCCTGCGCGACCCGCCTGCCGTCGACGGTCTGCAGGCGGGCGACCAGCGACGACGGGTCCGACGAGTCCCCCGCGCGGCCGGTCGCGAAGGTGCCCGTCAGGTCCCAGTACTCAGCAGAACGAAACGCGATGCGCTCGCGTTCCCGCTCCACGACGAGTCGGGTGGCGACGGACTGGACACGGCCGGCCGACAGGCGCGGCATGACCTTCTTCCACAGGACCGGCGAGACCTCGTAGCCGTAGAGGCGGTCGAGGATGCGGCGGGTCTCCTGGGCGTCGACCAGCTTCTGGTTGAGCTGGCGGGGGTTGGCCACGGCGGCCTGGATCGCGGCCTTGGTGATCTCGTGGAAGACCATCCGCTTGACCGGGACCTTGGGCTTGAGCACTTCCTGGAGGTGCCACGCGATGGCCTCGCCCTCGCGGTCCTCATCGGTGGCGAGGTAGAGCTCGTCGGAGTCCTTCAGCAGGTCCTTGAGCTTCTTGACCTGTGCCTTCTTGTCGGCGTTGACGACATAGATCGGCTCGAAGTCGTGCTCGACGTCCACGCCGAGGCGGCGGACCTCGCCGGTGTACTTCTCCGGCACCTCCGCGGCACCGTTGGGGAGGTCGCGGATGTGCCCGACGCTCGCTTCGACTACGTAGCCGGGGCCCAGGTAGCCCTTGATCGTCTTCGCCTTGGCAGGCGACTCGACGATGACGAGTCGGCGGCCGCCCTGTGCGGTCTCGCTGGTCGGGGACAACTTCGCTCTTCTCTCCGGTCGACGCTGGGGCCTCCCCGGAGTCGATCGGATCCCGGGGTCGGGTGGTGGTGACGCTGCGGAGTGTGACGGTACATCCCGCCCCGTTGTCAAACGGGAAAAGCCCGCAACGGCCACTCGAACGGTAACCCGACTTCCGTCATTCCTGCCGCCCGGAGTGCCCACCGGTCTTTTCGAGCCTTTCCGGAAGAGGCCCTCCCAATTATCCGCCGCGCAGCTCGCGGGCCGTTCTCAGAGTCGGGTGAAGCACCACGTTGCGAGGATCAGAGCGATCACCGAGCCGAGGCCCGCGAGCGTCGCCGATGCGACGGGACTCACACCGTGAGCGACGGGCCGGCGCTGCCGGACCCGGACCGCGGTCCATGCCAGCAGCCCGCCTCCGAACAGGGCGAACACGACCCCAACGAAGATCGCCGGTCCACTTTCCATGGTTCCGCTCGCCCCTTTTCTCCCGTCCGTGAGCGCCCAGCCCGGCGAGACTGTCACGCAAGGGCGGCGCACGGGCGAACCTCAGGTGAACGCGCGATCGACGCGGCTGTGGACTCTCCGGGCCCTGGGACCGCAGTAGTCACAGCAGCCCCACAGAACCCGACGCCCTCACCGACCTCCGTGGCCGGGCAAGTCCCACCCGGCACCGGAGATCGTCTGAATTTGTCGCCTCACAGCCACGGTGACGTACTCGGGGCTCTTCCTGTGGCTCATTTCGCCGGACGCTTGATCGTGTCTAGGCGCCGGCCGGTGCGCGGTTTGGCGACGCGGTCGATCAACGGGACGGGTGAGTCCTCTCGCCGACAGTTCCGGCCGGGTGGTCGGCCACTTTTACACGGGCGGACGATCTCTCGGCGGAGCCCTCGGCAGGGCTTACCGTGTCGGCTTGAGGAACCCCTGTTCCACCAGGAGCCGGATCTGCGCGGGCGTACGGTCGCGCAGCAACACCGGGTCCTCGCCCATCAGTTGGGCGATCGCGTCCAGAATCCGACCCGCGCTCAGCGAGCCGTCACACACGCCCGCGAAGCCCGCGCCGACCGTGTCCACCTGGGTCGCCCGGCGCATGCCGCGATGCTGGCGCAGCACCACGTGCTCCGGGTCCTCGGCGCCGGGCAGCCCGATCTGCTCCTGCACGATCTCGCCGACGAGCCTGAAATGGTCCTCCAGCAGGGCGGCGTCGTCGCGGGCACGCAGATAGTCGAGCCGGTCGAAGTGCTCCCGAACCGCCTCCCCGAGCGGCTGCTCGACCGGATGCGGCCACTCCTCCGCCGTGATCGAGGGCACGGCGGCCGACGCCTTCCGCAAGGTGATCCACCCGAAGCCCACGGCCTTCACCTTGCGCGCCTCGAACTCGTCCAGCCATGCGTCGTACCGCGCCTGGTACTCGGCCACGTCACCCCGGTGGTCACCGGCGTCCCTGAGCCACAACTCGGCGTACTGCGTGATGTCCTGGACCTCGCGCTGCACGATCCAGGCGTCGCACCCGCGCGGCACCCACGACCGCAGCCTGTCCTGCCAGTCCTCCCCTTCCACGTGCTGCCAGTTGGCGAGGAACTGCGCGAACCCGCCCTCGTTCAGTCGTTCCCCCGCCCCCTGAACGATCGAGCGGCACAGATCGTCCCCGCTCATCCCGCCGTCGCGGTACGTCAGCCGGGCGCCGGGCGAGATGACGAAGGGCGGGTTCGACACGATCAGGTCGTACGTCTCGCCGTTCCTGAGCGGCTCGAACAGCGAGCCCTCCCGCAGATCCGCGGCCGGGGCGCCGGACAGCGCGAGCGTGAGCGCGGTGATGTGCAGCGCGCGCGGGTTGAGGTCGGTCGCCGTCACGCGCGTGGCGTGCTGCGCGGCGTGCAGCGCCTGGATGCCGGAACCGGTGCCGAGGTCGAGGGCGGAGGCGACAGGCGTACGGACGGTGATGCCGGCGAGGGTCGTGGACGCGCCGCCGACGCCGAGGACGACCCCCTCGTCCTTGCTGCCGATGCCGCCCGCTCCTCCGACCGCGCAGCCCAGGTCGGACACGATGAACCAGTCCTCGCCTTCGGGCCCGCCGTACGGCCGTACGTCCACGGTCGCGGCGACATCGTCGGAGTCCTGGCCGGCCCGGAGCAGCCAACCGCTCTCCAGGCAGGCGTCGACGGGCAGAACGCCCGCCACGCGCGCGTGCGGCACGGGTTGCTGCAACAGGAAGAGCCGTACGAGCGCCTCCAGCGGGGTGTCTCCCCGGGTCGCCCGGAGCGCGGGCACGGTCTCGCTGCGTGCGAGCGCCGCGTACGCGGGCGCACCGAGCAGTTCGAGCAGCCCGTCTGCGGTGAAGGAGGCCGCTAGCAGGGCCTCCCGCAGCCGGGCGGCGACATCGGGACGGTCGGAGGCGGGCAGGGCAGACAGGCTGGAGTAACTCACGCCCTCATTGTGACCCGCGCCCGCTCCGAAGGTGGCTCAGCTGTCGGTGGCCGCCGCGGACGCCGAGGCGGCCACCTGCTTGCAGCCCTCCTGCTTCAGCAGTGCCTGCTTGGTGTCGCCGCTCGATTCCAGCTTCTTCAGGGCGTCGAGCGCGCTCTTGCGCTGGCTCACCACGTCCTTCATGCCCTTGCCGACCTTGCTCAACCCGGACGCGAACTTCCCCTGGTCCTTCGTGTTGAGCCCGTCCATCTGCTTCTTCAGGTCGGCGTAGCTCGCGGAGAGCGCGGTGAGCTTCTTGATGGCGTCCTGCTGCTTCTTCGCGCCGTCCTCGACGCCGGGAGGTGCTCCGGCGTCCGCGAGCAGGGTCGCGCGCGCCTTGAAGCCGTCGGAGAGGTCCTGGAAAGCCTTGGCGTCGACCTTCTGGAGCTCCTCGGGCGGGCTGTCCTTGGCCGCCTTCGTGATCGCTCTGTCGGCCGCCGCGATCTTCGCGTTCTGCGTCGGCGCCGTGTCGCAGATCTGCTTGGCCCAGGCGTCCAGCTCCGGGTTGCCCTCGTCGCTCGTGCATCCCGTCAGTGCCAGCACCAGTACCGCACCGCCGGACAGTGCGGCCGCGAGCTTCTTGTTCACCGGTTCGGTCCCTTCCGTGGCTCTCGGCCAACGGACCTTACACGCCGTACGGAAGACAGCCATGCACCGAATGCAGCATTAGTGACGTTATAAGACTCTTTACACCATGTGAGAGAAGGGTCACGGCTAGGGCGTGAACACGCACAAGGCGGGCGGGCGGCACGCCAACGCGCGCCACCCGCCCGCCTCTTGAGCTGGGCCGTCGTAAGACCGCCTACGAAACCACCGCGGGATCGGCCGGTTTGGCCACCCTGTCGGCGTTGCCTTCGTCACCCATGGCGATGCCTCGCCGCTTGGAGACGTAGACCGCACCGACGATCACGAGGAGCGAGGCGACGGCGATCACGACCCGTACGCCGGTGTTCTTGTCCTCGCCGTAGCTGAACTGGATGACCGCGGGCGCGATGAGCAACGCGACCAGGTTCATCACCTTCAGCAACGGGTTGATCGCGGGACCGGCGGTGTCCTTGAAGGGGTCGCCGACCGTGTCGCCGATCACCGTGGCGGCATGGGCCTCACTGCCCTTGCCGCCGTGGTGGCCGTCCTCGACGAGCTTCTTGGCGTTGTCCCAGGCACCGCCGGAGTTGGCCAGGAACACCGCCATCAGCGTGCCGGAGCCGATCGCGCCCGCCAGGAACGCGCCCAGGGCGCCGACACCGAGCGTGAACCCGATGAAGATGGGTGCCAACACGGCGAGCAGACCGGGCGTGGCGAGCTCGCGCAGGGCATCCCGGGTGCAGATGTCGACGACCTTGCCGTACTCCGGCTTCTCCGTGTAGTCCATGATCCCGGGCCGCTCACGGAACTGCCGCCGCACCTCGTAGACCACGGAACCCGCCGACCGCGACACGGCGTTGATGGCGAGGCCCGAGAAGAGGAAGACGACCGCCGCGCCCGCGATGAGGCCGACGAGGTTGTTGGGCTGCGAGATGTCCATCATCAGGTTCATCGGCGCGCCTTCGCCGCTGAGTTTCTCGCCCACGTCCCGCGCGCCGGTGGTGATGGCGTCGCGGTACGACCCGAAGAGCGCCGCTGCCGCCAGGACGGCGGTGGCGATGGCGATGCCCTTGGTGATGGCCTTGGTGGTGTTGCCGACCGCGTCCAGGTTGGTGAGCACCTGAGCACCCGCGCCCTCGACGTCGCCGGACATCTCGGCGATGCCCTGCGCGTTGTCGGAGACCGGACCGAAGGTGTCCATGGCGACGATCACACCGACCGTGGTGAGCAGGCCGGTGCCGGCCAGCGCCACCGCGAACAGCGCCAGCATGATCGATGTGCCGCCGAGCAGGAACGCCCCGTACACGCCGAGGCCGATCAGCAGGGCGGTGTAGACCGCCGATTCGAGACCGACGGAGATACCGGCGAGGACGACGGTGGCGGGACCGGTGAGCGAGGTCTTGCCGATGTCCATGACCGGGCGGCGGTTGGTCTCGGTGAAGTAGCCGGTCAGCTGCTGGATGACGGCGGCCAGCACGATGCCGATCGCCACGGCGACGAGCGCGAGGATCCGCGGGTCGCCGTCCTTGCCCGCGATCGCCGCGTCGGTGACGCCCTCGAGGTCGGCGTACGACGACGGCAGGTAGATGAACACGGCGATCGCGACCAGCACGATCGAGATCACCGCGGAGATGAAGAACCCGCGGTTGATCGCCGTCATGCCGCTGCGGTCGCTGCGGCGCGGGGCCACCGCGAAGATGCCAATCATCGCGGTGATCACGCCGATCGCGGGCACGATCAGCGGGAAGGCGAGCCCGGAGTCACCGAACGCCGCCGATCCGAGGATCAGCGCGGCGACCAGGGTCACGGCGTACGACTCGAAGAGGTCGGCCGCCATGCCCGCGCAGTCGCCGACGTTGTCGCCCACGTTGTCGGCGATGGTCGCGGCATTGCGCGGGTCGTCCTCCGGAATGCCCTGCTCGACCTTTCCGACCAGGTCGGCGCCGACGTCGGCGGCCTTGGTGAAGATGCCGCCGCCGACACGCATGAACATCGCGATCAGCGCGGCACCGAGTCCGAATCCTTCGAGCACCTTCGGCGCGTCGGCCGCGTAGACCAGCACCACACAGGAGGCGCCCAGCAGACCGAGCCCCACTGTGAACATGCCGACGACGCCGCCCGTGCGGAAAGCGATCTTCATGGCTTTGTGCGAGACGGCGGTGAGATCCTTTTCCGGTTCGCCCTCCGCTGGGGTCGCTTCCCGTGCGGCCGCGGCGACACGCACATTGCTGCGTACGGCGAGCCACATGCCGATATAGCCGGTGGCCGCCGAGAACGCGGCGCCGATCAAGAAGAACACCGATCGGCCGATGCGCTGATTCCAGTCGTCCGCGGGCAGCAGCATGAGCAGGAAGAACACGATGACGGCGAATACGCCGAGCGTGCGCAACTGCCGGGCCAGATAGGCGTTGGCGCCTTCCTGGATGGCCGTCGCGATCTTCTTCATGCTGTCGGTGCCCTCGCCCGCCGCGAGCACCTGGCGCACGAGAACGCCGGCGACCACGAGCGCTGCCAGCGCGACAACGCCGATGACCGTGATGATGATCCGGTTGTCGTCGGTGAGCACTGCGGCTGCGAGGGTTGTGGGGTGGTCAAGCTGATGAGGGGTAGAAAGCCCCGCCATTCGTCCTCCTTGACGCTTGGGCTGAGCTCAAGATGTGGACGGATTCTAGGTACCCGAACCTGATCAAAACAGAGCGCGGTAAACGGAATTAGCCTTCACATGCCGTTCAGCAAATGATCGACATCACGCCACTGAACCCGAAAGCGCTAATGCCTCAAAACCATTGACGCCCGCATTTACTTGATCAAATTACCGGTAGATTGATCGTGAATTCCTTCACGAATTCCCCTGCGTCGATGGCGCAAACGCGAAGGGGCCCTGCTGAGCAGGGCCCCTTCGCGTTGAGAGTGACTCGGGTTGAGAGTGACTCGGGTCGAGCGTGAGTCGTGTCGAGCGTGAGTCGGGTCGGCAGGTCGTCAGGTGAGCACCACGGCCGGCGGTGTGGTTGGCCAGGTCATACGAATCAACCCGCCGTGCTCCCCCGCGGAGACCTCCACGTCGTCGACGAGGCCGCTGATGACCGCGAGGCCCATCTCGTCCTCCTCGGCATCCACTTCACCGTCGTCGCCCGCGGCACCGCTTGCCCGCTCACCGGGAACGGAGCGCGGCGCCTCATCGCCGACCTCGATGGAGAACTGTTTCTCCTCCTCGATCAACGACACCTTCACCGGCGCCGTGATGCCGACACTCTGATGCAGTCCGACGGCACGGGTGCAGGCCTCGCCGACAGCGAGCCTGACCTCGTCCAGGACGGCCTCGTCCACTCCGGCCCTGCGCGCCACCGCTGCCGCCACCAACCGGGCGGTCCTGACGTGCTCGGGCAGCGCGCTGAAGCGGAGTTCAACGGTGGCCATGCATCCCCCTCGGAACTACGGGCGTGCTGTCCGGAGGACCGGGCTGCCGAAAGCCCGAACCCCCTTCGCTTTCAACTTCTGCCGCCCCGGGCACGCCCTGCGGCGGGCCCGGGTCCGGTGGTCAGTCGGTCGCCGCCACCGCTTCCTCGACCGAGGTGTGGATCGGGAACACCTTGGTGAGACCGGTGATACGGAAGATCTTGAGAATGCGCTCCTGGTTGCAGACCAGGCGCAGGGAGCCCTCATGGGCACGCACACGCTTCAGGCCGCCGACCAGCACGCCGAGCCCGGTGGAGTCGAGGAAGTCCACGCCCTCCATGTCTACGACGAGGTGGAAACTCCCGTCGTTCACCAGCTCGACCAGCTGCTCGCGCAGCTTGGGCGCGGTATATACGTCGATTTCGCCACCGACCTCGACGACCGTACGATCGCCGACGGTACGGGTCGACAGGGACAGGTCCACGGATCCTCCAGCACCTTGCTAATCGAGCGGTCGCCCCTCGGGACACCTCGGCTTGCAGCCCCCAGGACGGTTCGCCAGCCGCGATGGCATTCAATCACTTACCGGCAGGCGTGCACGACGCCTTGGTCCCATTGTCCGTCACGCCAGTGACACACTCGGTGCCGATGGCCAAGAATCACCGATCCGATCGATCCCCGACGGGCCCCGGTTCCCGGGTGGACCCGGGCGCGGTGCTGGGCCGACTCGCCTCGGGGCCGAGCCGGGCTTCGCGCATCACTCATACGGAGCATGTGCCCCCGCGGGAGGGTCGCCATGCCGTCTGGCCCGACCGGATCCGTGCGGAGATCATCGCCGCGGTGCAGACGGCGGGAATCGAACATCCCTGGGCCCACCAGGCACGCGCCGCCGAGCACGCCCTGGACGGCGACTCCGTGGTCGTCGCCACGGGCACGGCGTCCGGCAAGTCGCTGGCCTACCTCGTGCCGGTCCTGTCGACGCTTCTGGACGGCTCCGAGGCGCCGAACGGCCGCGGCGCCACCGCTCTCTACCTGGCCCCCACCAAAGCCCTTGCGGCGGACCAGTGCCGTTCGGTGAAGGAACTTTCACATCCGCTGGGCAATTCTGTTCGCCCTGCCGTGTACGACGGCGATACTCCATTCGAGGAACGCGAGTGGATCCGCCAGTACGCCAACTACGTCCTCACCAACCCCGACATGCTGCACCGCGGCATACTCCCGTCCCACCCCCGCTGGTCCTCCTTCCTCAAGTCGCTGAAGTACGTCGTCATCGACGAGTGCCACACCTACCGCGGTGTCTTCGGCTCCCACGTCGCCCAGGTCCTGCGCCGTCTGCGCCGCCTCTGCGCCCGCTACGGCGCCTCTCCCGTCTTCCTGCTGGCCTCCGCGACCTCCGCCGAGCCCGCGGTGGCCGCCCGCCGTCTCACCGGCCTTCCCGTGGTCGAGGTCGCCGACGACGCCTCCCCTCGCGGCGAACTGGTCTTCGCCCTCTGGGAGCCCCCGCTCACCGAGCTCCAGGGTGAGAAGGGTGCGCCCGTCCGCCGTACCGCCACCGCCGAGACGGCCGACCTGCTGACCGACCTCGCCGTCCAGGGCATCCGCTCGGTCGCCTTCGTCCGCTCCCGGCGTGGCGCCGAGCTGATCTCGGTCATCGCCCAGGAACGCCTCGCCGAGGTCGACCGCTCCCTCGCCCGGCGTGTCGCGGCGTACCGCGGCGGCTACCTCCCCGAGGAGCGCCGCGCCCTGGAACAGGCCCTCCACTCCGGCGAACTCCTCGGCCTGTCCGCCACCACCGCCCTGGAACTCGGCATCGACGTCTCCGGCCTGGACGCCGTCCTGATCGCCGGCTACCCGGGCACGCGCGCGTCCCTGTGGCAGCAGGCGGGCCGGGCGGGCCGCTCCGGGCAGGGCGCGCTGGCCATCCTGATCGCCCGTGACGACCCGCTGGACACCTACCTCGTCCACCACCCCGAGGCCCTGTTCGACCGCCCGGTGGAGTCGACGGTCCTCGACCCCGACAACCCGTACGTCCTGGCCCCGCACCTGTGTGCGGCAGCCGCGGAGATCCCGCTGACGGACGAGGACCTGGAGCTGTTCGGCCCCGAGACCGAGGCGCTGTTGCCGCAGCTGGAGGCCGCGAAGCTGCTGCGCCGCCGCACGAAGGCCTGGCACTGGACGCGCCGGGAGCGGGCCGCCGACCTGACCGACATCCGCGGTGGGGGCGGCCGTCCGGTCCAGGTGGTCGAGTCCGGGACGGGCCGGCTGCTCGGCACGGTCGACGCGGGCGCCGCGCACGGCACGGTCCACGAGGGCGCGGTCCATCTGCACCAGGGCCGTACGTACCTGGTGCGTTCCCTCGACCTGGAGGACTCGGTCGCCCTGGTCGAGGAGGCAGCCCCGCCGTACTCGACGGTCGCCCGCGACACGACGTCGATCTCCGTCCTGGAGACGGACACCGAGGTCCCGTGGGGTGACGGCCGGCTGTGCTACGGCTCCGTCGAGGTCACCAACCAGGTGGTCTCCTTCCTGCGCCGCCGGCTGATCACCGGCGAAGTACTGGGCGAGACGAAACTCGACCTCCCTCCTCGTACGCTGCGCACCCGTGCGGTGTGGTGGACGGTCACCGAGGACCAGCTGGACGAGGCCCGGATCAACCCGGAGATCCTCGGCGGCGCCCTGCACGCCGCCGAGCACGCCTCGATCGGCCTGCTGCCCCTCTTCGCTACCTGCGACCGCTGGGACATCGGCGGCGTCTCGATCCCGCTGCACCCCGACACGCTGCTCCCCACGGTCTTCGTCTACGACGGCCACCCCGGCGGCGCGGGCTTCGCGGAACGTGCCTTCCACACCGCCCGCACCTGGCTCACGGCCACCCGTGAGGCCATCGCCTCCTGCGAGTGCGACGCCGGTTGCCCGTCCTGCATCCAGTCCCCCAAGTGCGGCAACGGGAACGATCCGCTGCACAAGCGGGGGGCCGTGCGGCTGCTCACTGTGCTGCTGCGGGGAGCACCGGAGGGGAAGGGGGAGTCCGCCCTGGACCGGGAGGGGGAGCCCGTCCTGGACCAGGAGGGGGAGCCCGCCCCGGCTCCTGAGCGGCGAGAGGAGCCGACGGTGGCCACACAACCGGTCCAGGACCCGGCGTCCAACGGTTTGTCACCGCTGGGCCGAACGCCGGACTCCCCGTCTGCGGGTCGTCCGTCTACGGACCGTCCGTCGGCCGGTCGTCCGTTCCCGTAGGACCGAACGGCGGAGGCCCCGTCGGCAGGTTCGACCCCGGCGGCCCCGCAGGCCCCGCCCGCGCCCTGACCTCCGCCGTGAACGGCCCCCGGCCCGACGCCACCGTCACGTCCGACACCTCCCCCACCAGCACGCACCGCGCGAGCCGCACGCCCTGTGCCCGAGCCACCCGTTCCGCGCGGCCGCAGGCCGCCGTATCGCCCTCCGCCCAGTGGTCGGCCGCCGCCAGCGCCGCGAGATCCGCACCGCCTGCCGCACGGTGCCGGGTCACGACGGCGTGTCCCAGGGCGAGTACGACGCCGAAGACGACACAGAGCACGGTGATGGCGCCGACGCTCCAGACGGTGGCGGAGCCTCGGTCGGAGCGGAGGCCGGCGGCAGGGCCTCGGACGGCGTATCGGCCGACGGCAGGCCACCGGATTGCACGTCGGCCAACGGCACGGCACTGAGCTGCGTGTCGGCCGATGACTGCTCTGCGGAACCGTGAGAAACCCTTTCTCATGTCCCCTCCCCCACCCTCTCCTCCGCCATCGCCACGGCCTCCTCCCGTACCTCGACGGGGAGACCGCGCAGCACCGGCGGCTTGGCCACGACGACCACGCGGACCTCGTCCCCGTTCCGCCCCACCGTGACCGTCGCGCCGCGCGGTGCGACCTCACGGGTCACCTCGATGACCGCGTCGGCCGGATCCTGCCGGGCTGCCGCGCGGGCGCCCGTACGGGCCGCGTCCACACACTGGATCTGCGCGGCCACCACGAGCAGCCCCCACACCAGCGCCATCGCGAAGATCACCAGGACTGGAAGCACCACAGCCGACTCCGCCGTCACGAACCCCCGGTCCGAGCGCAGGTCCGGCCATGGGTCCAACCGTGCCTCCGATCCCTGCCCGCTCCTGCCCTCACATCCGCGCATCGAGGGCCTGCTTCACGATGTCCTGCAGCTCCGCGCTGACCTGCCCGCTCGTCACGACCTTGTAGAGCACCACGGCGAACGCCACCGCCGCGACGATCCCCATCGCGTACTCGGAGGTGACCATCCCCGCGTCGCTCCGCGCCGCCCGCGCCCTGCACACCAGGGCACGCATCCGCGCCCGTACCGCCTTGTACATCTCAGCCCCCGTAAGACTCAGTCCTGTTGAAACCAGTTGTTGAAGCCTGCGCTTGAAGCCGGCTGTGGAACATCTGCGGCCGAAATCCGAACTCGGACCCCGAACTCGCAACCCCGAACTCGGAACTTCCTCTACTGACCGGCCGCAGTTGCCGCCCGCCGCTCCGTCATCCCGTCACGCCGTCACCTCTTCACCCACCGCCCCCTCCCAGCACACCGCCCGCAAGCCCGATCACCACCGGCGCCACTCCGACCGCGATGAACGCGGGCAGGAAACACAGCCCCACCGGCGCGGAGACCATGACGGCCGCCCGTCTGGCCCGTTCCGTCGAGGTGCGGGCCCAGTCGGCGCGGGCCTCCGTGGCGAGGCGTGCGACCGGTCCGGCCGCCGGGAGCCCCGACACATCGGCCCGTTCCAGCAACCGCGCCAGCGCCCCGGCCCGTGGCA
Organism: Streptomyces viridochromogenes; assembly: GCF_001270495.1. Classification (GTDB taxonomy): domain Bacteria; phylum Actinomycetota; class Actinomycetes; order Streptomycetales; family Streptomycetaceae; genus Streptomyces; species Streptomyces viridochromogenes_A. The sequence continues at coordinate 25,393 of NZ_LGUR01000264.1, forward strand.
ACGACGCCAGCCGCTGCCACGCCTCACCCGGCTCACCACCCAGCCGCACCTCCGCGGCGCCTCGCGCCAGCACGTCGCCCACGGGGCCGCCCAGGGCCTCGCCGACAGCCTGCGCCGCGATCACCGGACCGGCTCCCGCAGCGATACAGGCCGCCAACAGATCCGCCGCGAGCGGAAGTTGCCGAGCCACCTCACCGGCGTCGTGCTCCGCCACGGCACCGACCGCATCCTGCCGACGCCGCCAGAGCCACAGCCCGCCGGCGACGACCAGACCCACCGCCAGACCGGCGACACCGCCGACGAGCGCCCAACCGGCGGCCACGACCGCCGCCATGGGCAGCACGCGCCGCACGCCGCGCCGGACGTCGGACCGTCGGCGGTTCGACACCACGGTCGACACCACGTCCGCCGTCGTCATCAATCCGGCGAGCCGTCGCCGTGCCCTGCGCTCGTGCCGGGCCACGGCCCACCAACGCAGCAGCCACCCCACGGCCAGTGCCACCCCCACGGCCGTCCCCAGCCTGTGGACAACCTCCGCACTCACACCGTCACCTCCCTCTCGCGCCCCGACCGGTTCGAGTCCTCACGCCGCCTCCGCTCCCCGCACGATCCGCATCGCCCACCACATCCCCAGCCCCTCCAGCGCCCCGCCGACCACCAGGCACCCGATCCCCGCCCCGGTATGCAGCAGCACATGCAGCGGCTCAGCCCCCATCGCGGCACCGAGCAGCAGCCCGAGGACCGGCAGGCCGGCGAGCATCACCACCGTCGACCGAGCCCCGGCCAACTGGGCTCTCAAGTCGGCACGTTGGTCCCGTTCAGCCCGTAACGCACCTTCCAGCCGGTCGAGTCCGGCCGCGAGCCCCGCGCCCTGGTCCACGGCCACCCGCCAGCACGCCGCCAGGCCCAACAGGCCCTCGGCGCCTGGCTGCCGTCCCGCGGCGGCGATCGCGCCCGGCACATCTCCGCCGAACCTCGCCGCCGCCAGCACCGCGGCCTGCGCCTCACCGAGCCCACGGGAGTCCCGCGCCGCCCACAGCAACGCCTCACCGGGTTGCCGTCCCGCCCGCACCTCCCCGGCGAGCGCTCCGCACAGCGCGATCACCGCGTCCCCGCGGCGTTCCCGCGCCCGCCTCGCCTCCCCCGCCAGCCGCACCCGCCGCAGCAACGGCACTCCGACCGCCCCCGCCACGACCGGCAGCACCGACGAGCCCAGCACGGCCAGCGCCAGCCCAACAGCCGGCGCCCACCATTCGGCCCGCAGCCGCCCTCGCAGCCGCCGCAGCTCCCCGGCCAGCTGCCGCCAGTCGGGCGGACCGGCACCCACCGCCCCACCGCCCGCGAGCAGCAACTGCGCCCGTCGCGCCCCGGAGTTCGGCCCGCCCAGTAAGCAGACCGCCGCCCCGAGACACACAACGGCCGCTCCCCACGACACCTCACCCACTCAGCTCACCGAACCCCTCGTGCCACCGACGCTCGTCATGCCACCGAACCCCTCATGCCACCGACTCCTCATGTCACCGAACCCCGCATGTCACCAAGACCGTCACGATCACCACAGCCCTTCGGCCCGCCGCCCGCACCCTCACTGCCACGCCCCTTCCGGCGCGCCCGCGCCCGCACTGCCACGGCGCCCCTCATCGCCCTCACCCCGAAGCAGCCCCCGCAGCCGCTCCCACCCCCGCTCGCAGACGAACCCCTCCGCGCGCCACCGCAACGCCGGTACCGTCCGCACCAACCCCGACGGCTCCCGCTCCAGCACATGCACCTCCGCGATCCGCCGACGCCCGGACCGGTCGCGTACGAGATGGAGTACGACCGACAGCGCGGCAGCCAACTGGCTGTGCAGGGCGGCCCGGTCGAGCCCGGCCGCCGTGCCGAGGGCCTCAAGGCGGGTCGGGACGTCGGCCGCCGCGTTGGCGTGGACGGTCCCGCAGCCCCCTTCGTGGCCGGTGTTCAACGCGGCCAGCAGATGGACCACTTCGGCCCCCCGCACCTCGCCCACGACCAGCCGGTCCGGCCGCATCCGCAGCGCCTGCCGCACCAGGTCCTCAAGGGTGACGAGCCCGGCACCCTCCTGGTTGGCGGGTCTGCTCTCCAGCCGTACGACATGAGGGTGTTCCGGCCTGAGCTCCGCCGAGTCCTCCGCGAGCACGATCCGCTCGCCCGCCCCGACCAGCCCGAGCAACGCGCTCAGCAGCGTCGTCTTGCCGCTGCCCGTCCCACCGCTGATGAGAAACGACAACCGTGCGTCGACCAGCGCCCGCAGCACCCGGTCCCCACCCGGCGGTACCGTGCCGGCCGCGACCAGCTCGTCGAGCGTGAACGCCCTCGGCCGTACCACCCGCAGCGCCAGGCAGGCGCAGCCGACGGCGACCGGTGGCAGCACCGCGTGCAGCCGGGTCCCGTCGGGCAGTCGGGCGTCCACCCAGGGCCGCGCGTCGTCCAGTCGCCGCCCGGCCACCGCGGCAAGGCGTTGCGCGAGGCGTCGTACCGCCGCGGCGTCCGGGAAGGACACGGAGGTCAGCTCCAGGCCGCCGCCCCGATCGACCCAGACCCGGTCCGGCGCCGACACCAGCACGTCCGTCACCGACGGATCGGCGAGCAGCGGCTCCAGCGGACCGCTCCCGACCAGCTCGGACCGCAACTGCTGGGCGGCCCCGAGGACTTCGGCGTCGCCCAGCACCCTGCCCTGCTCCCGCAGGGCCTGCGCCACGCGCGCGGGCGTGGGCTCGCCGCCGCTCTCGGCCAGCCACTGCCGCACCCCGTCGAGCAGCCCCGACGGCATACCCGCCCCGGCAGCCGTCCTGTTCGATGCCCATGGCCCAGCCGCGGGCCAGCCTCGATCGGCCGACTCCCGCCGTTCGGTGGCCGTGCTCGCCGCAACCTCAGGCCGGCGCCGCACCACAACGGCCCTCGTCGAGCCGTGCTGCCCCCGCCGTGCCGCATCGGCGCTGACCGAACCGTCCGACCCCCGCGGCGCGACAGCTTCGCTCGCCGAGCCCTCCAACGCCCATTTCGGGGCGGCCCTGCGGGCCCTCCCGCCCGGCGTCCCGCACGACCGCCACCGCTCGGGAGACGCCCGCACCGAACCACCCGTGCCACCGCTCACCCAGTCCAACCCCGCACCCGGCCTCATGCCCTCACCCATGCCGCCACTCATGCCGTCGTTCATGCCGCCCTCGCCTCAAGCACCGCGCGCTCCCAGAACTCCCGGCAGAACCGCGCCAGCGGCCCACGCCCCACCGCCCCCGGAGGCTCCTTGCTCTCGTGCGGCGGCAGCAGTCCCGACTCCAGCGGCACCTCACCCAGCAGCGGCAGCTCCAGCAGACGCGCCACCTCGCGGTCGTCGAGCCCGGGCGCGTACGGCCCGCGTACGGCCACCCGCAGGTCCCGCAGGACCAACTGGACCGCGGAGGCCACCTGGCGAGCCGCCGCGACGGCGCGCAGTTCGGCGGGGACCACGAGGATGCCGACGTCGAGTTGGGCGAGGGCCTCGGTCACCCCGTCGTCGATACGGCGGGGCAGGTCGACGACGACCGTGCCGCCCCGGCGCCGGGCCGCGGCCAGCACCGCGCGCATCGCCGGTGGCGGGACGGCGACGCAGGCGCCGCGATCCCAGCTCAGGACCCGCAGGGAGTGCAGTTTCGGCAGCGACTCCTCCAGGGCGCCGCTGCCGAGCCGCCCGCGTGAACCGGCGAACGCGGGCCAGCGCAGTCCGTCGGCCGCCTCGCCGCCGAGGACCACGTCGAGTCCGCCGCCCAGCGGGTCGCCGTCCACGAGCAGCGTGCGCAGCCCCTCCCGCGCGGCGGTCACGGCGAGGGCACACGCGAGCGTGGAAGCTCCGGCCCCACCGCGTCCGCCGATGACGCCGACGGTGAGGGCAGGGCGGCCGACACCCTCGGCGACATCGGCGATGCGGTCGACCAGCCACTGCTCGCCGTCGGGCAGCATCAGGACGTGATCCGCGCCGATCTCGACGGCCCGGCGCCAGACCCCGGAGTCGTCCTGATCCCGGCCGACGAGCACCACTCCCCGTCTGCGGGCGACCCCGCGCACGCGGCGTGCGGCGTCTTCGCCGACCAGGACGAGCGGCGCGGCCTCCCAGCTGCCCCTGGGCTCGGGCACTCCGTGGTGGACCTCGGGTGTGGCGCCGGCCGCCGCGCACAGGCGCAGCAGGTCGTCGAGCAGTTCGGCGTCTTCCGTGACGATCAACGGCTTGCCCGGCCGCCCGGAGGCGGCGGGCTGCGGATCGTCTGTGACGACTGCGGTCACGGTTTCCGTCCCCCTTCGCTGCATCACTCGCGCAGCCCTGCGGCCCCGCGATTCCCAAACGTGTGAAGAACCGGCAACCGGCCTCCATATGAACGGCCGATACGAACCGGCCAAACACGCCCGACTAACCAGAACCGGCCATGAAGTCGGCCTGAGCGGTGCGCGTTGGAATCACGGTGCAGCGATCCCGGAAATCGTGTGGATCTTGGTCGATAACTGTGGACAACTCGGTGGTTGTGAATATCGCCGTCACCCAAACCGGTGACCCCCGCACCGACCCCTGTGCGACTTCCGCAGAGCAGCGCGACAGCTACACACAGTGACGAATCATGGGCATGCCGAACGGGCGCCCACAGACGCCTCACTTCGGCCCTGTGGCCGCGCTGAAAAGCGGAAAACCCACCCGGACATGCGACGACCCCCGCCGGGGGGGAGAGCGGGGGTCGTCTCCACGGCCGACTCGGGGGGGGAGGAGTCGGACCGGGTTAGCACGGTCGCGAACGATCCGTGACTTCCATGGTGTACCCGAGAGCCCTCTCAGGCAAACCCACGCGCCCACCTTACGCCGAATGGGCTGCGCCTATGCTCAGGGTCGTGGAAAACCACTCCTTGCCCCGCACAGCGGCCTTCTTTGACCTGGACAAGACGGTCATTGCGAAGTCGAGCACGCTCACGGTCGTTCTACCAAGGCGGTCTGATCAACCGTCGGGCCGCCTTGCGAACCGCATATGCCCAGTTCGTCTTCCGCCTGGGTGGTATGGACCATGACCAGATGGAGCGCACACGCGAGTACCTCTCCGCGCTCGTCCGCGGCTGGAACGTCCAGCAGGTCAAGGAGATCGTCGCCGAGACGCTGCACGACCTGATCGACCCGATCATCTACGACGAGGCCGCCTCCCTCATCGAGGAGCACCACACCGCGGGTCGCGACGTGGTGATCGTGTCCACGTCGGGCGCCGAGGTGGTCGAGCCGATCGGCGAGTTGCTCGGCGCCGACCGTGTGGTGGCCACGCGCATGGTGGTGGGCGACGACGGCTGCTTCACCGGGGAGGTGGAGTACTACGCGTACGGCCCCACGAAGGCCGAGGCGATCAAGGAGCTGGCCGAGTCCGAGGGCTACGACCTCTCCCGCTGCTACGCCTACAGCGATTCCGCCACCGACCTGCCGATGCTTCAGTCCGTCGGCCACCCGCACGCCGTGAACCCCGACCGCGCGCTGCGTCGCGAGGCGCTCGCGCGCGGGTGGCCGATTCTCGACTTCCATCGCCCCGTTCGGCTCAAGCAGCGGCTTCCGTCCTTCTCCGTACCGCCGCGCCCCGCCCTTGTCGCGGCCGCGGCCATAGGAGCCGCGGCCGCCACCGCGGGCCTCGTCTGGTACGCCAGCCGACGCCGTTCCGCGCTCGCCTGAACCGCACTTCCCGAGTTCCGCGCGCCTCGTTCGACACACCGGAGTCCGTTTGCCTCCGTTTTGCGAGCAAAAGTAAAGAACTGCAGCCAGACCTTCCGCTTGGTTGGGTCCTGGAGTACAAAGGACTCAACGGCCCGCGAGACCAAGGACATCCGAGAGGATCACCTTTAATACGCATTTGGCCCCACGGACCGAGCATGAACACTGGGCACCCACGCGACGTCGACCCGTCGATTACGGGCCAGCCGCACCAGGTGACGGGCAAAGTTCCCGACCTGATGGGCAACATATCGAGGACGCTTGGTAACCCGGTGAACATGCCAGCGGCGGTACGAATCCTCGTACCGCCGCAACTCTTACGAGCCCCTGCTCTTATGAGCCCCCACGCGGGGCTTTTCGCGTTTTACGACACCCCACGCACGCGTGCTTTACGCCGCGCCACGCTGCAGCGCCTCACAGACTGCCGTCGACTCGCGTGCCCCGAGCTCGACCGCCTTGCCGCAGTGGGCGATCCAGGCGGCCATGCCGTCGGGGGTGCCGGAGACGTAGCCGTCGAACGCCGCCAGATAGGCCGCGCGACCCAGTTCCGCGTGGCCGACCTCGGCCGGGCAGACGGACTTCGGGTCAAGGCCGCTGCCGACCAGGACGATGCGTTCGGCCGTGCGCGCGATCAGGCCGTTGTGGGAGGTGAAGGGCCGCAGCGCGAGGAGTTCACCGTGCACGACGGCGGCCGTCACCAGCGCGGGCGCCGAACCGCCGGCGATGATCAGCTCCGAAAGCCCCTCCAGCCGGCCATGCGCCTCCGCCGCGCTCGGCAGCGGCAGCTCGACCAGCGGCTCGTCGACGGGCTCGCCCCCCTGCCGCGGACGTCCGACCCGGTCGTCGTCGCTCGCGGCGGCCACCAGGTGCAGCCGGGCCAGCACCCGAAGCGGCGACTGCCGCCAGATGGACAGCAGTTGCCCCGCCTCAGCCGTCAGCCGCAGGGACGCGCCCATGACGCGCGCCTCGTCGTCACCGCTGAAGTCGGTACGCCGACGCACCTCTTCGAGCGCCCAGTCGGCCCCGGACAGCGCCGCGGAGCCACGGGCTCCGCGCAGGGCCGCCTCGGAGGTGATCTCGTTGCTGCGACGCCGCATGATCCGGTGCCCGTACGTGCGGTCCACAGCCTTGCGCACGGACTCCACGGACTCCGGCACTCCGGGCAGTGAACCGAGGGCCGCGAGCGGATCGGCGGCCGCGCCTGTCGTACTCATGAGTACGACACTACGCACCCCGGGCCCGCACCCCACGATCGAGTGGCCTTCTTCACGCACACCTGCCACGTACAGCTATCACGCGACTACCCTTCGTGAACATGAAAATTGCTTTCGTCGGGAAGGGCGGCAGCGGCAAGACGACCCTGTCATCCCTGTTCATCCGCCATCTCGCCGCCGCCGGTGCGCCCGTCGTCGCCGTCGACGCCGACATCAACCAGCACCTGGGAGCCGCCCTCGGCCTCGACGAGGCGGAGGCCGCCGCGCTGCCCGCGATGGGCGAGCGGCTGTCGCTGATCAAGGACTGCCTGCGCGGATCCAACCCGCGGATCGACTCCGCCCGGACGATGATCAAGACGACGCCCCCCGGCGAGGGGTCGCGGCTGCTGCGGGTGCGCGAGAACAATCCGGTGTACGACGCCTGCGCCCGACCGGTGGAACTCGACGGCGGCGCCGTCCGTTTGATGGTCACCGGCCCTTTCACGGACTCCGATCTGGGGGTCGCCTGCTACCACTCCAAGACAGGGGCGGTGGAGCTGTTCCTGAACCACCTGGTGGACGGCCCCGACGAATACGTCGTGGTCGACATGACGGCGGGCTCGGACTCCTTCGCCTCGGGCATGTTCACCCGCTTCGACATCACGTTCCTCGTAGCCGAGCCGACCCGGAAGGGGGTCTCCGTCTACCGCCAGTACAGGGAGTACGCCCGCGACTTCGGCGTCATCCTGAAGGTCGTCGGCAACAAGGTGCAGGGCCAGGACGACCTCGACTTCCTCCGCGCCGAGGTCGGGGACGACCTGTTGGTGACCATCGGGCACTCGGACTGGGTGCGCTCCATGGAGAAGGGCCGCCCGCCCCGGTTCGAGTTCCTGGAGGATGCCAACCAGCTCGCCCTGCGCCGGCTGCGCACGGCCGTGGACGCCACCCACGAGCTGCGGGACTGGGAGCGTTACACCCGCCAGATGGTGCACTTCCACCTGAAGAACGCCCAGTCCTGGGGCAACGAGCGCACCGGGGCCGACCTGGCTGCGCAGATCGACCCCGGGTTCGTCCTCGGCGAGAGCGCCCTCGGCCTCACCGAGGCCAACTCCCGCCTGACTCCTACTGCTTGAATGCCGGCGCCCCGGGCACTCCCTTCGGAGCCGGGGCCGGGCGTCCCGACAGGAAGGACGCCCAGCCCTGCTTCGGGGCCTCGCCGACCTCCAGAGTGCGCAGTTTCTTCAAGGTCGCCGGGTCCTGGGCGTCCAGCCAGTCGGCGAGCTGACGGAAGGAGACGCAGCGCACGTCCGGCTTGTTGCACACAGCCTCGACGACGTCCTCGACGGCGCGCATATAGGTGCCGCCGTTCCAGGACTCGAAGTGGTTGCCGATGATCAGGGGCGCACGGTTGCCGTCATAAGCCCGGTAGAAGCCCTTGAGTAGACCGTCCCGCATCTGGTCGCCCCAGAAGTCGTGTTTGGCGGGATCGCCCTGGGTCGTGGTGCCCGACTGGTTGACCATGAAGTTGTAGTCCATGGTGAGTTGCTCGTAGGAGTGCCCCGGGAAGGGCACCAGCTGCATGGACAGGTCCCACAGTCCCGCCTTCTTGGTGGGCCAGACCTGATTGTTGACACCGCTGGAGTCATAGCGGAAGCCCAGCTCACGCGCGGCCTTGATGAAGTTCTTGCGGCCCTCCAGACAGGGCGTGCGGGCGCCGATGAGTTCCTTGTCGTAGTCGAATGGCAGGGGGGCCGCCCGCGTCATGCCGGTGGTGGTCTTCCAGGACTTCACGAACTTCTTCGCCTGGGTGATCTCGTCCTTCCATTCCTCCACCGACCATTCGCCGACCCCGCCGCCGCTGCCGCAGAAGTGGCCGTTGAAGTGGGTGCCGATCTCGTTGCCTTCGAGCCACGCGAGACGTAGCTGTTTCACGGTGGCGGCGATGCCCTCCTCGTCGTTGAAGCCGATGTCGGAGCGGCCCGGGGAGTGCTGGGGCGGCCGGTACAGATCGCGTCTGTGGTTCGGCAGCATGTACACGCCGCTGAGGAAGTACGTCATCGTCGCGTTGTTCGCCTTGGCGACCGCGCGGAAGTGGGAGAACAGCTTCTGGCTGTCCTCGCCGGCGCCGTCCCAGGAGAACACCACGAACTGCGGCGGCTTCTGACCGGGCTTCAATCGCTCGGGTCTGGGCAGATGCGGCTGCGCTCCGGTGTACGCGGTGGAACCGTCGCCGATCAGACGCACAACGCTCTGCGGCGCGGGTGCCGCCGGCTTCGCCTTCGGTGGTCCGGGCGCCCCCTCCCGGGCATCGTCGCCGGTCGAGCAACCGGCGAGCGATGCGGCACAGACCGCGGCGATCGCGGTGCCCGCAGCGATCCTGTGCGCCGGTGCGATCCGCTGCGTCGCGGCGGCCCCGTGTGTCACGGCGACCGTGCGGGGGGCGGCGTTCCTGCGGGTGGCGGCCATGTCCGTCCACCTTCTTCCTTCTCTCGGGTGCCGACAGCGCCGCCAAGGTCGCACGGGACAGAGAGGGAATTAGTACGACAAGCCGACTAATCGGCCACTTCACCCTTCAGGGGGATTTATTAGTCCATTTGCTCGGAAAAACTATTCCCGCCCTTTACTCTGCATTACGGTCTGTTTACCGACTGTTGATGCATCCCGCCGCTGCATGCCGTGACCACACGGCCGCGACCCGACCCCTCGCCAGAGAGCGGGGGACCACCAGATCCGCGACCGCGCTGCCCCGGAGGAGACGGGAAAACATGTCAGCCTTCGTTCCCACCCGCGCCGATGAACCGAGTCGAGAGAAGCGCATCCACGAACCCCACAGCCCACCGCCGACCCGGTCCCGCCGACCCCGCGTCGAGGGCGCCGATCTGTCGGCCTCGATCGCGGTCTTCCTGATCGCACTCCCGCTGTCCCTGGGCATTGCCCTCGCCACCGGCGCCCCCCTCCAGGCCGGCCTCGTCGCGGCCGCCGTCGGAGGACTCGTCGTCGGCTACCTCGGCGGCACCCCGCTCCAGGTCAGCGGCCCCGCCGCCGGCCTCACGGTCGTCACCGCCGAACTCATCCAGCAGTACGGATGGCGTACGACCTGCGCCATCACCGTCCTCGCGGGCATCGCCCAACTCGGCCTCGGCTTCGTGCGCGTGGCACGCAGCGCGCTCGCCGTCAGCCCCGCCATCGTGCACGGCATGCTCGCCGGCATCGGCGTCACCATCGCCGTGGCCCAGCTGCACATCGTCCTCGGCGGCACCCCGCACAGCTCGGTGCTCGACAACATGCGCGGCCTGCCCGCCCAGTTGGCCGGAGTGCACTCGGCCGCTCTGTCGGTGAGCGCGCTGACCCTGGCCCTGCTGCTGGTCTGGCCCCGGCTGCCCGGCCGCGCCGGCCGACTCCTGCGCAAGGTGCCGGCCCCGCTCGTCGCCGTCGCCGGAGCCAGTACGACCGCGTCCCTCACCGGACTCAGCCTGCCCAAGGTCGACCTGCCGTCGTGGAGCAGCCACGCACTGGCCGCTTTCCCCGAGGGCCCGGTGCTCGGCCTCGTCGCCGCGGTGCTCACCATCACGCTGGTGTGCAGCGTGCAGTCGCTGCTGGGTGCGGTCGCCGTGGACAAGCTGGTCGCCACCCGACCCGAGGTGTCCGCCCGCGTCGGACGCTCCGACCTGGACCGTGAGCTGCTCGGGCAGGGCGCCGCCAACGTCGTCTCCGGCGTGCTCGGCGGGCTGCCCGTCGCCGGGGTGGCCGTACGCAGTTCCGCGAATGTTCAAGCCGGTGCCGTCAGCCGGAACTCCACGATGCTGCACGGCGTTCTCGTAGTAGTCGCCGCGCTGCTGATGGTCCCGATCCTGGAGCTCATCCCGCTCGCCTCACTCGCCGCCCTGGTGATGGCCGTCGGCATCCAGATGGTGTCCCTGCACCACATCCGCACGGTGACCCGCCACCGAGAAGTGCTGGTCTACGCCATCACGACCCTCGGCGTGGTGTTCTTCGGCGTCCTGGAGGGCGTGACGCTGGGGATCGCCATGGCCGTCGCCGTCGCCCTGCACCGCCTCACCCGCACCCGGATCACGCATGACGAGAAGGAAGGAGTCCATCACGTACGCGTACGAGGGCAGCTGACATTCCTCGCGGTACCGCGGCTCAGCCGGGCCCTGCATCTCGTACCCCAAGGCGCCCACGCCGTCGTGGAGTTGGACGGGTCGTTCATGGACCACGCGGCGTACGAGTCACTGCAGGACTGGCAGAACACGCAGACCGCGCACGGCGGGACCGTCGAGCTGATCGGCCGCAGGTCCGGGGTCCGGATCGGCGAGCCGACAGGACCGGTCGGCCTTCATCTCGACTCGGGGACGGCCATGGCCGATACGGCCGACTGCCGTTGCCACCCCTGGACGCCCTGGCGCAATCACCAGTGCGAGATCCCGGAGTCCGTCGCATCCGGCGACGGTCGCCCCGGGGAAACGCGTGCGCCCGGATCCGACAGCACCGCCCGGGCCAACACCCCCGGTGCCAACGACGCCTGCGGCAGCACCGGTGAGCTCGACCCGGCCGACCGAACCTCCGGCTCGGGCGGTTCCGGTGGTGCCGACGACACCACCGCCACCGAAGGCCCCGCCGAGTCCGGCCGACTCGGTGAGAGCTCGGCCGACGGGGCAGGCGGGACGGACGGGAGCCGGCCGAGCACGCATCAACTGGCCCGGGGCATCAGCGCGTTTCAGCGCAATACGGCGCCCCTGGTGCGGGGTGAGCTGGCACGGCTGGCACGTGAGGGACAGCAGCCTTCCCAGCTGTTCCTCACCTGCGCGGACTCACGGGTGGTCACGTCGATGATCACCTCCAGCGGCCCCGGCGACCTGTTCGTGGTGCGCAACGTGGGCAACCTCGTTCCGCTGCCCGGCCAGGAGAGCGGGGACGACTCGGTGGCCGCCGCGATCGAATACGCGGTGGACGTCCTGGAGGTGCGGTCCATCACGGTGTGCGGGCACTCCGGATGCGGAGCCATGCAGGCGCTGCTCAGCTCCGAGCCGGACGACCCGCAGACCCCGCTGAGAAGGTGGCTGCGGCATGGGCAGCCGAGCCTGGAGCGGCTGTCCGACGAGAGCCGGCCGTGGGCCAGACTCGCCGGGCGCGCACCGGCCGACGCGGTCGAGCAGCTCTGCCTGACCAATGTCGTCCAGCAGTTGGAGCATCTGCGCGCCCACGAGTCGGTGGGCCGGGCTCTGCGGGAAGGGATGCTGGAGCTGCACGGGATGTACTTCCACGTGGGCGAGGCGCAGGCGTATCTGCTCGCCGAGGAGCGCGGGGAGAGTGAGGACGACGTGTTCGACCACGTGGGGGTGGCGAATCTGTCGGCATGACGCCGGGAAGGTGAGCGCGGCCCCGTTCGGCGCGGGGCCGCGTTTCCTGTGGGAACCGCGCTCCCTCGGAGCCGCGCTCCCTTCGGAGCCGCCTTCCTCTGGGGGCCGGCTTCCCTTGGGTGGTGTCTCACCTGGCCCGGGTCTGAATGTGAAAGGGATTACAGACCTGAACCGCGTCCGTCCGGCGTCCGTGGGAACGGATGACCCCGGCGCCGAAAAGCACCTCCGGGCCACCCCCGGCCCCAACCCCGCCGACAGGTCTAAACCAATTTTCCGTCGACCCTTGTCATCGGGCCCCCGGGTCTGATGAGCTGTGGCCTGGGACACAACGGACACCCTGGGAAAGGGAGATGTCGTGAGCAACGAAAGCCTGGCCAACCTGTTGCGCGAGGAGCGCAGGTTCGCGCCGCCCGCCGACCTGGCCGCGAACGCCAACGTCACCGCGGAGGCGTATGAGCAGGCCAAGGCTGACAGGCTCGGCTTCTGGGCCGAGCAGGCCCGTCGGCTGACCTGGGCCAAGGAGCCGACGGAGACACTGGACTGGTCGAACCCGCCGTTCGCGAAGTGGTTCAAGGACGGCGAGCTCAACGTCGCGTACAACTGCGTGGACCGGCATGTGGAGGCCGGCCTCGGCGAGCGGGTCGCCATCCACTTCGAGGGCGAGCCCGGCGACAGCCGCGCGATCACCTACGCCGAGCTGAAGGACGAGGTCTCCAAGGCCGCCAACGCCCTGCTGGAGCTGGGGGTTCAGAAGGGCGACCGGGTCGCCGTCTACATGCCGATGATCCCCGAGACGGCCGTCGCGATGCTGGCCTGCGCCCGCATCGGCGCCGCGCACTCCGTCGTCTTCGGCGGCTTCTCGGCGGACGCCCTCGCCACCCGGATCCAGGACGCGGACGCCAAGGTCGTCATCACCTCCGACGGCGGCTACCGGCGCGGCAAGCCCTCCGCGCTCAAGCCGGCCGTCGACGAGGCGGTCGGCAAGGTGGACAACGTCGAGCACGTCCTCGTCGTACGGCGCACCGGCCAGGACGTCGCCTGGGACGACAGCCGGGACGTCTGGTGGCACGAGATCGTCGAGCGGCAGTCCGCCGAGCACACCCCCGAGGCCTTCAACGCCGAGCAGCCGCTCTTCATCCTCTACACGTCGGGCACGACGGGTAAGCCGAAGGGCATCCTGCACACCTCCGGCGGCTACCTCACCCAGACCGCCTACACCCACCACGCCGTCTTCGACCTCAAGCCGGAGACGGACGTGTACTGGTGCACCGCCGACGTCGGCTGGGTCACCGGCCACTCGTACATCGTGTACGGGCCGCTGGCGAACGGCGCGACGCAGGTCATGTACGAGGGCACGCCGGACACCCCGCACCAGGGCCGCTTCTGGGAGATCGTGCAGAAGTACGGGGTGACGATCCTGTACACGGCGCCGACCGCCATCCGTACGTTCATGAAGTGGGGCGACGACATCCCCGCGAAGTTCGACCTCAGCAGCCTGCGGGTGCTGGGTTCCGTGGGTGAGCCGATCAACCCCGAGGCGTGGATCTGGTACCGCAAGCACATCGGCGCCGACAGCACCCCGATCGTGGACACCTGGTGGCAGACCGAGACCGGCGCGATGATGATCTCGCCGCTGCCGGGTGTCACCGCGACCAAGCCCGGTTCGGCCCAGACGCCGCTGCCCGGCATCGCCGCCACCGTCGTCGACGACGAGGCGAACGAGGTGCCCAACGGCGGTGGTGGCTACCTGGTGCTGACCGAGCCGTGGCCGTCGATGCTGCGCACGATCTGGGGCGACGACCAGCGCTTCCTCGACACGTACTGGTCGCGCTTCGAGGGCAAGTACTTCGCCGGTGACGGGGCGAAGAAGGACGACGACGGGGACGTCTGGCTCCTCGGGCGCGTCGACGACGTCATGCTCGTGTCGGGCCACAACATCTCCACCACGGAGGTCGAGTCCGCCCTCGTCTCCCACCCCTCGGTCGCCGAGGCGGCCGTCGTCGGTGCCGCCGACGAGACCACCGGGCAGGCGATCGTCGCCTTCGTGATCCTGCGCGGCACGGCGAACGCCGAGGACGAAGGCCTGGTCAACGACCTGCGCAACCACGTCGGCGCCACCCTCGGCCCGATCGCCAAGCCGAAGCGGATCCTGCCGGTGGCCGAGCTGCCCAAGACCCGCTCCGGCAAGATCATGCGCCGTCTGCTGCGCGACGTCGCCGAGAACCGGCAGCTCGGGGATGTGACGACGCTGACCGACTCGACCGTCATGGACCTCATCCAGGCGAAGCTCCCGGCGGCGCCGAGCGAGGACTGAGCACGGCCGATGGCCGAGCACGACTGAGCACGGCTGACGACCGAGTACGGCACCGAGGGCACCCGGCGACAAGCGCGCCGGGTGCCCTTCGCATGCGTACGGTCGGTACGTACCGTGGAGATCGACGGATGCACCTCCGCGCACCCTTAGGTAAACTAACCAAAAAGCACTCTCAACCTCAGGTGCGCCGGGAAGTCTGGTCGGCAATGTGCTCTGTCCTGCCCACCGACCGGAGGTCTCCCCCCGTGGCCGCGCCCCGCACCCCCACCCCCGCCCCCGCCCGCAAGGTCTTCGGACGGCTGTCCCTCCCCGAGCGGAACTTCGTCGCGGAGGCGCTGCGCACCGAGACCGTCGGTGGGGTGCTGCTGCTCGTCGCCGCGATCACCGCGCTGGTCTGGGCGAACGTCCCCGCACTGCACGACAGCTACGAGAGCGTGGGCCACTACCACCTCGGCCCCGAGGCCCTCGGCCTGAACCTGTCCGTCGAGCACTGGGCCGCCGACGGGCTGCTCGCGATCTTCTTCTTCGTCGCCGGCATCGAGCTCAAACGTGAGCTGGTGGCCGGTGACCTCAAGGACCCCAAGGCAGCCGTACTGCCGGTCGTCGCCGCGCTCTGCGGAATGGCGGTGCCCGCGCTCGTCTACACGCTGACCAACGTCGCCGGGCACGGCTCGCCGGCGGGCTGGGCGGTCCCGACCGCCACGGACATCGCCTTCGCGCTCGCCGTGCTCGCCGTCATCGGCACCTCCCTGCCGAGCGCCCTGCGCGCCTTCCTGCTCACCCTCGCCGTTGTGGACGACCTGTTCGCGATCCTGATCATCGCGATCTTCTTCACGTCACAGATCAACTTCGCCGCGCTCGGCGCAGCCGTCGTCGGCCTCGCCGTCTTCTGGGTGCTGCTGAGGAAGGGCGTACGCGGGTGGTACGTGTACGTCCCGCTCGCCCTGGTCATCTGGGGGCTGATGTACAACAGCGGCATTCACGCCACCATCGCGGGCGTGGCGATGGGCCTGATGCTGCGCTGCACCCGGCGCGAGGACGAGGAGTACTCGCCCGGCGAGCGCATCGAGCATCTCGTACGCCCCCTGTCGGCGGGGCTGGCCGTGCCGCTGTTCGCGCTGTTCAGCGCCGGCGTGGCCGTCTCCGGCGGGGCGCTCGGCGATGTCTTCACCCAGCCGGAGACGCTCGGGGTCGTCCTCGGGCTGGTCGTCGGCAAGACGGTCGGCATCTTCGGCGGCACCTGGCTGACGGCACGTTTCACCAGGGCCTCGCTCAGCGACGACCTGGAGTGGGCCGACGTGTTCGCCGTCGCGGCCCTCGCCGGGATCGGCTTCACCGTCTCGCTGCTCATCGGCGAGCTCGCCTTCGTGGGCGACGCCGCGCTGACCGACGAGGTCAAGGCGGCCGTACTCATGGGCTCGCTCACCGCGGCAATCCTGGCGACGGTCCTGCTGAAGATACGGAACGCCAAGTACCGCCGGTTGTGGGAGGCCGAGGAGCGCGACGAGGATGCGGACGGCATTCCGGACATCTACGAAGAGGACGAGCCGGAGTACCACCTGCGGATGGCCGCCATCTACGACCGCAAGGCCGCCGAGCACCGCCGGATCGCCGAGGAGAAGGCCGCCGCACGCCACACGCTTGCCGAAGTGGCGGGCGGGGCAGGCGAGGAGGAGCATCGTCGGGCATGATCTGACGGGACGGTACAAAAGACGGAACCGTACGCAGTCAGGCAGAAGACGGAACCGTATCTACGAGGGAGACCGCGATGAGCGCACCCGACGGCAGCCCGGTCGGCGCCGAACGCAGCATCGGCCAGCTGTTCGCGTCGGCGACGACCGAGATGTCGGCGCTGGTGCACGACGAGATCGCACTGGCGAAGGCTCAGCTCAAGCAGGACGTCAAGCGCGGCGCGACGAGCGGCGGCGCCTTCACGGTGGCCGGCGCGGTGCTGGTGTTCTCCCTGCCGATGCTGAACTTCGCCCTCGCGTACGGGATTCGGACCTGGAGCGACTGGAACCTCGCGATCTGCTTCCTGCTGTCCTTCGCGGCGAACGTCCTCATCGCCCTCGTTCTCGTCCTGGTCGGGGTCGTCTTCGCGAAGAAGGCCAAGAAGAGCAAGGGCCCGCAGAAGGTCGCCGCGTCGGTGAAGGAGACGGCGGGCGTCCTCCAGAAGGCCAAGCCGCATCCGCGTCCGGCCCCCGCGACGACACCGGAGCTGGAGGACCGGGCGCCCGCGGCCATCGAGGCTGTGGCACGCTCGTCGTCATGACGGATCCCGCCACCCCCTCGGCGCAACCTGCCTCGGTCGTACGACTGGACGTCCCCGGCGGGAAAGAGGTGACGCACAGGGACGTGGCCGCCAATGGCGCGCGCTTCCACATCGCGGAGATGGGCGACGGACCGCTGGTGCTGCTCCTGCACGGCTTCCCACAGTTCTGGTGGACGTGGCGGCACCAGCTCGTCGCCCTCTCCGACGCCGGCTTCCGGGCCGTGGCGATGGACCTCAGGGGCGTGGGCGGCAGCGACCGCACACCGCGCGGTTACGACCCGGCCAACCTCGCCCTCGACATCACCGGCGTGATCCGCTCGCTCGGCGAGCCCGACGCCGCGCTGGTCGGTCACGATTTGGGGGGATATCTGGCGTGGACGGCAGCCGTGATGCGCCCCAAGCTGGTCCGCCGGCTCGCGGTCGCGTCCATGCCGCACCCCCGGCGCTGGCGCTCGGCGATGCTCTCGGACGTCAAGCAGACGAATGCGAGCTCCTACATCTGGGGATTCCAGCGGCCCTGGATTCCCGAACGTCAGCTGACCGCCGACGACGGGGCGCTCGTCGCACGGCTGATCCGGGACTGGTCGGGCCCGCGCCTGCCCGACGACGAGGCGGTGGAGACGTACCGCCGTGCGATCTGCATCCCGTCGACGGCGCACTGCTCCATCGAGCCGTACCGCTGGATGGTGCGCTCGCTGGCCCGCCCCGACGGCATCCAGTTCAACCGGCGCATGAAGCGGCCGGTACGTGTGCCGACCCTCCACCTGCATGGCTCCCTCGACCCCGTGATGCGCACCCGGAGCGCGGCAGGTTCGGGCGAGTACGTCGAAGCGCCGTACCGCTGGCGGCTGTTCGACGGGCTCGGGCACTTCCCGCATGAGGAAGACCCGGTCGCTTTCTCCACCGAGCTGATCAATTGGCTGAAAGATCCCGAACCCGATCGGTGACCGCGCCGACGCGCCCGGTATCCGGATCTGAACACGTGTACTACGAACAGCCAATTGCCTGGCGCATAGGCCAATTGGGGGCCCTGGGGGCGGTTATCGACCTTGGGGCGGGGGCAGACGTCGGGGTATGGGCTGGACGCACGACTACAGTGACGCAGCACGCAATCGACGCTCGGCCGGAGGGCTGAGCTCCCACCAGCGAGGCAGCGCCCCGCAGATGGCGGGCTCGGACCTGAGGGTGGGCATTCCGCGCATTCTGCGCCGCCGGGCCCGCTGGGTCTCGGTACGCCTGCGCCACCCGCGCGGCTGACCCAGGCCCTGCCGTTTGGATCATCCCGGCGTCGCCGGGCCTGGACCGACCGTCAGAGCGCGCAGCTGTCGCTGTCCACCTGCTGGTTGGCGGTACGCCCCTTGACGATGTCCTCCTGGATCTCGTCCGCGGTGAGCGCGTAGCCGGTGTCGGCGTCATCGAGGGACTTGGCGAAGACCACGCCGTACACCTTGCCCTCGGGCGTGAGCAGCGGGCCGCCGGAGTTGCCCTGGCGGACGGTCGCGAACAACGAGTAGACGTCACGGCGCACCGTGCCCCGGTGGTAGATGTCGGGGCCGTTGGCCGGCAGTCGCCCGCGCACGCGCGCGGCACGCACGTCGTACGCCCCGTTCTCCGGGAAGCCCGCGATGATCGCGCTGTCGCCGCTCTGGGCGTCGGTGGCCGTGAACTGGAGTACGGGCGCGTCCAGGTCAGGCACGTCGAGCACGGCGATGTCGCGCTCCCAGTCATAGAGGACGACCGTCGCGTCGTATCTCTTGCCCTCGCCCCCTATCTGGACGGTGGGTTCGTCGACGCCGCCCACGACATGCGCGTTGGTCATGACGCGGCGGTCGGCGAAGACGAAGCCGGTGCCCTCCAGGACCTTGCCGCAACTCGGCGCGGTGCCCATCACCTTGACGATGGATCGCTGGGCGCGGGTGGCCACCGGGCTGTTGGCCAGGGCGGGGTCGGGCGGCTGGACCTCGTTGATCGGCTCGTTCGCGAACGGGCTGAAGACCTGCGGGAAGCCGTTCTGCGCCAGCACGGAGGAGAAGTCCGCGAACCAGGTGTCCGCCTGGTCGGGCAACGCCCGCGAGACACCCAGCAGCACCTTGGAGTTACGGACTTCCTTGCCGAGCGTCGGCAGCGTCGTCCCGGCGAGGGCGGAGCCGATCAGCCAGGCCACGAGGAGCATCGCGACGACGTTGACGAGGGCGCCGCCGGTGGCGTCCAGGGCGCGGGCCGGGGACCAGGTGATGTACCGGCGCAGCTTGTTGCCGAGGTGGGTGGTCAGGGCCTGGCCGACGGAGGCGCAGACAATGACGACGACGACCGCTACGACGGCGGCGGTGGTGCTCACCTCGGCGTTGTCGGTCAGCGCGTCCCAGATGACCGGGAGGAGGTACACGGCCACGAGACCGCCACCGAGGAAGCCGATCACCGACAGGATGCCGACGACGAAGCCCTGGCGATAGCCCACGATCGCGAACCACACGGCGGCGACCAGCAACAGGATGTCCAGCACGTTCACCGCTTCAGGCCTCGCCTCTTCACTCTCCGGTCCCACCAGCTCGGCCGGGGGTCCAGGGGTTGACCCCCGGGAAAACACAGCACGGCAGACACCCTGTCATGACCGCCAGTCGAGCGGGACCTGCTTGTGGCGGTCCCAAGGCCGCTCCCAGCCCGAGAAATGGAGCAGGCGGTCGATGATCCCGGCGGTGAAACCCCACACCAGTGCCGATTCGACCAGAAATGCCGGACCTCGGTGGCCGCTGGGGTGGACGGTCGTGGCCCGGTTGTCCGGATTCGTGAGATCCGCCACGGGGACGGTGAAGACGCGGGCCGTCTCGTTCGGATCGACGACGTCGACCGGGCTCGGCTCGCGCCACCAGCCCAGCACGGGCGTGACGACGAACCCGCTGACCGGGATGTACAGCCTGGGCAGAACGCCGAAGAGCTGGACACCGCTCGGGTCGAGCCCGGTCTCCTCCTCGGCCTCGCGGAGAGCGGCCCGCAGCGGCCCGTCGGCCTGCGGGTCACCGTCCTCGGGGTCGAGGGCGCCGCCCGGGAACGAAGGCTGGCCGGCATGGGAGCGCAGCGAGCTGGCCCGCTCCATCAGCAGCAGCTCGGGCCCGCACTCACCCTCCCCGAAGAGGATCAGTACGGCGGACTGCCGCCCCGCGCCGTTCTCCGGCGGCAGGAACCGGCTCAGCTGCACCGGCTCGACCGTCTCGACGACCCGCACCACCGGGTCCAGCCAGCCCGGCAGCCCGTCCTTGCTCAGCATCACCGGCCCGTCCTGCGTATCACTCGCCCGCGTCATCGCCACCCCCGTCGTCCTGCCCAGTCCAACGCCCGACGGCACCTAGATCGTTCCGGCCGTCCCGTACGACCGTACGGCGACGCCCTGCTCCACCCGTCTCGCCGGTCATCCGGCCGCCCCCAGCGGCGGGGCGGGCTTGCCGCCGGCGTCCAGATAGGACTGCGGGGGGTTGAGACGCTGGCCCGGGAAGCCGCCCTTCTCGTACTTCAGGAGCTTCCTCGCCTTCTCCGGGTCCGTCTCGCCCTCGCCGTACGCCGGGCAGAGCGGCGCTATGGGGCAGGCACCGCACGCGGGCTTGCGGGCGTGGCAGATGCGGCGGCCGTGCCAGATCACATGGTGCGAGAGATCCGTCCAGTCACTCTTCGGGAACAGCGCGCCGATCTCGGCCTCGATCTTGTCGGGGTCCGTCTGCTCGGTCCACTGCCAGCGCCGCACCAGCCGCTGGAAGTGCGTGTCCACGGTGATGCCGGGGCGGCCGAAGGCGTTGCCGAGCACCACGAAGGCCGTCTTACGACCGACGCCGGGCAGCTTGACCAGGTCTTCGAGCCGACCGGGGACCTCGCCGCCGTGGTTCTCCACCAGCGCTTTCGACAGACCCATGACGGACTTGGTCTTGGCCCGGAAAAAACCGCACGGACGGAGGATCTCCTCGACCTCCTCCGGATTCGCGACGGCGAGATCCTCGGGCGTGGGGTACTTGGCGAAGAGCGCGGGCGTCGTCTGGTTGACGCGCAGGTCGGTGGTCTGGGCGGACAGAACCGTGGCGACCAGCAGCTGGAACGAGTTGACGAAGTCCAGTTCGGGGTGGGCGTAGGGGTAGATCTCGGCGAGTTCACGGTTAATACGCCGGGCACGACGCACGAGCCCGGTACGGGACTCGGCCGCAACCCCCTTCGCACTCGCCGCTCTAACAGAAGAGGCGCCCTTGACCACGGCGGTGGCCCGCTCAAGGACGACGTCGGGTTTCTTGGCGTTCACCTTCTTGGTGGTCGCCTTCTTCGCAGACGCGGCCTTCTTCACCGGCGCGGCCCTCTTCCTGGCCGCCGACTTCTTCACCGCCGCCGCCTCGCTCACGCCCGCCGCCTCGTCCACCCCCGAGGCCTCGTTCGCCGCCGCTTTCTCGCCACCTGCCATCACTTCACCCGCCGCCTTGTTGCCCCTTTTGTCGCTTTCTTTCCGCCGCCAGGACCCTGTTCGCCCACAGCGGAATAACGACGTACAACCACCCGCCCAGCCCCCTTGGCCTGTGCTCTCACCGGCGATTTGGACACCCGGCCAGCCTAGAGCCCGGCAGTGACATCCGCCCTGACCCCTGAAGATCAGCCCCCAATTGGACCCCTGCCGCTTACCTCGGGACACCTGTGCGGCATCCTTGTGACAGATCACACTGTTTGGACCGTCCGGCAAAATGGGGAGCACGGTCCCCTGGTACGTAGGGGAAAGATCCCCTGAGCAGGTCGACAAGGAGAGAACTCGTGGACGACCCTCTGCGGCGCAACCCGCTCTTCGCGGCTCTCGACGACGAGCAGTCCGCGGAACTGCGCGCCTCCATGAGTGAGGTGACCCTCGCCCGTGGCGACTCCCTGTTCCACGAGGGCGACCCGGGCGACCGGCTCTATGTCGTCACCGAGGGCAAGGTCAAGCTCCACCGCACGTCCCCCGACGGCCGCGAGAACATGCTCGCCGTCGTCGGCCCCGGCGAGCTGATCGGCGAGCTGTCCCTCTTCGACCCGGGCCCGCGCACGGCGACCGCCACCGCGCTGACCGAGGTCAAGCTGCTGGGCCTGGGCCACGGCGACCTCCAGCCCTGGCTGAACGCGCGCCCCGAGGTGGCCACCGCGCTGCTGCGCGCCGTCGCCCGCCGCCTGCGCCGCACCAACGACGCGATGTCCGACCTCGTCTTCTCGGACGTCCCCGGCCGCGTGGCCCGCGCCCTCCTGGACCTCTCCCGCCGCTTCGGCGTGCAGTCCGAAGAGGGCATCCACGTCGTGCACGACCTGACGCAGGAAGAGCTGGCCCAGCTGGTCGGCGCATCGCGCGAGACGGTCAACAAGGCCCTGGCCGACTTCGCACAGCGCGGATGGCTTCGCCTGGAGGCCCGCGCGGTCATCCTGCTGGACGTCGAGCGCCTGGCCAAGCGCTCACGCTAGCCGTACGCGACCGGGCCCCACCTCACCACGAGGCGGGGCCCGGTCGCGTTTGGTCCTCCACCCCCACGGCGCGGCAGCCGCGTACGGCGGCGAGGGGACGTGTCGGGGGGCGTCCGCCCGCAGAGTCCGGTGTCAAGAAACAGGACCTCCTGGCAGTACGCCAGCGCACCGGACCGAGGACGGACACCCCCCGACACGGCCCCGCCCCACAACGCACCCGCACCCCCACCCAACCCGCACAGGCGCCGCAGGCACAGCCGCGAACCCCCACCACACCGGCACCAGCCCGCCGCAGGCACCCCCCACCGCCCCGGCCACCCCTCGAACATCCGCACACCAGGAGATAGCCTCCGCCCATGGCAAACGGGCAGTGGTACCCACCGGAGTGGCCGGACCGCATCCGTGCGCTCGCGGACGGGAGTCTCACCCCCGTCGTCCCGAAGCGCGCGGCCACCGTCATGCTGCTCAGGGACGCCGACGCCGAAGCCAGTCCCGCCGTGCACATGCTGCGCCGCCGGGCGTCCATGGCCTTCGCGGGTGGGGCATACGCCTACCCCGGCGGCGGCGTCGACCCGCGCGACGAGCATCCGATCCGCTGGGCGGGCCCCACGCGCGCGTGGTGGGCACAGCGGCTCGGGGTCGACGAGGCGGCGGCTCAGGCGATCGTCTGTGCGGCCGTGCGGGAGACGTACGAGGAGGCGGGTGTCCTGCTCGCCGGGCCCACCGACGACTCCGTCGTCGGCGACACCACCGGCGAGGACTGGGAGGCGGACCGCGCGGCCCTGGTCGCCCGGGACGTCTCCTTCGCCGAGTTCCTCGACCGCCGCGGCCTGGTCCTCCGCTCCGACCTCCTCGGCGCCTGGACCCGCTGGATCACCCCGGAGTTCGAACCCCGCCGCTACGACACATGGTTCTTCGTCGCCGCTCTCCCGGAGGGCCAGCGCACCCGCAACGCCTCCACCGAAGCCGACCGCACGGTGTGGATCCGCCCCGCGGAAGCCGCCGCCTCGTACGACAAGGGCGAGCTGCTGATGATGCCGCCGACCATCGCGACGCTGCGTCAGCTGATCCCGTACGACACCGCCGCGCACGCCCTCGCCGCCGCCCACGACCGCGACCTCACGCCCGTCCTGGCGCGGGCCCGCCTGGAGGACGGCGAGATCGTGCTGTCCTGGCCCGGTCACGACGAGTTCACCAAACACATCCCGACCGGCGGAGCCCCCGCATGACCGTGCCCGCACCGCCCGCACCGCCCCCAGCTCCGGAAGGCCCCCTCGTATGACGGACGCAGCCGCCCTCCCCGGCCAGCCGCGAGGCGGGGTTCTCTCCGGCCCCGCCACCCCCCGCGCCGTCAACGTCCTCGCGCCCAACCCCTCCGCGATGACCCTGGACGGCACCAACACCTGGCTCCTCTCCGAGCCCGACTCCGACCTGGCCGTCGTCGTCGACCCGGGCCCCCTGGACGAGGGACACCTGCGCAACGTCGTCGCGACGGCCGAGAAGTCCGGCAAGCGCATCGCCCTGACCCTGCTCACGCACGGCCACCCGGACCACGCCGAGGGCGCCGTACGCTTCGCCGAACTGACCGGCACACGCGTGCGTGCCCTCGACCCGGCGTTGCGACTCGGCGACGAGGGACTGGCCGCCGGGGACGTGGTGAGCGTCGGCGGGCTGGAACTGCGCGTCGTCCCGACGCCGGGCCACACCGCCGACTCGCTCTCCTTCCACCTCCCGGCCGACCGCGCAGTCGTGACCGGCGACACGATCCTGGGCCGCGGCACGACGGTCGTGGCGCACCCCGACGGCCGCCTGGGCGACTACCTGGACTCGCTGCGGCGCCTCAGGTCCCTCACGGTCGACGACGGCGTACACACCGTCCTCCCGGGCCACGGCCCCGTCCTGGAGGACGCCCAGGGCGCCGTCGAGTTCTACCTCGCCCACCGCGCCCACCGCCTCGCCCAGGTCGAGACGGCCGTCGAGGACGGCTACGGCACCCCCGCCGAGGTCGTCGCCCACGTGTACGCGGACGTGGACCGCTCCCTGTGGCCGGCGGCAGAGCTGTCGGTACGGGCGCAGCTGGACTATCTGGAGGAGCACGGCCTCATCTAGCGAGCGGCCGAACCACCGCGCGTCACCTGAAAGCCCCCTCGCTGGGCCCCCTCACAGGGGCCGCGGCGCTTTGACGCCGTGCACGCGCGCGTACTCCTGCGCGAGCCACGGCCCGAGATCATCGACGTAGGACCGGAGTACACCCGCGTCGCCCGTGGGCTCGTACCCGAGCACGGCCGCCGTCCGCATCGACTCGGCCCGCACCGGGTAGTACGCCCCGAAGGCTTCCGCCATCTCCCTCAGGTCACTGGTCCACCCGCTCCAGCGAGGCATGACGAGCGTGAACCCCGTACGCACCAGATGCCGCGACATGAACCGCACGAGCGGCCTCCGCGCGTCCTCGCTGTCATCGACCCCGGCGATCCGCTCCCGCCATCGGGGCAGCAGGAGGCCGAGATCGCCGTTGGTCTCGCGCGCGAGCAGCGCGTCGGGCCGGTAGCGCGGCAGACACTCGGCGAGATCGTCCCCGAGAAGGGGCGTACACAGGCAGGCGACGAACCACCCCAGGTCGTGGGTCTCCAGATCGCTCAGCAGCCGCCTGCGGCTGTACAGCAGCGTCCCGGCCCCGTCGATCTGCGCGAACTCGGTGTCCAGCCCCTCGTCGAGCACGCGCGCGTCCGCCCGGTCCGCCTCGGTCGGCTCCTCGCACAGGGCGACCAGCACATCCAGGTCGCTGCGCCCCACGCGCGCGGTGCCGCGCGGAACGGACCCATAGAGGTAGGCGCTGTGCAGCCGCGCCCCGAACACATCGAGCAGGCGGTGCCGCGCGGCGGCGACGACGGGCCGGAACGGACGGGGAACCCGCCCGAGGGACCCTTCGCGCGCGATGTACCCCTGGGCGTCGAGCCCTCTGTGGAGAACGGTTTCGGCCATGGGGCCACTGTGCCCTGATACGCAGCCCGTCCGGAGGATCCCGGGCAGGCTGCGACACACCGTCCCCACCGCCGAAGGGCTACGCCTCCGTCAGCTCCACCTGAACCTCGACCTCCACCGGCGCGTCCAGCGGAAGCACGGCCACGCCCACCGCACTGCGCGCGTGAACGCCCTTGTCACCGAGGACCTCGGCCAGGAGTTCACTCGCGCCGTTGATGACGCCCGGCTGCCCCGTGAAGTCCGACGCCGACGCCACGAACCCGACGACCTTCACCACTCGCGCGATGCGGTCCAGGTCGCCCGCCACCGACTTCACGGCCGCGAGGGCGTTCAGGGCACAGATGCGGGCGAGTTCCTTGGCCTCCTCGGGGGTGACCTCGGCGCCCACCTTGCCGATGACCGGAAGCTTGCCCTCCACCATGGGGAGCTGGCCCGCGGTGTAGACGTACACGCCCGACTGGACAGCCGGCTGGTACGCGGCCAGCGGAGGAACGACCTCCGGGAGCGTCAGGCCCAGCTCTGCGAGCTTCGCCTCGACCCCGCTCACGCCTGCTTCTCCCGCTTCAGGTAGGCCACGAGCTGTTCGGGGTTGTTCGGCCCGGGCACGACCTGGACGAGCTCCCAGCCGTCCTCGCCCCAGGTGTCCAGAATCTGCTTCGTGGCGTGGACGAGCAGTGGCACGGTTGCGTATTCCCACTTGGTCATGTGGCCGACTTTATCCGTTGCCCGGAGGGGGCCATGCGGCCGACCACGTCCAAGTTATCCACAGGCTGCCGCGTGACTCGCGCGGCGACTGGTTAGGCTCGAAGGCGTGAGCAGGCTCCAGGTCGTCAGCGGCAAGGGCGGGACCGGAAAGACCACGGTCGCCGCCGCGCTCGCGCTCGCCCTCGCCACCGAGGGGAAGCGGACGCTTCTCGTCGAGGTCGAGGGCAGGCAGGGCATCGCGCAGCTCTTCGAAACAGAGGCGCTGCCTTACGAGGAGCGGAAGATCGCCGTCGCTCCTGGGGGCGGGGAGGTGTATGCCCTCGCCATCGACCCCGAACTGGCCCTTCTGGACTACCTCCAGATGTTCTACAAGATGGGCGGCGCGGGCCGGGCCCTGAAGAAGCTCGGCGCCATCGACTTCGCCACCACCATCGCGCCGGGGCTGAGAGACGTACTTCTCACCGGCAAGGCCTGCGAGGCCGTGCGGCGTAAGGACAAGGCCGGGCGGTTCGTCTACGACTGTGTCGTCATGGACGCGCCGCCCACCGGGCGCATCACCCGCTTCCTCAATGTCAACGACGAGGTCGCCGGGCTCGCCAGGATCGGGCCGATACACAATCAGGCGCAGGCCGTGATGCGAGTGCTGAAGTCGTCCGAGACGGCCGTGCACTTGGTGACGCTGCTGGAGGAGATGCCCGTCCAGGAGACCGCCGACGGCATCGCCGAGCTACAGGCGGCGCGACTGCCGGTGGGACGGGTCATCGTGAACATGGTGCGGCCCGAGGTGTTGGACGCGGCCGATCTGGAACTCGTACGCAGTGTGCCGCGCGCGGCCGTCGCCAAGTCGCTGTCCTCGGCCGGGCTAGGCGGGGCGCGGCGCGGCGGGAACGCCGAGCGGCTGGTGGACCCGCTGCTGACGCAGGCCGACGAGTACGCCGAGCGGTACGCGCTGGAGCACGAGCAGCGGTCGGTCCTGGCCGAGTTGGGGCTTGCGGTGCACGAACTGCCGCTGCTCGCCGAGGGTATGGATCTGGCGGGCCTGTACGAACTCGCGGGCGAGCTGCGGGAACAGGGCCTGTCATGAGTCCGTTCACAAGTCGGGAGCTGTACGCGGTACGTCGGAAGCAGGGGATGTCATGAGTCGTCCGGAACCGGCCCACGCGCACGACGCCGCCCGCCACCACCCCCCGCACCTCTCCCCCGCGCGCGTGCTCGACCTCGACCCGGTGCTCGACGATCCGAAGACCCGCATCGTGGTGTGCTGCGGCTCGGGCGGCGTCGGCAAGACCACGACCGCGGCGGCGCTGGGGCTGCGGGCCGCGGAGCGGGGGCGCAAGGTGGTCGTGCTGACCATCGACCCGGCCCGCCGCCTCGCCCAGTCGATGGGCATCGACTCGCTGGACAACACCCCGCGCCGGGTGAAAGGCGTCGAGGGCGCCGGCGAGCTGCACGCGATGATGCTCGACATGAAGCGCACCTTCGACGAGATCGTCGAGGCGCACGCGGACCCGGAGCGGGCGTCCGCGATCCTGGGCAACCCCTTCTACCAGTCGCTGTCGGCCGGCTTCGCGGGCACGCAGGAGTACATGGCGATGGAGAAGCTGGGCCAGCTGCGGGCCAGGGACGAGTGGGACCTCATCGTCGTCGACACGCCCCCGTCGCGCTCGGCGCTGGACTTCCTGGACGCGCCCAAGCGGCTCGGGTCCTTCCTGGACGGCAAGCTCATCCGCGTACTGCTGGCCCCGGCGAAGGTCGGCGGGCGGGCGGGGATGAAGTTCCTGAACGTCGGCATGTCGATGATGACGGGAGCGCTCGGCAAGCTGCTCGGCGGGCAGTTGCTGAAGGACGTACAGACCTTCGTGGCGGCCATGGACTCGATGTTCGGGGGTTTCCGCACGCGCGCGGACGCGACGTACAAGCTGCTTCAGGCGCCCGGGACGGCGTTCCTGGTGGTGGCCGCGCCGGAGCGGGACGCGCTGCGCGAGGCCGCGTACTTCGTGGAGCGGCTGGCCGCCGAGGACATGCCGCTGGCCGGTCTCGTGCTCAACCGGGTCCACGGCAGCGGCGCCGACCGGCTGTCCGCCGAGCGGGCGCTCGCCGCCGCGGAAAATCTTGAAGAGCCCCGCATTGTGGATCAGGAGGGCGGGAAAGCTGGACTTCGTAACTCCCCCGACACGTACGGCAGTTCAGCATCGGCCGCTTCCGAAGCACCGGCTCCTGACGCAGGCTCCCCCGCCGCCACGGACACCGAGCGCACCGCGGCCACGGACGAACCGAAGTCCGTCACCCCACATGTCGAGCGGTCCGTCGACCAACTCACGGCAGGCCTGTTGAAGCTGCACGCCGACCGCATGCGGCTGCTCTCCCGCGAGCAGCGCACGCGTGACCGTTTCACCGCGCTGCACCCCGAGGTGGCGGTCGCCGAAGTAGCCGCGCTGCCCGGCGATGTGCACGACCTCGCTGGGCTGCGGGACATCGGAAACCGGCTCGCGGCCCATCGGCCGGAGCTGCCTGATCCCGCGGCCGACGCCTGAGGGAGTCCGACGAGTCCTGCGGGCCCCGCCCAGGGAGGCCCGGGAGTCCGGTCCTGGCTCCTCAGCCCACCGCCGCGTAGTCCTCGTACACCTCGTCGTCGTCGAGCGGCAGGATGCCCGCCCCCCGCTCGTACTCCGTACGCGCCGTCTCCAGCAGCCGGCGCCAGGAGGTCACGGTGGGCCGCCTGCGCAGCAGTGCGCGGCGCTCCCGCTCCGTCATTCCTCCCCACACGCCGAACTCGACGCGGTTGTCCAGCGCGTCCGCCAGGCACTCCGTACGCACCGGGCATCCGGTGCACACCGCCTTGGCCCTGTTCTGCGCTGCTCCCTGAACGAACAGTTCATCCGGATCGGTAGTGCGGCAGGCCGCCTGCGCACTCCAGTCGACTACCCAGCCCATACCGGCGCCGTCCTCTCCCGAATCGAGGCTCCCCCACGGCGGCAGCGGCATATTCACCGCCGCCAGTTGAGGACGTTACGGAAGGTGGGCACAGCGCAACACCCCCTTCGGGCCCAATCTTGAATGGCCCGAACGGACTATGCGTAAGCGGCAGATCACCCGGGGGAGTGAGCTGGCGACATACGTGACCTTCCCGGCAAACCGGGACAGTTCTGTTGAGTCACAACGGACGCCGGATGACACACAAGGCGGATTCGGACACGTGCCCACCAAAAAAGTGGGGAACCTCCGCAACGATTCGGGGTCGCCGGACGTATTGATACGTGGCCGCACTGCTGTGACAGTTGAGAGCAGCTTAGGCCAAGGCCTGCACGCCTGTCCGGGAAATGGGCTGCATCCATTCAGCGAGCTGCGCTCGCAGGTGGGCGGCCGATTTTGGCGTGCCATGGCCACCATGGCTCACGTCGCCTCGCCGTTCCCATCGCCTTCCCGTTGCGTTCCCGTCGCACGCTCCCGCACGGTCGGCCCTCGGTTCGCTCATCTCTACGGTTTAGGCTGCCCCCATGCCAAAGAAGCGCTCGGGCGGTGGTCTGTCGCCAACCCAGCAGGCCGCCAAGTTCCTCGGTGTCAGTGTGCTCGCGGGAGCCGTGCTGGCCGGTATCGCACTGCCCGCAGTCGGCGCGCTGGGGCTCGCCGCCAAGGGTTCGGTCGAGAGTTTCGACGAACTCCCGGCCAACCTCAAGACGCCACCGCTGAGCCAACGCACCACGATCCTCGACGCCAAGGGCGGCACGATCGCCACGGTCTACTCACGCGACCGTACGGTGGTCGACCTCAAGGACATCTCGCCGTACATGCAGAAGGCGATCGTCGCGATCGAGGACGCCCGCTTCTACCAGCACGGCGCGGTCGACCTGAAGGGCGTCCTGCGCGCCCTCAACCGCAACGCCCAGAGCGGCGGCGTCAGCGAGGGCGCGTCCACGCTGACCCAGCAGTACGTGAAGAACGTCTTCGTCGAGGAGGCCGGCGACGACCCGACGAAGGTCGCGCAGGCCACCCAGCAGACCCTCGGCCGCAAGATCAAGGAACTGAAGTACGCGATCCAGGTCGAGGAAGAGCTCGGCAAGAAGAAGATCCTCGAGAACTACCTGAACATCACGTTCTTCGGCCAGCAGGCGTACGGCGTCGAGGCCGCCGCCCAGCGCTACTTCTCCAAGTCGGCCAAGAACCTCAAGCTGCCGGAGGCCGCGCTGCTCGCCGGCATCGTCCAGTCGCCGAGCCGCTACGACCCCATCAATGACGAGGCCGAGGCCACCAAGCGGCGCAACATCGTCCTCCAGCGCATGGCCGACGTCGGCGACGTCCCCCAGGAGGAGGCCGACAAGGCCAAGAAGGCGCCGCTGGGCCTGAAGGTCAGCAAGCCCCACAACGGATGCATCACCGCGGTCAAGGGCGCCAGTTTCTTCTGCAAGTACGTCGAGAAGGTCTTCAAGAGCGACCCGGTCTTCGGCAAGAACCGCGAGGCCCGCGCCAAGATCTGGAACCGGGGCGGCCTGACCATCACGACGACCCTCGACCCGCAGGCGCAGAAGTCGGTCCAGGCCTCGCTCAAGGAGCACGTCAACCAGGACGACAAGGTCGCCGCCGCGACCACCCTGGTCGAGCCCGGCACCGGCAAGATCCTCGGTATGGGCCAGTCGAAGCCGTACGGCTACGGCAAGAACGAGACCGAGCTCAACTACTCGGTCGACTCGGCGTACGGCGGCTCCAACTTCGGCTTCCCGACCGGTTCGACGTTCAAGCCGTTCGTCGCCGCGGCCGCGCTGGAGGAGGGCCGGCCGCCGACGCAGGAGTACTCGTCGCCGTACGAGATGGAGTACCCGAGCCCGGTCCAGACCTGCGACAGCACGCCGTGGACCAACCTCCGCGGCGAGAAGCTGGAGAACGAGAGTGAGTCGGAACGCGGCCCCTACCGCCTGAAGAAGGCGATGGAGCTGTCGGTCAACACCTACTTCGTGCAGATGATCGCCGACATCGGCCTGTGCCCGGTGGTCAACATCACCGACAAGCTCCAGGTCCGCCAGGGCAACGGCGACAAGCTCCCCGAGCGCCCGGCCATCGCCCTCGGCTCCGTCGGCCTCTCCCCGCTGACGATGGCGAGCGCGTACGCCGCCTTCGCCTCCCGCGGCATGTACTGCACGCCGATCGCCATCGAGTCGATCTCGCAGAAGGTCGCCGGCCAGCAGAAGTCGCTGGAGGTGCCCAAGTCGACGTGCTCGCGCGCGATGTCCGAGCAGACCGCGGACACCATCAACAACCTGCTGCAGGGCGTGGTCGACTCCGGTACCGGTAAGGAGGCCGGTCTCACCGACCGCGACAGCGCCGGTAAGACGGGTACGACGGACGAACGCCGCAACGCCTGGTTCGTCGGCTACACGCCGAACCTCTCGGGCGCCGTCTGGGTCGGCAGCGCCACCCAGAAGGTCAAGATGCAGAACATCTACATCGGCGGCGAGTACCACGACCTCGTCTACGGCGGCCGGGTCCCCGGGCCGATCTGGCGGGACGCCATGATCGGCGCCCTTGAGGGCAAGCCCGTCGACCAGTTCAACAGGGTCCATATCCCCGACGACGAGGACCGCGACCAGGGCCGGGGTGACGACGACGGCGACGACAACGGCGACGACGGGAACAACGGCGACGACGGCGGCCTCATCGGTGGCCTGATCGGCGGCGGAAACAACGGTGGAAACAACGGCGGCACGGACGGCGGAACGTTCCCGACGCCGACCTTCTCGATCCCCGAGGGCTGGTGGCAGGGCCAGTCGAACGGGAACGCCAACGGGGGCCGCGACTGAGGCGGTGGCCCGGCCGGCCTGAGAGTCCGGGTCCGTGACAGGGCAACGGCCCCTGTCCCCTCGTACGAGGGGACAGGGGCCGTTGCCTGTGGGTTGGGCTGCCTGTGGGGTCTCGTCGGCTGTGGCGTTTCGTCGCCTACGGCCTGCCCTGCTGCGTGAGCGTCAGCCGGCCAGCAGCTTCTTGACCGCCGCGGCGACGCGGCCGCCCTCGGCCAGACCCGCGACCTTCGGGTTCACGATCTTCATGACGGCACCCATGGCCCGCGGGCCCTCGGCGCCGGCCGCCTTGGCCTCCTCGACGGCCTGGGCGACGATCTGGTTCAGCTCGTCGTCGCTGAGCTGCTTCGGCAGGTAGGTGGCGAGGATCTCGCCCTCCGCCTTCTCCCGCTCGGCCTGCTCGGCGCGACCACCCTGCGCGAAGGCGTCGGCCGCCTCACGGCGCTTCTTCGCCTCGCGGGTGATCACCTTCTGCACCTCGTCGTCGGAGAGCTCGCGCTTCTCCTTGCCCGCGACCTCCTCCTTGGTGATCGCGGCGAGCGTCAGCCGGAGCGTCGAGGAGCGGAGCTCGTCGCGCTCCTTGATCGCGGCGTTGAGGTCTTCCTGGAGCTTCGACTTGAGCGTGGTCATGGCGTTGATTGTCGCAGGTGTGGGCGGCGGAACGCCCGTTGATTTCAAGGGGCCTGTGCGGAGGGGCGGGGTATCGGCGGGCCGGGGAGGGGCGAGGGCGGCGCGGGAGGGTCGGGGACGGAGGGCACGGGAGGGTGAAGGGCAACGGCCGGGGCGGGAGGGTCGAGCGTGGTGGTCGGCCCGGGAGGACCGAGGACGGTAGGGACGGGGCGCTCCCCCGGTCTGACACGATGGTCGTATGCGCGCGCGATATGGAGTACCCCTGGGAATCACGGCGGTTGGCGCCGCCGGTCGGCTTTATTCGGCGGGTTTCGAGGCCCGTTCGTTCCGCCTGCGACGGGTGACGATCCCCGTTCTGCCCGCGGG
>NZ_LGUR01000265.1 GCF_001270495.1 Streptomyces viridochromogenes
CAACCCGCCTCCCCCGCCTCTCCCGCTCCTCCCGCCTCCCCCGACGCCGCCCTCATCCGCCGGACGATGGCCGAGATCGGGCCTGTGGCCGACAAGGTCACCTCCTACTTCTACGCGCTGCTCTTCGTCCGCCACCCCGATCTGCGGTCCCTGTTCCCGGCCGCGATGGACACCCAGCGGGACCGGCTGCTGAAGGCGCTGCTCACCGCGGCCGAGCACATCGACAACACCCCTGTTCTCGTCGACTACCTGCGCAACCTCGGCCGCGGTCATCGCAAGTACGGCACCCGGGCCGAGCACTACCCGGCCGTCGGAGAGTGCCTCATCGGCGCGCTGAGCAAGTACGCCGCCGGTATCTGGGACGGCGAAACAGAGGCCGCCTGGGTCCGGACGTACACGACGATCTCGCAGGTCATGATCGACGCGGCGGCGGCAGACGAACTGCGTGCCCCCGCCTGGTGGTACGCGGAGGTCGTGTCACACGACCTGAGAACGTCGGACGTGGCGGTCCTCACCGTCCGCCCCGACCAGCCCTACCCCTTCCTCGCCGGGCAGTACACGAGCGTGGAGACGCCCTGGTGGCCCAGGATCTGGCGGCACTACTCCTTCGCCTCCTCGCCCCGCTCGGACGGCCTGCTGACGTTCCATGTGAAGGCCGTGCCCGCGGGCTGGGTCTCCAATGCGCTGGTGCATCGCGCCCGGCCGGGCGACATCATCCGGCTCGGGCCGCCGGCCGGTTCGATGACCGTGGACCACACCACCGACAGCGGTCTGCTCTGCCTGGGCGGAGGCACCGGCATAGCGCCCATCAAGGCATTGGTCGAGGACGTCGCCGAGCACGGCGACCGGCGATCGGTCGAGGTCTTCTACGGCGCCCGCTCCGACCAGGACCTGTACGACATCGACACCATGCTCAGGCTCAAGCAGTCCCACCCCTGGCTGGAGGTCCGCCCGGTGGTGGACCGGCACGGACTGCTCCAGCTCCCCGAAGCCATACGCCAGTACGGGCCCTGGACCGAGTACGACGCCTATGTCTCCGGACCGCCCGGCATGATCCGCAGCGGCGTGGACGCGTTGCGAGACGTCGGCATCCCGTCCGAACGCATACGCCATGACTCGGTGGAGGAACTCGTCGTCACCGGGGACTGACGAGCCCTCTGCGCAGTCGAAGCGACGGGGCGGTATCAGCCCAAGTCCGGTGCGTGCATCGCGCGGACGCCCTCGATGTTCCCGTCGAGGTAGTGCCGCAGCGAGAGCGGTACGAGATGGACGGACGCGATCCCGACCCGAGTGAACGGCACCCGCACGATCTCGTACTCGCCGATGGGTTCGTCCACTTCGGGTCCGTGCCGCAAGGACGGGTCCATGGACCCCAGGCGGCAGACGAAGAAGTGCTGCACCTTCACACCGGTCGCTCCACCGTCCTCGCCGATGTGCTCGACGGTGTCGACGAAGCAGGGCACCACGTCGGTGATCTTGGCGCCAAGCTCCTCGTACACCTCGCGGTGCAGGGCGTCGACAACAGTCGTGTCGGTCGGCTCGACCCCACCACCGGGTGTGAGCCAGTAGGGATCCATGCCGGGCTTGGTGCGCTTGATGAGGATCAGGTCGTCGCCGTCCAGCAAAACGGCGCGGGCGGTGCGCTTGACCACGGGTCGGACGGTCATGGGAGAAATGTGGCCCGGCTGGTTCCACGTGAAACATCGCGAACCGTCACTGGTCGAGCTCACGGTGTGATGGCCCTGCAAACCCTGCTCGGACCCGTTGCGAAACCGGCTCGGACCCGCTGGGAAAGCTGCTCGGACCCGCTGAGAAGCCGGCTCAGACCTGGTTGGCAACCGCTACTCAAGACCCGGTCGGGAACCGCTGCTCAATACCCCCTCGGAAGCGGGTGCTCAAGCCCGGTCGGAGGCCAGTGCTCAGGCCCAGTCGGAAGCTGCCCGCAAGAGCCACTCATGGGCCCGCGCGATATGCGGCATCGCCAGCGTGCCGGTGCGGACCACCAGGAAGTATGTCCGCAGCGGTGGCACCGGCGGATCGTGCAGGGTGACGACGTCGCCGCGCTCCAGGGCGGCCGCGCACAGATAGCGGGGCAACACCGCCAGCCCCGCCCCTGCGACCGCACAGGCGAGGACCGCGCGCAGGTCGGGGACGATCACGGTGCCGGGGGCGGCGGGACGGGAGTCGTAGACCGAAGCCCAGTAGCGGGAGACGAAGGGGAGGGACTCGTGCACCTCCACGACCGGGATGTCCTCCAGCGCACGCGCCCCCTTGCGGCACAGCGTCCCCGAGCTGATCCGGTCCTCCCAGCGGGGAGCGGCCACGAGGACATGCTCCTCGTCGCAGAGCGGAGTCGCCGTGAGCAGCGCGCCGCGCGGACGGGCCGTACTGATGGCCAGATCGTGATGCCCGGCGGCCAACCCCTCCAGGGTTTCCTCGGCATTGCCGAAGGACGTACGCAGCGCGAAGCCCTGGCCGTCCTCGCCGGTCAGTTCGGTGAGCGCGGGCAGCGCCCGCTCGGCGGTGAACTCAGGGGGTCCGGCGAGGTGCAGCGTGCGTAAGGAGGACTCGTCGTCGAGGCCCGTCTCGGTGATCTCCACCAGGGCGTCGAGATGCGGCGCGGCCTTGTGGGCGAGCTCGTCGCCCATGGTCGTGGGCGTTACCCCGCGGGCCTGCCGTAGGAAGAGGGGACGGCCCAGCTGCCGTTCCAGAGTGCGGATCTGCGAGGTCACGGCCGGCTGCGACAGCCCGAGCAGCGCGGCGGCGCGGGTGAAGGAACCAGCCCGGTGCACGGTCACAAAAGTGCGCAACAAGGCCAGATCCATGCCGCACCCTCCCCTTCCCCGCCCTTCTCTCCACCCCCCAGGGCAGGGCCCAACTATAAATAAGTCGATAGGTCGCTGTCGCTACTGTGATTGGACACTGACAGAGAGTCAACTAGCCTTGTTCGCGCGGTTCTTCGCGCGCGGAACCGAGGGCGGTCCGAGCCACGAGGGGGGAGGCTCGGACCGCCCGTTCTCCATGACCGGGCACTGATGGACGCGGGGGCGGACCCGGTCACTGAGCCGATTCGTCCAGCGCACGCAGCACATCCGCCACCAGATCCTCGGGATCCTCGGCACCGACCGACATACGGATGAAGCCCTCCGGCACGGCGTCGCCGCCCCAGCGTCCGCGCCGCTCGGCCGTCGAACGCACCCCGCCGAAGCTGGTCGCGTCGTCGACGAGCCGCAGTGCCTCCAGGAAACGCTCGGCACGCGCGCGCGTGGGCAGCGTGAAGGACACCACGCAGCCGTAGCGCCGCATCTGCTGCGAGGCGATCTTGTGCGAGGGGTCGCCGGGCAGCCCCGGATAGCGCACCCCGAGCTCCTCCGGCCAGTCCCGCAGCGCCTCCGCGACAGCGAGGGCATTGGCGTTCTGCCGCTCCACCCGCAGCTGGAGCGTGGCGAGGGAACGGTGCGCGAGCCAGGCCTCCATGGGCCCCGGAATCGCACCGACGATCTTGCGCCAACGCCGTACGCCGGCCATGGCGCCGGCGTCGCGGCCGGTGACGTATCCCAGCAGCACGTCGCCATGTCCCGTCAGCTGCTTGGTGCCGCTGGCCACCGAGAAGTCCGCGCCGAGCTCCAGCGGACGCTGCCCGAGCGGCGTCGCGAGCGTGTTGTCGACGGCGACGAGGGCGCCACGCGCGTGTGCCGCTTCGACGAGCCGCCGGACGTCGCACACGTCGAGACCGGGGTTGGACGGGGTCTCGATCCACAGCAGCTTCGCGCCGTCCAAGGCGCCGAGCTGGGCGTCCCCGCCGGTCGGCGCCGTGCGCACCTCGATGCCGTACGCCTCCAACTGGGCACGCACCAGGGGCAGCGCCTGGTAGCCGTCGCCGGGCAGGACGACCGCGTCCCCGGCCCGCAGCTGGGAGAAGAGCACCGACGACGTGGCGGCCATGCCCGACGCGAAGACCAGCGTTTCGACACCGGCCTCCCCCGGCGCCTCCAGCTCGCCGATGGCGCGCTCCAAGTGAGTCCAGGTCGGGTTCTCGTCGCGGCCGTAGGTGTACGGTCCGGTGGGCTCGCCCGGCAGGTGGTAGTGGGCGGCGAACACGGGACCCGGCAGGGTCGGCTCGTACTTGACCGCCTCGGGCAGCCCGGCCCGCACCGCGCGCGTGCCGTCCCCGTCGCCGGAATGCAGCCCCTGAGAACCCGTACCGCTCATGCCGCCCGTCCCTCCACCTGTTCGCGGACCTCGGCGAGGAGGCCCGTACTTGCCGCCTCCACCATCTCAAGGCACTCATCGAACCCGTCCCGGCCCCCGTAGTACGGGTCGGGAACATCGAGGTCGTCGCCCGCGCCGGGGTCGTAGGACCGGAGCAGCCGCACCTTTGCCGCGTCCTCCGGCGAGGGCGCGAGGAGTCGCAGGGCCTTGACGTGGCCGGCGTCGAGGGCGATGACGAGGTCGAGGCGGTCGAACCAGGACGTCTGGAACTGCCGGGCCGTGTGGCCGCTGTCGTAGCCGTGCTCCTCGAGGACGGAGACGGTACGCGGGTCGGCCGGGTCGCCCTCGTGCCAGCCGCCGGTGCCGGCACTGTCGACCTCCACCAGGCCGTCGAGTCCGGCCTCCGCCACGCGGGCGCGGAAGACGGACTCGGCCATGGGGGAGCGGCAGATGTTGCCGGTGCAGACGAAGCAGACGCGGTAGGTCATCGGAAGCTCAGTCCCCGTCGGGCAGGACGACGTTCAGCGCCCAGGAGACGATGGAGATGATCAGGCCACCGAGTACGGCCGTCCAGAAACCCTCGACATGGAAGCTCAGATCGAACTTGTCGGCGAGCCACGAGGTCAGCAGCAGCATCAGCGCGTTGACGACCAGGGTGAACAGGCCGAGCGTCAGGATGAGCAGCGGGAGGCTGAGGAGCTTCACGACCGGCTTGACGACGAAGTTCACCAGGCCGAAGAGCAGCGCTACGAGGACCAGGGTTCCGATCTTCTTGCCCGTGCTGTCACCGGTGAGGGTGATCTTGTCTATCAGCCAGACGGCGACCGCCAGGGCACCCGCGTTGGCGATCGTCTTGACTACGAAATTCTTCATGTGTCTGATCGTGGCAGACGAGATCGGACACCAACACGGGTACGAGGGCGGACAAGAGCGATGAAGGCTTTCCGGCTGGACGAACTGGAGGCGGAGCGCGCCGCCAACGAGGGCGCCTACCTGCAGTTTCTGCGGGAGCGCAACATGTCGGTCGGTCTGTACGCGCTCAATGCCGGAGAGCATGATCCACAGAAGCCGCACAATCAGGACGAGGTCTACTTCGTTGTGAGTGGCCGCGCCCACATCACCGTCGGTATGGAGACCACACAGGTGGCGCGCGGCAGCGTGGTGTACGTGCCTGCCGGGGTGGCCCACCGGTTCCACCACATCAGCGAGGACCTGAGGGTGCTGGTGATGTTCTCTCCACCCGAGAGCTGACCTTTGGCCTCGGGGTTCCCTAGGGGATCGATCAGGGGAGGACAAGGGCTGCGAGGCCCCCGCCGGGGCACCTGCCGGACCTAGCATCGAGGGCAGGGAATCAGCGGCTTCGGTCGCAGAGGCTTCGGTCTCAGCAGATTCGAAGTCAGCGGATCCGTGGTCAGCGGATTCGACATATCAGAACCCGGCGCAGAGACGGGCGGAGAGGTAAGGACGAGGGCGATGCGTGAAATCTTCGCAGGACTGCCGTGGTGGGTTAAGTGGATCGCGGTGCCGGTCATCGCCCTGGTCGTGTTCGGCGGGCTGATAGCCAGCGTCGTCGGGTTCGTCATCGGACTGCTCTTCAAGGTGCTGGTCTTCGTGGCACTGGTCGGTGGACTGATCTACGTCGTACGGAAGTTCACATCGAGCTCCTCGTCACGCAGCGACTGGTGAGGGCCACGAGGGCCACGAGGGCCGTGGGGACCGGCGGGCGGTAACAGGAATCACTGGTTCCCTCGGGCGAGGGAAGTTTTCCGGGCAGGGCGTCTGCGAGCGGTGGCTGACGAATAGAGTCCGGAAATCGACGCGGGGACGCCCCCGCGAGCGGCGTGCACCCCCATCCCGTGTTCCCCCGCACGGGCTCCCCCCTCGCGCTTCGGGAGTGACCCTTGGCCACGGTTGACACCGCACCCTCAGACCCCCACGCCCCCCTCGGGAGGCCGCATTCCTCCGTACCCCAGGTCCCGCGGCAGGCCTCCCCGACGTCCCCCCGGCAGCCACATTCCGCGACGCTCATCGGATCCGTCCAGCGGGCGATGCGCCTGCTGGAGTGTGTCGCCGAGCACGACTACGGCGCTCCCGCCAAGCAACTCGCCCGTGAGACCGGCCTGGCGCTGCCCACGGCCTACCACCTGTTGCGCACGTTGGTCCACGAAGGCTATCTGCGCCGGGACAAAGGGCTGTTCTTCCTCGGTGACGCGGCTGTACGGCTGAGCAGCAGCGGAGCCCAGCAGAAACGTCGCAGCACGGTCGCCGACGCGCTCGCTCAATGGCGTGACGCCATCGGTGTCCCCGTTTACTACGCCCAGTACCGCGACGGTGAGATCGAGGTCATGTGCGTCTCGGACACCCCGGGCATTCCCGCGGTCGAGGAATGGGCCGACTTCCGGGAGACCGGCCACGCGCACGCCATCGGGCAGTGCCTGCTCTCCCAGCTGGACGACGACGCCCGCCGCGATCACCTCGACCGCCATCCCGTGCAGTCCATCACCCCGTACACCGTGCGCGACAGCCGCACCCTGCTACGGCGGCTTGAACGGACCCGCCGGATGGAGCCGGTGACCGAGCGCCAGGAGTACGCGCTGGGCACGGTGTGCGCGGCGATCCCGATCACGGTGGGCACCACGGCCGCCACGATGGCCATTTCCCTGCCCGTCCATCAGGCCGACCGGCTGCTGTCGGCGGCTCGGCAACTGCAGGACGAGATGGGACGGCTCCTGGGGTCACTCGCGATCTCTATCAGTATCTGAAAACTCACTCCTTGTGATCTCTCGTGTACGTTCAGCAAGATTCCACCAGTGTCGGGGCACCCTTCCCGGCCAGTCGACGGCAACCGACGGGGTAGGCGATGCGCGAGTCCGTAGAGGCAGAGGTCATGATGAGCTTTCTCGTGTCCGAGGAGCTCTCCTTCCGCATCCCGGTGGAGTTGCGCTACGAGACCTGTGATCCCTATGCCGTACGGCTGACCTTCCACCTGCCCGGCGATGCCCCTGTGACCTGGGCGTTCGGCCGGGAGCTGCTGGTCGACGGGGTGGGCAGGCCCTGCGGGGAGGGAGATGTGCGCGTCTCACCGGCCGGCTCCGAAACCCTGGGTGACGTGCTGATCCGCCTTCAGGTCGGTGCCGACCAGGCGCTGTTCCGGTCCTCGGTGGCGCCGCTCGTGGCCTTCCTCGACCGCACCGACAAGCTTGTGCCGCTCGGCCAGGAGGGCGCGCTCGCCGACTTCGACGCCCACCTCGACGAGGCCCTGGACCGCATCCTGGCGGAGGAGCAGAGCGCGGGCTGAAGCGTTACGGCAGCCGGGGCGAGGGGGAGGCGTAACGCTTCAGCGGGTGTGCAAGGGGCGCGTGGGAGCGCTTCCGCCCCGCTGGATGTGCTTCGCGCTCCGCCGGACGGGCGGAGCCTGCCGCCCAGGTTGGGCGTTCTTTCCCGTCACCGTCACCGTCACCGTCACCGTCACCGTCACCGTCACCGTCACCGTCACCGTCACCGTCACCGTCACCGCTTCGTGACCGTCACCGCTTCCGCCGGCGCCCCCGCCCGCCGCGCCCCGGAGCGGGCTGTGTGCCCGTCGAAGCCGGCGTCGCGCCCGACGGGACCGGCTGGGCACCCCCCTGCACCCTCCCGTTCGCCGGCCGGTCGGCCGAGACCACCAGGGCCGCGAGGGCGGTGGTCACCGGCACCGACGCGACCAGGCCGATGGAGCCCACCAACGTGCGCACGATCTCCTCCGCCACCAGCTCACTGTTGGCGACCGTCCCCACGCCGCTCTGCGCGATGGAGAAGAGCAGCAGCAACGGCAGCGCGGCGCCCGCGTAGGCGAGGACGAGGGTGTTGACGACGGACGCGATGTGGTCGCGGCCGATACGGATACCCGCTCGGTACAGCCCCCGCCAGCCCATCGTCGGATTGGCCTCGTGCAGCTCCCAGACCGCGGATGTCTGGGTGACCGTCACGTCGTCGAGGACACCGAGCGAACCGATGATGACGCCGGCGAGCAGCAGACCGCTCATGTCGATCGACGGATAGAGCCCGTGGATCAGGCCGGTGTTGTCGTCGGTGTTGCCGGTGAGTGCGGCCCAGTCGATGAACCCCGAGCCGAGGAGGCCGATCAGCAGCAGCGAAAGCAGCGTGCCGAGCACCGCCACGGACGTTCGGGCCGACAGGCCGTGGCACATGTAGAGGGCGATCAGCATGATGGCGCTCGCCCCCACCACCGCCACGACCAGTGGGTTCGAGCCCTGCAGGATCGCCGGCAGGATGAAGAAGGTCAGCACGAGGAAGCTGATGGCCAGCGCGACCAGTGCCATGACGCCGCGCATCCGGCCCACCAGCACGACGGCGAGCGCGAAGATGCCGGCGAGCAGGGCCATCGGGAACTTACGGTTCACGTCGGTGACCGAGTACTGCAGGTCCTTGGGCGCGGAGGGCTCGTAGGCGACCACGACCTCCTGGCCCTCGTGCAGCTGCCGTGACTGGTCGGGCTGCACGATCTCCGTGAACGTACGGCCCTTGTCCTTGCCCGTGTCGACCCGGATCGTCGCCTTCTTGCAGGTGCCGCTGTCCTGCTGCACGGCGGAGGAGCCCTCAGCGGTGGAGGTGTCGCCGGTCGGGGGGGCTCCCGAGGCGTTGACGTCCTTGCAGCTCAGCTCGACCACCTTGGTGACCGTGGCCGCCTGCGTCTGCCGGTCGAAACCGACCCCGGTGCGCTCGTGCGGCGGGGCACCGCCCGGCCACAGCACCGCGAGCCCCACCACCACCGCCGCGGCGAACGGGATCAGGATCGCCGCGATGACCTTGCGCAGATGCTGGGAGACGGGAGCCGCCGGGCCGTGGGCATGACTGTGCGAGTGCCCGTGCCCAGGCTCGCCACCGTCACCGCCGCCACGCCGACCGCCGGAACCGGGGCCATGCCCACGACCGCCACCGGAATCGTGTCCATGCCCGTTTCCGTTCCCGTCACCCGGGCCGGGCCCCCGCCCCGGAGAGCCTCCGGAATCGTGACCGTGACCATGGCCGTGATCGTGCAGGTCTCCGGCACCGGCTCCGTGCTCGTGCCCGCCGCCGACCCCGCTCCCGTGCTCCTGCGTCCCACCGGGCCCGAAGCCGTGCTCGTGCCACCCGCCGGTTCCAGACGTGTGATCGTCGTGGTCACCTCCGGCAGTACGGCCGTAGCCACCGTCGTATCTGCCGCTGGGAACCCCTGAACCCCGGCCGTCCGTAGGGCCGTTGCCCCGCGCGGGGCCGTTTCCGGAGCCGGAGCCGCGCCTCGGCTCGGGCGGTGGGTACGGAGGTTCATGGGTCGTGGTCACCGACCGATCATCGCAAGAACGACCGGGGCCCTCTGTTCACCGCGCCCGAATTGACGCTAGCGTGGTGCCACCTTTGTACACGCGGGAGCTCGGAGCACCGGGCTGAGAGGGCGCTGACCTCCGTCCCAGCGATGTTTCACATGAAACATCACCCATCGCGAGTGATGTTTCACACGAAACGTCGGCAGACGGAAGCCGCTGCGTCGACCGCCGAACCTGTTACCGGGTAATGCCGGCGTAGGGAGTAGGTCTCATGACCATCAAGGACGCACGCACGCCTGCCTCCGTTCAGGACGACAAGTCCGAGGAGGCCGGGAAGTCCATCGGCTGGCACAAGGCGTACGTCGAGGGCTCACGCCCCGATCTGCGGGTGCCGGTCCGCCAGGTGCACCTCACCAACGGGCAGTCGGTCACGTTGTACGACACTTCGGGCCCGTACACCGATCCGCTCGCCGACACCGACGTCCGCCGGGGGCTGCCCCCGTTGCGGGAGAACTGGATCATCGGCCGGGGCGACACCGAGGAGTACGCCGGACGGCCCGTCCGCCCCGAGGACGACGGGATCAAGCACACCTCGCCGCGCGGCGGCCTGCGCAACCTCGACGCGGTCTTCCCCGGGCGACCGCGCCAGCCCCGTCGCAGCCGCGACGGCGAGGCGGTGACACAGCTCGCTTACGCGCGTGGCGGCGAGATCACACCCGAGATGGAGTACGTGGCCATCCGGGAGAACGTTTCTCCCGAAGTCGTCCGCGAGGAGATCGCCGCGGGCCGGGCGGTGCTGCCCGCCAACGTCAACCACCCGGAGATCGAGCCGATGATCATCGGCAAGCGATTCCTGGTGAAGGTCAACGCCAACATCGGCAACTCCGCGGTCACCTCCTCCATCGAGGAGGAGGTCGAGAAGATGACCTGGGCGACCCGCTGGGGCGCCGACACGGTCATGGACCTGTCGACCGGCCGCAACATCCACACCACCCGCGAGTGGGTGCTGCGCAACTCCCCCGTCCCCATCGGCACGGTGCCGCTCTACCAGGCGCTGGAGAAGGTCGACGGCCGCGCCGAGGAGCTGACCTGGGAGATCTACAAGGACACGGTCATCGAACAGGCCGAGCAGGGCGTGGACTACATGACGGTCCACGCGGGCGTGCGCCTGCCGTACGTCCCGCTCACCGCCAACCGGAAGACCGGCATCGTCTCGCGCGGCGGCTCGATCATGGCCGCGTGGTGCCTGGCGCACCACAAGGAGAGCTTCCTGTACGAGAACTTCGAGGAACTCTGCGAGATCCTCGCCGCGTACGACGTGACGTACTCCCTCGGCGACGGCCTTCGGCCCGGTTCGATCGCGGACGCCAACGACGAGGCGCAGTTCGCCGAGTTGAGGACGCTCGGGGAACTCAACACGATCGCCAAGCGTTTCAACGTACAGACCATGATCGAAGGCCCGGGACACGTCCCGATGCACAAGATCAAGGAGAACATCGACCTTCAGCAGGAGATCTGCGATGAAGCCCCGTTCTATACGCTCGGCCCGCTGACGACCGACGTCGCCCCCGCGTACGACCACATCACCTCCGGTATCGGTGCCGCGATGATCGCCTGGTGGGGCACGGCCATGCTCTGCTACGTCACGCCCAAGGAGCACCTGGGCCTGCCCAACCGTGACGACGTCAAGACCGGTGTCAT
This sequence comes from Streptomyces viridochromogenes, assembly GCF_001270495.1. Lineage (GTDB taxonomy): Bacteria > Actinomycetota > Actinomycetes > Streptomycetales > Streptomycetaceae > Streptomyces > Streptomyces viridochromogenes_A. Next base: position 11,220 of record NZ_LGUR01000265.1, read on the forward strand.
CACCTACAAGATCGCTGCCCACGCGGCCGACCTCGCCAAGGGGCACCCCGGTGCGCAGGAGTGGGACGACGCGTTGTCCGACGCCCGCTTCGAGTTCCGGTGGGAGGACCAGTTCAACCTGGCTCTCGACCCGGACACGGCACGGGAGTTCCACGACGAGACCCTGCCGGCCGAGCCCGCCAAGACGGCTCACTTCTGCTCCATGTGCGGGCCGAAGTTCTGCTCGATGAAGATCTCCCAGGACATCCGCCGCCAACACGGCGGGTCCCAGGAGGAGATCGAGGAGGGCATGGCTCAGAAGTCGAAGGAGTTCGCTGCGGCGGGCAACAGGGTGTACCTGCCGATGGCGGACTGAGCCCTGTCAGCCACCGTCCCGTGCTTCCGGACGGCCCACGAGGCCGAGCCGGGGCCACGGGCCGGTGGCAGTGGGCCGGATTCTCCGAGCGGTGTGCCGACGTGGTCGTCATAACGGAACGAGCACGTCGCCGCCCGACCTCGCCAAGATCACTAATGTCTCTGGCATGGGCGGGATAGACGTGGCCAACGGCGTGGTGGGCGCCGTACTCGGCATGCTGTTCGCGGTGTTGTTCCAGCAGCCTCTGCAGGACGCTTGGTTCCGGCTGCGCAGACGCTCGAGGAGCGCGATACGCAGCCTGGGGCGGCGGGAGGAGTCGGGGCCGGCGTGGAGCACCTTCTCCCTCGGGCCGTTGCAGACGTCGGCCCTGGTCGTGGAGGGCGACGGAGAGGCTCCGATTCCCCCGGAGACGGTCTATGTGCATGTGCTGGACGAGGAGGTGACGCTGCCCGCGGCCATGGTGCCCTGGCGGGACGAGATTGCTGCGGAAAGCGAGCGGCTACGGGAGGAGGGACGCACCCCGCTGTGGAACGGCCAGCGGTACGCGGTCGAGTCGTTCGACATCTCCCGCACCCCCCTGGACGAGCGACCCGAAATCCATCTGAGGCTGAGACCTACCGACTACTACACCTTTCTTGCCGCCCAGCAGCTCGACCGTCGACTGCCCGACGGATCGACCCCTCGTTCCGCCTACTTGGACGCGAACGAGCCCTTGAAGGCGCCGGCCTTTCTGCACTGCAGCTTCGCCGCCAACATCGCGGTGGTGACCGCGGACGACATGTTGGTCGTCAGCCGGCGCAGCGACCGGGTCCGTATGGCGCCGGGTGTGTGGAACTCGTCTGTGAACGAGGGCCTGTCACGGCACATCGACTCCTCCGGCCGGAGTGCACCGGATCTGCACGCGGTGGCACGCCGCGGCATGCGGGAGGAGCTGGCGCTCGAACCGCACGAGTACACGCTGGAACTCCTGGCCTTCGTCCTGGACGTGGACAAGCGTGGCTGGAGCGCTCACTTCTTCGCCCGGCTCAAGGAACTGCGCAGCCAGGATCTCCAGGCACGCATCAGCAGGGGTGTCGCGGACCGCTGGGAGCACCAGGCCATCGACTACGTGCCGTTCCGGCCGGCTCCAGTGGTCCGCTACCTGCTGAGGGACGACCGGGTACACCGGTGGGCGCCCCTGGCACCAGCGCTCTTCCACCTGGCCTTGGTGCACGCGTTCAGCCGTACGCTCGTCGAACGCGTCGAGGCTCAGGTGGTCCGCCGTCTGTAGGAAGCCGATGGCAGGCCGAGGCCGGGTGTCCGGCTTGCGCTCCCCGAAGCCTGGGCTTCCCCGGGCGGGGGCGCAAGCCGAAGGGCTAATCCGGCTGGTGTTCCGGCCCTCCGAAGTCCGGGCTCGTGTAGTCCGGGCTGGTGAAGCTCGGACGTGAGCCCCGGGAGGCGCCGTCGTCCGGGCTGCTGAAGCCCGGACGGTCGTAGCCGAGGTTCGGCATGCGGCCGCCGGCCGGCGTGGACGGTGACGTGCGGTGCAGGGCCGATGCCGTGCCGGGGTTGGCCAGTGCCTCCCGCAGGAAGGGCAGGATGCCGCGCTCCAGCAGGGCTTCGCGCCAGATCTCCCGGGCCCGGGCGACCTCCTCGCTCAGTTCGCCGTACGGCCCGCTGTCGAAGGCCGGGCGGTTGCGCAGAGCGGTGAGCAGGAGTCCGACGGCGGCGACCAGGATCGCGGCCGCTGCCAGGGCGCCGAACACCCATCCGGTGGTGAGCATCGTCTGGGCGAACGCCGGCTCGGGGTTGAGCATTGTCAGGATGTAGCCGACGAGCAGGAAGATCGCCGCGGCGGTGCCGGCGAGGACGGGCGCCAGGACCGCGAGCACGGCCACGACGCCCGGGCCGGCCGTCTCGGCGACCTCTCCCATGGTGGTGGCGAGCCCCACCGCGCCCGTCCCCGACTCACTGGAGCCGGACTCGCGGGTGGACGACGGGGTGGACGGCGCCGGCTGGCGCAGTTCCTCGCGGACCTTCACGTAGTGCTGGTACTCGGTCGCCGCGGCCGCCGTGATGAGTGCGGTGGCGTTGAGCGCCATGGTGCGCAGCTGTTCGGGGTTGAGCCGCTGTCCGACAGCGGTCAGTTCCGGGCGGTGTGGTGCGGAGCGCAGCGCCTCATCGAGGATCCGCTCGTATTCCTGGCGGTCCTCGCTGTGCAGGTGCTGCGGAACGCTGTTCATGTGCATCCCCCGATGCTCCGTAGGGCTTGGGGCTCGCATGCCAACGAGCCGTCGGGCAGAAACGGAGGGGAGCCTGCTACGGATAAGCCGATGGTAGAGCGGTGACGGCACACGGTGACAGGGGGTTTGCCAAAATTGGGCCCTGGCCTGCGCCGTCTTCCGTCACTGCGTCACCTGGGGGACGCCTGCCCGGTGAACGTTCAGATATCCAGGGGAAGTTGTTGGACCAGCAGCTTTCCGGCCATGGTCACGCCGCCGTCCATCCCGATGGCGAGGCCGTCGGCGTAGACGTGCGGTCCCTCGACCACGGGCCCGCCGCCGTCCTCGCCGTCCTCGGAGCCGACCTCGCCCATCAGGTACGGAATGGGGCTGTGGCCGTGAACGATGCGGGTGCCGCCGTACGTATCGAGCAGGGAGCGCACATGGTCGGCGCCGCCCTCGTCGCGGAAGGAGAAGCGCTTGGTGAACTTGCGGAAGAGATCCCAGACTTCGTCGGCGTCGTTGCGTGTGAGCGTCTCGCGGACGGTGTCGTTGACGGCCTCGATCGAGTTGCCGTAGTCGAGATAGGCGGTGGTGTCCGAGTGCACGAGCAGATGGCCGTCGACCTCCTCCATGGCGTCGAGCCGGGACATCCACTGGAGGTGATGGTCCTGGAGGCGGTCCATGTCGGTCTTCTGGCCGCCGTTGAGCAGCCAGGCCGCCTGGAAGGTGGCGGTGCCCGCCCCGGAGTTGACGGGGGTGTCGCCGAACCGCTTGGCGCCGATCAGCAGCAGCTCGTGGTTGCCCATCAGGGCCTTGCAGTAGCCGCCGGCCGCGGCGGCCTCCGCCGACAGCCGCATCACGAGGTCGATGACGCCGATGCCGTCGGGGCCGCGGTCGGTGAAGTCGCCGAGGAACCACAGCCGGGCGGTGCCGGCGCACCAGTTCGCCGCCGAGTCGATGAGGCCCTTCTCCTGGAGGGCGGCCACCAGCTCGTCGAGATAGCCGTGCACGTCGCCGACGACGAACAGCGGGCCGGGACCGTCCACCGGCTGCTGCGCGGGCAGGGAGGCGGGGTCGACGTGCACCTGGACCGTGTCGCCGCGATTGATCACGGGCAGGTCCCGCTGGGTGGGCGTGTACCCCTCCGGATATGCCTGGTCCAGGAGCGGGGCGGCCTCGCCCGGGTGTGTGCTGTGGGCGTACGGACCGGTCTCGTGCACGTAAGCGGGCACCCGGAAGTCGCGCAACGTCGCCGTCCGCTCCACCTCGGGTCCCTGACCGGCCCCCTGAGTCATCAGACCCCTCCACCATCGCGCCGCAGCTGCACCGCATCGGACTGCCTGGTCGCAGCGGCCCGCGGGTGTCGTGGGCCCATCATAGGAATGCCGATCGCGCCATGTGATGACCCAGGGGTGGTGAATCGGAGCAGGACTCCTGTTCACCGCGGCTTTCGCCCCGATTGGGCAGGGCTTCGACCACTCGACGAGCGTGCTCCCGCACCCCCTCGACCTGCTTGTGCCGTTCCTCGGCCGGCTCCTACCGGTCCTCGGGCGACCGGGGCGGACTGACCGTCGTACGCGGCGGGCGTCGCTGGGACGAGGTACGCACGATCAGCTCGGTCGGTATCACCTGCTCGACCGGCCGGTCCGATTCGACCCCCTCGATGGCGTCGATGAGGAGCTGGACCACGGCCGTGCCGATGCGGCGGGGCTTCAGGGAGAGCGTGGTGATGGGCGGCTCGGTGTTGGCGTACACCGTGGACTCGCTGCAGCACACCAGAAGCAGGTCGTCCGGTACGCGCAGACCGTAGCGGCGGGCGGCGGCGAGCAGGTCGGTGCCGTTCGGGTCGAACAGGCCGTAGACCGCGTCGGGCCGGTCGGGGCGGGCGAGTAGCCGGTCGGCGGCGACGGCGCCCGCGCACGGGTCGTGCGCCGGGTAGGCCTCGTACACCGGGTCCTGGCCGACCCGCTCGCACCAGCGCAGGTACGCGGTGGTCGACAGGTGGGTGTACGTGTCCGTCGTGGTGCCCGTCAGCAGTCCGATCCGGCGGGCGCCCGCGTCGGCCAGGTGGTCGAGGATGCCGAGTACGGCGGCCTCGTGGTCGTTGTCGACCCAGGCGGTGACCGGGAGCGAGCCGGCCGGGCGGCCGTCGGACACGACCGGGAGACCCTGCCGGACCAGTTCGCTGACGACCGGGTCCTGGTCGGACGGGTCGATGACGACCGTGCCGTCGAGGGCGACGTTCGACCAGACGTCGTGGCGCGATGTCGCGGGGAGGATCACGAGGGCGTAGCCGCGGGCGAGCGCGGCCGAGGTGGCGGCACGGGCCATCTCGGCGAAATACGCGAACTCGGTGAAGGTGAAAGGTTCATCCCCGTATGTCGTCACGGTCAGGCCGATGAGTCCTGACTTGCCGGTACGGAGTGTCCGGGCGGCGGCCGACGGGCGGTAGCCCAGCCGGTCGGCGACCTCGCGGACATGGCGTCGGGTGGCGTCCGGGAGCCGGCCCTTGCCGTTGAGGGCGTCGGAGACGGTCGTGATGGAGACCCCGGCTGCGGCGGCCACGTCTCTGATACCCGCCCGGCCGGGCCGGCTGCCTCGACGTGAGGTTTCCGCGCGGCTCACCTGGTGCTTCCCTGCTGCTGTCATGGCGAGCCGATAGTAGGGCTCATTCGGTGGGGTAGTGCGGACGCATATGCAGTCGTTGACAGACACGTTTCTGCAAGGTCATCTTGCACCAAACTCCTTGGAAACCAAGGGAGTTGAACGATCCAATGGTAAGACGTGACTTGTCGGCACGCATGGGCCTGCCAAGTGCCCGATGTTTCGAAGAGGTCTCAACTCACCTGCACGGGTGATGCGCGCCACGGCGCGAGCCACCGGCGCATAGATATATGTGTGATGCGCCCCCTAATTCGTACGCCTTCGTACGCTGATGCCCCTGATGCAGGTGTGACAGGAGTGGGGAGCAGGGTCCGACAGACGAGCCCGCCGCACCTGTACGCATCGGCGCCGAATCCTCATAAGGTGAGAAGTATTGGAGCCGGCGGTGGTGATGGGCCGCCGGTGGTCGCGAGGAGGACTGCGGTGAGCGAGACGAGCCCCAAGCTGCGCGCCGAGCTGGAGGGTATTCCCACCTACAAGCCGGGCAAGCCTGCCGCGGCCGGTGGCCCGGTGGCCTACAAGCTGTCCTCCAACGAGAACCCCTATCCGCCGCTGCCCGGCGTGATGGAGACCGTGACGGCCGCCGCCTCGTCCTTCAACCGCTACCCGGACATGATGTGCACGGGGCTGATGAACGAGCTGTCCGAGCGCTTCGGCGTCCCGGCCGCCCATCTGGCCACCGGCACCGGCTCGGTCGGTGTCGCCCAGCAGCTGATCCAGGCCACCGCCGGACCCGGCGACGAGGTCATCTACGCGTGGCGGTCCTTCGAGGCGTACCCGATCATCACGCAGATCAGTGGCGCCACATCGGTCAAGGTGCCGCTGACGCCGGGTGATGTGCACGACCTGGACGCGATGGCCGCCGCCATCACCGACCGCACCAGGCTGATTTTCGTCTGCAACCCCAACAACCCGACGGGCACGGTCGTGAAGCGGGCCGAGCTGGAGCGGTTCCTCGACCGGGTGCCCGGCGACGTCCTAGTGGTGCTCGACGAGGCGTACCGCGAGTTCATCCGCGACCCCGAGGTGCCGGACGGCGTGGAGATCTACCGCGAGCGGCCCAACGTCTGTGTCCTGCGGACGTTCTCCAAGGCGTACGGCCTCGCCGGTCTGCGGGTCGGCTTCGCGATCGCCCAGGAGCCGGTCGCGGCGGCGCTGCGTAAGACGGCCGTGCCCTTCGGGGTGAGCCAGATCGCGCAGGACGCGGCCATCGCCTCGCTGCGCGCGGAGGACGAACTGATCGGCCGGGTCGGTTCATTGGTGTGCGAGCGCAACCGTGTGGTTGACGGGCTGCGCGCTCAGGGCTGGACGGTGCCCGAGACCCAGGCCAACTTCGTGTGGCTGCGGCTGGGGGAGCACACGGTCGCCTTCGCTCAGGCCTGTGAGCAGGCGGGCGTGGTGATCCGACCGTTCCCGGGCGAGGGTGTGCGGGTGACGATCGGAGAGGCCGAGGCGAACGACATATTCCTGAAGGTGGCGGAAGGGTTCCGCAAGGAGCTGTAGAGCTCCGTAAGCCGGTCAGGCGTCCACGAGTTCCACGCGCACGGGGTCGCCGTCGCGGACGGTCGCCAGCAGGCGGGGGTCGCCGTCTATGTGGCCGAGGACGTTGCACGGGCTCGCGAGGCGGCACTCGTCGCCTTGCGAGATCGGTGTGGGGCCGTAGGGGAGGGCGAGCGCGTCGCCGTCCGTCCAGAAGGCGACCGTGCCCGGCTCGACGACCTGCCGTGCGTTGGTTTCACGTGGAACGGCGACACCCGTGTCGAAGTAGACCTCCTCGCCCCAGGTGCGGGCGGTGGAGACGAGGGGCAGGGCCTTCGCGAGGGCCTGCGTGGTCGGGGTGTCGTCGAGGGTCGCGGTGAGGTGTCCCGCGGGCCAGGAGATCCGTATGTGTGTTGGCGTCGGTGTCTGCATGGCGTCGATTCAACAATATGTTGAAGTTCGCGCCAAGAGGTCGAGCTCAAGGAGGGACCCCCCTTCGAGGGCCGGGAGAGCGGTGCTGCATAATTGCTTGTGAATGTGAACGCTTTCACAAGCGGTAGTAAGGAGCGGCGACGTGGACCTGGCTTTGGCGCCGGAGACTCTGGCGCGCTGGCAGTTCGGTATCACCACCGTCTACCACTTTCTGTTCGTCCCCCTGACGATCTCACTGGCCGCCCTCACGGCCGGCCTGCAGACCGCCTGGGTGCGCACCGAGAAGGAGAAGTACCTCAGGGCGACGAAGTTCTGGGGCAAGCTCTTCCTGATCAACATCGCGATGGGTGTGGTCACCGGCATCGTGCAGGAGTTCCAGTTCGGAATGAACTGGTCCGACTACTCCCGTTTCGTCGGTGACGTCTTCGGTGCCCCACTCGCCTTCGAAGCCCTCATCGCCTTCTTCTTCGAGTCCACCTTCATCGGCCTGTGGATCTTCGGCTGGGACAAGCTGCCGAAGAAGATCCACCTGGCCTGTATGTGGATGGTCTCCATCGGCACGATCCTGTCGGCGTACTTCATCCTCGCGGCCAACTCCTGGATGCAGCACCCGGTCGGCTACCGGATCAACGAGGCCAAGGGGCGGGCCGAGCTCACCGACTTCTGGCTCGTACTGACCCAGAACACCGCGCTCGCCCAGGCGTTCCACACCCTCTCCGCGGCCTTCCTCACCGGTGGCGCGTTCATGGTCGGCATCTCCGCCTTCCACCTGCTGCGCAAGAAGCACATCCGCGAGATGAAGACATCGCTCAGGCTCGGCCTGGTCACCGTTGTCATCGGTGGCATGCTCACCGCGATCAGCGGCGACGTCCTCGGCAAGATCATGTATGAGCAGCAGCCGATGAAGATGGCCGCCGCCGAGGCCCTCTGGGACGGCGAGGCTCCCGCGCCCTTCTCCGTCTTCGCCTACGGCGATGTCGACAAGGGCCACAACAAGGTCGCCATCGAGATCCCCGGACTGCTGTCCTTCCTCGCCAAGGACGACTTCAGCTCGTACGTCCCCGGCATCAACGACGTCAACAAGGCCGAGCAGGAGAAGTACGGTCCCGGCGACTACCGGCCCAACATCCCGGTCGCCTACTGGGGCTTCCGCTGGATGATCGGGTTCGGCATGACGTCGTTCGCCATCGGCCTGCTCGGACTCTGGCTGACCCGCAAGAAGTTCATGCTGCCGCAGCACCTGAGGGTCGGTGACGACGAAGTGCCGCATCTCGTGCTGCTGCCCAAGAAGGCCCTCGGTCCGAAGCTCACCCAGTGGTACTGGCGCATCGCCGTCCTGACCCTGGGCTTCCCGCTGATCGCCAACTCCTGGGGCTGGATCTTCACCGAGATGGGTCGTCAGCCATGGGTCGTCTACGGCGTCCTGCGGACCCGTGACGCGGTCTCCCCCGGCGTCTCTCAGGGCGAGGTCCTCACCTCGATGATCGTCTTCACCACGCTCTACGCCATCCTCGCCGTCGTCGAGGTCAAGCTGCTCGTGAAGTACGTGAAGGCCGGACCGCCCGAGCTGACGGAGGCCGACCTGAATCCGCCCACGAAGATCGGCGGCGACTCCCGTGACGCCGACAAGCCGATGGCCTTCTCGTACTAGGCCGAGGGAGCTGCACAGTCATGGAACTTCACGACGTCTGGTTCGTCCTGATCGCCGTCCTGTGGATCGGCTACTTCTTCCTGGAGGGCTTCGACTTCGGGGTCGGCGTCCTCACCAAGCTGCTGGCCCGCAACCGGCCCGAGCGGCGGGTGCTGATCAACACCATCGGCCCCGTCTGGGACGGCAACGAGGTGTGGCTGCTCTCGGCGGGCGGTGCCACGTTCGCCGCCTTCCCCGAGTGGTACGCCACGCTCTTCTCCGGGTTCTATCTGCCCCTGCTGCTCATCCTGGTCTGCCTGATCGTCCGGGGTGTCGCATTCGAGTACCGGGCGAAGCGGCCCGAGGAGAACTGGCAGCGCAACTGGGAGCACGCCATCTTCTGGTGTTCGCTGATCCCGGCGTTCCTGTGGGGTGTGGCCTTCGGCAACATCGTGCGGGGCGTGAAGATCGACCGGAACTTCGAGTACGTCGGCAACTTGTGGGACCTGCTCAACCCGTACGCGCTCCTCGGCGGTCTGGTGACGCTGACGCTGTTCACCTTCCACGGTGCGGTGTTCACCGCGCTCAAGACCGTCGGGGAGATCCGGGAGCGGGCGCGCAAGCTGGCCCTGTGGGCCGGCCTCGTCGCCGCCGGACTGGCGCTGATCTTCCTGCTCTGGACGCAGGTAGAGAACGGCGACGGCAAGAGCCTGGTAGCGCTCGTTGTGGCCGTAGCCGCCCTGGTGGCGGCACTGGTGGCGAACCAGGCCGGCCGTGAGGGATGGTCGTTCGCCTTCTCCGGCGTCACCATCGTGGCCGCCGTGGCGATGCTCTTCCTGACGCTCTTCCCGAACGTCATGCCGTCCTCGCTGAATGACGAGTGGAGTCTCACGGTCACCAACGCCTCGTCGAGTCCCTACACGCTGAAGATCATGACCTGGTGCGCGGTGATCGCCACACCGATCGTCATGCTCTACCAGGGCTGGACCTACTGGGTGTTCCGCAAGCGGATCGGCACGCAGCACATCGCCGGGGACGCCGCTGCGGGGGCCACGCACTGAGTCCGCCGCGGGCGGGGTGGTTCACGATGTTTCACGTGAAACACCCCGCCCTGGACCGAAGGGCATGTTTCACGTGAAACCGATCGACCCGCGTCTCCTCCGATACGCCCGCGCCACTCGCCTCTTCCTGCTCACGGTCGTAGGTCTGGGTGCCGTCGGCTCGGTGCTGGTCATCGCGCAGGCGATGCTCATCGCCGAGGCGGTGGTGGGGGCGTTCAAGCACGGGATGTCCGCCGCTGAACTGCGCACTCCCCTGCTGTGGTTGGTGGCGGTCGCCGTCGGCCGTGCGGTGGTCGCCTGGCTCACCGAACTCGCCGCCCACCGGGCGAGCGCGGCGGTGAAGTCGGAGCTGCGGGGCCGGTTGCTGGAGCGGGCGGCCGAGCTGGGACCCGGCTGGCTGAGCGGACAGCGGACGGGATCGCTGGTCGCCCTCGCGACGCGAGGAGTCGACGCCCTGGACGACTACTTCTCGCGCTATCTCCCGCAGTTGGGGCTCGCGGTGGTCGTGCCGGTGGCGGTGCTGGCGCGGATCGTGACCGAGGACTGGGTCTCGGCGGCGATCATCGTCGGCACGCTTCCGCTCATCCCGATCTTCATGATGCTGATCGGCTGGGCCACACAGTCCCGTATGGACCGGCAGTGGCAACTGCTGTCCCGGCTGTCCGGGCACTTCCTGGATGTTGTCGCCGGCCTGCCGACCCTGAAGGTGTTCGGGCGCGCCAAGGCGCAGGCAGAGTCGATCCGGCGCATCACCGGCGAGTACCGCAGGGCGACCATGCGGACCTTGCGCATCGCCTTCATCTCCTCCTTCGCACTGGAACTGCTCTCGACGCTCTCGGTGGCCCTGGTCGCGGTGACGATCGGCATGCGGCTCGTCCACGGCGAGATGCATCTGTACGACGGCCTGGTCGTCCTGGTGCTGGCGCCCGAGGCGTATCTGCCGTTGCGTCAGGTGGGCGCGCAGTACCACGCGGCGGCCGAGGGGCTGTCCGCGGCCGAGGAGATCTTCGAGGTACTGGAGACTCCGGTGCCGGCGTCGGGGACCGCGACCGTGCCGACGGGGGCGGTGTCGTTCGAGGGAGTGTCGGTCCGCTACCCCGGCCGGTCCACCGACGCCGTGTCGGACGCGTCCTTCCACATCGAGCCCGGTGAGACGGTCGCGCTCGTCGGGCCGAGTGGCGCGGGGAAGTCGACACTGCTGAACGTGCTGCTCGGGTTCGTGCGGCCGACCGACGGGCGTGTGTCGGTCGGGGGAGCCGATCTCGCCGAACTCGACCTGGAGGGGTGGCGCTCGCGCATCGCCTGGGTCCCGCAGAGGCCGCATCTGTACGCCGGGACGATCGCCGAGAACGTACGGCTGGCGCGTCCCGACGCCGATGACGCGGCCGTGAGGCGGGCGCTGGCGGACGCCGGAGCCCTGGAGTTCGTGGACGCGCTGCCCGAGGGGGCCGACACCGTACTGGGTGAGGACGGGGCCGGACTGTCCGCGGGACAGCGGCAGCGGCTCGCGCTGGCCCGGGCGTTCCTCGCGGACCGGCCCGTACTGCTGCTGGACGAGCCGACGGCCGCCCTGGACGGGGCCACCGAAGCCGAGGTCGTGGAGGCCGTGCGGAGGCTGGCTGTGGGGCGGACGGTGCTGCTCGTGGTGCATCGGCCGGCCTTGCTGGGCGTGGCGGACCGGGTGGTGCGGCTGGTGGAAGCCGTGGCGCCCGCGCCGGGCGAGGGCTTGCCCAAGGCGCCCGATGTTCGCCTCGACGGCGAGCGCGGAGTGCACGGCGGCAGCACTTCGGGCGACGTGTCCGTCTCGCACAACGCCGAGGCGGCCCCTTCGGGCGGCTCCGACTCCGGTTCGCTCACGACGGGCGGGCGGGGTGTCCTCGCCCGTGTCCGTGCCCTGTCGGGCCCCCGGCGCGGTCGTCTCGCCCTCGCGCTGCTGCTCGGGAGCCTCGCGCTCGGCAGTGCCGTCGGGCTCATGGCCACTTCCGGGTGGCTCATCTCACGGGCCTCGCAGCAGCCGCCCGTGCTGTATCTGATGGTGGCCGTGACGGCGACGCGGACCTTCGGCATCGGGCGGGCAGTGTTCCGGTACGCCGAGCGCCTGGTGTCGCACGACGCGGTGCTGCGGATGCTGGCCGACACCCGGGTCGCCGTGTACCGACGGCTGGAGCGCCTGGCTCCGGCCGGGCTGCGCCGCACGCGGCGGGGCGATCTGCTGGCGAGGCTCGTCACGGACGTGGACGCGCTACAGGACTACTGGCTGCGGTGGCTGTTGCCCGCCGCTGCCGCGACCGTGGTGTCCGCCGGGTCTGTCGGCTTCACCGCCTGGCTGCTGCCCGAGGCGGGTGCCGTACTGGCGGTCGGGCTGCTCGTGGCCGGGGCCGGAGTCCCGCTCGTCACCGGTGCCGTCGCCCGGCGCGCCGAGTGCACGCTGGCCCCCGCCCGCGGAGTGCTCGCGACGCGCGTGACGGATCTGCTCACCGGCACCGCGGAGCTGACTGTCGCCGGCGCCCTGCCCAGCCGCACCGCCGCAGCACGGCGGGCCGACCGGGCGCTCACCCGGATCGCCTCGCGAGCCGCGACCGCGACCGCGCTCGGCGATGGACTCACCGCGCTGATCTCCGGGCTCACCGTCGCCGCCACCGCCCTCGTGGGCGCCCAGGCGGTCGCCGACGGGCGGCTCGGCGGCGTTGCGATGGCTGTCGTCGTCCTCACGCCGATGGCCGCCTTCGAGGCTGTCCTGGGCCTGCCGCTCGCCGTGCAGTACCGGCAGCGGGTGCGCAAGAGCGCCGAGCGCGTCTACGAGGTGCTGGACGCGCCCGAGCCGGTACGGGAACCGGAGCAGCCCCGGCGGGCACCGGCGTCACCCTTCCCGGTCGCCCTCAGGGGGCTGACCGTCCGTCACGCGGGGCAGGACCGGGACGCGCTCGCCGGCCTCGACCTGAACCTGGAGGAGGGCCGCCGGATCGCCGTCGTCGGACCGTCCGGGTCCGGCAAGACGACGCTGGCGCAGGCGCTGCTGCGCTTCCTGGACGCCGAGGCGGGTTCGTACACGCTGGGCGGCGTGGACGCGCACGCGCTGGACGGCGACGACGTACGGCGGCTCGTCGGGCTGTGCGCGCAGGACGCGCATCTCTTCGACAGCTCCGTGCGCGAGAACCTGCTCCTCGCCAGGAAGGACGCCACCGAGGCCGAACTGCGCGACGCCCTGAAGCGCGCCCGGCTGCTCGACTGGGCCGACAGCCTGCCCGACGGGCTGGACACGCTCGTGGGCGAGCACGGGGCACGGCTGTCGGGCGGGCAGCGGCAGCGGCTCGCACTGGCCCGGGCGCTGCTCGCCGACTTCCCCGTCCTCGTCCTCGACGAGCCCGCCGAGCACCTCGACCTGCCGACCGCGGACGCCCTCACCGCCGATCTGCTGGCCGCCACCGAGGACCGTACGACCCTGCTCATCACCCATCGACTGGCCGGGCTGGAGGCTGTCGACGAGGTGGTCGTGCTGGACGAGGGGCGGGTGGCGCAGCGGGGGACGTTCGCGGAGCTGGCCGTGGTGGATGGGCCGTTGCGGAAGATGGTGGAGCGGGAGGAGGAGGCGGATCTGTTGGTTGGGGCGCCGTAGCGCACGACCGGTTTGCGGGCGTGGGCGAAGGCTGTCCCGGGCCGTACTGGTCGCCGCTCGCGTCAACAGTCGTACTGACCCATCCGCGGCAACACGTCCCCCAGGCGTACGACCTGAACAGGCCGTGACCCCATCTGCGGGCCAGGATCGCTGGCATGCGCTCTTATCGCCGTCGCCTCCAGGTCGTGCCGGCGCTTCTGTGCGCGATCGTCTCACTCGTGGCCCGGCCCGCCGAAGCCTTCGGCGACGGCAAGGGCATCCCTGGTCGTAACGGCACCGGCACCGGCGGCGACTCGGGGCTCAGCGCGCAGGTGGTGCAGCTGTACGAGGACGCGGCCCTGGCGACGGAGCGGTACGAGGCGGGGCGGAAGAAGGCCGAGGCGCAGCGGGTGAAAGCACTGCGCATCGAGGCGCTGCTCGAACGCGAACGGCGGGAGATCGACGTCCTGCACGAGGACCTGGGCCGGATCGCGCGCGCCCAGTACCGCAGCAGCGGCGGGGTGCCGCTCACCGTGCAGATCATCCTCGCGTCGAGCCCGGACCAGCTGATGCGCGGTCAGCACGTGTTCTCGCAGACGAATCTGGCCGTCACCAACGCCATCGAGAAGAGCCGGCGCGCCGAGGCCCGGCTCGCCAGGGACGAGGCCAGGGCCGCGGCGGCCTGGCAGTCGCTGGAGAAGCGCAACACCGAGCTCGCCGAGCTGAAGAAGGGCATTGAGGACAAGCTCGAAGGCGCACGCTGGCAGTTGCAGGGGCAGGCCGACGCCTCCGTGGCCGCCGGCTCCTGCCCGGGTGCTGTGCGGCTCGACCAGAAGGAGACGGGCCTCACCAGGGCATGGGTCACACCGGTGGAGTCGTACGAGCTGTCCGCCGCGTTCGGTAGCGGCGGGCTGCGGTGGGCGAACCGGCACACCGGGCAGGACTTCGCGGTGCCGATCGGCACGCCCGTGCGGGCGGTCGGGGACGGCCGGGTGGTCAAAGTGACGTGCGGAGGTGCCTTCGGTATGGAGATCGTCGTCGGGCACGCGGGCGGCTATTACACGCAGTACGCCCATCTCGCGTCCGTCGCCGTCGACCAGGGCGAACGGGTCGAGACCGGACAGTGGATCGGTCAGTCGGGCACGACCGGCAACTCCACGGGCCCCCACCTGCATTTCGAGGTGCGGATCACTCCGGAGATGGGCACGGCCGTGGATCCGGTGCCGTGGCTGACGGAGCGGGGGGCGACCGTCGGGTAGGCAGCCCTAGCGCCCCTCCGCCAGCAGTTGCTCGATCACGACCGCCACGCCGTCCTCGTTGTTGGCGACCGTCCGCCCCGACGCGGCGGCGACCACATCCGGGTGCGCGTTGCCCATCGCGTACGACTGGCCCGCCCACGTCAGCATCTCGACGTCGTTGGGCATGTCCCCGAAGGCCACGACCTCCTCGTGCGAGATACCGCGCTCGGCGCAGCACAGGGCGAGCGTGCTGGCCTTGGAGACGCCGGGGCCGCTGATCTCCAGCAGGGCGCTGGGGCTGGAGCGGGTGACATTGGCGCGGTCGCCGATGGCGAGGCGGGCGAGGGTGAGGAAGGCGTCGGGATCGAGGGTGCGGTGGTAGGCGAGGATCTTGAGCACCGGCTCGCCGGCCCCGGGGGCGTCCGGCGCCAGGAGGTCCTCGGCGGGCGCGAGGTTGTCCGGTATCTCCATGTGCAGCTTGGGATAGTCCGGCTCCTGGTAGAAGCCGTACGTCTGCTCCACCGCGTACACCGTGCCCGGCGCCGCCTCGCGCAGCAGTCGTACGGCGTCCAGGGCGTTCTCCCGGGCCAGTTCCCGCACCTTCACGAACCGGTGGGTGCCGGGGCCGCCGTGCAGATCGACCACGGCGGCGCCGTTGCCGCAGATCGCCAGGCCATGACCGTGGACGTGATCGCTGACCACGTCCATCCAGCGAGCCGGGCGGCCGGTGACGAAGAACACCTCGATGCCCGCCTCCTCGGCGGAGGCCAGCGCGGCGATCGTGCGGGGGGAGACCGACTTGTCGTCCCGCAGCAAGGTGCCGTCCAGGTCGGTGGCGATGAGTCGCGGGCGGACAGCGGCCGCCGGGGTCTGGGGCTGTCGAGTCGCTGAGGTCACCGGGTCATTCTCCCGCATATGCCTGCACGGCCGTGCGGCAGTCCGCACATCTGAGACCGCATCTGAGGAGAAACCGCCCCTGAGAACACCGTCTCCAGCACCCTGACCAGTACTGTCGCTCTCACCGCAGCTGCGCCGCCGCCTCCATGGCGATCTGCTCGAAGACCTTCTCGTCGGCCGCGAAGTCCGAGTCGGGGATCGGCCAGTGGACCACGATCTCGGTGAAGCCCAGCTCCCGATGGCGCCCCGCGAAGTCCACGAACGCGTCGAGGGACTCCAGCGGGCGGCCACGGTCCGGGGTGAATCCGGTGAGCAGGATCTTGTCGAGCGCGGTGACGTCCCGCCCGAGCGCGGCGCAGGCGTCGGCCAGCTTGTCGACCTGCCCGCGAATGGCTTGAATCGACTGTTCAGGAGTGCCGTTCTCGTACAGCTTGGGGTCGCCCGTGGTCACCCATGCCTGTCCGTACCGCGCCGCGAGCCGCAGCCCGCGCGGCCCGGTCGCGGCGACCGCGAAGGGCAGCCGGGGACGCTGTACACAGCCTGGGATGTTGCGCGCCTCGTGCGCCGAGTAGAAGTCGCCCTCGTACGACACCGAGTCCGTGGTCAGGAGCCGGTCCAGGAGCTGGACGAACTCGGCGAACCGGTCGGCCCGCTCGCGCGGCGTCCACGGGTCCTGGCCGAGCACGGTGGCGTCGAACCCGGAACCGCCCGCACCCACACCGAGCGTGAGACGGCCGCCGGAGATGTCGTCGAGGGAGAGCAGGTCCTTGGCGTAGGGCACCGGATGCCGGAAGTTCGGCGAGGTCACCAGCGTGCCCAGGCGCAGACGGTCGGTGACGGCCGCGGCGGCGGTCAGTGTCGGCACGGCACCGAACCAGGGGCCGTCCCGGAAGCTGCGCCAGGACAGGTGGTCGTAGGTGTACGCCGTGTGGAAGCCGAGCTGCTCTGCGCGCTGCCATGCCTCGCGGCCTCCCTCGGACCAGCGTCGGTACGGGAGGATCACGGTGCTCAGGCGCAGACTCATGTTTTCGAGCGTATGCGGCCGAACGGGTTTCACGTGAAACGGTCATCGGCCGTGGTTGTCCGGCTACGGAGTGCGGCCGCACGTGGGCCTCGCCCAGGAAACGTGGGCCTCGCCCAGGGTCAGTGCGCCGCGGGGAAGCGCAGATACTCCGGCGGCACGGCCTTCGTCAGCCACACCCCGTTCGCGCTGACGTGGAAGACATGGCCGTCCCGGTGCATGGCGCCGGCGTCCACGGAGAGCACCACCGGACGGCCCCGCCGGGCACCGACCCGGTTCGCGGTCTCGCGATCGGCGGAGAGGTGCACGTCGTGCCTGTTCATGGGCCTGAGGCCCGCGCTGCGAATCGAGTCCAGATTGCGGGCCACGGTGCCGTGGTAGAGGTACGGCGGTGGTGTCGCCGGGGGCAGTCCGAGATCGACGTCGATGCTGTGGCCCTGGCTGGCGCGAATCCGGGAGCCCTCGATCGCGAAGCGCCGCTTGTCATTGGCGGCCACCACATGGTCCAGCTCTTCCCGGGTGAACCGGAAGCCGTGCGTGGCCGCGGCGGCGATCAGTGCGTCGATCTCGACCCAGCCGCCCTCGTCGAGGGTGAGCCCGATGCGCTCGGGTTGGTGGCGCAGGTGTTTCGAGAGGTACTTCGACACCTTCACGGTGCGTCTTTCGTCCATGCCACCAGCCTGCCGGGAGAGGCACGAATCACGCGAACGATTTCGCTCCGGATGTTTGGTCCACAAGCAAGTGCGGTTATCCACAGGGGAATTGGCGATTCTGTGGACAACGAGCCGTCGATTCAAGGGGTTTCGCCAAGATCAGCTGATGAGCAGTGATTTGAGGCGAGTCGGTCCAAGTTCCGTGCGCGCACTTCCCGTTCGGCGGCCAGTGTGACGAACGCCGCCGCATGCTCCGGGCCAACCAGGCTCTCGACAGCCCGCATTGTCTCCTCGGCCAAGGGCACCGTTCTAGTCCGGTTCCGATGCTCCGGCGTCTCGTCTGCGCCCAGGTGCCGGCGCAGGTGGCGCACCGCCAACAGGCGCATCGCACGGGCGAGTTCCGCGTCCACGGTGTGCTGGGCGAGCGGGCGCAGACGTCGTATGAGCGAGGCCGCTTCGGCCGCCTCCGCGTCTGTCGGGTGGTGCGGCCCGTCGAGGTAGCGGGCGAAGACATGTTCGGTGGTGAACTCCAGGAAGCGGGCGGCGATGTGCTCGACCTGGCCTCTCAACTCCCTTAGGTGGGCTGAGATCGCGGACAGCGGTACCCCGGATGCGTGCAACTCGACTGCCACAGCGAGCTCTTGAGGGCTCGGAACGACGAACGAGTCCTCGTCGTCGGCGACCGGCTCCAGCACACCGAGCTCCACGGCCTCGGCCACCGCCGCGTCGTCGGGGGCGCCGCCGAAGCGCCGGTCCAGCTCGGCGCGCGAGATCCGTACCGGCTCCTCGTCGGTCCAGGGCCCGTCCACCTCGGCGACCAGCCCGAGCACCCCGCCGAGGCCACGACCGGCGTCCCAGGCCTCCAGGAGCTCCTTGATGGAGGCGAGGGTGTAGCCGCGGTCGAGAAGGTCGGCGATCTGGCGTAGCCGGACGAGATGGGTGTCCGCGTAGAGGTTGGCGCGGCCTCGGCGCTCGGGGCGGGGGAGCAGGCCCCGGTCCTGGTAGGCGCGGATGGTGCGGACGGTGGCACCGCTGAGGTGGGCGAGATCCTCGATCCGGTAGGCGGGTGGAGCTGGTCCCCCGGCCATGTCGCCGACCGCACCGCGCTGTTCGGTCCGGCGGTCCACCTCACTCATAGCGGTGGCTCCAACCGCGCGATCCTGCGCAGCGCCCTCGGCGTGAACCTCGACATGAGATACGCCCCACGCGCCTCCGGTGTCACCGGAACAACGGCCTCACCGCGTACGACCGCCCGCAGGATCGCGTCGGCGACCTTCTCCGGCGGGTAGTTGCGCAACCCGTACAGCCGCGCGGACTTCTTCTGGCGCCTCTTCTCCTCCTCGGCGTCGACCCCGGCGAAGCGCGCGGTCGAGGTGATGTTGGTGTTGACGATGCCGGGGCAGATCGCGGTGACGCCGATGTCCTGGCCGGCCAACTCCGCGCGCAGGCACTCGCTCAGCATCAGTACGGCCGCCTTGGAGGTGCTGTAGGCGGGCAGCACCTTGGAGGGCTGGAACGCCGCCGCCGAGGCGGTGTTGACGATGTGGCCGCCCTGACCGCGCTCGGCCATCTGCCTGCCGAACAGTCGGCAGCCGTGGATGACGCCCCACAGATTGACGTCGAGGACCTTCTTCCAGTCCTCCGGTGTGGTGTCGAGGAAGGAGCCGGACAGGCCGATCCCGGCGTTGTTCACCAGGACGTCCACCACGCCGTACTCGGCGGCGACCTTCGCGGCGAGCTTCTCCATGGCCTGCTCGTCGGAGACGTCGACGGTCTCCGCCCAGGCTTCGGGCGCGCCGATCAGCCGGGACATCTCGGCGGTGCGGGCGGCGGCCTCGGCGTCCCGGTCGACGGCCACCACACGTGCGCCGGCCTCGGCGAACGCGTACGCCGTCGCCCGTCCGATGCCGCTGCCGGCGCCCGTGACCAGGACGAGCTGCCCGCCGAAGCGGTCGGCGTACTTGCCGGTCGCCGTCACCCTTTCCGGTCGCCCGCCCTCCACGGACGTCACGAACTCCGTGATCCAGGCCGCCAGTTGGTCGGGTCGGCTGCGCGGTACCCAGTGCTTCGCCGGAAGCGTGCGCCGGGTCAACTGCGGAACCCACACCTCCAGTTCGTCGTAGAGACGCTCCGACAGGAAGGCGTCCCCGAGGGGCGTGATGAGCTGCACGGGCGCGTGGGCGTACGCGTCCGCGCGCGGACGGCGCAACCGGGCCCGCACGTTGTCCCGGTACAGCCACGCCCCGTGCGCCGCGTCCCTCGGCAGCGACGAGGTCGGATAACCGCCGCGGGGGACCTTCTCCACGCGCTCCAGGATGCGCGGCCAGGTCTTGCCGAGGGGGCCGCGCCAGGCCAGTTCGGGCAGCACGGGCGTGTGCAGCGCGTAGACGTACCAGGACTTGGCGCCCTGGCCGAGGAGCTGCCCGATCCGGCGCGGGGTGGGACGCTTCAGGCGCCCGCTGATCCAGTGCCCGAAATGGTCCAGGGACGGTCCGGACATCGAGGTGAAGGACGCGATCCGGCCCTCGGTGCGCTTGACCGTGGCGAACTCCCAGGCCTGCACCGAGCCCCAGTCGTGCCCCACCACGTGCACGGGCCGATCCGGGCTGACCGCGTCCACGACGGCCAGGAAGTCGTCCGTCAGCTTCTCCAGCGTGAACCCGCCGCGCAGCGGCTTCGGTGCCGTCGACCGGCCGTGACCTCGGACGTCGTACAGCACAACATGGAAGCGGCCGGCCAGCCGCGGCGCGACGGCGGACCACACCTCCTTGCTGTCCGGATAACCGTGCACGAGGATCACCGTCGGCTGTCCGGGGTCGCCCAGCTCGGCCACGCACAGCTCGACCCCGCCGGTCCGCACCCTGCGCTCGCGCGCGCCCTGAAGAGTCACCGGCTCCGTCACTTCTCCTCCGCCCAGCGCCGCACGTGCGGCAGATCGTCGTCCAGCCAGAAGGCGCTCTGTTCGGGGTCCGCGGAGTCGGTGACGACCAGGATCTCCTCGAACTTCGCGCCCGTACCCCTGAAGCCGAGGTGCGGCTCGACCGCCCACAGGCCCGGCTGCGGCGGGTGGTCGGAGAAGCGGTACGGCGACCACAGCGGGGACCAGCCGTCGCGGTGACCGCGCAGCGCGTCGCTCGCCAGCCCTTTCAGGGACTGGGTACCGAACCCGAAGACATGGGGTGACCAGCGGCGTTGTCTGACCCGGTCGACCTTGTGCGCGATCACGCCGAAGGGATAGGCGCGGTGCCGGTTGGCGTAGCCCTGGCGGACCATGAGCCGGTCCACGTCCTCGTAGATCTCCCGCAGCGGCCGCCGCTCGCGCACCTCGCGCAGGATCAGCTCCCGGTGTGCCTCCAGGTCGGCCATCAGCTTGTCCTGCACCGGGTTGATGCCGAGCGAGCCGGAGTAGCCGATGTCGGCCGTGTAACCGTCGTACACAGGGGCCATGTCCAGGATGAACGGCATCCCGGGCTCCAGCCGGCGATTGGTGGGGAAGAACTGCAACGGGATCCGGAAGTTCACGAACGCTGTGCGGTCCCCGAACCAGGCGAAGGGCAGATGAAACCAGTCCCGCACCCCGCGCTCACGCAGCCACTCGCGCTGCATCCGCGCCGCCTCGCGCTCGGTGATGCCCGGCTCCAGCTGCGCCGCGACCGCCTCCGCGCACTCGTACGCCAGCTGCTGGACCTGTCGGAACCCGCGCAATTCCGCTGATTCCATGGAGAGTTCGCCTGTCACCGCCGTAGTCATGCCACCGCCCCACCTTGTCCACACTGACTGCGGTACGTGCCCGTAACTTGACACTGGCGAATGTGACAGTTGTTAGAGGCTGCGTCAATAGCGGTGCCTCGGGCTGTGGAAAACCACGCGGACGCAACCCCGCAGATGTGCAGAACCAGGGTCGCGTTGTTCGACTCAGGGCTGACCCCTAGGGCCCCCTAGTCCTGGAGTCTGACCCCAATACAGCTCTGCGGGGTGACGACCGGCGTGGTCCGCGTCACTACCTTCGAAGCGTGACTGTGATCGCGACCGAAAGCCTGAGCAAGCGGTTCCCCAGGGTGACCGCGCTTGACCGGCTCTCCGTGGACGTCGGGCCCGGTGTGACCGGACTCGTCGGAGCCAATGGAGCCGGCAAGTCCACACTGATCAAGATCCTGCTGGGTCTGTCCCCCGCCACCGAGGGCCGAGCCGAAGTGCTCGGTCTCGACGTCGCCACCAAGGGCGCCGCCATCCGCGAGCGGGTCGGGTACATGCCGGAGCACGACTGTCTGCCGCCCGACGTGTCGGCCACCGAGTTCGTCGTGCACATGGCCCGGATGTCCGGCCTGCCGCCCGCCGCCGCGCGCGAGCGCACCGCGGACACACTGCGCCACGTCGGTCTGTACGAGGAGCGCTACCGCCCCATCGGCGGCTACTCGACCGGCATGAAGCAGCGCGTGAAGCTGGCCCAGGCCCTGGTGCACGACCCGCAGCTGGTCTTCCTGGACGAGCCGACCAACGGCCTCGACCCGGTCGGCCGGGACGAGATGCTCGGCCTCATCCGCCGTATCCACACCGACTTCGGCATCTCGGTCCTGGTCACCTCCCATCTGCTGGGCGAGCTGGAGCGCACCTGCGACCACGTCGTCGTCGTGGACGGCGGCAAGCTCCTGCGCTCCAGCTCCACCACCGACTTCACCCAGACCACTACGACCCTCGCCATCGAGGTCACCGACACCGACGACCACCCGGACGGCACCCGCGCGGTCCGCGACGCGCTCCACGCGCGCGGGGTGGACGTCCTCGACGGCAGCGGCGGCCTCCCCGGCGCCGGGCACATCCTGCTGCTCACCGCGCAGGGCGACGAGACCTACGACCTGGTGCGCGACGTGGTCGCCGACCTCGGCCTCGGCCTGGTGCGCATGGAACAGCGCCGGCACCACATCTCGGAGGTCTTCACCGATACCGAGCAGGGCAGCGAGCAGAGCACCGAAGCACAGCGGAAGGAGGCGGTCGGCCATGGCGGTTGAGCAGCCCATGCGGACACCGGTCACCCAGTCGGGTGACCAGACCCGTATCCACAACATCGGCTACCGCACCTACGACGGCCCCCGCCTCGGCCGCTCCTACGCCACGCGGTCCCTCTACTCGCAGTCCCTGCGCGGCGCCTACGGCCTCGGCCGGTCGGTGAAGTCCAAGGTGCTGCCGATGCTGCTGTTCGTGGTGATGTGCGTCCCCGCGGCCATCATGGTCGCCGTCGCGGTCGCCACCAAGGCCAACGACCTGCCCCTCGACTACACGCGCTACGCGATCGTCATGCAGGCCGTGATCAGCCTGTACATCGCCTCGCAGGCACCCCAGTCCGTCTCCCGCGACCTGCGCTTCAAGACCGTACCGCTGTACTTCTCGCGGCCCATCGAGACCGCCGACTACGTACGCGCGAAGTTCGCGGCGCTGGCCTCGGCGCTGTTCATCCTCACCGCGGCCCCGCTGCTGGTGCTCTATGTGGGCGCGCTGCTGGCCAAGCTCGACTTCGCCGACCAGACCAAGGGATTCGCGCAGGGACTCGTCTCCGTGGCACTGCTCTCGCTGCTGTTCGCCGGCATCGGCCTGGTCATCGCGTCGGTCACCCCGCGCCGCGGCTTCGGCATCGCGGCCGTGATCGCCGTACTGACCATCTCCTACGGCGCCGTCTCCACCCTCCAGGCCATCGCCGAGGTGCAGAACAGCTCGGGCGCCATCGCCTGGATCGGCCTCTTCTCGCCGGTCACGCTGATCGACGGCGTGCAGTCCGCCTTCCTGGGAGCCACGTCCGCCTTCCCTGGCGGAGTCGGCCCGACCAACGGGGAAGGCGCGGTCTACGTGCTCGTCACCCTCGGCCTGATCGCCGCCGGCTACGGCCTGCTGATGCGCCGCTACAAGAAGGTGGGACTGTGACCACGCTCCAGATCGACCACGTCTCCCGCTGGTTCGGCAACGTGGTCGCCGTCAACGACATCACCATGACGATCGGCCCCGGCGTCACCGGCCTCCTCGGCCCCAACGGCGCCGGAAAGTCCACCCTCATCAACATGATGGGCGGCTTCCTGGCCCCCTCCACCGGCACGGTCACCCTCGACGGCCAGCAGGTGTGGCGCAACGAGTCGATCTACCAGCACATCGGCATCGTCCCCGAGCGCGAGGCGATGTACGACTTCCTCACCGGCCGCGAATTCGTTGTCGCCAACGCCGAGTTGCACGGTCTGGGCGCCAAGGCCGCCCAAAAGGCCCTGGCCACGGTCGAGATGGAGTACGCGCAGGACCGCAAGATCCAGACGTACTCCAAGGGCATGCGCCAGCGCGTGAAGATGGCGAGCGCCCTCGTGCACAACCCCTCACTGCTCCTGCTCGACGAGCCCTTCAACGGCATGGACCCGCGCCAGCGCATGCAGCTCATGGATCTGCTGCGACGCATGGGCGACGAGGGCCGCACGGTGCTGTTCTCCTCCCACATCCTCGAAGAGGTCGAGCAACTCGCCTGGCACATCGAGGTGGTCGTCGCCGGGCGGCACGCGGCCAGCGGCGACTTCCGCAAGATCCGTCGCCTGATGACCGACCGCCCGCACCGCTACCTGGTGCGCTCCAGCGACGACCGCACCCTCGCGGCCGCGCTGATCGCCGACCCGTCGACGTCCGGCATCGAGGTCGACCTGGCGGAGGGCGCGCTGCACATCCAGGCCGTCGACTTCGGCCGCTTCACCACCCTGCTGCCCAGGGTGGCGCGCGACCACGGCATCCGCCTGCTCACGGTCTCGCCGTCGGACGAGTCCCTCGAGTCCGTCTTCTCGTATCTCGTCGCGGCGTAGGAGGCCGAAAGATGTACGACCCCACAGTCGCCCGGCTCACCTATCGAGCCCTGCTCGGCCGCCGCCGGGCCCTCATCCTCGGCGCGTTGCCGCTGCTGCTCATCGGGATCGCCGTCGTGGTGCGCGGCCTCGCCGGCGCCGACGACCAGACCGCGTCGGACCTGCTCGGCGGGCTGGCGCTCGCCACCATGGTGCCGATCATCGGCGTCATCGCCGGCACGGGCGCGATCGGACCCGAGATCGACGACGGCTCGGTGGTGTACCTGCTGTCCAAGCCGGTGAAACGGCCGACGATCATCTTCACCAAGCTGATCGTGGCGATCGCCGTGACGATGGTGTTCTCGGCGCTGCCCACCTTCGTCGCGGGCCTCATCCTCAACGGCAACGGCCAGCAGATCGCCGTCGCCTACACGGTCGCCGCGCTCGTCGCCTCCATCGCCTACGCCGCGATCTTCCTGCTGCTCGGGACCGTGTCCCGGCACGCGGTCGTCTTCGGGCTCGTCTACGCGCTCGTCTGGGAGGCCCTGTTCGGCTCCCTGGTGTCCGGCGCGCGCACCCTGAGCGTCCAGCAGTGGGCGCTGGCGGTGGCTCAGAAGGTCGCCGGCGGGGAGATGGTGCGGTCGGACGTCGCACTGCCCACGGCGACGGTCCTGCTGGCGGTGGTCACCGTCCTCGCGACCTGGTACGCGGGGCAGAAGCTGCGGACGCTGACGCTCGCGGGTGAGGAGTAGGCGCGCGAGATAAGCAAGAGCCAAAGAGCCGGGCCCTTACCGGGCCCGCTCTTGACGGGGGCTTCACCTCTGTCCGGGCACACTGGGTCAAAGAGGATGCGCTGTAGGAACTGGAGGACAGCGATGGCAGGCGGCAGCGCGCAGCACGAGGATCGGGAACAGTCCGGGGACGACACCTGGAGCAACTTGGTCCTGGACGACGACTTCATACGCGAGGCCGAGACCGCCGAGCCGTCCGCCCGGGCCCGTATGCTGGCCGCCCGCTGGCGCCGTGAGGCGCCCGAGCCGCAGCCGTGGCGCTCCGACGAGCCGCCGGCCGGTTGGTTCTTCAGCAAGGGGCGCCGACGCAAGTGGCGCCGCCGGTAAGGGGCGTACGCCGCCTTTCCGGGGGCTTCTCCAGGGCAGTCTGTCCAGGGCCTTTAATCAGTGGCGCCCAACTCGCCGCACAGGCACAGTGGTTGTGTCCACCCCGCCGGACGGCGAGTTCGGCGCCACATTCTGGGAGAGGAGCACGACGATGTCCATGCACGGCAGTACGTCGAGCTCCCGACAGGGCAGCCGGCGGCGGGCTCCGGAGTAATCGCTACCCCTCCGTAGAGTCCGTACCGCACGGGGAGCTGCCCGGGGCGGCCGCTTCGAGCACGCGATGTCGCTCTCGCGTGGGTCGCCCACCCGGAGGATTGGCCGAGTGGTAAGGCACTGGCTTGCTAAGCCAAGGTCGGGTGTGAAAGCCCGCGCACGTTCGATTCGTGCATCCTCCGCGAGACGTTGCCACTGGGGCTGGCCGTGGTGCAGGGCTTGGGGCGCCTTGAACGGGCACCCGGCGCTGCAGGCCGTGCCCACCCGTTCCGCCCTGCGGAACGACTGCCCTCGGCGGGTGCGGAGTGGGTACGACAGCCGGGCGGGTGCGTGGCCCCCCGCGACTGCGCCGGTGGGTGCGGAGCAGGTACGACTGCCCTCGGCGGGTGCGGAGTGGGTACGACAGCCGGGCGGGTGCGTGGCCCCCCGCGACTGCGCCGGTGGGTGCGGAGCAGGTACGACTGCCCACTGCGGGTGCGGAGCGGATACGACAGGCGGGCGGGTGGGGGCCCCAGGGCTGCCTCGGCGGGTGCGGAGTGGGTACGACAGCCGGGCGGGTGCAGGGCAGATACGCGTGCCGCAGCGGGTGCGGAGCAAGTACGACCTCGACGGGTGCGGGGTGGGTACGACAGCCCCGGGCTGGCGCAGAGCAGATACGTCAGCCCCCGGCGCGAGAGCAGATGTGACCGCTCTGCTAGCCGAGCAACCGTTCCAGCACCACCGCGATCCCGTCTTCCTCGTTGGAGGACGTCACCTCGTCCGCCACCGCCCTGAGTTCCTCGTGAGCGTTGGCCATGGCGACCCCGTGGGCCGACCAGGCGAACATCGGGATGTCGTTCGGCATGTCGCCGAAGGCGATCGTGTCCGCGGCCTTGAGGCCCAGACGGCGAGCCGCCAGGGACAGGCCGGTGGCCTTGGACAGGCCCAGGGGCAGCAGCTCGACGATGCCCTCGCCCGCCATCACCACCGTGACGAAGCCGCCCGCGGCCCGGCGGGCCGCCTCGGCCAGCTCGTCGTCCGACAGCTCCGGATGCTGTATGTAGATCTTGTTCAGCGGGGCGGACCACAGATCCGACGCCTCCGTGAACGGGGTCGACGGGAGCGCGCCCGTGACCGCGTAGCCGGGGCCGACCAGCACATCGCCGTCCAGGCCGTCACGGCTCGCCGCCAGGAACAGCGGCCCTACCTCCGCCTCGATCTTGGCCAGGGCCACACCCGCGAGCTGTCGGTCCAGCGTCACCGACGTCAGCAGGCGGTGCTGGCCGGCGTCGTACACCTGGGCGCCCTGACCACAGACGGCGAGGCCCTCGTAGCCGAGGTCGTCGAGGATGTGGCGGGTCCAGGGGGCCGCCCGGCCCGTGACGACGATGTGCGCCGCACCCGCCGCGGTGGCTGCGGCGAGCGCGTCACGGGTGCGCCGGGAGACCGACTCGTCGGAGCGCAGGAGTGTTCCGTCGAGGTCGGTCGCGACCAGCTTGTACGGGAACCCGGCGACAGGAGAAGCGGCGCTCACTTGGCGACCGGCTCCAGGACCTCTCGGCCGCCCAGGTACGGGCGCAGCACCTCGGGCACCCGGACGGAGCCGTCGGCCTGCTGGTGGTTCTCCAGGATCGCCACGATCGTGCGCGGTACGGCGCACAGGGTGCCGTTGAGCGTCGCGAGCGGCTGCACCTTCTTGCCCTCGCGCATGCGGACGGACAGGCGGCGCGCCTGGAAGCCGTCGCAGTTGGAGGCCGACGTCAGCTCGCGGTACTTGCCCTGGGTCGGGATCCACGCCTCGCAGTCGTACTTGCGGGACGCCGACGCGCCCAGGTCGCCCGAGGCCACGTCGATGACCTGGAAGGGCAGATCGAGGCCGGTGAGCCACTGCTTCTCCCACTCCAGGAGCCGCTTGTGCTCGTTCTCCGCGTCCTCGGGGGCGACGTACGAGAACATCTCGACCTTGTCGAACTGGTGTACGCGGAAGATGCCGCGCGTGTCCTTGCCGTACGTGCCGGCCTCGCGGCGGAAGCACGGCGAGAAGCCGGCGTAGCGCAGCGGCAGCTTGTCGGCGTCGAGGATCTCGTCCATGTGGTACGCGGCGAGCGGGACCTCGGAGGTGCCGACCAGGTAGTAGTCGTCCTTCTCCAGGTGGTAGACGTTCTCCGCGGCCTGGCCGAGGAAGCCGGTGCCCTCCATGGCGCGCGGGCGGACCAGCGCGGGGGTCAGCATCGGGATGAAGCCGGCCTCGGTGGCCTGGGCGATCGCCGCGTTGACGAGCGCCAGTTCCAGCAGGGCGCCGACGCCGGTGAGGTAGTAGAAGCGGGAGCCGGACACCTTGGCGCCGCGTTCGACGTCGATGGCGCCCAGCGCCTCGCCGAGCTCCAGGTGGTCCTTGGGCTCGAAGCCCTCGGCACCGAAGTCGCGGATGGTGCCGTGCGTCTCCAGGACGACGAAGTCCTCCTCGCCGCCCACGGGGACGTCGGGGTGGACGAGGTTGCCGAGCTGTGCCGCGAGGCGCTTGGTCTCCTCGTCGGCGTCGTTCTGCGCGGCCTCGGCGGCCTTGACGTCGGCCTTGAGCTGCTCCGCCTTCTGCAGGAGCTCCGCACGCTCCTCAGGGGTGGCCTTGGGGATGAGCTTGCCGAGCGACTTCTGCTCGGAACGCAGCTCGTCGAAGCGGACGCCGGACGACCTGCGCCGCTCGTCGGCAGACAGGAGGGCGTCGACGAGCGCGACGTCCTCTCCACGGGCGCGCTGCGAGGCGCGCACTCGGTCGGGGTCCTCACGGAGCAGGCGAAGGTCAATCACGCGCTCAAGGCTACCGGGGCGGGGTGACAGCCCACGACTCGCTATTCCGAGCCGCGGCTTACCTTCCGTTATGGGAGAAATGCGAGCTGTGTCAATAAAAGGTGTCTCACTCCCTGGAACGGGGCAGGCGCAAGGCGGCCGGTTGACTCGATTCCCTTGTGGAGAACGGGACTTGGGTCGCGGTTGTCCACAGGAATCCCCAGCCCTCGAAGAGTTATCCACAGGGTGTGTGGATGAGCTGTGGACGTCGGAATCGATCACTCCGTAACGTGCCGAGCAAGTCGAGGATTCCCAGGACAAACCCTTGTCATCCCCACGTTCGAGTGGAAAGCGGTCGCCCCAAAGGATTGCCCAAAGGAAAAGAGTGGACGAAGGGTGACTTGCGTGGCGGTGACCTCCGAGGGGACCTGGAGGCCGATTTATCGACAGAATCACCCTTGCCTGTCGACTTGTCCCCAGGTCGAGAAGAGTACCTGTGGATAACCCCTGTGGATAACGATAATAAGCTAGTAGTACCGGCGGGAAGGCCGTGCTGAAGCGGGCCCCAGGCGCTCGTCATGGCCGCCCGGAACCGCCTGTTACCGGCCGCCCGGAACCACCTTGTTACGGGTCGCACGGACGGCCTGTCACGGGTCGCCCGGCCTGCCTGGCACAGGCGGCTCAGAACCGCCCGTCCTGGCAGCGCGCCACCCAGTCCGCCGCCGACACGAACTCCTCGTCCGACGTCCCGGCACGCGGCGGCCGGACCTCCCCGGGCGTCAGGCCCGCGCGCGGATACGAGCCCAGGAACCGCACCTCCAGGCAGATCCGCTTGAGCCCCATCAACGCCTCGGCCACCCGCCGGTCGGAGATGTGCCCCTCGGCGTCGATGCAGAAGCAGTAGTTGCCGATGCCCGCGCCGGTCGGCCGGGACTGGAGCAGCATCAGGTTGATGCCGCGCGTGGCGAACTCGCCCAGGAGGTCGCGCAGGCCACCGGGATGGTCGTCGCGCTGCCACAGCACGACGGACGTCTTGTCCGCGCCGGTCGGCGCCGCGGGCCGGGCGGGCCGGCCCACCAGTACGAACCGCGTCTGGGCGTTCTCCGCGTCGTGGATCTCGGTCTCCAGGGCCTCCAGGCCGTACCGGGCGGCCGCGAACTCACCGGCGAAGGCGGCGTCGTACTGGCCCTCCTGGACCAGCCGCGCGGCGTCCGCGTTCGAGGCGGCCGACTCCCAGTCGGCGTCCGGGAGGTTCTTCTTCAGCCAGTTGCGCACCTGCGGCTGGGCGGCCGGATGCGCGGAGACCGTCTTGATGTCCGACAGCTTCGTGCCGGGCCGGACCAGCAACGCGAAGGTGATCGACAGCAGCACCTCGCGGTAGATCATCAACGGTGCGCCCGAGACCAGCTCGTCGAGCGTGGTCGTGATCCCGCCCTCGACGGAGTTCTCGATCGGCACGAAGGCGGCCTCGGCCTCGCCTACGCGCACCGCGTCGAGCGCGGACTGCACGGACACATACGGGATCAGCTCCCGGGTCGCGGTCTCGGGAAGCGTGCGCAGGGCGACCTCGGTGAAGGTGCCTTCGGGGCCGAGATAGGCATAGCTCGCTGGCATGACCTCACCCTAATGGGCCTCGTAGGACGCGGCGTACAGATCTCGCCCGGCCGCCGAATGGGGTGAACCGGCGCCGACGTCACCCCTTGCCACGCCCCGGTCACCCCTCCAGCAAGCGCTGCCCCACGTACTCCCCCTCCGCCGCCCCGCCCGGCACCGCGAACAGCCCGCTCGCCTCGTGGCGGATGAACTTCGACAGCGCGTCGCCCCGGTCGAGCTTGCGCTGGACCGTGACGAAGCCGCGCAGCGGGTCGGCCTGCCAGCAGATGAAGAGCAGGCCCGCGTCGGGCACCCCGTCCGCGTCGATGCCGTCGTGGTACGAGAACGGGCGCCGCAGCATCGCCGCACCGCCGTTCTGGTCGGGCCGTGTGATGCGCGCGTGCGCGTTGATGGGGACGACCAGGTTCCCCGCCTCGTCCGTCTTCTCCAGGTCCATCTCGGTCGTCTCGGTGCCCCCGGACAGCGGCGCCCCGTCGGACTTGCGACGTCCGATGACCTCCTCCTGTTCCTTGACCGAAAGCTGCTCCCAGTCGTCGAGGAGCATGCGGATGCGGCGTACGACGGCGTAGGAGCCGCCTGCCATCCACGCGGGGTCCTTCGAGCCGGACTCCGGCACGAAGATCCGCTCGTCGAAGTCGGCCTCGGTCGGCTTCGGATTGCGCGTGCCGTCCATCTGGCCCATCAGATTGCGTGCCGTCATCGCGTGCGCGGTGGCGCCCGGCGACCGGTTGAAGCCGTTCATCTGCCACCGCACCTTGGCGGCCCGGCCCGCATCCTTCTGGATCGCGCGCAGGGCGTGGAAGGCGACCAGGGCGTCATTCGCGCCGATCTGCACCCACAGGTCGCCGTTGCTGCGCGCCTTGTCGAGCTGGTCGGAGGAGAAGTCGGGCAGCGGATCCAGGGCGACCGGCCGCTGCTTCTCCAGGCCGGTCCGCGCGAAGAAACTGTGCCCGAAGCCGAAGGTGATCGTCAGCGACGACGGGCCGGCGTCCCGGGCGACATCCGTGTCGTCCTGCTGCGCCGCCTCGCCCGCCATCAGTCGCCGAGCCGTCTCCGACCAGCGGCGCAGCAACGCCACCGCCTCCTTGCGGCCCGCGCCCGCCGCCAGGTCGAAGGCGACGACGTGGCCGCGTGCCTGGAGGCCCTGGAGGATGCCGGGCTGATGTTTCCCGTGAAACATCACCTGACCGGCGCCCAGCGACGTCAGCGGCGTCGCCTCGGCCGGCCGGGCGGCGTATCCCACGGCCCCGCCGGCCGCACCGAGCACCAGCCCGGTCGCACCGGCGGTTCCGAGCAGCCGGCGCCGCGAGAGACCCTCCTTCAGGGAGGCACTTTCGGAAACGCCGTCATTAAGTCCCGTCTCGGGAGCCTCGCGTGCCGTCTCGGGAGCCCTGCGTGGCGTCTTGGGACTCTGGGCACCCTTGGGACTCTTGGGAGTACGGGCCTCCGGAATGGACTGGTCAGCCATGGTGTGGTTCAGCCGATCTGCGCGTTCTTGGAGACGGTGGTCTGGTCGATGTCGGAGGTCCGTACGGTCACGGCGATCTTCCACTCGCCCGCCATGGGGATCTGCACTCCGCTCGCCGACCAGTGTCCGGTGGAGATGTGGTCGGGGACGACGGGCAACGGCCCGATGTCCTGGGACTCCAGGGTGAAGGCGACCTTCACCTCGGGGATGTCGAAGGCGCGGCCGTTGGGCCGCTGCACATAGACGTGCATCTCGTTGCCGCCCACGCGCGCGGGATCGAGGTCGATCCGTACGACGCCCTCGCCGTCCTCGCCCCCGGTGTCGAAGGACATGTCCAGGGTCAGCGCCCCGGCCGACGACGCGTCGGCGGACGAGGCCGACGTGGCCGCCCTGGCCTCCTCCTCCGTGCGCCCCGGTTCGGTCGACGTCAGCATCGTGGTGACGGCGAGCAGGACGACGGCGACGCCGGCTTCGGCGAGCACCGAGCGGCGCAGTCCGAACCGGTTCGGGTCGGCGTCCCGCTGCTGCTTCTGCCGTGCCGTGTCGATCGCGGCCTGCTGCCGGGCGAGCTGGGCGGCGCGCTGGGAGCCGCCGGCCGTGGAATCGCCGCCCTTGGAATCGCCGTGCTTCTTGCCACCGGCGGCGGTGGAGGTACCGGCCCGGGCGGCGGCGTGCTCCTTCTCGCCCTCGGCCGCCTTCTCATCGCCCTCGGCCGCCTTCTCATCGCCCTCGGCCGTCTTGTCTGCGCCCTCGACCGACTCCGTCTCGCCGCCGGCGGCCTGGTTCGCCTCGCCCGCCGCATTCGCCTTCCCCGGCCTCCCTGGCGTCCCCGCCATCTCCGGCTGCACCACCACGGTCTCCGCCAGCCGCGCCGTCCACCGCCGCGAGATCCACGCGATCCCCACCAGCAGCACCACGAGCCCGATCTTGACCAGCAGCAACTGCCCGTACCGCGTGTCGGTGAACGCCGACCACGACCCGAGCTGCCGCCACGACTGGTAGATCCCGGTCGCGATCAGCGCGAGCACACTGCCGAAGGCGACGCGCGAGAACCGTCGTACGGCGGACCCGTCGAGCGGCGTGTCCGAGGGCGCCCAGTAGAGGGCGACCAGCAGCGCGGCGAGTCCGCCGAGCCAGCTCGCGACGGCCACCAGATGGACGACGTCGACCGGCATCGCGATCCCGGCCTGGAGCCCGGTCGAGG
The DNA here is from genome assembly GCF_001270495.1 of Streptomyces viridochromogenes. Classification (GTDB taxonomy): domain Bacteria; phylum Actinomycetota; class Actinomycetes; order Streptomycetales; family Streptomycetaceae; genus Streptomyces; species Streptomyces viridochromogenes_A. Next base: position 43,635 of record NZ_LGUR01000265.1, read on the forward strand.
CGTGCTCGGACATCGCCCAGCTCGCCGCGAGCCCCGCCGCCACCACGGTCCCGCCGATGGCGAGCCCGAACGTGAGGTCCCGCTTCTCGTCGTCCTCGCGCTTGTCGTACGCCCCGAACAGCACGGCGATGAACAGCGCCGCCGCGGCGAGCAGCAGCAGCCGGGACACCAGTGCCGCACCCGTCTTGGTCTGCAGCACCTGCCCCAGCAGCTCCAGGTCGAAGATGTCCCCGACCTTCCCGGTGCTGGTGTACGAGCCGCGCAGGAGCAGCAGTCCGAGCGTGGCGGCGGTCAGGGCCAGCCATCCGGAGACGACGAGCCGTTGCAGCGCCCGTACCCCCGCCCCGCGCTGCCAGCAGGCGAGCACGAAGGCGGCGCCGCCGACCATCACGATGAAGCCGGCGTACGACACGTACCGACCGAAGCCGTAGAGCGCGCCGACGATCCCGCCGCCCGCCGTCTGTCCGGAGACGGAGACGGTGGTCTGGGAAGGTGCGCCGATGGAGAAGGTGTAGGCGCCGGCGACGGGATGGCTGTCCTCGGACACCACCTGGTAGGTGACGGTGTACGTGCCGTCGGGCAGGCCGCTGTGGAGTTTCACGGCGTACGTCGTGCCGCTGAGGTTGGCCGGGTCGCCGCGGTCGATGCGCTTGCCTTTGGGGTCGAGCACGCGCAGGGAGTCGTCGGACAGGGCGACCTTCTCGGAGAAGGTCAGCGAGACCTGCGTCGGGGCCTTGTCGACCACTGCCCCCTGCCGGGGGTCGCTGCCGGTCAGCGCGGCGTGCGCGGAGACCGGCCCGGCACCCGCGAGAAGCAGGCCGGTGGCGGCCAGGAGCAGCAGCACCAGGGTCCGGACGCGCGGCGGCACCCCGGTCCGGACGCGGGGGGCGATGGTCTGGGTCAAGGCGATCTCTCCCTCAGTGTCCGGTCTTCGGGCTGTACGTCGCCGACTTCACCGGCATCTCGACCGTGACCGTGCCGGACTTGGCGAAGTGGAGCTTCACGGTCACCTTCTCGCCCTGCTCGGGCTTGCGCTTCAGCTTCTCGAACATCAGATGGCTGCCGCCGCTCTTGAAGACGAGTTGGCCATGCGCGGGTACGGCGAGGTCCGTGGCCTCCTGCATCGACGAACCGACGGTCTCGTGGGCGGTCACCTCGCCGGCGTCGCTGGTGACGGAGGTCAACTCGTCCTTCGTACCGCCCTTGTTGGTGACGGTGAGGAAGCCGGCCGCCATGGAGTCGGAGACGGGCTGCGGCATATAGGCGCCGCTGACGGAAAGTTCGGCCTGGGAGGCGCCCTGGGAATCGGCCGGGGAGTCCCCGGAACCGCAGCCCGCGAGGACCAGGGCCCCGGTCAGAACCGCGACGGGCGCGACGAGACGCCTCACGGCTTGGCCCCCTTGATGAGCTTGGGGAGGTCCTTGGTGTAGTCGTCGACGGTCGCCTCCTCGGTGTAGAGGACGTACCCGGCGTCGGTCTTCGGCGAGAACGCGACGACCTGCGTGCCGTGCGTGGAGACCATCTTGCCGTTCTTGTCCTTGTGCGGCGGCTCGATGGAGATGCCGAGGGTGCGGGCGCCGGCCTGGATGGTGTCGAAGTCGCCGGTCAGGCCGACGACCTGCGAGTCGATGCCCTTGAGCCACTTGCCGAGCGCGGACGCGGTGTCGCGCTCAGGGTCGGTGGTGACGAACACCACGCTCAGCTTGTCCTGTTCGGCCTTGGGCAGCTGCTTCTTGGCGACGGCGATGTTGTTCATCGTCAGCGGGCAGACATCGGGGCAGTTGGTGTAGCCGAAGTAGATCAGCGTCGGCCGGCCCTCGGTCTCCTTGCGGAGGTCGTACTTCTTGCCGTTCGTGTCGGTGAGGACCAGGTCCGGCTTCTCGAACGGCTTGTCGAGGACGATGGCCGCCTTGTCCGAGCCGGCCTCCTCGGAGACCACGGTCACAGGCTCGGCGCTGTCGTCGCCGTTGCCGCAGGCGGAGAGGGTGAGGGTGGCGGCGGCGAGCAGGGCTGCCGCGGCGAAGGTCTTCTTACGCATGGCAAGTCTTCTTACGCATAGCAATGTGTCCTAGTTGTGGGAGTTCCGGCGCGCACCGGGGGCATGCACCGGCGCGCGCCGTGAACCGGAGGGGCCGTCAGGCCTCGGTGCGCCGACGGCCGGCGAGCACGCCGTACGCCACGCCCAGCGCACCGACGACGATGCCGACCACGCCCAGGACACGGGCGGTCGTGTCGCTGCTGTCGGCGGGCTCGGCGGCCTCCGTCTTCGCGGAGGCGGCCTCGGCGTCGTCGGAGTCGGAAGCCTCGGCGGAGGACTTGTCGGAGGACGACGAACCGTGGTGGCCGTCCTCGGCGGCGGACAGCGCGAGTACCGGCGCCGGGTTCTCCGGCTCCTCCTGGCCGTCCTGCGGAACCTCGATCCAGCGCACGACCTCCTTGTTGGAGTACGTCTGGATCGCCTTGAAGACCAGTTCGTCGGCGTCCTCGGGGAGCTGGCCGATGGAGACCGGGAACTTCTCGAAGTAGCCCGGCTCGACGCCCTTGCCGTCGGCGGTCCAGGTGATCTTGGAGACCGCCTCGGAGATCTTCTCGCCGTGCATCTCGATCGGCTTGTCGAGCTTGGACTTGGTGACCTCGATCTTCCAGCCGGGCATCGGCTCCGGCATGGCGGAGGCGAGCGGGTGGTCGGTCGGGAAGCTGACCTCGAGCTTGGTGGTAGAGGCGTTGTCGCGCTCGTTCGGCACCTTGAAGTCGACGACCGCGTAACCGCCCTTGGCGGCGGTGCCCTCCGGCTGCACGCTGACGTGGGCGAAGGCGGGGACGGACAGGGCGAGCACGGCCGGGCCGGCGAGGGCGCAGGCGGCGGCGATGCGAGAGGCCTTCATTCGGAGCACTCCACTGTGGGTGAGATTCGAGATTCCGGTGGTGAAGAGGAGTACGCGTGCGCAGGGGTGCCCGATCAGGCGGGACAGCAGCCGGAAAGGCGGAAAGGAGCCGTCCCTCGATCGGAGACTCGGGTACGCGCGCGTGCCGCACGACGGCGGCCCTCATCCCCACTGATGTGAAGTGGTGGTCGCGTCGTGTCAGGCGGCGAGAGTGAAGGCGGTGGCCGGCGGACCGCGTCTGATCACCGTGTGCTGGAGTGCGACGATGTGGGGCTCGGACGGGCCGAACCATCCGGCGCACCGGATGCGCGGGCCCGCCTCGGGTGCACCCGGCAGCCCCGCACGCAGGGCTCGCACCAGCGCGAGCGCCCCGCGCAGGGATCGTATGAACGCCCCCTCGGCGACCGTGTGCGCCGACACCGCGGACATCTCGACGATCCGTAGCAGAGCCAGGTCCCCGCGCCGCAGCAGCCACCCCGCGGCGACCGCCGCGAGAACGTGGGCGAGCACCATGGGCAGGGACGGCAGCAGCGAGGCGGAGAAGCCGGTGGCGGAGTCCGTGACGGAGGGCAGGGCCTCCGCCGACGGGTGCGAGGCGTGCGCCCCGGTGGCCGGGCCGATCCGCGCCTCGCTGAGGATCCGCTGGGCCTGGGCGGGGCTGATCGCCGCCGCGGCGGTCCCGCAGACGAGCCGCGCGGCCTGCTGGACGAGCGCGGCGTCGGACAGGGAAGCGGATGACGCGGAGGAGGACACGGACGACATCGCGCTCGCCCCGTGCTGCCCCAGCCCGAACAGTGTGTGCAGCACGGTCTGGCCGATCGCGAGCAGCGCCGCTATGCCGGGCAGCGAGCGCGCGCGCCCCGCGAACGGCACCGTGACGAGAAGGACCCCCAGGAACCCCGCGCCCAGCGTCCACAGCGGGATCGCGGCGCAGGAGCCCAGCACGTGCCCGACCCCGGCCAGCACGACACAGACCGCGGCGAACACCGCGGCCCGCAGTATCCGGAGATCACTTCCGGAGCGCGTCGTGCGCGGGTGGGGGGCAGTCATGGCGGGCTCATCATCGCACTGGCCTTATGACCGCCATACGGCAGGTCCGCAAGATGACGTACGGCCGGAAGATCACCTTCTGGTGTGGCCCGCCCTCACATACACCGATTCCCGCGTAGACGCATCGACCATATGGGCGGCATCACGTCAATGATGTGCTTACAGCCGGGCACTCGGGGCAATACGTAACGGTATGTCGAGCCGCGGCCAGGAGGCTGGAGCATGAGCATCTGGTGGTCACTCCATCTGCGGCGGGAAGCCGCGAGCGTGCCGCTCGCCCGGCGGTTGCTGATCGGCACCATGGAGACCGCGGGCGTCGACCCCGATGTGTCCTACGACCTCTCCGTCGCCCTCAGCGAGGCCTGTGCCAACGCGGTCGAACACGGCGGCGACACCCCGCCCGACGGCCCTCCGCAGGCCTACCGCGTCACGGCCTACCTGGACGGCGAGAAGTGCCACATCGAGGTCGCCGACGCGGGCCCCGGCTTCACCGCACCTCACCGCCCGCCCCGCCCGGCCACCTCCGACGCCGAGCACGGCCGGGGGCTCTGTCTCATCCAGGAACTCGCCGACCACGTCCAGATCGGCAACAAGCCGGGGCGGGGCGGGGCTGTGGTGAGCTTCGACAAGATCCTCAAGTGGCGGGAAGACGCCCCTCTGGTGGCGGTGTAGCTCTGTAACCGACCTCACGTGTGTCGCACAGGATATAGACAGGTGTTCGACTGAAAGAGTTGACGTTGACCACAGCTCAACTCCACAGGGGGAACACCCATGTTGACCGCACGGACCATAGCCGTCGCCGCCCTCACCGGGGCAGCCGTCCTGACCGTGCCCACCGTCGCGTTCGCCGAACCCGACCCCGACCCGGTCTCGCAGGACGTGCAGCACCAGCGCGACCTCGCCGACGGCAAGCTCGACCCCGACCACCTGCGCCACAAGTCGGAGAAGGACGCGCAGGAAGCCGCCATGGGCATCGACACCACGCCCGGCGCACTCTTCACGACCCGAACCATGGTGGTCGGCAACACCGCCTACTTCGCGCCGGCGGACATGTCGCGCGCCGGTGCGAAGGCGGCGGCCGAGGCGAACAACCTGTGCGCCTTCGGGGACCACTGCCTCTACTACAACTCCGGCGGCCGGGGCGCGAACTTCAAGCGCGTCGACACCAACTCGACGATTCGTGACTACGCCGGCTACAAGTTCCCGGCCGGGCTCGCGGGCGGCGGACAGCCGGTGAAGAACAACGCCGCGGCCGTGCACAACGCCTCCGGTCACTACACCTTCGGCGTGTTCTACAACAGCGGCTGGAAGGGCGACCGGGAGTGGTTCTCTCCCGGTACCGGAGGAAACCTCGACTACGTGAAGAACGAGAACGCGTCGGGGAAGTCGTTCAAGTCGTGGTGACAGGCGCCCGTGTGCGTGCGGTCGCGGCGGTGGCAGCCCTGGCTGCCACCGCCGCGACCGCGGCCTGTACCGCCCAGGAACCGCAAGGCCCGGGGAAGGAATCGCCCACGCGGCACGCCGCGCGGGGCGGGAACGAGTCGACCGGCCCCTCCGTGCCGCGAGGGATGTCGCTGCCGTTGCAGGGCTATTCCCCGACGGACTGGAACGTCCAGGACGACGACCGCGCCCGCGGCATTCTTCTCAACCGGTGCCTGAAGCGTTTCGGTATCACCGCGCACGAGAAGGACCCCGCGCCGATACGGCAGCACGTCGGCCCTCGCACCCTGGTCCAGGTCCGCTACGGCACGCGTGACACGACGTGGGCCGCCGAGTACGGCTATTGGTTCCCCGGCCAGGACGCCGGACGGAACGAGCCCGGCAGGCCGGCGTCGCCGGAAGAGGGCCAGGTGGCCACCGGCGCGGTCACGACGTACAAGGGCACGAGGGTCCCCGACGGCGGCTGCATGGGCGAGGTCGCCCGAACCCTCGACGGCCCCGGCGCCACGAACGCGACGTACGGAGAGGCCCTGGCGGCGGGCAACGAGCTGAACACGGCGTCGTTCCGGTCCACCCGCAAGGAGCCGGCCGTACGCAGAGCGGAGCAGGCGTGGTCGCGGTGCATGAAGGACCACGGCTATCGGCTTCCCGCCGACATCTTCTCGGCCTCGTCGTTGGCCCTGGGCGACGCCGACGGATCGGACACCCGGCCGAAGCCGTCACCGGACAGCACCGAAGTGAAGATCGCCGTCGCTGACGCCGCATGCGTCGGTGAGTCGCGGGTCGACCTGGTCTGGAGCCGAGCCGAGAGCGTCTACCAGCGGAAACGGATGGCCGAGGACCCGGCCGCCTGGGATCGCGTGAAGAAGGTCCTGGACCGGCACTTCAGCAACGTCGACCTTGTCCTCAGAGGGCGGAAGTAGGTGCCCGCGGACAAGTGCGACGCCTCCGACCATGCCGGAGCGCCGCACTTGGACCCGGCCGGCAGCGCGGAGAGCGAGCGCCGCCGACTTCAGTTTCCTCAGGACTCACAGCCGCCGCACAGTGCCACCTCAAGCCTCTGACGGGTGGCGTCCCTAACTTCCTGGCCATGACGGGAAACCACAAGGACAAGTCGATCACCAGGCGCCGTGCGATCGCGGTGACCGGAGGCACGGTCGCGGCGGGCGGGCTCGCCGTCGCGGGTTACCGGGCGGCCTTCGCCGACACCGGCACGACCACGACCGACGCGGCGGCGACGGCCACCACGACCGCCTCGGAGAGCACCGGCTGCATGACGCTGATGTCCAGCGTCACCGAAGGCCCGTACTACCTCGACAACGCCCTGGTGCGAAAGGACATCACCGAGGGCAAGAGCGGCGTCCCGCTGACGCTGCGCCTCACCGTCGTGGACGCCACCGACGGCTGCACCCCGGTCAAGGGCGCCGCCGTGGAGATCTGGCACTGCGACGCCTGGGGCTACTACTCCGGCTACACCACCGCCAACCCCGGCGGCTCGGCCCCCGCCGAGAGCGAGGACGGCTCGACCGCCAACGACAACACCTATCTGCGCGGCTACCAGATCGCCAACGCCAACGGGGTCGTCAAGTTCGAGACGATCTTCCCGGGCTGGTACACCCCGCGCACCTGCCACATCCACCTCAAGGTGCACACGGGCGGCCAGAAGGAGGACGGCACCTACGAGGGCGGCAAGGTCAACTACACCGGCCAGCTGTTCTTCGCCGACGACATCGCCGAGGAGATCTTCACGCTGGAGCCCTACTCGAAGCACTCCGGCAGCTACACCACCCTCGACAACGACATGGTCTATGACGGCGGCGGCGCCTCCAGCGGCCTGCTGACCCTCGAGCCGGTCAAGAAGGCCGACCCCTCCAAGGGCTACAAGGGCTTCCTCACCCTCGGCGTCGACCCCGACGCCGAGAACACCGGCGCGGGCAGCGGCGGCGGTGGGGGCGACGGCGGCACCCCGCCCGGCGATGCCCCGACCGGCACCCCGCCCAGCGGCGCCCCGTCGGCCTCGGCCTCCTCGTAGGAGGTACGGCCATGAGCAGCCGCGAGGACGACGCGCTCGCGCAGGCCGCCGTGACCGCGCTGACCGGGCAACTGGCCCTGGCCCCCAAGCCGGGCCTGCCCGACCCGCGCGACCTCGACGCCCACGTCGGCCGCCGGGACCACCGCATGCTGCGCTGGTCGGCCAAGGCGCTCGCGCCGGGCCTCGCGGCGATGGCCGCCGCCGCCCGGCGCACCGGCGAACCGACGCCCGGGCTCCGCAGCGAACTGGGTGCGATCGGCAGGTGCACCGAGCACTCGGTGCACCTCGCGGGCGGCGGTCACCGGGGCGCCCTGTGGGCTCTGGGCCTGCTGGTCGCCGCGGCCGCGCTCGACCCCCGGTCCGGCGCGCGGGACGTCGCGGCGACCGCCAAGCGCATCGCCGCGCACACCGACAAACGCGCCCCGCGCAGGCCCTCCCGGGGCTCCTCGGTGTCCGCGAAGTACGGCGCCGCCGGGGCACGGGGCGAGGCACGGGCCGGATTCCCGCACGTACGGCGGGCGTTGGACGCCCTCGCCGCAGCCCGCTCGGCCGGCGCCACGGAGGGACAGGCCCGCCTGGACGCCCTGCTCACCGTGATGTCCACCCTCCAGGACACCGAACTCCTCTACACCGCCGGCCCCATCGGACTGCGGCACGTCCAGGCGGGCGCCCGGGGAGTCATGGAAGCGGGCGGTTCGGCGACGGACGCGGGCGCCCAGGCCCTGGCGGCTCTCGACGCCGACCTGCACGCGCGCGCGTGGAGCCCGCGGGGGAGTGCGGGACTGCTGGCCGGGGCGCTGTTCCTGGACTCCCTGCCCGTCAGGGCACCGGCGCGGGCCGCTTGACGTCCCGCCTCGCACGGGTGCCGGCGGCCCACCTCGCCGTCGGCCCCATGGCGTACGACGCCGCCAGCGTCAGGGCGCCCAGCAGCAGCCACCCCGGTGTCCCCCACCCCACCAGCAGCGAGGTCAGGACGAGCGGCCCCAGGGTCCGCGCCACCGTCACACCCGTTCCGAAGAACCCCTGGTACTCGCCCACCCGGCCGCCGGCGCCAGATCGAACGACAGCTGCCAGGACCACGCCGACTGCCCCATCTGGGCGACGACCTGGAGCACCGCCCCGGCGACCAGCACCCCGGCGGCCACCCACGGCGACGCTCCCGCCGACAGCGCGAACACCGCGCACGCCGCCAGCGTCACCCACCCCGACCACCGCACCGCGCGCGTGGCCGACACGAGCCCGGTCACGCCGCGCGCCATCCCCACCTGGAAGACCATCACGGTGTTCCGCGACATCCCGAGCTCGCAGGCGAGCCGCCGGGTAGCAGGCAACCGCTCCCCGGGAGCGAGCCGCCCGTCCCGAACGGCGTCCCGCAGTGACCGTTCAAGCCCTGCACGACGGCCGTCGCCGCCGACCAGTTCCAGATGCAGGTCCACCCCAACCCCCTGGGGGCGCGGGACTGTATCGATATGCGGCTCCGCCGCGTGGGCGCGATCAACCCCCACAACCCGTAGACCGCAACGATGGCCGGACACCCCTTTGGCACCCGGCCATCGATCCAACGTCAGCCCTTCAGCCCGGCCATCCAGCTCTCCACCTCGTCCGACCGCCGAGGCAGCCCGGCGCTGAGGTTCCGGTTGCCGTCGGCCGTCACCAGAATGTCGTCCTCGATCCGCACACCGATGCCCCGGTACTCCTCCGGCACGGTCAAGTCGTCGGCCTGGAAGTACAGCCCGGGCTCGACGGTCAGCACCATCCCCGGCTCCAGCACTCCCTCCACGTACGTCTCCGTCCGCGCCGCAGCGCAGTCATGGACGTCCATCCCGAGCATGTGCCCGGTCCCGTGCAGCGTCCACCGCCGCTGAAGCCCGAGCTCCAGCACCCGCTCCACCGGCCCCTCGACGAGCCCCCACTCGACGAGCCTCTCGGCCAGCACCCGCTGCGACGCGTCATGGAAGTCCCGGTACTTCGCACCCGGCTGCACGGCCGCGATACCGGCCTCCTGGGCGTCGTACACGGCGTCGTAGATCTTCTTCTGGATCTCGCTGTACCGGCCGTTGATCGGCAGCGTGCGCGTGACGTCGGCGGTGTAGTACGTGTGCGTCTCGACGCCCGCATCGAGCAGCAGCAGCTCACCGGAGCGCACGGGCCCGTCGTTGCGCACCCAGTGCAGGGTGCAGGCGTGCGGGCCGGCCGCGCAGATGGAGCCGTAGCCGACGTCGTTGCCCTCCACGCGCGCGCGGAGGAAGAACGTTCCCTCGATGTAGCGCTCGCTCGTCGCCTCGGCCTTGTCGAGGACCTTCACCACGTCCTCGAAGCCGCGCACCGTCGAGTCGACGGCCTTCTGGAGCTCGCCGATCTCGAACTCGTCCTTGACCAGCCGCGCCTCGGACAGGAAGACGCGCAGCTCCTCGTCCCGCTCGGCGGTGACCTTGTCGGTGAGCGCGGCCTCGATGCCGGCGTCGTAGCTCCGTACGACCCGCACCGGACCCGTCGCCTCGCGCAGCTTGTCCGCCAGCTCGCGCACGTCGGACGCGGGGATGCCGTACAGCGTCTCCGCCTCGGTGAGCGAGTGCCGGCGGCCGACCCACAGCTCGCCCTGGCCGTTGAGCCAGAACTCGCCGTTCTCGCGGTCGGAGCGCGGCAGGAGGTAGATCGTGGCCTCGTGGCCCTCACCCTTGGGCTCCAGGACGAGCACGCCGTCCTCGGTCTGGTTACCGGTGAGATACGCGTACTCGACCGACGCCCGGAAGGCGTACTCGGTGTCGTTCGAGCGGGTCTTCAGGTTGCCCGCGGGGATCACCAGACGCTCACCCGGGAACCGCGCCGACAGCGCGGCGCGCCGCGCGGCGGTCTCGGCGGCCTGGGCGATCGGCTCCAGGTCGTGCAGCTCGGTGTCGGCCCAGCCGGACTTCATGTTCTCGGCGAGCTCGTCGGACACGCCCGGGTACAGGCCGTTCTTGCGCTGCTTGATCGGCTCTTCGGACTCGGTCTCCGGGCCCGCTGCGGTAGCAGCAATGGACTCGGCCGGGGTGAGCTCGTCGGCCACGGTCTTCCTCCTCGATACGGCACTGGACCCCGTCCATCGTACGGTCGTGGAGGAGAGCGCCCAGGGCGAATGACCGTCCGTCCGCCGCTGCTATGGCGCGGAACACGTGCCTGTTATGGGGAGTGACCGAGGGGCCACGAGCCGCTACTCGAAGCGAGCAGCCAGCAGCACGACGTCCTCCTCGCTGTCCGCCTGGTCCAGCCCGTTCGGCAGCACGGTCCGCAGCACATGGTCGACGACGGCGTCCGGGTCGTGCCGGATCGCCCTGGGTACGCCGGCCGCCGCCGCGTGCAGCCGGGCGAAGGCGCGGTCGGTGGGGTCGCCGGTGCGGTGCAGCAGCCCGTCGGTGTACAGCAGAACCGTCTCTCCGGGGTCCGCCATCAGCTCCACGCTCGGCGCTTCCCAGCAGGCCAGCATGCCCAGCGGCGCGGACACGGAGGTCTCCACGAACTCCGTGCGCCGGTCGCCGATCAGCAGCGGCGGTGTGTGCCCGGCTCCGGCGAGCGTGATCTTGCGCAGGGACGGCTCGCAGTAGGCGAACAGGGCGGTGGCGGAACGGGCCGGCTCGGTGAGTCTGAGCAGCAGCTCCAGGTCGGACAGGACCGCGACCGGATCCTCGCCCTCCATCACGGCGTACGCCCGCAGGCTGGCCCGCAGCCGTCCCATCGCGGCGATCGCGCTCGGCCCCGACCCGGTCACCGAGCCGACCGCCAGGCCCAGCGCGGCGTCGGGCAGCGGCAGCGCGTCGTACCAGTCGCCGCCCCCGCGCGGCCCGGTGCGGTGCCGCACGGCGAGCTGGACGCCGGCCATCCGGGGCAACCGGGAGGGGAGCAGCTCCTCGGCCATCGTCCGCATGCACGCGCGCGTGCGCTCGACTTCGAGGAGCCGGGCCAGGTGCTCGGTGGCGTAGCGGGTGTACAGGCCGACGAGGTGGCGCTGGCGCTCGGCCGGTTCGGCGGGCTCGTCGTACAGCCAGACGGCGGCACCGAGGCGGCCGGCGGCGTCGGTGGACAGGGGGAGGGCATAGCTGGCGGCGTAGCCGAGGCGCGCGGCGACCTCGCGATGGCGGGGGTCGAGTCCGTCCTCGGAGAGCAGGTCCGGCTGGGCGATCTCGTCGTCGCCGCCCGGCAGTCCGTCGAGGATCCTGCCGTACGACATCGCGCTGCGCGGCACGGTCTCGATGTGACCGAGGTCGGCGCGGGCGAGGCCCAGCCCGATGGTGGTGTCCGGGCCGAGTCCGTCCGCCGGTTCCAGTACGACGAGACCGCGCCGGGCGCCCACCAGGGCGGATCCGGCGCGTAGCAGTTCCTGGAGCGCGTCGGCGAGTGCGTCCGTGCGGGCCAGGCGCTCGGTGAGTTCGTGCAGTGTCGTGAGGTCCGAGACCCAGCCGGCGAGTCGGTCCTGCAGCACTGCGCCCGGTGGGTTCGGTGGCGGGACCGCTGGGGTTCCCGGGGCCGCGGGCGCGGGCGCGACAGTGTGTGCGGGCGAGGGAACCGTGGAATCGATTCCGGCCACTTTCGGAGGGTGAGGGGCGTTCATGGCGTCCGGCTTTCCGACCGGTGCGTATTGCTCAAAAGCATCGCAAACCCCCATGTCATTCTGCGCCGCTAGCAGTGTCTCCACATGTACACGCACTCGTTAGGGGATGTCCAGCATTGTCCTGCTGGGATTCCTGGTGTCCGTGGGTAACCTGAGCACTCGTCGTAGACCTCTTGCGTAAAGGCGAAGTTGGCTTAAAACTGCCTCAGGGAACGGGGTATTGCGGTCGACTGGTTTCGCTCCACAGAGCGTCACAGCGGTCGTGATGGGTACGTACTCGGTGAAGGCCAGGGGTGGTTGACAACCACCCGGAACCTGGTGACGGACCCGGGCGTCTTAGCCACCGACGATCGTGTCCCATCCTCCCGTGGCGGAGGCGAAGAGAAATACGCGCGACGGCAAACGCCATACTTCGCCACCCCACGCCACGCCCATGCTTTTGATGGACGCAGTATGGACGAGGCTGCCGCGGAAGCAGCCAACGCTCGGCCCATAGGGGATCCCCTTGCTCCTCGCAGGGGTGTGATGCGCCTACAGGTACGCACAGTGAAGTGATCGACACATGGTGTGATGTGACCACGGTGTTGCCAGCGGTGCAACGGAAAGGAACGAGCGCTCATGCGCGAGATCCTCGGAAGGCGACGCAGGCTCCTGCGTAGCGACGGGAAGTCTGAGCTGATCAGCGCGGCCCTGACCTTCGCGACAGAATGGCGCTGGCCCGTACTCCCGGGCGTGACGACGCACCCGCAGGGACACTCCCGCTGCGGCTGCCCCGACCCGGACTGCACGGTGCCCGGCGCGCACCCCTTCGACCCCGGCCTCCTCGCGGCCACCACCGACGAGCGCATGGTGCGCTGGTGGTGGAGCAACCGGCCCGCGGCGCCGATCATCCTCGCCACCGGCTCCACGGCTCCCTGCGCGGTCAGCCTGCCCGCCCTGCCGGCCGCGCACGCCCTCACCGCGCTCGACCGCATGGGCATGCGTCTGGGCCCGGTCGTCGCCTCGCCCGCCCGCTGGTCGATCCTGGTGAAGCCGTACTCCATGGAACAGCTGGGCGAGCTGCTGTACGCCAAGGACTTCGTCCCCGGCTCCCTCCGCTTCCACGGCGAGGGCGGCTACATCGCCCTGCCTCCGTCCGAGACCGGCCAGGGCCCCATCACCTGGCAGCGCGCCCCCCTCCCCGGCTCGGCCTCCCCCTGGGTGCCCGACGTCGAGGCCGTGGTCGACGCCGTGGTCGAGGCCCTCACTCGTACGGGTGTGAGCGCGCCCGAGTTGTAGGGCCGTCCGGCGTGCGCGGGACGGTGCACGCGCGCGTGGTCGTTATCTTCCGCTATATGCCGCGTCATATCAGGGGAAAAAGGGCACCGTCGTCGCATCGCCGCGGGCCGAACCACCGAAGAGTCCGTTTGATCGCCCTCGCGTCCGTCGCCGCGGCCGCGGTCGCCCTGCCACTGGCCTGGGCGGCCGCCGGTCAGGTCGTCGACGCGGGCCGGGCCGCCGTGGGGGCGCCCGCGCGAGATGCCGCACGTGCCTCCTCGCCTGCCCCGAAGGCAGGTGCCGTACGTCCGTCACCACGCGTCGACGCCAAGGCGCCCTCCGCCGAACCGACCGGAACCGGGCTGCTGCTCGACCTGGGCCTCGCCACGGCCGTGCGCTGCGGTCCCGAACTCACCTCGCCCGAGGGCATCGAGGCGCAGACCTGTGTCCTCACCCAGGGCGAGGACACCTGGGCGCGCACGTACTTCCGCAATGCGACGGGCGGCGCGCTGGACTCCGTACTGAGCCTCATGGGGCCCGGGGGGCGCACGCTGCAGATGCGGTGCGTCGTGGGCGCCGAGGACGAGCCGGGAACGTGTGAGACGCCCCGGGAGCGCACGCGGGGAGGCCCGGACGCCTATACGGCGGTCACGGAATTCGCGGAGCGGGCCGGGCGCGGGGCGCTGCTGTTGCGTTCCGCGAGCAACTCCCCGGCGGGTAATTCCGAGGCTTCCACGGGGAGTTGACATGTGACGTCGTTCCGTAAAGGAACGGGCGCATGGAAAGACCCGGTTGCTGGCGACGGGGGATGCACCAGCAACCGGGCTACTCGAACGGTAACAAGAGATCGGCGGTTCGCAAATTCGATCCGGGCTTTCCAGTCACGGATTCCCTTGCTCCGCAGGGGAGTTGTGATCGGATTCACCCCTCGCGCGCGGGCCGGTTCGGCTGAACGGCCGTTCAGCCGAACCCGATCTCCGTGGTGCGCGTCAGCTGAGCGTGACCTGCCGGTTGGTCAGGCCGCCACGCGCGCGGCGCTCGTCGGGGGTGAGCGGAGCGTCCGTGGCCAGGGCGGTGGCGAGGCGCTCGGCGAACTCGGCCGCGGGCTTCTCCACGTCCTCGGCGCCGACTCCGCTCGGCAGGTCCCAGACCGGCACGGTGAGCCCGTGAGCGCGGAAGGAGCCCACGAGACGGGTGCCCTCGCCGAGGTTCGACCCGCCCGCCGCGTGCAGCCGCGCGAGAGCGTCCAGAAGCTGCTCCTCGGGGTGCGGCATGACCCAGCGCAGGTGGTTCTTCTCCGGCGTCTCGCACCAGTAGGCGGCGTCCACGCCGGTCAGCTTCACGGTCGGGATGGCCGCGGCGTTGGCCCGCTCCAGGGAGGCGGTCACTTCCGGAGTGGCGTTCTCCGCGTCCGGGACCCAGAACTCGAAGCCCGGGTGCACAACTGGCTCGAACGTGCCTTCCGGGTCGAGCAGATCCTGGAGCCGCGGCCCGTCGGCCGGGGCGCGACGGCCCTGGACCGGGGTGCCGGGCTTCGCGGTGAGGGCCTTCTGGAGAGTGTCGGCCAGGTCGCGGCTGATGTCGCCCGACGCGGTGTCGTTCTGGAGGCCGAGCAGCACCGAGCCGTCGTCGCGGCGCAGCGCCGGCCAGGCCATCGGCAGCACCGTGGCCAGCGTGACGGACGGGACGCCCTCGGGGAGGCCGCCCTTCAGGGGGAGCTCGACGGTTGCGGCGGGCACCAGTTCGCGCAGGGCCACCCAGTCGCACTCGCCCGGCAGTCCCTCGAACGGACGCTGCACCAGCTCGGTCACCGCATGCGCGGCGGCCCGGCCGTGACAGGCCTTGTAACGCCGGCCGCTGCCACAGGGGCAGGGTTCGCGCGCGCCGACTACCGGGATCTCCCCGTCGCTGAGCTGCGGGCGCTTGGCCTTGGTCTGGGGTCGCTTCTTGGCCATCGTGGGTGTCTCCCGGTTACGGCTCGTCTCGTACGGGCGCGAGCCTAGCCGTTCATGCCATCGTCGACGGGAGCCTGTGGACAACCCACCGGTCGTGCCGGGAGCGGAGCCGATTCGGGGCCGAAGCGGAACCGCCGCCGAAACCGGTGCCTTCAGCCCGTGCGTCAGCCCATGCTCATGCTTCAGTCCATGCTCTCGAAGGCGTCCGCGAAGTCGAGGCCGGATATCGCGCTCACCGCCGGCGCAGCGACGCGCGTAGCGAAGTCGTCGCGACGGTGCCCCGCATCGGGATCGTGAACGTCGTCATGGACCACGACCCAGACCGTGACCTCGCCACGGGCGTCGTCCCGGACACCCCAGTCGTCGGCCAGGGCGGTGATGATGTTCAGCCCGCGGCCGCCGTGAGCGGTGACCGAGGGCGTGGCCGGAGCAGGGCGGGTGGGCCCGCCGCCGTCGGTCACCTCCACGGTGAGCCTGCCGCTAGCGTCCACGCGCCATGCGGCCAGGACGTCGCCGTCCCCGGACAGCGCGTCACCCAGCGGCCGGCCGTGTTTGCACGCGTTGCTCAAGAGTTCGGAAAGAATCAGTACTGCATCGTCGATGACCGATTCCGCCACGCCGCCCCTGCGCAACTGTGAGCGCATACGGTGTCTCGCTTCCCCCACGCCCGCAGGACCATGGGGTACGGCCATGCTCGACGACGCGGGCACCTCCTGTGCCACCACCAACGCCACCCCCGAGACCTCCTTTGCCCCACGCCACGGTGTGGATGCCCCATTGGCCTGTACCGGAAACCGGCCAATCAAGGTCCGGTGACGCATTCGCAACGATCGAATACGGACCGAACGCGCCGGAGCACTCCCTGTAATCGGGATGGCTGAAATCCGTCGGTGTGGCCGAGAGTGGAGGATGGGGCTGAAGGGGCTCAGGGGTCAAGGGGTTGCGCAGGGATTGGTGAGGTTTCAGAGGTTTCCGGATGCGTGCTTTGCACAGGGAACGCGGTCGAGTACTGCCCGCGCGCGGGTCAGCGGCCGAGCTGGTGCAGCACCGCGCGGGGGCGGTTGGTGATGATGGCGTCGACGCCCAGCTCGACGCAGAGATCGACGTCCTGGGGCTCGTTCACGGTCCAGACGTGCACCTGGTGGCCGGCCCGCTTCAGGCGCTCCGTGTAGGCCGGGTGACTGCGCACGATCCGGATCGAGGGGCCCGCGATATGGACACCCGCGGGCAGCCGTCCGTCCCGCAGCCTCGGTGAGACGAACTGCATCAGATAGACCGTCGGCAGCGTCGGCGCCGCGGCACGCACGCGATGCAGCGAGCGCGCGGAGAAGCTCATGACGCGCACCGGGGACTCGGCGGCCGACGCGGGCGAGTCGAGCCCGAACCGCTTCAGCAGAAGCAGCAGCCGCTCCTCGACCTGCCCCGCCCATCGGGTCGGGTGCTTGGTCTCGATGGCCAGCTCCACCCGTCGCCCCGAGTCCGCGACGAGCTCCAGCAGCCGCTCCAGAGTGAGCACGGAGGTGTCCTCCGGATCCTCCGGGCGAAACTCCCAGTCGGGCTCCTCGGCCCGGTTCTTCCACGAGTCGCGGTTCTTGCGGGAGCCGAAGTCCAGGGCGGCGAGCTCGGCGAGCTCCAGCGCCGAGACCGCGCCGCGGCCATTGGACGTACGGTTGACGCGACGGTCGTGGACGCAGACGAGATGGCCGTCCGCAGTGAGACGTACATCGCACTCAAGGGCGTCCGCGCCGTCCTCGATCGCCTTCTTGTACGCGGCCAGGGTGTGTTCGGGAGCGTCTTCGGAGGCTCCGCGATGAGCGACGACTTGGATCTGCTGCTGCCGTGCGTGGGTCACCGCGTCATGGTGCCACCGCACGGGGGTAGACGTGCGGTCGGAGGAGTCATGAGGACACTGAGATTGTGCCTTTTTAACCGCACATGACCTATGTAAGGAGTGGCCGTGGACGCACAGCAACCGCTTATGGTGCTCTGACGGCCTGTGGGAAAAGCTGACCGCATACAAAAACCTGCACAGCTGAAGCGCACCGGCCGTCGACAAGCGTGAACGGGCGTGACCGAGTGCGACCGAAAAACACCAGCCGTGGATCGAGGAGAGAAGCTGTGAGCACCGAGAACGAGGGCGCCGCGGTACCCCCGGCGCCGTCCGCACCCCCCGTGCCGGTGGATGCTCCCGCTGCTCCGGCGTCCCAGGAGCCCCCGGCTCCCGAGAGCGGTGCCGCGCCGACCACGCCGCTCCCGCCGGTGCCCAGCGACAACCCGGCCGGCTCGAACGCCACCCAGCCGTACGCCGCCGAGCCGGCGGCCGGCGGATCGCAGCCGGCTCCTGCCCAGGCCCCCGCCTCGAACGGAGCGCAGCCGACGGGCCCGACCGGCCCGCAGGGCTCGCCCCCCGACGCCTCCTGGCCGCCTCCGCCGCCGCCCGCGGCGCCGCCGTACGCCGACACCGGTGCCGCCGCGGGCGCCGGTGCTGGTGCCGCGGCCGGCGTGGGGATGGACGGAGCCGGTATGGGCGGTGCCGGTGTGGGCTCCGGCTGGGGTGTGACGTACCAGGAGCCGGCGCCGAAGTCCGGCCGCGGGCGCGGTGGAATCCTCGCAGGGGTCCTGATCGCCGCGCTGGTCGCGGGCGGCCTGGGCGGCGGTCTCGGCTACACGCTGGCCAAGAACGACGACAACACCTCCTCGACGACCGTCTCCGCCTCCGACAGCGGCGGCTCGGTCAAGCGCGACCCGGGCACCGTCGCGGGCGTGGCCGCCATGGCGCTGCCGAGCACCGTCACCATCCAGGCCGAGAGCAGCGCGGGCGAGGGCGGGACCGGCACGGGCTTCGTCTTCGACACCGAGGGTCACATCCTCACCAACAACCACGTGGTGGCCGACGCGGTCGACGGCGGCAAGCTCACGGCGACCTTCGCGAGCGGCAAGAAGTACGACGCGGAGGTCGTCGGCCACGCGCAGGGCTACGACGTGGCGGTCATCAAGCTCAAGAACGCCCCGTCGAACCTGAAGCCGCTGACGCTCGGCAACTCCGACAAGGTGGCGGTCGGCGACTCGACGATCGCGATCGGCGCCCCCTTCGGCCTCTCCAACACGGTCACCACGGGCATCATCAGCGCCAAGAACCGCCCGGTCGCCTCCAGCGACGGCACCGGCAGCAACGCCTCCTACATGAGCGCCCTGCAGACGGACGCCTCGATCAACCCCGGCAACTCCGGCGGCCCGCTGCTGGACGCCCAGGGCAACGTCATCGGCATCAACTCCGCGATCCAGTCCGCCGCCAACGGCCTGGGCGGCACCAGCCAGTCCGGCTCGATCGGCCTCGGCTTCGCCATCCCGATCAACCAGGCCAAGTACGTCGCCCAGCAGCTGATCAAGACCGGTAAGCCGGTCTACGCCAAGATCGGCGCCTCCGTCTCCCTGGAGGACACCACCGACGGCGCCAAGATCACCGAGCAGGGTGCCAGCGGCTCCGACGCGGTCGAGGCGGGCGGACCCGCAGCCAAGGCCGGCCTCAAGCCCGGCGACGTCATCACCAAGCTCGACGACACGGTGATCGACTCCGGCCCCACCCTGATCGGCGAGATCTGGACCCACCAGCCAGGCGACAAGGTCACGATCACCTACGAGCGGGGCGGCCAGACCCGCACCGTCGACGTCACCTTGGGCTCCCGCACCGGCGACAGCTGACACGACCGGCTACGCGCGCGCACGCCGACTTCGGCAAGAGCCCACCCCACGCGCGCGTGCCCACCCGTTACTCTTGTCCCCGCGCCGCCGATCAGGACGGCGCGGGGAGGTGTGCCCGAGCGGCCTAAGGGAACGGTCTTGAAAACCGTCGTGGCAGCGATGTCACCGTGGGTTCAAATCCCACCGCCTCCGCGCAGCGAGCAGTGAGAACGGCCCCTGACCAGGTGAATCGGTGAGGGGCCGTTTCGCGTGCCCGTCGTCTGCGGCTGACCTCGATCAGGACTTCGTGGCGGTCGTCCGTTTCGCGGCGGCTCGCTTCGACGGTCTGCCTCCGCCGGCGCGAGTGCCCCCGGAAGCGGCAGGCGCGCCCTTCCGCCTGCCTCCGGTCTTCTCCGCGCCCGCTGCCGACTGTGATGCCGTGGTCCGAGCGGCTGGTGCGGTCGACCACTTGAGCTCGATCTCCAGCTCGATCTCCCCGTCACCGACCTCGACCTCTATCTCGCTGCGAAGGTCGGCGGGGATCCGCATACTCAATGTCCACGGCTCAAGCTCCAGTTCGGCATCCCCGCCCTGCCTCAGCGCGGCCGCGAGCGCCGCGAGCTGATCTGCCGCCTCAAGGCGCGACAGTGAGCGCTTCTGCTCAAACTTGAGGTCGCTCATGGCCTCTCCGATCCAGCCCGCAAACAGCCGACAACTCCTATTCTGGGGCCACGTGGCGAGCGGGACATCTCGGTGGTGGCGTGCGGGAACAGTGCAGGTCGGGGGCGAGGCGCCGACGACCGCTCACGGCCTATGCCGACCCGCAGCATCCGTAGTTGCCCGATCTCCGCGACGTTCTTCATCAGCTCGGCGTTCACCCAGCTGATCATGTGGGCGACGGTGTACTGCGGGTCGTCGGGCGAGGGGAACGACGCCGTGGCGTCCAGGTCCGTGTCGTCGAGCCGGTCCAGAGCCGCCAGCCAGTCCGTGCGCAGGTCGCGCAGCCAGGCGACGGTCGCCTTCCCGTCGCCGGGCCAGGTGACCTCGGTCCGGTCCCGGGGCGGGCGGCCGCTCAGATGGTCGGTGGCCACGCTCCACCACCAGCCGATGTGCCAGCTCACCCAGGCGATCGTCGGGACGGGCACGGGGTCGGGCTCGGTTTCCGCCCAGTCCGGCACCCAGGTGCCGTCCGCGCTCTGACGCACCGTCCAGCAGTGCGGCCCCGGCTCCCACAGGAAGTCCTCGGGCCGCAGCCGCTCAAGGTGATACTCGAACAACGCCCAGTTCAGGTCGAACTGCCAGCGCAACAGGTCACGTCGGGAAACGCTCATCGGCCGACACTGGCATACGGGATCCCCTGTGGGGCAAGCCGATTTCTCCGCCCCGCTAGAGCTCGTAGTCCCGCGCCAGCCCCTCCCAGTCGACGTCCCGCAGCGCCTCCTCCGCGTCGCAGCCGTACGGCACGCGCGCGGTGGGCTGGAACCAGATGATCGTGAGGGCGGAACGGCTCAGGACCGGGTCGCGGTCGCGGTCGAGGGCCGTGGAGTGGAAGGCGCCGACGCAGGCCACGGCGGGCAGTACCTCGACCGGCCCGAAGGCGCCCGCGTACTGGTCGGGATACTCGCGCTGCGGCGGGACGAGGTGCACCGGCACGGAAGGGTGAGCGTGCTCTGCGGCGCGGACGAGGCCCCTGATCTTCAGGTCGTTGACCGGCTTGCACGGGTAGCCCTCCAGCATCCCGCCGCACATCCCGCCGTACGTCGAGGAGAGCCGCAGCTCGGAGAGGTCGAGCGAGCGGCCGGAGGTGAGGACGACGCGGGTCAGCGACATGGTCGGCACTCCGTGGCGGTGGTGCATCGAGCTCCCGTGCGTTTCTTCAAAACCTCGGTCCGGCGTCTGCGTACGTCAGCGGCGTCTGCGTACGTCAGGGCCGGTGCCCCGTCAGCCGCGCCGCCGACGCGATCGTCGCGCGGGCCTCGCGTTCGGTCAGGCCGGTGTTGAGCGCCGCCTCGACGAGGGGGTCGACGAGGGTGGGGCCGATGCCGTCCTCGTAGGCGCGGCAGGCGGCCCAGAACAGGCGGGTGTTGCGTTGGCCCTCGTGCGCGGCGAGCACGAACTGGACGAGTCCCTGGCCGTGGCCGCCGGCTGACGGGGGCGTGAGGTGGTGCGTGCGGGGTGGGGGGAGCAGGAGGCGCAGAAGGGCGCGCGGACAGGGCGCGGGGCCGATGTGGGAGGTGCCTGGTGCCGTGCTGTAGACGCCGTGATCGGTGCGCGAGCCGGGGCCGACGAGGTAGCCGCCGGCGCCGCGGATGTCGATGCCGGGTGCGAGGCGGCCCGCCGAGTTGGGGACGACGACTTCGGGCGGGCCGGTCAGCCAGAGGTGGCGGCCGCCGCTCGGGGTCAGGACGACGACCGTGGGCGGAATCGTGAACAGGTGGCGCAGTGCCAGTTCGCGCAGGGCGGCGGAGGAGTCCGTACCGGATTTGGTGTCGAGGTCGATGCCGATGAGGTGGTGCGGGGGCAGGCCGCAGGCGATTCCGTAGCCGGTGGCCCAGGGGGCGGCGGCGAAGAGTTCGCGGATGCGGGCGGGGTCGGTGGAGGCGTCGTAGACCCCGTGCCCGAAGCGGCCGCACTCGCCGTGGCAGGGGGCTGGGTCGGGGTCGTCGCGGTGCGGGGAGCGCAGGGCCGGGAGCTTCGTCCGGGACAGGGGGATGACGGCCAGACCGCGCTCGGCGGCTGACAGGGCGTGTGCGAGGGCCAGCGTCGTGGCCTGCCGGTCGGTGGTGGCCATGCCTCTATGTTCGTACGCATGTTCGAAAAAAGAAAGAGGTGCTGAGTGTGACGTGCCGACGACTCGCCGGTCGGCGGGCATTGGCCGGGGTCGTGACGGAACCTTTCCCCTCTTGTGGGGCTTGGGGTGGAGGTGCCCGTAGTGCCCGTACTGCCCTGACGTGAGCGCTGGAAGTGGCGAAAGGGGTTTATCGACTTGTCATCACGCTTCAGGGCGAATAGGGGCTTCCGGGGTGGTTCGCCGGGGATTCGGTGGGCAACTCTGATCTCGCGACGTCGTGCAGAACTCCGGGGCGGTCGGCCAACTGCCTTGGAACGCGCAGTACTTCATGCACCACCAATGCGTCCGGCGGGGAGCCTGGGCGCACCTGTTCTGGAGGAACAACATGGCAAGCATCCGTACCGCCCGCGTCATCGCCGCCGTCTCCGCCCTGCCGCTCGCCGCCGCTCTGTTCACCGGTGTCGCGGCTGCGGACAACGGCGCCTTCGCGGACGACGGATCCAGTGCGGCCGTCTCGAACGCCGCCCAGGGCCTCATCGGCAGCGGGGTCGGCGGCGACAACTACGGCACCTCGTCCACCACCCAGCAGCAGGCGACCGGCTCCGGCGCCTCGAACCAGAGCAACACGGCCCAGGTCAACGGCTCCGCGTTCACGGCCATCAACCAGGGCAACGACAACGCGGCCGTCAACTTCACCCCGCTGTGGTGGTGAGCTGAGGGGGCCGGCGCCCCCGTGCTCAGGCGCCGGCCTCCTCGGAGTTGTGTGTGGGGTGTGCTCTGTGGGGTGTAACGCGTCTGCGCGGCGGTACTTCGGTGCCGCCGCGCAGGCGTTTTTCTGCGGCCTTGACAGTGCACTGAATCTGACGGACAGTCAGAAACCTTCGCGTGGGAACCGGATCGGCGGTCGCGGTGTACCAGAAGTGTCAGTGCGATCCGCCGTGGGGCGATGAGGGCGAGGGGGCCGACCGTGAGCTACGAGCCGGTGGTGAGCCATGAGGCGGAAGCGGGCGACGAGTTCGCGACCCGTCTGAAGGGCTACGAGGGGCAGCGCGCCGCCGTGGCCCGGGTCGGCAAGGACCCCGTCAACGCGCCCATGATCCGGCACTGGTGCGAGGCGATGGGCGACACCAACCCGGCGTACTCGGGGCCGGACGCCATCGCACCGCCCACCATGCTCCAGGCATGGACCATGAGCGGCCTCTCCGGCCATACGAGAGGCACCCACGCGTACGACGAGCTGCTCGGCCTGCTCGACGAGGCGGGCTACACCTCGGTGGTCGCCACGGACTGCGAGCAGGAGTATCCGCGGCCCCTGCGGCCCGGAGACGAGATCACCTACGACTCGGTGATCGAGTCGGTGTCGGAACGGAAGACGACCAAGCTCGGCACGGGGTACTTCGTCACGACCCGCATGGACATCCGCGTCGGCCCCGACCTCGCGGGCACCCACCGCTTCCGCATCCTCAAGTACGCGCCCCGGCACAGGGCAGACCTGCCGGGCCGGCAGGACCGGTCGCAGAAGCCTTCCCGCCCCCGCCCCCGCCCCGTCGTCAACCGGGACAACGCCGACTTCTGGGAGGGCGTCCAGCGGCACAGACTGCTCATCCAGCGCTGTACCGGCTGCGGCACCCTGCGCCACCCCTGGCTGCCCGGCTGCAACGCCTGCGGCGGGCTGGGCTGGGACACGGTGGAGGCGAGCGGCGAGGGGACGGTCTATTCGTACGTCGTGATGCACCATCCCCCGTTCCCCGCCTTCACGGCATCCGATCATGCAGCTGACGCGGCGGGCCCTTACGCGGTCGGCCTGATCGAGCTGGCCGAGGGGGTGCGGATGCTCGGCAATGTGCTGGGGGTGCCGTACGACAAGGTGCGGATCGGGCTGCCGGTACAGCTCGAATTCCAGGACTGCGACGAGGAGTTGGTGCTGCCGTTCTGGCGTGCTCACGGGACTCGGGAGATGCAGGAGGCAGGCGCATGAAGAGCGGGGAGGAGGTGACGGGGAGGCGTATGCGGGCCGGTGACGCACTGCCGCCGCTGGAAATCCCGATCACCCGCACACTGATCGTCGCCGGGGCCCTCGCCTCTCGCGACTACCAGGACGTCCACCACGACGCGGAGTTGGCCCGCCAGAAGGGCTCCCCCGACATCTTCATGAACATCCTGACGACGAACGGCCTGGTCGGCCGCTACATCACCGACCACTTCGGACCGACGGCCGTACTGCGCAGGGTGGCCATACGACTCGGGGCGCCCAACTACCCGGGGGACACGATGGTGTTGACGGGGCGCGTCGAGGAGGTCGACGCAGACACGGCGACGGTTCGGGTCGTCGGCGCGAACGGCATCGGCAAGCACGTGACCGGCACGGTGACGGTCACCCTGCCGATGGACCCGGCGTGCACCGTGGCATCGGAGGAGCCGGCATGAGTGTGCGCACGAGGGACGCCCTGGCCGGTCGGGCAGCGATCGTCGGTGTCGGGGCCACCGAGTTCTCCAAGGACTCGGGGCGCAGCGAGCTGCGGCTGGCCGTGGAGGCGGTGCGGGCCGCGCTGGACGACGCGGGCCTGACACCGGGGGACGTGGACGGGATGGTGACGTTCACGATGGACACCAGCCCGGAGATCACCGTGGCGCAGGCGTGCGGGATGGGGGAGCTGTCGTTCTACTCCCGAGTCCACTACGGCGGCGGCGCGGCCTGCGCGACCGTTCAGCAGGCGGCGCTCGCCGTGGCGACGGGGGTCGCGGAGGTGGTGGTCTGCTACCGCGCGTTCAACGAGCGGTCGGGCCGGAGATTCGGCTCGGGCGTGCAGCACCGGGAGCCGTCGGCGGAGGGCGTGGCGCTGGGCTGGTCCCTGCCGTTCGGGCTGCTCACCCCGGCCTCCTGGGTGGCGATGGCGGCCCAGAGGTATCTGCACACCTACGGGCTGACGCCGGAGGTGTTCGGGCATGTGGCGGTGGTGGACCGCAAGTACGCGGCGACCAACCCGGCCGCGTACTTCCACGGCAGACCCATCACCCTCGCCGACCACGCGGCCTCGCGCTGGATCGTCGAGCCGCTGCGGCTGCTGGACTGCTGCCAGGAGACGGACGGCGGCCAGGCGCTCGTCGTCACGTCCGTCGACCGGGCCCGTGACCTGCCCCGCCCGTCCGCCGTCATAGCGGCGGCGGCCCAGGGCGCGGGCCGAGGGCAGGAGCAGATGACGAGCTTCTACCGGGACGACCTCACCGGCCTGCCGGAGACGGCCGTGGTGGCGCGGCAGCTGTGGCGGACGGCGGGGCTGGGGCCGGGGGAGATCGATGTGGGGATTCTGTACGACCACTTCACCCCCTGTGTCGTCATGCAGCTCGAGGAGTTCGGGTTCTGCGGGAAGGGAGAGGGAGGGGACTTCGTGGCCGAGGAGCGGCTTCCGCTCAACACACACGGAGGGCAGCTCGGGGAGGCGTATCTGCACGGTATGAACGGGATCGCGGAGGGAGTGAGACAGGTGCGGGGGACGTCCGTGAACCAGATATCCGGTGCGGAACGGGTACTGGTGACGGCGGGAACGGGGGTGCCGACGTCGGGGCTCGTCCTTACCGCCGACCGATGACCCCCAGGGGTAATCCCGCAGTAGGTGTCCCTCGCTCGTCCACCTTCAGGAGGTGGAGTCAGCCCCACCCCTACAACCTGAGGCGGACGCTGCTTCGGCACCTGCGGCCGATCCGCTGAAGCAGGAGCCGCTCATAGCGTGGAGCCATGACCACACCCGTCTGCACCAGCGCTTCCGACGCCGCGACGCGGTCCCTTCCGAACGCGAGGTATCCCTCCTTCACGTCGTACATGCGGGCCCGCCAGCCGGTGCTGCTGCGTACCGCCCGGTCGCTGACGGCGAACCCGAACGACGCGGAGGACCTGCTGCAGACCGCGCTCACCAAGACATACGTGGCCTGGGAGCGCATCGAGGACCATCGCGCCCTCGACGGCTATGTGCGCAGGGCGCTGCTGAACACGCGGACGTCGCAGTGGCGCAAGCGCAAGGTCGACGAGTTCGCCTGCGACGAGCTGCCCGAGCCGGAGCCCAGGCCCGGCCACGACAACGACCCGGCGGAGCAGCAGGCGCTGCACGACGCCATGTGGCGCGCGATCATGCGGCTGCCGGCGCGCCAGCGGGCGATGGTCGTCCTGCGGTACTACGAGGACCTCAGCGAGGTACAGACGGCCGAGGTGCTCGGCGTCTCGGTCGGCACGGTGAAGTCGGCGGTGTCCAGGGCGCTCGGGAAACTGCGCGAGGACCCTGAGCTGGGGCTGGTCAGGTAGACCAGGGCACGGCGTCACCGTGCACGGCGGGCGGCGAAGTTTCCCCCCGCCCGTAGCGGGAGAGCTCTGTAAACGCAACGTGACATGATCGATCGGCCGACCCTAGTGACATACCGCGCGGTATGCGCGCAGAATCTCCGCAACCCTTACTACCGCGTAGGCAATGTCGCCCCGGGAGGACGCCGTGCTGAGCACCATGCAGGACGTACCGCTGCTGATCTCTAGGATCCTGACCCACGGGTCGACGATCCACGGCACATCGCAGGTCACCACATGGACCGGCGAGGCCGAGCCGCACCGCCGCTCCTTCGCCGAGGTCGGTGCCCGTGCGGCACAGCTGGCGC
This sequence comes from Streptomyces viridochromogenes, assembly GCF_001270495.1. GTDB lineage: Bacteria > Actinomycetota > Actinomycetes > Streptomycetales > Streptomycetaceae > Streptomyces > Streptomyces viridochromogenes_A. Next base: position 69,955 of record NZ_LGUR01000265.1, read on the forward strand.
ACGCCCTGCGCGAGGACCTGGGCGTGAGTGGCGACGAACGGGTCGCGACCCTTATGTGGAACAACGCCGAGCACGTCGAGGCGTACTTCGCGATCCCCTCCATGGGCGCGATCCTGCACACCCTCAACCTCCGCCTCCCGGCCGAGCAGTTGGCCTGGATCGTCAACCACGCGGCCGACCGGGTCGTCATCGCCAACGGCTCGCTCCTCCCCCTCCTCGCCCCGCTCCTGCCCCACCTCAAGACGGTGGAGCACGTGGTGGTGTCGGGGCCGGGTGACCGTTCCGGGCTGGCGGGCGCGGCCGTGCAGGTGCACGAGTACGAGGAGCTGATCGCCGGCAAGCCGACGACGTACGACTGGCCGGAGCTGGACGAGCGGCAGGCCGCCTCCATGTGCTACACCTCCGGGACGACCGGGGACCCCAAGGGCGTCGTCTACTCCCACCGCTCCGTCTACCTGCACTCCATGCAGGTCAACATGACGCAGTCGATGGGCCTGACGGACCAGGACACGTCGCTGATCGTGGTGCCGCAGTTCCACGTCAACGCCTGGGGGCTGCCGCACGCCACCTTCATGACCGGCGTCAACATGCTGATGCCGGACCGCTTCCTCCAGCCCGCGCCCCTCGCCGAGATGATCGAGGGCGAGAGGCCGACTCATGCGGCCGCCGTGCCCACCATCTGGCAGGGCCTGCTCGCCGAGCTCACCGCGAAGCCGCGGGACGTCTCCACCCTCGGGCAGGTCACCATCGGCGGTTCGGCCTGTCCGCCCTCGCTGATGGAGGCGTTCGACAAGCTGGGCATGCGGGTCTGCCACGCCTGGGGCATGACGGAGACCTCCCCGCTCGGCACGGTCGCGCGCCCGCCGGCCCACGCCGTCGGCACGGCGGAGGAGTTCGCGTACCGGCTGACCCAGGGCCGCTTCCCGACCAGCGTCGAGGCCCGCCTCACCGGCCCCGGCGGCGAGCGCCTCCCCTGGGACGGCGAGTCGGCGGGCGAGCTGGAGGTGCGCGGCCCCTGGATCGCGGGCGCCTACTACAACGGCCCCGACGCCGAACCCCTGCGGCCCGCCGACAAGTTCAGCGAGGACGGCTGGCTGAAGACCGGCGACGTCGGCATCATCTCCCCCGACGGCTTCCTCACCCTCACCGACCGCGCCAAGGACGTCATCAAGTCAGGCGGCGAGTGGATCTCCTCGGTCGAGCTGGAGAACGCGCTGATGTCCCACCCGGACGTCGCCGAGGCCGCCGTGGTCGCCGTCCCCGACGACAAGTGGGGCGAGCGCCCGCTGGCCACAGTCGTCCTCAAGGAGGGCTCCACCACCGACTTCGAGGCCCTGCGCACCTTCCTCGCCGACGAGGGCAAGATCGCCAAGTGGCAGCTGCCGGAGCGCTGGACGCTGATCGAGGCGGTTCCCAAGACCAGCGTCGGCAAGTTCGACAAGAAGGTGCTGCGCAGGCAGTACGCGGAGGGCGGCCTGGACGTCACCCAGATCTGACCCAGATCTGACCCAGATCTGACGGGGCGCCGTTGGGGAACTGTCGTCGGTCGGCCGCGGGTTGTCCGTGGTTGATCGCGCAGTTCCCCGCGCCCCTCGGGGGCGCTTCCGCCCCGTCCCTCAGTTGGTCCCGATCCTCGCCAGCAGATCCACGATCCGGCTCTGCACCTCGTTGCTCGTCGACCGCTCCGCCAGGAACAGCACCGTCTCGCCGGAGGCCAGCCGTGGTAGGTCGGCCTGGTCGACGGCGGCGGTGTAGACGACGAGCGGGGTGCGGTTGAGCTGCCCGTTCGCGCGCAGCCAGTCGACGATCCCGGCCCGGCGGTGATGCACCTGCATCAGGTCCATCACGACCAGGTTCGGCCGGAAGTCCCCCGCCAGGGCCACCGCGTCCGCGTCACTCGCGGCCCGCGCCACCTGCATTCCGCGCCGCTCCAACGTCGCGGTCAGCGCCAGCGCGATCTCCGCGTGCTCCTCGATCAGCAGGACGCGCGGCGGGTGCTGCTCACTGTCCCGAGGCGCCAGCGCCTTGAGGAGTACGGCGGGATCGGCGCCGTACGCCGCCTCCCGCGAGGCCTGTCCGAGCCCCGCCGTCACCATCACCGGCACCGAGGCGGCGACCGCGGCCTGCCGCAACGACTGCAGCGCGGTCCGCGTGATCGGCCCGGTCAGCGGGTCGACGAACAGCGCGGCGGGGAACGCCGCGATCTGCGCGTCCACCTCCTCGCGCGAGTGCACGATCACCGGCCGGTAACCGCGGTCGCTCAGCGCCTGCTGGGTCGTCACATCCGGCGCGGGCCACACGAGCAGCCGCCGCGGGTTGTCGAGCGGCTCCGGCGGCAGTTCGTCGTCCATCGGCTGCGGCCGCGGAGTGTCGGCGACCTCGACGGCCCCACCCGGCCCGTCCAACGGCTCGGGCCCCTCGGCGGCGTTCTCGTCCGGGGCGCCTATGGCGTACGACCGTCCGGCCCCCTCGGTCATCGGCGCGAGCCGCGACTGCTCTGCCATCGACGGCTGGGGCTGAGGCTGCCCGCCGAGCGACGGCTGGGCCGGAGCCTGCGGCTGAGGCTGGGCGGCGGGCACCGGCGGTTCGGCCGACGGATGCGGTCGCGCCGCCTGCTCCGCCGAGGCACCGGCCCGCGTGGCCGGGTCGGGCGGCGTACCGAGCTTGCGGCGCCGTCCGCCGTTGGTCTGGTGCGGGGGAGGCGTGGCCGACGACTGCGCGGCCGGCGCGGGCTGCTGCACCTGCGCCGCCTGCCGCGTGAACGGCACACCCTGCCCCAACGTCCGCACGCTGATCGCGCGACCCTGCGTCGAGTTCGGGTCGACGGGGGCGGCGGGGGCGCCCGGAGCACCGGCCTCGGCGGGCAGCGGCTGTGCCGCCGCCGCTTCCGGAGGCAGCGGGGTGCCCGGAGCCGGGGTGCCCGCGGCGGGCTGGGCCTGGACCGGCCGCGGAGGCTGCGCGGGCTGCGGGGCGGTCGGATTCGGCGGTACAGCGGTGGCGGCGACGTTCGCCGGTACGGCCGTCCCGGCGTCGGGGGTGTCATCCGCGGCGGGCCATGGCTGCGGGGCGGGAACGCCCTGGGCGCCAACTCCCTGGGCGGCAGGAGCGCCCTGCTCGGGTGCGCCCTGGCCGGGGGCCGCCTCGACGGGCAGGGGCTGGCCGGGCAGGCGCTGGCCGGGAACCGGCTGGGGCTGACCCGGCGGTACCGGCGCCACCGGCCCCGGAGCACCCGGCGCAGGCGTCCCGGCCGCTTCCGCCGGCTGGCCCACGGCCCGTCGGCGACGCCCGGTCGGCGCGCTGGTGGGATGCGGCTGCGGCGGGGTGTGGTCCTCGGCCTGGTCGTGCGGCACGGCATCGTGCCGGCCCTCGTCGACGAGTACGTCCCCCGGAAAACCCTGCCCAGGAACCGGTGCCTGCCCAGGAACCGGTGCCTGCCCAGGAACCGGAGCCTGCCCGGGTACCTGTCCAGGAACCGGAACCGGTGCCTGTCCCGGAACCTGGGCCTGCCCGGGAACCTGCACCTGAGCCTGTCCCGGAGCCGCAGCCACAGGTGCAGGCGCAGCCGCGGCGGGGGCCGGGGCCCCAGGCGCAGCCGGAGTCATACCCGCAGCCGCACCCGTGGCGGCCGCAGCCGCGGGCGCGTTCGGCTCGGCGGCACCGCCCGGTCCCTCCCCCGCCGGAGCGGGGGCGGCAGCGCGGTCCGCCTCGGCGGGCGGCAGGGCGAACACAGGACGGGGCCCGGCCTCCTGTGCCTGCGCGGCACCACGCTCGGCCGCCGTGGCCAGGGCACGTCGGCGCCGGCCCGTCGGCTGAGGAGCGTCGCCCGAGTCGGCCGTACCGGACCCGGAAGCCGTCTGGGCGGCACCGGCCGCAGGCAGGGCAGGCGGCAGAGCGTGCTGCTCCCCGCCGTCCCGCCGGGCGCGGCGTCCACTGGGCGCGGGCACGCCCTGCGGCGGTACGGTCCCGCCCAGGTTGTTCCCGGCGGCCGCGGTCCCCGCCGCATGCTCGGCGGCCGTGACGACGGCGCCCTCGGCGACGCCGTCCCCGCCATCCAGGCCGTCCCCGCCGGCCACGCCGTCCACACCGTTCTGGCCGTCCACACCGTTCTGGCCGTTCTCGGCCGGGCGTGCACGCCGCCGTCCGGTACCGCCGGAGGGCTCGCCGCCCGCGTCCCCGGCACCAGCCCCTTGCGGGAGCTCGGGCGGGGCCGCGCGCCTGCGCCGACGCCCGGTGGGCGCCGCACCCTCGGCATCCCCGGGCGCGGAACCGCCCTCGGCGTCGGCACCGGGCATGTCGCTCTCCAGGAAGGCGTCGACGGAGGACCGCCGGGCCCGCCGCCGGCCACCGGCACCCTGCTCGACGTCCTGCTCGGCACCCGGGACAGCGCCCCCGGCCCCGTCACCGGCCTCGATGGCGGCGGGGCCGCCGGGGGCGGCGACAACGGCCCCGGCCCCACCCCCGATGGGCACTTCGAGGACGTACGCACTGCCGCTCATCCCCGGGACCTCGTGCGTCTGCAGCACACCGCCGTGTGCCCGCACGATCCCGCGCACGATCGGCTCGTGCACCGGGTCTCCCCCGGCATACGGCCCGCGCACCTCGATCCGTACGACCTCACCGCGCTGCGCCGCCGCGACGACGACGGTGTTGTCCATGTAACCGCCCGCCGACACGGGCGAGTTACCGGTCGCGTCGACCCCCGCGACATCCGCGACGAGATGCGCGAGCGCGGTGGCGAGTCGCTGCGGGTCCACCTCGGCCTCGATGGGCGGGGCGTGCACGGCGAACTGCACCCTCCCCGGGCCGATGAGCTCGACGGCACCGTCGACACCCGCGGCGACGACGGCGTCCAGCATCACCTTCGTCCGCACGACCCCCGCGCCACCGGTGTCGAGCTGCTGGTACCCGAGGACGTTGTCGATCAGAGTCGTGATGCGCGAGTAACCGGCCGACAGGTGGTGCAGCACCTGGTTGGCCTCGGGCCACAACTGCCCCGCGTCGTCCGCTGCGAGCGCGGCCAGTTCACGCCGGAGTTCGTCGAGCGGGCCCCGGAGCGAACGCGCGAGCAGCGTCAGCAGCTGCTCGTGCCGACCGGAGAGGGCCTCGTACCGGTCCTTCTCCCGCTCTCCGAGCGCGGCGTACCGCTCCTCGCCCGCCGCGAGTTCCTCCGCGTGCCGCTCCTGGAGTTCCTCCAGCTCGGCCACGTGCTTCTGCCGCAGGGCGGTCAGCTCGGAGGCGTGCTCCTCGGCGAGCCGCTCCAGCTCTTCCGCGTGCCGCTTCTCGTCGGCGGTCTTCTCCTCGGCGAGCGCGTCGTAGGGCCGCCGGTCGGCGAAGGTCATCACGGCGCCGACGAGTTGGTCGCCGTCACGCACCGGCGCGGTCGTCAGGTCGACCGGCACCTTGTCACCGTTCTTGGCGAACAGCACCTGCCCGCGCACCCGGTGCTTGCGCCCGGAGCGCAGGGTGTCGGCGAGCGGGGATTCCTCGTACGGGAAGGGGGAGCCGTCGGGCCGGGAGTGCAGGACGAGCGTGTGCAGCTCCCGACCGCCCAGATCACTGGCCCGATAACCCAGTATCTGAGCGGCGGCCGGATTGACGAGGACGATCCGCCCGTCGGTGTCGGTGCCGACGACACCCTCGGAGGCGGCCCGCAGGATCATCTCGGTCTGCCGCTGCGAACGCGCCAGCTCGGCCTCGGTGTCGACGGTCCCGGTCAGATCCCGTACGACGAGCATCAGCAGCTCGTCGCCGCTGTAGCCGTAGCTGTCGTAGGCCTGCTGGCCGTTCTCGAGATTCGCGGACGTGACCTCGACCGGGAACTCGGTCCCGTCGGTCCGCCGGGCCATCATCCGGGTCGGCTTGGTCCGGCCCTGCGGGTCCATGTGGTCGGGCCGCCGCATGGATCCCGGAATCAGCTTCGAGTCGAACTGCGGCAGCAGATCGAGCAGCCCCCGGCCCACCAGTGCGGTCCCCGGCGCCTCGAAGGCCTCCAGGGCGATGGTGTTGGCGTTGACGACGGTCCCATTGGCGTTGACCAGCACCAACGCATCGGGAAGCGCGTCGAGTATGGCTGCGAGGCGAGCAGCGCCTCGGGATGGCCTGCTGCTCACGAGACGCTTCCTCCCTGTTACCGCACCTTGCCGACCGCTCGGGCCATCTTGCCAACCGGCCCGCGGCGTGTCACGCGAGGGAGTCTAAGGGCTGGGGTTGCGCTCGCGACGCCGGATGAGAGGCAGGTCGCACGACGAAGTGACCCAGAACGTATGTCCGCCTGTGCGGACGTCCTTTCCTGTGTCCTTCCCGCGTCCTCTCTGCGTCCTTCCTGCACCGTTCCCGCGTCATCGCGGCTTCGCGAGACCTTCGCGGGACTTTTACGGGGCCGGTGCTTCCTCCATGGAATGTCTGTGCGACGACGTACCGGATCCCCTGCTTCCCTGACGGAGCGGGCTACGGCCGCCCCTCCTGCCGCAGGTCGGGAAGGAGCGGCACGAGCCGGTCCCACCGTGCGATCTCGCACCCGTCACCGCGGTCGTACCGCGCGTCGACGGGGCGTCCGGCCCAGGTGCCGGTGACATGGGCGGTGGCCGAGCCGCCGTACTGCATGGTGCAGAAGCTGCCCTGCGGTACGGGAGCGAAGGCGTCCTTGCCCCACCGGGTACCGCGATCCAGCGCGGCACAGGCGCCGCCGGCGTCGGGGTGGTCGCCGCCGGCCGGATGACAGGACAGCTCGTAGGTCCCGTCGGCATCGGCGCCGGCGCCGCGGACGGTGACGGTGAGGTGGTCGCCGGGGCGGTCGGGGGCCTGGAGGGACGGGGACAGGAGGGGGAGCGGCGCGGCCTGCGCGTGTGCGGCCGGCACGACGGAGCTGGAGCCGACGGCGACGAGGGAACCGGCGGTGACGAGGAGGACCCGGCGAAGGCGCCAGGCCGGGACGGAACGGTTGACCTGCAACATGACCTGACTAACGCCGTACGACTCCGTACGTTGCGCCCACCCCTGGGACGTCGCTCCCCTGCACCACACGCCCCTCGAAGCACGCCGAGAAGAGCTTTGCCCTGCGGCCACCCCGCCTAGTACCGTGGAGGTCGATTGGTGACAGCACGCTCGACTGTGTCATCATCTGCACGCACCACTCGCGCTCGCGCGAGCGGCTGTGCTGGAGGCGTCGCCTAGTCCGGTCTATGGCGCCGCACTGCTAATGCGGTTTGGGCCTTAAAGCCCATCGAGGGTTCAAATCCCTCCGCCTCCGCGCTCGATCACGAAGCCCCGGTCCACTGGACCGGGGCTTCGTCGTTTTCGCACCGCTCGCGGGGGTGCCCTCTGAAGGCCTCATCGGGCTGTTTTCGCAGGTCACAATGGGTGCGCCTAATGGATTTCACATGGCGGCGGCAGTCATGTAATGTTCTTCCTGTCGCCGCGAGCGGGCCGGAAGGGCCGGGAGCGGCGGAAAACAGAACAAGCACTCGTAGCTTAACGGATAGAGCATCTGACTACGGATCAGAAGGTTGCAGGTTCGAATCCTGCCGAGTGCACAGCACGTCAAAGGCCCTGTGGAGTGATCCACAGGGCCTTTGCTTTATGCCCTGACGTCAGTCCGCCTGACCCTTCCTCGCTACGATCCCTGCCCATGGATACCAGGGGTGGGGATTCCATCCATCAGAACACGGACTTCGGTACGGCCGTGGAGTTCGTCTACCGGCCAACGGCAGCGGACTTCGAAGAGGCGCTCCGTGCACGAGCTCGTCGGTCACCGTCGGGGCGGGCTCAGGCACTCATGGCGCCGCTCACGGCAGCCGCCGCTGTGAGTGTCTTCTCGGTTCTGCAGGATGCCTCGCTGCCCGTGTGGACCATCTCGCTGGTGATCACCGTGCCCATCGCGTTCTGGGCCACTGTGCGAGGACTGCGCACCATGGCCCGCCGGATGTTCAGCATTGTGGAGCCATACGGGCAGTGCCGAGTGGTGGCCGACGACCGGGGTGCGGTCACCACCGGCGAGCGGGCGTCCTTCAGCATGGACTGGACGGTGTCCCGGGAGTATCTGGAGACGCCCGGACTCTTCGTGCTCCTTGGCGGTGACCGCTCGGCCGGAGTCGCGATACTGCCCAAGCGGGGTGCTCAGGACCCTGCGGACGTTGACCGGCTCCGGACGATCCTGGACCGGAACCTGAAGCGGCTCTAGGCGGCTGCGGGGATTCCGGACGCGCCGTCATCGGCCCTATATCGGCTGACCTCGGAATGTGTGGTTCGCGAGTCAGTCGAGGCAGAACTCGTTGCCCTCGACGTCCTGCATCGTGATGCACGACTCGTTGTCGTCGTCGGCGGGCAGTAGTTGCACGCGTACCGCGCCGAGTGCGACCAGTCGTGCGCATTCGGCCTCAAGCGTGGCGAGGCGCTCTTCACCCACGAGTCCGGTGCCGACCCGCACGTCGAGATGCACCCGGTTCTTGACGACCTTGCCTTCGGGGACGCGCTGGAAGAACAGTCGCGGGCCGACACCTGAAGGATCGCTGCACGCGAACCACGAGCCCCGTTCCTCGGCCGGCAGCGAGCTTTCGTAGTCGTCCCAAGTGGCGAACCCCGACGGTGGCGGCGGTACGACGTACCCCAACACCTCGCACCAGAAGCGAGCGACACGCTCAGGTTCTGCGCAGTCGAAAGTGACTTGGAACTGCTTGATCGACGCCATCGGTCCACCATAGCGGGGGGTTCCGTTGCTCAATTCCCGGTGGTTGTGCGGAGGTTGGCGTGCTGTTCCTCACCTCCAGTTCCTTTCCTCACGGCCCAGGCTCCGGAGCTCCCACCATGCCGCCGGTGTTCTTTCGCGCTGCTGCCAGTAAGGGTGGAACAGGACCGCGGTCGACAGCCTGTACAGGCGCCGGCGCAGCTCGGTTCGGCCGGGCCGCTCGGCGAGCTGGTGGTAGGTGTGGCTCCACTCCTGCTGTGCCTGGACGAGATCGTCGGGGAACGGTCGCATGGCTGAATTCAATCATGTGTTCGATTTTTTATGCCATCGCCATGGCGCCCGCGCCGTGCCGCCCGCCGTCAGGCGATGAGCGGGCCGGCCACCTTCAGTTCATCGTGGTCGATCAGCCAGCGGACGGACTCGAGCACGGCGGCTTCCGGTTCGTAGCGCGGTGCGTAGGCGAGGCGGGTCCTGGCCTTCTCGATGGTGAGGCAATGGCTGCGGTGGAGGTGCTCCCAGCTGCTCTCGGCGTGCTCAGGCGTCGTGGTCCGGCGGAACTCCTCCCAGGTCACCGGGTCCAGCGACGCGGTCTGGCCGAACCAGCCGGCCGCGACACGGGCGAAGCCGCGGACGTTCAGTGCGGTGGGGGCGACGACGTTGAAGTCCTCTCCCGCTGCCGCGTCCCGGTGCTGGATGGCTTGTTCAAAGGCCTGTGCGACGTCGTCGGCGTGGACGTGGTGCATCAGCTCGACACCGGTGCCGGGGATCCGTAGCGGCTGCCCGGCCGAGAGCGTCGACCAGACCGCGGGGTCGAGGTTTCCCAGTGGGCCGATGGGGTGCCAGCCGGGCCCGACGATGTGCCCGGGGTGCAGGGACGTGGTCACCAGGCCGCCGGAAGCGGTCTCCTCCTTCAGCATCCGTGCGATCCGGTCCTTCTGGATGCCGTACTCCCCGACCGGGGTGGTGCCCGTGCTCTCGGAGATCGGCAGCTTGTCGCTGGGGCCGTAGCGCCACAGGGTTCCGCAGTGCAGCAGGTGTCCGACCTCGCCGCGGAGACGTTCGACCAGTGCGGTGGCCGATTCCACGGTGAAGCAGACCAGGTCGACTACGGCGTCCGGGGCCAGCGCGGCCACCTTGTCGCCGAAAGTGCCCTCGCCGTCCTCCCGCTCCCGGTCGGCGGCGACGTGGCGCACCTGCTGCCATTCGGGAGCATCGGCGTAGGGGGTGCGGCTGCCGCGGCTGATGCCGATCACTTCGTGGCCGGCCCGCACCAGCCGAGGGACGAGGAAGGTGCCGATGTGGCCGCTGCCGCCGATGACGACGATTCGCATGCTGGTCCAATCAGTTCAATGTCAGATCAGTGCCGGATCGATAGATCAGTGCAGGATCAGGGCCGGATCAGTGCAGGATCAGGGCCGGATCAATGTCGGATGGGGGTCGCATTCCCGGCTCAGGGACCCTCATCCCCAACCACCGGCCCGTGCCGTTCCGGGCGCGCATCGGGTGGCTGGTCGGGGACGAGTTGGGCCAGTGCTTCCGTCAGGTCGTCGCAGGCATCCTGGAGTGCCCGGAGGGTTTGGTTCCGTTCGGCGATGACCGCCGAGAGCAGGAGCGCCGTCAGCGCCACCGTGCCGTTGAAGGCCTGGAGGATGACCATCTTGGCGAGGAGGTCGTGGTCGGCGAACGGGCCCGAGCCGACGGAGCCCGCGTAGATCGCGACGACGGAGGCGATCAGCGCGCAGGGTGCGGCGCCGATGAGTTGGAAGCGGAAGGCCGCCCAGATCAGGAAGGGGACGACGAGGAAGAGGAGATTGAGCGAGCTTCGGGTCGCCACCAGGGTGATCGTGGTCGTGCCGCCGAGCAGGAGCAGTGCCTCGGCCCAGCGCAGCGCGGGCGAGCCGCGGGGCGGACGGGCGGTGCGGGCGGCCAGCAGGAGCGGTGTGATGAAGAGGACGCCCATGGCGTCGCCGGTCCACCACACCGACCAGGTCGGCCAGAAGTCGTGCGCCGTGAGCGCTTCGGAGGCCACCAGGACGCCGGTGCCGATCGTCGCGCTGATCAGCATCCCCGCCAGGGCCCCGAGGAAGACCAGGGCGAGCGCGTCCTGGAGCCGGTCGAGAGCGATGTGGAAGCCGACGCGCCGCAGGAGGAGGCAGGCGCAGATCGGGGCGATCGTGTTGCTCGCCGCGATGGCGAGGACGGGGAGGATCGACGGCCCGAGCGTCACGTTCACCACGAACGCCCCGACCGCGATGGCCGGCCACATCCGCAGGCCCCACAGCATCAGGGCGACGAGGGCGATGCCGGTGGGCGGCCAGAACGGCGTGACCTGACCGCGTACCAGCTGCTGTTCGAGACCGAGCTTGGCGCTGCCGTAGTAGGCGGCGGCCACGGCAGCGAGCTTCAGTCCCTCGACGCTGTACCCGCCGAACCTGCCGAACTTGCCGAACCCGCCGTACCCGCCGAACCGCCGGAGCCTCGCACCGGGCGCCGCCGCACCCGTCGCCCCAGTCATCCCAGTCGGCCCAGTCATCCCAGGTCGCCGCTTCCCGACTGCTCCCCGAGCGCTCCGTACCGCAGGACCAGGACCGCGGCGTCGTCGTTGTGGCCGGTGAGGTCCGCCACCTTGATCACCTGGGCGGCCAGTTCGTCCGGGTCGGTGCAGCACGCGTCGCCGACCAGGTCGGCCACCCTCTTCAGACCGTCCTCGATCGGGTAGTCGGGGCCTTCCACCACACCGTCGGTGAGCAGGACGAACGCGCCCGCGTCGGTCAGCAGCCGGCGGGACGACGGGTAGCGCTCACCGGCGTGGATGCCGAGCGGCAGGCCGCCGTCGTTAAGGACGATCTCGCAGCGGCCGTCGGTCCTGGCCCAGACGGCCGGGACGTGTCCGGCGCGGGCGTCGCTGAGCTCCCCGGTGGCCGGGTCGAAGCGTAGGAAGGAGCAGGTCACGAAGAGCTCGGTGGCCATCGAGACGAGGAGGTCGTTGGTACGCCCGAGCACCTCCGCGGGGTCGGTGGTGGCGGTCGCGACAGCGCGCAGACAGATGCGCACCTGCCCCATGAGCGCCGCGGCCTCGACGTCATGGCCCTGGACGTCCCCGATCGCGAACCCCACCGAACCGTCCGGCATCACGAAGCCGTCGTACCAGTCGCCCCCGATGTCCAGCCCGACCCGTGCGGGCGTGTACCGTCCCGCCGCCTGGAGGCACGGCAGATCCGGCAGTTCCGCGGAGAGGACCTGACGCTGGAGCGCGGCGGCGAGCTCGACGCGTGCCTGCTGGAACTTGATCTGGTCCAGTATCCGGCCCGTGAGGTCCCCGAGCCTCTGCAGCAGCTCTCTGGTGGCACCGGCCGAATCGGTGCGGCGGTGGGCCATGGCATCACACCCCGGGCTCTTGCGGAGCGCCGCGCCATATGCGGCGTTCTCACGGTACTCCCGTGGCGGGAGGGTCTCCCTGGGAACGCCCGCGCCGACGCCGTACGTCCCCGTCGACGCCGTACGTCCCCGTCGGTGGTGTACCTAGAAGTCCTGGTCCCCGAACGCCAGCGCGTCCAGATCGCCGTCGAAGTCCTCCCCCAGGCCCGCCACGCCCAGGAACATCTGCTCCAGCGCGTCCGGCGCCAGGTCGAGGTCGCCCCGTACCGCGTCCGGCGTCGGCTGTACGGCCTGCTCCGTCCAGATGCACTTGCCCGTCGGCGTGTACCGCGTCCCCCACCGCAGCGACAGCGCGGTGACCAGCTGAAGCCCCCGGCCGCCCTCGTCCGTCTCCGTCGCCCGGCGTATCCGCGGCATGGTCAGGCTGCCGTCGAAGACCTCGCAGATCAGGGTGGCGCCGTGGAGGAGCCGGAGGCGGAGGGGGCCCTTGGCGTGGCGGATGACGTTGCCGACGAGTTCGCTGGCCAGGAGTTCGGTGGTGGGGGTGAGGACCTCCAGGTTCCAGGCCGTGAGCTGCTTGCGGATCAGACTGCGGGCCTGGCCGGCCGCCTTGGGGTCCTTGGGGAGGGGCCAGGAGGCCATGCGGGAGTCGGGCAGTGCGTGCAGGCGGGCCAGCAGGAAGGCCGCGTCGTCGGCCGCCTGGTGGTCGGCGGGGAGGAGGGCGGAGGTGACCCGCTCACAGAGGTGCTCCAGGTCCCTCGCCGTGCCGTCCGCGTGCGCGGCGCGCAGGATGTCGGCGAGCGCTGCCATGCCCTCGTCCATCTCGCGCTTGGACGACTCCACCAGACCGTCGGTGTACAGCGCCAGCACGCTGCCCTCGGGGACCGGGATCTCCGTCGTCTCGAAGGGGGGCTCCGCCGCGCCGAGCGGTGGGTCGGCCGGCAGGGGCGGGAACACCACCGTGCCGTCGGGGTGCAGCAGGGCCGGCGGCGGGTGCCCCGCCCTGGATATGGAGCAGACGCGGGTCGTGGAGTCGTACAGCGCGTACAGACATGTCACGTACGACTCCTCGCCCATGGCGCCGACGATGTCGTTGAGGTGGCTCATGATCTCGTCGGGGGGCAGTTCGAGGTCGGCCAGCGTGTGGACGGCGGTGCGCAGCCGGCCCATCGTCGCCGCCTCGGGCAGGCCGTGGCCCATGACGTCGCCGACGACCAGGGCGACCTGGCCGCCCGACAGCGGGATGATGTCGTACCAGTCGCCGCCCACGTCCATGCCCTGGCCGGCCGGAAGGTAGCGGGCGGCGGCCGTGCAGGCGGGCAGGGCGGGCAGGTCGCGGGGGAGCAGGCTGCGCTGGAGCTCGCGGGACCGGGTGCGCTCGGCGTCGAAGAGACGGGCCCGTTCCAGGGCCTGGGCGACCAGGGCGCTGGTGGCGGTCAGGAGGGTGCGCTCCTCGTCGGTGAGGCGGCGCGGGTGGTCGAAGGAGACCGCGCAGATACCGAAGGTGTGTCCCGAGGCGGTCAGCGGGAGCAGCGCCCAGGCCTGCTTGCCGGCGCGGGCGGGCAGGTCGGTCAGCTCGGGGTAGCGGGCGGCGAACTCCCGCGGGGAGGACAGGAACAGCGGCGTGCCGGAGATGATCGCGTCCCACAGCGGGCTGGGTTCCGTACGCTCGCGGCCGTCGAGGAAGGCGAGGACGTCCTCCGGGTAGCCGACGGACCCTACGGTGTGCAGCCGGTCGCCCTCCACGGCCTGCACCACCAGACCGGTCGCCTCGAACGGCGGCAGTACCCGCCGTGCGACCGAGTCCACCACGTCCTTCGAGGTGGTCGCCTTGGCCAGCGCGGCCGTCAACTCCGCTATCCGTGCCGCCCGTTCGGTCGCGGCGCGCTCGGCGGACCGGCGTTCCTCCTCCAGTCGCCGCTTCTCGGTGACGTCGGTGAAGTAGATGGTGCGGCCGTCGGGGCCCGGGACCAGTCGCAGGTGGCACAGGCGGCCGTTCGGCAGCCGTACGTCGAAGCTGACCGACTTCTCCGCGGCGGCGGCCTGCCGGCAGCGGATCTCCAGGCCGGGCACCTGCTCGGCGGCGGGCAGGTCCCACAGCAGCCGGCCGAACAGCTCCTCCTCGGAGAAGCCCAGGGTGCGTTCGGCCTCCACGTTGGCGAAGGTGATCCGCCAGTCGTCGTCCATGGCGAGGAAGCCGTCGCTCATGTGCCGCAGGGCCCGGCCGAGCGCGTCACGGGCGGAACGCGGCTCGTTGCTGTCCCAGCCGACGCCGATCATCCGATGGGGCTCGCCGTTGTGGTCGTACGTCGCCCTGCCGCGGGCCTGCGTCCAGCCCCAGCTGCCGTCCAGTTTGCGCACCCGGTACTCGGCCTCGAACACGCCGTGTTCCAGGATCGCCCGGTCCACCAGCGCCAGCGTCGGCGCCAGGTCGTCGGGGTGGACGCACCTCATCCAGTTCTCGACCAGGCCGATGTACTCCTCCGGCCGGGTGCCGTACAGCTCCAGCGCCGCCTCGTCCCAGAGCAGCTCGCCGGTCTGGATGTTCCAGTCCCAGGAGCCGACGCTGACCTCCTTCAGCGCCTGGCGCAGACGCTCGCCGCTCTGCTCCGGCTGCGCGGGCCGGGAGGGGCCGGCCGTCGGCGGTGCCTGGACCATGCGTTCCTCGGTCCAGGCGACGACGGCACGCAGGAACTCCCAGTGCTCGGGGCCCGGTTCGCCCTGGTCACCCATCAGGACGCTGAGGGCGCCGGTGCTGCGCCGGCCCCGGTACATCGGCAGGGCGGCGAGGCCGGTGCCGGGCCAGGCGGGGCTCGGGTCGTCGGGGGCGGAGACGGCCCGGGAAGCAGGCGTGGAGTCGGTCGGGGAACCGGCCGTTGTGCGGGTCGGCGAGCTGGTCGGGAAGCCGGCCGTGGAGCCCTTCAGGGGGTGGGCCGGTGAGCCCGTCGGGGGGTGGGCCGGTGAGCCGGTCGAGGAGTGGGCCACAGGGCCGAACGAGGAGAAGGCCGCGGAGCCGGCCGTAGAACCGGTCCGGGAGCCGGGCACAGAGCCGGCCGGGGAGCCGGCCGGTGAACCGGTCGGGGAGTTGGGCGCGGAGCCGGTCGGTGAGCCGAACGCAGAGCCGGTCGCCTCGGCCACCCCGGTCACCCCGATCGCGCCCATCGGGACCCAGACCCCACCCCCCTCGTGCAGCGCACGCGCCGGAGCCAGCGGACCCTCCTGGTCGATGATCTCCCAGCTACGGGTGAGGGCGGGTGGCAGCCCGGCCGTCGACACCAGGCGCAGCGCGGACATCGGGCCCCGCAGATGGATCATGCCGCCCAGAGCGCCCAGCTCGCCCACCGCATGCTGGAGGGCCAGCCGGAAAACCTCGCTTTCCGCGACACCGGGAGCCACCGTGCCGAGCAGGGTCAGCCGAGCGTTCATGTCGTGGACCCTACCGTTCCGTGTTCAATCGAATCGATCGTTCGCAAGATCCTCACGCCCCGCGCGCGGCCGGTCGACACGACGTCAACCACCCATTTCTAACGTTGAGTTGACGTGCGCGGCTTAGCATCACCGGGACCCCCGACCGCTGAGGAGTGGCATGGACATCGGCGTATTCATCCCTATCGGCAACAACGGCTGGCTCATATCGAAGAGTTCGCCTCAGTACCTGCCCACCTTCGAGCTGAACAAGGCCATCGTGCAGAAGGCCGAGGAACACGGGCTCGACTTCGCGCTGTCGATGATCAAGCTCAAGGGGTTCGGCGGCGACACCGAGTTCTGGGACCACTGCCTGGAGTCGTTCACGCTGATGGCGGGCCTGGCCGCGGTGACGGACCGGATCAAGCTGTACGCCTCCACGCCGATCCTGGTCCTCCCCCCGGCGATCGTCGCCCGGATGGCCACGACCGTCGACTCGATCGCCCCCGGCCGCTTCGGCATCAACATCGTCACCGGCTGGGCGCCCGGCGAGTACTCCCAGATGGGCCTGTGGCCCGGCGACGAGCACTTCGGCAACCGCTACGACCGTGCCGTCGAGTACGTCACCGTGATGAAGGAGCTGTGGCGCGAGGGCGTCAGCAACTTCAAGGGCGAGTTCTACGAGATGGACGACTGCGTGCTGTCGCCGCGCCCGGCGGACGGGCACATCGACATCGTTGCCGCGGGCCAGAGCAACACCGGTATGCGGTTCGCGGCCGAGCACGCCGACTACAACTTCATCCTCGGCAGCGGCGTCAACACCCCGCTCGCGTTCGCCGACACCACGGCCACGCTGGTGGACGCGGCGCGCGAGACCGGCCGGGACGTCGGCGCGCTTTCCCTGTTCATGGTCATCGCGGACGAGACCGACGAGGCCGCGCAGGCCAAGTGGCAGGACTACCACGACAACGCCGACCGCGCGGCCCTCGCCTACATGGCGGGCGAATCGGCCTCGGACACCACCGCCGACGACTCCTCGACCGCTCGCACCATCGTGCTGCCCGAGGGCGCGGTGAACTTCAACATGGGCACGCTGGTGGGGTCGTACGAGACCGTCGCGAAGATGCTCGACGAGGTCGCGGAGGTCAACGGCACCAAGGGGATCATGCTGGTCTTCGACGACTTCCTGGACGGCATCGAGAACTTCGGCACGCGTATCCAGCCGCTGATGAAGAGCCGCCGGGCGTGAGCCGGTTACGGCACCAGGAGTTGCCGGAGGACGACTACGAGCGGGCCGGCCTGGCCGGGCACCTCACCCCCGGCGCCTCCCCGGCCCTGCTCCTGGTGGACCCGGCGCGCGCGTACGTGGACCCCGACTGCCCGCTCTACGCCGGCGTCGAACCGGCCGTGGAGGCGATGAGGGCGCTGCTGGCGGCCGCCCGGCGAGCGCGCGTCCCCGTGGTCGTCACGCGGGTGCGGTTCCGGTCCGACGGCAGCGACGGCGGTGTCTTCTTCCGCAAGGTGCCGACGCTGCGGGTGTTCGCCGAGGGCAGTCCGTACGGCGACTTCATCGACGGGTTGGCGCCCGCGGCGGACGAGCTGACCGTGACGAAGCAGTACCCGAGCGCCTTCTTCGGTACATCACTGGCGGCGTATCTCACCGCCAACGGAATCGACACACTCCTCATCGGCGGCCTGACCACCAGCGGTTGCGTACGTGCCACCGCCCTGGACGCCATGCAGCACGGGTTCGTCCCCGTCGTCGCGGAGGAGGCGGCCGGCGACCGGGACCCGGATGTGCACGCGGCGAACCTCTTCGACATCCGGCACAAGATCGGGGAGGTGTGGCCGATGGAGCGCGTCACCGCATACCTGGAGGAAGGCGGTGCACGGCTGTGAGAACGGTGGTCGGTATCTGACGGGCGGCGGCTATACGAGGGATGGGGTCATCGGGGAGTACGCGGGGACGTGGGGGCCGGTGGTGAGGGCGTTGACGGACAGGGTGCCGAGGGGCCGAGCCGGGGCCACGTTTGCCGGGGTCGCCTGCTTCTTCCGCTCGGCGAACACGAACAGCCGCAGCACCAGGAACCGGCCGATGCCGGCCAGCCCGGAGGCGGTGAGGTAGACGGCCTGCTCCCGGAGCAGCGTGGGGGACGGCTGGACCGCGTGGAGTACGAGCATCGCGGAGGTCGTGGCGAGGTAGGCGGCGACGGCCGACCCGGAGGACTGCAGATGTTGCCGCAGGCCCGGGCGGCGTCCCGTGCCGAAGGTGAACAGGGCGTGCAACTCGGTGCACAGGAGGGTGGAGGCGACGGTGATCAGAGCGTTCGCGAGTGCCCAGGGCATCGTCGTGGCCAGCAGCGGCACGGCGGCGCTGGAGAGGAGCCCGACACCGCCGCCGCACACCACGAAGCGGGCGAAGGAGGAGAGGGGGCCGGGCTTCGAGGGGCTCGGAAGCGAAGGGCTCGACATGGACGGGTTCGACATGGACGCGCTCGACGTGGCCGGGCCGGGTATCGACGGGCTCGGCATCGACCGGCCCGGTATCGAGGGGCGCTGCGACTCCATGGCGGTTTCCTTCCGGGCGGGCCTGTCCTCTGAGGGACACACCTCATCCCGGCGCGGCTTCAGCGGTGCCTCAGTCGGGCTTCAGCCGGTATCAACCCGGCTTCAGCCCGAGTCGACCGGTTTCAGCCGGGATCAACCGAGGCCAACGATTCCGTGGTCCGCCCGCGGAAACGATGGAGTGCTCCACCGGACCGATGGTGGGGCAGGCTCCACCCTGCGAGGTCGGGCAACCGCCCGATCGACGACGCGATCGGCCCAGTCGTCAGTCCTGCCGTCAGTTCTGCCGCAGTTCTGCCGCAGCCCTGCCGTCAGGCCCTGTCCTGGTCGCGGAGTTCGTCGATGTAGCCCTGCGCGAGGCCCGTCGTGCGGGTGAACCAGTCCGTGAGTACGGCGATCTCGTCGGTGGAGTAGTCGGCGAAGAGGTCGATCAGACGGGCGTAGTAGGGGCCGTAGAGGGCCTCGACCCGGCTGACGGCGGCCGGGACGGCGGCGACGCGGACGCGGCGCCGGTCGGCCGGGTCCGGGCGGCGGGTGACGAACCCGGCGCGTTCCAGGCGGTTGAGGATGCCGGTCATCGCGCCGGTCGTGACGTGGGCGTGTTCCGCGAGGTCACCCGCCGTGAGGAGGTTCTCGCCGGCCTTCAGGACGCAGCCGAAACAGAGCAGGTCGGTGATGTTCAGGCCCAGCCGCTGGGCCATCTCCTGCTGGCCGAGCAGGTGGGCCGCGATGAGGGAGTCCATCGCGTCCAGCGCCTGGGCCGGGGTGGCGGTGGGACGCGGCTTGGCTTGCATCTTTTTCGGATTGCCTTAGCTAGTGAGAGATTGACTGGCTAAACTTCTTACATTGTGAGGGATTCCGGGATCGCTCCGCCATACGTGGAGTTGCGTGGAGTCCCGTGGAGTTCCGCTGCCCACCGGAGGGAGCAGGCACATGAGCCAGTATGACGAGGGACATACGGTCGCAGGATGGACCGGAACCGCGATCGCGACGATCGGTTCCGCCGTCGTGGGGGCGGGGATATGCACGGTCTCGGCCGTGCTGATCACAGGCGGGCTGGGCATCGTGGCGGCGAGCGTCCTCGTCACCTGGACCCTGCACCTTTCCGGCTGGGGCAAGCCGCCGGGCGTACGGCCGCGGGGGCAGTGGCGCATGGGGGCGCGCGACCTGAGTGCGCGGGAGGGGCATCCGGAGTGCTGGTCGTGCCGGCTGGCGGGGCGGGGGCGGCGTGCGACGGCGAGGGTGACTGAGGTCGTGCCGGTCGTCACCGGTGAGGAGGAGCCGGCTGTCGCTGAGGCACGTTGAAGCACGCCGAGACCGTAGGAAATCGCTGAACGGGCGTTGTCAGTGCCTGCCTCTACTCTCGAAGAGCGATGGCACAGGCATGGAGATGCTCGGGGCTGCGGTGGTCGGCGGACGGCCCTGAGCTGGCATGGGACGGCGGTCGGCGCTCCGCGCTGACCTGGGGGAAGCGGGTCGCCTTCGGGGTCGCGGAAAGGGGAGTGCGGACATGCGTGGGAGCTCGGGGGCATGCGTGTCCGGTGCGGGCGATCGTGCCGGGGCGCAGTACGGGGGCACGCTGCGAGGAGTGCGCACGGCTGGACCGGGCGCACTCGGTGGCCGCGGACACGATCGCGGACGACCCTCGTCCCTACCACGTATATCTGGCCTGGTTCGGCCCCGGCATGACCAAGGTCGGCATCACCGCCCTTGAGCGCGGCTCGGCCCGGTTGCTGGAGCAGGGGGCGGTCTGCTTCAGCTGGCTGGGTGTCGGCCCACTGATGGCGGCGCGGCGTACGGAGGAACTGCTGCGGGCCGCACTGCGGGTGCCGGACCGCATTCCGTACGGCGCCAAGCGGGCGGTGCGGTCCGCGCTGCCGGCGTCGGCGGCGGAGCGGGCGGCCGAGGTGGAGGACTTGCACGCCCGGGCCGTGGCCCTCCCCGCCTGGCCGGAGTCACTCGACCGTGAGCCCTGCCAACCGGTCGATCACGCCGGGGCGTTCGGGCTCGCGGGTCTGCCTCCCGCTGTCGGGGAGGTGACCGAGCTTGTCGCGGGCGGGGCGGTGAGCGGGCGGTTGGTGGCGGCTGCGGGGCCGGATCTGCATGTGGAGACGGGCGGTGGGGTGGTTGTCGTCGATACGCGGCTGATGCGGGGGTGGGAGCTGGTTCCGGCCGTCGGCGACGAACTCTCCTTGCCTGTGAGGGCGTTCAGGCAGGACGTGAGTGTGCAGGACGGGTTGTTCTGACCGGCGTCCGCAGGTGACTGCCGTGCCCCACGGGTAGGTGATGCGGTACTGCGCGTTGCGGCCGCAGCGGTAGGAGTTCCCAGGAGCAGCTGGCCTCGTGCCGAGCGTCCACTGACCGCGCAGACCTTCGGGCTCGGCGACGGACCGGCCATGACCGCAACCGCAGTCACCAACCGGGGCACCACCCGAGAGCGCCGCTCGATGATCACCCGGGACGTCAAGGCCCGGTACTGGGGCCCGCACTCGTCGACATGCCGCATGTGATGCTCAGGCTCGACCGCGTCCTCGGCTTCTGCACCGTAAACGGAAGTGAGCGCCCGAGGCCCCGGTTCGGCGACTCAGCCAGCGAGGACCCGCAGACCACCGCACAGACCCTCGCCCTGCTCACGCAGGCCGAAGCCGCGTTGACCGACACCAAAGGCCGCATGCCGCACCGCCTGGCCGAAGAATGACGACGAGGGAAGTTCACGTCTGCCATTCGGACCCTATATGAGGTCATCCGGACACGGGTCAGGTGACGCCCCAGCATGGGCGGAACTCTCGTGCAGCCGAAGAGCTCTCGTTGTCAACTAGTCGTCGCCTAACGCCGGTAAGGAAACAAAGCGCACCGGCTCACTCTCCGTATCCCATTCCAACGACGACAAGTCAATCTCAATCGTCGTGAGCGAGGAAGCGAACAGAAAGAAGGTCCTCTCTGCGGTCGCCTCCTCCTGACGGGACGCACGGGCTCCGTTGCCGACAAGGCGGCGGAGCCCGTTCCGGTACCGGCGCGGTCTGGCGCGGCCGAGGAGTACGGGTGTGCGCACTGGTACGAGCGCTACTCGCTGCACATCGCGAGGGTCGAGCACAGCAGTGGGTTCGAGCGGGAGGGCGCACCGGACCGCCTGGCCCGGTGAGGCACGGCCCTCGCCGCCGGGTCCTTCACCTGTGCTGTGAGACCAGGTGAAGGAGTGTCGTCTGGGGCGAACTCGACATCCCGAGGTGCCATCGGTGCGTAGCGTGCTGAGCCGCCTCAGAAGGTGCCGTGCGGGTACCTTGGCCGCACGGCGAAGGGAGACGTGGATGGCAGGCGAGTGGCAGAACGCGGTGGCCGAGGCCCGGGAAGCCACCGGGTTCACGGGTCATGTCGTCCAGCGCACCGTCGACGGCATCGGAGCGGCCCTGCGCCTCGATCACCGCGCCGCCTTCTACGGCGAGCTGGGCGCTCTGGCGGACTCCGGCGGTTTCGAGGCGTTCCTCAACCACTGGTGGACGCAGGCACTCGCCGACGCCGCCCCCGATGAGGAGGTGCGCGAGCAGGCGATCGACTTCGCCGACGTGGCCGTGTCTCTGTTCGCGCGAGCGGCCGGCGGGCCGACGTCCACCCAGTCGGAGATCGACGCCATCGTCACCGGAGCCGAGGCCCGTTGAGCTACACGATCATTTGGGAACGGGCGGCATCCGAAGGTCTCAAACGGCTCCGGGCCCGCGATGGCGACGCGGTGAAACCTCTCGTCAAGGCGATCAACTCCCTCGCTCTCAACCCCGAACCCAACACGAGTAACAAGCTCGGTACCACCAACCTGAGGCGGCTGCGGGTCGGCGTCCATCGAGCAACGTACGAGATCGAGGGCGGAACCGTAGCCAACAAGATCCTCATGGTCGGCAGTACGGCGGTCTGACGGCGAGGGCCGAAGGGGCATGCCGTATGGCCATGCCGTATCCGGACACCCAGGCGTTTCCTGAGAGCCTCCTGTGTGTTTCTCAGGAAAATCACAGCTTTCAGAAAGCGTGTTCTCAGAGGACCCCGACATCGTGTCCGCTATGACCACGACCTCGCCCCAGGGGCGCACCGAACTGCTGAGGCCGGACGGGAGCCCCGTCCGAGTGCTTGTGGTGGACGACGAGCTGTCGATCACCGAACTTCTGTCCATGGCCCTTCGCTATGAGGGCTGGCAGATCCGGAGTGCCGGTGACGGTACCGGCGCGGTGCAGACCGCGCGTGAGTTCCGGCCCGACGCCGTCGTCCTGGACATGATGCTGCCGGACATGGACGGGCTGACCGTGCTGGGGCGGCTGCGGCGGGATCTGCCGGACGTGCCCGTGCTGTTCCTGACGGCCAAGGACGCCGTCGAGGACCGGATCGCCGGGCTCACCGCGGGCGGGGACGACTACGTCACCAAGCCGTTCAGCCTGGAGGAGGTCGTGGCCCGGCTGCGCGGGCTCATCCGGCGTTCCGGTGCCGCCGACCGGCGGTCCGACTCCGTGCTGGTCGTGGGGGACCTCACCCTCGACGAGGACAGCCACGAGGTGTCGCGGGCCGGGGAGAACATCCACCTCACCGCCACGGAGTTCGAGCTGCTGCGGTTCCTCATGCGTAATCCGCGGCGCGTGCTCAGCAAGGCCCAGATACTCGACCGCGTGTGGTCGTACGACTTCGGCGGGCAGGCCAATGTGGTGGAGCTCTACATCTCCTACCTGCGGCGGAAGATCGACGCCGGTCGCGAGCCGATGATCCACACCCGGCGTGGTGCCGGTTACTTGATCAAGCCCGCCGCGTCATGAGCGGGCGACGACGACCGCGTACGCAGAAGAGACGCGCGGGTCAGCCGCGCACCCTGCGGGCGCGGCTCGTCGTCGCGTCCCTGGTGCTGATCGCCGTGGTGTGTGCGGTGATCGGTACGGTGACGACGCTCGCGCTGCGTTCGCACCTGTACGAGCAGCTGGGGACCCAGCTCAGCGAGATCGGCGATCGGGCCGTCGGCAAGCCTCCCGGCGGCGACCCCGACAAGAACGACCCCGACAAGAACGACGCTGACAAGAACGACGCTGACAAGAACGACGGCAACACGAGCGACACTGCCGGCAACGCTGTCCAGACCTTCAGCCTCGGCGAGTTCGCCAAGCGCGCGGGCGGCCCGGGGTCGTCCGGTACGGTCATCGCCCTGGTCCGGAACGGTGTCATCACCGAGGCCAAGGTCAGCCAGAACACGAACGACAGCACCGCCGCCGACCCCTTCGGGATGAAGGCCGTCGATCTCACCGAAGCCCAGGAAGCGGCGCTCAACAAGGTCGCCCAGGACGACAAGCAGCACACCGTCGAACTGGGCAGCCTCGGCGAATACCGCGTCCAGTACCGGACCAGCCCCGACGGCACCCGCAGCTACTACGTCGCCATCCCCACCAAGGACGTCAGCAGCAACCTCAACACCCTGATGCTCATCGAGGCCAGCGTCACCGCCGCCGCCCTGGTAGCCGCCGGTATCGCCGGCACCGTCATCGTCGGCGTGGCCACCCGCCCCCTCCGCCGGGTCGCCGCCACGGCGACCCGCGTCTCCGAACTCCCCCTCCACACCGGCGAGGTCAACCTCAGCGAACGCGTCCCCGAGTCCGAGACCGACCCGCACACCGAGGTCGGCCAGGTCGGTGCGGCGCTGAATCGGATGCTGGACCATGTCCACGGCGCTCTCCACTCCCGCCAGCAGAGCGAGATGCGCGTCCGGCAGTTCGTGGCCGACGCCAGCCATGAGCTGCGCACGCCCCTCGCCTCCATCCGCGGGTACGCCGAGCTGACCAGACGAGGCAGAGAGGACGTCGGGCCCGACACCCGGCACGCGCTCGGCCGTATCGAGTCCGAGGCCGGGCGTATGACCCTGCTCGTCGAGGATCTGCTGCTGCTCGCCCGGCTGGATGCCGGACGGCCGCTTCAGTTCGAGCAGACCGATCTCATCCCGCTCGTCGTCGACACCATCAGCGACGCCCGCGCCGCGGGCATGGACCACAACTGGCGGCTCGACCTGCCCGACGAGCCCGCGCTCGTGTCGGCGGACGCGGCCCGGCTGCAACAGGTCCTCGTCAACCTGCTCGGCAACGCCCGCAACCACACCCCGCCCGGTACGACCGTCACAGCCCGTGTTCAGCGGCGGGGCCCCTGGATGTGCGTGGACGTGGAGGACAACGGGCAGGGCATCCCGCCCGAACTGCTTCCGCACGTCTTCGAACGGTTCGCGCGGGGTGACTCCTCGCGCTCCCGTGCCTCCGGCTCGACCGGCCTCGGCCTGGCCATCGTGCAGGCCGTGGCGACCGCGCACGGCGGCGCCGTGACCGTCGACAGCGTGCCCGGACGGACCGTGTTCACCGTGCATCTGCCGGCGCTGCCCGCGCAGCCGAGCCCCGAAATGAGCTGGCAACAGCACTCACAGGCACAGCACAGCGTCACCACATGGGCGGAACAGGGCGCCTGACAAAAGTCGGTGTCATGCGAACCGACTCTTCTCCCGGCACCCTGCCGGCGCGGGAGCACCTCCCGGCCGGCGACGCCGGTACGCCTGTTCTGGACGTAGTGATCCCCGTCTACAACGAGGAGAAGGACCTCCAGCCGTGTGTACTGAGACTGCATGATCACCTCAAGCGCACGTTCCCGTACGCGTTCCGCATCACGATCGCGGACAACGCGTCGACCGACACCACCCCCCAGGTGTCGCGGCGGCTGGAGGCGGAACTCCCGGAGGTCACGTCCTTCCGGCTGGAGCAGAAGGGCCGCGGCCGGGCGCTGCGGACCGTCTGGTCCGCCTCGGACGCCCCCGTCCTCGCCTACATGGACGTGGACCTGTCCACCGACCTCAACGCCCTGCTCCCCCTGGTGGCGCCGCTGATCTCCGGTCACTCGGACCTGGCGATCGGCTCCCGGCTGGCCCGAAGCTCACGGGTGGTGCGCGGGCCCAAGCGGGAGTTCATCAGCCGGGCCTACAACCTCATCCTGCGCGGCTCGCTCCAGGCCCGCTTCTCGGACGCCCAGTGCGGTTTCAAGGCCGTACGGCGGGATGTCGCGCAGGTCCTGCTGCCCCTCGTCGAGGACACCGGCTGGTTCTTCGACACGGAGATGCTGGTGCTCGCCGAGCGCGCGGGGCTGCGGATCCACGAGGTGCCGGTCGACTGGGTCGACGACCCGAACTCCACGGTCCACATCGTGAAGACGGCGACCGAGGACCTCAAGGGCGTGTGGCGGGTCGGCAGGGCGCTCGCCACCGGTTCGCTCTCGCTGGACCGGCTCGCCCGTCCCTTCGGTGACGACCCGCGCGACCGCGAGATCAAGGACGTACCCAAGGGGCTGGCCCGCCAGCTCGTCGGCTTCTGCGTCGTCGGCGCCCTGTCCACCCTCTTCTACCTCCTCCTCTACAGCGGCTTCCGCCTCTTCACCGGCTCTCAGATCGCCAACGCGCTCGCCCTGCTGGTCTCCGCGATCGCCAACACGGCGGCCAACCGGCGCCTCACCTTCGGAGTGCGCGGCCGCGGCGGCGCCGTACGGCACCAGGCGCAGGGCCTGGTCGTCTTCGGCATCGGCCTCGCCCTGACCAGCGGTTCGCTCGCCGCCCTGAACGCGGCCAGCAGCGACCCCGCGCACTCCACCGAACTCGCGGTCCTCGTCGCCGCCAACCTCGCGGCGACGGTGCTCCGCTTCCTGCTCTTCCGGGCGTGGGTGTTCCCGGAGCAACGCGACACCGACTCGATGGTGGTCACCTCGCACCACCCGTCCTCGCCCACGTACTCCACCCAGCAGCCCCCGCGGAACGACGGTCGGTTGCCGCGGCGCACGCCCCAGTACACGTACGACGCCGCCCAGTTCCGCGCCGGTGCAGCCGCGGACGGCACCTGGCGGGACGCCACCATGCAGCTGCAGCCGGTGCGCCCGCACGACACCGACTCGAAGGACTCCCGATGACCGTCCACCACGACCAGACGACGACGCACCACGACAGAGGCACGAGCCCCGACACCTGGGGCCCACCCCCGGCACCCTCGCCCGCCGCACCGGCCCCCGACTCCGGCGAACCCAAGCAGCCTTTCGTACGGCGGCTGTGGCGCGGCCGCCCCGAGGATCCGCACTGGGCCCGCCCGGCCTTCCTCGGCCTCCTCATCGCCACCCTCGCCCTCTACCTCTACAACCTGAGCGCCTCCGGCTACGCCAACTCCTTCTACTCGGCGGCCGTTCAGGCCGGCAGCCAGTCCTGGAAGGCCTTCTTCTTCGGCTCGCTGGACGCGGCGAACGCCATCACCGTCGACAAGCCCCCGGCCTCCCTGTGGCCGATGGCCCTCTCGGTGCGCCTCTTCGGCCTCCACTCCTGGGCGATCCTCCTTCCCGAGGTCCTCATGGGCGTCGGCACGGTCGCCGTGGTCTACGCGGCCGTACGCCGCCGGTTCAGCCCCGCGGCCGGTCTGATCGCGGGCGCGGTGCTCGCGCTCACCCCCGTCGCGGCGCTGATGTTCCGGTTCAACAACCCGGACGCGATGCTGGCCCTGCTGATGGCCGTGGCCTGCTACTTCGTCATCCGCGCCCTGGAGGACGGCCGTACCAAGTGGCTGCTGTGGGCCGGTTCCGCGATCGGCTTCGCGTTCCTCGCCAAGACCCTCCAGGCCTTCCTGATCCTGCCGCCGCTCGCGATCGTGTACGCGGTCTGCGCGCCGGTGCCCGTGAAGAAGCGGATCGGCCAGCTGGCCGCGGGCCTCGCCGCGATCGTCGTCTCCGGCGGCTGGTGGGTCGCGATCGTCGAGCTGTGGCCGGCCTCCTCCCGCCCCTACATCGGCGGCTCGCAGAACAACTCCTTCCTGGAGCTGACCTTCGGTTACAACGGCCTCGGCCGGCTCAACGGCGAGGAGACCGGCAGCGTCGGCGGTGGCGGCGGCAACGGCGGCGGCGCCTGGGGCGAGACCGGCTGGGACCGCCTGTTCAGCTCCAGCATCGGCGGCCAGATCTCCTGGCTGATCCCGGCCGCGCTGATCCTGCTGGTCGCGGCCCTGGTGGCCACGCGCAAGGCGGGCCGTACGTCGGTGACGCGCGGTTCGTTCCTCGTCTGGGGCGGCGCGCTGATCACGACCATGCTGGTCTTCAGCTACATGCAGGGCATCTTCCACGAGTACTACACGGTGGCCCTCGCCCCCTACATCGCCCCGCTGATCGGCATGGGCGCGGCGCTGCTCTGGGAGAAGCGCGACAAGGCGTGGGCGTCGCTGAGCCTGGCGGCCGCGATGACGGCCACCGCGGTCTGGGGCTACGTCCTGCTCAACCGCTCCTCCGACTACCTGCCCTGGCTGCAGTGGCTGGTCCTGGTCGGCGGTCTGGCGGCCGCGCTGGGCCTGGTCTTCGCCGGCAGGCTCGGCCGTCAACTGGCCATGGGTGTCGTCGGCCTGGGCCTCACCGCCGCGCTGGCCGGCCCGTCCGCGTACACCCTCACCACGCTGAACGAGGGCCACACCGGCTCGATCGTCACGGCGGGTCCCGCCGTCTCGGGCGGTCGGGGCGGCCCCGGCGGTGGCGGCGGCCCCGGTGGTGGCGGCATGCCGGGCCAGCAGGGCCAGAACAACCAGCAGGGCGGCCAGAACCAGCGGAACGGCAACGGCTTCCCCGGTGGCGGCAACGGCGGCGGCATGCCCGGCCAGAGCCAGAACCAGAACCAGCAGGGTCAGCAGGGCGGCATGCCCGGCGGGGGCCAGATGGGCGAAAGCGGCGGAAGGGGCGGCGGTGGCGGCGTGGGCGGTCTGCTCAACGGCGCCAGCGTCAGCGACGAGGCCAAGGAACTGCTGGAGAAGAACGCGGGGGACTACACCTGGGCGGCCGCGGCCATCGGCGCGCAGAACGCCGCGAGCTACCAGCTCTCCACCGGCGACCCGGTGATGGCGATCGGCGGCTTCAACGGCACCGACCCGTCCCCGACACTGGCCGAGTTCAAGAAGTACGTGGCGGAAGGCAAGATCCACTACTTCATCTCCAGCGGTTCCGGTGGCGGCGGCATGGGCGGCAGCAGCAGCGGCACGTCCTCGCAGATCAGCGAGTGGGTCGAGGCCAACTTCAAGAAGGTGACGGTCGGTTCGGCGACCTTCTACGACCTGACGCAGGAGGCGAGCAGCTGACGTAGCCGGCGAAAGACGTAGCCGGAGAGACAGGGCGGTGGCCGTATGTGGCCGCCGCCCTTTCCCGTAACTCCGTTGTACAGCGTATGGGGGATGTTCTACGGTGTATGGCATGTCGACGTCCCCCCAGGAAAAGCCCCTGACCCCGGCTCCGGCCCCGGCCCAGGACGGCCATCCCCAGCGCTGGCTCATCCTTGGCGTCCTCTGCATCGCGGTGCTCACCGTGGTGCTCGACAACACCGTCCTCAACGTGGCCATCCCCTCGCTCACCCGTGAGCTGGACGCGGGCACCTCCGACATCCAGTGGATGATCAACGCCTACTCGCTCGTACAGTCCGGCCTGCTGCTCACCGCGCGCAGCGCCGCCGACCGCTACGGCCGTAAGAAGATGCTGGTCGCGGGCCTGGCGCTGTTCGGTGTGGGCTCGCTCGTGGCCGGACTCGCCGACTCCACGGGCCAGTTGATCGCGGCGCGGGCCGGGATGGGTGTCGGCGGCGCGCTGCTGATGACCACGGTCCTGGCCGTGGCGATCCAGATCTTCACGCCCGAGGAGCAGCCGAAGGCGATCGGCATCTGGGCCGCCGTGAACTCGCTCGGCTTCGCGGCCGGACCGCTGCTCGGCGGCTTCATGCTGGACCACTTCTGGTGGGGCGCGATCTTCCTGATCAACCTGCCGGTCGCGGTGCTCGCCCTCGTGGCGGTCGTGGCGCTGGTCCCCGAGTCGAAGAACCCGCAGGGCGACCGTCCCGACCTGCTGGGGGCCGTGCTCTCCACGATCGGCATGGCGTCCCTGGTCTTCGCGATCATCTCCGGGCCCGAACACGGCTGGACGTCCGGCCGGGTCCTGGTGACGGCGACCGTGGCGATCGTCGTGCTGGCCGTCTTCGCGTACTGGGAGAGCCGGATCCCGTACCCCATGCTGGACCTGCACTTCTTCCGGAACCGGCAGTTCACGGGAGCCATCGCGGGCGGTGTGCTGATCACCTTCGGGATGGGGGGATCACTCTTCCTGCTCACACAGCACATGCAGTTCGTGCTCGGCTACGAGCCCTTGGAGGCCGGCCTGCGGACGGCTCCGCTCGCCCTGATGATCGTGGCGCTGAACTTCACCGGCGTGGCGGCGAAGTGTGCGGCCCGGCTGGGGACCCCGCTCGCCATCGGGCTGGGCATGGCGGTCATGGCCGGCGGCCTCGCCTCCATCGCCCTGATGCCGTCCGGCGAGTACACCGGCACACTGCTGGGACTGGTGCTCATCGGCGCCGGGGCCGCGGTGGCGAGTCCGGCGATGTCTCACGCGATCATGAGTGCGATTCCGCCGGAGAAGGCGGGGGTCGGCGGGGGGATCAACGGCATGGTGGCGGAGTTCGGCACGGGGCTGGGTGTCGCGGTGCTCGGGGCGGTGCTCAATGCCCGCTTCGCCGCGCTGATTCCGGTCGCCGCGGTGTCCCTGCCGGGGGCGTTGGCGGCTGCGGGGTCGGAGGGAGAGCGGGCGCGGATCACGGATGCGTTTGCCTCCGGCCTGGAGAGCAGTCAGTTGGTCGGGGCGGTGGCGGTGTTGGCCGGCGGTTTGGTCGCGGCGGTGTTGCTTCGGCGGGCTGAGCGGGGAGAGTCCGCCTAAGGGCTCGGGCCATAGGGTTGTTGGGCGACTGCGGGACCGTTGTGGCTGGTCGCGCCCGCGCTGCGGAGCCGCATATCAGGCACAGTCCCGCGCCCCTGAAGGGGCGAGTCCCGTGACCGGCATCAGAACGACGAGGAAGGGGCGCCATGGCTAGGGCAGCCCGGGAGTCCGCGCGGACCAGTGTCTGGCTGGAAGGCAAGGCCCGAGGGGGCGGGCGGCGTGGCGGACAGCCCTCCGGGCTCGACCGGGACCGCATCACCGCGGCGACCGTCCGGTTGCTGGACGCCGAGGGGTTGGCCAAGTTCTCCATGCGGCGGCTGGCCGCCGAGCTGAACGTGACCGCGATGTCCGTCTACTGGTACGTCGACACCAAGGACGACCTCCTCGAACTCGCCCTCGACGCCGCGTTCGGCGAACTCACGCTGCCCGACCCGGAGGCGGACGAGGACTGGCACGACCAGCTGCGCGCACTGGCCCGCGGGTACCGCGACCTGCTGGTCCGCCACCCCTGGCTCTCGCCGCTGATCGGCACCTACGTCAACATCGGCCCGAACAGCCTGGAGTTCTCCCGCCTGGTCCAGCGAGTCATCCGCAAGACCGGCCTGCCCGCGCACGGCCTGGTGGCCGCCATCTCCGCCGTCTTCCAGTTCGTCTACGGCTTCGGCACGATGGAGGGCCACTTCATCTCCCGCAGCGCGGCCTTCGGCATGACGCCGGACGACTACTTCCAGCACGCCATGAGCACGGTGACCCAGGCCCCGGACACCGCCGACATCGTCCAGGACTCCGCGGAACTCATGGCGGCCCGAGGCGGCGACACGGTCGAGGAAATGTGGGAACGGGACTTCGAGTTCGCCCTGGACCTACTGGTGGCGGGCATCGAGGCGATGGTCGCGCGCGGCGCACCACCAGGGGCGCGGGACCGTGCCTGATATGCGGCTCCGCCGCGCGGGCGCGACCAGCCACGACGCACCCGCAGCCGCACGACGATCCGCACGCCCCGAGCTCCTAGGCGTCTTCGGAAACCAGCCGCGCAGGAAACCCACCGGTCGCCACCGGCCCCCACTTCTCCGGCGTCACCCGAATGATCGACTTACCCTGCTTCACCATCGCCGCCCGGTACTCGTCCCAGTCCGGGTGCTCCCCGGAGATGTTCCGGAAGTACTCCACGAGCGGCTCCACGGAGTCCGGTGAGTCGATCACCTCGGCGGAACCGTCGATCTGCACCCACGGCCCGTTCCAGTCGTCGCTGAGGACCAGGACACTCACCCGGGGATCCCGCTTCGCGTTCCGCGTCTTCGCCCGCTCGGGATACGTGGAGACCACGAGCCGCCCCGAATCGTCGACCCCGCAGGTCAGCGGCGAGGCCTGCGGGCTGCCGTCCGTCCGCCGGGTCAGCAGGATGGCGCGGTGACGGGGACGTACGAAGTCGAGCAACTCTTCGAGCGAGACGCGGGTGTTGGTAGCGATGTTCGGTGCCATGGGCTCAGCCTAGGGTCTGACCGGCCCGCTCAGCGTGACCCTGTTGGTGGCACGACATCCGTCCGGCCCGCACCCCGCGGAGTTACGGGTACCTCCCGGGGTGGAGTCCTTCCACGCTCTCAAGCCGCCGGCAGCGACTCCCCCTGCACCGCCTGGATGTCCAGCTCCACTTTGAGCGTCGTCCCGATGGCCGCGATGCCGGCCTGGACGACCTGGTTGTAGTTCATCGCGAAGTCGTCCCGATGGAGCTCGGTCGTCGCCCGGAACGCCGCCCGTGTCCCGCCCCAGGGATCGGCCCCCGTGCCGAGGTAGGCCAGGTCCAGATCCACGGGCCGTACGACACCGTGCATGCCCAGCTCGCCGTGCACCGTCCAGCGGTCCGAACCCGTGGCCGCCGTGACCCCGGTCGACCGGTACGTGATCTCGGGATACTTCTCCACGTCCAGGAAGTCCGGCGACTTCAGATGCCCGTCCCGCATGTCGTTGCCCGTGTCGATCGAGTCGGCCCGGATCACCGCCTCCACCCGGGACTTGGTGACGTCGTCGGGCGCGATCTCGATGGCGCCCGAGAACCGCGTGAAACGGCCCCGCACACTGGAGATCCCCAGGTGCTGGGCCACGGCGGCCACGCTGGAGTGCGCCGGGTCGACGGTCCACGGTCCGGGTGGCGGCAGTTCCGTGCCGCCCTGCCGGGCCAGCGTCACCGTGCCGACCTCGGCCCGTCCGCTCGCGGTGACGATCGCGCTCGCGGCGGCGGGCGCGTAGCCGACGGCGGTGACGATGACGGTGTACGCCCCCGGGGCCAGCGGATTCGCGTCCCGTACGGCCCCCTCCGCGTCCGCCTCCGCCCGCAGCACCTGCGTTCCGGTCATGTCGGTCACCGTGACGACCGCGTGCGACACGGCCCATCCGTCCCGGGTACGGATCCTCGCGGTCAGTCCCGTCAGTCCCATCCCGTCCAACTCCCTGCAAAGACTTACAAATTGGTCGTAAAGAAGCCGGCCCGTGGCGGGCGGACACACCTCCGCTCAGAGCGTGCCGCCCGCCACGGGCCGGGGTTCGTGTTACTCGCCGGGGTGGGCGAGTGCGATGTCGTGGTCGTCGGTGCCGCGGCCGGTCACCGTCAGCGCCGTCGCCACCGGCGGGTAACCCGTCGCGATGACCGTGTACTCGCCGCCGTCCAGGTCGGTGAAGGCGTACGCCCCGTCCGCCCCGGTCGTCGCCGTGCCGACCACGTTGCCCGCCGCGTCGACCAGAGTGACGCGCGCGTCGGCCAGCGGCCCGTGCGGCGCCCGTACGACGCCCTGGACCTGGGCGCCCGCCTCCAGGTCGACCTCGATCCGGGTGACCCCGGTGCCGCCGATCTCGACGGGCAGGGCGCGCGGCCGGTATCCGGCGGCGTTCACCGCCACGGTCACGGCACCCGGGACCAGCTCGGCGAAGCTGAACTCGCCCTGCTCCCCGGTGGCGGCGGTGGCCAGCAGATCCCCGCGGACGTCGGTGACGATCACCATCGCGTCCTTGACGGCCAGCGCGCTCCCCCCGGCCCGGACCACACCGCTCAGGCCGCTGGTGCCGCTGAGCAGGATGTCGTACGCCACCGGCTCGTCGCCGTCCACGACGATCGTGGAGGCCTGCGGCTGGAAACCGTCGGCGGAGGCGATCAGGACGTACGATCCGGCGCCCGGCGCGTCGACCGCGTACGAGCCGTCGGCCTGCGCCACCGACCGGCCGAGCTGCCGTCCGGCCAGCGAGATCAGCGTGACCGCCGCCTGCGGTACGGGCGCGCTCTCGGCACCCCGCACGAAACCGCGGACCGGGACGCCGCCGCCGGACGGACCGGTGGTCGCCTCGGGGCGGGCCACCGTGGCCACGGCCGCGAGCTTCTGAGTGCCCTCCGTCGAGGCTTCGGTGTCGGAGGTGACGGTGGCCCAGCTGGGGACCCGCTCCTGCGCGGCGGCCGGTGCGGCGGCCTCGGCGGGCTCCGGCGTCGCGGGCTCACTGCCCTCGGCGGCCTGGGCCAGGGCGCCCTTCGTCTTCAACGGGACCTCCTTGATGAACAGGGCGAACAGGAGGGCGAGGAACGCGATCGGCGCGGCGTACAGGAAGACGTCCGCGACGCCGTGGCCGTACGCGCTCTCGATGACCGTGCGGACGGGCGCGGGCAGCGCGTCGAGGTCCGGGATCTCGCCGTGGCCCGACGAACCCTGCACGCCGAGCTTGGTCAGGCCCTCCTCGGCGTAGTGGGTGATGCGGTGGCTGAGGACCGCGCCGAGCGCCGAGACGCCCATGGCACCGCCGAGGGAGCGGAAGAAGTTCACGACCGAGCTGGCGGCGCCCAGGTCGCTCGGGTCGACCTGGTTCTGCGTGGCCAGGACCAGGTTCTGCATCATCATGCCGACGCCGAGACCCAGCAGGGCCATGAAGATCGCGACGTGCCAGTACTCGGTGTCGTAGCGGATCGTGCCCAGCAGCCCGAGGCCCGCGGTCACCAGCACACCGCCGGCGAGCAGCCAGGCCTTCCAGCGGCCGGTGCGGGTGATGACCTGGCCGGAGACGGTCGAGGAGATGAACAGGCCGACGATCATCGGGATGGTCAGGACGCCGGACATGGTCGGCGACTCGTTGCGGGCCAGCTGGAAGTACTGGCTGAAGAAGATCGTGCCCGCGAACATCGCGATGCCGACGAAGAGGGAGGCCAGCGAGGCCAGGGTGATGGTGCGGTTGCGGAACAGGCGCAGCGGGATGATCGGCTCGCTCGCCTTGGACTCGACGAACACGAAGATCAGCAGCAGCGCGAGCGCGCCGCCGGTCATCGCGTACGTCTGCCAGGACAGCCAGTCGTACTTGTCACCGGCGAAGGTCACCCAGACCAGCAGCAGGCAGACCGCGGCGGTGATGAAGAAGGCGCCCGCCCAGTCGACCTTGACCTTCCGGCGGACGACCGGGAGGTGCAGGGTGCGCTGGAGCACGATCAGGGCGATGACGGCGAAGGGCACACCGACGTAGAAGCACCAGCGCCAGCCGAGCCAGTCGGTGTCGGTGATGACGCCGCCGATCAGCGGGCCGCCGACCATGGCGGTGGCGAAGGTGGCGCCGAGGTAGCCGTTGTACCGGCCGCGCTCACGCGGGGAGATCATCGCGGCCAGGATGATCTGGGCCAGCGAGGACAGACCGCCCATGCCGATGCCCTGCACCGCGCGGAACGCGATGAGCATCCCGGCGTTCTGCGACAGACCCGCCAGCGCGGAACCGGCCACGAAGATGACCAGCGCCAGCTGTATGAGCAGCTTCTTGGAGAACAGGTCGGCGAGCTTGCCCCACAGCGGGGTGGACGCGGTCATCGCCAGCAGCGACGCGGTGACCACCCAGGTGTAGGCGCTCTGGCCGCCGCCGAGGTCCTTGATGATGTCGGGCAGGGCGTTGGAGACGATCGTCGACGACAGGATCGCGACGAACATGCCGAGCAGCAGCCCGGTCAGCGCTTCCAGGATCTGCCGGTGCGACATCGGAGCGCCGTCGGCGTGGGCGCCCCCTGAGGGCTTGGCGTGAGCCCGCACACCGGCTGGTGTGGTCGTTGCCATGGGCTTCCTTCTCTTACTGGGTGATCGCGGGTGTACGGCAGTCGTCAAAGCTGGCCCTCAGTCGGGCCATGAGCCGGGTGAGCGTGGTGACGTCGTCGTCGGTCCAGTCGCTCAGCCGCTCGGCGAGCAGCTGCGTGGTCCGCCGGGACATCTCCCGCACCCGGTCCTCACCGGCCGGGGTGAGGTGGAGGATGCGGCTTCGCTTGTCCGCCGGGTCGGGGGAGCGCTCGATCCAGCCGCGCTCGGCGACATGGGTGACATGGCGGCTGGTGACCGACATGTCCACGGCGAGCAGCTCGGCGAGCTTGCTCATGCGCATCTCCCCGTGGCGGGCCAGCAACGTCAGTACGGCGGCGGAACCGGAGGGGCAGTCGGACGGCAGCGTCCGTCCCATCTCCCGTTTCACGGCGCCGAAGGCGCTGAACTGGCGGACCAGCTCCTCGTACTGCGCCTGCTCGGCCATCACACCTCCGTATTTGTTGCTTAGGGCAACCATAGGAGCTGTTGGTTGCTACAGGCAAATAAGAGGGGGCGGTCGAGCCGCAAAAACTTGGCAAAGGCAAGTATTGCGACCGTAAATGTGCAGGTGGGGTGGGTCCTGTGACCCCCTGTGCAGGGCGGGAGCCCCCACTTGGGCCGAACGGGCGAATTCGCTAGGGTCTCAGGCCATGGCTAACACCCAGGGCCCCCAGGGCAACCACGACCCCGCAGGCAGCACCCAGATGTTCCGCGCGTTCGTCGACGAGGGTCCGCAGGGCGGTCGGCAGCAGGCGGCCGCCTCCTCGGGTCCGCGCATCGGCGTGATCGTCGGCGTGATCGCCGCCGTGGTGATCGTGGCGGCGGTGGCCTGGCTGGCGCTCAAGTAGTCGCCGCCGGGTTCACTTCCACCGGGCCGGGTTCACTTCCACCGGACGGACACGTCCCGCGTCTCTACGCGCATGCCCAGCGGCACGCGCCAGGCGTCGACGCACACCGTCCAGGTCTTCTCCTCGCGCGCCCCGGCCCCGATCGGCGCCGGGAGCTCCTCCGTCGACTCCACCGTCGCCCAGTCGATGCCGAGCGCGCCGATGATGTGCGTGCCGAAGGTGACGGTGCCCGAACGCACGGCGGTGCCGCCCGAGTTGCGGAAGTCGAGGGTCACCTTCTCGCACCAGCGCTTGTCCGTGGGCTCCCGTACGGGGGCGCTCACGGTGAGTTTCGCGGGTGAGGCGGGTGCGGCAGTAGTCGCGGGCGCCGGGGGTGACGGGGGTGACGAGGGTGTGGGTGAACTGCCGGGCGGGGTGGCCGAGTCGGTCGGTGCGACCGCGGGTTCGCGGGCGGCGTCGCTCGGGCGGCCGGCGGGACGTTCGTTTCCCGCCGGGCCGGCGGACGGTGCCTGACTTCCCTCCAGGCCGGGCGAGTTGCCGGCGCCGCGGTCGCCCTCCGGCCCGTCGAGCGGCACCAGCGTCACCCCGCCCGTCGGCGCGACGGCCGTACCGGAGACGCGGGGCGGTCCTCCCGCCGCCCCCGTCGCGACGTACCCGTCACCACCTCCGCCGCCTCCGCACGCGGCCAGCGCCCCGCCCAGACAGACGACGGCCGCCGACGCGCCCAGCAGGGCGCACCGACGGCCATGTGTCCATGTCGTCCACGGCGACCACTTCGCGCGAAGCATCGGGCCATGGTGGCTGACACTCCGTCAATTATGAAGGGGCCGGAGGGGATCAGTCGGAGATGAGACCTTCCCGCAGCTGTGCCAGGGTCCGGGTCAGCAGCCGGGAGACGTGCATCTGGGAGATGCCGACCTCCTCGCCGATCTGCGACTGGGTCATGTTGGCGAAGAAGCGCAGCATGATGATCCGCCGCTCACGGGGCGGCAGTTTGGCCAGCAGCGGCTTGAGGGACTCGCGGTACTCGACGCCCTCAAGGGCGGTGTCCTCGTAGCCGAGCCGGTCGGCCAGAGAGCCCTCACCGCCGTCGTCCTCCGGCGCCGGGGAGTCCAGCGAGGAGGCGGTGTACGCGTTGCCGACCGCGAGGCCGTCGACGACGTCCTCCTCGGACACGCCCAGTACGGCGGCGAGTTCGGGCACCGTCGGGGAGCGGTCCAGCTTCTGGGAGAGCTCGTCGCTGGCCTTGGTGAGGGCCAGGCGCAGCTCCTGGAGCCGGCGCGGGACGCGCACCGACCAGGACGTGTCGCGGAAGAACCGCTTGATCTCGCCGACCACCGTCGGCATCGCGAACGTCGGGAACTCCACGCCCCGTTCGCAGTCGAAGCGGTCGATCGCCTTGATCAGGCCGATCGTGCCGACCTGGACGATGTCCTCCATCGGCTCGTTGCGCGAGCGGAAGCGGGCCGCCGCGTAGCGCACGAGGGGGAGGTTGAGCTCGATCAGGGTGTCCCGGACGTATGCGCGCTCGGGGCTGTTCTCGTCCAGTGCGGCGAGCCGCAGGAACAGGGAGCGGGACAGGGTGCGGGTGTCGATGGACTCCGATGCCGGGAGGGCTGGGGCCGGAACGGCCTCCAGGGGTGAAACGTCGTCGAGCGCGGCGTCGGGCGCGGACTCGCTCTTTGTGAGCGTGAGCACCTTCGAGCTGCCCTGGTCTGCGGACATGCCACCCCCTTTGGGTCGCGGGACGGTCGTGGCGAACGCTCCGATCGAGGAACGCCAGCCTTCACCTGAATACCGGAGCCGAAGCCACGGCAAACGCGCTTCCCGAAGAATGTCACATGTCGGCAACACGCTGTAGTGACATGTCGACATGTGAGACTTGAATCCGCCCTGGATAAAGGGGGTCTGACGGCCTTTCGGCCCAGAACTGTCGGGATCCGCCCTGGTGAGCGATTCGCTCGTGACGGTTACCGGTCGCTCCTGTTTGCGGTTACGCGTCGATCCGGTTCGCCGAACGCAGTCGCTGGAAGCTACGCGCGAGTAGCCTCGAAACGTGCATCTGGGAGACCCCGAGTTCCGCACTGATCTGCGACTGGGTGAGGTTGCTGTAGTAGCGGAGAAGAAGGATTCTCTGCTCGCGTTCGGGGAGTTGCACCAGCAGGTGCCGGACCAGGTCCCGGTGCTCCACGCCGTCCAGGGCGGGGTCCTCGTAGCCGAGCCGGTCCAGCAGGCCGGGGAGCCCGTCGCCCTCCTGCGCGGCTTCCAGCGAGGTGGCGTGGTACGACCGCCCCGCCTCGATGCAGGACAGCACCTCGTCCTCGGTGATGCGCAGCCGCTCGGCGATCTCGGCGGTGGTGGGGGTCCGCCCGAAGGCCGTCGTCAGGTCCTCGGTCGCGCTGTTGACCTGGACCCACAGCTCGTGGAGCCGGCGCGGAACGTGGACGGTGCGGACGTTGTCGCGGAAGTAGCGCTTGATCTCGCCGACGACGGTCGGCATCGCGAACGTCGGGAACTGCACGCCCCGGTCCGGGTCGAAGCGGTCGATGGCGTTGATGAGGCCGATGGTGCCGACCTGGATCACGTCCTCCATCGGCTCGTTGCGGGAGCGGAAGCGGGCGGCCGCGTAGCGCACGAGCGGGAGGTTGGCCTCGATAAGCGCCCCGCGCACGCGGTTGTGCTCCGGCGTACCGGGCGTCAACTCCTTGAGCTCCCCGAAGAGCACCTGGGTCAGTGCCCGGGTGTCCGCGCCGCGACTGCGGGGCGGCGTGGGCGCGGGGGTGTCCTCCTGGGTCGGGGCTTGAGGCGCAGTACTGGCCGGCACGGTCAACTCCACCTCGTGATCCATCAACTCATCCGTCAAAAGCGGTCATAGCATCACAAGACAGTTCATTGTGTTCAAGTACCGCATAATCCCGTGTTGGGAATGGATCGGTGCGTAAGACACGCGAAAGCCCCCCGCGTTCCGGCGGAGGGCTCTGGGGGTCCGGGGCGGGACCGGGGTAGCGCGGCTCAGAATTCGTAGTCGGCGATCACCCAGGTGGCGAACTCCCGCCACAGCGTGACGCCGGCCTGGTGCTCCGGGTGCTCCGCGTACGCGCGCAGGGCCGCCGCGTCCTCGAAGGCCGAGTTGATCGCGAAGTCATAGGCGATGGGGCGGTCGCTGATGTTCCAGCCGAGCTCCCAGTGCCGGATCTCGGAGATCTTGCCCTCCAGCGACCGGAAGGCCTCGACGCCCTCCACGACCCGCGGGTCGTCGCGCCGGACGCCCTCGTTGAGCTTGAAGAGGACCAGGTGGCGGATCATGCGTACTCCCGGAAGATGTGGCCCACGACAGGCCCTAGCTGCCGCCTCCGTTGGCGATCCACGTCATGAAGTCGCCGATGGCCTTGGCGGCGTCCGATATGCCCTCGAACCCTATCTGCACGTAGTCGGCGGCCCCCTTCGGGTCCGTGATGATCACGTAGAACACGAAGACCACGACGACATAGACGGCGGCCTTCTTCGAATTCACCGCCATGGCGGCCTCCCCAGTCACTTTTGCCCCATCGACCGCACATGATCGCACGAAGGGCCCCGTCTTTCGGCGGGGCCCTTCGGAGAGCGGTAGCGGAGGGATTTGAACCCGCTTACGTGACCCGTCTCACCTGCGGTTTTTCCTGAAAGTGGGATATACCGCCCCGTTTCTATCCTGCTGAATCCTGCTCGATCGGCCTCTGACGGTTCCCGTGAGGCACGTGCCTCACGGCGCGCAGAGCGGCTCCGGCGGCTGAGCGAGAGCTGTGGTCGGCGGCGGAGGGAGCTTGGGAGCCGCCGCCAAATGCGGGCAAGTCTGGGGTGGCAGAGTCTCGTGATCGCAGTTGATCGATGGAGGGGGAGCGAGCACATCGATTACGGAGAGTCGCATTCTGTGTTTGTGGTGTGCCGGGCGTCAGCCCGGAGATGGCTGATGCCCGAAGCGCGACGAGAGGCTGCGGGGTCGGTCTGCTACGGCCGCTCTTTCGATCCGGACTGCGATCTGTTGGTCGGATTCGTGGACAGCTCGCCCTGCCCGGGGCGCCGAGCCGATCGCCCGGGAGCGGCCGGCTGGTCCGGGGAGGGATGGTCCCGCCGAGGACACTGCGGGGTGAGCAGGATGACGCGCCGTCGCTGTCGGTCGGCATGACGACGGCGGCGGTGCGGGCGATGCCGATCTGCGGGGCGGATGCCGAACAGTGAGTCGCATTGGCGACGGGCGACTGCCGGTGACCTTGCGGAGACGGGCGGCTTCCGGCAGGGCCTGGCTCCTCCACAAGGCACCGGGCCGCGGTCGGACGGCTCTGTCCCATTGAGTCCGGGCGCGGCGGGGCTGATCGGTTGTGCAAGCGATGCCATTCCGAACCGGATCGGCTCAACAAAGGGACTGAACTCACCTTGGATCCAGGTTTCGGCGGCGGATGCAGCCGGACCAACGCGAACAGCAGTTCCCCGTTCTTCTGACCGGCGACCGTGGTTCAGTTGGTTCAGCACGGGGGACGGGCCGCCCCGGGCCGCGGAAGGATGGCGAGGACAACACGTAGAGGGGCCGACCATGGCCCACTACTCTTTCGCCTCCTCCCGGTCGCGGCCGTGCAAGGTGCCACGGCCGGGCAGCCGGCAAGAGCCCCGAATAGCACCTGCACGACGCCGTCCTGCAGGCACTGGCCCGCGACCGCTCCACACACCAGGCGCAACTGGGGTCCTCCCTGGCCCGACTCCTGCGCGACTTCACCCCGAGGAGATCACAGCAGCCGCGGCACGCCGGATCACCTCACACCTGGCCGACGAGCAGGCGTGAGCTTTCCGGCACCTCCCAGGGGGCAGCTTCAACCATGAGAGCGACTACTGGCAGTCGAGAAACGGCCCTGACCATCCAGCCTGATCAACTGGAGGCGAACCTCGCCCACAACCACATCGTCGCCCGCTCGCTCGCCATCAGGATCCACCTCGTCAACGACCGTGTAGTTCTCCTCGGAGTGTCACGCGGACGACCCGCCGATCGCCCCAGCTCGGTATCGTCTACGACCAGCCCTGACAGCGCGCTTGCCGACACCCGTTGTGGGCGCCTCGCGGTGTTTCCTCAGCGCCTGTGGCGCCCCTCCCGAGCGAGCCGTTCCCGCAGTCGGCGGCAGGCGAACTCCACGAAGGGGACGCTCGCCATCAGACGGCATTCGGCGGCACCGATCCGTCCGACCCGCACCAGCCCCTCCCGCTCCGCCTCCTCGCCGACGCCGGGGAAGTGCCGCCCGTTGTCGTCGCCCACGTCCGGTACCTCCACCCACACCCGCTCACCGGCCACGACGTACGGGAATCTGCGCAGCTTGCGCCGGTGGTTCGGGATCAGTGACTCGGCGTAGTGCAGGAAGGAGTTGCGGTTGTGACCGACGCCGAGCAGCAGGATGTGGGCGCTGAGGGCATGCAGCCGGTCGAACGGCGAGTCACGTCCCACCGCGTACGCGAACGGCTGCCGTTCGGTGATTTCCTGTGCTCGGGCCCCCACCGCTGCGACGGACGCCTGCGGGTGTGAGCTGCGCAGCCGGTCCGGATCGGTGAGCAGAGCCGTGGGCAACGCGCCCATGAGAGTGGGCAGTTCATCATGGAACAGGGGTACGGCCGCCCGGTCCGCGTCGACTTCCGCCCCCGCGTCAGGTCCGGCCCCCGGGTGCGGGTCGCGCACCGCGTCCCCGGTGAACGCGGGTACGACCACGGTGCCCTCCGGTCCGAGGTGGTCACGCAACGCGTCCAGGACCGCCGCCGGACCGCCGTCGACGTGGCCGAAGGCGGACAGGGACGCGTGCACGATCACCACCGCCGAGGTGGGCAGCCCGAGTTCCTCGAACCCGGCGCGCAGATCCTTGCCGGTGACGACCAGCCGCTTGCTGTGACGGACCGTGTCCTGGGTCATGCGACGCTCCTCGACGGGACGGCCCGAGCCGGTACGGCGGGCGCGGATGTCGCGAGCCGCTCGGGTTCGGCGGCGGGAAGGACGAAGCCGGCCATGCCGGTGGTGACCAGTGCCATGATCACCATCATGGTGAACATCGACTGATCGAGGACGCCCAGGGTCACTCCGGCGTTCAGGATGACCAGTTCGGTCAGGCCCCGGGTGTTCATCAGGAAGCCCAGCAGCCGGGAGTCCCGCCGTGACAGCCCGATCAGCCGTCCGGAGACGTAGGCGGCGACCATCTTGCCCAGGCAGGCGACGGCGAGGATGCCGGCGAGTTCGAGCAGGGCGCCGTCGGCGACGCGGGTTATGTCGACCGAGAGGCCGGTGGTGACGAAGAAGACGGGCATGAGGAGCGCGGTGATCTGCCGTACCGGCGTGCCGACCTGCTCGCTCAGCTCGTGGCCGAGATCGCGCGGCATGACCAGGCCGAAGGCGAAGGCGCCGAAGATGCCGTCCAGGCCGATCGCGGCGGCGGCGTAGCCGGAGGCGAGCACACCGGCGGCCAGCACCGGCAGGACGTGCCCGGGCAGCCGGCCCTCGCGCGGCTGGAGCAGGCGGCGCAGCAGCGGCCGTACGACCAGGATCAGGACCGCCGCGTGCACGGCGCTCAGCGCGGCGACCTGGACCAGTCGGCCCGGACCGCCCGCCGCGGCGATCACCGACACGACGACGAGCAGGCACCAGGCGATCAGGTCGCCCACCGCGGCGGAGGCCAGAGCGAGCGCACCCACCCTCTTCGCGCAGCCCGCAGTC
This sequence comes from Streptomyces viridochromogenes, assembly GCF_001270495.1. Lineage (GTDB taxonomy): Bacteria > Actinomycetota > Actinomycetes > Streptomycetales > Streptomycetaceae > Streptomyces > Streptomyces viridochromogenes_A. The sequence goes on from NZ_LGUR01000265.1 coordinate 112,387, forward strand.
CGTGACGTCTCACCTGCGGTTTTTCCTGAGAGTGGGAGCAGTGCGGTGCGAGGCGAGGGTGTCGGGGCCGAGGCCGCAGATCAGGCGCAGTGCGCGGGACGTCCCGGGATGAGGTCACTTCTGCGTCAGCTGTGGCCGACCATCGCGCCGAACCCGCAGTCTCGTTGCGGAGCCGGCCGGTGCGGTCGGCTCCGACCAACGCACGTCAACGGAGGGGAACAGCATGCGAGCTCTCACCAAGGCACTCGTCAGTGTCACCACCGCCGTCGGGATCGGCGCCGGCGGCCTGGCCACCGCGGGCACGGCCATGGCGGCTCCCGCGCCGGCCCAGCAGCAGGCGGCGAGCGCCAAGGCCGTCGCGCCGCTCGCGGTGCAGAACCTGGGGCTGACCCAGGCGGAGGCCAGGAACGTCCAGCGCTGGCTGGCGACGCACTGGGGCTACACCGGCGCGATCGACGGCATCGCCGGCAGCGGGACCAAGGCCGCATTCAAGGTGTGGGCCAACAAGGTCTGACGGACCCAGCCGTCCCACGAACCCACCGCGGCCCGTCCTTCTCCTACGCGAGTGGACGGGCCGCGTGGGGTCCCTCCAGTCCGCCCGCTGATCCGGACGAGACCGCTGCACCTCCCCCGCTTGGGGCGTACCTAGAACTTTCCAGGGTGTCAGCCGGGCATGGAGCGTCTAAAAAGGAACCTCTCAAGATCAACGGAAGCACAACCGGCGCCTCGGCCAAGATTCATGCGTGCACTAGAAGATGACTGTGGTCCGTCTCTGTACAAGCGGAAAGCACCCATGGAACACCACTCCAGTCAGTGGAGGCCATCGATTATCGGGTTGGAGTAAGGGGTTCAAGACATGTACACAACGACACACGATCATTCCCCAGCGTCCAGTTCATCACGCGCTGCACCCGACAGCGCAGCGAAATCCGTTTGGGCTGGCAAGCGTCCCGTTGTCAAAGAAGCCGCGAAAGTTGTGACACTCGGACCTACCGGAACGGATGCGTACACAGAAGCCTCAAAGATCTTCCGAGATGTAATACTGGCTGAAACATTTCCAGAAGCCATGACCAGAGCGCATGAGGAAAAACACTACGCACTCGTGGCAGCTGGTTACATCGAACGAACCGGTAATACCGGAAATGTCTCTCAAAGTTGGGTCGACATTCACTTTCAGTGGCTCGGTGAGATGCATATCTCGGCCATATGGGAAAGCCCAACGAAGGAGATGTGCCTGGCTTTCAATCACCAAAAGGTGAGACGTCTTGAAGATGTCCGTACAGTGGCAATACACCCTTCGACGGAAACCCTGGCACGAAAAATTCTCCCAGACGCCGACTACACCTACACCCGAGCAAAACCCATAGCAGTGGAATGTGCGGCCAACGGACTCGTCGATGCATGCCTTGGATCACGAGACATAGTACAACAAAATTCTTCACTCACTATCCATAAGACACTGCATCCAACGATGGTCTGGTGCTTGTACAAGCCCTAAGAGAGCGGCGCCCAGTAGTCACTAAAGGGAAATGTCATCGATGACAGCAGTAGAAAGCCGCCCGGAGAGCGAAATAACCATCGCGGTTCTAGGTGCTGGAATAATGGCCAGTGGCGTTATATCAAGGCTCCACCACCAAGGATTTTCACTGGTCCTCTACAACCGGACGCGTGAAAAAGTCCTGAGGTTGGCTCGACCAGGGGACAGAGTTGTCGAAACGCCAGCGGAAGCAGCAGACGGCGCAGACGTAGTTCTGTCCTTCGTGCTCGACGACCAGGCGAGCGAGACCATCTGGATGGGCTCTGGCGGAGCATTTGAGTCCATTGGTGCAGACGCTATAGCAGTTGAATGCTCCACACTCACCCCAGGCTACGTCGAACGCTGGCTTGCTGCGGCTTCCCACAATAACGTTCCTGCGGTGGATGCTCCAGTAACGGGCAGCAGAGATGGCGCAGAATCGGGAACTCTGGTTGTGTTCGCCGGCGCGCATCAGGAGCCGCTTGAACGGCTTCGCCCTGTCTTCTCAGCGATGGCTGAACGGGTGATCCACTTCGGCCCCCCGGGATCGGGCACCCGTTTCAAACTCGCGTTCAACATGATGGGGGGCAGCATCCTGGTTGCCGTGGCCGAATCTGTTGCCTTGGCGCAGTCCTACGGCTTCGACACAGAGGAGATCATCGCAGGATTGTCGAGCTACGGGTTGGGCGCGGCACAGCGAAAAGCTGAATACATGGCGAGGAGCAACTACACCCGTATTGACTGCGCACTGGGAACGCTCCTCAAAGATTTACGCTATGCGTCAGAGAGCGAAGCTGCTCAAGGGCTTTACCTGCCTTTGGCGCGCCAGGCGAGAAAACAGTACGAGCGAGCACATGACCAGGGTCTGGCGCGACTGGATGTAGCCGTTGTTCGGAGTACCTACGGGCGAGCTGCGATGCCGCTACCCATGAGGTCAAAAGTCCAGGAAGGAGATAACCCGGATGAGCACTGACTGGTTCAGCTACTGCATCACGACGCCCGAGCAAGCGCGCTCCATTGTAAATAGCCAGATCCTTCGGCATCAAGAGAATATCCACAGGTTCTTCAACCGTCATGCGATGCATGACGTCAATCTCTATATCACGGGGTCACTATCGCGAAAAGAGCCTTCAGTAAGTTACCAGAACGGCCAGTACTCCTTGCTCTCCGATGTCGATCTGATAGCCGTCATCAAGGATGGGGACAGTGCAGGCCATCCCATTCGATATCTCGAAGATCACATGAACCAGATCATGCCCGAGGTTAGCACTTCTCTATTCAGCATAAGGTCGACAGACCTACCGACCGTCACCTCATTGCTGGGCCGTGACCTCTGGTACGCCCTCCGGCAACCCATCGTCCAGGCTTACGCGGTGGATACATTCCCGCCTCCCTGCGTAGGACAACGAGAGAAGTACGAAGCGTTCATCCATCAGTTGGGAAGCTACCTTCTCTATCCTGAAAATGCTCGGCCTACTGGAAGCGCACTGCACTTTCGGTCCTCTCGCGCCGTGCACGAGATCAAACTTACGCTCGAGGGTTTGCGCTGTTTGATCGAGGCGAGCTCAGGTGAACTGCTCCGATACCGTGACGTATATGAAAACCGTGAGAGCCATTTGGTAACGGCAGTGCTCAGCCCTACAGAGGTTTATGAGCTTTTCAGACGTAGGGAGCTGTTCGACGGTTCGCCCTCGAACAGCTCCATCAAGACCGTCATGCAACGTATGGTTGCAGTGCTCTTCAACATTGCGCCTGGCACAGGACAGGGAGCTGCTGTAGTAAACGCACTGACAGAGCGACTGCAAAGAAGCAGCAGCATTATTGACATATATCAACTGACGGTACCCATGCTGTTGTGGATGAGTGATCCTTTGGAAGGTTCGCAGCGCGAGGCTCGAGAAGCGTTCATTGACGGATGGAGGAATCTTGATCCTAGCCAGCTGTTCGTCGGGTCCGCACCCTATGAAGATTTTATTCGCGCAAGCACGAAAACCAACACCCTTCCTGAATCTCACTTTCGTCACTTCCTCACAGAGATTCGCCGCGACTACTACTGGAATCTCCGCACATTTCTGTTTGGATATCGCAGACAGCTGGCCTACGCGGGGGGCGACAATCACCCGGTTGGGCACCGCGACCGAATAGGTGATTAGGTGAATCTTGGGCTCAAAGGTCGCGTCTACGCGATCACAGGTGCGAGTAGTGGGCTCGGGTACGCAACTGCCGAAACTCTCGTCGCCGAGGGTGCACGTGTTGTCCTCGGCGCACGAGACCCGAAAAAACTGACGACTGCCTGCGGGAACCTGGGCGGACCTCAAGTAGCTACAGCCTGCGCCGTCAACAACGCGGATCCTGATACACCCCAGCAGCTCATTGACTCCGCCCATCGAGAGTTCGGACGACTTGACGGTGTCATGGTGAGTGTGGGTGGCCCGCCCTCAGGATCCGTACAAGAAACAACAGACGAACAATGGAGGGAGGCGTTTGAATCGATCTTCTTGGGTGCGGTCAGGATCGCACGTGTGATCGGCGCGACCCTTCCAAATGGGGGAAGCATCGCCTTCGTTCTTTCCTCAACTGTCCGAATGCCCATCCCGTACCTGGCCATCTCCAACGGATTGCGTCCGGGCCTGGCAATGATAGCCAGATCCCTGTCCGCAGAATTCGGACCTCACGGTGTCCGAGTTAATTCTCTGCTTCCTGGCCGCATCCAGACCAATCGACTCCTCCAGATGAATGCGGCCCGCGATTTGGACGATATTCATGAAGATGTGGCATCGGTCGATCTGCGTCGCGACGGCGATCCTATTGAATTCGCTCGGGTCGCAGCCTTTGTACTGTCTCCTGCCGCGTCGTTCATGACGGGAGCTCTGATCCCTGTTGATGGTGGGACCATCCCATGCCTGTAAGGCATCCACGCCATGAACAATTAGGGCACGGAACTGAGGCGGCGAAGTTTCCCGCCGGAAACGCCATAGAAACAACGAAGGAGAGATTTATGTATCCAGATTTTATTAAGATGCTCCCTTTGGCCGACGTGAACTTCCCGGGCGCCGAGGCTCGACTTATCTCGGGATCTTATGGCCAAGTGGCGTTTTGGCGATTCGAAGAGGGCGGATCGGTCCCTCCTCATCGCCACGGAGCCCAGCTCGGTATCGTGCTTCGTGGGCAGGTGACACTCACAGTTGAAGGAGTCACTCATACCTGGCAGGCTGGCGACGTATTTAACATAGACGAGAATGATGAGCATTCTGCGACTGTTGCGCCAGGAACCTACGTGGTGGAGGTGTATCAGGAGTCGGACAGGCACAGAGAGCTTGAACAGCCGACTGTTCCTCAATTCGTCGATCCTGCTTGAGGCAGCATGCCACCATTTTAAAGGAAGCCGAATGCTCCCTGATTCGAATGAGGAATGTCGTCCACCCGCGAGGGATGCGAAACTTATTCCTCTCCGCCTGAACTGGAATTTCCAATTCTATTGGATCGGTGCTACCGCCGGCGGACTCGGGACATCTATTGTAAATCTTGCCGTCCCGCTTCTCATTCTCTCGTCGACACATTCGCCTGCATTGGCTGGTGGCTACAGTGCGGTGCTTACCATTTCACAGCTCGCGCTTGGAATTCCAGCGGGAGTAGTGGCAGATCGCATCAACCGCCGCGCTCTCCTGATCACCACGGAGGTGATCAGGCTGCTGTCCGTTGCCGGCTTGGTGGCAGCGCTGCTGCGGGACGACGTTTCGTGGATCAAGATCGTACTCCTCGCCATCGCATTGGGTGCTGCCCTTGCGTTGGGGACACCCGTGCGCGCGCTGGTCCTCAGGTCAATCGTTCCTCCGGAACAGCTGACACAGGCTTTGAGTCAGGACGAAATCCGAATCCGGGTTGCCAGCCTCTTTGGACCAGTGCTTGCAGGTGCCCTGTACGAGGTTGGGCAGCTGGGTCCGTTCATTGCGATTCTAGTTGGTTACGGGATAGCCCTGGGAACTGCGTCTCTGGTCCCTTTCGATGGTCGGGTGCAGAGGAAAGCCCAGGCATCCCTACGAGGTGTAACGGCAGGAATCAGCTTCCTGTGGCGAGACACGACTTTCCGAGCCCTGGTAAGTCTCAGTGCCGTCGCTAACCTGCTTGCTGTAGCAGTGGTACTCCCTGCTGTACTTCTGCTGCAGCATCAGCATTACGGCGGCGGTGCCATTGGATTTGCGCTCACTGGGGAAGCGCTAGGGGGAATGGTGGGAGCGTTCTTGACTCGTTGGCTCCATAGTCTTATGGCCCCCGGAAAACTTCTCTTGATCCTTTCGTGGTGCACCGTACTTCCGGTAGTGGCTCTGGTGATTCCATGGGGGCTAATTTGGGTATTCGCAATGCTGTTTGTCATCGGGGTAGGGGTTCCGGCCCGTATGGTCGCACTCGACATAATGGTATTCCGCCGGGCGAACGATGAGGTGCGGGGTCGGGTGATATCTGTTGTGCTCTTTGCGCAAGCGATAGGTAGTTCCTTCGGTAACACCCTGACAGGGTTCCTTCTCAGCATCCTGAGCCCGCAAGGTGCTGTCTGGACGATCTGCCTGGCCGTAACCGTGCCTCTCGTTTTTCTCACTGCTGGTAAAAGCTTGCGTCAGGCTTCCTGGCCGTCCGCTTAGCTACTTCTGCAAAAGTTCACGTAAGTAGTCACATTCCCGATAGTTACACCGAAGAGAGTGAAGTGTCATGCCGAAATTCAGCATCATCGTTCCCGTCTTCCAGGTGGAGGAGCACCTCGGGGAATGCCTTGACTCGTTGGTGAGTCAATCTTTCGGTGATTTTGAGATAGTGGCTATCGATGACGGATCAACCGATGATTCCTGGCGAATCCTCTCTTCATACGCTGCAATAGATGGCCGGATCATCGCTGTTCGCTCTGCCGATAACCGGGGACTCGGCTTGACGCGTAACGTGGGGATCGAGAAGGCCTCTGGGGAATACCTCTTGTTTGTTGACAGTGACGACCGCCTTGCTCCTGGAGCGCTCCAATCAATTGCGGAACGCCTGCGCACAGCAGGGTATCCCCACCTTCTCATTTACGACTTTGCAAGGTTCTACCCATCCGGAAGCATTGAGCCAAATGGTTTTCCGGCGAATGTTCTAGAGTGGCCACATCAGACATTCAAACTCGAGGAGAACCCTGACCTGCTGAAGGTTACGTGGGCGTCATGGAACAAGGTGTACCAGCGCGAATTCGTGCTGAAGCACGGACTGGAGTTCCCGACTGGTGTCTATGAGGATCTGCCCTGGACCTGTAAAGCGCTCCTCGAAGCCAAGGAGATCACTTTGCTCGACAAGGTGTGTCTACATTACCGCAAGGGGCGCCCGGACAGCATCATGGCAACAGGTGGACGCAAGCATCTTGATATATTCAAGCAGCTTGCGCTTGTATTCGAATTCTTGGACTCGGAGCCTGAATTCTCTGAATGGCGAGAGGTAGTGGCGGAACAGTCCATAGAAAGACTCTTCTACACTGCTGCCATCCCTGGGAGGATCACAGACGACCTCATGCCAGAATTTGATGCGGCGTGCGAAATTCACTTTGCGGAATATCCCCACAAGCTGGCGCGCCTCCAGCAGGCGCTCACGCGGGGCAGCCTGACGTAGTGCTGTGCCGCCACCGCCTACCGTCACGTTTCAAGAATCGAGTTATTGGGAGCCTACATGACCACGCTGAGTGTTGTTGTTCCGTTTTATAATGTCGCACCCTATTTTTCCGCTCTCCTGGAATCGCTTTCCGCTCAGCATCTCAAAGATGTTGAGTTCATTCTGGTAGATGACGGCTCCAGCGACAGTAGCTCGCAGACAGCATCTTATTGGGTCAGGAAGGACAAGAGGTTCCGTCTGATAGTGCAGGACAATCTAGGTCTCAGTGTGGCGCGAAATGTTGGAGTGAGCCACGGGGTCGGGGAGTATCTCGCGTTCGCCGATGCAGACGATATTGTGCCGGCAGATGCCTACAGTTCATTGGTGAAATCACTAGAATCTACCAAGTCCGATTTCGCGTGTGGAAACGTACTGCGGCTGACTTCTGAAGGGAATGCGCCTCATCGAGGGTACCGCGATGCATTTTCCCACTCTCGGCAGCGCACTCATATAACGCGCGACCATAGTCTGATAACAGATCGCATGGTATGGAACAAGGTTTTCTCGCGCTCTTTCTGGGATCGGCATGGGTTCAAATTCTCCCTCCCTCGGTACGAAGATGCGCCGGTGATGATACACGCTCATATCGCCGCAGAAACCGTGGATGTTCTCGATCAAGTCGTCTACTACTGGCGGCGGCGGGAGGCGGGGGAGCCGTCAATTACTCAGAGAATCTACGAGCCTGACAATCTGGCCGACCTGATGCACGCGGTACGTGTTACTGGTGACATTATTCGTGTGCACGCCCCGGAGCTGATCGACGTGTACGAGAGGAATGTGTGTCTAGGGGATCTTCGGATAGCTGTGGCGGCGTTGCTGAAGAATACTGCCGAGGAACTTGATACTGCCCTTGAGATAGGGTGGAACCTTCTCGTGCAGATGAATAGAGAGGTTATAGAAGGGCTGCCTGAGCCGTACCGGACGCAAACAGAGCTATTTCTCCAAAGGGACTTCGATGAACTGCGTGAGGCCAGGCGCGCCCTTGAGTCCCTTCCGTCGTCACGCTGACGCGGCGGGTGGACTCCGTACGAGCCCACGGCGGCCAGCTCGGCGTATCGGTAGTTGGTTGACCCCGGCAGTAGAGAGCAAGACCGTGTCCCGTAGTGACCGCGTCGATCAGGGCTTGGAGTTCGGAGGGCGGGTCATTGTCCGTCCAGGCTCGCCACCACCGGTTGAGGGTGATGGCGGGGTTAAGCCAGTCGCAGACCGCGCGTAAGGCCCTGGGCCAGCAGGGCAGTTGGGGGGTGGGGGTCGGCTGGTCCCCTTCTCTGGCCCGTCGTCGGGGCCGGGGTCCGGTTGGGGCGAACCACCGGTCTCAGCAGAAGGAGAAGGCGCGGTTGACCAGGGGCTGATGATGGCGGATGGCGCGGTCGGAGTGGACTTGGAAGTCGGCCCAGCCGAGTTCGTCCTTGATCTGTTTGTAGCTCTGCTCGATCCACGGCCGCAGCCCGCGGAGAAGGATGATCTCGGGCAGGCTCGGTCGGCGGGTGCGGGCCGGTGGCGGCGTGGCCTGGGGCTGGGTGGCGCAGGTTGCTGGCCAGGCACCAGGTGTCCTTCTCCGGCAGGGCGGCGGGATCGGTGGTGGCGACGATCAGGCGGCAGGGGAGTCGGGGCGGTATCCGCCCAGGCGGGCACGGCGGCCCACCAGTTCTCGGTGCGCTTGTCACGGAAGTGACGCTCAATGGGCGTCCACTCGCCAGGTTGGTAAGCACCATGCCGGGGCAGGGCACGGGCAGCGTCGATGGGGGTGCGTGGCTGGTCGGCCGGGGCCCAGGTACCCCCCGTGTGGTTCGGGGGCCACCACGTAGGCCAGGTCGGCTGCGCGCAGCGCGAGGTACCAGTCGTCACTGTCGGAGTAGGCGCAGTCGGCGACCACCGCCCGGCAACCGAAGCCCGCCCCCTTTCCGCGGGCCGCGATGGCGGCCACCAGTTGCGGCTTGGTGAGGAAGTCTGGATCGGACCGGCCGCGGGGAAGCGGTGGGCGGGGGTATGGGGAGTCGCGTGCAGCGAGTAGTACACGCGTCCGTCGGTCCACACCGTGGTCACCGTGACGATACCGTTGTCGGTCTTGCCCGTACCGGCTCAGCCACTGCCGGCACACGTGCGCGGTGGCCGTGCCGTCCTTGCGGTCCCCGGCGCCGTCGATGACGATGACTCCGCCGTCGTGCGGAGCGGTTGCCGCCTGGCCGCGCAGCAGCTCAAGCCGCCGGTCGTTGACCTGCTCGGCGTCCCAGGCGGACTCGGACAGGAAGAACTGCGGTCGCTGCACTCCCGGTATACCCGCGCCGGCCACCGGCTCCGCCCCTGCAAGGCAAGTGATCGTCTTGTTCCGCTCGCGCGGCGCCGGCAGCCTGCTCAGATACTCGCGAAACCCCCGCCGGGCCAGGCTGACGAAGGGCTCATCGAACCGGGACGCATATTCCTCCAACGGCCCCGGCGCGGGCGGACACGGACGGCGGGCGGTCATCTCCGGCCAGGAGGGTGCGAGGGGACGCCGGGTTCACTTGCCGTGCCATGCCCGGCGGGCCTCCTCGATCTCCTCGGGAGTGAAGGAGCCGTGCTCGTCCTCGTACGCCTCGACGATCTCCCTGGTTCTGGTCAGGGCAAGGGCGTGTTCGACGGTATCGGAGACGAAACGGGAGAAGCCCCGGGCGCCGGTGCGGGCTTCGACCTCGCGGGCAAGTGACTCGGGGACGGTGACGGACTTCTTGACGGTGGTGTCGTCCGGGGGCGCGTGTTCGACAGTCATGTCAGGAATATCCTGCTAGGAGTGGGATTTCTGTCCAGTCGGGCAGGGGCCGGACCGCGTCGGCCTGAGAAGCGCCCCCATGAACACCGGGCTGAAGCTCGCTGTGCTGGGCTCTTGTCCGCTGTCAGCCTGAACCGAGGGTCGTTGGGCCTTGATGATCCGGCTGAGGCGGGGTCGGGGCGGTGGCGTCGTGATCGCGGGCTGGAGCGCCGTCAGGCGCGGCCGGGCTCTGGGATTTCCTCGGAGGGACCGCAGGCGACAGATCCCTCCGTGGGAAGGTGCAACGCGCCCGGAGTGCGGGGCGGTCGGGCACCTATTGCCTCCCGTGCCTCCCGGTCGTGCGGCACGTGCCTCACGCAAAACACCCTCCTGGCCGCGTTTCCGCAGGTCAGGAGGGTGTGAGAGCGGTAGCGGAGGGATTTGAACCCTCGGTGACTTGCGCCACACTCGCTTTCGAGGTCTGTTCGTGCTGGTCAGGGCATGATCCGGAGCCGTTCAGGCTCGTTCATTCCCGTACTCCTGCCGGTGGCGTGAACCGCTGTGAACGGCTCTGGACGGCTATGAATGAGACGGAAACTGAGACGGAGCCATGCCCTCTGACCAGCACGTCAGCTCGTTTGTAGCGGCAGCTCGACGCGTTCGACCGTGGCCCCGTCCAACCCCTCGTTGAAGGAGACGGGCAGGAGGTTGTGCGGCATGGCAAGCTCCCCCGCTGGTCGCTGAGCGAGCCACCCTGATCGCCTGTGGGACGGCGCCTCGGTCCGCACGTGCTTGAAGCCCAGCCGTTCGTAGTAGGCGTGCAATCCCGTGTTACTGCGCCACGTGTCGATGCGCACCCAGGTTCGCCCCTCCAGCGCTGCAAGGCGGGACATCCAGTCGATGACCCGAGTGCCGAGCTGCCGGCCGGACGCTTCCCGCGCGACGATCAGCTTGTACAGGTACAGGGCTGTCTCGGGGCGGTCGTCGTCCTTCCAGAAATCCCGGTCGACGGGGCCACGGCTGACGGTCGCCAGCACCTCGTCATGCTCGCCGACCACGACCCACGCGCGCCCCTCATCTATGCTGGCGCGCCATTTGGCGATGGCTCGCTCGCCGGTTTCGGGGTCGCTCCACTGGTCCGTGCCCTTGGTGCGTAGCCAGCCCTCGGCTTCCGTGCGAAGAGTCAAGAGGGCTGGTACGTCCCCCGCCGCTGCCGGGCGGAGGTACTCAGTCGGTGTCGACTTCATAGAGGATCTTGTGCCTGTCTCCGGGGAGGATGGTGACCATACAGCGGAGGGGGCGGCCGTCCGCGTCATAGCCCGTTCGGGTGTGCTCTGCGATCGGTGTTGCCGCAGGGAGAGCAAGTAGTTCGGCTTCCTGTCGAGTTGGCATACGGACTGAGATCTCATCCCTGTACTTGGCCTGCACCAGCCCCACCGAAGCCAGGATGCCGCCGGGCGCGGAGACGTCACGGGGCTCCATCAACGGTGTGCCGCTTACGAGTTCCTGAGGGAAGTACGAGTCGGCAAGAGCGTAGGGCCGGTTGTCTATGTACCGGATGCGCTTACGCGCCACGGCCAAACCATCGGCGGGGAGTTCGAGGCACTCGCGCACGTGGGCCGGGGGCTCCACGATCGACACCGTGATCTCCTGGCGGGGGGCGTTCCCGTTCTCCTCGATCGCGCTTGCCCACTGGTCACCGGCGGTCTGTCCTTCGACCGCCGTGGCGTGGCGGCTCCGACTCTCCAACGTCGTCCAGTTCCACACGACGGGCGGATAGTCCTCACGGACGTACTTGCCTTGCCCCTGGCCGGTGACGACCAGTCCCTCGTCAATCAAGAGGCGGACGCCGGCGCGGATGGTCTCCCGGCTGTAGCCGTACTGGCTCATCATCTTCGACTCGCTCGGAAGCGCGTCACCGCCCGCCAGTTGACCGGACTCGATCTGTTCGCGCAGGTCATAGGCAACTTCCTGAGCCTTCGTCATGCCGCGTCGCACCGGTAATGCGCCTCCTCTGCTCCGACTCCTCCGTACAAGTTAGACCAGGGGGCTTGACTCTCCAAGCTCGGCTCGTGCAATCTCTTGCTCAGCGGCACTCCTCCAGACAAGACGGACGGGGTGTCACGTACGGTCCTGCCGTACAGGAGCGCCCGGAGGAAAGCCCGCGGGGGTGAGTACGAAGGCAGCGCCCGTTGCTTGAGAACTCCATACAGGGAACTGCCGGTAACCCGTGGTCCGCCTGCCCGAAGGGGTCGGAAACAAGGCGGAGAAGACCGGCGTGCCCCGCAGGAAGCCAGACCGGTTCGAGTCCGGTCCGGGGCACTGGCCGCCGTATGCGGTCCCTCGCACCACCTGCGCATTCACCCTCATCAGTCGAGAGGAATCCGATGTCTGAGCGCATGAAGAAGCAGGCCGAGAAGAGCCGTGAGGCCGCCCGTGTCGTGCGTAGTCGCGGCAACGAGGAGAGCGCGCGGCGGATGGAGTCCTACGCCGACGAGCTGGAGTCCGGCCGCGTCGCCGACGTGACCGACACGGTGAGCGGGCTCATTTCCTGGGCCTTCCGCCGCTGACCCATCTGGTGCCCGCGCACCCCCGGAGCTTAGGCCCTCCGGGGGTGCTGGTCGGACCGTTCACCCCTGTGAGAGGAACACGACCCAATGAAGACCATCGTCACTGCTCAGGACCCTGTTACTGCGTTCGCCGACTGGATCGAGCCGACCGATGCCGAGCTGGCGCTCATCTCGATCGAGATGCCGCTGATCCTGGCGGAGGTCGACCTGCTCGATGCGAAGATCACGGCCTTGGACCGCACGCCGAACGAGGTGGACGCCCGGCGGATCCGCCGGGCCCGCAACCGGGTACTGGCGGCCCGGCGGGACCTGACCAACAGCCCGGCCGTCGCGATGCTGCCGGGTGGTGCCGCATGAGCACCACTCGGAGTCTGACGGCCGCGCACGCTGAGGTGAAGGCGGAGATCGCGCGGACCGACACCAAGACGGGCCTGTTGCTGGCGTTCGTCGGTGCTGTCCTCGCCGGATCCTGGACCATCGCCCGCGACCTGCCCCTGACCATCCCGGCGGCCGTGGTGGGCGGGGGCGGGATGGCGCTGCTGGTCGCGGCGGCCGGACTGCTGCTCCGCTCCACACGGCCGAGGCTTGGCCCGCACGGTTTCCCGCTGTGGGCCACCCTCTCGGCCGAGGAGATCACCGCCACCGTCGCCACCGACCTGGCCGCCGATATCGCCGGGCTGTCCCGGTTGACGGTCGCCAAGTTCACGGGCCTGCGCCGCGCGGTCGACCTCACCCTGACCGGCGGCGCCCTGCTCATCCTCGCCGCTCTACTCACCGCCGGGGGTGCCTGATGAACCGCACCAGGCTGACGAAGGTTCAGGTCGGGGTGCTGACGGCGGCGTTCGTGCCGATGCTGGCCACGGGCGTGTTCGGCGGGATCGGCACGTACAGCAACATCGGGCACTCCTACGGCAAGGGCACCGCGCTCGGTGCGCTCGCGGCCGGTGAGGGGGCCACTGCCGTCCTGGCCCTGGTGCTGCTGGGCTTGACCATGCTGGGCCAGTCCTCCCCGCGCATCGTCCGGATGGGGTTGTGGGTTCTGCCGGCCACCGCCGCTGTCATGGGCGCCATGGCCGCCCCCGACCTGGGCCGCACTGTCATCTACGCCCTTACTCCGATGGGCATGTCCGTGTCGGCGGAGGGCATGGCGTTCCTCGCGCGGCGGATCGTCGTCCACACCGACGGCCGCGACGCGGAGCACGAGCGCCGCACCGCCGACCTGGTCCAGGCGCTCGCCTATCACCGTGCCCGCGCCACGCAGCATCCGACTGGCTGGGTCAGGAAGTGGTCGGAGCTCAAGTCGTGGCGTCTGGCGCGCAAGGTCGGTGTCGGGGATGTGGCGCTCGGGTCGAGGCTGCTGGACGTGCAGCGTGATCGGGTCACGGCCGGTGCGGATGCCGCGCTCGCGTCGATGTTCGGCGGCACTGCTCCCGCCCCCGCCCTCGATCCCGCCCCGGACGCGAATGCGGAGGAATCCATCGAGACCGCAATGAAACGGTCTATGGCTGAGCTGCGGGAATCGACCCCGGACCCGGTAGTGACGCTCACCCGACTTTCGGTGCCGGACCCGGTCGCCGTCGACCTGGGCAAGTCGATTCCGCCACTCAAGCCGATGCCCGCGATTGCCGCCCCGACCGAACCGGTCGTCGTAGAAGGCGGTGCGGCTCATCTCGATCTCTTTGCGGCGTCTGAGCGGCGGACCGTTCCGGCGGAGTCGACTCCGCCGCGTCGGGCGACCGGTCGACTCCCCGATGTGGCCCGATCGCCCCGGACGAAGCGGACCCCGGATCAGTTGCTCGATGAGGCGCGCGAGGCGACGGCCGCACTGCCGGACGTGAAGGTGACCGCTGAGGGCATCCGCCGCGCGATCCGCACCTCTCCGGCGAATGCCCGCAAGCTGCGTGATGCCCTGCTCGCTGAGCGGGCCGCCGCCCCGGCCGTCTGATGGCCACGCTGCCGGTGTTCCGGTGGCATCTGGCCCCGGACGGTTACGCCACTCGCCGCCAACTGCGCGCACGGGGCCTGCGGCCTGGTGGGCAGGGTGTGGCTGCTCAGTTGGAGCAGCCGCGCCGACGGCGTGGGCCGCTGGTGGCCTACCTGTACCGCGTCGACTGCGCGAAGCCGGTACGGCCGATGACCCCGGCGCGGTGGGCGGCTCTGGCCAAGGCCAACGCCGCCCGCCGCCGCTGCCCGGCCTGCCGGCGTGACGCCGGATACGTCATTCCCTCCTCGCTCGGCACCTGCGTGCCGTGCGCCTTCCCCGGCCCGCACGGGTCTGAAGGGAGTACCTGACATGGGCAACTCCGACATCCGCCGCCTGGATCGGGAGATCCAGCGGACGACGAAGAAGCTGGAAGCCGTGCAGCGGGGCGAGTGGTGGCCGCTGACCAGCCGTGAACGGCTCGCGATGACCCGCGCGATGGCCGGAGGCGCCCGCAGCATCCACCGGGGACGCAGCACGGCAGGGGCGGAGGACCGGATGGACTCCATCGGTTCCGCCGCAGAGAGGCGGCTGAACGCGGAGCTGACCGCCCTGTACGGCGAGCGTCAGCGCCTGATCACCGAGGCCGCCCGCGCCAAGGCCACGAAGAAGTCTTCCGGCTGGTTCTGACCAGCCATAACGCCCGGGGTGGCCGTCCCTGCCACGGACACGGCCACCCCGGCATTCCTCAACTCCCGCCCCGCATCGGGGCAGTCAGGAGACCTCCCAGCATGACCGAGAACGTCATCCACCTCCACAAGGACACCGACCCCCAGGTCGACGACGCGGCCCCCACCGTGCTGACCGTCGTCCCCGACGCCCCGCCCGCGCGGCCGGTGCCGCTGTGGGTGCGCTCCGGCCGCGCGGTGAAGACCGTCGCCACCCACGAGCGCACGAAGACCACGGGTCGCGCGGTCGCCCGGCACGGCCTCTACACGTTCAACGGGGGCCGGATCGTCGCCCGCCGCACCTGGGACGGCAAGACCGGCGCCCGCTACGAGCGCATGATCCGCGCCGCTGAAGCCGCGGGAAACTACGAGCTGGCGGAGGAGTGGGAGGAGCGGTTGCAGCGCTTCCGCGACGCTCGCCACCGCCGCCGTATGGACCTGCTGCACTCCCCGGTAGAGGTCGCCAAGGGCATCGGGGTCGGTGTCGGCATGAGCATCGGGACCCTGGTCGCGCTCGGGGTCGTGATGGCCATCAACAACGGCGACGTCAAAGACGTCATCACCCCCCTCTCGGCCACCGTCGACTTCATCGCCACCCTGATCCGGATCGTGCAGATCGTGTGGGGCCCGGCCCTCACGATCGGCCCGCTGTTCGCCCTGCTCGCCCTGTGGGCCGTCGGCAGCAAGCAGCAGGCCGCACCCCAGTGGGCGCTCCCGGCGAACGTCCGCTCCGGGGAGGGTGAGCCGATTACCCCGTCGATCGTGGTCAAGGCCCTGCGGGACCTGGGCATCCCGGCGATGCGCAACGCCATCAAGGAAATGGGCGACGCCGGCGCCTCCATGCTCGGACCGATCACCATCGCCGGATGCGGTGTCGAAGTCGACGTCACCCTGCCCTCCGGGGTGTCGACGAACGAGGTACAGCAGCGGCGCCGCAAGCTCGCGGAGAACCTCACCCGGCACGAGCACGAAGTGTTCATCACCATCCCCACCGCAGCGCGAACAGTCAGGTTGTGGGTGGCGGACTCGGGTGCGCTCGATGAGCCGATCGGCCCGTCCCCGCTGGTCACCGACGAGACGATGACCGCCGACTACGCCAAGGGCAAGGCGCCGTGGGGGCAGGACCTGCGCGGTGACGCCGCCGCGCTGAGCCTGTATCAGCGCCACCTGCTCATCACGGGCCTGTCCAACCAGGGCAAGACGGTCGCTCTGCGCTCCCTGGCGCTGTGGCTGTCGCTGGACAAGTCGGTGCAGTTCCTGATGGGTGACCTCAAGGGCGTGGGCGACTGGGCCATGTTCGACGGCCTGGCCACCACCCTGATCCAGGGGCCGACGGATGAGCACGTGA
This sequence comes from Streptomyces viridochromogenes, assembly GCF_001270495.1. GTDB lineage: Bacteria > Actinomycetota > Actinomycetes > Streptomycetales > Streptomycetaceae > Streptomyces > Streptomyces viridochromogenes_A. The sequence continues at coordinate 128,865 of NZ_LGUR01000265.1, forward strand.
TCCAGGTGACCGAGATGGTCGAGGGCGCCGTCGACGAGATGAACCGCCGTATCCAGGCTCCGCCCGGAACGCAGTTCCCGCCGCTGATCGTGCTGGTCGACGAAGCGCAGGTCGCGTTCATGTGCCCGGCCAAGGACGAGGACAAGCGCCCCTACGGCGGCGCCAAGGCCAACTCCCGCTACTTCATGGCCGTCCGCAAGATCCACAACCAAGGGCGTGCGGTCAACGTCCTGATGTGGCAGGGCACCCAGGACCCCACCAACGAGAACCTCCCCAAGCTCGTCCGCGAAGGGGCGCACACCCGCGCCTCCCTCGCCCTGGGCACCGAGTCTCAGGCCCGCATGGCGCTCGGGGACAAGGCCGTCGACGGCGGCGCCGCCCCGAACCTGCTCCGCCCCGGCCTGGACCAGGGAACCCTGGTCCTCGCCTCATCCGGCATCGACATCCCGGCCGGACAGTCGTCCATCACAGTGCGCACGCACTACATCGACGACGACGCGGCCAAGGCCATCACCGAGCGCGCCAAGGCGATGCGCGACGGCGTGACCACCCTGCACGCCATCGAGCACGGCGAGGACCGCGACCCGCTCGCCGACATCGCCGCCGTCGTCGGCGACGCGCCCCGCGTGCGGACCAAGGACGTGCTGGCGCGGCTCGCGACGCGGAACGCGGACGCCTACGGCGGCTGGTCGTTCATCGACCTCAAGCGCGTCCTGGACGACGCCGGAGCGGAGCCCTACAAGTCCGACGGGGTCATGGTCGTCAGCCGTGACCGCCTCGCCCGCGCCCTCGCCAACCGCGACGCGGACGGTTCCGCTTCCGACGTCGGATGACAGGGAGCCGACCCCCGACGGGTCAGGGAGGCAGGGAGAACTCCCTGACCCCCTCCCTGACCTGCATCCCTTGCCCTGACCTGCATGAATGATCGTTCAGGGAGGCAGGGAGGCACCCCAGGTCAGACCCCTGAAACCCCCTCCACAGCACTCCCGCAAGGCGGTGCCTCCGCCTCCCTGACATGTCTCCGGAAGGGATTCCGCATGCACCCCGACCACACCCACGGCGTGCCCGTCCACGGGGCCGTGGAAGTCCACCAGCCCACCCCCATCACCCCCGCCGTGATGACGCCGGCGCCGCTCGTTCCCGTCCAGCCGGGGAGCGTCCCGGCCGTGGCGAGCGTCGTCCTGCCGGACGGCCGTGTCGTCACCGGCTACGCCATCGAGCCCGCCAAGCCCGAAACCGTCGCGGTCAAGCCGCCCGTCTCCCGCGCGGCCGTGAACGTCGCCCTCGGGGGCGTCGGCTTCCTCGCCGTGTGCGGCGGACTGCTCCTGCTGACCACGTTCATCACTGCCCTGACCGCGCTGATCACTCAGCTCATCACGCTCGCCGCCGTGATCTTCGGCGGATGGATCGCCGTGCAGGTGTTCAGCGCGAGCGGTCACAAGGGCGGGACCACGGTCAACATCCGCAAAGCCGTGATCAAGCGCAACCACTTCCACGGCTAGCTACGCCAAGAGCGGCCCCCACTCACGCCAATGAATCCGGGGCCGCTCTTGCCAGCCAGAACCCGTCAAGGAACTGGAGACACCCCAGCATGACGCAACCCATCGACGTCCGGCGAGCCACCCGCTCCCCGGACGTCCTGACCGCCTCCCTGGACTGCCTGCCCCTGCTCGCCTCCGCACTCACCAGCGCTGAACGCGGATGGCCCGTCATCCCCCTGCACCCGCAGGCCAAACGGCCCGCCGGACACGCCGAACGCGACTGCCCCCGCACCGGCCGCTGCGCGGACGGGCACCGCAAGCCCGAACAGCGCGCCACCACCAACCCCGACCTGATCCACGCCACCTGGGCCACCCGCCCCTACAACGTGGGCATCGCGACCGGCCCGGCCGGACTGCTCGTCATCGACCTGGACGTGTGCAAGCCCGAAGAACCCAAAGGAGCGCCTGACGGCGCAACTTCCCTTGCGGCGCTCTGCGAGCGCACCGGACAGACCGTCCCCACCACCTACCGGGTGCGGACCGCACGCGGCGGAGAGCACCTGTACTTCACCACCCCCAAGGGGGTGCGCCTGAAGAACAGCGCGAACCGGCTCGGACCCCACATCGACACCCGCGCATGGGGCGGCTACGTCGTCGCCCCCGGCAGCACCACCCCCGACGGCACTTACGAGGTCGCCCACGACGCCTCCGTAGCCGAACTGCCCGACTGGCTTGCCGCGTTGCTCACCGAGCCGCACAAGCCCGCCCCGGTGCCCGTCCACGTCCACGACGGCACCCGCGCCGCCACGACCGCCCTGGAACGCGAGTGCGCCGTCATCGCCTCCGCGACCGAGGGCGGGCCACACGGCCGCAACAACACCCTCCACAAGAGCGCCTGCAAGGTGGCCCGGTTCGTTGCATGGGGCGACATCCCCCGGCACGTCGTGGAGGAGGCAATCCAGGGGGCGGGGGAGGCCACGGGACTCCCGCCGGCCGAGTGCCGCACCACCATCCGCAGCGCCATGGACTGGGTCATCGCCCACGCCACGCCCCGGGGGGCGGCATGACGGCGCCGACTCCCCCCGCCCTGGATTGCCCCACCAACACCCCCAACCGGCCGCACGCCGCTCCACAGCCTGTGGACGCTGCGGGCGTGGGCGAGCCGAAAGGCGTCGCCCGTCAGGGCGTCCGAACTGCTGTTGGTGCTGACCCGCACGGCGACGACGGCCGCCGCCCCATCGCGTGGCTGCACATCGTCGCCCCACGCGGCGTCATCCCCACCGCCACGTCCAAGTGTGCGTGCGGACGCGACCGCAGCGCCATCGGCAAGCCCCGGGTGCTCGCCCTGATCGACGACCACGCCGCTCATCGAGACGCCTGCCCCCTGCGCAATCCCCAGGAAGGAAGGGCCGCCGCATGACCAGCCCCATCGACGGCGCCGCGCTGCTCGACGAGGTGGAAGCCTTCCACCGCCGCTTCAACGTCTTCCCCCACGAGGCCGCCTACGTCGCCGTCGCGCTGTGGGACGCGCACGCCCACCTGCTCGACTGCTTCGACTCCACACCCCGCATCGCCTTCCTGTCCCCCGAACCGGGGTCAGGCAAGACCCGGGCACTGGAGATCGTGGAAACCCTTGTTCCCCAGCCCATGACCGCCGTCAACGCGTCCGCCGCCGCCCTGTTCCGGTCCGTCTCCGGAACCGACGGCAAGCCGACGATCCTGTTCGACGAGATCGACACCGTCTTCGGCCCCAAGGCGGGCGACAACGAGGAACTGCGCGGGTTCCTCAACGCCGGACACCGCCGCACCGGGGTCACCTACCGGTGCATCGGCGACGGCGGCAACCAGACCGTTCAGGCATTCCCCTCGTACTGCGGGGTCGCGGTCGCCGGACTCGGCAACCTGCCCGACACGATCATGAGCCGCTCCGTCATCATCCGCATGCGCCGCCGGGCGAGGAACGAGAAGGTGGAACCCTTCCGAGCCCGCGTCCACGAAGCGGAAGGCCACAAGCTCCGTGACCGGCTCGCCCAGTGGGCAGAGCAGGCACGAGGGTTCGTCATGGGGGCCTGGCCGGACATGCCCGACGGCGTCACCGACCGCCCGGCCGATGTGTGGGAACCCCTGCTCGCCATCGCCGACGCGGCCGGAGGCGACTGGCCCGAGCGCGCACGGGCGGCATGCGTGACGCTCGTGACCGCATCCAAGGCCAACGACAAAGGCAGCCTCGGTGTCCGCCTGCTGACCGACCTGCGCGATCACGTCCTAGTCGGCATCGATCGCCTGCCCACCGTCGCCATCCTCGACCGGCTCAACGCCCTGGACGACGCCCCCTGGGCCGACCTGCACGGCAAGCCGCTCGACAACCGGCGCCTGTCGAAGATGCTCGCGGAGTACATGACGGTCGACAACGAGCCCATCACCTCCCGCAACATCAAGACCGCCGGAAGCGTCCTCAAGGGCTACTACGCGGCCGATCTCGCCGACGCGTGGGGCCGCTACTGCCCCCCACCCCCGGAAAGTCCGCTACCTCCGCTACCCGGCACCGAAAACGCGGCCTGACCAGCGACAACGCGGTAGCGGCAACCGGCCTCGGTTGCCGCTACCGCGCCGCTACCCATCCGCTACCGCTACCCCTTCCCGCTACCTCAAACAGGCCCCTGACCTGCGCGGTAGCGGAGGTAGCGGAAGTAGCGGCCCTCAGAAGGGGCCTGTCCCACGAAGGCCCTGCTCCCCAAATCCCCACCCGTGAGACGAAGGAGCGTCATTCGCATGGACACGGCCCACATTGCCGATGCCATCGACCCCACCCTTGTGCTTCTGACCGTCGAAGAGGCAGCCCGCCGTCTCCAGATAGGTCGGACCGTCTGCTACCGGCTCATTCACTCCGGAGAGCTGGAGTCCATCACCGTCGGCCACCTCCGCCGGGTCCCCGCTGACGCCGTTCCCGAGTTCGTTACCCGCCGCCGCAAGAGGCAGCGCCCCGCCCCCGCCCTGACCGCCGTCCCGGCCGCCTGAGGAGTACGCATGGCAGAAGACAAGAGCGACAAGAAGCGCACCCGTCAGCCGAACGGCCGTTCGTCCATCTACCAGGGCGCGGACGGCAAGTGGCACGGCCGCGTGACCGTCGGCATCCGCGACGACGGCAAGCCGGACCGCCGCCACGTCGAGCGGAAGACCCGCGCTGAGGTGACCGCCGCCGTTCGCGAGTTGGAGCGGGAGCGCGACGCGAAGACCATCCGGAAGGCCGGGCGTGCCTGGACGGTCAAGACATGGCTGACCCACTGGATCGAGAACATCGCGCCCCTCGCAGTCAACGAGAACACGATGGTGGGGTACGGCGTGGCGGTGCGGAAGCACCTGATCCCCGCACTCGGTGCTCACCGGCTGGACAAACTCAAGCCGGAGTACATCGAGAACTTCTACGGCCGCATGGTGGCCGACGGCCGCAAGGCGGGGACGATCCACCAGATTCACCGCACGTTCCGCACCGCACTGAACGAGGCGGTGCGGCGTGGCCACCTCGCCCGCAACCCCGTGCAACTTGCCAAGTCCCCACGGGTCAGCGAAGAGGAGATCGAGCCGTACACCGTCGAAGAGGTACAACGGCTGTTGCGTGCTGCCGACGACCGTCGGAACTCTGCACGGTGGGCCGTCGCGCTCGCCCTCGGACTCCGGCAAGGCGAAGCGCTCGGGCTCAAGTGGGCGGATGTCGACCTGGACCGGGGCGTCCTCATGGTCCGGCGAAGTCGCCGTCGGCCGCGCTACGCCCACGGCTGTGGGGATGCCTGCGGGAGGAAAGCCGGGTACTGCCCGCAGCGTCAGCGAACGAACCCGGAGACGGCCGACACGAAGTCTCGCGCCGGACGCCGAGCCGTGGGCCTGCCCTCCCAACTCGTAGACCTGCTGCGCACCCACCAGACCAAGCAGCAGGCCGAACGCGCGGCGGCCGGCGCCGAGTGGGCGGGCGAAGGGTGGCTCTTCGCGACCCCGACCGGGCGAGGCACATCCCCCCGAACGGACTACGACGACTGGAAGGAGCTACTGGACGACGCGAAGGTCCGAGACGGCCGGTTGCACGACGCCCGCCACACCGCCGCCACGGTCCTGCTGATCCTCGGAGTCTCCGAGCGTGCCGTCATGGGGCTCATGGGTTGGTCCACCACGGCCATGGCCGCGCGGTATCAGCACATGGTCGACTCCGTTCGTAGCGACGTCGCCCGCCAGGTCGACGGACTGATCTGGAGGCCGGACCGGGACGGGCCGTCCGACGATGATGATGACGGAACAGCCGAATCCCGGGTCCGGGTGCCGTGAGGACCTGGGGGCAGGCTTCCAGTCTGCCCCCGGGCTAGTTCACGGCCTTGCCGCCCAACAGGCCAACCATCGCGCCAAAGCCCAAGTTTGCGAGGGTGGAACAAGTGTCCATGGCTGACTTCGCGGCATCAGTCGGCTTTTCGATGAAGATACCGATGTAGAGGCTAGCCGCGAGAGTAAGAAGCGTGATCACCGTCACGCAGATAAAGACCAGCTTGAAGTGGGCGGTCACCGTGGTGACCTCTGGCGCAGCAGGAACTGCAACGGGAACTTGGCCTGGGGCAGGTGCGGGAGCGACAGGGGCGTCAGTGCTGGCGTTCGCTAGCCCTTCACTCATTGGACCCACCCCCTTGGGTGGGCTGGGTGCCGTTAGTCCCGCCTGTTTGGTGGCCTGACTCTCCCGTGCTCACGATTCCGCCCGCCATGCCCGAGATGGCAACACTGCGGCCAGTTGCGACCACGCCCTGGGCCGGGATGCGCGGGGCCCCGCCGTTGTCTTCCTGATCTTCGTTCTCAGGAGGGGGCCCGGGACTGTCAGGCCTCGTGTTCAGGAGCTCATCCAGGGCTGTCCGGATTTCTTCTGGGCTGGAGCCGCTTACCTCCACCCGCTTACCGTCCAGCTCGACGATCACGGAGGTTCGTCGCGGGCGTTGAAAGATTGCACGTAGAACGCTTCGCGCAACATCACTGACCACGGTGAGGACGGCACCCGCTAAGACGGCCACGGCCATCGATGCCCAGTAGTCGGAGTTCATGCATCACCTTCCCCCCGGGAGGTGTGCGACTGCGGCGGTCGCGTCATTCCCTCCTCCAAGATTGTGCTCCATGAGGCCCCCGCCCGTGCACTGTTCTGCAGGGTGCCGCAGCTTGGCGGAAGGCAAGTGAGACGGAAAGTGAGACGGAGCAGCACGAAGGGCCCGGTCCAATGGACCGGGCCCTTTGTCTACCTGCGGTAGCGGAGGGATTTGAACCCTCGGTGACTTGCGCCACACTCGCTTTCGAGGCGAGCTCCTTCGGCCGCTCGGACACGCTACCGAGGGAGACCTTACAGCACCGTCGGCCGTGCTCTGAAATCCGTTTCCCCGCCCGGCCCCCGGTCAGGGCGTCAGCGGGTCCGGAAGAACTCGGTGAGAATCCTGGCGCAGTCCTCGGCGAGCACGCCCTCGATCACCTCAGGCCGGTGGTTGAGCCGCCGGTCGCGGACGACGTCCCAGAGGGAGCCCGCCGCACCGGCCTTGTCGTCCCGGGCGCCGTACACGACCCGGTCCACCCGGGACTGCACGATCGCACCGGCACACATGGTGCAGGGCTCCAGCGTGACGACGAGCGTGCAGCCTGCGAGCCGCCACTCCCCGACCTTCGCGGCCGCCCGCCGGATGGCCAGCACCTCGGCGTGGGCGGTCGGATCGCCGGTCGCCTCGCGCTCGTTGTGACCGGCGGCGAGCACGGTCGTACCGTCGGCGGACAGCACGACGGCGCCGACGGGGACGTCCCCGCCCCGGACGGCCAGTTCCGCCTCGTCCAGGGCGAGCCGCATCGCGGCCCGCCAGCGGTCGCGTACGGGGTCGGGCAGTTCGGGCCCCTGCTCGAACGAGGTCAGCGGACGGTCTCCAGCACCTCCGAGGCGCCCAGCGCCTCGGCGATCGCACCGAGCGCGTCCTCGGCGTCCAGGGCCTTCAGCTCCTTCTCGCTGACGCCGAGGTCGTCGAGGATCTCGGTATCGCCGACGGGGCTGTGCGGAACGGCTTCCGCGGAGCCGCCGTCCTCGTCGTCGTCGGAGTCGCCGTCGGGCTCCTCCGTGCCGTCGAGGTCCAGGGAGTCCAGGTCGCTGTCGTCGCCGGGCTCCCTTCCGAGCAGTTCGTCGGTGAGCAGGATCTCCCCGTAGCTGCTGCGGGCAGCGGCGGCGGCGTCCGAGACGTAGATGCGAGGGTCCTCCTCGCCATCGATGCGGACGACCCCGAACCAGGCGTCCTCCTGCTCGATGAGCACGAGCACCGTGTCGTCCTCGGGCGAGGCTTCACGGGCCAGGTCGGCCAGGTCCGACAGGGTCTCCACATCGTCGAGCTCTGTGTCGCTCGCTTCCCACCCGTCTTCGGTGCGCGCGAGCAGTGCGGCGAAGTACACCGTGACTCTCCCACTGGTCATAGGCGTGCCGGTTGGGGGTCCCCCCGGCGGAGGTTGGGGGCGGGGAGAGCTGTGCTCCGAGCCCACCCACTCGGAATCGTGGCAGAAACAAGGCGTTCAGGGGACGTCTTCGGCTCCCTGTGTCCGGCAGTTTTGATCGCGTTGGCCCGAGGGGGTCCGCGAGCATGTCCGTGAAGGACTCACCAGCGCACTCGTTGCCGCCACGTGCGGATCGTACGCGGCTTTTCCTGCTGTCCACGCACGCCCACCGCTCCAACGCCCCCGAAGGGCGCGCATCTTCCCCGGCGGCTCGCTCTACCAGCGGAACGTTCGCATACGCAGGGCGTGGCGCAGGCGGGCCGCCTTGGCGCGGCGCGGCTGGACCCGGTCCCGCAGGGCGCGGGCCTCGGCGAGCTCCCGCAGGAACTGGGCGCGGCGCCGACGGCGTGCGGCGTCCGCCTCCTCCTGCGCGGTGTCCGCCGGGGACTCACGATCAGGCATAGGCACACCACCCCCGGTATGTCCCTCCCACTTTCCCTCTGACGGGCGGTTTGATGCCAGGGCAAGGGTGATGTGTTGGCCTGTGGATTGCTGCGTGTGAGGGCGCTGGGCCTACCCGGCCCGGTTAATGTTGTGGACATGCGTCTCCACGTCGTCGACCACCCCCTGGTCGCTCACAAGCTCACCACGCTGCGCGACCAGCGCACCGACTCGCCGACCTTCCGTCGGCTCGCCGACGAACTGGTCACCCTGCTCGCCTACGAGGCCACGCGGGACGTGCGCACCGAAGCGGTCGACATCACGACCCCGGTCACCGACACCACCGGCGTCAGGCTCTCCCACCCGCGCCCGCTGGTGGTGCCGATCCTGCGCGCCGGCCTCGGCATGCTGGACGGCATGGTCCGGCTGCTGCCGACCGCCGAGGTGGGCTTCCTGGGCATGATCCGCAACGAGGAGACGCTTGAAGCCTCCACATACGCCACGCGCATGCCGGAGGACCTGTCCGGACGTCAGGTGTACGTCCTTGACCCGATGCTCGCCACGGGCGGCACGCTGGTCGCGGCGATCCACGAGCTCATCAAGCGCGGCGCGGACGATGTGACGGCCGTGGTGCTGCTGGCCGCGCCCGAGGGCGTCGAGCTGATGGAGCGCGAGCTGGCGGGGACGCCGGTGACGGTGGTGACGGCCGCCGTCGACGACCACCTCAACGAGCACGGGTACATCGTGCCGGGGCTGGGGGACGCGGGGGACCGTCTTTACGGCGCGGCCGAGTAGGCGGGGTAGCGGGGAAGGGGTTTCTCAGCAGCCCCGCTTGTCAGTGGGCGTCGGCTGAGGCTTGGCCAGGGCGGCCAAGGCCCGGTCGGCGTCCGCCCTCTTCGTGAGTTCCTTGAACTTGTCGCCGATGATCAGGTCGACGGTCGCGCCCTTGCGGGCCGCGTCGGTACGGCGTTCGGCCGTCGTGAGCTGGGTGGCGAGGACCGGCAGCGAGGTGTTCAGGGACGCGGCCGGGCCCAGCAGCAGCCCGGTGCCCTTGACCTTCTTGTCGAACTCCTTGGTCGCGTTGCCCACGTCACCGATCTTGAAGCCGCGCTTCTTCAACTCGTCCGCGGTCTGCTTGGCGAGGCCGCTGCGGGTCGTGGCGTTGAAGACGCTGACGGTGATCTTGCCCGGCTTGGGCAGCGTCGCGGGGGCTTTGGCCGTGGCCGAGGGGGTCGCCCCGGTCTCACAGTCGGCCCTCGGGCCGGCCGCCGAGGCCTTTTCGCCGCCGCCGGTGAAGAGGTCGATGAGCTGGAGGGTGCCCCAGCCGATCATGCCGACCGCGGCGGCGGAGGCGACGGTGACGACGAGGAGCCTCCCGCGCCGCCGAGGACGGCGCATCCGCGGGTACTTGTCCCCCTTGATCCGGTACTGGCCGCCCATGCCCGGGGGAGTCAGCATGCTCATGGGCGCAGCGTAGTGCGCCCGAGCGGCAATGCCTACTAGATGATCATTCGAGGCCGCGCGGTCCAACCCGAAAGGGGCAACTGGTGACGCCCGGTCGCGTCAGCCCCCGGGGCCAGCCGGGTCAGTCCAGTTCCAGGACCCTCGCGTGCAGGACCTGGCGCTGCTGGAGCGCCGCCCGCACCGCGCGGTGGAGGCCGTCCTCCAGATAGAGGTCGCCCTGCCACTTCACGACGTGCGCGAAGAGGTCGCCGTAGAACGTGGAGTCCTCGGCGAGCAGTGTTTCCAGATCGAGCTGACCCTTGGTCGTCACGAGCTGATCGAGGCGGACCGGGCGCGGCGCGACGTCCGCCCACTGCCGGGTGCTTTCCCGGCCGTGGTCGGGGTACGGCCGGCCGTTTCCGATGCGCTTGAAGATCACACGGAAAGCCTACCGGTCAAGACCTTCCGGGCGCAGCCATGACGACGGAGTGCGACGCTGGAAATGCGATAGCAAAACGGGACGAACCGGCAAAGCCGGAGGAAGTGGTGGCCGGATCGGTGGTGCGGGCCGTGTGGATCTCGCCCCCGCCGCCCCTACCCGTCCCATACCTGGGGCTGCGCCCGCGGACCCCCGCTTTCGGCCCGAAGGGCCTCGTCCTCAAATGCCTGACGGGCTGCGACACGCCGTGCCCGTCGGAGTTCGAGAGGGTGGTGGGCTGAGATGAGGGATCGGGAGAGTGCGGGTCCGGGCGGGGCCGTGCGGTCGGCTGTGGGGGCCGAGGGGCGGGGCAGTGCTCCCGCTCTGCCGCAGGAGGCTCTGGAGATCGCCGCCGGGTACGCCTTCGGCGGGCCCGCGCTCGATCTGGGAGCCCTGCTCTGGGACGGGGCCTGTCTGCCCGATGCGCAGATCCGCCTCCCGCTGCCCATGCTCAACCGGCACGGACTGGTCGCGGGTGCCACCGGTACGGGCAAGACCAAGACGCTCCAGCTGATCGCCGAGCAGTTGTCGGCGCAGGGCGTGCCGGTGTTCCTGGCCGACGTCAAGGGCGATCTGTCCGGGCTCGCGGCGCCGGGGCAGTCGAACGACAAGGTCCGCAGCCGTGCGGCCGAGGTGCACCAGCAGTGGGCCGCGACCGGCTTCCCCGCCGAGTTCTACGCGCTCGGCGGCATCGGCCGCGGCATCCCCGTACGCGCCACGATCACCAGCTTCGGCCCGCTGCTGCTGTCCAAGGTCCTCCAGCTCAACCAGACCCAGGAGCAGTCCCTCGGCCTGGTCTTCCACTACGCGGACCGAAAGGGGCTGGAGCTGGTCGACCTCAAGGACCTGAGGGCGGTCGTCGCCTTTCTGACCTCGGACGAGGGCAAGGCGGAACTGAGGAACATCGGCGGGCTCTCGACCGCCACGGCCGGCGTGATCCTGCGATCCCTCACGGCCTTCGAGGCGCAGGGCACGGCCGGCTTCTTCGGGGAGCCGGAGTTCGACACGGGCGAGTTCCTGCGGACGGCGCCGGACGGGCGGGGCGTCGTGTCGGTCCTCGAACTGCCCGCCGTACAGGACAAGCCGCAGCTGTTCTCGACGTTCCTGATGTGGCTGCTCGCCGACCTCTTCCATGACCTCCCCGAGGTCGGGGACGCCGAGCAGCCGAAGCTCGTGTTCTTCCTCGACGAGGCGCATCTGCTGTTCGACGACGCTTCGAAGGCTTTCCTGGACTCGATCACGCAGACCGTGCGGCTGATTCGCTCGAAAGGGGTCGGCGTCTTCTTCGTGACGCAGTCACCGAAGGACGTACCCGCCGAGGTCCTCGGCCAACTGGGCAACCGCGTCCAGCACGCACTGCGCGCCTTCACCCCGGACGATCAGAAGGCGCTCAAGGCCACGGTGAAGACCTTCCCCAACTCGGCGTACGACCTGGAGGAGCTCCTCACCGGCCTCGGCACCGGCGAGGCCGTGGTGACCGTCCTGAGTGAGAAGGGCGCCCCGACGCCGGTCGCCGCGACCCGGCTGCGGGCCCCCGAGTCGCTGATGGGGCCGGTCGAGGCGGGCGCGCTGGAGCGGGCGGTGACGGCGTCCGGGTTGTACGGGCGGTATGCACAGGCTGTGGACAGGGAGTCGGCGTACGAGCGGCTGGAGGCGTCCCGCGGGGCGAAGGGGCCGGACGAGATGCGCGACGCCGTGACGGCCGGGGACGACCGGAAGGCCGGGGAGCCGAGGGCCGGGGGACAGCAGGAGCAGCCCTCCGTCGTGGAACAGGTCGTCGGGAGCGGCATGTTCAAGTCCCTGGCTCGGTCGATCGGTACGCAGATCGGGCGGGAGATCACCCGATCGGTCTTCGGTACGGCGCGACGGAGGCGGTGACCGGAGAAGCCCGCCTCCGCCGCGCCCGCGTCAGCCGCGCTCCCGTTCCTTCGGCGGATGCTGCGGCTGTTGCTTCTTCGTCTGCGGCTTCGGCGTGTTGCGTGCGGCTTCCGCGCGCAGCAGGGCGCGCAGGACGGCGTAGTGGTCGGTGGGCATGGTGTGCTCCTGCTCCTCGTGTCGTCGCTGACTGACCTCGTGGCGAAGGGCTGTCAGCAGCGCAGGACCACAGTGCGCAGGAGGTGCGAGACGTACGGCGCCGGTACCGGTGCCGGTGCCGGTGGCGGCGTGAGGTTGCTCGGGCACGTCCGGACGGCGCGTGCGGGCTTCGGCAGCGGGCCGGGGCCCTGCCGTACCGGCCGTACGGTGCTGCGCCGGTCGCCGCGGGCCGGCGGCCGCAGGACCGTGTCCAGGACATCGTGCTCGGCGGCCTCACCCGAACCCGAGGCACCGGAGGCACCGGAGCTGCCGGAGACACCGGTTACGAAGGGCTGGGCGTGCGCCTGGGTGTGGGCGCCCGGCACCAGCAGGGCGAGCAGCAGCACGAGGACCCGCAGCCAGGTGCGGCTGCGCGAGCGGCATCGTGCGGTACTCGCGGTACTCACGGGAAGTCATCTGCCCGGTGGACGCACGCGGTTCATCCCGTGCCGGGCGAGAACCGCCCGCACGGCGTACGGGTTCGCGGCGCGTATCACAGCTCGTGCGGGACCTGGCGGGCCCGCCCCCGGATCCGGAGCGCGATGGCGATCTCGACCACGCCGACCACCACCAGCCAGCACCCGCCGAGCCACATCAGCACGGTGACCGACTCGATCGGGGAGTCGATCAGCACGATGCCGCCGATGACGGTGACGATCCCCAGGAAGATCTGCCAGCCGCGGGCCGGCATGGACCTGTCGGAGACGGCGGCCAGGAGCTGGGAGATGCCGCGGATGAGCCAGCCGATGCCGATCCACAGGGCGAGCAGCAGGATCGACTGCATCGGGCGGCGGAAGCAGAACAGACCGAGGACGACCGACAGGGTGCCGCTGATGAACGCCAGCACCCGCAGCGAGGTCGTGCGGTGCGTGCCGAAGGCCGAGACCAGCTGGAACACACCGCTGATCAGGAGGTAGAGGCCGAAGAGCACACCGGAGACGAAGAGCGGGGCGCCCGGCCAGACCAGGACCAGGACGCCCAGGACCAGCGAGCAGACGCCGGTGCCCAGCACGACCTGCCAGGCGGCGCGGGAGAGGGCGTGCAGGGGGCCTTCGAGGGGCGGCTCGGGCTCATGGGCCGTACCCGTGCCGATACCCCTGCCCGTGCCCGGCCCCGCCCCGGGCGGCTGCCCGGCATGGACCCGCCGGTCGTCGTAGTCCCGGCCCCAGGGGGAGCCGGTCGGTGGCTCGGTCATGATCCATGCTGGGAACGACCCGGCCCACGCCGCCATTCGGGGTGGGCCACTCGAATGACGGCATGAATGACGGCATGAATGACGGCACGAATGACGGAACGAATGACGGAACCCGCCGGGCGGCAGGCTCAGGCGGCCGTTCCGCGCCGGGTGGCGGGACGGTGGTCACGGGCGCCCGACCACGCCCGCGCCCCGGCACCCGCTCGCGTTCCCCGCCGCCGTACCTACTTCCCCGCGGCCTTCGCGGCCTTCGCCGCCGCCTTCATCTCCTGCTTGTGCGCGCGCACCTTGGCCAGCGACTCGGGGCCGGTGATGTCGGCGACGGAGCGGAAGGACTGCGTCTCGCCGTAGGCGCCGGCGGCCTCCTGCCAGCCCTGGGGCCGTACGCCGAGCTGCTTGCCCAGCAGCGCGAGGAAGATCTGTGCCTTCTGCTTGCCGAAGCCGGGCAGTTCCTGCAGTCGGCGCAGCAGTTCGCGACCGTCCTCGACGCCCTTCCAGACGAGCTCGGCCTCACCGTCGTAGTGCTCGACGAGGTACTGGCACAGCTGCTGGATCCGCTTGGCCATGGACCCCGGGTAGCGGTGCACGGCCGGCTTCTCCGACAGCAGGGCGACGAAGGCCTCCGGGTCCTGCGCGGCGATGTCGTGCGCGTCCAGGTCGTCCGCGCCGAGCCGGTCCGCGATCGTGCGGGGCCCCTTGAACGCCCACTCCATCGGAACCTGCTGGTCCAGCAGCATGCCGACCAGCGCGGCGAGCGGGCTGCGGCCGAGGAGCTCGTCGGCCTCGGGGTCCTGGGCGAGGTGAAGGGTGACGTCCATGCCCCCGATCATGCCCCCTCGACCCAGGCCCCGCAGCCGTGGGCCGGGTCAGGCGCGCCAGTACCCCAGGGCGTTCACCCGCTGCTTCGGCAGGCCCAGCTCCTTGCGGACGTACGACGTGAGGGCGCGGGTCGTCGCCGTGTCGCAGGCGATCCAGACGTACGGGTCGGAGGTGCCCTTGAGAAGGCCGGGCAGGGCCTCCTTCACCTGGGCGACCAGGTGGGCGCCGGCGTCGCGCCTCGGCAGCGTCCGTATGTCGTGGCGGGACGGCTCGGTGCGGAAGGGGAGTCCGTCCTGCTCGCCGCCCTCGAACCACACCGTGGCCGGGGACGAGTCCAGGGCGGTGAGGAGGGAGTTGAGGGCGGGGAGGGAGGCCGGGTCCGCGATGGCGAAGACATGGGAGGGGGCGGGCTCGGGCCGCTCGAAGCCCGTGCCGTGGATGGTCGCCTCGATCGTGTCGCCGGGCTTCGCCGCCCGCGCCCAGTCGCTGGCGCACCCCTCGTGCAGGGCGAACTCCAGGCTGAAGGTGCCGGCCGCGGGGTCCGGGTCGACCAGGGTGTAGGCGCGCTGGTGGGGCTTGCCCGCGTTGTCGAACCACAGCCGGACCCACATGGTGGGGTGGACGCCGGTCGCGGCCAGCATGCCGCCGTCCGTGAGGTGGACGCGACGGTAGTTCTCGGTGACGTCCTCGGCGCCCGTCACCGTGAACACGAAGTCCTTGGCGCGCAGCAGCTTCAGGACCGCGCCCTCCCAGCCGTGCCCCTGCACCATGGCTTGTTCACCCTTCACGTACCATTCCCGCACCAATGACTTAGGCAAGGCTAACCTAAAGCAAAGGAGGGGCACAGGTGACCGGCGAGATCTTCCGTGATGCCTGGGGCATTCCGCATCTTCGCGCGGACGACACGATGGCACTCGCCCGGGTGCAGGGCCGTGTCACCGCCCTCGACCGGGCCTGGCAGCTGGAGGTGGAGCGGCACCGGTCCCAGGGCACGTCCGCGTCCTTCCTCGGGGCCGAGGCCCTGCCCTGGGACCGGTTCGTCAGACGGGCCCGCCTCGACGACACGGCGAGACGCTGCTTCGCCGAACTGGAGAGACGGGACCCGGAGTCGGCGGGGTGGGTGCGGGCGTACGTCGACGGCGTGAACGAGGGACTGGCCGAGGGCGCCCGCCGTACGCCGGAGTTCGCGCGGACCGGGCTCGCCCCCGGCCGCTGGGAGCCCTGGACCCCGCTCGGCGTCTGGCTCGGCATCCACATCCTCTTCGCCGGCTTCCCGGCCAAGCTCTGGCGTGAGCAGGTCGTACGGCATCTCGGCGCCGACGCGGTCCACCTGTTCGCCACCGACGGGCCCGCCACCTCCGGCAGCAACGGCTGGCTGGTCAGCGGCGAACGGACCGTCACCGGACACGCGATCATCGCCGGCGACCCGCACCGCTTCATCGAGGAACCCGGCGTCTACCAGCAGATCCACCTCTCCTGCCCCGAGTTCGACGTCGTCGGCCTCGCCGTCCCGGGCATCCCCGGCATCGCCCACTTCGGCCACACCGGCACGGTCGCCTGGGCCATCACCAACGCCATGGCCGACTACCAGGACCTGTACCGGGAGCGGCTGCGGCGTACGGGGGCGGGGGTGGAGGCCCTGGGGCCGGACGGGGTCTGGCGTCGCGCCGCCCGGCACACCGAGGTGGTCCAGGTCGCGGGGGAGGAGGAGCCGGCCGAGGTCGAGGTGATCGAGACGGAGCGGGGACCGGTGGTGATCGGAGGGCCCGAGGGGGTGCCCGACGGGATGCAGGAAGGTTTCTCCGGCGGACTGTCCGAGGTGTTCCCCGACACCCCGGACGACACCCCGGACGACACCCCGCCCCTCGCCGTCGCCCTCCGCTACCCACCCCGCGTCACCTCCGACCTCGGCTTCAGCGCCCTCCTCCCCCTCCTGCGCGCCCGCCGGGTCGCCGACGTCGACCGTGCCGTCGACCTGTGGGCGGAGCCCGTCAACGTCGTCCAGGCCGCCGACACCGAGGGCGGCCTGCTGCACCGCGTCGCCGGAAAGGTGCCGGTGCGCTCCGCGGCCAACCGCACCCGGCTGGTGCCCGCCTGGGAGCCCGGCCACGACTGGCAGGGCTGGCACGAGACGCCCCGCGGCGGGCTCACCGACGGCATCGCAGCCATGGCCAACCAGCGCGGCCTCGCCGCACCGCTGGGCGTCGAGTTCGCCCCGCCGCATCGCGCCGACCGCATCACGGCGCTGCTGGGGGAGAAGGACCGCTGGTCGGCCGCGGACATGCCGGCGATCCACATGGACACCCGACTGGCGTCCGCCACACCCCTGCTGGACCTCTTGAGCGCCATCGACGCTCCCCTCTCCCCCGAGGCCGCCCGCGTCCGGGAGGCCCTCCTGGGCTGGGACCGCCGTATGGACGCGGACAGCGAGGCGGCCGCCCTGTACGCGGCGGTGCGCAGTGCTGTCGTACGGCGACTCGCCGCCCACCCGGCCTTCGCCGCACTCTCCGCCCCGCCCGCCTACCCGGAGGTCCTCCTCCCCTGGCTGGCCCTGCTGCCGCGCGTCGGGTTCGCCCTCGAACACCTGCTGCGCGCCGAGGAGTTGTACGGCATCGACCGCGCCGGGACCGTCCGCGCGGCGGTCGAGGAGGTGGCCGCCGGGCAGCCCGTCGGAACCGGGAGGAGCGAGAGCCGGGGCCGGACCTGGGGCGACACCCACCGCCTGGCCCCCTGGCGGGCGCTGGCCGACCCGTCGTACGAGGCACCCGGCCTCTCCGGCGACCACGACTGCGTGCTGTGCACCTCGGCCGTACCCGGCGTCACCGACCTGAGCGCGCGCGGCCCCGCCGCCCGCTACGTCTGGGACCTGGCCGACCGCGAGGCCAGCCGCTGGGTGGTCCCGCTCGGCGCCTGCGGCATCCCCGGTTCACCGCACCACCGCGACCAACTCCCGTTGTGGCTGGGGGGAGACCTGGTCCCGGTCCAGACCGATTTCACCAAGCTCACGAAGTTCACCGAGTTGACCGAGTTGACCGAGCTCACCGAGTTCGAGAAGGAGTCCGATGTCTGAGCAGCCGACGGCAGCCCGCGCATGGGTGCACGAAGAGGTGGTCGACGGCTTCGGCACCGTCGGTATCCGTCCCCTGGACCCGCAGGCGGACGCCGAGGTCGTCCACGGCTGGGCCGGGGAGGAGCGGGCCGCGTTCTGGGGCATGAACGGCCTGACCAGGGACCAGGTGGCCGAGATCTACGCCCATATGGAGACCCTCGACACCCACCACGCCTTCCTGGTCCTGCGGGACGCCGACCCGGTCGCGCTCCTCCAGACGTACGAGCCGGAGGCCGACCGCGTCAGCGAGTGCTACGACGTCCGCCCCGGCGACATCGGCGTCCATCTGCTGCTGGCGCCCGCCGGTGCCGGGGGCAGGCGGTCCGGCTGGACCTCGGCGCTCCTGACGGTGGTGACGTCGTACGTCTTCCTCACCCTGGACCGGCAGCGGGTGGTGGTGGACCCCGACGTGCGCAACGAGAAGGCCATCGCCCGTTTCCTCAGGCAGGGCTTCACCGCGGGCCCGACGGTCGTGCTGCCCGAGGTCGACCTCCCGGAGGTGTTCATACCGCGGAAGGACGCTCAACTGGCCTTCCTCGACCGGGGGGTAGCCTTCCCGGCGTGACTCCTGAAGACCTCGTCGCGCACTACGAACTGGAGCCGATCCCGCGAGAGGGCGGGCTGTTCCGGCGCACCTGGGCGGGACCGGAGCTGGCCGACGGGCGCCCGCAGGGGTCGGCGATAGTCGTGCTGCTCACCGCGGACGACTTCTCGGCCCTGCACCGCCTGCCGTCCGACGAGGTCTGGCACTTCTATCTGGGCGACCCCCTGGAACTCCTGCTCCTCGCGCCCGACGGCACGTCCCGCACGGCCGTGCTCGGCCCCGGCCTCCCGCAAGGCCAGCACATCCAGTTCACCGTGCCCGCCGGTACCTGGATGGGCGCGCGGGTGGCGGCGGGCGGGTCCTGGACCTTCTTCGGCTGCACGATGGCCCCCGGCTTCACCTACGAGGGCTACGAGCACGGCGACCCGGCGGACCTGACGGCGCGCTATCCCTCCGAGGCCGCGCGTATCGCGACACTGTGCCGACCATGAGCGGACACGGACTCCTCGAAGGACAGGTCGCCCTCGTCACGGGCGCGGGCGGCGGCATCGGGCGGGGCATCGCGACCCGGTTCGCGCAGGAGGGGGCGGCGGTCGTGCTGCACTGCCGTACGGCGGTGCGGGCGGCGGACGACGTGGCGCGGCGCGTCCGGGAGTCGGGCGGGCGGGCCCTCGTCCTACGGGCCGACCTGACCGACGAGGACGCCTGCCGGCGGCTGGTCGGCGAGGCCGCGGAGTGGGGCGGCGGCCGGCTGACGGCGCTGGTCAACAACGCGGGCGTACAGCCGACCCGGGAGCTGTCCGGGATGACGGTGGAGGAGTGGCGGGCCGTCGTGGACACCAACCTGTCGAGCGTCTTCGCCTGCACGCAGGCCGCGGTCGAGGTCATGCGGGGGCAGGCGGGGCCCGGCGGCTCGGTGACCCACATCGCCTCCATCGAGGCGACGCATCCGGCACCCGCGCACGCGCACTACTCCGCGTCCAAGGCGGCGGTGGTCATGCATGCCCGCTCGGCCGCCCTGGAGTACGGGCGTTTCGGGATCCGCGTCAACACGGTGTCGCCCGGCCTGGTCGAGCGGGAGGGGCTGGAGGAGGCGTGGCCGGACGGGGTGCGCAGGTGGCGGGAGGCCGCTCCCGCGGGGAGGCTGGGGCGGGCGGAGGACGTGGGCGACGCGTGTGTGTTCCTGGCGTCGGGGCTCGCGTCGTGGGTCACGGGGCATGACCTGGTGGTGGATGGCGGGGTGTCGGCTCGGCCGACGTGGTGAGCGCGGGCGGATTCCGCTCCCGCCTGTGAGCCGAGTGTGTCGGCCGGATCCGCCCTGGACTGGGCCAGTTCCTCCAGCTCAGACGCCAAGGCCGTCCGCCTCAAAGGGCACAGACTCGGCCAACGCAATGCGCTGATATTCAATGCGGGCCGGTCGGTTGGGAGGTCCGAGGAGATCTTGTTGTGGACAGGGTTTGCGGCTGTCCGTCGTCCGCACTGCCGGACTCCGGACTGGATGTTCTTGCCGAGTTGCGCGGTGCGGATCGCGGCGACGTACCCGCTCGAGCCGGCACCGAGGGCGATGACGTCGTAGTGCACGCTCACGACGTACCCCCTTTCCAAGGTGTTCGATGGTTGGCCCGTGGAGCGAGTGGTCATGCCGCGCGGTGGTGGGGCGCCAGGGTGGCGTGGATCTGGTCGCGGATGTCGGCGAGGACGGCTTCGTCACTCCGGTGCAGGTACAGGGTGGCGGTGGTGCTGATGTGGATGATCGCGGTGATCACCCGCGCCAGCGTCGCCGCGTCGGCGGCATCGATGTACTCGTTGCGGGTGAGCAGGCCGGTGATGCCGTCCTCGAGGCGGCCGGCAAGGGCTAGACCCGCTTGCCGGTAGGGCTCGGCCGGGTCGCCGAAGACGAGTTCGTGCAGGTATGTGCGGCCGTTCTCGGTGTGCTCCCTCAGGCACTCCACCACGGGACGGAGGAGAGCGACGACCGGCTCCAGTACGCCCTGGCCGACGGCGGCGTTCGCGGCGGCGAGGCCGGAATCGATGGCGGCGGCGAACTTCTCGTTCTGCACCATGATCAGCAACTCGGCCTTCGTGGACGCGTACAGGTAAAGAGTGCCGATCGCGACGTCGGCCCGGCGGGCGATCTGCTGTGTCGTGACCCCGCTGACGCCGTGTTCGGCGAACAGTTCGCGGGCTGCGGTCATGATGCGCTCGCGCTTGGCCTGCTTGGCCCGCTCGCGGCGTCCGATCGGCATGTGGCCGCGTCCCATGGGACCTCCCTTGACAATAATTCTGAGTAGACTCATAGTTGAGTGTACTCGGGTTGTTGGAGTGAGGCGAGACCCTAGGCGTCACGCCGAAATTGGCTGATCTGGCCTCACGCCTGGATAAATAGGACGAAGATAAGGAGTGGCGCCCCATGCGAGCGTTCGTCGTCGCCAAGTACAAGGAGCCGCTGCAGGAGGCGGACGTCCCCGAGCCCACCGTGGGGGAGCACGACGTGCTCGTCCGGGTGGAGGCCGCCGGACTGAACCCGCTGGATGAGAAGATCCGCGCCGGTGAGTTCAAGCAGATCCTGCCCTACAAGCTGCCGCTGATCCTGGGTAACGACGTCGCGGGCACCGTCATCAGCGTCGGGACGGCAGTTCGCGGCTTCAAGCCCGGAGACGAGGTGTACGCCCGGCCCCACCAGGACCGCATCGGCACGTTCGCCGAGCGCATCGCCGTAGCCGAGGGCGACCTGGCGCTCAAGCCCGCTTCGATCAGCATGGCAGAGGCGGGCTCGCTGCCGCTGGCGGCGCTCACGGCGTGGCAGGCGCTGGTGGAGCGCGGGAAGGTGCGGCCAGGGCAGAAGGTTCTCATCCACGCCGGCGCCGGCGGGGTCGGTTCGATCGCGATCCAGCTCGCCGCGCACCTCGGTGCGAGCGTCGCCACGACCGCCAGCGGTTCCAACGCGGACTTCGTGCGCGCGCTCGGCGCGGACACGGTGATCGATTACCGCAGCCAGGACTTCGAGCAGCTCCTGACCGGCTACGACCTGGTGCTGGACAGCATCGGCGGGGAGACCCTCGAGAAGTCCCTGCGGGTGCTCAAGCCCGGCGGCAAAGCCATCGGGATCACCGGTCCCCCGGACCCCGCGTTCGCCCGCGAGGCCGGCCTGAACCCGCTGCTGCGCCTGGCGGTCACCGGCCTGAGCGGCAAGATCCGCAGGCAGGCCAAGAAGCTCGGCGTGACGTACGAGTTCCTGTTCATGCGCGCCAGCGGCGACCAGCTCCGCCAGATCACCACCCTCATCGACGAGGGCGTGGTGCGTCCGGTCGTGGGAAAGGTGGTCGGCTTCGACCAGACCCCGCAGGCGCTGCAGTCCCTGTCCCAGGGTGGCATCCGCGGCAAGGCCGTCATCGGCCACAGCTGACCCGCCGCAACCGCGACGGGCGACACGAAACACACAGCGACACAGAACACGCAAGGAGAATCCATCATGAGCAGCACCAACACCCCTGAGGAAGCCGTCATCACCTCCTACGCGAAGGCCCCGGCCCGCACCGTCAGGGCCGGCGGCGTCACCTACGCCTACCGCGAGCTGGGACCGAAGGGCGGCATCCCCGTCGTCTTCTTCGTCCACCTCGCCGCGACCCTGGACAACTGGGACCCCCGCATCGTCGACCCCATCGCGAAGGGCCGTCACGTCATCGCCTTCGACAACCGCGGTGTCGGGGCGTCCACCGGTCAGGTGCCGGACAGTGTCGAGGCGATGGCCGACGACGCCTACACCTTCATCAAGGCGCTCGGGTACGACAAGATCGACGTCTTCTCCTTCTCCCTCGGCGGCATGGTCGCTCAGGCCTTGGTGGTGAAGCACCCCGAGCTCGTCCGCAAGCTCGTCCTCACCGGTACCGGGCCCAAGGGCGGCAAGGACATGGACAAGGTCGCCAGAATCACCTACTGGGACATCCTGCGCGCCACCTTGACCCGTTCGGACCCCAAGGAGTTCCTGTTCTTCAACCGCAACGCCACCGGCAAGACCGCCGGGCGCGCGTTCGTCAACCGGCTCAAGGAGCGCACTGTCGACCGCGACGCGGAGATCAAGACCAAGGCGTTCCAGACGCAGCTGAAGGCGATCAAGAAGTGGGGGCGCTCCGCCCCCGACGACCTGTCGTCGATCACGCAGCCCACCCTGATCGCCAACGGCGACAACGACCGCATGGTGCCTTCGGTCCTGTCGGAGGACCTGCACCGGCGCATCAAGGGCAGCGAGCTGATCATCTACCCCGACTCCGGGCACGGCGGCATCTTCCAGTACCACCAGGAATTCGCCCCCCTAGCGGTCGAGTTCCTGGCGCGATGACCACCAGCTGACCAGGAAAAAGGGCAACATCATGAGCACGTCACCGGTCGCCGCACCCCTGGAAGTGAAGAAGCCTCTCACCTCCTCGATCCTGCTGTGGGTGCGCACCGACCAGCCCCGCCAGACCGGCATGGACCACTGGAAGGGCCCGCACTCAGGGATCATCTCCGCCACCCCGGGCCTGGAGGAGTACCGGCAGATCCACCTCGCCGAGCACAACACGGGCCTGTGGCCGGCCATCGACGGGGTCCAGACCGCGATCCCCGCCGACCGGAAGATCGACGGCGTCGCGGAAGTCACCTTCCAATCGGTGCTCGCACCCCTGAAAGGGCGCGAGCAGACGAAGCTGGCCTACGCCGACGAGATCAACGTGTTCCGCCGCACCCTGCTCTACGCCGGCCCGCCGAACTCCTCTCGGTGGTACGACGTCGCAGGCCCCGGACAGAGGGTCGGTGCCCGCGCGCTGATCTACCTTCGCCGCAGACACGGGGTCGGCGCCGGTGCCTTCCGGAAGTTCGTCAACGAGCAGCTCGCACCCGCGCTCGCCGGCACCGGAGTGCTGAAGGAGCTGCGCACGCAGACGTTCCTGCCCTGGCTCGAAAAGCTCTGGGACACCCCGGACGTCGCCCACGACAACCCCCGCGACCAGCACTTCCACGCCTCGGTCAGCCTCGGGTTCACCGACACCGCGGCACGGGACGCCTTCTTCACCGGCCACGTGATCGAGGACCTGTCCAACCGCCTGGCACCGCAAGTCTCCGCGATCCACGCCTACGACGTCACCGCCACCCTCACCTACGTCAAGAACGGCGAGATCCTCCCGCGCTACCAGGAGTGAGCGGCGCGCAGACAGGAAGCGGGACCACTGGATCTGCTCGGCACATCCATCCGCCCCGGCTTCCTTGCCCTCCTCGCACCCCAATCGCCGTCTGATACCCCTCACGCATCCGGAGCCAGCCATGAGCGAGCAGCAGAGCACCATCCACTACGAGCGCACCTCACCGCAGATCGCGAAGATCACCTTCGCCAACCCGCCCGTCAACCTCATCACCGGCGAGACGGTCCTGCGCCTCATCGAGATCGTCACCGAACTGGCCACCGACCCGGACATCCAGGTCGTGCTGTTCGACAGCGCCACCCCCGACTTCTTCTACAACCACTTCGACCTGGCCGCCGCCGCCGACTTCCCCGCCCCCGAGGACCCGGACGCGGTGCCGGCATGGACGAATCTGGTCCTGGAACTCTCCAAAGCGCCCTACATCACCATCGCGGTCATCCGTGGACGCACCCGCGGCGGCGGGAACGAGCTCGCCCTCGCCCTCGACCTGCGCTACGCCAGCCGGGAGAAAGCGATCTTCGGACAGCCCGAGGTCGGTAGCGGACTGCTCCCCGGCGGTGGTGGCAGCGAACGCCTCCCCCGCGCCATCGGACGCGACCGCGCCCTGGAAGCCATCCTCACCAGCGACGACTACGCCGCCGACACCGCCGAGCGTTGGGGCTGGGTCACCCGCGCCCTCCCCGACAGCGAACTCGACGCCTTCGTCGGCACCGTCGCCGCCCGGCTCGCCTCCTTCGACCGCACCTCACTCGCCTCGGCCAAGGCCCAGATCAACCGGGCAACCCTGCCCCCGGACGCGGACCTGGTCGCCGCGTACGGCGAGTTCACCCACTCCCTCACCCTCCCCGGTTTCCTCACCCGGGCCGCAGGCACGCAGGCCGTCGTCGAACAGGCCGGCATCGACTTCGAGTACCGGCTCGGGCACTACATCGGCATCGCCAACCAGCAACGCTGACACCCATCGGAAGACGAGCACGGACGCAGCCGATGCCGCGTCCGTCCTCTTTTGCCGCGGGGCCCACCTGATTTCCGACGTCTTCGGCACCGTGGTCGACCGGCGCACCAGCATCGCGGGCGAATTCGAACGCGTCGGCGCCCTCTCCGGGCCACGGGCCGATCGGCCAGGACTCACCACCCAGTGGCGCAGCCTGTATCCGCCGACACCGCTGCGAATCGCGGCGGGGGAAGTGCCTGGCGGTCGCTGGACGAACTACACCGGATGATGCGCGGACGAGTGCGTGCCGAGCATGGCCTGACCAAGGCTTCACCGACACCGACACCGACACCGACACCGACACCGACACCGACACCGGCACCGGCACCGACCGGGCCGAACTCGCGATGCCTGGCACCGCCTGAGCCCGTGGTGACAGCCGCGATGGTCTGTCACCACGGCGGTGTCCCGCTGCTGATCGGGCTGCCGCCGGATCGACCGCCGATGTCATCCACCGCTCGAGGGCCGCGAGGGTGCACCCCTTCTCGACACCGGCCGGCCAACTGTTTGAACGCCATGGATCACGGGGTCCCGACGTGAAGAGATCACGTCGGGACCGAAGAACAAGCTCAGGCGTCCGTGCTGTGCAGGTCCGGGTAAAGCGCCTCGACCGGGCCGCTCAGAGCCGCCTTGACCCCCTTGGTCAACTCGTCGGCCAGGACCTCGTATTCTCCGGCCTCGACGGCGTCGTAGACCGTCGTCACCAGCTGCGTCGGCAGCAACTTGGGTCCGTCGGCGTGCGCGGCCATACCGGTGTCGACGTAGCCCATGTGCACACCCGTCACGTGGACGCCCATGGGTGCGAACTCGATGCGCAGCGAGTTGGTGGCCGACCACAGTGCGGCCTTGGACGCGCTGTAGGCGCCGCCGAAGGCATACCAGCTGGCAACGGAGTGCACGTCGATGAGGACTGACCCCTTCTTGGCGGCGAGGACCGGTGCGAAGGCGCGGGCGAGGAAGACCGGCCCGAAGAAGTTCGTCTCCATGTTCGCCCGGATGTCCGCCTCGGTGACGTCCAGCAGGCTCGCGCTCGGCGGGATGGCGCCCGCGTTGTTGACGAGCACGGTGACATCCGCCGCGGCGGCGACGGCCGCGTCGATCGACGCGCGGTCGGTGACGTCAAGGGTCAGGGGGACGATGCGTTCATCGTCCCAGGCGCGGGGGGAACGGGCGGTGGCGTAGACCTTGGCGGCGCCGCGTGCCAGGGCGTCGTGGACGAAGTGGGTGCCCATACCGCCATTGGCGCCGGTGACGAGGACGACTGATCCGTCGAGAGAGGGCATTGCTTTTCCTTCTTTCCAAGGGGATGTGCAGTGCGTGGCGGTGCACGGATGGAGCAATGACTCCTCGCCCCGTCGTGGAAGAATGAGCAGAGCCAACTACTCTCATAACTGAGCGCAGTCAGAATTTATTCCTGGAGGACACCGCCATGTCTGTCGCCCCCCAGTCGGTCGGACGGCGCGAGCGGAACAAGCAGGAAAAGCTCGACCGCATTGTCGCTGCCGCCAGTGAGCTGTTCGCCGAACACGGCGTCGATGAGGTCACGACCCAGCAGATCGCGGACAAGGCCGACATCGGCACCGGGACCTTGTTCCTTTATGCCAAGACCAAGGGCGAACTCCTCCTGCTTGTGCAGAACGCCAAGTACGCCGAAGCGCTCGAGCAGGGCCGGGCGGACGCCGAGACCGTCCCAGGCGTGCTGGACGCGGTGCTGGCGATCGTCCGGCCGATCGTGGAGTGCAACCGCACCCAGATCGACAACGGACGCACCTACCTGCGAGAGATGGTCTTCGGCGACCCCGAGGAGCCCCGGCACGGCGCGGCACTGGCCATCGTCGCGCAGACCGAGGAGGTCATCGCCGCCGTGCTGCGCCGAGACGAGCGGGTCGCAGAGGGCGACGCCGCGACGCTGGCACACATCGTGTCCGCCGTGATGTTCCTCAGCATGGCGGCGAGCGTGAACATCGCCTTGAGCGTCGAGGAGATCATGCAGGACATCCGGGGGCAGGTCGACGTCCTGCTGCCTCGCTGAAGCGCGGTTCCAGTCTCAGGCTCAGGCGATCATCCGGGTGGTCCTCGGCTGCGTCATGGCCCGAATCCCCAAATGGCAGGTCGTCCGGCCGTTACTGCCCATTCCGACATGGCCGGAGGGGTGGGGCGGGCGGCCGGAGGGCTACCGCCACCGCGTGCTGCTGGGATTTCGCCTCCAGGCAATGCCACCGCCAGGCACGGCAGTTGAGCGAGGTCGGTCCAACACCCCTCAACCCCCCCTTCCTTGCGAGACGTCCGGAGGATCCCTGCGCACCGTGTCCCCGCCCGACACCTGGGTGTACGTCCTCCGCCTGCCCTTGACCGTCGCGCCGGGAAGCTGCTCTGGTTCGAGACGGGCAAGTGACGGGCAAGTGAGCGCGGAACCCTTCGTATCCGTACGTAACCCCGAGGTGGCACGACCGACGACGGAGATGTGGCGTGAGGTGTGATGGCGGACGGCCAGGGCGTCGAGGGCGTCGAGAACGTCGACCTGAAGACCGGCGACGACTTCAAAGGCTGGTGCTGCTGGGCACCCTGCTGGTCCTGTTCCTCCTCGGCGGCACGGCCCCCGCGTCGGCCCACGCGGCGCTCCGCGCCACCGATCCCCAGGACGGAACCGTCCTCAAGTCGGCCCCCCGCCACCTCACCCTGACCTTCACGGAGTCGGTCGGACTGCTCGACGACTCCTTCCGCGTCCTGGACCCCGACGGGCGCCGCCTGCGCACGGACGAGCCGACGCACGCGCGGGACGGCGCCGAAACGGCCCGTGTGACGCTGCCCGCGAAGCTGGCCCAGGGGACGTACACCGTCGCCTGGCGGGTGGTGTCGGCCGACAGCCACCCCGTCTCCGGCGCCTTCACGTTCTCCGTCGGCAAGGCGTCCCTCACCACGGCCACCGTGGACACCGGTCCCACCGAGGACCCGGCGACCAAGAGCCTCTACAACATCGCCCGCTATCTGGCCTACCTCGCCGTCGCCCTGCTCATCGGCACGGCGACGTTCATGGCGGTCTGCCGCCCACCGGACGCGCCAGTGCTCCTGAAGCTGCTGAGGGCGAGCTGGTGGACCCTCCTCGCCGCCACCCTCGCCCTGCTGGTGCTGCGCGCCCCGTACGAGACGGGCGAGGGCCCCCTGGGGTCGCTGAGCGCCGACTCCCTCACCAGCACCCTGACCGGCCGCCCGGGCGCGGTCCTCGTCGTCCGGCTGGGCCTCCTGGCCGTCGCCGCCGTCTATCTCGTACGACTGACCAGGCGGCGCAAGCCGTACGGCTGGGCCGGCGCCGCCCTCGCCGTCGGCCTCACCCTGACCTGGGCCGCCGGCGAGCACGCCTCCGCCGGCATCCAGGTGCCGGTGGCGATGACGTCCTCGGCGCTGCATCTGCTCGCCACGGCGGTATGGCTGGGCGGGCTCACGGCCCTGCTCGTGACGTTGTACCGCGCCCACCTCAGCCCGGCCGCCGTGACCCGCTTCTCGCGCCTCGCCTTCGCCTCCGTGGCCGTCCTCGTCGTCACCGGCGTCTACCAGTCCTGGCGCGGCCTCGGCTCCTGGGACGCGCTCAGCGGCACGGCGTACGGCAGGCTCCTGACCCTCAAGCTGCTCGCGGTGGCCCTGCTCCTCGGCGCGGCGGCCCTCTCGCGTCGCTGGACAGCGCGGCTGGCGACGACGTCCGACGCGGAGACGGCCGTACGGGAAGAGGAACGGGTCCGGGAGCGGGATCGGGACCTGGACCTGGACCGGGAGCGGGAGCGGGAGCGCGTCCCGGAGGCGGTCGGCGGGCCCGCGCTGCCCAAGCCGTCGGCGCAGACCGACGTACCGCCTCCTTCCACGGACGACGTGCCGCCTCGCACCGACGACGTATCTCCTCGCACGGACGACGCACCACCTCCCCCCACCGCCCCCCACCACCGAGCCCTGCGCCGTTCCGTCCTCGCCGAGGTCGCCGTCGGTGCGGCGGTGCTCGCGGTCACCACGATCCTCACCAGCACGCTGCCCGGCCGGGCGGAGGCCGATGCGGCGGCCGGTGCGCCCGCCGTCGTCGGCGCCTCCGTCACCAACGTCCCCTTCGACGTGGGCACCCCCGGCGGCCACGGCAAGGTGCAGGTCACCCTCGATCCGGGCCGGGTCGGCGACAACTCGATCGAGGCGCTCGTCTACGGCCCCGACGGCGGCGTCTCCGTCGTTCCCGAGCTGCGGATCTCCTTCACCCACCCCGCCAAGGACATCGGCCCCCTCGACGCCGGACTCACGGACAAGGGCGGCTACTGGGGCAACAGCTTCCTCAACCTCCCCATCGCCGGGACGTGGGAGATGAAGGTGACCGTCCGGACGTCGGAGGTCGACCAGGTGAGCGAGACCAGGTCAGTGGTCGTGCGCTAGGGCCGCGCCGCCGGGGACGATCTTCGCGGTGTCGCGAGGGCGATCTTCGCCCGGCCGCAGGGGCGATCAACACAGTGTTGAGTGTTCGTTCGAGATGTCGGTCACGTTTCCGAAACGGCGATCGACATCTCTTGACGCATGACCTGACAAAGGGCTGTTATTGCGCCACCGTGTTCGGTCAAGTTGATTTCTGGTCGGTTACGACGGACTTCGACACGTCCAACCCTCATGATCGAACCCTGTCATCAGGAGCCGTAGATGCAGCACCTCACCCCCTCCGGTCTCTCACTCCCTTCACCGAGCCGCCGCACCCTCCTGCGCGGCGTGGGCGGCGCCGCCGTTCTCGGCGCCGGGATCCCGCTGCTCAGCGCCTGTGGCGGCAGCGGCACGGCGAGCGACCCGAAGACCGTCACCCTCGGCTCCAAGGCGTCCGACCCGGTGCCGAAGAAGGCGTTCGCCGACATCTACGCGGCCTACAAGAAGAAGTCCGGCATCACGGTCGACGTGAACACCAAGGACTCCAACACCTTCCAGGAGCAGATCAACTCCTACCTCCAGGGCACGCCGGACGACGTGTTCACCTGGTTCGCCGGTTACCGGATGCAGTTCTTCGCGGCCAAGGGCCTGGCCACGCCGATCGACGACGTGTGGAAGACCATCGGCGGCAACTTCCCCGAGGCGATGCACAAGCTCAGCAAGGGCGAGGACGGCAAGTACTACTTCGTGCCGCTGTACACGTACCCGTGGGCGATCTTCTACCGGAAGAGCGTCTTCAAGGAGAAGGGCTACGAAGTCCCCACCAAGTGGGACGACTTCGTCGCGCTGTGCAAGCAGATGAAGAAGGACGGCCTCGTCCCGATAGCCTTCGGCGACAAGGACGCCTGGCCCGCCCTGGGCACCTTCGACCAGATCAATTTCCGCCAGAACGGCTACGACTTCCACGTCGAGCTGATGGCGGGCAAGGCGTCCTGGACCGACGCCAAGGTGCGCAAGGCCTTCGACCTGTGGGCGGAGATCCTCCCCTACCACCAGGAGGGCGCCGTCGGCCGCACCTGGCAGGACGCGGCGCAGACGCTCGCCTCGAAGAAGGCCGGCATGTATCTGCTCGGCACCTTCGTGGCGCAGCAGTTCACCAACAAGGCCGACCTGGACGACCTCGACTTCTTCGCCTTCCCGGAGATCGACCCGGCGTACGGGCAGGACACCGTCGAGGCGCCCACCGACGGCTTCATGATGAGCAAGAGCCCGAAGAACAAGGCCGAGGCCGTCAAGCTCCTTCAGTACCTGGGCACTCCGGACGCCGAGGACATCTACCTCAAGTCCGACCCGAGCGTGGTCCACGCGTCCACCAAGGCCGACACGTCGTCGTACACCGCCATTCAGAAGAAGGCGTACGACATGATCAGCGGCGCCAAGTCCCTGACCCAGTTCATGGACCGGGACAGCCGGCCGGACTTCACCTCCACGGTGATGCAGCCCGCGCTGCAGAAGTTCATCCGCGACCCCAAGGGCGTCGACAGCCTGCTGGCCTCGATCGAGCGGCAGAAGAAGACGATCTTCGCGTCCGGCTGACCGGGCTGACCGGCCGGCCGGCGCCCCCGGACCGGCCGACCGACTGACCGACTGACCGACTGATACGGCAGATCTGGCTGATCACATGACTACCGACCTCACCAAGGAGAACCCGGAGGCGGCCGCCGCGCCGCCTCCGGGCGCTGCCCCCGCCGAGAACGTCAAGAAGGTGCCTCAGGGGCACCGTCGTCTGCTGACCCGCCGTGACCGGTTCACCCTCGGGCTGATGGCGGGCCTGCCGACGATCCTGCACATCGCCCTCGTCTGGGTGACGGCCCTGGCCTCGATCGCACTGGCCTTCACCACCTGGGACGGCATCGGCTTCGACTCCATCAAGTGGGTCGGGCTGCAGAACTTCAAGGAACTCTTCGAGCAGAACCCGCAGTTCTGGCCCGCCGTCCAGCACAACGTCATCTGGTTCGTCGTGCTGATCGTGATCCCGACCCCTCTGGGGCTGTTCCTGGCCGTGCAGCTGGACAAGAAGATCCGGTTCAGCCGCGTGTACCAGACCGCGTTCTTCCTGCCCGTCGTGCTGTCGATGGCCGTGATCGGCTTCGTCTGGCAGCTGATCTACAACCCCGACACCGGCCTGATCAACAGCATCATCGGGGCCAACGAGCCGGGCAAGTACATCGACTGGATCGGTGATCCGGACCTCAACCTCTGGGCGATCCTCGTCGCCGCGTCCTGGCGCCACACCGGCTACATGATGATCCTGTACCTGGCCGGCCTGAAGGGCGTCGACCCCTCGCTGCGGGAGGCGTCCGCGCTCGACGGGGCCAACGAGTGGCAGACCTTCAAGAACGTCATCTTCCCGACGCTGCGCCCCACCAACACCGTCGTCCTGGTCGTCACCATCATCGAGGCCCTGCGCGCCTTCGACCTGGTCTTCGTCTTCAACAAGGGCGCCGAGGGCACCGAGCTGCTCTCGATCCTGGTCACCAACAACATCATCGGCGAGTCCAGCCGCATCGGTTACGGCTCCGCGATCGCGGTCGTCCTGCTGCTGATCTCCCTCGTCGTGATCATCCCCTACCTGGTGGCCACCTTCCGGAAGGAGCGGCGCGCATGAGCACCCCCACCGCCACGCTGGGCAAGCAGCGCACCCCCGTCCGCCCCGGCCGGATCCTGCTGCACCTCTTCCTCGCGTCCATGGCACTGGTCTGGATCGCGCCGCTGGCCTGGGCGATCTACTCGGCGCTGCGGCCGTACAGCGAGACGAGCGAGAAGGGATACGTGTCCTGGCCGGACACGCTGAACTTCGACAACTTCACGAACGCGTTCACGCAGTCGGACATGAGCCACTACTTCGTCAACACCATGATCATCGCCGTCCCGGCGGTGCTGTTGACGCTGTTCCTGTCGTCGATGGTCGCCTTCTACGTCAGCCGCTTCGACTTCCGCCTCAACCTCGCCCTGCTGCTGGTCTTCACCGCGGGCAACCTGCTCCCGCAGCAGGTCATCATCACCCCGCTGTACCGGCTGTACCTGCTCATCGACCTGCCCGGCATCACCATGAGCGGCAAGCTCTACGACTCCGCGCTCGGGCTGGTCCTCATCCACGTCGCGTTCCAGTCCGGGTTCTGCGCCTTCGTGCTCAGCAACTACATGCGCTCGCTGCCGCACGAGCTGACCGAGGCCGCGCTCGTCGACGGCGCCTCGGTGTGGCGTCAGTACTGGCAGATCGTGCTGCCGCTGTGCCGCCCGGCGATGGCGGCCCTGGCGACCCTGCTCTCCATCTGGATCTACAACGACTTCTTCTGGGCCCTCGTCCTGATCTCCACCGGCGAGAACATGCCGATCACATCGGCGCTGAACAACCTCACCGGCGCGTACTTCACCGACCCCAACCTGGTCGCCGCCGGCGCCCTGCTCACCGCGATCCCCACGCTGATCGTGTACTTCGTGCTCCAGCGGCAGTTCGTCAGCGGCCTCACGCTCGGCGCCAACAAGGGCTGACCGCCCTCAGCTTGAAAGAGACCTCCGTGCACAACCCCTTCACCCCGGTCGCCTCCGTGTCCGTGGACCCTCGCAAGGCCCGCGTCCACGAGGAGGGCTGGCAGTCCTGGAGCCCCAGCGGCGCCTACGCCCTCGGGGACAAGCCGTACCGCCCGACCGACGACAACTGGGCGACGGTCTGTTACCGGCCCGGAGCGACCGTGCCCGACGGGGTGTTCCAGGGGGAGGGGCTGCTGGTCCTGGCCCCCAACGGCGAGGACGGACCGATCAAGGTCTTCGCGGCACCGGAGCCGCGCGGCTCCGTACCGTCCATCCGTCTGGAGATACGCGACGGTCACGCCGAGATCAGCGCCGACGGCAAGGTGGACCACTACTCCTACCTCGGCCCCGGCGGCATCCAGGGCGCCCTCGCCGACTGGGCCGACAGCCTGGGCCTGGCGGACCCGCGCCCGGCGCCCACCGTCTGGTGCTCCTGGTACGAGTACTTCACCGCCGTCACCGAGGACGACATCCACGAGAACCTCCGTGCGATGGACACCCTCGACCTGCCCATCGACGTCGTCCAGATCGACGACGGCTACCAGAAGGCCCTCGGTGACTGGCTCACCCTCTCCGGCCGCTTCCGCTCCCGCGCGGGCATCGCGGACGCGATCAGGGCGAGGGGCCGCCGCGCCGGCATCTGGACGGCACCCTTCCTGGTCGACCCGGCGAGCGACCTGGCCGCCGAGCACCCCGAGTGGCTGGTCCGGGACGAGGACGGCGGCTTCACGCACGCCGGCCGCAACTGGGGCCACGACCTGCGCGTCCTGGACACCACGCACCCGGAGGCGGCGGCGTATCTGACGGAGGTCTTCCGGACGCTGCGCGCCGAGGGCTACGACTACTTCAAGGTCGACTTCCTCTACGCGGGCGCCCTGGACGGCGTACGGCACGACCCGGACGTCGACGCGCTGACGGCGTACCGCGACGGCATCCGGCTGATCCGCGAGGCGATCGGCGCGGACGCCTACCTGCTGGGCTGCGGCGCGCCCCTGCTGGCGTCCATCGGCCTGTTCGACGCGATGCGGGTCAGCCCCGACACGGCACCGCACCGCCGCCCCGAGGCCGACGACTACAGCCAGCCCGGCCAGGACCCCGCCGAGTTCACGGGCGTCGGACGGCAGTGGCAGCACGGCCGGCTCTGGATCAACGACCCGGACTGCCTGATGGCCCGCCCGGCCGTCGAGACCCGGGAGCGGTGGGCCGCGCACATCGAGGCGACCGGCGGCCTCATGGCCTCCAGCGACCGTCTGCTGTCCCTGGACGAGTGGGGCGTGGCCACGACCCGCCGGCTCCTCGGGGGCGATGCCCGGTGAAGCGCGAACTCTCCGTCCCCGGCATCGCCTACGGCGGCGACTACAACCCCGAGCAGTGGCCCGAGGAGGTCTGGGCCGAGGACATGCGCCTGATGCGCGAGGCCGGGGTGACCATGGTCAGCGTCGGCATCTTCTCCTGGGCACTGCTGGAGCCGAGCGAGGGCGCCTACGACTTCACCCTCCTCGACCGCGTCCTCGACCTGCTGCACGCCCACGGCATCGCGGCCGACCTCGCGACCCCGACGGCGGCACCCCCGGCGTGGTTCTTCAAGGCCCACCCCGAGGCGCTGCCCGTGGACAAGGACGGCCGTGGGCTGTCGTACGGCAGCCGCCAGACGTTCTGCCCGAGCAGCCCGGCGTATCGCGAGGCGGCCCTGCGGATGGCGCGGGCGCTGGCCGAGCGGTTCGCGGACCACCCGGCGGTGGCGATGTGGCACGTCCACAACGAGTACGGCTGCCACAACGCGGAGTGCTACTGCGACGAGAGCGCGGCCGCTTTCCGGCGCTGGCTGCGGGGGCGGTACGCGGACGATCTGGCCGCCCTCAACGACGCCTGGGGCACCCGCTTCTGGAGCCAGTGGTACTACGACTGGGACGAGATCCTCCCGCCCCGCCCCACCGGCGCCGTCCCCAACCCCACCCACCAGCTGGACTGGCGCCGCTTCTGCAGCGACGAGCTGCTGTCGCTGTACGAGGCGGAGCGCGAGGTGCTGCTGGAGGTGGCCCCGGCCATCCCCGCCACCACCAACTTCATGGTGATGCACAACTTCGACGCCCTCGACTACTGGCGCTGGGCCCCGAAGCTGGACATCGCCTCCAACGACCACTACCTCCAGTCCGCCGACCCCGAGTCCGAGATCGACATCGCGCTCAGCGGCGACCTCGTCCGCTCCCTC
Source organism: Streptomyces viridochromogenes (assembly GCF_001270495.1). Classification (GTDB taxonomy): domain Bacteria; phylum Actinomycetota; class Actinomycetes; order Streptomycetales; family Streptomycetaceae; genus Streptomyces; species Streptomyces viridochromogenes_A. The sequence goes on from NZ_LGUR01000265.1 coordinate 163,288, forward strand.
GCGGGCGGCCCCTGGCTGCTGATGGAGCACTCGACGGGCGCGGTGAACTGGCAGCCCGTGAACCGGGCGAAGGGCCCCGGCGAGCTGCGGCGCAACGCGCTGGCCCATGTCGCCCGCGGCGCGGACGGCATCGCCTACTTCCAGTGGCGCGCGGCCAAGGCGGGCGCCGAGCAGTGGCACTCGGCGATGCTGCCGCACGCGGGCACGGACAGCCGGATCTGGCGGGACGTCGTCCGACTGGGCGCGGATCTGCGGGCGCTGGCCGAGGTGCGCGGCAGCGTCGGCACGGCCGAAGTGGCGATCGTCTGGGACTGGAACGCCCGCTGGGCGATGGAGCTGCCCTCGCAGCCGAGCGGCGAGCTGCGCTTCCAGGACCTGGTGCGCGCCTGGTACGAGCCGCTGTGGCGGGCGGGCGTCGCGGTGGACTTCGTACGCCCCGACGCGGACCTGTCGGCGTACCGCCTGGTCCTGGCGCCGAGCCTCTACCTGGTGGACGACGAGGGCGCGGCCAACCTCACCGGCTTCGCGGAGCGCGGCGGCACCCTGGCCGTCGGCTTCCACAGCGGCGCCGTCGACGAGAACTGCCATGTCCGGCTGGGCGGTTACCCGGGGGCGTTCCGGGAGGCGCTCGGCGTCCGTACCGACGAGCTGTTCCCGCTGCTGCCGGGGGAGTCGGTCGGCCTGAGCGACGGCGGCACCGGGACCCTCTGGTCGGAGCGGGTACACCTGTCCGGCGCCGAGGCGGTCGCGTCGTACACCAGCGGCCCGCTCTCGGGCGGACCGGCGGTGACGCGTAACCGCCTTGGTTCAGGGGCGAGTTGGTACGTGGCCACGCTCCCCGATCCGGCGACCCTGGGCGCGCTGCTGGACCGCATCCGCTCGGAGGCGGGAGTGGAGCCGGTGCGCCGCACCCCGCAGGGCGTCGAGGCGGTCCTGCGGCGCGGCCATGACGCCGACTACCTCTTCCTCATCAACCACACGGACCGGCCCGCCCATGTCGCGGTCGCCCCGGACGCCACGGAACTGCTCACGGGCAAGTCGGCGCCGGGGGCGGTCAGCGTTCCGGCGGGGGAGACGGCGGTGGTGCGCGAGCCGCGCTGAGCCCGTCAGATGCCGGGCCGCCCCACGAACACCCTTGCGATCAGGGTCGGATGTGACAAGGTGGCCTGAAATCGCCAGGGGATTCGAGGGGTGGGCGGCATGCCGGAGCTGGCCAAGGGCGGGAACACCGCGGTGGGCTCCGGGCCCGTCGTCGCCGAACTGCACACCGTGGGCGGCACGGTCGACCTCAGTGCCCTGCTGGTGACGGCGGACGGCAAGGTCAGGTCCGACGACGACCTGGTCTTCTACAACCAGCCGTCCGCCGAGGCCGGTGCCGTCCGGCACCTCGCGGCGGACGCCGAGGGCCCCGAGCGCGTCGAGATGGATCCGGCCGCGCTTCCCGCGGACGTGGACCGGGTCGTCCTGGTCGGCAGCTGCGACCCCGACGACGCGAGCCGCACCTTCCGCGAGGTCAAGGAGGTGCTGGTCCGCGCCGCCCAACTCGGCACCGAGCCGGTCCACTTCCGCCCGCCCGCCCTCACCGACGGCGAACGTGCCGTGCTCCTGATGGAGCTCTACCGCAGAGGCGAGACCTGGAAGCTGCGCGCCATCGGCCAGGGGTACGCCGACGGGCTGGCCGGGCTCGCCACCGACTTCGGGATAGAGGTGGCGCAGGAGGAGCCCGAGGCGCCGGAGGACCACCCCGTACGGCAGCCCGAGGTGCCCGTGCGGCAGCCCGAGGAGGTGCGGGCCGTCCCCGCAGAGCTCCCCATGAGCCTGCGCAAGCCCCCGCTCGGCAAGATCAGCCTCGACAAGGGCGGCCAGGTCTCGATGAGCCTGGACAAAGCGGACCGCGAGCTGGTGGTCACGGCGACCCTGGAGTGGGACGGCGGCAGCGACGAGCGCCGCCGGCGGGGCGCCGACCTCGACCTCTACGCCCTGTTCGTCCCGGCATCCAAGGCGATACGCGGGGATCAGGCGCCCGGCACCCTCGTCACGCCGAAGAAGAAGGGATCGCGCCCCGCTCCCGACGCGGACACGGCGAAGAAGGGCAAGGGCGCGGATGTCGTCTACTACAAGCGCCTCGGCTCACTGCAGAACCGTCCCTTCATCCACCTCGACGGTGACGCCCGGGTCCCCGGCCGCGAGACCCTCCGGATCGTCCGCCCCGACCAGCAGGGGTACGTCCTGCTCTGCGCCTACTCCGCGGTCAGCAACGGCTTCGGCTCCTTCCGCAGCTTCGGCGCGAAGGTCGTGGTCACCGACGGCCGTGGCTCGACCGTCACCGTCCCGCTCTTCGAGAACACCAAGACCCGCTACTGGGTGGCCATCGCCCTCGTCGACTTCACCGATTTCGACGGGGCGGCGATCCATCACGTCGAGGCCTACAGCGGCCGTATGACCGAGCGCCGCCCGGTCCTCCACACGGACGGCACCGTCGAGATGAACGCGGGGCCGGTGGAGTTCAAGAGGCGCTGACGCGAGCGCCTGGAACCGAGGGCCCGGCGAGGTGAGAAGTCGCCAAAACCGGGCAAAAGGTAAAGGTGCGCGGCATTCAGCCCCAGAAGGCCGTCCGCCATGCCTGAGCTGCCGGACGTCGAGGGTTTCCGGAAGGTGCTCCAGTCCTGTGCGCAGGGCAGGGTCATCCGCCACGTCGACGTGCGTGACGCGGGCGTACTGCACGGGGTGAGCGCGAGGCGGCTGCGGGACGCGCTGGAGGGCCGGCGGATCACCCGGGTGGAGCGGCACGGCAAGTGGCTGCTCGCCCGCACCGGCGGCCCCACCCTCGCGCTGCACTTCGGCATGACCGGCCTGCTGCTCTGCGCCCACCCGGACGACGCGGCCGAACCGCACGACCGCGTCCTGTTCACCCTCGCCCGCGACCGCCAGCTCCGCTACCGCGACCAGCGCAAACTCCAGGGGCTCTGGCTGGCCGACGACGCCTCCGACGTCGTACGACTCCTGGCGGACCAGGGCCCCGACGCCCTGACGGTGGACCGGGAGGAGTTCGAGACCGCGCTCGCGTCCCACCGCGGCCGCGTCAAGGCGGTCCTGATCGACCAGTCGGTCCTGGCCGGCCTCGGCAACCTCCTGGCCGACGAGATCCTGTGGCGCGCGAGGCTGCGCCCCGCCACCCCGGCCAACGCCCTCACGGGGCCGGAACGCCGCCGCCTGTACACCCAGATGCGCCGCACCCTCCGCCCCGCGGTCACCGCCGGCCGAGTCCCCCCACGCCCCACCTGGCTCACCGGCCACCGCGACGCCCCCGACCCGCACTGCCCTCGTTGCGGCACCGCCTTGCGCCGGTCGCGGGTGGGCGGCCGTACGACGGTGTGGTGTCCGGAGTGTCAGGGGGAGGCGAACGGGGATGGGAAGGAGGAAGGGACGTGAGCCGTGAGCCGTGCCCGACGGCGATAATTGCTTATGACCCGGAAACGCCGGCCCGACGTCCGCGGGCCGGGAGCGCGGACCGGGCGTAGCTCGGCGAGAGCGAGATGAACGATCATGGACGAGCCCGTCATCACCGGCCGGACGACGACGCGGCCGCTCGACGACGTGGTCTGCGAGGCCCTCACGGCCCGCGTGACCGTCGATGAGCGCGGCAGGGTGACCGGGTGGAACGCGGGGGCCGAGCGGCTGCTGGGGTACGCGGCCGAAGAGATCGTCGGGCGACCGGCGGGCGAGCTGCTGGCCGAGCCGGTTCCGGCCGAGGACCTGCCTCCCTTCGCGCAGCTGCCCAGATGGCACGGCAACCTCTCCGTCCGGCACCGCGACGGCCGACGGCTGGAGATCAAGGTCCTGGCGCACCACAGGACACCCGAGAGGGAGAGGGCTGCGGCTCCCGGAGCGGATGTGGGCGGCGGTGTGCGCGCGGGTGCCGGTGCTGGTGCGGGCGAATGGCTGCTGGTCTCCGCCATGAGCGGGCAGCAGCCCGAGCCGCTCGACGACACCTTCGTGACCTGGAGCTTCGCCCAGTCCCCATGCTGCGCGCTGGCGCTGTACGACACCCGGCTCCGGCTGCGCCGCGCCAACGCGGACATGGAACGTTCGGTCGCCCTCACCGAGCAGGACATGCTCGGACTGCGCGTCAACGAGATCGTGGACGGCCCCGCCGGCGACCGGGCCGAACAGAGCATGGCGCGGGTGCTGGAGACTGGCGAGCCGCAGTACAACGAGAACTTCCTGCGCACCGCCGGTGAGACACGCGAGCACGCCTGGTCGGTCTTCATGTCGACGCTGCGCGACGCGACGGGCGAGGTGCGGGGCGTCTGCCTCACCGCGCACGACACGACCGAGCAGTACTGGGCCCGCAAGCGGCTCCAGCTGATCGCGGAGGCCGGCCGGCGCATCGGCACCACCCTCGATGTGATGCGTACGGCGCAGGAGCTGGCGGACGTGACGGTCCCGGAACTCGCCGACTTCGTCAGCGTCGACCTGCTGACCTCCCTGGACGACCTGCACGAGCCGCTCCCGCAAGCCGGCACCCTGGCGGGCCCGCTCGTGCTGCGCCGGGCCGCCCACCAGTCCGTGACCCCGGGCCTGCCGGAGGCGGTCGTGGCCCTGGGCGAGGCGGACGAGTACCCGGAGGGCTCCGCGCCGGTCGAGACGCTCCGCTCGGGACGGGCCGCGGTGTACGAGATGACGCACCCCGCGATCACCGCGCTGGTCGCCCGCGACCCGGCCCGGGCCTCCCGGGCCCGTGAGTTCGGCATGCACTCGGTGATGGTGGTTCCGCTGTCGGCCCGCGGCACCACCCTGGGCGTCGCGATCCTCGTCCGCCACCGCCGGGCCAAGCTCTTCCAGCAGGACGACGTGGTGCTGGCCGAGGAACTGGCGGCAAGGGCGGCCGTCTGCATCGACAACGCCCGCCGCTACACCCGGGAACGCGGCACGGCGGTGATGCTCCAGCGCAGCCTGCTGCCGCAGCGGCTCCCCGAGCAGGCGGCGGTGGAGGTCGCCTCCCGCTATCTCCCGGCGGGCGTGCACGCCGGGGTCGGCGGCGACTGGTTCGACGTCATCCCCTTGTCCGGGGCGCGGGTGGCGCTCGTCGTCGGCGACATCGTCGGCCACGGCATCCACGCCTCCGCGACCATGGGCCGCCTGCGCACCGCCGTACGCACCCTCGCCGACATCGACCTGCCCCCGGACGAGCTGCTCACCCACCTCGACGACCTCGTGGCCCGTCTGTCGACCGAGCGGGAGGACGACCGGACGCCCGCCGACCGTGCCCCCGAGACCCGCGCCGGGGGTGAGGTCGGCGCGACCTGCCTGTACGCCGTGTACGACCCGATCACCCAGCGCTGCTGCCTGGCCCGGGCGGGGCATCCGCTCCCGGCCGTGGTGAGCCCCGACGGCGTCGCCGACCTCGTCGACATCCCGGCGAGCCCTCCGCTGGGCCTGGGCGGCCTGCCCTTCGAGTCGGCCGAGATCGACCTGCCGGAGGGCAGCCTGCTCGCCCTCTACACCAACGGCCTGCTCGAGTCCCCGGACCGCGACATCGACGACGGCATCCGCCGCCTGCGCCATCTGCTCACCGGCCCGGAGCCGACCCTGGACGCGCTGTGCGACAGGATCCTCACCGATCTGTTGCCACCCCGCCCGTCCGACGACGTCGCCCTGCTCATGGCCCGTACCCGGGCACTCGACGCGAGCCAGGTCGCCACCTGGGGCGTTCCGTCAGATCCCTCCGCCGTCGCCCAGACCCGCAAGGACGCGCTGGCCCAGCTGGAGGCGTGGGGCCTGGAGGACGCCGCCTTCGTCACCGAACTGGTCGTCAGCGAACTTGTCACCAACGCCATCCGGCACGCGGAACCCCCGATCCAGCTGCGCCTCATCCATCTCACCCACGACGACTCGCTCATCTGCGAGGTCTCCGACGGCGGCAACACCGCCCCGCACCTCCGCCGCGCCCGCAGCTACGACGAGGGCGGCCGCGGCCTCCTCCTGGTCGCTCAGCTGACGCAGCGCTGGGGCACCCGCCAGAGCGCCAAGGGAAAGACCATCTGGGCGGAACAACACCTGGAACCGGCGCCGCCGGACGTTTTCTGACGAGCGTTTCACCCGGCGCTGCAACAGCCGGAGTGTGGCCCGCCCCCGTCCCGGCTCCCGCTAGGCAGCCTTGCGCCGGGCAGCACGCGTGCGCGTGGCGGGCTGCTGCTCCTGCACGTCCTCGAACTGGAGGATCTCGTCCTCCTCCCCGAAGTCCGGGGCCTGGAAGGGATCGGTTGTCGGAGTCGGCGATGCGACGGTGGAACGGCGGGGTTGCCCTTCCGGAGCGGAGAACAGCGACGTCGGTTCGATGAGGTGTCTGCCTTTCGTTACAGGTCCCTGCTGGGGCCTGGTGTGCCGTGACCGGGCACTGCGGTTCTAGAGCTTGGTCATCTTGGCGTAGGGGCTCAGGATCCGCATCTGCGCGGAGCCGAAGTCCACGAGCGCCGCGATTCCGGTTTCGATGCCGACCACCCGGCCGAGGCCGTACACATCGTGGGTGACCTGGTCGCCCACCGCGAAGTGCTTGGGAGCAGGTGCGACCGGCGCCTTGAAGGGGCTGGTGGGCAGATGACGCTTCGGTACAGCAGGCTTTGTCATTGTCCCCAGTATGCGCCTTGGTACGTCCCGTTCGAGGCGGAAGGCGTCGGTCGTCGGAGGGGTCTGGTCCTAGAGCTTGGTCATCTTGGCGTAGGGGCTCAGGATCCGCATCTGCGCGGAGCCGAAGTCCACGAGCGCCGCGATTCCGGCTTCGATGCCGACCACCCGGCCGAGGCCGTACACGTCATGGGTGACCTGGTCGCCCATGGCGAAGTGCTTGGGAGCCGGTGGGACCGGGGCCTTGAAGGGGCTGGTGGGTAGATGACGCTTCGGTGCCGCAGGCTTTGTCATGGCTCAGTATGAACCCATGGGCGCCCCGCTCGCTGTGGCCGTCGGCACAGATCAGTAACGGACGACCGCGTCGGGCCGGGACGGACGAACGCCAGAGGGCCGGACCGCTTGCGCGATCCGGCCCTCTGAGCTGGCGGAGGATACGAGATTCGAACTCGTGAGGGGTTGCCCCCAACACGCTTTCCAAGCGTGCGCCCTAGGCCTCTAGGCGAATCCTCCGCCGCAAACAATACAAGACGTTGAGGAGTGCTCGCGAACTCGTTCCCGCCCCCTGCCATCGGGTACTGTTTGGGCAGCCCCTCACGCGGCGCTATCTGACTGAACTCCCCCAGGGCCGGAAGGCAGCAAGGGTAGGTCGGCTCTGGCGGGTGCGTGGGGGGCGCTTGCGTTCCCGCTGCGGGGTGGGTTGTCAGTGGGCGCCTATAACCTCGTATGCGTGTCGTCTCTCGCGCTGTACCGCCGCTATCGCCCGGAGTCGTTCGCCGAGGTCATCGGGCAGGAGCATGTCACTGACCCGCTGCAGCAGGCGCTGCGGAACAACCGGGTCAATCACGCGTACCTGTTCAGCGGTCCGCGCGGCTGCGGCAAGACGACCAGTGCGCGGATCCTCGCGCGGTGCCTGAACTGCGAGCAGGGCCCTACGCCGACCCCGTGCGGGCAGTGCCAGTCGTGTCAGGACCTCGCCCGTAACGGCCCCGGGTCCATCGACGTCATCGAGATCGACGCCGCGTCGCACGGTGGTGTGGACGACGCGCGTGAGCTGCGGGAGAAGGCATTCTTCGGGCCCGCCTCCAGCCGCTACAAGATCTACATCATCGACGAGGCCCACATGGTCACGTCGGCCGGCTTCAACGCGCTCCTGAAGGTCGTGGAGGAGCCGCCGGAGCACCTCAAGTTCATCTTCGCCACCACCGAGCCCGAGAAGGTCATCGGCACCATCCGGTCACGGACGCATCACTATCCCTTCCGGCTCGTGCCGCCCGGCACCCTGCGGGACTACCTCGGCGAGGTGTGCGGCAAGGAGGACATCCCCGTCGAGGACGGCGTCCTGCCCCTCGTCGTGCGGGCGGGCCAGGGCTCCGTGCGTGACTCCATGTCCGTCATGGACCAGCTGCTCGCCGGAGCGAAGGAGGAGGGTGTGACGTATGCCATGGCCACCTCTCTGCTCGGGTACACCGACGGCTCGCTTCTCGACTCCGTGGTGGAGGCCTTCGCGACCGGTGACGGGGCCGCCGCCTTCGAGGTCGTGGACCGTGTCATCGAGGGGGGCAACGACCCCCGGCGCTTCGTCGCCGACCTGCTGGAGCGGCTGCGTGACCTCGTCATCCTCGCCGCCGTGCCGGACGCCGCCGAGAAGGGGCTCATCGACGCTCCGGCCGACGTCCTGGAGCGCATGCAGGCCCAGGCCGGCACCTTCGGCGCCGCCGAACTGAGCCGTGCCGCCGACCTGGTCAACCAGGGGCTGACCGAGATGCGGGGGGCCAACTCGCCCCGGTTGCAGCTGGAGCTGATCTGCGCGCGCGCGATGCTGCCCGCGGCCTACGGGGACGAGCGCTCCGTGATGGCCCGGCTCGATCGCCTGGAGCGGGGCGTCAACTACTCCGCGGCCGCCGCGAGCGGCGGCATGCCCGCGATGGGGTACGTGCCCGGCCCTGACGCCCATGCCGGAGCGGCCGCCGCGCCGGTTCCGCCGGGCAGCGGACCCGCCGCGGCCCGGGCCGCCGTACGGGCTTCGGGGAGCCCGGGACAGGCGCCCTCGGCCGGACCGGCCGGCCCGGCTCCGGCGGGTGAGAGTGCGCCTGCGGGTCACACCACGTCCGCGCCCGCGGCGCCCGCCGAGCCGGCCCAGCCCCAGCCCTCGGCACCTCAGGCACCACTCACCCCTGCACCCACCCCTGCACCCACCCCTGCGCCCGCCCCTGCGCCCACAC
>NZ_LGUR01000266.1 GCF_001270495.1 Streptomyces viridochromogenes
CCCCCCCCCCCCGGCGCGCCGGCGGCCCCCGCCTCTTCCGCGTCCTGCACGCCCTGCGCGACCGGGGGCACGGCATCCTCTACGTCAGCCACCGCCTGGACGAGGTGTACGCGGTGGCCGACACCTTCGCCGTGCTGCGCGACGGGCACCTCGTCAGCCACGGCCCGCTCGCCGGGCACAGCCCCGCCCGCCTGGTGCACGACATCGTCGGCGAGCAACTGACACACCGCCACCCCGCCCCCGTCCCCGCCGACGGCCCCGCCGTCCTGACGCTCGACGGAGTACGGACCGCCGGCGCGGGACCGGTCGCTCTGGAACTCAGGGCCGGGGAAGTCCTGGGCCTGGTCGGCCTCTCGGGCGCCGGACACACGGACCTCGGACGGGCCCTGGCCGGCGCCCGGCCCATCGTCGACGGCCGGGCACTCCTCGGCGGCCGGCCGTACCACCCGAGCGGGGTCGCGGACGCCGTCCGCCTCGGAGTCGGCCTGGTGCCCGGGGACCGGCAGCGGGAGGGCTGCCTCGCCGAGCTGACCGTACGGGAGAACCTCCTGGCCAACCCCGGCGCGGCAAGCCCGCCGGCACCGCGGTGGATCAGCCCCCGCCGCGAACGCGCCGAGGCCACCGCCCTCATCGAACGGTTCTCGGTGCGACCCCGCGACAGCGAGGCCCCCATCGCCACCCTGTCCGGCGGCAACCAGCAGAAGGTGATGATCAGCCGCTGGCTCCGGCTGGGCCTGCGCCTGCTCATCCTCGAGGAGCCGACCGCGAGCGTGGACGTGGGAGCCAAGGCCACCGTCTACCGGCTGCTCGACGAGGCGCTGGCCGCCGGCCTCGCGGTCCTGCTCATCTCCACCGACTTCGAGGAGGTCGTCGGCGCGTGCCGGCGCGCCCTGGTCTTCGTCGGCGGGTCCGTGACGGCCGAGCTGAGCGGCCCGGCCCTCACCGTCGCCGGGCTCACCCGGTCGGCTTCGGCCATGCCGCCCTCCGGAACCGCGACGCATCCATGACCCCCTCGCTGCGCGGCCCGGGCGGGCACTTCATCGGCGCTTACGGCCTACTGGCCCTCACCGGCCTGCTCTTCCTGATCTTCTCCCTCGCCCTGCCGCGTACGTTTCCCACGCTGGACACCGTCGACTCGATCCTGTCCAACCAGTCGATCCCGGCCGTCCTCGCGCTCGCCGCCATGGTCCCCATCGTCACCGGCGCGTTCGATCTCTCGATCGGCTACGGCCTCGGCCTCGCCCACGTCATGGTGATGCAGCTCATCGTCAACAACGGGTGGCCCTGGCCGCTCGCCTGCCTCGCGGTGATCGTCGCGGGGGCGGCCGTCGGCGTCCTCAACGGTGTCATCGTCGTGTTCGGCCGGATCGACTCCTTCATCGCCACGCTCGGGACCGGCAGCATGCTGTACGCCGTCACCGGCTGGGTCACCGACGGCGGCCGGATCGTCCCCGGACCGCAAGGTCTCCCGGCGGCCTTCACCGACCTGTACGACTCCACGTTCCTGGGCCTGCCGGTGCCCGCCTTCTACGTGCTCGCGCTCGCGGGCGTCCTCTGGCTGGTGCTGGAACGGCTGCCGCTCGGCCGGTACCTGTACGTCATCGGGTCGAACCCGCGCGCCGCCGACCTGGTCGGCATCCCGACCCGCAGGTACACCGTCTACGCGTTCACCGCGTCGGGACTGATCGTCGGCTTCGCCGGTGTACTGCTCGCGGCCCAGCAGCAGATCGGCAATCCCAGCGTCGGCCTCGACTACCTGCTGCCCGCCTTCGTCGGCGCCCTGCTCGGCGCCACCGCCATCAAACCCGGAAGGCCCAACGCCCTGGGCACGGTCGTCGCCGTCGCCGTCCTGGCCGTAGGACTCACCGGCATCGGCCAGATGGGCGCCGACTTCTGGACGGTCCCGCTGTTCCACGGCGGCACCCTGCTCCTCGCCGTCGGCCTGGCCGGCTACGCGGCCCGCCGCCGACTCCGCACCGGCGCCGTATCCGCCCGCGACGCGCCTGCCGAGCCGCCGGAGCCACCGTCCACCCCGACACAGGACGGTGGTCCGACGAGCACCGCCCCCTGACCCACACCCCGGGCACCGCCCGCGCGCCCGGTGCCATCCGCCCGCCCATGACTCCGGGAGGAGCTCTCGTGCACCGCAACGGCCACCGCAAGGCCACCACCGGCGTCCGCCGAGTTCGGCTCGCCGCCTGCGCCCTGCTGGCGACGACCAGCGTCCTCGCCGGCTGCGAACGCGGCTCGGAGAGCGGACCGGACCAGCCCACCGGGGGCCCGAGCGGCTGCCCCGAGGTCCACACCCGGGCGCAGGCCGCTGTCAGCCGGGCGGAGGAGACCGACGTCTCCTGGAACGGGCCCACCACCGGCCCCGCGGCGGAGCCCGGCAAGACCATCGTCTACGTCGCCCAGACCATGACCAACCCCGGAGTCGCCGGCGCGGCGAAGGGAATGCGGGAAGCGGCGCGGGCCATCGGCTGGAACGCCCGGGTGATCGACGGCGGGGGCACCCCGGCCGGCATCCAGGCGGCCATGAGCCAGGCCGTGGCCGTCAGACCCTCGGGCATCGTCATCGGCGGCTTCGACCCCAACTCGACCTTGCAGCAGGTCTCGAGGGCCAACGCGGCAGGCATCCCGCTCATCGGCTGGCACGCCGTCGCCGCTCCCGGGCCCAGCCGGCGGCCCGAGCTCTTCACCAACGTCACCACCCGGGTCGAGGACGTCGCCGCCATCAGCGCCCAATGGATCATCGCCGACTCGGGCGGCCGGGCGGGCGCCGTGCTCATCACCGACGCCTCGATCCCCTTCGCCAAGAACAAGTCCGACCTGATCAGGAAGGAGCTCGCCACCTGCTCGGACGTCAAGCTGCTGGCGTACGAGAACATCCCGATCCCGGACGCGAGCAGCCGCACCCCACGGGTGATCGCCTCTCTCCTCTCCCGCTTCCAGAACAGGTGGACCCACTCCGTCGCCATCAACGACCTGTACTTCGCCGACGCGGCACCCGCATTCCGTGCCGCCGGTGAGAAGGGCTCCGGCCCACCGTTCAACATCGGCGCTGGCGACGGCGACCCCTCCGCCTTCCAGCGCATCAACAGCAGGCAGTACCAGGCCGCCACCGTGCCCGAACCGCTGACCCAGCAGGGCTGGCAGATCGTCGACGAGTTCAACCGCGCCTTCTCCGGCCGACCCGCCAGCGGGTACGTGGCCCCCGTCCACATCACCACGGCCGACAACAGCGAAGGCGCCACCACCTGGGATCCGTCCGGCTACCGGGAGGCGTACCGGAGGATCTGGGGCAAGTGAGCAGCGGCGACCGGCGGTCCTCGACAGCCAGCCCGATCGCCTGCTGCCGCACCTTGTCGCATGCGGCCGAACCGCTCGCCGCCGACGGCACCGCAGTCGCCGGTGCGCCAGAGACCCGACCAAGTGCCGGCCGCCTTGCGGTAGTTGGCGGGCCGTCACGTACGGGGCAAGCTCGTACACGTCTTGCGCTCCGCCGAATTCCCTGTCGTCGCAGCCGGTTGCGTGATCGACTGTGGCCGTACCGCACCCCGATGACCGCACCGGAGCCGTCTTGCCCATACACATCACTGCCCTCACCGATCCCGACCGCACCTCTTCCGGCTATCGCCTCGCGTGGCTGGCCGGCGGGGATGACGGCGAGCCGCTCGGGTCCGCGTTTCTCCGGGTGTTCACCCGGGAGGGCCAGGACCACCTGGCCGAACTCCAGTTGAACGTGCACACGGCGGAGCGGCGCAGACGGGTCGGGTCGCGGCTTCTGGAGACGGCGGTGGCCGCCGCGCGGGAAGCGGGCCGGCGGTCGGTGATCGCGCAGGCCGACGCGGGCACGCCCGGCGACCACTTCCTTGCCGCGAGCGGCTTCCGCAGGGTGCTGACACTGACGTATGCCCGGCTTGCGCTGGACGAGTTGGACGGCGGCGCGGTCGACGAGATCAACGCGATCGTCGAACGGCCGCACCCCGGCTACCGTCTCACGGCCTGGCGCGGCACCGTCCCCGAGGAGCTGGCCGAGACCTTTGCCCACTCGCGCCGCGCCATGGACGACATGCCGATGGACGACACCGATTACGGTGTCGTCGCCTGGGACGTCGAGAGAGTTCTGGCCGCCGCCAAGGCCGTCGCCGACCGCGGCGAGCTGCTCACCACCGTGGTCGCCGTCGACGCGTCGGACGGCTCGATCGCCGGCTTCTCGGAGCTTGTCGTGCCGGGCGACGGCAAGGGCGAAGGGCAGCACTATGGCACCGGCGTGCTGCCCGAGCACCGCGGCCACGGCCTCGGCCGCTGGATGAAGGCCGAGTCGATCCGCCTCGCCCGCACCGACCACCCCGAACTCGCCGGCCTGGTCACCGATACGGCGGGGAGCAACACGCACATGCGGCGCATCAATGACGCACTGGGGTACGTCCCCACCCACCAGGCGCTGGAGTACCAGCTCGATCTGTGAAGCCGGCCAGGGGCGCCCCGAAAGGCCAGTCCGGTACCGACCAGGAGACTAGGAGACCAGGCAGGAGTCTGCCGCCCTAGGTCGGAAAGCCGGAACCGTCCCCACCCCCCTGCGCGCCGCTACAACCTCCGTCCCGCTCGCCGTGTCTCACTCACCGGGGTGCTCATGGGATCGGAACAACAGATCGCCTTCTTTCTGCGGGAGTTGAAGGACGGCGACACCTGGCGGCGCGCGGCCGCGGCGAAGGGGCTGGGGAGGGTCGGGCGGGACGAGCACGCGGGGGTGCTCGTCGGCGTGGCGGACGACCGGGCGCCCGAGGTGCGGGAGGCCGTGGCCGCGGGGCTCGGCCGACTCGGGGTCGCCGAGGCGGGCCGTACGGTGCTGCCCGCCCTGATGGGCGACGAGGACCCATGGGTCCGGCGCCGGGCCTCGCGCGCCGCGATCCGGCTGGGGCTCGACGGCCCGGAGGTCGTGGACGCCTTCTCACGCCTGCTCCGCGATCCCGACCATCACCTGCGGATCAACGCCCTGGACGGCTTGGGAGCCCTGGGTGTGCCGGGCTCTGTCCCCGGGCTCGTGGCGCTTCTCGGCGACCGGGAACCAGCCGTGTGGGGACGCGCCCGCGTTCTCGTGTACCGCTTCCGGGACGACCCCGCCGTCTGGGCCGAGGTGGTCCGTACGGCCGAGCGGGGCGAGGCAGACGCTCGCGTGCGGGCTCTCGAACTGCTCCCCGGGCAGTGGACCGAGCGTCTCCGCGACTCGCTGGTCACGGGGCTCCGCGACGCATCCGCGCGGCTGCGGATCGCGGTGGCCGGTCGGTTGTCCGACGTGGAGGCCGCGCAGACCCAGGACGCTCTCGTAGGCGCTCTGGAGGCGGAACGGGACGCCAAGGTGGCGGCCGTGCTGTTGCGTGGGCTCGGCCGACGGGGCGAGGAACGGGTGAGCGGGCCGGCAGGGCGCTGGCTCGGCGACGCCGTGGCCGGCCCGGCCGCCGCGGACGCGCTGGGAGCCGCGGGGACACGGCCCGCCGCAGGGATGCTGCGCATGGCTCTCGTCGACCCGGCCTTGCCCGGTCGTACGCGTGCGGCGGTCGCGAAGGCCGTCGGGCAGGCGGGGCGTTGGGACGCCGTCTGGCTGCTGCTTCCGCTTCTGGACGACCCGGACGGCGATGTGCGCGCGGGAGCGGTGGCCGGCCTGGGCACCTTGGTGGACGACGGGCTCCGCCCCTGGGAACGCCGTTCCGTGGCCCGGGCGTTGGTGGCCCACCTCGCCGCCGACCCGAACACGGTCTGGCAGACGCACAACGCACTCATCGGCCTGGCGGAGGCGCTGCCCGGACTGCGGCGGACGGTGGACCGGACCCCTTCGGCCGATGTCCGGGCCGCCGCGCTCTCGCTCCTCGACACGTACAACGCCACCGACGAGAACACCGGAGACGACCTGGCGCGCTTCGTCCATGGCCTGGACGACCCGGACGACACGGTCCGCTTCCACGCCACGGAGGGCTTGGCCCACTGGCTCGCGACCACCGGCAAACCGCCGCAGGGCGAGCGGCGGCTGCGCGCCCGGCTCACCGCTCTCGCCTCGGCCGACGCGGTGGCGGCGACCCGCGCGGCGGCCGACGAGGCGCTTCGGACGCTGGACGGGTACCGCCCCTGAGGCAACGGGAGGCGGCCGGACCTCAGCTGTCCGGCACGGCGTCGCCGGAGGGCGCGCCGCCACGGCCGTAGTGGTGCGTGGTGAACATGTAGAGCAGGCCGGTGCCCACCACCACCGCGCCGCAGAGAAGGACGATCCAGTTCTCCCACCAGGGCTTCTCCGGGGTACGGGCCCAGCAGATGTTGATGATGGCGAAGATGCCGTAGGCCAGCGCCCCGATGTTCACCGCCAGACCCCAGCGGCCCAGGGTGAACTCGCCCGCCGGACGCCAGCCCTTGAGGCGGGCGCGCAGCGCGGCCAGGACCACCATCTGGAACGAGCCGTAGATACCGAGGATCGCGAACGAGACGATGTTGGTGAGGGCGTCCTCGGAGAGCAGCGAGGCGAAGGCGATCAGCAGCGGCACCGCCGCGGACACGAACAGCGCGTAGCCGGGCACCGCACGGGCATGGGCGAACCGTCGCAGCAGTTGGTGCCCGACGATCATCTCGTCCCGGGCGTAGGAGTAGATGAGCCGCCCCGCGGCGGCCTGGAGGCTGATCGTGCAGGACAGGAAGGAGATCAGCACCACGGCCATCACCAGCCGCGCCCCGGTCTCGCCCATGGCGTCGTACAGCACGTCCACCACCGGGTCGGCCTGCTCGCCCGAGATGACCGCGTCGAAGTCCGTGACCGACAGCAGCAGCGACATACAGGTGAACGTGGCCGCGGCACCGCCGATGTAGATGGTGCGGCGCATCGCGCGGGGGATGACGCGGCCCGGGTGGGCGACCTCCTCGGCGGTGTCGCCGCACGCCTCGAAGCCGTAGTACTGGTAGAAGCCGATGATCGCGGCTGCCAGGAACGCCGGCAGGTAGGAGCCGTCCCCCTCGACTCCGTAGGTGTCGAAGATGACGCCGATGCCGTGGTGCCGGTGGGTGGTCAGCAGGTAGATGCCGACGACGAGGGCGCCGATGAGCTCGCCGGCGAAGCCGATGATGGCCGCCGCCGACAGCGCCTTGGTGCCCATGTAGTTGATGAGGATGGCGACGACGATGAGCACCGCGGTGCACAGCACGGTGGTGTGCACGGTGGTCCTGAAGCCGAAGAGGATGGCGATGTAGGGGCCGGCGCCGTACGCGACGGAGGTGATGGTCACCAGCAGCGCCCACATGTACACCCAGCCGGTCATCCACGCCCAGCGCTTGCCCCACAGCCGCCGGGCCCAGGGGTAGACACCGCCCGCGATCGGGTACTGGGCGACGATCTCGCCGAAGATCAGCGCGACGAGGAACTGGCCGCAGCCGGCCAGCACGAACGCCCAGATCATCGGCGGTCCGCCGTCGACGATCGCGATGCCGAAGAGGGTGTAGGTGCTCACCACCGGGGAGAGGTAGGTGAAGCCGAGGGCGAAGTTGGCCCAGGGGCCCATGTCCTTGCGGAACTCCGAGCCCGGCTCCCCTCCCGGGGTGCCGGACGCCGGGGCGGACGGCTGCGAGCCGGTCACTGTCCGGCCCTCCGCTCCGCGGCCGCCGGGCGGCCGCTGATCAGGTCGGCGGCGCGCTCGGCGGCCAGCAGGACCGTCACCATCGGGTTGATGGTGGGCATCGTCGGGAACACCGACGCGTCGACGATCCGCACACCCTCGAAGCCGCGCAGCCGCAACCCGGGGTCGCACACGGCCATCGGGTCGTCGAGGGCGCCCATCCGGCAGGTGCCCGCCGGGTGGTAGACGGTGTGTGCCGCGCGGCGCCCGTACTCGGACAGGTCGGCGTCGGACACCACGGCCGGGCCGGGCGCGACCTCCCGCAGGAGCCAGCCGCGCAGCGGGTCGGTGGCGGCGACCTCGCGGGCGACTCGCAGACCGTCCACGATGGTGCGCTCGTCATGGCCCTCGGGATCGGTGAAGTACCGGAAGTCCAGGGCCGGATGTTCGGCCGGGTCGGCGCTGCGCAGCCACATACGGCCGGTGGAGCGGGCGCGCGGCACGTTCGGCGTCATGCACACCCCGTGCCGGGGCACCGGGTAGCCCAGGCGTTCGGTGTTGACCGTGAACGGCACCTGGTAGAAGTGGAACATCAGGTCCGGGCGGGGCTGGCCCGTGTCCCGGCGCAGGAACAGGCCGGCGTCGGAGTCCATCGCGGAGTTGGGCGGCAGCGGACCTGCCGTCTCCCAGACGATCACGGACTCGGGGTGGTCCAGCAGGTTCTCGCCCACGCCGGGCAGGTCGGCCCGCACCTCGATGCCCAGGCCGCGCAGTTCGTCGGCCGGACCGATACCGGAGAGCATCAGCAGGCGCGGGGTGTCGATGGCGCCCGCGCACAGCAGGAGTTCGCGCTCGGCACGCACGGTGGCCGGTCGACCGTCGGCGTCGCGGACGGCGACCCGGGTCAGCCGCCCCGCCTCGTCGGTGAGCAACCGGTGGGCCCAGGTCTCCAGGAGCAGGGTGAGGTTGGGCCGGTCCAGGACGGGGTGGAGGTAGGCGACGGACGCGGAGGACCGCAGGTTGCCCTCCGGCTGGTAGGCCAGGGAGAAGAAGCCGGTGCCGTCGGCGAAGGGTTCGGCGTTGAAGTCGTCGACGACGGGGACGCCGAGCGCGCGGGCCGCCGCGGTGACGAAGTCCCTGGCGATCGGATTGCGGTCCGCCTCGGCCACCGGGACGATCTGCGTGAGCAGCCGGTCGCGGTAGGGGAGGATCGTCGCCGGGTCCCAGCCGGAACAGCCCCGGCTCACCCAGTCGTCGAGGTCCTGCGGCAGCGGCAGGAAGCTGATCAGCGTGTTGTGCGAGGAACAGCCGCCGAGCACCCGGGCCCGTGAGTGCAGGATGTGCGAGTTGCCGCGCGGCTGCTCGACGGTGGTGTAGCCGTAGTCGAACTCCGAGCCGAGAAGGTTGATCCAGTTGCGCAGGCGCAGGACGCGTTCGTCGCCGACATCGCTGGGGCCGCCCTCGATGACACAGACGCGACAGTCGGGGTCCTCGCTCAGGCGGGCGGCGAGCACACAGCCGGCGGTGCCGCCGCCGACGATGACGTAGTCGTAGGCGGACTCGGTGCCGGGTGCGGGAGTGGTGGCCATGCGGTGCCCTTCTTCGTCGGTGGCCGTCGTGCCACGGGCGGACGCTGTGGGTGTCCTGGGCAGCTCTGGTCAGCCCTTGAACCAGCCGGAGGGGGCGGGGGAGAGGTTCTGGTAGATGTGCTTGGCCTCCTGGTACTCCCGCAGCCCGGTGGGGCCGAGCTCGCGCCCGACGCCGGAGCGGCCGAAGCCGCCCCATTCGGCCTGCGGTACGTAGGGGTGGAAGTCGTTGATCCATACGGTGCCGTGCCGCAGCCGCTGGGCGACACGCTGGGCGCGGCTCGCGTCGGAGGTCCAGACCCCGCCGGCCAGGCCGTAGCGGGTGTCGTTGGCCAGTTCCACCGCCTCGTCCTCCGTACGGAAGCGCTCGACGGTGACCACGGGACCGAAGACCTCCTCCTGGACGATGCGCATGGACCGGTCGCAGTCGGCGAAGATCGTCGGCAGCAGGAAGAAGCCGCGGCTCAGGGCGGGGTCGTCGGGGCGGGTGCCGCCGGTGACGAGCCGGGCGCCCTCCGCCTTGGCCACGGCGATATAGCCCTCGACCTTCTCGCGGTGCTCGGCGGAGCTGAGCGGGCCGCTCTCGGTGCCCTCCGCCAGGCCGTTGCCCAGCCGGATCGCCCGCGCGCGCTCGGCGTAGGCCTCGACGAACCTGTCGTGCAGGGACTCCTCGACGAGCAACCGCGAACCGGCCGAGCAGACCTGCCCGGAGTGCAGGAAGGCGGCGTCGAGGGCGTAGTCGACCGCGGCGTCGAAGTCGGCGTCCGCGAAGACGATGTTGGGGTTCTTGCCGCCCAGTTCCAGGGCGATGTTGCGCGGCCCCTCGGAGGCGCTGGCCATGATGGAACGTCCGGTGTTCAGACCGCCGGTGAAGGACACCAGGTCGACCTCGGGGTGGCTGGTCAGGGCCGCGCCGACGGTCGCCCCGGAGCCCAGCACGAGGTTGGCGACGCCGGGCGGTGCGCCGGCCTCCTCGATGAGCCGGATCATGGCGATGGTGGTGAGCGGGGTGGTCTCGCTGGGCTTGAGGACGAAGGTGTTGCCGGCGGCCAGCGCCGGGGCGACCTTCCAGGATGCCTGCAACAGCGGGTAGTTCCAGGGGGCGATGAGCGCGCAGACGCCGACCGGTTGGTAGACGACACGGCTGAGGACGTCCGGCCCGACGTCGACGACCCGGCCGCCGTCCTTGCCGGCGAGTTCGGCGAAATAGCGGAAGGCGTTCGCCACGTCCTCCACGTCGATACGGGCCTCGGTCAGCGTCTTTCCGGTGTCGAGGGTCTCGGTACGGGCGATGTCCTCCTTGTCGCGCAGCAGCAGGTTCTGGACACGCAGCAGGAGGTCGGCGCGGCGCCGGGAGGGGGCGTACGCCCAGTCCTCCTCGACGAAGGCACGGCGTGCGGCACGCACCGCGCGATCCACATCGGTGGCGTCGGCCTCGTCGACGCCGGTGATGACGGAGGCGTCGTAGGGGTTGACCACCTCTCGCCGTCCGCCCGCCGCCGCCTGTGTCCACTCGCCGTCGATGTAC
This sequence comes from Streptomyces viridochromogenes, assembly GCF_001270495.1. GTDB lineage: Bacteria > Actinomycetota > Actinomycetes > Streptomycetales > Streptomycetaceae > Streptomyces > Streptomyces viridochromogenes_A. Next base: position 10,710 of record NZ_LGUR01000266.1, read on the forward strand.
AGCTCACCCACCGCGGGGCCTCCTTCGCATCCGGCCGGTGCCGATCGGCTCGACGGTCAGCAACATGGCCCATCGGACGCCCGGCGGCCACGGGACGCACCGCCGCGAGCACGTCGGAACGGCGCAGAGGACCCGGGTGGGCTAGGGGCTCCCGTCGTCGGGGGGAGACGCCGGTACGAGCGGGTGCGAGAGGAGGCCGGGCAGCGCTCCCTGTCACGGCACGGGCCGCCACGCCGTAGTCCCGCGGGCCGGGTCCGCCGGAACTGCCGGGAGCGCGCCGCTGCGGAAAATGGAAGTACGGCGGGGGATGCTCCCCGGGGCGGGGCCGCGGGAAGGAGCGCCATGGCGGAGCGGCCGTCGTCACCCGACCGCGTCCAGGCCGCGCGTCGCGCCGCACGGATCAGCCTCGCGGCCGCCGCCGGTTTCTATCCGGCCGTATACGCACTGGATGAGCCCGTTGTCGCGTTGTACGCCTTCTTCACCCCGATCTCGCTGGGCATCCTGTCCCCGCTGCCCGGCTCGGGCCGGGACCGCGCTCGCGTCGTCCTGCGCGTCCTGCCGGTCGCCGTGGCCCTGACCACGCTCGGCACCGCGCTCGCCGTGGCCACCGGCCCGGCGGTCGCGGGGATGGTGCTCGTGGGCTTCGTGATGTCCTTCGGCGCGGCCTTCGGCCCGGCACCGGCCGGCGTCGCCCCCGGCCTGCAGCTGTTCTACATCCTGGCCTGCTTCCCGCCGTATGTGCCGGACACCCTCCCGGAGCGGCTCGCGGGCCTGCTCCTGGGCGGCGCGCTCATGGTGCTCTGCGAGTTGCTGGTGCTGCCCGCGCCCGCCGAGGTCCCCTACCGCGAGCGGCTCGCCTCGGCGCTGGACGTGGCGGCGCGCGCGGGCAGAGCCGCGGCGGGCGGCGGCGTGCCGGACCCCGACCGCGTCCGCGAGCTGCGCGCGGCCGGCCAGGTCCTGCGCCTGTCGCGGCTGCCGCCCGCCGTACGACCGACCGGCGCGGGCCGCACCGAGCGCGCGCTGGCCCACACCGGCGGTGCGACCCGCCGGCTCCTCGACCAGCTGGCCCGCACCGCGGAGCACGCGCTGCCCTCACCGGCCCGGGACCACGTGTCGGGATCGCTCCAGGCGGCGATCGCCGCGCAGTGCGCCGCCATGGCGGAGAACCTGCGTGGCCGGCGTCCCGTAGCGGGATCCGAGGCACTGGAGGAGATGGTCGAGCAGTTCCTCACCGCTCGCACACGGGCGGCGGAGGCCCGTGAACCCCCGTCACCCCACATCCTGCGGCGGCAGTCGGCCGTCCTCGCGGAGGCGGCCTCGGCCGTGACCGCGCGGGCCGCCCTGTCCGTCGCGCTCGGCGGAAGACGGGTCGTACACGGCTTCCCGGGCGATCAGCTCTGGTACGCGGAACCCCCCGCGATCCACCTGTGGTCGCGGCGACTCACCGGGAACCTGACCCTGCGCTCGGTCGCGTTCCAGAACGCGGTGCGCACCGGGCTCGGGCTGGGCGTGGCACGCCTCGTCGCCGGTTCGCTGGACCTCGCTCACGGCTTCTGGGTCCTGCTCGCCGTGCTGACGCTCGGACGCACCACGGCGGGGGCCACCTGGTCCGCCGTGCGCTTGGCGGTGGTCGGCACGTTCGCGGGGGCGCTGTCGGCAGGAGCCCTGATCCTGTGGGCCGGGGAGACGACCGACGTCTACGCGGCGCTGCTGGTCCCGATCATGCTGCTGGCCTTCACCGTGGGACCGGTCGCCGGCCTGGCGTGGGCACAGGGACTGTTCACGCTCGTCGTCTCCACCGCCTTCGCCCAGCTCGCTCCGGTCACCTGGCGCATCGGGGAGGTCCGCGTGGTGGACGTCCTCACGGGCTCCTGCATCGGCCTGCTGTGCGGGGTCCTGGCGTGGCCGGCCGGAGCGGCCACCGAGGTCCGGCGGGGCATGGCCGGGCTGCTCCAGGAGGCCGCGCTCCTCATCCCGGCGGCGGTGGCGGCCACCTTGCCCGCCCCTGCGGCGCCCGCGGCACCGGCGCTCCCGGAACCAGAACCCCCCGAGGCCGGCGAGCGGACCCGGTGGCAAGCACAGCGCCGGTGGCAAACAGAGCACCGATGGCGGACACGGCACCGGCTGCGGCTCGCCGAGGCGGCATACGCCCAGTACCGCAGCGAACCCGGGACGCATCACGAGACGGCGCCCGACTGGCCGGCCGCCCTCAACTTCGCGGTGCACACCCTGGTCGGCGCCAACTGGCTGCCACGGATCGCGGCCCGCCACCTCGACGGCGAGGTACCCGCCGCCGCGGCGACCTGGGCACGTGAGGCGGCCGAGGTGACGGCCACCGCGGCCGTCCGGGCGTCCGGGTTCGCGCCGGGCGGCATCCGGGTGCCACCGGTCCCCGTGCCGTACGCGATCCACTCCATGCCGGCCGGCCGGCTGCTGCCGGTCCTGACGGACGTCGAGAACTGGCTCGTCACCCTCAGGGCGGACCTGCGAGCGATAGGCGACGGCACGCCGCCCTGAGACGCGCACCGAGACGTGCGGTGCTCTCACGGGGCGCAGGCCTGGGCGATGGACAGGCTGTTCTCGTAGAGGTGGTGGCGGGTGATCCGGCCGTCCTCCACGGTGAGATGCAGCGCGAACGGGCCCTCGAAGGTCTTCCCCGTGGCGCGTACCGTTCCGGAGAGGTGCCCCATCAGCACGGCGTCAGTGCCGTCGACGAGAAACGTGTCGACGGAGGCGCGCGCGTCCTCGGGGACGGTGTGTTCCGTCAACTCCGTGAACTGGGCAGCGCATTCGGCGGCGGTGGACCGTGGGCGGATCCAGGGGACGACCGGGTTCTCGGCGAGCAGCCAGTCGACCTCCTCGGCGAAGAGCGCGACGAGCCGCTCGGTGTCGCCGGCCAGCCGGGCGGCGACGAACTCCTGCACGACGGACCGGGTGGCCTCGGCGACGGAACTCGCCGTGCTCGCCGAACTGGCCGTAGACGGAACGGACTTGACGGACATGGCGCTCTCCTCGCGGTCGCGATCGGGCTCCGGCGGTGGTTGCCGGCGGTGTCCCTGATCCTGCCAGGGGAGGGGAGAGCCGTCGATTACCTCTGAGTCATGCGGGTACCCGGACGCCTGCGAGACCGCCCACCGGTCGGTGCCGCCGGTGGGGTTCACCGACAGGTTCTCCGCGCCGCGCCAGAAGTTGTGGGTGGCGTTCTGCGGCGGGAACCAGTCCGCCTCCACGTGCACGGCGCCGTTGAGGGTGACCGAGTCGGGGGACTGGCCCAGGCCCAGGACCTGGGTGTAGAAGCCGACGTTGACGTCGTTGCTGTACGTGCCCGGCTTGAACATGACCGCGTAGCGCTGCGAGCCGAACTGGTTCGTCTCCTGCTGCCGGAAGATCGAGTCCAGTCGGCTCTGGATCGTGGCCGAGGGCATCGACGGATCGAAGACGACCACGTTGGGCCCGAGGTCGACGTCCCCCGGAGCGGTGCTCACGGGTGCGACCCGGAAGCGCTGGGCGGCCGTACCGTTGCAGGTGTACTGCACCAGCTGGACGCTGTCGGCGGTCGAGGCCGACGGGACGTCAAGGCACTTGCCGCTGTGCCGGTTGACGAAGTGATAGGAGCCACCGCCCTCGTCCACGGCCTGCCACTGCTGGTTGCCACCACCGCCGTACGTCCACAGGTGCACGGCCGCGTTGTCGGCAGTGGACACGTCGCTCACGTCCACCACCTGCTGGGCGTCGTTGCGGTTGGCGATCCGCACGAAACCGTCGCCGGTCGCTGTGAAACTCCACTGCTGCGCGGTGCTGTTGTTGCAGGCGTACTGCTGCACCGCCGTGCCGTTGACCGTCCCCGCCGCCCGGGCGTCCAGGCACTTGCCGCTGCCTGCGTTCACCACCGTGGACCAACCGGTGGGCAGCGCGGCGACGGCCGGTTCGGCGACCGCCTGTGTGGGCTGTACGGCACTGAGGAGCGAGGCGGCCGCCGCGGCGGCGACGAAGGCCGCGGCCAAGGGACCACGGGTGCGAGCCCGACGTGACCGGTGGCGGCCGCCGATGGCTGGTCGCGGGGTGGGGAGCATCTCTTCTCCTGCGCCGGCGAAGCGGCATGAGTGGGGGGAGTGGAGGTAGCGGCCCTCGACCTCAGGAGCCACTTATTTCACTTCATGATTTAAGAAGTGACGGAAACGCTCTGTCAAGGTGTTGGTACAGGCCAACTCCCGCCCTAGCGGCCTCGCGCGCTCTGCCGCAGCAGATGACCGAACCCGGCAGCCTCCAGCCGCTGGCACAACTGGGCCTTCTCCACGCCGAGTTCGGCGGCGGTGTCGGCGAGGTGCCAGTCGTGTGCGGCGAGACGGCTGAGCAGGTAGCCCCGGCGGACCTGACTCTCGGACAGCCGGAAGGTCTTGAGGTAGAGAACCTGCCCCTGCTCGTCGCTGATCGCCTCGCCGATGTGGTTGTCCTGCTTGGGGCGGAACTCCGGCAGGAAGCGGGAGAGCGTGAAACGGCCCATCCGCCGGACCTGCTGCCAGGTGCTTTCCTGTTCGAGCAGCCCTGCCGCCATGGTGGTGTCGTGGAAGTCGGCCCACTGGGCGGTCTGCTGCGCGACGGCCGCCCGCAGTTCGGCGAGTGCACGGATGCCGGTGTCGGTGATGCGGGCCCGGAAGTCCGGCACCGGCGGCATCAGGGTCGCGTAGTGGTGCACCAGGTCGCCGTACAGGTCCTGCACCAGGGTGGGGTGCAGCGTGCGGTAGTCCTCCGGGTGCGGCACGACGAACGCCGCCGCGAGCGCGTCGGCAAGACAGACCAGCACGCCACACTGACCGGGGTGGATCTCGAAGACACTCAACGCGTCGGCCAGCCCCGGCACCTCGGTGCCCAGAAAGGCCGCCTCGACGCGTGGGGACAGCCCCTGGCGCAGGGCCTGCCGCGACCACTCCTCCCACGCGATGGAGGGCCCGCCGAAGTGCAGCGAGAGATAGCCCTCCAACGCCAGGTGGAGCGGCAGGAACCGCAGCCGGTGCTTGGCCTCCTGACGTGCCATACGACGGTGGAAGTGCAGCCGTACGGCCTCCAACGCCTCCCGCTCCGGCTGGGAACCGGTCAGCTGTGTGCCGTAGGCGGCCGCAGGGGATCCGTCACCGGTCCACTCCGCGACGAAGCTGTGCGGGATGTAGGAGAAGTAGGTGCCCTTGCGGCCCAGATCGACCACGCCCGGACCGTTGTGGAGGCGCGGATGCAGACGCAGGTCCTGGACGGGCTCGGGCCGGACGAGCGGCACCAGCCGCACGGCTCCCCACACCTGGGAGGGGCGGGTCCGAAGCCCGGCGAGCAGCCCGGAAGGCTCCGCGGAGGGGGTCGGGCCCCGTTCGTGCGACGTCATCGTGAACTCCCGTCCGTCCCCGTTGCCCCGTCCGCCCCCTGCACCCGCTGGGCCTGGACGGTGGCGAGCCGCGCCGCGCGGGCGTCGAGGTATGCCGTCAACTCGGCCAGCCCGGTCCGGCCCTCGGCGAACTGCGCGATCTCGACGAGCGCCGGCAGGTCCTCCGCGTCACGGATGCCGGCGGTCGGCACACGCGCGGACAGCCGGCGTACGTCGAAGTCCGCGGCGTCGTAGACCGGGTTGAGGTGAACCACACTGGTGCGGCGCTCGGTGTCGAGGCGGGTGCGCCAGACCCGCAGGACCTCGGCGGCGAGTCCGGGCGGAGCGTTGTCCCAGCCGTCGGAGACGATCACCAGCCGGTCCGGCGACGTCTCCAGCCCGTCGAGCACCCGCTCACCCAGCGGGGTCGGACCCACCGGGTGCGCCAACAGCGCATCGCCACGCCCGGAGGTCCACAGCCCGCGGTAGTGCCCGGCGAGCACACCGAGCAGATAGTGGCAGGCCAGGGCGACCGCCAGCGGCCGACGCCGCTTCACGCCCGAACCGTACGACGAGAAGCTGTCGTCCAGTACGGCCGTCACCCGGCCCCATGTCCCGCGGTGCGCGCCGGCCACCCGCTGGGCGGCCGTGCGCAGCGCGCCGTCCAGCTCCGCGCGCCGTACGACGCGCTCCTCGGCCGGAAGCGAGAGCGCATATCCGGCCAGCCGCGTGAGCGGCATCCGGGACAGGTCGGTCTTCACCGCCTCCGCCGCCGCAGGGCCCCGCGCCTGCGCGGCTTCCTGAAGCCGCAGCGCCTCCCCTCGCGTCAACCGCGGCGCGATCCGCTCCAGGAACACCTTGCGGGGGATGCCGTGCTGGGCCGCGAACCCCTCGGCGACGGTGTAAGGGAGCTCGAACACGGCCGCCTGCTCGAAGTGAGCGCGACGCCATGTCTCCAGGATCGGGATGTCGTAGCGGGCGCGGCTGAGCGGCGCGAACAGGAACGTGCCGATCTCGCCGTCGCCGGGTACCAGATGCGCGTGTCGCAGCGCCTGCTTCAGGCCGCTGCGGTACTTGACCGCGTCGAAGGCCAGATCGGGCCGGGCGGACAGCCAGTCGCGCAGCAGAGCGCGGGTTCGGCGGTTGTTCACCCCGGCGCGGCGCAGCGCGCCGAACAGCCCGTACACGCGCTGCGGTGGCAGGACCGCCAGCCGCCCGGCGATCAGGCGCCCTTCGCTGCGGCGCTGCTCCACGGTGGCCTCGGCGGCCGTCTCCAGCAGCCGGCGGATGATCAGCGCGGCATTGTGGTCGTTGATGTCGAGAGCGAGCACGCCCGCGTAGAGGTCACGGTAGTTGCCCAGCATGTACGCGTGCAGGAAGTCCAGGGAGAGCCGCTGAGCACCGGCGTCGGAGTGGAACTCACGCTGCCCGGTCGCGGTGATCGCGGCATTGACGAACAGCAGCACGTCATCGGCCGCGATCAGATCCCCGAACGACTCCATGCCCCGCCCGCCCATGTGTTGCCCCCCTGCCAGAAGCCGGCCGGGGAATGGAGGCACGAGCTGCGAATCATTGCTTCATAGGCAGGTTCCGGAAGTCGCACCGGAGTCCCGCGGCCGGCGTTCGGACGTTAACACGGTGCCGATCACCGCCTCCACGGGGTTTTCGCAGCCGATGTCCACGACCGGCTCATGCCGGGGGAGTGGTGCCGTGACGGCGCTGGCGTCGGCTGTAGGTGGTGATGGCCTGCCACAGGAGCAGGGTCCGGCGGCCCCAGGCCCGCCAGGCGGCCCAGTCGGCGAACTTGCGCCCGCACACGTCGTCGCGCACCACATCCAGCGCACCGCGCAGCCCCGACAGGTCCAGGCGCCAACGCCACGCGGTGTCCACCAGTCGAGAGCGGTGATCCACGCCTCGATCTGGACGGCGCGTCCGTGGACCGGGGCGTGCCGGTCGTCGGCCAGATCGTCGACCGCGTTCGCCGCGGCCCACAGCGCCCAGCAGGCCGGCCGCAGCGGGCCGGGGGGCGAGCTGGATCAGCGCGTACTCGGCCGGGTCTCGCCGCGTCCGGCGTCGACAGAACTCGTAGGCCGTCCGCAACGTCGGCTCCTGCACGATCCTGTGCCGCCACGTGGGAAGGAGAGCGGGCCCATGTCCACCACCCCCGTCCCTGGGCGGAGCAACTTCACCGTGGCCAGAGGGAATACGTGGTGCGGGCACGTCCGGCACAACGAACATATCCGGCACGGGTCGCGGATCTTCAGGGGGTACCCCGTACTCCGGCCCTACCCGTCGGATCCGGCCAGGCGTTCCACCTCGTCGGCCGTCGCGCGCGCCGCCTGCTCGGCCCGGGCCAGGGCGTCTGCGGCCGTCCGAAGTCGGTCCTCGGCTTCCTGCTGTTCCCGGTCGGCCCGCTGCAGCTCCTCACGCGCCTGCTGTAGCTGCTGCTCGGCTGCCGTCTCCCGCTCACGGGCCCGGTCGTGTCGGTGGCGCGCCCGTCGCAACGCCGCGTCGGCGCCCGCCTGCTCCGTACGTTGATCGCGCAGGTGCCGCTCGGCCTCCTTGGCCGCCTTGCGAGCCTGGGCGAGTTCCTCCTGCCGCTTGCGGCGCCGCCGGTCGGCCAGGTCGTTCTTCGCCGGCGTCCCCGACGAAGGTGCAGCTGCGCGTCTCCGCGGCTTGTGCGGGGTGCCGCCCGCCGGGGCGGTGCCGGAGGGGAAGGCCGACGGCGGGGTGAGCGCGTTCTCCAGACGGCCCGTGGCCCAGTGGCCGGCCGCGTCCTGATCGGCGAGCACGGCCCGCAAGGTCGATTCGAGGTCCTGCCGCGCCGCGTCCGACAGACGGTGCCCGGCCGCACGAGCCAGCTCGGCCGCCTGCCGGGACAGCGCGGAGACGATACTCCGGCGCTGCTCGGACAGCTCTTTGATGCCCTCGGCATCCAGGGTTCGATACGCCTCGCGCAGCGCCCGGCCCAACTCCAGAAAGCGCCCGCTCTCCTCCGGTTGGGAACGCAGCAGCAGGTTCGCCGCCCAGGCAGCGAGCGTGGGGCGGCGGGCCGCCTGGATCAGCCGGGCCTCCTCCACCTGGCCGGACGTCTCGGCCGCGGCGGCAAGCTCGTTGCGCCGGGCGACGAAGTCGGGCGGGGGCGTGGTGTAGAGCTCGTCGAGTACGTCCTCCACGTCGGAGGCCGCATCGGTCCGCCCGTGCTTACGCGCCATGATCCTCAGACTCCACCGAACGGGACCGTCCCGCATGTCGGGTCTCAGAGGCGCGGCCACGAGCCCGAGAGGGAGCACCGGCGGCGCTCGGACCTCGCTACCTGAGGGTGAAGGGCGCACGACCATCCGGACGCCGCCCGCGCGGCGCGCGTCCGGCCCCGCCGCGCGTGGTGTGCCCTGAGCTGTCAGGACGGCTCAGCTCACCCGCGAAGGAGACACACGGAATGCTCGGACAATCGCAGGCGTTCAGCGGCTTCTCGGTCGACGACCTCGGCGAGGCCCGCCGGTTCTACGGTGAGGTCCTCGGCCTCGATGTGGAGGAGACCGGACAGGGAGACATGCGGATGCTGACCCTCAAGCTCGGCAGCGGCGCCCGTGTCTTCATCTACCCCAAGGAGAATCACACCCCTGCGACGTTCACGATTCTCAACTTCCCCGTCGACGACATCGAGGCCGCCGTGGGCGACCTGGAGCGGCGCGGCGTGACCCTGGTGCGCTACCCCGGATTCGACCACGACGAGAAGGGCATCGTCCGCGTCGGCAACGGCGGCCCTGAGGCGATCGCGTGGTTCACCGACCCCGCCGGAAACGTGCTCGCCGTGCTCCAGGAGAACTGACCGACCGCGCCGCGCGCAGAGCGGCTGTGCCTCCCGCCGATCCCCGCTCCCTGCCAAACCCTGGCCGACGACCCGTGCTCCCGTCCGGGTGCGGGTCGGTCTGCGTTAAGCCGCGGGCAGGTCCTGGCCCGAGCAGCAGCGGACGGTGGGCCGGGCGCTGCGGGGTGGGGCGCTGCGGGGTGGGTTATCGTCGCTGCGGGGCGAGGGCCGGGGCGGTGAAGGGGCAGAAGCAGCGTTGCTCACAGGTTCGTCCCGTAACGTCGCGCATGGAGACGTCAGATGCCATGGGTGTCCACTGTGAGGAGGCGGCGGTGCTCGGACGGGGTGGGCTCGGACGGAACACATGGTTGCTCGCAGTCGCCGCGGTCGCGGCCTGCCTGCTGCTCGTCGGCCCGAGTGCACCCAGCGGTGCCGTCCTCGGCAGGTCGGCGCCCGTCGAAGCCGTCAGGGACGTCGTACCGAACCGGGTCATGACGTGGAACATCTGCAACCCCTGCGAGGGGAACAACGTCGGCCGGGCGGCGGAGATCGCCGCGTATGCGCCCCAGGTCATCGGCCTTCAGGAAGCGTGCGTGCGTGACGTCGAGAGGATCCGGGAGTATCTGCAGAGCCTCCACGGGCTCGTCTACCACGTCGAGTACGGGACGGTTCTGCAGAGTTGGGGCCGCTGCGGGGGAGCGCCGTGGAATCCGGGGGGCTACGGCCAGGCGATCCTCTCGGCGGCACCGATGACAGACCGCGTCAACGTGGAGTACCCCGACGGCGGATCCGAAGACCGTGGGTACATGGCAGTCACCACCAGGGTGGGCGGACAGTCCGTCCGGGTCTTCAACACACACCTCGCCCAGCGACGCCAAGAGGAGGTCCGGGCCAAGCAGACCGGCGTACTCGCCGCAGCCGTGGCCCGGCACGACCGCGCGATCGTTCTCGGCGATTTCAACGCCGTGCCGGACGCCCCCGAACTCGCCCGGGTATGGGCGTTGGCCGCTGATACGGACCCCCAGTGCCGCCCCTCCTCAACCGGCAGCTGCGAGACGACCACCGACTGGCACAGCAAGTTCGACTACGTCTTCCTGCGCGGTATCGCCCCGCTCGAGCACGGCGTGCAGCCCAGCCCGTACTCGGACCACGACATACTGCACACCGACCTGGCCCCGACGTGCGGCACCTCCGCGGCCGCCGGCACCTCGCAGCCGAGGACATCCGGCCGCGGCGTGGGCGCCAAGGCCTGTCCGGACGCATGACGAGCCCGCGGTGGCCGCAGGCTCACCGCGCAGATGCCACCCCGCCCCACGGTCGGGCTTCGCGCTGATCGCGACTCGTGGCGCCTCGGCGAGCCGAGCGGGCGCACTCGGGGTGGCGCAAAAGGGCTGGAACATGGTCAACCCGTTCCGCGGAGCGGGATACTGGTGCCTTCTCGCGACGTGGCGATCAGGGGAGCGGCTTGGTGAACTCTGCGGGTGGAACGGGCGGAGCAGGTGGTCGTTACGTGGGGCGCTGGGGTGGGCGGCACGCGGTCGTGGTGGGCGGGAGTCTCGCGGGGATGCTCGCGGCGCACGTGCTGGCGGGGCACGCCGACCGGGTGACCGTGGTGGAGCGCGACCGGTTCCCGGACGGGCCGAGGGCGCGGCCCGGCGTACCGCAGGGCCGGCATCCCCATGTCCTGCTGGAGGGTGGGCAGGTGGCGGTGGAGTCGCTGCTGCCGGGCTTCCTGGCGGAGCTGCGGGCGGCGGGGGCGCCCAGGGTGGGCATGCCGTCGGACTTGGTGCTGTGGCAGAACGGCCGCTGGTTCCGCCGACTGCCCGCGACGACGCACATCTACACCGGTTCCCGCGCCCAGCTCGAGGAACTGGTCCGCCGGAGGGTCCTGGCCAACCCGGTGATCAGTGTGACGGAGGGGACGGATGTCGTAGGGCTCCTCGGTGACGCCTCACGCGTGCGGGGCGTGGTGCTGCGGGACCGTTCCTCAGACGTGCGCGGGGAACAGCAGGCCGTCGAGGCCGACCTGGTGGTCGACGCCTCCGGCAGCGGAACGAAGGCACCGCAGTGGCTCACGGCGATCGGGGCCGCGGTACCGCACGAGGAGACCATCGACACGGGGCTCGCGTACGCCTCGCGCGTCTACCGCGGCAGGGACGGCGTCCTCGGCGGCGACACAGCCGGCTACTACGTCTACCCGAGCCCCGATCAGGTCCACGCCGGCGGCGCTCTGCCACTGGAGGACGGCAGCCACCTGGTCATCGTCTCCGGGCTGCGCGGTGACGAACCGCCCACGGACGACGACGAGTTCGTGACGTACACCAAGAGGCTGCCGCACCCGCTCCTGCACCGGTGGCTGGACGAGGCCGAGCCGCTCACTCCGGCGTTCGGCTACCGGCGGACCGCCAATGTCCGCCGCCGCTACGACCTGCCCGGCAGCTGCCCGGCCGGATTCGTCGCCACCGGTGACGCCCTGTGCACCTTCAACCCGATCTACGGGCAGGGCATGGCCGTCGCCGCGATGAGCGCGGTCGCTCTGCGCGACGCACTGGCCGACCCACGCCGGACCCCTACGACACGGCGCGTGCAGCGGGCCGTCCTCGCGGCGTCCCGGCAGGCCTGGGACATCTCCGCCGGGGCGGACCGCAAGATGCCGGGCGCGACCGGCAGTGCGGTGGCCGGCGGGCCCGCGGACCGCGTTGCCGACTGGTACCTGCAACGCGTCCAGGAGTGCGCCCCCGGCGACCCTGTCGTAGGGCGCGCCTTCCGCTCCGTACTGACCCTCGCCGCACCCGTCACCGCCCTTTTCGCCCCGCCCGTGGCCCGGGCCGTCCTCTTCCAGCCGCCGGGAACGACCCCTGCCGAGCCGCCGGCGACCCCCGAGGAACCGGGGGCCTGACCGGGGCCGAGTTCGGTCATGGCGGGTTCTCGGCGCCGTTCCCCTCAGGCTCAGGAAACGGAAGCCCCCACCGTCCCGACGAGTCGGACGGCTACGGTCCGCCGTGGTGTGCCGTGGCCTCCGCGACCTTCTTGAGCGCCGACGTCGTGGCAGGGTCACCGACCTTGGCGGGTTGATCGTGCCTGCCGCTGTCCGGGCGATCGTGCTGGAAGTGGGAGGGGGCCAGCCTGCCACCGGGCCCGTGGGACTCCGACAGGGCGTCGGCGGTTCCAGCGGGGGCATCGCCGGACCCGACGACACCCGGCCGGCCGTGGGCCCGCGCCATGTCGTCCTGCGCGATGTCGGCTTCGGTCCTGTCGTCTTGGGCCGTCTCCCCTCGCGCGCCCTGCTGGGGGCGCGGCTGGGTCAGCCAGGCGACGGCCGCGCCGGTGAGAGCCAGGGGCCATTCGACCACGCCGGCCACGCCGAGCACCCCGGCTCCGGTGTAGACCGCGATCCGCCGCCCGCGTGGCGAGACCGCTCCAAGCCGATCCAGCGCACCGTCGGCGGCCCTGCTCACCTGCTCCGCTCCGGGCAGGCGGCGGAGCCCGGAGCCAAGGATCCGCAACGGCTGAGGAAGATCCGAGGAATCCGTACTGATCCGACTCACTGTGCACTCCCTCCGCGCGTCATCAACGGTTCCAAGTCCGAGTTTCCCCTGTTATGTCACATATGCGGCGTTCGACAGGTGTGGGTGTCGGGGCAGCTCAGGGGGGAGGGTGAGAGGTCTTGGCCCGCACACTTGAACGCGTTCAAGCCGGCTCGCGGGGGCGTTGTCAGTGGCGACGGATACGGTGCTCCGCATGACAGATTGGATCAACAGCGGCGTCATCGCCTGGAAGGAAGAAGACCGGTACGGGGACGACGAAACCGTCCTGGTGTACTTCAAGGGAACCGACCTGACCGCCATGACCGCAGGGCTGGTCGCGCAGCACCGGCCGCCCTTCGCCTACGGCCACGGCCCCGCATCCGGTGAGTGGGGGGTGATCGTCCACCACATGTTCAACCCGTCCCGAGAAGACTTCGACCACATCGACCACCGCCGGCTGTGCCCACAGGGCGCCGAGCTGATGGTGTTCGTCCCCAACCCGTGCATCGCCAAGGGCCACGGCCCTCATGCCTACCACTACAAGGACGGCCGGATCTCGTCCTGCATCGACTACGAGGACGCCGGTTACGACGGGGAGTACTGGCCCAACAGACTGGCCCCCCTCATCACGGCGGCCGGACTGGACTGCGAGAACGACGACTACGAGGAGCAGTTGACCCGGCTCATCTGTGACCACTTGGGGCTGCCACCGCTGACCCGCGACACCCTCGTGGTGGACCGCGCCCTGATGGCCTCCTACTTCTAGCCGGCCCATCTCTGGCCGGCCCGTTTCTGCACGGCCGTGAACGACAACGCCGTCCGCCGGCTTCCACGGCGGGCGGCTCGTGCCGTGGGTGTTCGGAGATCGAGGGCGGCGGCGGACACCACCTTTGCCTGTTCCGGGCGCGTGCTCACCGCGCCGGGAGCAGCACTCCCGGGTTGAGGACACCGGCCGGGTCGAGGGCGGACTTGGCGGCGGTGAGCGCCGCGGCGAACGGGGCGGGGCGCTGGCGGTCGTACCAGGGCCGGTGATCGCGGCCGACCGCGTGGTGATGGGTGATGGTGCCGCCGCTTTCCGCGATGGCCTCGGACACCGCGGCCTTGATGTGGTCCCACTGGCCGACGATGCCGTCCCAGCGGCCGGGCGCGTACACACTGAAGTACGGCGCCGGGCCGTCCGGGTAGACATGGGTGAACCGGCACGCGATCACTCCCGTGCCGGTGACCTCGTGGATGGCCCGTCGTGCCGCCTCGGTGACCGCCTGATGCAGGGCGCCGAACGTGTCCCAGGTGCAGGCCGTCTCGAAGGTCTCGGCGATCACCGAGTGGCGAGCGAGAGCGTCCCGCTGGTAGGGCATCCGCAGGAACGACGAGCGCCATGTGTCGGCCGCGGACTCCCCTCGGGCGTTGCCGCCGGACTCTCCCGTCGCGTCGGCGGACGGTTCGCCGCCGTGGTCCCGGCACAGTTCCACCGCTCGCTCCAGGCCGGCGCGCACCGGGTGGTCCGCCGACTCGAAGGCGAGGACGAGGACGCCGCCGCCGACGCTCACGCCCGCGTTGACCAGCGCCTCGGTCGCGTCGAGCAGACGGCAGTTCGCTGGATTCAGCCCGCTCTGCGCGACGGCGCGGGTGGCCGCCACCGCCGACTCGTAGTCGCTGAACCGCACGGAGGTACCGGCGCGCCAACGCGGGCGCTGCTGGAGACGCATCCACGCCTCGGTGATGATCCCCAGCGTGCCTTCACTGCCCAGGAAGAGCCGGTCCGGTGACGGCCCGGCGCCCGAGCCCGGCAACCGCCGTGACTCGCTGATCCCGACGGGCGTCACCACACGCATCGATTCGAGCAGGTCGTCGATGTGGGTGTACAGCGTCGCGTAGTGCCCGCCCGCCCTGGTGGCGAGCCAGCCGCCCAGCGTGGAGAACTCGAAGGACTGCGGGAAGTGACGCAAGGTCAGGCCGTGCGGCCTCAGCTGGTCCTCCAAGTGCGGGCCGAACACCCCCGCCTGGATCCGCGCGGCACGACTCGTGGCGTCGATCTCCAGGACCCCGCTCAGACGCTGGAGGTCGATGGTGACGACGGCGGGGTGGTCGTCGCACCGCGCCTCGACGCCGCCGACCACCGAACTGCCGCCGCCGAACGGGACCGCCGCGACGCCCTCGCGTGTGCACCAGTCGAGGAGGTCGGTCATGTCGCGCTCGTCACGGGGGCGGGCGACGAGGTCCGGTACATGGCGCAGGTCCCCTTGCAGATTGCGCACGACGTCCCGGAAGGCCTTGCCGTGCGCGTGCGCGGCCCGGTCGGCCGGATCGGCGGAGCACAGGTCGGCGAGGGAGGCCGGGGGAGTCACCCGCGGCCCGGGCAGACGCAGCGAGGCGACACCGGGCGGCTCGTGAGCCGTCAGCTCCCCGGGCAGCACGGCCCGCACCCGCCCCAGCAACGCGTCGAGCTCCGCACCGCCCACCGCGTCCTCGACGTTGCCCCATCCCCACCACGATCGCGTCATGTCGCCCGCTCTCCCTACCCTGCAACTTGAATTGACCGTTGGGTAAATTACCGCCGGGTCATATCGTTGGCTAGGATGGGCCCATGGGCAAGGCCGGAACCAAGGGCGTCTCCCGCGTGGACCGGGAGCGGCAGATCATCGACGTGGCCGTGGAGGAGTTCGGCAGACACGGCTACGCAGGCGTGTCCGTCGCCGCCGTCGCCCGGCGCGCGGGCATCTCCAAGCCGCTGATCTACACCTACTTCGACTCCAAGGACGGCCTGTACCTCGCCTGCATCCACCACGTCGGCGCCCTCCTGGTGGACTCGGTGTCCGCCGCCCGGTCCCGCAGCGGATCGACCGGTCACGCCGTCGACACCCTCACGGCGATCTTCAGCGCCGTCGAGCACTGCCGGTACGCCTGGTCCGTCCTCTACGACCCGGCTCCGCCGCCGGCCGGCGAGATGCGCGACGCCGTGAACCGCTACCGTGAACGCCTCGCCGCGATGGGCGCCGCCGGAGCCGCACAACTGCTGGCCGGTGCCGGACACGACGACCCGCTCGACCACGACCTGCTCAACCACGTGTGGCAGCACGCCGTCACAGCAGTGATGCGCTGGTGGTTCGAGCACCCGGACCAGAACACGTCGGACATGACGGCCCGTTGCGCCCGACTCCTCATGGCCCTCGGCACCGGCTGACCAGGCACGCCGTCGTCGCCCACCGCACGGGGCCGGGTGTCCTACCCGCACGCGAGAGCCGCCGAGACGGCCCTAGCGGGCGACCGCGTTCGCCCCCGCCTGTGCGAACTTCTCGTCCAGCGCACCGGACGGTGCTCCCGCGACGCCGATGCCGGCGATCGGCGTCTTGTCGGCGGTGACGGGGACGCCGCCCGCCAGGAACAGGGTGCCGGGGATGTCCTTGAGGTTCGGGGCCTGCTCCAGGCGCTCGGCCAGCTGGGAGGTGGGGGCGTTCCAGGCGACGGCGGTGAACGCCTTGCGCTCGGCGGACTCGTAGGACTGCGGGCCGGCGCCGTCGCCGCGCAGGGTGACGATCGTGTTGCCGTTGCGGTCGACGACGGCGACCGTGACGCGCTGGTTCTCCTTGTCGGCGGCGTCGAGCGCGGCCTGCGCGGCCCTGGTGGCGGCGTCGATCGTCAGGTGGGTGGAGGTGGTGGTGGCCCGGTCCGGGGCCTCGGCCGAGGTGACGGCGGCCGTCGTGCCCGGCGTCGTGGCGGGCGCCGAGGCGTTCGCGGACACCGCGCCGAAGCCCGCCAGGGCGACGACGGCGAGCACGGCGCCGCCGGTGGCGACGCGGGCGCGGCGGGAGAACTTGTCGTGCAGTCGGTTCATGGGTCGGTCGACTCCTTCGGTGGGCGGGCGGCACGGCTGCCGCCCCGGTCCGCTCTCCACCCTCGGCCCGGAACCAGGCCCCGACGGTCGACGTTCCGTCTGCCTCCCGGTCACCCGACGGACGACACCGGTGTCAACCGATCGGTTGACCTGCCCGGCCCGTGCACCGGGCCACAATGGAGGTGTTTGCCCAGTTCAGCGCCGACGAGTAGGAAGGGAGGCGACCTCGCATGGGGAACCGGCCGCACGAACCGGACACCGTGGACAGCCGGTGGCTCGGCGCCGTGATGCACGCGGCGTTCTTCCTGCTGCTCGGCGGAGCGCTCGCCCGCTTCCTGCTACGCCACCCCGGCGAACCACGTACGCCGTGGATCATCGCGCTGTGCGTCCTGCTCACGGTGCTGCATCTGCTGGGCCCCCGAGCCGGTGCCCCGGACCCACGGCCTACCCGGCGGCACACGACCTGGCTGGCGCTGGTCGTCGTGGTCTGGGTGATCCTGGTCGTGCTCGCCCCCAGCTTCGCCTGGTGCGCGGTGCCCCTGTTCTACACCGGCCTGCGCACCCTGCCACCGCGCGCGGCCCTCGCGCTCGTGGCGCTCCTGACCGTGTTCGTCGTCGCAGCGCAGGTGCAGCTCGCGGGCCGCTTCGACCCCAACCTGGTCCTCGCCCCACCCGCCGTCGCCGCCCTCGCCACCGCTGTCTTCCTCCAGATGGAACGGAACACCGCACGCCAGCGCGCCCTGATCGACGACCTGATCCGCACCCGCCACGAACTCGCCGACTCCGAACGCCGCGAGGGCACCCTCGCCGAACGTCAGCGGCTGGCCATGGAGATCCACGACACGCTCGCCCAGGGACTGTCCAGTCAGCGGATGCTGCTCCAGGCCGCGGACCGGGTGTGGGACACCGAACCCGACAAGGCCCGCGCCCACGTCCGCACCGCCGCGTCCGTCGCCGAGCACAACCTCACCGAGGCCCGGCGCTTCGTGCACGACCTGGCCCCCGCCGACCTCGCCCGCGGCGGCGGCCTGGCTCAGGCGTTGCGCGCCCTGGCCGCACGGGAGTCCGAGGCGCACCTCGCCGTACGCGTCCACGTCGACGACGACGGCCGCCTCCCCGAGCTGCCCGACCGGGTCCAGTCCGCCCTGCTGCGCATCGCCCAGGGCGCCCTGGCCAACGTCCGTGAACACGCCGCCGCCGACAACGCCGCCCTCACCCTCACCCTCCTCGACGACACGGTCGTCCTGGACGTCACCGACGACGGCCACGGCTTCGACCCCACCGCACTGCCCGGCTCCCCGGACGCGCCACGCGGCCACGGGCTGCCCGCGATGCGGGCCCGGCTACGCGCCCTCGGCGGCACCCTGACCGTCGAGTCCGCTCCCGGCGAGGGCACCGTCCTGTCCGCCGCCGTCCCCCTGGAGGCGCCCCGATGATCCCCGACCGCGCACCCGTGCGGATCCTGGTCTGCGACGACCACGCCGTCGTACGGGCCGGACTGCTAGCCCTGCTCGACAGCGCACCGGACATCGAGGTCGTCGGCGAGGCGGGCACCGGCGAGGAGGCGCTCGCGCTGGCCGCGAAGCTCAACCCCGACGTGGTGCTCATGGATCTCCAGCTCGGCGAGGGCATCGACGGCGTGGAGACCACCCGCCGCCTCACCTCCCACCCCGGCTCCTCCGCCCATGTCCTGGTCCTGACCACCTACGACACCGACGCCGACATCACCCGCGCCATCGAGGCGGGCGCCACCGGCTACCTGCTCAAGGCCGAACGCCCCGACGAGCTCTTCGCCGCGATCCACGCCGCCGCCGAGGGACGTACCGCCCTGTCGGCACCCGTCGCCGGCCGCGTCATGGCCAACCTGCGCCGGCCCCGCCCCACCCTCACCGACCGCGAACGCGACATCCTCGCCCAGCTCGCCCGCGGCATCGGCAATCGCGACATCGCCCGCGCCCTGTACATCAGCGAGGCCACCGTCAAGACCCACCTACGGCGGATCTACGACAAGCTCGGCGTCGACACGCGCACGGGTGCGGTGGCGGTCGCGAAGGAGCGACGTCTGCTGCCGTGACCTACGGTCCGCGCGGAGCGTGCATACGGAAGGGGCGGGCCGCCCTTTCACTGTGCGCCCCGCCCCGTCGATGTGCGGCTTTACCTCGGCCGTGATGGCTCAGAAGGCAAATGCCGCGGCACCCTGCGTTTCCTTGATGCAAGGATTGGCGAAGGTGTGTTCATAGTTTATGCGTGTACCACGCCATACCCCTTGAACGGTGACGACAATGGGGCGGTATTCCCTGGTGCAGGGTTGTCCCGCGGCATTCCCGCGGAGTGTGGCCAGGCGGTCCAGGTCCCCGTTCACACGGTCCAGATCCGCACAGGCCTGACGCGGATCCGGGTGCGTTCCGGAGGTGGTGTACGCACAGTTCACCGTTACGGCGCGCTCCGGTGTGGCCGAGGCGGCCCGCTCTCCGTGGCCGGTGGTCATGACCAGGGCGGAGGGGGCGTACAGAGAGGCGGGTGCGGGGGCGGGTGCGGAGGCGGGCGCGCTGTGGGCCGGCATGCTC
>NZ_LGUR01000267.1 GCF_001270495.1 Streptomyces viridochromogenes
GGCGCCGTCCTGGTTGACGGCCGAACCGCGCACCACACCCCAGATCCGCCGCCCGTTGCGCACCGCGTCCGACAGCCGCTCCAGCACCAGCACACCGGCGCCCTCGGCCCACCCCGTGCCGTCGGCCGCCCCCGCGAATGCCTTGCAGCGGCCGTCGGGAGCGAGGCCGCGCTGCCGGGAGAAACCCACGAAGGCGTCCGGCGTGGTCATCACCGTCACCCCGCCGGCGAGGGCGAGGGAGGACTCGCCCGAGCGCAGGGACTGCGCGGCCCAGTGCAGGGCGACCAGGGAGGAGGAGCAGGCCGTGTCGAGTGTGACCGCCGGGCCCTCCAGGCCGAGGAAGTACGAGACCCGGCCCGACAGCACGCTCTCGGCGCCGCCCGTCAGGAGATAGGCCTCGACACCTTCCGCTGCGGCGGAGTGCGCCGCGCCCGGCGCGTAGTCCTGGTGCATGGCGCCGGTGAAGACGCCGACGGGCTGCTCGCGCAGGGTGGCGGGATCGATGGCGGCCCGTTCCAGGGCCTCCCAGGTGATCTCCAGCATCAGCCGCTGCTGCGGGTCCATCGCGAGTGCCTCACGCGGCGAGATGCCGAAGAAGGCCGCGTCGAACTGGTCGGCGTCGCGCAGGAACCCGCCCTCGCGGGTGTGGCTGGTGCCGGGGCGGTCCGTATCCGGGTGGAAGAGGGCGTCGAGGTTCCAGCCCCGGTCCCTGGGGAACTCCGTGACGGCGTCGGACTCGTTGGCGAGCAGACGCCACAGCTCCTCGGGTGAGGACACGTCACCGGGGTAGCGGCACGCCATGCCCACGATCGCGATCGGCTCGGCCGGCGGTGCGGCGCGCAGGGCCGGCTGCTCGGGCTCCTCACCGGTGCCGTACAGCTCTCGGTGGAGTCGGCGTCCGAGGGCGCGTGGGGTCGGGTGGTCGAACGCCGAGGTGGGCGGCAGCCGTAGACCGGTCGCCTCGGACAGCAGGTTGCGCAGCTGTACGGCGTTGGCGGAGGTGAAGCCGAGTTCCCGGAAGGCACGGTCGGACGCGATCGTGTCCGTCGGCACGGCGAGCAGCTCCGCCGCCTTCTCCCGGACCAGGTCCACCAGGCGCCGTTCCCGGTCCCGCTCGGGCAGGCGGTCCCAGTCACCGCGGGCCGCCGCGAGGGTCTGGGTGCCGTGCGTCGTCGGCGTCGGGGTGGGGCGGTCCACGGAGGTGTCGTCGAGGGCGGAGGCGAGTTCGGTGTCGTAGTCGGACGCGCTTCGCACCACGCTGAGCTGTGGGTGGTCCACGGTGAGCGCGGCGTCGAAGGCGGCGAGTTCGCGACGGCGGTCCGGAGCGGGGAGGACATCGTCCGCGTCCCAGCCCAGGGAAAGAGCTGGGACGCCCAGGGCCCGCAGATGGTGGGCGAAGGCGTCGAGGAACGCGGCGTACACGGCGGTGTGCGGGTCCTCCCGGCCGGTGACGGCCGCGGTGGAGGAGCACAGCACGAAGCAGGACGGGGCTGATGCGCGCGTCAGCTCGTGGAGGTTGCGCAGTCCGGTGATCAGAGGCGCGAGCATGTCCGGGCGGGCTTCGGGACCGGCTCCGTACACCACCGCTCGGATCGGGCCGGGGGCCTTCGCCAGGGCCTTCCGCAGCCCGGCGCGGTCCGCCAGGTCGCATTCGGTGAGCACCACGTTCGCGCCGGCCGCCACGAGCCGGTCACGGCACTCGGCGGCCAGACCGCCGTCGCCGGGGGAGGCGATCAGCAGCAGTCGGCCGACCCCGTAGGTGTCGACGAGGTGCTGGGCGAGGGCCGAGCCGCGCGGTGCCCCCGCCCCGGTGACGACGACCGTACCGTCGCGGTCACCCTCCCCGTCACGGTCACCGTCACCGGCGCGGTCGCCGTCGGCGAACGCGGTGGCAGCGTCCCGCGCGGTGTCCATGGCGACGCGGACCAGACGGGGCAGCAGGACGCGGCCGGATCGTACGGCGAAGTGCGACTCCCCGGTGGCCAGGGCGGCCAGCAGGGCCTCGGCGCAGGGCCCCTCGTCGAGATCCGCGGCGACCAGGCGCCCGGCGTGCGTGTTCCCCAGGGACCTCAGCAGTCCCCACAACGGGGCTCGTTCCGGCACGTCCGCCCGGTCCTCGGGGCCGGTGACCACGGCGTTGCGGGTCGTCACCAGCAGGCGGGAGCCCGTCAGGCGGCCGTCGGCCAGGCAGTTCTCCGCCCAGGCGGCGCAGCGGTCCACGCCCGCCCGGACCAGCTCGGCGTCGGTGTCCCCGGCCGGTGCGGCGAGGACGGTCACCTGGGGCACGGGTTCGCCCGCCGCCAGCCCGGCGGTCAGGGCACCCGGGTCGGGGTAGGCGCGGACCTCGATTCCGGCGGCTTCCAGGTCGGCGGCCAGGGCGGCGGTCTCCTCGCCGACCACCGCCCACACGGCGGTGCCGGACGGAGCGGGGGCCGGCGGCTGGGGCACCCAGTCCACGCGGCGCAGGGATTCCTGGTCGGTGTCCCCGACGGCCCGCAGCCGGGCGGGCACGTCGAGCAGTTGCAGCCGGGTGACCTTGCCCGAGGCGGTCCTCGGGACATCACGTATCTCGTACAGCTCGGCGGGCACCTTGAAGGACGACATCCGCTCCCGGCACACCGCGAGCGCCTCCGCCGGGTCGAACCCCTCCGGGCCGGGCACCACGAAGGCGACCGGTACCTCGCCGAGCACCTCGTGCGGGCGGCCGGCGACGGCGGCGTCGGCCACGCCGGGCACCGTCTTCAGGACGTCCTCCACCTCGACGGGGTGGATGTTCTCGCCCGCGCGGATGATGAGTTCCTTGATCCGCCCGGTGACCGTGAAGTACCCGGCGTCGTCGCGGCGGGCGAGGTCGCCGGTGCGGTACCAGCCGTCCTTCATCGCCTCGGCCGTGGCCTCCGGCTGGTTGTAGTAGCCGGCCATGACGCTCGGCCCGCGCACCCAGACCTCGCCCTCCACGCCGTCGGGCACGTCCATGCCGGTCTCGGGGTCGACCAGGCGGACGCCGAGGCCGACCACGGGCAGGCCGCAGGAGCCCTCGACCCGAGTCCCGGTGGGCCAGTTGACGGTGATCGAGCCGCAGGTCTCGGTGCTGCCGTAGGCGTCGATGAGGGGCGCGCCGAACACCTCCTCGACGGAGTTGCGCAGCGCGGCCGTGGTGATGGCGCCGCCGACCAGGCCGATGCGCAGGCCCGGCGGCGTGAAGTCGCGCGCGCGGGCCTCGCGGACGAGGTGGTGGTACATCGTGGGGACGCCGGCGACGACCGTGAAGTCCTCGTTCTCCCAGATGTCGAGGACGTCCTGCGGGGAGAGACCGTCGACGATCCGGGCGCCGGCGCCGACGGCCGTCACCGACAGGACGCAGGCGATGTGGGAGAGGCTGTGGAACAGCGGCAGCGGCCACAGCACCCGGTCCTCGGGCGACAGTTCGAGCACCGGTGCGTAGCAGGCCGCCACCGACCAGAGGCAGTTGCGGGTGGTGGACAGCACGCCCTTCGGGCGGCCCGTGGTGCCGGACGTGTAGAGCATCCAGGCGATCTCGTCCAGGCCGAGGTTGTCGTACGCGGGTGCGGTGGGCTCCGAGGTCGCCAGCGACTCGTAGGCCAGGAAACCCGTCGGCACCGGGTCGTCGCCGACCACGAGGACGGTCAGCGGGGGCAGCGACGGCTGCAAGCGGCGTACCTGGTCGAGGTGGTAGGCATCGGTGACGAGGACCCGGGCGCCGCTGTCCTGGAGCAGGTACGCGAGTTCCGCGTCGGTGGAGCGGGGGTTGAGGGGGACGCCGATCGCGCCGGAGCGGGCGATGGCGAAGTAGCTCTCCACCATCTCCACCCGGTTGCCGAGCAGCATGGCCGCGCGGTCACCGGGGTGCACCCGCAGGTCCGAGAGATGTCCGGCGAGCCGCCGGGAACGGGTTTCGAGAGCCTCGTAGCTCAGGGAACGACGGTCGTCGCGGAACGCTACGTTCCGGCCATGTCGTTCGCTCTGCGTCCGAAGGAGCTCGTGCAGTGGGCGCACCAAATCCGCACGCAACATCCCCGTTCACCCCCGTGTTCGATGGCATTGCTGCGACCAACGATGCTGGTAGGCGCTCTGACGGCGAAACCCCTATTGACCCCTAGGTGAAGGTTTCTTGATCACTAAGGGGGTGGGGTCCGGTGGTCCGGCCGGGCACGTGACAAGCTGACGACGACGGACTTCAGCCAATTTCGTCACTGTGTGTGTCGAGGCTCGGCTTGAGTCTCCCCCTGGGGGAGACATGAAGGTGGAGGCATGGACGGCACCACGCTCTACCCGATCGGGGAACTCGCCCGGCGGACCGGGCTCACGGTCAAGGCGATCCGGTTCTACTCGGACCGGGGAATCGTGGTGCCGGCCGACCGCAGCCCGGCGGGCTACCGGCTGTACGGGGTCGACGCGATCGCGCGTCTGGAGCTCGTACGGACCCTGCGCGATCTCGGGGTCGACCTGTCGACGGTACGCAAGGTCGTCCAGCGTGAGCTCTCGCTCGCCGAGGTCGCCCGTGCGCACGCGGAAGCCCTGGCGGTGCAGATCCGCACCCTGCGTCTGAGGCGCGCGGTGCTGACAGCGGTGGCCGAACGCAACCCCACCCCGGAGGAGATGGACCTCATGCACCAACTGGCTCAGCTGTCGGAGCGGGAACGCCGGCGTCTGATCGACGACTTCCTGGACGCCACGTTCGGGGGCGTGGGTGACATCGACTCCGATCTCTCGGCGATCAGCCGCACGATGACCCCCGAGCTGCCCGACAACCCCAGCACGGAGCAGGTCCGGGCGTGGGTGGAGCTGGCCGAGCTGTCCCAGGACCCCGAATTCCGTGCCGTCGTAAGGCGGTTGGCCGAGGACCAGGCGGCCGAGCGCGAGGCCGGCACCACCGGGCCGCGCCCCGACCTCGGCTCACTCGTCCGCGCCGAGGCCGCCCCGGCTCTGGAGGCCGGGATCGACCCGGCCTCGCCCAAGGCGGACGCGGTCGTCACCGCCCTCACCGCGCACTACGCCCGCCTCCTCGGCCAACCCGACGACGCGCAGCTCCGCCACCGGCTGCTGGCCCGCCTGGAGGCCGCCAACGACCCGCGTCGCGAGCGCTACTTCACCCTGCTCGCCGTGATCAACGACTGGTCGGCACCGGAGAGCCTCACGGCGGTGCTCGACTGGTCCATCCAGGCGGTGCGCACACGCGTCGGCTAGCCCTCTGACAGGGGTCTGCCCCCGGCGGACTTGGAAGCCGTCGGGTGGCAGGGGCCTGTGCGGGGGGCCTGGGGTTGCCCGGGGCGAGGTTTGTTCCCGGCGGTCCCGGAATCGTCGGGTGGCGCGGCAGATCGAACGCCGGCTCCGTGTCGGACCGGGCGCCCGTGCGGGGCGGTTGCCGGGGTTGCCGGGCGGCCTGGTTTGCCTGCGGCGGCCTTGGGGTTGCCGGGAGGCAAGGGTATGCCCGCGGCGGTCCTGGAGTTGCCCGGAGACAAGGACTGCCCCTGCGGTCCTGGAGTTGTCGGGCGACAAGGGATGCCCCCGGCCATCCCGGAGTTGTCGGGTGGTGACATGGCTTCGCCCCCGGCGGTCCGGGAACCGGCGGGGGCGTGGGTGCGGAGCCTCAGGTGCTTCTTGGCATGGTGGACAGGGCCTCCTTCACCTCCGTCTCGGCGACGCCGGTCACCAGTTCCGCGCCGTGGGGGCCGTCCAGTACGAAGGTGAGGCCGTCGGTGGCCTTCTTGTCCAGCCTCATCAGGGCGATCAGGTCGGGCACGGCCAGACCCGAAGGCAGCGCGGTCGGGAGGCCGTAGTGCCGGACGACGTCCAGATGCTCGGAGACCCGGGCCTCGGGGATGCGCCCGAGCAAACCGGCCAGGCGCCCGGCGAACACCGTGCCGATGGCCACGCCCTCGCCGTGCCGCAGAGCGAAGTCCGTCGCCCGCTCCAGCGCGTGCCCCAGCGTGTGCCCGTAGTTGAGCAGATGCCGCAGCCCGGAGTCCCGTTCGTCCGCCGCGACGACCTCCGCCTTGCGCCGTACGCTCGCGGCGATCTGCTCGGGCAGGTCGAGGCCGCGCAGGTCGCCCGCCCCGATGAAGTGGCAGCGGGCGATCTCCCCGAAGCCGTTGGTCAGCTCCCGGGGCAGCAGTGTGGCCAGGTAGTCGGTGTCGCACAACACGGCTTTCGGCTGCCAGTAGGCACCCACGAGGTTCTTCCCCTCGGGCAGGTTCACCGCCGTCTTGCCGCCCACGCTGGCGTCGACCTGCGCCAGCAGCGTGGTCGGCAGATGGACCACCGCCACGCCCCGGTGATACAGCGCGGCGGCCAGACCCACCGTGTCCGTGGTGGTCCCGCCGCCGCAGGCCACCACCACATCGGCCCGGGTGAGTCCGAACTCGGCGAACCGGCGGCAGTAGTCCTCCACGGCCGACAACGACTTGCCGTGCTCACCGTCCCGCGCCGGCAGGAAGAGCGACGGCACCCCCGGGTCGGGTGTCCACTCACGAGGGCGGGCCGAGACGACCGCCGCCCGCCGGGCGCCGAGCCGCGCGACCACCTCCGGCAGCGCGTGCCGGACGCCGGGACCGATCTGGACGTCGTACGTCCGGTCGCCCAGTGCCACCCCGACGACATGCCGGGCCGGACTCATCCCGCCGCCTCCAGCAGCCAGTCGAGCAGTGCGGCCGGGCTGTCCAGGGCCGCGTCGGGCCGGGCGTCGAGCAGCGGCTCGGGATCGCCCTCGCCCCACAGCGCGGCGACGGCCCGTACCCGGGCGGAGCGCGCGCTGGCGAGGTCGGTCACCGCGTCGCCGATCATCACCGCCTCGTCCGGCCCCACGCCCAGCAGGTCCAGGGCGCGCAGGACGATGTCCGGAGCCGGCTTGGGGTGGTCCACCTCGTCCGAACCGATCACATGGTCGAACAGCGGGAGCACCCCGAGACCCTCCAGCAGGGAACGGGCGCGCGGACCACTCTTGCCGGTGGCGACGGCACACCCGATGCCCCGCTCGCGCAGCGCCTCCAGCACCTCCGTCACCCCGTCGAAGAGACGGACGCGATGGGCGAGCCGGTAGCTCTCCCGGACGAACGGGCCCTCCATCTCCAGCGGCAGGCCCATGATCTCCATGATGTCGGGGAAGTAGCGGCCGAGGTGCAGGCTGTACTCCTCGAACGGCGGCTCCCCCTCGCCCACGACCTCCCGATAGGCGAGGGCGAACGCCTCACGCATCACGCCGAAGCTGTCCACGAGCACCCCGTCGAGATCGAACACGACGGCCCGGAGCTTGATGTCCGGCACGGCGTGACCGCCGTCCTTGACCATCAGTTCCCTGTCCACGCGGGCTCCTCCTCGGAGTTCCGCGCGCCGGCCGACGCCTTCTGCGCGGAGTCATAGATGAGTTCGATGGCGCCGATGGTCGTGCGCGCGGCGGCGACCGCCCTGCCCCGCTGCGCGGGATCGCCGACCAGGGCGGCGAGATCGGCCACCTGACGGTCGTACTCCGTCCCCGGCGGTTCCTCGTCCAGCGGCACCCGGCCGACGTCGCCGTCGCGATGCACCGTCAGCGAGGCCGCGCCCTCACGGTTGGGGCTGAAGCCGAACGTGCACCGCAGCGCCGCGGTGCCGGCGGTGCCGTGTATCTCCACCACCGTGGTGTCGTACCTGGCGTGCGAGGCCCAGCTCGCCCGCACCGCCACCGAGACGCCGGAGTCGGTGACCAGCATCGCGCGTGCGGTGTCCTCGACGTCCCGTGCGCCGGGGTCCGCCGGGCGCGCGTGCTCCTCGCGCCACACCGCCTGGGAGTCGCCGTGCCGGACGAAGTCGTGGCCCAGCACGGCGGCCACCTGGTCGATGCGCACGGGCCCGAGCAGGGGCAGGGCGGTGTCGAGCAGATGCCAGCCGAGGTCCACCAGGGCCCCGCCGCCGGCCGCGTGCCGCCTGGTGAACCAGTCCGTGCCCGGAACGCCCCGGGAACGGACCCAGGCCAGTTCGACGTGGCGGATCCGGCCCAGCGACGGCAGCAGCTCCTCCAGGGCCCGGACGTCGGCGCGATAACGGGCGGCGCTCCCGGCCACGAGCACCGCGCCGCCGGCCGCCTCCGCCGCGGCCAGATCGTCCGCCTCGGCCGTGCTGAGGCAGACCGGCTTCTCCAGGAAGACCGGGATGCCGCGGCGCAGCAGTCCGCACGCGACCGGGGCGTGGGCGTGGTTGGGCACGGCGACCACGGCCAGGTCGGCCAGGTCCGGGGTGAGTTCGTCGGGCGACGACAGCGACCGTGCGTTCCCGGCCCGCGTCGCGCACGACGCGCGCGCGACCGGATCCGGGTCCACCACGGCGGTGACCGTGATGCCGGGATGGCCGACGAGGCGGGGCAGCCAGATGGTCCGGGCCGCCCAGCCCAGTCCGACCACGGCGACGCGCAGGGTCATGACCGTCCCAGGACGTCGGCCACCACGTCGGCGATCGCGTGCATCTGCTCCTCGGTGCCCAGCAGGGTGCGGTGGTGCAGCCAGACGCAGTCCCGGGTGAGCGCCTCGCTGTGCGGGCAGCGCCGTGCGATGTCCTCGACGCCCTCCTGGGGCGCCGCCATCTCCCAGAAGGCCGCCGTGCGGTACACCGCCCGGAAGGCGGCGAAGGCGGGCAGGCCCCGCTCGATCAGGGCGTCGACCACGGCGTTGCGCCGTTCCTCGGTGATGCCGGGGATCCGGAACATCGCCATGTAGTGCGGGTTGCGCGTGCAGCGCGCGTCGCCGCCCTGCGGCTCGACGCCCGGGATGCCGGACAGCAGCTCCGCCAGCAGGGGCCAGCGCTGCTCACGGGTCTCGATCTGGCTGTCGAGCCGGGCCAGTTGGGCCCGCAGCACACTTGCCGAGAACTCGTTCATCCGGAAGTTGGAGCCCGAAGTGCGGTGCAGATACGAGCGGTCCGTGCGGGGCCGGCCGCAGCTGTGCCGCAGGAAGGCGAGTTCGTACTGCTCGGCCTCGGGGAAGGTGACCGCGCCGCCCTCGCCGGCCGTCATCAGCTTGCCGTTCTGGAAGCTGAAGGCCGCCACGGAGCCCAGATCGCCCACCCTGCGGCCACGCCACTCGGCACCGTGCGCGTGTGCGGCGTCCTGGAGCAGGCCGACCCCGGAGTCGGCGGACAGCTTCTCCAGCGCGTCCATGTCGGCCACGACCCCGGCCATGTGCACCGGCATGATCGCCCGGGTGCGGTCGGTGATGGCCGCCTCCGTGGCCCGTACGTCGATGCAGTACGTGGCGGGGTCCACGTCCACGGGTACCGCCACGGCACCCAGGCGCTGTGCGGCCTGGGAGGAGGAGATGAAGGTGAACGCGGGCACGATCACCTCCGTCCCCGGCCCCACGCCCATCACCTGGAGGGCGAGTTCCAGCGCATGGGTGCCGCTCGTGACGGCGAGGGCGTGCGGCGCACCGTGATAAGCGGCGAATTCCTCTTCGAAAAGTTCGACCTCCTGGCCGCCGATACGCCACCACTGACCCTGTTCCAGGGCGCGCATGAGACCGGTCTTTTCTGCATCGTCGTACTGAGGCCATTCCGGGAAATTCAGGTTCCGCTGCACGGTGTCAGTCATACGGTCATGGTTCACGCGGCCGAATGGCTCCACAACCCCTCAAGCAACCCCCTAATCACCCCTACCTCTCGAACCTGCACGTCGGAGCGGCATTCTGGCATTGCACGGACCCGGCACGGCTGGCTAGCATCGTGAGCCACTTACCGCTCGAAAAGCATCGAGGTCAGTCTTGAGTGAGCTTCTGTTGTTGAACGGGCCGAACCTTGGAATACTCGGGCGCCGCGAGCCCGAGATATACGGCAGCGAAACTCTGGCGGATATCGAGCAGGCTGTTGCCGAAGAGGTTGCGGAATTCGGCTGGAAGGTCGTGGCCCGGCAGCACGACTGCGAGGGGGAGATGGTCCGGACGGTCCAGGACAGCTATCACGTGGTCGGCGCCATCCTCAATCCGGGCGCCCTGATGATGGCCGGCTGGAGTCTGCGCGACGCGCTCGCCAACTTCCCGCGCCCCTGGATCGAGGTGCACCTGTCGAACGTCTGGGCCCGTGAGCAGTTCCGGCACCAGTCGATCCTCGGCTCCCTGGCCGACGGGGTGATCTTCGGGCTGGGGGCACAGGGCTACCGGCTCGCCGCCCGGGGCCTCGCCCACCGCACCGGGGCGGCCACCCCGTGAGCGCCGGGTCCGCCGGAGGCCGCCCGCCCGGCGCGCGGGGAAGCGGCTCGGACGGCACCGGTCCGGACGTCCTCGTCGTCGGGTACGGGCCGGTCGGACAGGTGCTGTCGCTCCTCCTGGCCCGGCAGGGCTGGCAGGTGACGGTCGTCGAACGGTGGGAGAGCCCCTACGGGCTGCCCCGGGCGACCGTCTTCGACGGCGAGACCGCCCGCACCCTCGCGGCCCTGGGCCTCGCCCCCGCCTTCGCCGAGATCGGCGAGCCCGTGGACGCCTACGACTGGCGCAACGCCGAGGGCACCCGGCTCGTCCGCATCGACTTCGAAGCCGTCGGCGCCCAGGGCTGGCCGGATGCCACGACGTTCCACCAGCCCGCGCTGGAAGCGGCGTTGACCGACCGGGCCGGACACGTCGACGACCTGCGCGTGCTGCGCGGCCACACGGCCGTCGCCGTGCGTGACGACGGTGAGCAGGTCACGCTGACCGCCCGCACCGCGGACGGCGCCGAACGGACCCTCACCGCCTCCTGGCTCGTCGGCTGCGACGGGGCCAACAGCTTCGTCCGGGACGCCATGGGCGTCGGCGTCACCGACCTCGGATTCTCCTTCGACTGGCTGCTGTGCGACGTCCTCATGGACGAGCCGCGCGTGTTCACCCCGGCCAACACGCAGATCTGCGACCCGGCCCGGCCGACCACGGCCGTCGGCAGCGGACCCGGGCGCCGGCGCTGGGAGTTCATGCGGCTCCCGCACGAGACCCGCGCGGAGCTCGACACCACCGAGACCGCCTGGCGCCTGCTCGAACGCGTCGACGTCAACCCGCAGAACGCCACCCTCGCCCGGCACGCCGTCTACACCTTCGGGGCGGCCCTGGCCGACCGCTGGAGGAACGGCCGACTGCTGCTCGCCGGGGACGCCGCGCACTCGATGCCCCCGTTCGCCGGAGCCGGCATGTGCTCCGGTATCCGCGACGCGCTCAACCTGGCGTGGAAGCTCGACCTCGTCCTGAAGGGCCGCTGCGAGCCGGACCTGCTCGACACCTACGACGTCGAACGCCGCTCCCATGTGCGCCGTACCGTCGAGATGTCCGTCCAGCTGGGGAAGATCATCTGTGTCACCGACGCGGAGGAGGCGGCCCGCCGGGACGCGGCCCTCACGTCGGGCCGCACCCCCGACCGACCCGTGGTCCACGCCCTGCGGGACGGCTTCCTGCATCGCACGGTCGGCATGGTCGCCGCACCGCCCACGGGGTCGCTGATCCCCCAGGGCAGGGTGACCAGGAACGGCGTGACCGGCCTCTTCGACGAGACCGTGGGCACCGGCTTCGTCCTCCTCGGTACCGAGGACCCGGCCCGCGCCCTGACGGACGGGCAGCGCGCCCTGCTGGACGGCCTCGGCACCCACATGGTCCACCTCGTGCCCGCCGGCGACCCGGACCCCTCGCCCGGAGCCACCGTCGACCTGGACGACGTCTATCTGCCGTTCTGCGCCTCGGCCCGGGCCAGATTCGTCCTCGTACGCCCGGACTACCACATCTTCGGCGTGGCCCGTGGAACCCGCGAACTCGGCCAGTTGCTGGAGCAGTTGGCGCGGCAGCTCACCGTCGAGGAGGCAGGCCATCCTGCTCGGCATTGACATCGGCGGCACGAAGGTCGCCCTCCGCGCCGAGACTGCAGACGGCCAGGCGCACGAGACCACTTTCACCTGGCCCGCCGCCCGGACGCCCGCGGCCGACCTCGCGGCGCTGCGCACCCACGTCGAGGCGGTCACAGCCGGCGCCGGGCGGACGCCCACATCGGTCGGCGTCGCCGTGCCCGCGACGGTGGACGGCGACGGCCGCGTCACCGCCTGGCCGACCCGACCGCACTGGACGGGCCTCGACCTGGCGGCGGCACTGCGCGGCGTCTTCCCCGCCGCCGAGGTGTGCTGGGCCGACGACGCGGATCTCGCCGCCCTCGCGGAGGCGCGGGCGGCGGACTGCGCCGACCTGGTGTACGCGGGAGTGGGCACCGGCGTCGGCGGCGGCATCGTCCTGGAGGGGCGGATGCTGCCCGGACCCCGGCGCGGGTCGTGCGAGCTGGGCCATGTGATCGTCGACCGGAACGGCGCGCGCTGCGACTGCGGGCGCCGTGGCTGCGTCCAGGCCGAGGCGTCGGGACCGGCCACCTTGCGCAGGGCGGCCACAGCGCGCGGTGCTCAGGTGACCTTCGAGGAACTGCGCGACGGCTTCGCCGAGGGCGCGGCCTGGGCCGTCGGGGCCGTCGACGCCGGCTGTGACGCGCTCGCCGCCGCCCTCGTCGGCGTGGCGGAACTGGTGCGCCCCACGGCCCTGGTCGTCGGCGGTGGCTTCGCCATGGGCATTCCCGGCTACGTGGAGCGGGTCGCCGCACGCACCGCCGGGCTCGCCCGGCCGGGTCACCCGCCGGCACCGGTGCGGCCGGCCCTGCTGGGCGGGCGGTCCTCGCTGTACGGCGCGGTCCTGGCAGCACGGGACGGACTCGGCGGGGTTGGGCAGCGGCACCGGTGACGCTCCGGCCGCGCGGTACGGCTCAGCCGTGCCGCGCGGCCGGTACGGACCCTCAGCTCCTGGTCAGACGAGCCGTACGGCCTGCTCGTAATCCAGTCGCGGCAGCCGCGAGGACCACGCGTCCTCGGCGGGCTTGCCGATGTTGACCACGAGGATGGACCGCCAGCGGCCGTCCGGGAAGAACTCCTCGTCCACGCCCTTGGCGTCGAAGCCCTTCATCGGGCCGGCGGCGAGTCCGGCCGCCCGGACCGCCAGCAGGAAGTAGGCGGCCTGAAGCGCCGAGTTGAACGTCGCGTTGTCCTCACGCAGCTCGGGATTGGCCTCGAAGGCCTCCTTCAGCTGCGGGAAGACGGGAAACAGGGTGGGGACGTGCTCGGTGAACTCGCTGTCCAGCGCCAGGACGGCGACGACGGGGGCCGAGGCGCTCTTCGGCCGGTTCGGCGGATTCAGCTGCGGGAGCAGTCGCTCCTTGGCCTCCGGCGTGCGTACGTACAGGATGCGCAGCGGGTTCACGTTGCTCGCGGTCGGCGCCCACTTGAAGAGCTCGAAGATCGCACGCAGCTGGTCGTCGCCGACCGGCTCGTCGGTGAACTTGTAGGCGGTGCGTGCCTCCGTGAACAGCAGCTCCTGTGCCTCGGGGGAGAGCGCGTAGAGGTCCTTCAACTCGGCGGGCACTGCGGTGTCGGTCGACATCTGCGATCCGTTTCTGTCGCGGGGGGATGAGTGCGGGGACTGGTTGTCGGGTGGGTGGTCGGGGCGGGTGACGTCAGTTCGCCGGGGCCGGGGCCGCGGCCGGTTGTCCGGCGGCGTGGTCGAGCCCGAAGAACTCGCGGTAGAGGTCCAGTTGATGGGTCAGCATGTGGGATCCGTGGTGCACCGTGTGGCCGTGCTCGGCGGCGGCCCGCAGCAGTGCCGTCTCCTTCGGCCGCATGATGATGTCCGCCACGACGGCGCCCGGCGGCAGACCGGCCACGTCGAAGGGCAGCGGGTCCTCGGGAGACAGACCGAGCGGCGTGGCGTTCACCGCGAGGTCCGCCGCGGCGAGCCGGGGCGTGGCGCTCCCGGAGATCCGGCCCGGCCAGTGCGTGGTCAGCCGGGAGACCAGCGTGGCGAGTGCGGCCTCGTCGGGGTCGCACAGCTCAAGACGTGCCACGCCCGCGGCGAGCAGGGACACGGCCACCGCGCTGCCCGCGCCGCCCGCGCCGACCAGGGTCACCTGTCGGCCGGCCGGTTCGAACCCGCGGGCACGCAGGCCCCGGACGAAGCCCGCGCCGTCGAAGTTGTCGGCGGACCAGCGCCCGTCGGGCTCGCGGCGCAGCGCGTTGGCGCTGCCGGACAGGGTGACCGCCTCGCTCACCGAGTCGGCGTACCGGCACACGTCCCGCTTGTGCGGGACGGTGACCAGCAGCCCGTCCAGGTTGCCGATCCGCTGGAGACCGCGGACGATGTCGCCGAGGTCCCGGGGGTCGGCCAGCACCGGGAACAGCACGGCGTCCAGGCCGAGTTCGGCGAAGAGCGGGTTGAGCAGCGCGGGCGCCCGCACCTGGGAGACCGGACAGCCGAGCACGGCGTAGAGCCTGGTCGAGCCGCCGATGACGGGCATCGGCGGCGACGACGGAACCGTCACTCCGTGGCCTCCCCCGCCGAACGGGTGGCTCCCGCGGTCGAGGGCGCCCCGCGCCGCGGTCCGGCCCGGCGCGCCAGCCGGTCGGCGATCGCTCCCGTCACCTCGGCGGGCCGGTCGACGAGATAGAAGTGACCGCCCGGATAGGTGACGGAGTCGAACGCGGCGGTGGTGTGCTCGCGCCAGGCCTCGATGTCGGCGGGGGTGACCTTGGGGTCGTCCTCGCCGTTGAGCGCGGTCACCGGGCAGCTCAGCGGCGGCCCCGGCCGGTACTGGTAGCTCTCCACGAGCTCGTAGTCGGCGCGGAGCACGGGGAGCGCGAGCTCCACCAGGTCCTCGTTGTCGAAGACCCGTGGGTCGGTTCCGCCGAGCCGGCGCAGCTGCTGGATCAGGATCGGGTCGGCCGGGCGCTCGGTGAACTCCCGCCGGTGACGGGAGGGCGCGCCGCGGCCCGACACCAGCAGGGCGACCGGCGGCCGGCCCCGCGCCTCCAGCCGGCGGGCCACCTCGAAGCCGACCATCGCCCCCAGACTGTGCCCGAACAGCGCGAGATCGCGGTCCGCCCACGGCAGCAGCTCGTCGACGAGGGCGTCGGCGAGTTCGGTCAGGCTCTCCATCAGCGGCTCCCGACGGCGTTCCAGCCGCCCCGGGTACTGCACGGCGAGCACGTCGACCCGCGGGCTCAGTGTCCTGGCCACCCCGCTGTAGAAGGCCGCCGAGCCTCCCGCGTGCGGCAGACACGCCAACCGGACCGGCGCGTCGGGCGCGGGCGCGTAGCGCCGTATCCACGGCGAGGCCGGAGAACTGCGGGGCACGGCCATGCCGCTCCTTGAGTTGTCGGTCACAGGGCCGCCCTCTGTCCGCAACAGGTCACGTGTTTCCTCCCCCTAGGCCGTCTCGAGATGGCACGGCAGATCCTGACGGCGCTTCACCTTGAGCTTGCGGAACACACGTGTGAGGTGTTGCTCCACCGTACTGGTCGTGATGAACAACTGATCGGCGATCTCCTGGTTGGTGTAGCCCTCGCCGGCCAGTGAGGCGACGCGTTGCTCCTGCTCGGACAGCGCGGACATGGTCCGCTGGTCGTCCTTGACGGGAGCCGTCGCGCGCCCGTCGGCGGGCTTGTAGGCGATCTCCTCGCACAGTGCCTCGGCACCGCACGCCTTCGCCATGTGCCACGCCTTGCGCGCGACTCGACGGGCCGTACGGTGATCGCCCGCCTCCTTGTGCGCGAGACACAGGTCGGCCAGCGCGAGCGCGAGCCCGAACTTGTCGCCGCACTCCTTGAAGACCTCCACGGCCTCGCTCAGCAGCCGGGGCCGCTCGGCGCCCGCCGCTCCGGCGGCCATGAGCCGCAGGCTGAGCCCACGTGCTCGCGAGCCGCCGGCGGGCAGCCTGCTGAGTTCGTCCCGGAGCAGCAGCCGGGCCTGGTCCTGCTTGCCGAGGGCCAGCCACGCCTCCGCGGCGCCGGTGCGCCAGGGGACCGGGCCGGTGCCCTGGACGGCCCACTTGTGCATCAGCTTGCCGCAGGACAGGAAGTCGGCCAGCGCGGACTGGGCCTGACCGGTCGCCAGCCGGTAGTGGCCGCGCGCGTAGAGGTAGTGCAGTCCGTAGCGGCTCTGCAGCATCGTCTCGGAGGGCGGCTGGGCGAGGTGGGCGGCGGCCCGGTCCAGCCGGCCCGTCCGGACGTGCGCCAGGACCAGACAGCCCTTCAGCAACCCCAGCGCCGCACCCCAGTTGCCGGCCGGCATCCGCGCCAGGGCCTCCTCGGCGCGCTCGGCGGCGGCCTGCAACTCGCCACCGCGGAGCAGGATCTCCGCCTGGACAGCGGTGAACACCGCGAGCCAGGTGGCGCTGCCACGGGTGCGCGCGTCGTCCAGCAGCCGCACGCACCAGTCGGCCGCCTCCTCCAGCTGGTCCGTGTACACCAGGCAGAGCAGGGCCAGCAGCGCGACCTCCCCGCTCCACAGCGAGTCGGTGTCGGGCCGGGCGGTGTTGAGGGCCTGTTCCGCGCGGGCCCGGATGGTGGCGGCGTGTCCCCGGATCAGCGCGTCGGCCAGCTCCGCGGCGGCCGTCTGCGGATTCGGCTGCGGCGGATCGCCGCCCATGCCGAGGCCGCGCGCCGTGGGCCGGCGCTCCCCGGCGTACGCGGGGTACATCGACGTCAGCCAGAAGCGCAGGTCCTGCAAGGCGGACGACTCGTGGCCGTGCCGTGCCGTCCTGCGGTCGCGGACCTCGGACAGGAGCCGGCTCGCGGTGCCCAGGTCGCCGTGCCAGGCGAGGGCCCACACCAGGTCCGTCAGATCGTGCGTGCCGAGGTGCCCGGCCGCCGCGTCCGCCGTCAGGGACGCGAGGTGGGGGGCCGCGGAGGCCGGCTCCACCTGCCACTTCAGCCGGCTGATCCGGGCCCGTACGGCCGCGCTCAGGGGCGCGGACGCGCAGGTCTGCTCGGCGAGTTCCAGATGGGCCACGGCCTCACGGATGCGGTGGGCGCGCAGGCAGTGCAGCGCCGCGTCCCGCAGAACGTCCCCGGCCCAGGCCGCCCGGGTGGACTCGGCGTTCAGCAGTTGCCCGGCCACCTCGACCGTCGGTGCCTTCTCGCGGTACAGCAACTCGGCGGCACGGCCGTGGAGTTCCGCGCGCTCCTGGGCCGGCATGTCGTCCAGCACGTCGGCCGCTGCCATGGCGTGGCGGAACGCCCTGCCGTCGAGCAGCCCGGCGCTGTCGAGGGAGCGCAGCACACGGTCCGCCTCGGCGGCCGAGACGCCCGCCAGCCGGGCCAGCGCCGGGGCCGGGGTGCCGTCTCCGAGCACCGCGAGGGCGCGGACCACGGCGATGGCGGTGGGCTCGCAGTGAAACAGGCTGCTCAGCAGGGCCCTTCCGTAGCCCTGGGGGAAGGGCCCGAGCCCGGCCCGGTGATCACCGATCAGGTTCTGCAGGACGAGCGGATTGCCACCGCTGACCGCGGTGAAGCGGTGGGCGAACTCCTTGGCCGACGTGCCGCCGAGTTCCTGGGCGATCAGCCGAGAGGTGCCCTCATGGGTCAGCGGTCCGAGCTCGATCCGGTGCAGATTGGGCTGCTGGAGCAGCTCGGAGCGCAGCAGGGCGCTGGTGGGCCGCCTGCCGACGTCGTCCGTGAGAGCGACCAGGGAGCACGAGTCCCGCAGCCGGGGCAGGAGGTAGAGCAGACCGCACAGCGAGTGGGTGTCGACGTGGTGGAGGTTGTCGATGCCGATCACCAGCCGGCTGTGCTCGGTCAGGTCGACCAGGAGCCGGAAGATCCGCTGCAGCGCGCCGAACGTCTCGACCGAGAAGGACCCCGTGGCGGGGTCCGTCCTTCCCTCGTGCAGCGTCATGGCGGTGAGGACGTCGTCCAGCTCGTCCCGGACGGAGTTGGGCACCTGTGTGGTCTGGAAGAACTGCCGCAGCACACCGAAGGGCAATTGCCGTTCCTGGCGCGAGGCCGACGCCCGGAGAACCAGTGTGCGCGGATCATCGATGGACTCCAGGAAACCGTGCAGGAGCCTGCTCTTGCCCACCGCCAAAGGACCGTGGACAACGGCGACACGACCCCTCCCCGCGGCCGTGTCGGTGAGCAGTCGACGCAGCGTGTTTATGGATTCCTCGCGCTCGACTAACAGGCCGAGTTCACCGGATGTCCGACCGTTGAGGGCAAGAGCGGACGGCTGCTGCGTCGAAATGGTTTGCACATCAAGGGTTGTCGCCTTCATGCAGCTCCTAGAAGCGCGCCGTCGGGGTCTCCTCGAACTTCGACGCTACCTGACCGGGGGTCTGGTTCCAGTCAGCAACATCACGTTGCCCGGCCGCTGTTGATGTGCGCCGAGTGTCGTGCACAAAGAGATCGCGCATGGTGAAAATGGTGCAGCCGGTGCGAAACTGAACCGCCAGGCGAGCCGCTCTGCTGCGCTGGGTGATGATCTTCTCACTCTGCGGTGACAGCCTTCGGCCAATTCGGAGCGTTGTGGAATTTGATGTTCCGGTAAAGGTTTCCGGAATCCCGTATTCCCTTGTGTGGGTCGGGGATTGCGCCCCGGAAATATCCGGCGGGGATCGGTGTCATGTCCCTTTGGGGACACCGCGGTCAATTCCTCCCGCGGTCCGCGGGCCGGGTGCGGGAAGGAATCGCTTTCTTCCGGTCAGTCCGACTTCCGGCTCTCGGCTGCCGCGAACAGCGCGGCAGCCAGCACGAGCAGTGCGACGCTCGAGTAGATCCCGTAGCCGTCGAGGAAGTCGATCCGCTGTACGAGACCCCAGTCCCAGTCGGTGAACTCGGTCAGCAGACCCGCGACACCCTGCGCCAGGGCCACGACCCCGAGGAACTCCAGCAACTGCTTCATGCCACGACTCTCGCCCCGCCGGCCCCCCGCACACATCGGCCGCGGGGCAAGCCGAGACCGACGGAAGTTCACGTTCCGGATGGCCCGCCGCGCCCAAAGTATGCGAGGGCGCGACTTTGGTCGGCGATCGCGTCGGAGAAGGCGCGCCGGACGCCACCACTGCGTAGATTTGTCGATCGTGAGTGGGGACAAGCCGCAGCACGCACCGCAGGCGTTCACGATGCGGCGCTGGCTGCTGCCCTCGGCCCTTGTGCAGGAGTTCGATCTCGACCCCGAGCGCTCCGGGCGGCCACGCCGCACCGTACGCGACTGGGTGGTCGACTTCTTCTGCTTCCTGCTGGCCGTGTTCATCGGTCTGCTGACCGCGGAGACGGTGGCCGCCGAGGACATCCCCGCGAGCCTCGCCGCCGTCGACCAGATTCTCGGCGCGCTCGCCTGCGCCGCGGTATGGCTGCGGCGCCGCTGGCCGGTCGGGCTCGCGATCGCGATGGTCCCGGTCTGCTTCGTGTCGAGCACGGCGAACGGCGCGGGCTTGGTGGTCTTCTTCACCCTCGCCGTGCACCGGCCCTTCCGGTACGTGGCCTGGGTGGGCGGGACGTCGTTGGCGCTGACCCCGCTGTTCTTCTGGCTGCGCCCGGACCCCGACATTCCGTACGGCTGGGCGCTCTTCGTCGCCGCGCTGCTGACCGGCGGGACCGTCGGCTGGGGCATGTTCGTACGGTCCAAACGGCAGCTCATGCTGAGCCTGCGCGACCGCGCCCGGCGCGCCGAGACGGAGGCGCGGCTGCGTGCCGAGCAGGCGCAGCGGCTCGCCCGCGAGGCCATCGCCCGGGAGATGCACGACGTCCTCGCCCACCGGTTGACGCTGCTCAGCGTGCACGCGGGCGCCCTGGAGTTCCGGCCCGACGCGCCCCGCGAGGAGATCGCGCGGGCGGCGGGCGTGATCCGGGAGAGCGCCCACGAGGCCCTCCAGGACCTGCGGGAGATCATCGGCGTGCTGCGGGCGGGCGAGTCCGACGACGCCGGGCGCCCCCAGCCGACCCTCGCGGCGCTGGAGGCGCTGGTGACGGAGTCCCGCGAGGCCGGCATGAAGGTCACCCTCGACCAGCGTGTCACCGACCCCGCCGCCGTCCCGGCCTCCGTCGGCCGCACCGCCTACCGCATCGCCCAGGAGGGCCTGACCAACGCCCGCAAGCACGCGCCCGGCACGGAGGTCACGGTGACGGTGACGGGCGCTCCGGGAGAGGGCCTGTCCGTGTCGGTACGCAATCCCGCGCCCGAGGGCGAGGTTCCGCACGTTCCCGGCTCCGGGCAGGGCCTGATCGGCCTGACGGAACGCGCGACGCTGACCGGCGGGCGGCTGGAACACGGGCCCGTGCCCGGCGGAGGGTTCGACGTGCGGGCCTGGTTGCCGTGGGGGTGACTCCCGTCTTACCAGGCGCGGGGTGCTCAACGGGCGCCCCGGCGTGCGCTGTTGCGGACCGCGCGGCGTTCCTTACGGGGGCTCGACCCCGTCCGGCCCCTGCGCGCCGCACAACCATGATTACGTGTGGCACATGACTGCGATCAGACTCCTCCTCGTCGACGACGACCCGTTGGTCAGGGCCGGGCTGTCCTTCATGATGGGCGGCGCCGACGACATCGAGATCGTCGGTGAGGCGGCCGACGGCGACGAGGTCGAGTCGCTGGTCGACCGCACCCGGCCGGACGTGGTCCTGATGGACATCCGGATGCCGTCGGTCGACGGACTCACCGCCACCGAGCGGCTGCGCGGCAGGAAGGACGCCCCGCAGGTGGTGCTGCTGACCACCTTCCACGCCGACGACCAGGTGCTGCGCGCCCTGCGGGCCGGCGCCGCGGGGTTCGTGCTCAAGGACACCCCGCCCGCGGAGATCGTCGAGGCGGTGCGCCGGGTCGCGGCCGGCGATCCGGTCCTGTCGCCGACCGTGACCCGTCAGTTGATGGACCACGCCGCGGGCACCGCCGCCGACACCCGCCGGGCACGCGCGCGTGAACGGCTCACCGTCCTCAACGACCGCGAGCGCGAGGTCGCCGTCGCGGTGGGCCGGGGCCTGGCCAACGCCGAGATCGCAGGGGAGCTCTTCATGAGCGTCGCCACCGTCAAGACCCATGTCTCCCGCGTCCTGGCCAAGCTCGACCTCAACAACCGTGTGCAGATCGCCCTGTTGGCGTACGACGCGGGACTTCTGGAGGAACTGGAGGAGGACGGGCACTAGGCGGCGCTCCCACGCGTTGTCGAGGTGGTGGTAGGGGGAGCGACATGGCAGAAGTGATCGACCTGGCGGAGTTCGGAGAGGGGTTCCGCACCGACCCGCACCCCGTGTACGCGCGCCTGCGTGAGCACGGCCCGGTGCACCGGGTCCGGCTTCCGGTGCCGGACGAGCACCACGAGACGTGGCTCGTCGTCGGGTACGAGGAGGCGCGCGCGGCGCTGGCCGACCCGCGGCTGGCCAAGGACGGCAGCAGAATCGGGGTGACGTTCCTCGACGAGCAGCTGATCGGGAAGTATCTGCTGGTCGCCGACCCGCCCCAGCACACCCGACTGCGCGGCCTCATCACACGCGCGTTCACCATGCGCCGCGTCGAGCAACTCCGGCCGAGGATCCAGCAGATCACCGACGAACTGCTCGCCGCGATGCTGCCGCGCGGCCGGGCCGACCTCGTCGACTCGCTCGCCTACCCGCTGCCGATCACCGTGATCTGCGAACTGCTCGGCGTGCCCGAGATGGACCGTACGGAGTTTCGCAAGCTGTCCACGGAGGCCGTCGCGCCGACGAGTGCGCAGAGCGAGTACGACGCCTTCGTGCGCCTCGCCGAGTACCTCACCGAACTCATCGAGGACAAGCGCCGCACCGGGCCGAGCGCCGACCTGCTCAGCGACCTGATCCGCACCACCGCCGAGGACGGCGACCGGCTCTCGCCGGAGGAACTGCGGGGGATGGCCTTCATCCTGCTCATCGCGGGCCACGAGACCACGGTCAACCTCATCACCAACGCCGTCCACGCCCTGCTCACGCACCCGGACCAACTGGCCGCCCTGCGTGCCGACATGACCCTGATCGACGGCGCGATCGAGGAGGCGCTGCGGTACGAGGGCCCGGTGGAGAACGCCACCTTCCGGTTCGCCGCCGAGCCCCTGGAGATCGCCGGAGTGCCGATAGCGCAGGGCGAGGCGGTGATGGTCGGCCTCACCGCCGCCGACCGCGACGCCGCCCGCTTCCCGGCCCCGGACCGCTTCGACCTCCAGCGCGACGCCCGCGGCCATCTGGCCTTCGGCCACGGCATCCACTACTGCCTTGGCGCACCCCTGGCCCGCCTGGAGGCCCGTACGGCGATACGGTCCCTGCTGGAGCGCACTCCGGGCCTGGCCCTGGACGGGGCGCCGGGGGAGTGGCTGCCGGGCCCGCTGATGCGTGGGGTGCGGAGTCTGCCGGTGCGCTGGTAGCGGGCCGGCCGCCGAGTCCGGCAGGGCCCGGCGGCCCTCACAGCGCCGCGGTGGGAAACCCGCCCGGAATCTCCGCGAGCGCGACCGGTCTTCGCTCCCGCCGCGACCGTTCGCACGCCTCGGCGACCCGCAGCGCCTGCAGGGCCTCCCGCCCGTCGCAGGGATTGGCCCGCTCCCCGCGCACCACCTCCACGAACGCGTTCAGCTCCGCCTCGTACGCCGGTCCGAACCGCTCCAGGAACCCGGACCACGGTTTGTCCGCCGCGGGCGGCCCGGTCGGCTCGGTGGATGCGATCGGCGTCCGGTCGTCCAGACCGACGACGATCTGGTCCGACTCCCCGGCCAGCTCCATGCGCGCGTCGTACCCGGCGCCGTTCAGCCGGGTCGCCGTGGCCGTGGCGAGTGTGCCGTCGTCCAGTGTGAGCACCACCGCAGCCGTGTCGACGTCGCCCGCCTCACGGAACATCACGGGCCCGGCGTCCGACCCGGCCGCGTACACGTCGACGATCTCGTGCCCGGTCACCCAGCGCAGCACGTCGAAGTCGTGGATCAGCGTGTCCCGGTACAGCCCGCCGGACAGCGGCAGCCACGCGGCCGACGGCGGCGACTGGTCACTGGTCAGCGCCCGCACGGTGTGCAGGCGCCCGAGCCGTCCGGACCGTACCGCCTCGCGCGCGCCCACGTACCCGGCGTCGAAGCGGCGCTGGAAGCCCATCTGAAGAATCGTCCCGGCCGTCTCCACCTCCCCGATCGCGTGCAACGTGCCCGGCAGATCGAGCGCGATGGGCTTCTCGCAGAAGACCGGCAGCCCCGAACGTGCTGCCCGACCGATCAGTTCGGCGTGGGCCGACGTCGCCGTCGTGATCACCACCGCGTCCACGCCCCACCGGAAGATCTCGTCCACCCCCGGCGCGGCTGTCTCCCCCAGCCGGTGTGCCAGCTCCTGGGCCCGCGCGACGTCCGCGTCCGTGAGGATCAGTGACCCGACGTCGCGGTGCCGGCTGAGCGTGTTGGCGTGAATCGTGCCGATGCGGCCCGTACCGATGACCCCGATGCGCATGGAAACAAAGTGCGGGTTCAGTGCGTACCCTGTCAATGTAAATGTCCGGACAATCGAACTACACGACTTCCCGTCAACAACGTGTAGAGCTACGCTCGGCCCGTGCCGAAACCAGAAGTGGACCCGACCGTGGAACTCGAGCTCAGTGTGGACCGGAGCAGTCCGGTGCCTTTGTACTTCCAGCTGTCCCAGCAGCTCGAGGCCGCGATCGAGCACGGAGCGCTCACCCCCGGCAGCCTGCTGGGCAACGAGATCGAACTCGCCGCACGCCTCGGCCTGTCCCGGCCGACCGTCCGCCAGGCCATCCAGTCGCTGGTCGACAAGGGCCTGCTGGTGCGCCGCCGCGGTGTCGGGACGCAGGTCGTGCACAGCCAGGTCAAGCGCCCGCTGGAGCTCAGCAGCCTCTACGACGACCTGGAGTCGGCCGGCCAGCGCCCGGCGACCAAGGTGATCGTCAACACCGTCGTCCCGGCGTCCGCCGAGGTCGCCGCCGCGCTCGGGGTGGCCGAGGACAGCGACGTACACCGCATCGAGCGGCTGCGCCTCGCCCACGGTGAGCCGATGGCGTACCTGTGCAACTTCCTGCCGCCCGCGCTGATCGACCTGGACACGGCGCAGCTGGAGGCCACCGGCCTCTACCGGCTGATGCGGGCCGCCGGGATCACCCTGCACAGCGCCCGGCAGACCATCGGAGCGCGCGGCGCCACCGTCGCCGAGGCGGAGCGGCTCGCCGAGGAGGAGGGTGCCC
Source organism: Streptomyces viridochromogenes (assembly GCF_001270495.1). Classification (GTDB taxonomy): domain Bacteria; phylum Actinomycetota; class Actinomycetes; order Streptomycetales; family Streptomycetaceae; genus Streptomyces; species Streptomyces viridochromogenes_A. The sequence continues at coordinate 23,970 of NZ_LGUR01000267.1, forward strand.
CCCTGCTCACCATGCAGCGCGTCACCTTCGACGACACGGGCCGAGCAGTCGAGTACGGCACCCACACCTACCGTCCGAGCCGGTACTCCTTCGAGTTCCAGCTGCTCGTACGGCCATGAGCGCCGCTGCCGCACGGATCTGAGCGGGGGACGGCCGGGACGCCGCACTGGTCGTAATGTCCGGACAATTAGCTGTGACCCGTGTCCCCCTCGGCCGCCCCGTTCGGCACCCCGCGTGAGCGTGCGGCAGAATCGGGCCTGATGAGCACCTACCGCGACTTCACCGCCCCGATCGGCTCCCGGCGAGCCCCCGTGCTCCGCACCGTGGGACCCCGGGAGCGCCGCTCGCACCTGACCGCGCCCCGGGTGCCGACCGTCGGGATCGACATCGGCGGCACGAAGGTGATGGCGGGCGTCGTAGACGCCGACGGCAACATCCTGGAGAGGCTCCGCACGGAGACCCCGGACAAGTCCAAGAGCCCGAAGGTCGTCGAGGACACGATCGTCGAGCTGGTCCTGGACCTGTCCGACCGGCACGACGTGCACGCCGTCGGCATCGGCGCGGCCGGCTGGGTCGACGCCGACCGCAACCGGGTCCTGTTCGCGCCCCACCTGTCCTGGCGCAACGAGCCCCTCAGGGACCGCCTCGCGGGCCGGCTCGCCGTGCCCGTCCTGGTCGACAACGACGCCAACTCCGCCGCCTGGGCCGAGTGGCGCTTCGGCGCCGGCCGCGGCGAGGACCACCTCGTCATGATCACGCTGGGCACCGGCATCGGCGGCGCGATCCTAGAGGACGGGCAGGTCAAGCGCGGCAAGTACGGCGTCGCCGGCGAGTTCGGCCATATGCAGGTCGTGCCCGGCGGTCACCGCTGCCCGTGCGGCAACCGCGGCTGCTGGGAGCAGTACAGCTCCGGCAACGCGCTGGTCAGGGAGGCGCGCGAGCTGGCCGCCGCCGACTCGCCGGTGGCGTACGGGATCATCGAGCACGTCAAGGGCAACATCGGCGACATCACCGGCCCGATGATCACCGAGCTGGCCCGCGACGGCGACGCGATGTGCATCGAGCTGCTCCAGGACATCGGCCAGTGGCTCGGCGTCGGCATCGCCAACCTCGCGGCCGCCCTGGACCCGTCCTGCTTCGTGATCGGCGGCGGCGTGTCGGCCGCCGACGACCTGCTGATCGGCCCCGCGCGGGACGCCTTCAAGCGCCACCTCACCGGCCGCGGCTACCGCCCGGAGGCCCGCATCACCCGCGCCCAGCTCGGCCCCGAGGCCGGCATGGTCGGCGCCGCCGACCTGGCCCGCCTGGTCGCCCGCCGCTTCCGGCGCGCCAACCGGCGCCGGGTGGAGCGCTACGAGCGCTACGCGCGGTTCGCCGAGGCCCGCCGGTCGTCGTCGCAGGGGTCGGCGTGACCGTGTCCGTACCCCGCCAGGCCGACTCCCCGGACGAGCCGCAGCAGCCGGCCGAGGACCGCCGCCACATGATCCGCCGCAGGGCGCTCACCCTGCTCATCATCGTGCTGCTCATCGGCGTCCCTGCCGGCTATCTGGTGATCTCCGCCAACCAGAGCCGCGACAGCGGCAAGGACAAGGAGGAGAAGTACTCGGCGACCGGCCTCACCGAGGGCTGGCCGTCGAGGGTGCAGCGGCGCCTCTACCAGATCCCCGTCCCGGATCCGTCGTACAAGGTCGCGTACTACGAGACGAACAACTGGAAGACCAGCCGCCTCTACGTCCAGTTCCAGACGGCCGACGCGAGCCTGGACTGGTTCTTCGAGACCATGGGCGTCAGCCGGGACGAGCTGAAGCGGGACGCCATCACCATCAGCGCCCGCGACCAGAAGATCACCGGCTGGGACTTCAGCGGCCCCGGCCCGTGGTACGGCTTCGTCCACAAGCAGAAGAACCCGGCGCCCACGCAGGATGTCGTCATAAACATGTCCGACCCGGCCAATCCGTTCGTGTACGTCGTCTCGCGCACGGTCCCCTGACCACGGTGTGAGACCTCCGGCCCACGACGGTCGCCGGGGCCGATTGTCAGACCCCGCCCGTAGAGTCGAAGACGGTTGATCCGACTCATGGGCGGGAGGTGACAGGACGTATGGGTGACAGGGCCGCGCACAGCGGCGGCAGCGCGGTGGCTGAGCGGATGAGGGGGACCGTCCCCGTCCGGCTCGCTGCCGTCTTCCTGCCCGCCTCCCTCCCGCGTGAGGGGCGGATGGCCTTCTGGGACCCGGAAGGCGGCCCGCTGCCCGCCGAGGACACCGAGCTCACTGTCGTACGGCGCCATGGCGCGGGCGTCCGCCGCCGGACCACCCCCGCGCTGTCATTGCCGCTCGACGAGGCGCTGCCGCTGCTCGTGCGGGCGCGACGCGACCCCGCCGCCCACCCCGCCACCGCTTGCTGGGGCGCGGCCGCGCTGCACGCGCTGCGGCTCACGGCGCGCGGTCGGCTGCTGCCCGGCCTGACACCGACCGGCCACGACGCCTGGCGGGCCGGCCCGCTCGACCCGGACGACATCGCACACCTGCGGGGGATCTCCGCCGCCCTGCCCTACGAAGGCCATGCGGTCCCCTTGTCCGGCCCGGGCCCGCTGCGGCTGCCCGAGCCCGAGGCGCTGATGCGGTCCTTCCTGGACGCGGTCGCGGACACCCTGCCCCGCACCCCCGCCGCACCGTACGCCTCGGGGAAGCCCTTCGCCGCGCGCGAGGCCCAGCGCCTGCCGGCCGCCCACGACTGGGCGGCCGAGGTCGCCGCCGGCATGGACGCGGGCGTAAGGATCTCGCTCCGTCTCGACCTGTCGGCGTACGACCTCTTCGACGACGACGCTGTCGGCGCGCGCAGCGCGGGCGCGGCGATCGTCCAGGTGCACAGCCTCGCCGACCCCACCCTGGTGGCCGACGCGGCGGCCCTGTGGTCGGGCGAGGCGGACGCGGCCTTCGGACCACGCGCGCGGGTGGACGCGGCGCTGGCGGTGCGGCGCGCGGCCCGGGTGTGGGGTCCGCTCGACCGGCTGTCCGAGCAGGAGGTGCCCGACGTACTGGCCCTGTCCGACGAGGAGTTGGGCGACCTGCTGGGCGTGGCGGCGACCCGGCTCGCGGCCGCCGGAGTGGCGGTGCACTGGCCCCGGGACCTGGCGCAGGACCTGAGCGCGGCCGCGGTCGTACGACCCGCGCCGGGCTCGGCGACCGACGGCACCGGCTTCTTCGAGAGCGAGGAACTGCTCCAGTTCCGCTGGCAGTTGGCGATCGGCGGCGACCCGCTCACCGAGGGCGAGATGGACGCGCTCGCCGAGGCGCACCGCCCGGTCGTCCGGCTGCGGGATCGCTGGGTGCTGGTCGACCCGGCCCTCGTCCGCAAGGCCCGCAAGCGCGAACTGGGCCTGCTCGACCCGGTCGACGCACTGTCCGTCGCCCTCACCGGCAGTGCGGAGGTCGACGGCGAGACGGTCGAGGCGGTACCGGTCGGCGCCCTGGCCGCCCTGCGGGACCGCCTCACGGTGGGGGTACGCCCGGCCGAGCCGCCGCCGGGACTGCGGGCGACGTTGCGGGACTACCAACTCCGGGGCCTGGCCTGGCTGGACCTCATGACGTCCCTGGGGCTCGGCGGCTGCCTGGCCGACGACATGGGCCTCGGCAAGACGATCACGGTCATCGCCCTGCATCTGAAGCGCGCCAGGACGGCCCCGACCCTGGTGGTCTGCCCGGCGTCCCTGCTGGGCAACTGGCAGCGGGAGATCACCCGTTTCGCGCCCGGTGTCCCCGTCCGCCGCTTCCACGGCCCGGACCGCACTTTGGAGGACGTGGACGGCGGCTTCGTCCTCACGACCTACGGCACGATGCGGTCGACGGCACCGACGCTGGCCCAGCACACCTGGGGCATGGTCGTCGCGGACGAGGCACAGCACGTCAAGAACCCGTACTCCGCGACGGCGAAGGCCCTGCGCACGATCCCGACGCCCGCGCGTGTGGCGCTGACCGGCACACCGGTCGAGAACAACCTCTCCGAACTCTGGGCCCTGCTCGACTGGACGACACCGGGGCTGCTCGGTCCCCTGAAGTCGTTCCGCGCCCGGCACGCGCGCGCGGTGGAGAACGGCGAGGACGAGGAGGCGGTCGACCGGCTGGCCCGCCTGGTCCGCCCCTTCCTCCTGCGCCGCAAGAAGTCCGACCCCGGCATCGTCCCGGAACTGCCACCCAAGACGGAGACGGACCACCCCGTCCCGCTCTCCCGCGAACAGGCCGCACTCTACGAGGCGGTGGTGCGCGAGTCGCTGTACGCCATCGAGACGGCGGAGGGCATGGCGCGCCGCGGGCTGGTCCTGAAGCTCCTCACCTCCCTGAAGCAGATCTGCGACCACCCGGCGCTGTACCTGAAGGAGGAGACAGCGGCGGCGACCGAGCGACTGGCCGTCCGCTCCGGCAAACTGACGCTGCTGGACGAACTGCTGGACACCCTGCTGGCCGAGGACGGCTCGGCGTTGGTCTTCACGCAGTACGTGGGAATGGCCCGCCTGATCACCGCCCACCTCGCGCGGCGGGCGGTCCCGGTGGACCTGCTCCACGGCGGCACGCCGGTTCCGGAGCGCGAACGCATGGTGGACCGCTTCCAGAGCGGCGCGACCCCGGTCCTCGTCCTCTCCCTGAAGGCGGCGGGCACCGGCCTGAACCTGACCCGCGCGGGCCATGTCGTCCACTTCGACCGCTGGTGGAACCCGGCCGTGGAGGAACAGGCGACCGACCGCGCCTACCGCATCGGCCAGACCCAGCCCGTCCAGGTCCACCGCCTCATCACCGAAGGCACGGTCGAGGACCGCATCGCGGAGATGCTGGAGTCCAAGCGAGCCCTGGCCGACGCGATCCTCGGCTCCGGCGAATCGGCCCTCACGGAACTGACGAACCGCGAACTGTCCGACCTCGTGTCGCTGCGGGGGGAGTCATGACGGGGGCGGCGGAGTGGGGGAGCGCGGTGGATGGGGAGGCGGAAGAGAGGGGCGCCGAAGAGCCTCGGACGGCCGGCACTCCTGGGACGGACGAGGTGAGGCGGCAGGGGGAGTTGAGCGGGGGAGCCGAGTCGAGCGGGTGGGGCGAGTCGAGTGGGGGAGCTGAGCCCAGCGGGAAGGGCGAGT
>NZ_LGUR01000268.1 GCF_001270495.1 Streptomyces viridochromogenes
CCCGACCCGCCCGCCCCGGTGCGCAGGCCGTCCCGAAGGCGGCCCCGTGCAGCCCGGCCGACTTCGGCAGCCGAACCGGAGCCGCGCTCGTGGCCTTCGTCAAGGACTCGACCACGGACTGCGTCAACACCCTCTTCGCGGTCACCGGCACGGACGCCCGCGCCGTCTTCCGCGAGGCCCAAATGGTCACGATCGCCGAGGAGTTCACGCGCGCGGCCCAGCGGTATCGCGGCGACAACTCGGCCCGCATCCAGCAGCTCGTCCTGTTCCTGCGCGCCGGCTACTACGTGCAGTTCAACAACCCCACCGACACCGGCCCCTACGGCACCCGCCTGGCCCGCACCACCACCCGGGGCCTGGACGCCTTCTTCGCCCGCCCGTCCTCCGGGGCCGTCACCGCGGCCAACGGCGACGTGCTGAGCGAGGTCGTCATCCTCACCGACAGCGCCGACCGGCAGGCCCGCTATCTCAAGGTCTACCGGCGGGTGCTGAACGGCTACGACCGCTCCTACGACGCCATCCCCAGCATGCTCGCGGCCGTCAACGCCGTCTACACCCCGCTGTGGCGCGGCAACTGGAACGCGGACTACGTGGACGCCGTCGCCGCGGACCCCTCCATCGTCCGCACCCTCCGCCGGTTCGCGCTCGACCACCTCGACCTGCTCGCCACCGACCGCGCGTACCTGGCGTCCAACGCCGGGATGAACCTGGCCCGTTATGTCGAACACCCGGAGCTGCGGGCCACCGTGCGGCCCCTGACCAGGGAACTGCTGAACGCGTCCCGGATCACCGGTCCCACGGCCGGCCTGTGGGTGGCGGTGGCGACCCAGGCCGAGTACTACGACAGCGCCAACTGCTCGTACTACGGCGTCTGCGACCTTGCCGGCCAACTGACCAGGGCCGCCCTGCCGATCACCCACTCCTGCGACGCCACCCACACCATCCGGGCCCAGGCGCTCACCGCGGCCGACCTGGACGCGGCCTGCGCCAGCGTGCTCGGTCAGGACGCGTACGTCCACGACCTGGTCAAGGACGACGGCCCCATACCCGGCCAGTACCTGTCGACCATCGACCTCGTCGTCTTCGCCGGCAGCGCCGACTACCGCACCTACGCCGGGGCGATCTTCGGCATCAGCACGGACAACGGCGGCATGACCCTGATCGGAGACCCGGCGGACCCCGCCAACGAACCGTTCGCGGTCATGTACCAGAAGCCCCGGGACGACGGGCACGCCGCGCGGATCTGGAACCTCAACCACGAGTACACGCACTACCTCGACGCCCGCCACAACATGAAGGGCGACTTCGCCCAGCAGACCTCGGTGCCGGACGTCTGGTGGATCGAGGGAGTGGCCGAATACGTCTCCTACGGCTACCGCGGCATCACCAACGAGCAGGCCGTCGCGGAGGCGGGCAAGCACACGTACCGGCTGAGCACCCTGTTCCAGAACACTTACGCCAACAGCGACGTGACCCGCACCTATCCGTGGGGCTACCTCGCCGTGCGCTACATGTTCGAGCGTCACCCGGCCGACGTCCACCGCATGCTCGCCCGCTTCCGCGTCGGTGACTACGCGGGCGGACACGCCGTCTACGCCTCCGACATCGGCACCCGCTACGACGCCGACTTCGACCGGTGGCTGACGGAGTGCGCCGCCGGTGCCTGCGCTGCCGTCGGCCGAGAGCGGTCTGCGGTATCTGCACGCTGATCAGCTCGTCGGCGCGCGGGTCGACGGGCAGGCCGTGTCCCGGTCGGCGGTCGCGGCTCGTGTGTCCAGGTGAGGCGCTTGTGGGTGTTGCGTGTCGAAGCACCGCAGGGATCTTCCGGAACGCACGCGGGACGTGCACAGTCAGGAGCCGCCATGCATCGGCGCATGGCACGGCACGTCGTCGGGAGGACAGCCGATGGGAGCTCACCACCGCCCGGAGCGGCCGGACAGCGCGGGCGCCACCGCGGACGGCATCGGCCGGCGCACGTTCCTCGGATACGTGGTGGCCGCCTCGACCCTGACCGTGGCGGCCCCACTGGGCGAGACACTCCTCGCACCCACCGAGGCGGCCGCGGCGGTCCCCTCCGTGCCCGGCCCGGCCGAGATCTACGACCTCAACGACATGCTCACCCACGCCGCGCTGCCCACGGCGAACCTGATCACCATCCGGATCGAGGCCGACGGCACGGCCTCCTTCGCCCTGCCCCGCGCCGAGGTGGGCCAGGGCATCACCACCTCCAGCGCCATGCTGATCGCCGAGGAACTGGACCTCCCGCTGGAGAAGATCCGGGTCGCGCTCGCCGACGCGCGGCCCGAGCTGCTGTTCAACCAGGTCACCGGCGGCTCGAACACCACCATCTCCACCTACACCCCGATCCGCGTCGCCGCCGCCGTGGCCCGGGGCCGCCTCCTGAGGGCCGCCGCGCTCGCACTGGGGGAGGCCGTCGACACCCTGACCGCGAAGGCGGGGATCATCACCTCGACCGTGACCGGCCAGAGCCTCGGCTACGGCGAACTCGCCGAGAAGGCCGCCTCGGTGGCCACCGGCCAGGTCTCCGTCACCCTCAAGGAGCCCTCCGAGTTCAAGGTCATAGGCACCGCGCGGCGGCGCATCGACGCGGTGGAGGCCGTCACGGGCCGCAAACGGTTCGCCATGGACGTGCACGTCCCGGGCGCGCTGCCGACGATGGTGTGCCGGCCCCCGACGATCAACGGCACGGTCCGCTCGGTGGCGAACCTGGACGAGGTGCGGGCCATGCCCGGCATCACGGATGCCGTACGCGTCCCGACCGGCGTCGCGGTACGCGGTCGTACCTTCGGCCAGTGCATCGACGCGGTACGCGCGCTCGAGGTCACCTGGGGGCCGGGAACGGCGGAGGACGCCTCCGACGACACGGTTCGCGCCGAACTCCGCAAGGCCGAACTCCCTCTCCCCGCCCTCGACTTGCTGACCGGGTCGGTCGACGCCCGCTTCACGTTCCACTTCGCCAGCAACAGCGCACTGGAGACCAACTGCGCTGTCGCCGACGTACGCGAGGACTCGGCCGAGATCTGGGCGAGCCTGAAGACGCCGATCGTCGCCCAGGAGGAGATCGCGCTCAAGCTCGGTCTCCCGGTGACCGCGGTCAAGGTCCATGTGACGGAGGGCGGCGGCTCCTTCGGCCGCAAGCTCTTCCACGACGCCGCGGCGGAGGCGGCCGAGATCTCGCGGGCCATGGGCAAGCCCGTCAAACTGATGTGGCACCGGACCGACGACTTCCGGCAGGGCCGCACCCACCCCATGTCCACCTCCAGGGTGCGCGCCACCCACGCGCTCGGCCAGGTGCTCACCTACGACCAGCGCCACACCTCCGTGGCCACCGACTTCGGCCATGGCGTCGGCGAGATCATCACCGCCGAGGCCGCCCGCCTGCCCGTCGGTGACCTCACCTTCTCCGAGACGATCTTCACGCTCACCCAGCAGACCCCCTACGACTTCGGCGTCGTGACCCAGCTCCTCAGCGAGACCGACAAGCGCTTCAACACCGGCTCCATGCGCAACATCTACTCGCCCAACGTGCGCTGCGCGCAGGAGCTGGTGGTGGACGAGCTGGCCAGGCGCATGGGCAAGGACCCCTACCGGTTCCGCCGCTCCTTCCTCAAGGAGGAGCGGGCACGGGCCGTGCTCGACAAGGTCGCCGAGGCGGGGGAGTGGGGCCGCGCCATGCCGGCCGGCACGGCGCAGGGCATCGCGCTCCACCCCGAATACCACGCGTACGTCGCGGTCCTCGCCGAGATCGACTGCCGCCCGGAGACGACCGGACGCGAGATCCCCGACGCGTACACGGGCCCGCGCGTGACGAAGGTCGTGTGCGCCGTGGACGTGGGGCTGGCGGTGAACCCGCGCGGCCTTCAGGCCCAGATGATGGGCGGCATTATGGACGGCATCGCGATCACCCTCAGCTCCGGGCTGCACCTCGCGGGCGGGCACTTCCTGGAGGGCAGTTGGGACAACTACTTCTACACCCGCCAGTGGAACACCCCGCCCGAGCTGGAGATCATCGTCATGCCGCCGACCGCCGAAACCCCCGGCGGTGCGGGGGAGTTGGCCGTGGCGGGTGCGATGGCGGCCGTGGCCTGCGCCTACGGTCGCGCGACGGGCAGGATGCCGACGACGTTCCCCCTCAACCACGGAGAACCGCTCGGCTTCGAGCCGCTGCCCACCAGCCCGCCGATCCCCGCGTCCCCCACCGACGGCCTGAGCCGCGCCTTCTAGGAGCCACCGTGCCCGAACACACCTTCATCCTGAACGGCGAGTCCGTGACCGTGGACATCGAGGACGACGTACGGCTGCTGTGGGTGCTGCGGGACGTCCTGGGCGTCACCGGTCCCAAGTACGGGTGCGGCCTCGGCGTGTGCCAGGCCTGCACGAGCCACATCAACGGCAAGGCGTTCAACCCCTGTTCGGTCCCGGTGAAGGACCTGCGCCCCACCGACGAGGTCACCACCATCGAGGGCCTGCCCGCCACGGTCGGCAAGGAGCTCCACCCCATGCAGGAGGCCTGGCTGGAGTACGACGTCGCCCAGTGCGGCTACTGCCAGCCCGGCCAGATCATGACCGCCGTCGCCAAGGTCCGCCGGGCCCGCGAGGAGGGCCGCGACATCACCGAGGCCGACCTCGACGAGATCCGCAACGTCTGCCGCTGCGGGACGTACCACCGCATCCGCGAGGCGATCGTGGCGGGTGCGAAGAAGTACTGAACGCGCCCCGTGGCCGCGCGGGGTGCTCCGCCCGGCCACGGGGGCGTGCCCGTCGGCAGGTGGGACGCTGGGCGTGGGCCGGGTCCAGGGCGTTCAGGACGAGCCGCGTGGCCAGGTCGTTGTGCCCGTCTCGCGCTAACTGCGCACGCATGCGCTGCGGCCCAACGGCGGCTGAGCGGCCGGGGGCTACCCGGCGCGGACGGTTGCCAGCAGGTGGTCGCGGACCAGGGCGACATGCGGGTTGCCGGACGAGCCCGGGCGCTGGACGAGGAAGCCGGTGTTGATGGGCGGATCGTCCGGGTCGTGCAGCAGGACCAGTGAGCCCGAGGTCAGCTCGGCGGCGCACAGGTAGCGAGGGAGCACGCTGAACCCCGTTCCGCCCGCCACGGCCGCCTTGACCGCGTTGAGGTCGGGCATGGTGACCGCCGGGTGGCAGACCAGACGCTTGCCGAAGACATGACGCCAGTAACGGCGCACGATCGGCACGTCCTCGGCGTAGGCGACCAGCGGCACGCCGTGCAGCGCGGCGGGCCCGTCGGCGGCGATCCGCGCCGGTCCGCCGACGCGCTCCGCCCAGGAGGGAGCCGAGACCAGCACGAACTCCTCGTCCGTCAGCACCACCGAGGTCAGGGCACGACCACGCGGCCGGTAGGTCGCGATCACCAGGTCGTAGCGGCCCGCCCGCAGCTCCTCCAGGAGCGGTTCGGTCAGGCCGGGCGTGATGCGCAGCCGTACGCCCCTGTCGACCAGCGGCGCGAGGGCCGGCATCACGCGGTGGGTGAGCAACTCGGCCGGCCCGGCGAGATGCACCGGCTCCGCCGGGTGCACGTCCGCGGAGCCGCCCGGCCCCGTCACGGTGGCGAGGGCGTCCAGCGGCTCGACGATCCGGGAGGCGAGTTCGTCCGCGTAGGGAGCCGGGGCGACGCCGCGCGCCAGCCGCTGGAACAGCTCCCGGTCCAGCTGCCGCTCCAGCGTGCGGATCTGTGTGGTGACCGTAGGCTGGGACAGGCCCAGCAGGCGGGCGGCGGCGGTGAAGGAGCCGGTGCGGTAGACGGCGAGGAACGTGCGCAACAGGTTCAGGTCGACGTCCGCCGCACCGCCGAACGGAGCCTTCCCCGCCCGGGCCCCCTCCGCCTCCCCATCGGAATCCCTATGTCTCATATGCGTGAGCCTATTGGATTCCTATGGCAGAGCGTGCGTACGGTCGGGGTACCGGAACCCCACCTCGTGAAAGAGCACCCCATGTCGAAGATCCTGTTCGTGATGACCGGCGCCGACCACTGGACACTGGCCGACGGCACCAAGCACCCCACCGGCTTCTGGGCCGAGGAGGCGGTCGCCCCGTACGAGGCGTTCAAGGCCGCCGGTCACGAGGTCGTCGTGGCCACGCCGGGCGGCGTCGTACCGCCCGTCGACCAGGGCAGCCTCGCGGCCGAGTACAACGGCGGTCAGGAGAACGCCGACCGGGTCGCCGCGGTACTCGCCGCTATGACGGAGCTGCGGGAGCCGCTCCGCGTGGAGGACGTGAACCTCGACGACTACGCCGCCGTGTTCTACCCCGGCGGGCACGGACCGATGGAGGACCTGGCCGTCAACGCCGACTCCGGCCGGCTGCTGACCCTCGCCCTGGAGTCCGGCAGGCCGCTCGGCGTCGTCTGCCACGCCCCCGCCGCACTGCTCGCCGCCACCAAGGCCGACGGCACCAACACCTTCGCCGGCTACCGGGTGTCCGCGTTCACGAACGCCGAGGAGACACAGGGAGGCCTCGCCGACAAGGCCAAGTGGCTGCTGGAGGACCGGCTCACCGAGGCCGGTGTGCAGGTCCAGGTCGGCGAGCCGTGGGCCCCGAAGGTGGTCGTCGACCGCAACCTGGTCACCGGCCAGAACCCCGCCTCCGCCGCCCCGCTCGCCGCGGAACTGCTGAAGAGGCTGGGATGAGGCAGCGGCGCCGACCGGCTCGACGACCACGGAGGGGCCGCGAACTCACGGCTCCGAGGTCTCGGATTCGAGTGACTCCCGGGTCGCCGTGCCGTAGACGCCGGACTCGTCGTCGAGGATGACTCGGGTGAGCTGGTAGGTGCGTACCGCGCCCTCGACCGCGCGGTCGTAGTCGCCGTCGACGTCTCCGCCGTAGTGGCCGATCTGGCGGAGCCGGAGCTGGAGTTCGGTGACCTCCGGCCCCTGGTCGCCGAGGCGGAGGACCGGGGGCCGCCCTTCCGCCTCGGTCGGCTCGGGGGCGGCGCTGGTGGTCGCGCTCGCGCTGGAGGGGGCCGTGGTCGGGGTGGTGGGGGAGTCGGTCGGCGCTGTGCTGCTGTCGGTCGGGGGTGCGCTGGGCGATGACGTAGGGCTCGGCGACGGTGACGCGGAGGCCGTACCGGCGGACTGGCCCTCCGGGGAGGTGCCGGCCTCCGTGGGGCCGTCCGGGACGGGCGCCCGGACGTCGTCGGTGACGGAATCGTCTCGTGCGGGGCTGTCGTACCGGTACAGGCCACCCAAGTAGGCACCCGTCAGCAGGACGGCCAGAGCGGCGCCCGCCCCGGTGATGAGGAGGGTGCGATGTCCGCGCCGGGGGCTTCGCCGGACTTCCGCGTCGAGGAGCGGCGCCTCGCCGCGCACCGTCACTCCCGTGGGCGGGGGCGCGGGTGTGGACGGGGGCGTGGGCGCGGCATCGTCCTCCGTGTCCTTCAAGTCCCCTGGTTCCTGCGGGACTTCGGCACCTCCAGCCCTGGTCGATCCAGCCGTTCCAGCCGTTCCATCGGTCCCGGCGGTCCCGGACGTCCCGGTCTCGTCACCGAGCTCCACGAACGGGCGTATCCGTACCGGATCGAAGTCCTCCGCGGCCGCCGCCTGCGCCGTGCGTGTGTCGCGGTGGGCCTCGGAAGCGCGGCGGGCGCAGGAGCAGGCGGGAGTTCCGTCCGCAGCCCGGGGCGTACCGCACTCCGGGCAGACGGGGCCGTTCGGTTGACTCACGTAGGGGTCCCTCTCCGTGCAGGAGGCAGAGTTTAGGCATATGTTCTGCACATAATCTCCATGGCCCCGGATGTTGGCGGAACCAGGGCCTCCGAAGCGTCCGGAAACAGGCACGCGAGAGCTCGTTCGGGGGTGTCGCTCACGCCGAACGGCGTGGCGGTGCACCCGAGGTTCCTGGTGTGCCCGGCGTACCCGTGGTGGGTCGGCCGACGTGGGCGGTGAACCAGTCGCGGGCCAGTTCGGCGACGGTGGTGAGGGTCCCGGGTTCCTCGAAGAGGTGGGTGGCGCCCGGCACCACGGCGATCCGGTGCTCGCAGTGCATCCGGTCGGCGGCGAGGCGGTTGAGACTGAGCACCTGGGTGTCGCGGCTGCCGACGATGAGAAGGGTCGGGGCGCGAAGGCGGGTCAGCGCCGCCGGAGTCGCCAGGTCCGGCCGGCCGCCGCGGGAGACGACCGAACGGACCTCGGAGCCGGACAGCGCGGCCGCCTCCAGCGCGGCGGCTGCTCCGGTACTGGCCCCGAAGTAGGCGACGGGCAGGCCGGTTTCACCGCGCAGCCACACGGACGCGGCGTGCAGCCGCCGGGCGAGCAGGAAGATGTCGAAGACGTTGTGCCGTTCGTGCGCCTCGTCGTCGGTGAGCAGGTCGAGCAGCAGAGTGGCCAGGCCCGCGCGGTTGAGGGCGTCGGCGACGTACTGGTTGCGCGGACTGTGCCGGCCGCTGCCACTGCCGTGCGCGAACGCCACCGCGGCCGCCGCCTCGTCCGGCACCACCAGGCGGGCGCCCAGCCGGGCTCCGGCGGCCGGGATCCGCACCTCGCGGTTCGACGGCCCCGCCCCGGCGGGAGCGCCCTGCGCCGGGCGGGCTGCCGCTGCGAGCAGCGACGTGACCTCGGCGTCCGAGGTCTGCGCGAAGTTCCGGTACCAGGCCCCCACCGAGCCGAGCACCTGCGGTGTCTGCGGGCACACGACCTCGTCCGCCACCCCTCGCAGCCGGGCGACGCTGTGCTCCGGTCCGACAGGCACCGCGAGCACCACCCGGGCCGCCCCCTGTCCCCGTACGACCCGACAGGCCGCCTCGGCGGTGGCGCCCGTGGCCAGCCCGTCGTCCACCACGACCGCGGTACGCCCGCCGACCGGCAGCGCGGGCCGCCCCTGCCGGTAACTCCGCACACGCCGTTCCAGCTCGGCCCGCTCGGCCGCCTCGACGGACTCCTGCTCCGCCGTGTCGAGCGCGGCCTCGGCGATCACGTCCCGGTTGAGGACACGGACTCCGTGCTCGCCGATCGCCCCGAAACCCCACTCCGGCTGCCGGGGCACACCCAGCTTGCGCACCACCAGTACATCCAGCGGGGCGCCGAGCCATCGCGCCACCTCGGTCGCCACGGGCACCCCACCCCGCGGCAGCCCCAGCACCACCACATCCCGGCCGCGCAGCTCCGCCAGCCCCTCGGCCAGCATCCGCCCGGCCGCCCTGCGGTCGTCGTATCGCATCGCCGCCTCCCGCGCCCATACGGGCGGGAGCCTGTCCCTACCTCTTCAGGCTACGACGGTTCCGTTGATCCCCTGAGGGCTCTCGCCGGTCGTAGGAATGCTCCACTCCGGATCGGGTACGCGAGCAGAACCGCACCGGGGAGGAGTACGCCCTGTGCGGCCCGCACGAACGCCGCTACCAGGGGATCTGTCATGAAGACACCAGCGAACGACAACACCGCCACACCGGCCCGCCGTGCGCTGGACGCGCTGGCCGACAACACCGAGGACAGGGTCGCGATGGACACGCTCGCGAGCAGCGACGTCCTCGTCCCCGTGCCCGACGACGCCAACGAACAGGACGCCACCGACCCCGCCGCCGTGGCCCTGCCGGTCATCGAGCGGCCGGGCGGCGAGCCGGTCGTCCCGGTCTTCACCTCCGAGCCCGCGATGGCCGAGCTGCTGCCCTTCGTCTCCCGCTACCGTCTGGTTCCGCTGGGCGCACTCGCCTCGCAGTGGCCGGCCGATGACCTGGCGCTGACCATAGACGCCGGCTCCTCACACCCGCTGACGCTGACGTCGGAGGGCGTGCGGACCCTGCTGGCCCGGCCCTAGCGCGGCCGACCGCGCGACGGACGACCTGAAGGGGATGAGCGGCGGCACCGGTGCCGCCGCTCATCCCCTTCAGGACGTCCGGAACTGCTCCCTGCCGCAGGGTGCTTCGGACCCACGGAGCGGGAAGATCCCACGCGGAGGGATTCCGCCGGGAGGGCCGAGCGCGAAGGGGTGGGGAGTCGTCTTGAGGGTCGTCCTGCTCGGTACCGCCGCCGGAGGCGGCCTCCCACGGTGGCACTGTGCCTGCGTGCGGTGCGCCGCCGCCCGTGAGGGCAAGCTGCCCGCCCGCGGCCCGGAATGCGCGGCGGTCACCGGCAACTCCCGCGACTGGTGGCTGCTGAACACCTCGCCGGACATCCGCGCCCAGCTCACCGCGGCCCCCGCGTTGTGGCCCCGCCCCCGGCACGCTCCGGTACGGGGCGTCCTGCTGACCGACCCCGAGGCCGATCACGTGGCCGGCCTGGCCGTGCTGCGCGAGACGGCGGGACTGAAGACCTATGCCACCCCACCGGTGCTCACCGCCCTGACCCCGGCGCGGGTGGCCCTCCACCGCCACGCCCCGTGGGAGTGGGCGGACAGCCTTGCGGAGGGCGGATTCGTGCTGGCCGGCGGGCTGGTCGTCACGGCGCACCCCCTGGCGGGTGAGCCGCCGGCGTACGTACCGGCCCGGCCGTCGGACGACCGCTGGGTCACGGCGTACCGCATCGAGGACCTGGCCACCGGCGGTGTCCTGGTGTACGCGCCCCGTGTGAGCGCCTGGACCCCGGCGCTGGACGACCTGATCGAGACGGCGGACTGCGTCGTCCTGGACGGCACGCACTTCGACACGAACGAGGTGGCACGAGCCGGCCGCCATCTGCCCGTCTCAGGGGTGGTCGGCAGCCTCGCCGCCCTGGCCCGGCATCCGCACGCCCGCCGGATCTACACCCACCTGGCCGACACGAACCCGCTGCTCGACCCCGCCTCGGCGGCCTGCGCAAGGGTGGCCGAGGCGGGCGTCGAAGTGCTGCCGGACGGGGCGGAGTTCGTGTTGTAGCCGCCCGACGTCAGCCGCTCAGCATCCGGGCCAGCACGTCGCGTTGCAGCGGCAGGACCTCCGCGTGCAGATCACGGCCCTTGCGGGTGAGGGTGACGTAGACGCCGCGCCGGTCCTCCGCGCAGACGGAACGCTCCACCAGGCCGTCCTTCTCAAGTCGCCCGATGAGGCGGGACAGGGCGCTCTGGCTGAGATGGACCCGTCCGACCAGGTTCTGCACCCGGCACTGCCCGCCCTCCTCGGGCGTCGCCGCCGCGAGGATGTCGAGCACCTCGAAGTCGCTTGCGCCGAGGCCGTGCGGGTGCAGTACACGGTCGATCTCGCACATCGTGCGGGCGTGCACGGAGAGGATGTCCCGCCACCGGTCCTCGAGCCCGGTGGCGGCCGTCTTCACTGCCATACCAGGCACGGTAGCACCGATCCGGCCATTTATTGACTGTGCAAATAGTGCGTGCGCAAGAACTTGGCCGGGCGAGGGAAGCGCCGCGTCTCAGCCGGTCGGGTCCTGGAGCAGCCCCAGGAGATTGCCGTCGGCGTCCTTCACGGAGGCGATGAGCCTGCCGCCACCGACGTCGTGGACGTCCTGAAGCGTCTCGGCGCCCGCCTCCAGCAGGGCCGCGAGGGTGGTCCTGATGTCGTCGACATGCCAGTAGGGGACCGGGCCGGTCATCCCCTTCGCATGGCCGTTGGGGTCCAGGCCGACGTCCTGCCCGGCGTCCTTGAAACCGACGTAGTACGGCTCGTCCGCATACGGTTCCGTGCCCAGCAGGGCCCTGAACAGGGCCTTCGTCCCGTCGAGGTCCTTGACAGGGTAGATGATCGTGTTGACTCCGGCGGTCATGGCGTACTCCTGACGTGAAGTGTGTGCCGACGGTTTTCGTCGGTGGTTTCACGCTAGGGCGGGGGAGCGGTGGGCGGCTTCTCGATTCCTGACCGGTCGCCCACCGCTCACGCCATTACGTCGACTCCCGCTTCACCAGTTCCGTCGGCAGGATCACCGCCGCCGGGTCCTCACCGCCGATCTGCGCGAGCAGCAACCGCACCATCTCGGCGCTGATGCGGTCGTAGGGCTGGCGCACCGTGGTGAGGGCGGGGGTGGCCTCCGTCGCCGCGCTGGAGTCGTCGAAGCCGCCCACGGACACGTCCTCGGGCACCCGGCGGCCCGACCGGTGCAGCGCCGTCAGGGCGCCCTGTGCCATCAGGTCGGAGGCCACGA
Source organism: Streptomyces viridochromogenes (assembly GCF_001270495.1). Taxonomy (GTDB): domain Bacteria; phylum Actinomycetota; class Actinomycetes; order Streptomycetales; family Streptomycetaceae; genus Streptomyces; species Streptomyces viridochromogenes_A. The sequence goes on from NZ_LGUR01000268.1 coordinate 12,039, forward strand.
ACAAGGCGTCCATGTCCGGGGCCTGCGCCAGCAGCCGCTCGGTGCCCGCCTCGCCGCTGGCCCGGCTGTAGTCGCCGGAGACGATGAGCCGCTCGTCGATCTCGACGCCCGCTTCCGTGAGCACCTCCTTGTATCCGGCGAGGCGATCGACGCCGCCCGGGGTGTCCAGCGGGCCGCTCACCACGCCGATCCGGCGCCGGCCCAGTGACAGCAGGTGGCGCACCATGTCACGGGCGCCGTCCCGGTCGTCCGCCGCCACGTAGCTCACCTTGGAGCCGAGCCCCATGGGCTTGCCGCACTGGACGAGGGGCACGCCCGCCTCGCGCAGTTCGTCGGCCACCGGGTCCCCGGAGTGGCTGGACACCAGCAGCACCCCGTCGACGTGACCCGCCGTGATGTACCGCGTGATGCGTCGCCGTTCGTCCGGTGTGCCCGCCAGCATCAGCAGCAGCGGGATGTCGTGCGCCGCGAGCGCCTGCGTGCAGCCGCTGAGCAGGACGTTGAAGTTGGGGTCCTCGAAGAACCGCTCCTGCGGCTCGGTCAGCAGGAAGCCGATCGAGTCCGAACGCCCCGTGATCAGCGAGCGGGCGTGCCGGTTGACGACGTAACCCGTCTTGCGGATCGCCGCGTTGACCGCCTCCTGGGCGGTCGGGCTGACGTAGTGCCCGCCGTTGAGCACCCGTGACACCGTGCCCCGTGAGACTCCGGCCTCGCGCGCCACGTCGTGGATCGTCGGCGGTTTGCGTCGGCCCCCCGTGTTGCTCATGGTCATGACTTTACGGCTCCGGAGAGCAGATCCAGGCTCCAGAACCGCTGGACGACCAGGAAGAGCGCCACCAGCGGAATGACCGCGAGGAAGGCGCCGGTGATCACCAGCGTGTACAGCGCGGGCGTGTTGGCGCCCTGTTCGAGGAGCGTGAACAGGCCCAGCGTGATCGGGAACTTCTCGTCGTCGCTGAGCATGATGTACGGCAGCAGGAAGTTGTTCCAGATCGCCACGAACTGGAACAGGAACACCGTCACCATGCCGGGCACCATCATCGGCAGCGCGACCCGGGTGAAGAGCCGCCACTCGCCTGCCCCGTCCATCCGCCCGGCCTCCACCACGTCGGCGGGGACCGCGGCGGCCGCGTAGATCCGCGAGAGGTAGACGCCGTACGGTGAGAGGAGTTGCGGCAGCAGCACGCCCAGGTACGAGTCTGTGAGGTCGACCTTCGCCAGCAGCAGGTACTGCGGGATGGCGAGGATGACCGGCGGCATCAGCACACCCGCCAGCAGCACGTTGAAGATCGTCTCGCGGCCGCGGAAGCGGTAGATCGCCAGCGCGTAGCCGCTGAGTGCCGAGACGACCGTCGACAGCAGCGCGCCGAGGCCGGCGTACAGGGCGGAGTTGCCCATCCACTCCCAGTACACGCCGTCGCGGTAGGCGCTCAGGTCCGAGAAGTTGTCCGCGAAGCCCGTGCCCGGCAGGAAGGTGAACGTGGAGAACAGCTCACTGCCGGACTTGGTCGCCGCGATCACCACCCACGCCACGGGCAGCAGGCAGTAGAGCGCGCCGAGCAGCAGCGTGACCGTCGGGATCAGCGCGATCCGGCGGCGCAGCGGAGGACGGCTCTGCGCGGTGCCGGGTGTGGTGCCGGCGGCTGTGTCGGCCTTGCCGATGGCAAGGGAACTCATCGCACTCCTCCTTGACTGACGTCCCGCTTGTTCCGACGGTTCGCGGCCCGCAGGAAGCCGAAAGAGAGCAGCAGTGTCGCGAGGGCGATGATCGTGGCCTGCGCGGCCGCCGCGTAGATGTCGCCCTTGCCGAAGGCGTCCTGGTACACCTTCATCAACGGACTCCAGGTGGTGGACACGGAGTTGGTGAGCGGCTTGAGGGTGGTCGGCTCGCTGAAGACCTGGAGGGTGGCGATGATCGAGAAGAAGAAGGTCAGCACCAGGGAGGGCGCCACCATCGGGATCTTGATCCGCAGCGCGATCTGCAGCGGCGTGGCGCCGTCCAGCCTGGCCGCCTCGTACACCTCGGCCGGGATCGCCTGCAGCGAGGTGTAGATGACGATCATGTTGAAGCCGGTGCCGCCCCAGACCGCGATGTTGGAGAGGGCGAGGTACAGCGGCCCGCCGTCCAGCAGGTCGGGCTGCGGCATGCCCAGCTTCTCGAGCACGTAGTAGAACGGGCTGACGTCCGGCAGGTACAGGAAGCCCCACAGCAGCGCGGCCACGACGCCGGGGATGGCGTACGGCAGGAAGATCGCGAGCCGGGTGAAGGGCGCGAGCCGCACCTTGTCGGAGTCGAGCATCAGGGCGAAGAGGAGGGCGAGCCCGAGCATCACCGGCACCACGATGCAGCCGTAGCCGAGCACGCGCAGTGCGCCGTCGACCAGTTCGCTGTCGGTGAGGGCGTCGGTGTAGTTCTCCAGCCCGGCCCAGACCTCCTTGCGGGCGCCGGCGCCCAGGCCGAGCCCGGAGACCTTCACCTTGTGGAGGCTGAGCCAGACCGCGTACCCGATGGGCAGGGCGAAGAACAGCGCGAAGAGGATCGTCGCGGGGAGGAGGAAGAAGTAGGGGGCGCTTCGCGCTCGTTTGAGGGTGGTGGTGGGAGACGGGTGGGCGTACGGGGCCCCCTTCACCCCGTACGCCCTCCGGCTTGTGCTGGTCACTCGGCGACCTCGAAGCCCTGCTTCTCGAGGTCGGCGACCGTGTCGTCCTGCATGGTCTTCAGGGCGGCGGCGAAGTCCGACTTGTCCTTGGTGGCCTTGCCGAAGGCGTCCTTGAAGGTCGTGTAGGCGACGTTCACGTTCGGGCCCCAGGCCGACGGAGCCGTGGACTCGGCGATCTCGGCGGCCTTCGCGTAGAAGTCGGGCTGGTTGGAGAAGTAGTCCGGCGGTGTGGTGAAGGCGCCGCTGAGCTGGGCCGACGTGGAGGCCGGGTAGATGCCGCTCTCCTTGGCCAGCGCGTTGAGCGCGTCGCCGTCGGTGTTCAGCCAGGCGGCGAACTTGGCGGCGGCCGCCTTGTTCTTGGAGTCGGTGGTGACGGCGGTGGAGGAGCCGCCCCAGCTGCCGGTGACGTTCTCCGACTGCGACCACTGGGGGAGCGGGGCCATGGCCCACTTGCCCTTGGTGTCGGGCGCGGCCGTGGTCAGGGTGCCCGGGGCCCACACGGCGCTGACCCAGGCGATCTGCTTGCCCGTGTTGAGTGCCTTGTTCCAGGACGGCGTGTACATCGGCTGGTCGTCGATCGCGCCCTCCTTGACGAGGTCGCCCCAGAACCCCGCGACCTTCTGGGAGGCGGCGTCGTCGATGCCGACCTTCCACTTGTCGCCGGAGGTCGTCCACCACTTGGCGCCGGCCTGCTGGGCCAGGCCCGCGAAGAGGCCGGAATCGTTGGCGGAGAAGGTGGTCAGGTCCTTGTCCGGGGCCTTCTTCTTCAGCGCGCGGGCGGTCTCGGCGAACTCCTCCCAGGTGGCCGGGACCTTCAGGTCGTACTGCTTGAAGAGGTCCTCGCGGTAGTAGAACATCATCGGCCCGATGTCCTGCGGGACCGCGTAGACCGCGTCCGTGCCCAGCGTCGTCTGCTGCCACACACCCTCGGCGAACTTGTCCTTCGCGTCGCCGACCTCGCTCGCTATGTCCGCGACCGCGTCATTGCTGACCAGCGTGGGCAGCGCCTGGTACTCGGCCTGGACCAGGTCCGGCGCCTTGCCTGCCTTGTGCGCGGTGAGGATCTTGGTGACCAGCGTGTCGCCGGACGCCTGCTTCTTCACCGTGACCGTGATCTGGTCCTTCTTGCCCGGGCCCTTGTTCCACAGGTCGACGACCTTGTCCATGCCGGGCGTCCAGGTCCAGTACGTCAGCGACACCGGCCCCGACGCGTCCTCCCCGGCGTCTTCGGAGCCGCAGGCGGCGAGGGCGGTGGCGCCGAGGGCGACGGCGACGGACGTGGCTGCACTTCTGACAAAGAGTCGCCGGCGCTTCGTGTTGGGCATGGATCTCTCCCCTGACCTGGGGTCTCCGCCTGGTGCGAAGACCTGCCATGCTTCTGTGAGCGTTCACAGTAGAGAAACATCCCGGACACTTGTCAATGGTTGTTGCTGTGCGGTTATGTTGGGCTCACACCGCCGATCCGGTGTGTGCACGTTCCCAAATGATCGATTAAACGGGAGAGATCCATGCCGGAGACCACCCCCAGGGGCCTCACCAGGCTCGCCTTCGGTGGGGACTACAACCCCGAGCAGTGGCCGGAAAACGTCTGGCAGGAGGACGTCCGGCTGATGCGTGAGGCCGGCGTCACGATGGTGAGTGTCGGGATCTTCTCCTGGGCCCTGCTGGAGCCCTCACCCGGGGCGTACGACTTCGGCTGGCTGGACCGGCTGTTCGACCTGCTGCACGAGTACGGCATCCGCGTCGACCTGGGAACGCCCACCGTCTGCCCGCCGGCCTGGTTCTACCGCGCCCACCCCGAGGCCCTGCCCGTCACGCCGGAGGGGGTGCGCTACGAGTTCGGCTCGCGCGCCGCCATCTGCCACAGCAACGCCGACTACCGCGCGGCCGCCGCAAGCATCAGCACGAAGCTCGCCGAGCGCTACGGCGACCACCCGGCGCTCGCGATGTGGCACGTGCACAACGAGTACGGCGTCCCCGTCTCCGCCTGCTACTGCGACTCCTGCGCCGCGCACTTCTGCCGCTGGCTGGAGTCGACGTACGAGACGGTCGACGCGGTCAACGAGGCATGGGGCACGGCATTCTGGGGCCAGCGCTACGCCGACTTCGAGCAGATCAACCCGCCGCGCGCGACCCCGACGGCCGTCAACCCGGCCCAGGCCCTCGACTACAAGCGGTTCGCCGACGCCACCATGCGCGAGAACTTCGTGATGGAACGGGACATCCTGCACCGCCTTTCGCCGGGCGTCCCGGTCACGACCAACTTCATGACGGCCCTCAGTCAGTGCGACTCCGTCGACTACTGGGCCTGGGGCCGTGAGGTCGACATCGTCACCAACGACCACTACCTGATCACCGACGGCCGCCGCACCCACGTCAACCTGGCGATGGCCGCCGACCTCACCCGCTCGGTGGCCGGGGGAGCCCCCTGGATCCTGCTTGAGCACTCCACCTCGGGCGTCAACTGGCAGGCCCGCAACCCGGCCAAGGCCCCCGGCCAGATGGCCCGCAACTCCCTCGCCCATGTGGCGCGCGGCTCCGAGGGCGCCATGTTCTTCCAGTGGCGGCAGTCCCGGCGCGGCGCCGAGAAGTTCCACTCGGCGATGCTCCCGCACGGCGGCACCGACACGCGCGTGTGGCGCGAGGTCGTCGAACTCGGCGCCGCCCTCGACTCGTTGAGCACGGTCCGCGGTACCCGCACACAGGCCGACGTGGCGATGCTGTGGGACTGGCACTCCTGGTGGGCGCAGAACCTCGACTGGCGCCCCAGCGAGGACCACGACCCGCGCGAGCGCGCCGACGCCTTCTACGAGGTGCTCTACGACCGCCACCTCACGGTCGACTTCGCCCACCCGGAAGCCGACTTGTCGGCTTATCCCCTTGTCGTCGTGCCCGCGCTGTACCTGATGACGGAGACGGCCGGCCGCAATCTGCGCCGGTACGTCGAGAACGGCGGCACCCTCGTCGTGTCGTACTTCTCCGGCATCGTCGACGAGCACGACGCCGTGCACGAGGGTGCGTACCCCGGGCCGCTGCGGGACGTCCTCGGCCTGACGGTCGAGGAGTTCTCGCCGCTGCTCCAGGACCAGCTGGTACGCATCACCGGCCCGGACGGCTCCGAGCTCAGCGGCGACGTGTGGACCGAGTTCGTCGTCCCGCGCGGCGCCGAGACCGTCTGGACGTACGCCGACGGCCTGACCGCCGGCCACCCCGCCGTCACCCGGCACCGCCTCGGTGAGGGCACCGCCTGGTACGTCTCCACGCGCCCGGTCGCCGAGGGCCTCGACGCGCTGCTGGGCTGGGCGATCGAGGACGCGCAGGTCGCCCCGCGTGTCGACCTGCCCCGTGACGTCGAGGTGGTGCGCCGCGCCGGCGAGTCGGGCAGCTACCTGTTCGCCGTCAACCACACCGCGTCGGACGCCAAGGTGCCGCTGGAGGCACCCGGTACCGAGCTGCTGACCGGCGAACGCGCCGTGGGCCGCATCGAGGTCCCCGCGGGAGCCGTCCGGGTCGTACGACTCCACGGCTGAGCCGACTCCCCTCCGCCCGCGTGTGCCACGAGCCGCGGGCGGAGGGGCTCCTCACCGCCCAGGTGAGGGACACCCGCAACCTCCACCCTTACGTCGAAGGGACGACGGACGACGATGTTCCATCCCAGACGCACCCTCCGAGCCCTGCTGCTGCCGCTCGCAGCCGGACTCGCCCTCACCGCCCTGCCCGCGCAGACCGCCTCGGCGGCGAGCACGCTCACCAACGCCGGCTTCGAGTCGGACGGTACCGGCACCGCGACACCGGCCGGCTGGTCCACGTACTCGGCGGCCGGGCAGAACTCGGCCTCGTTCACCGAGTCCGGTGGCCATGGCGGGAGTTACCGCCTGACCCACTACGCGTCCTCCGCCTACAAGGTGGAGACATACCAGTACCTGTCCGGGCTGACCAACGGGAACTACAAGCTCACCGCCTGGGTCCGCTCAGGCGGTGGCCAGAACTCGGCGTACATAGCCCTGAAGAACTGCGGCGGCGCGGAACAGCGCACCGACCTTCCGGTTTCGGCGAGCGGCTGGATCCGTATTGTCGTGCCGGTCAATGTGACCAACAACCAGTGCACCATCAGCATCAACAGTGACGCCAACGCGGGCAACTGGATCAATGTCGACGACCTGACCTTCGCCTCCGGCACGGGCGGCACGTCGATCCACGGTGCCGACATCTCCTCCCTCGCCAAGAGCGAGGCGAAGGGCGGCGTCTACAAGAACAGCTCCGGCACGACCGGCGACGCGGTCACCATCCTGAAGAACGCCGGCATGAACTACGCCCGCCTGAAGGTCTGGGCCAATCCGGCCGACGGCTACAACAACAAGACGCGCGTCCTCGCCATGGCCAAGCGCGTCAAGGCGTCCGGCATGAAGCTGCTGGTCGACTTCCACTACTCGGACACCTGGGCCGACCCGGGCGCCCAGAGCAAGCCGTCCGCCTGGGCCGGGCACTCGTACAGTCAACTCAAGACCGACGTGTACAACCACACGTACGACGTGTTGAACGCGTTGAAGAGTCAAGGCACCACGGCCGACATGGTCCAGGTGGGCAATGAGATCAATGGCGGCATGCTGTGGAACGAGGGCTCCACGAGCAACTGGTCGCAGCTCGCCGGTCTGCTCAACTCGGGCTACGACGCCGTCAAGGCGGTCAACTCGTCCACCACGGTCGCCCTGCACCTCGCCAAGGGCGGTGACCTCTCCGGCACCCGCTGGTGGTTCGACAGCGCGGTCTCAGGCGGCGTGAAGTTCGACGCGATCGGCCTGTCGTACTACGGCTACTGGCACGGTTCGCTCTACGACTTCCAGACGACCCTGGACGACGCGGCCTCCCGCTACGGCAAGCCGGTCTTCGTCGCCGAGACGGCCTACCCGTTCCGGCTGGACAGCGAGGACTCGCACGAGGAGATCATCAACACCACCGGCGAACTGGTCTCCGGCTACCCGGCGAACACGGCCGGGCAGCGCCGCTGGATGAACGACGTGACGAGCATCGTGGAGGCCGTCCCGAACGGCCGTGGCCTCGGCGTCTTCTACTGGGAGGCGACCTGGACCGCCGTCTCCGGCAACGGCTGGGACCCGACCGACGCCTCCTCCGGCAACGGCTGGGAGAACCAGGCGCTGTTCGGCTACGACGACAAGGCGCTCTCGTCGATGGCGTGGTTCAGCCACCGGTGAGTCCGCTGAGCTCGTTGAATCCGTGACGAAGGGCCCGGCCGCGCGCTTGCGACCGGGCTCTGCCGCGTCCTGGCCGAACTGCCTTGTGTCGTACGGCCGTTCGGTACCGGACAAGGGTCGAAGAGTCCAGGACGCGGTGGATTCGGTTGCGGGACAGTGGGAAGACGCGTTACGACGCGGCCCGATGGAGGGGGGACGAGATGCTGAGGACTCCCGTCAGCGCAAGGCGCCTGGACATCCTGGAATGGCTGAAGGATCCGGTCGCGCACTTCCCGGACCAGCGGCAGGGCGACCCGGCCGAGGACGGCGTCACCGCGGACGCCGTGGCCGCGAAGCTCGGCGTGCCGCGCAAGGTCGCCGAGACGCATCTCGGCCTCCTCGTGGACATCGGCCTGCTGCGCACCAAGCGGATCCGGCGGCGCCTGTACTACCGCCGCGACGACATGCGGATCGCCGAGGTCGCCCGCATGTTCGAGAAGGGCTGGTAGGCAGGCAGGCAAGGGGTCGACGGCGGCCTTGGCGGATCACGGCGGCGAAGGGCAGACGCACATGGAACGTCCGGGGACTCTCGTCCCGCAGCACTACGTGGCGATCGGCGGCCGAGGCCCGGAGGACGTGGTCGCCGATGCCCGCGGCCGCGTGCTGACCGGCGTCGAGGACGGCCGGATCCTGCGCCTCGACGGCCTGACCGACCCCGCCGAGACCCGCGTCGAGCCCCGCGTCGAGGTACTCGCCGAGACCGGCGGCCGACCCCTCGGCCTCGAACTCCTCCCGGACGACGCCCTGTTGGTGTGCGACGCCGAACGGGGACTGCTCCGCGTCGACCTCACCGACGGCACCGTGGACATCCTCGCCGACTCGGTGGCGGGGGAGCGGCTGCGCTTCTGCAGCAATGTCGTCGCCCTGCCCGACGGCAGCGTCTGCTTCACCGTCAGCAGCCGCCGCCACCCCCTGGACCACTGGATCGGCGACCTCGTCGAACACGCGGCGACCGGCCGCCTCCTGCGCCTCGCCCCCGGCGGCGACACCCCCGAAGTCCTCCTGGACGGCCTCCAGTTCGCCAACGGCCTCGCGCCGAGCGCCGACGGCTCCTTCCTGGTCGTCGCCGAGACGGGCGAGTGCCGCCTCACCCGCTACTGGCTCACCGGACCGCGCGCCGGACAGAGCGAGCCCTTCGTCGAGAACCTGCCGGGCATGCCGGACAACCTCTGGCGCGGCGCACCGGACGGCCCGATCTGGGTGGCGCTGGCCGGCCCCCGCGTACCCCCGCTGGACCTCCTCCACCGCGCCGCCCCCGCCGTCCGCCGCACCGCCGCACGCGTCGCCGTACGCGCCCCCTTCCACCCCACGGGCACGATCGGCGTACTCGCGGTCGACGACACCGGTCAGGTCGTCCACCACCTGGCCCGCCGCCGCTCCGGCTTCCGCATGGTCACCAGCGTGTGCGAGACCGGCGGCCGGCTGGTCCTGGGCAGCCTGTGGGAGCGGGGCGTCGCGGTGTGCGAGGCGCCCGTCCCCAAGTGAGCCCGGCGTACGCTGTTGACCGGCCGCGATCACCACGCCAGGAGCGGTGAGGCGGCCAGGCAGGAGACGTACGACCATGACAGCGCCGGACACCGACACCCTGCGCGCCCCCGTCCGCACCCCACGGCAGCACGCGTGGCGGACCCAGGCGCCGATCGTCGCGGTGGTCGCACTGGGCGGCGCGATCGGTGCCACGGCCCGGTACGCGGCCTCCCTGTGGTGGCCCGCCGGGCCCGGTGGCTTCCCCTGGGCGACGTTCTGGACCAATGTCGTCGGCTGCGCCGTGATCGGCGTCTTCATGGTGGTCATCACCGAGGTGCGAGCCGCCCACCGCCTCGTCCGCCCCTTCTTCGGCACCGGAGTGCTCGGCGGCTTCACCACCTTCTCCACCTACGCCGTCGACATCCAGCAACTGCTGGACAACGGACACGCGCGCGTGGGCCTGGCCTACCTCGCCGCCACCCTGACCGCCGCGCTCACAGCGGTCTGGCTCGCGGCGGCCGCCACCCGTCGCGTCCTGAAAGTGAGGCAGCCATGACCAGGCTGACCGGCCGGGCCCTGCGGCTGACCGTCTTCGTCGGCGAGCACGACACCTGGCACCACAAGCCCCTCTACGCGGAGATCGTGCACCGCGCCCACGCCGCCGGCCTCGCGGGGGCGAGCGTCTTCCGCGGTGTCGAGGGCTTCGGCGCCTCCTCCCTGATCCACACCTCGCGGCTGCTGTCCCTGAGCGAGGACCTGCCCGTCGCGATCGTGATCGTCGACACCGAGGAGCGCGTCCGGGCCTTCCTGCCACAGCTCGACGAACTCGTCACCGAAGGGCTCGTCACCCTCGACCACTGCGAGGTCATCCGGTACACCGGCCGCGACGGCACTCCGCTCGAACCGGACACCACCGGTACGCACACGCAAGGTAAGAACACGGAAGGTAAGAAGGCGCCGTGAACTGGCTTCTGGTGATCGCGGGCGCCGTCGTCGGCGCGCCCCTGCGGTATCTCACCGACCGGGCGGTGCAGTCCCGGCACGACTCGGTGTTCCCGTGGGGAACCTTCCTGGTCAACGTCACCGGCTGCCTGGTCCTCGGCCTGCTCACCGGCGCCGCGGCCCAGGGCGCCGCGAGCTCCCACCTGCGGCTCCTGCTCGGCACCGGCCTGTGCGGGGCCCTGACCACGTACTCGACCTTCTCGTACGAGACCCTGCGGCTGACCGAGACGGGCGCCGGGCTCTACGCCGTCGCCAACATCGTGGGCAGCGTGACCGCCGGCCTCGGTGCCGCTTTCGTGGGGGTGTCGATCGCCCAGGCGGTGTGGTCCTAGACCGCCGCGTGGCGTTGTCGGCGACCGGATCACACCCGCGCCTGGTAGGACAGTGCGCGCCACTGCCCCGCCCCCGGAACTGGATCCCATGAGCGCCATCAGCGTCGGTCAGGCCGTCGTCCTCGGAGCCGTCGAGGGGGTGACCGAGTTCCTGCCCGTCTCCTCGACCGGCCATCTGAAGATCGCCGAGGGGCTCATGGGCATCCCCGTCGACGACGACGCGGTCGTCGGGTTCTCGGCCGTCATCCAGGTCGGCGCGATCGCCGCCGTACTCGTGTACTTCTTCAAGGACATCGTGCGGATCGTCTCCGCGTGGCTGCGCGGGCTGCGGGACAAGGAGGAGCGGTACCACCACGACTACAAGTTCGCCTGGTGGGTGATCTGCGCGACGATCCCGATCATCGTCGTGGGCCTGGCCGCCAAGCCGCTCATCAAGGGGCCGCTCGCCTCGCTGTGGGTCGTCGCGGGGTCGTTGATCGTCGGCAGCGGGGTGATGTGGGCGGCGGACCAGATGGGCCGGCACAAGCGCGGGGAGGACGACACCTCCTTCAAGGACGCGATGCTCGTCGGCAGCTCGCAGATCCTCGCCCTGCTCTTCCCGGGCTTCTCGCGCTCCGGTGCCACGATGTCCACGGCGCTGATGCTCGACCTGGACCGGGTCGCCGCCACCCGCCTGTCGTTCTTCCTCGGCATCCCGGCCCTCACCGGCGCCGGCATCTACGAGCTGAAGGACGCCCTCGGCACGACGGGTACGGGCGCGCTGCCGCTGGCCGTCGGTACCGCCGTGTCCTTCGTCGTGGCCTATGCCTCCATCGCCTGGCTGCTGAGGTTCGTGGCCAAGCACTCCTTCAACGCCTTCGTGATCTACCGGATCGTCGTGGGGGTGCTGCTGTTCGGGCTGCTGGGCGCGGGAGTGATCAACAGTTGACCCGAGCCGGGCGTGACGCCGGCTTTCGAGCGTCACGCCCGGTGAGTCTGTCCGTCTCGTCGGGCACTCTCTCCATCCGCATCCCTTGACACCACCCACGGCTCACCCGGAGTATCACTCCCGTGAACCTGTCAGACAGCCGGACAGCCGGACAGCCTCCGCGGCGCATCAGCGCCATGGAAGCGGTCCTGGCACACCTCCGTAGCGCCATCGAGCGCGGCGAGTACGCCATCGGCGACAAGCTCCCGTCCGAGGCGGAGCTCTGCCGCACCCTGGAGATCAGCCGCCCCGTCCTGCGCGAGGCCCTGCGGGCCCTGCAGACCATGGGTCTGACCGTCTCCAAGACCGGCAAGGGCACCTTCGTCGTCGCCAACGCCGTCGAGGACCCCACCTTCGGCGACTACGCGGCCAGCGATCTGCTGGAGGTGCGCCGGCATGTCGAGATCCCGGTCGCCGGGTACGCGGCGCTGCGCCGCACCCCGGAGAACCTCGACCACCTCGCCCACCTGCTCGACCGTATGGAGCGGGAGACGGACACCACCGCGTGGGTCGCGATGGACACCCTCTTCCACCTGGCCGTGGCCGAGGCCGCCCAGAACCCGGTCTTCCGCCGGGTCATCGAGGAGATCCGCGACGCACTGGCGCGTCAGTCGGCCTTCCTCAACGAACTGGGCGGCCGCCGCGAGCAGTCCAACCGCGAGCACCGGGCGATCGTCGAGGCACTGATCGACGGTTCCGAACTCGACGCGACCGACGCCATGGCTCACCACCTGGACCGCGTCGAGACCACCCTCACCGACATCGTGCGCCCCGCGCGCACGGACAGCCCCACGGAAGGCGGACCCGAGGCGTGAGCGAGCAGCACCTCAAAGAAGAGACGCGCCCCCAGTCCGGTCACGTCGACGCCGGAGACCTCGGCTACAGCAAGTCGCTGAAGTCCCGGCACGTCAACATGATCGCCATCGGCGGAGCCATCGGCACCGGCCTGTTCCTCGGCGCGGGCGGCCGGCTCGCCGACGCCGGCCCCTCCCTGTTCATCGCCTACGCGGTCTGCGGAATCTTCGCCTTCCTCGTCGTGCGTGCCCTCGGTGAACTCGTCCTCTACCGACCGTCGTCCGGCGCCTTCGTGTCGTACGCCCGGGAGTTCATGGGGGAGAAGGGCGCGTACGTCGCGGGCTGGATGTACTTCCTGAACTGGGCCACCACCGGTATCGCCGACATCACCGCGGTGGCCGTCTACACCCACTACTGGGGCATGTTCTCCGACATACCGCAGTGGGTGATCGCGCTCATCGCGCTCGCCGTCGTCCTCACCGTGAACCTCATCTCGGTGAAGATGTTCGGCGAACTGGAGTTCTGGTTCGCCATCATCAAGGTGGCCGCGCTCGTGGTGTTCATGCTGATCGGGATCTTCCTGCTGGTCACCCAGCACCCGGTGGGCGACACCACCCCCGGCCCGTCCCTGATCACCGACAACGGCGGCATCTTCCCCAACGGCCTGCTGCCCATGCTGCTGATCGTCCAGGGCGTCGTCTTCGCCTACGCCTCCGTCGAACTGGTCGGCGTCGCCGCCGGCGAGACCGAGAACCCCGAGAAGATCATGCCGAAGGCGATCAACTCGATCATGTGGCGCGTCGGCCTCTTCTACGTCGGCTCGGTGATCCTCCTCTCGATGCTGCTGCCCTGGTCGGCGTACAAGGCGGGCGAGAGCCCCTTCGTCACCGTGCTGTCCAACATCGGCATCCCGGCGGCCGGCGGCATCATGAACCTGGTCGTGCTGACCGCGGCGATGTCCTCGCTCAACTCCGGCCTGTACTCCACCGGCCGCATCCTGCGCTCCATGGCCATGTCCGGCTCCGCCCCGAAGTTCACCTCGGTGATGAGCCGCAGCCAGGTCCCCTACGGCGGCATCCTGCTGACCAGCGGTATCTGCGTCCTCGGCGTCGGACTCAACTTCGTCGTCCCCGCCGAGGCGTTCGAGATCGTGCTGAACTTCGCGGCGATCGGCATCCTCGCCACCTGGGGCATGATCATGCTCTGTCACCTGCTCTTCTGGCAGAAGACCCAGAAGGGCGAGCTCACCCGCCCGAGCTACCGGCTGCCGGGCTCCCCCTGGACCGAAGTCGTGACGCTGGCATTCCTCGCCTCCGTCCTGGTCCTCATGTACGCCGACGGAGGCGCCGGCCGCACCACCGTGCTGTGCCTGCCGCCGATCGTCGCAGCGCTGGTCGCGGGCTGGTACGGCATCCGTGCCCGGGCCACGCGCACTTCGCCCAAGGCCGACGCGTGAGATCCGTGTCGGTCGACGACCCCTCATCGACCTACGACAACCAGGCAGCCAGACAGTGATGTACAGCAGTTCCATAGCGGACGCACCCCTTGTCCGCGAACCTCTCCACGCTCCCGTCGCCCACCTCATACGCGACGAAATGATCGAAGGCATCCACTACGGCTCCGTCGTCGTCCTCGGCGCCGACGGCGAGGTCCAGTTCCAGCTCGGTGACATCGAGGCCGCCTTCTACCCGCGTTCCGCGCTCAAGCCGGTCCAGGCCGTCGCCATGGCGCGGGCCGGGCTTCCCCTCGACGGTGAGCTGCTCTCGCTCACCGCGGCCAGCCACTCCGGCGAGGAACGCCACCTCGCCGGTACCCGGCGCATCCTCGAACTCGCCGCACTCACCGAGGACCACCTGCGCAACGTCCCGGACATGCCGTACGACCCCGTCGTCCGGGACGCGTGGATCCGGGAAGGCCGCCTGCCGTCCCGGCTCGCCCAGAACTGCTCCGGCAAGCACGCGGCCATGTTGTACACCTGCGCGCTCAACGGGTGGTCCCTGGACGGCTACCTCGACCCCGGTCACCCGCTCCAGCAGGCCATCGCGGAGATCGTCGAGGACCTCACCGGACAGCGCGTGGCCCGGGTGACAGTCGACGGCTGCGGTGCGCCGCTGTTCTCCGTCTCGCTGCACGGGCTCGCCCGTGCCGCCGCCCGTATCACCACGGCGGTGCCGGGGACGCCCGAGGCTCGGGTCGCCGACGCGATGCGGGAGCATGCCGAGATGGCCTCCGGCTCCGGGCGGGACGTGGCCGCGCTGATGCGGGCCGTGCCGGGGCTGCTGACCAAGGACGGGTTCGAGGGCGTGCAGGTCGCTGCGCTGCCGGATGGCCGGGCCATCGCCGTGAAGATCGCCGACGGGGCGAATCGGGCGCGGGTGCCGGTGGCCGCGGCGGCGCTTGCTCGGGCCGGGGTTGACCCTGAGCTGCTGACCGAGTTCCAGGGGGAGGCGCTGCTTGGAGGCGGGCGGGCGGTCGGGTGTGTGCGGCCCGTTCGTTCGCTGGAGCCGGTTGTTGTTTCTGCTTGCGCCTAGTGATCCGGGTCGGCATGTCATCGGGCGACTGCGGGCCCGTCGTGGCCTGTCGCGCAGTTCCCCGCGCCCCTTTGAGGGGCGCTCACCTCACCCTCGTAGAAAGAAGAACCGTTCCCTCATGAACGCCGTCACCCGTAGCGAGCATGATCTGCTGGGCGATCGGGATGTCCCCGCCGATGCCTACTGGGGTGTCCACACCCTGCGCGCCACGGAGAACTTCCCCATCACCGGGACGTCGATCTCCGCCTATCCGCACCTGATCGACGCCCTCGCCGCGGTCAAGGAGGCCGCTGCCCTCGCGAACGAGGAGCTCGGGCTCCTCGACCCTGAGAAGGCCGCCGCGATCGTCGCCGCGTGCCGGGAGATCCGCTCCGGCAAGCTGCACGAGCAGTTCGTCGTCGACGTCGTCCAGGGCGGTGCGGGCACGTCGACGAACATGAACGCCAACGAGGTTGTGGCGAACCGGGCGTTGGAGCTGCTGGGTCATGCCAAGGGCGAGTACCGGTATCTGCACCCGAACGAGGACGTGAACCTCGGGCAGTCGACGAACGACGTGTACCCGACCGCCGTGAAGGTCGCGACGGTGTTCGCGGTGCGCGGGCTGC
>NZ_LGUR01000269.1 GCF_001270495.1 Streptomyces viridochromogenes
GCCGGCGGGCGGGGCGGGGCGGGCAAGGGCAGGGCAGGTCAGTTCAGGGCAGGTCAGTTCAGGTCGAGCAGTTCGACCGCGCCCGTGATGTCCTCGTCGCCGTGCCCCGCGGCGAGCCACCGCTCCAAGAGGGACATGTACGGCGTCAGCAGCTCCGCGCTCACGCCCTGCTCCTCGGCCGTGGCCAGCAGGGTGGCGTTGGCCGCGACCTGCATCGCGAGGTTGGAGACGACGTCCTTGCCGTAGTCGCCGCTCTGCAGCTGGTCGGCGGTCATGTGCGCGGCGGGCGCCATCGCGCCGAGCCACGACACGAGCAGCGGCGCGAAGTCCTTGGGGGCGATGCCCTCCTTGCGGATCAGCGCGAAGGCGTGCAGCACGCCCGCGAACATGCCGCTCATCGCGCTCAGCAGCGCCACGTCGTGCAGCGCCGCGAAGCCCGGGTCCGCGCCGACGTAACGGGTGGCGGTCGGCACGGCGAGGGTTTCGCCGTGCTCCTCGAAGAGCCCGGGCGACCCGCTGTAGAGGACATACGCCCCCGACCCCGGCTCCCCGACCATCGGCGGTACGGCCATGATCCCGGCGTCCAGGAAACGGGCGCCGCGCGCTTCGGCCCAGGCGGCGCGGGCGCGGCCCTCGGCCGGTGTGCCGGTGGTCAGGTTCACCACGTCACGGCCGGACAGGTCGGCGCCATCGAGGGCTTCGCCGACCGAGGCGTCGTCCAGCAGACAGACGACGACCAGCCGGCTCGCGGCCACCGCCTCGGCGGCGCTCGCGGCGACGGTCGCGCCTTCGGCGGCCAGCGGTTCGGCGCGGGCGGACGTGCGGTTCCAGACGGTCACCGGGTGTCCGGCGGCGAGCCAGGCGCGGGCCAGGGCGGTACCCATGGCGCCGGTGCCCAGGAGGGTCAGCGGGGTCGGGGTCGGGGTCGGAGCGGTAGTGGCAAGGGCGTTGTCAGTCATGGCGTTTAGGCTCGTCGCAGGGGAACAGTCCGCTCAAGTACGTACTTGAGAGTGGGTGGTTACCACCGGGAAAGAGTCCAGGCAGGGGGAGGGGCATCATGGCGATCGGTCGACGTCCGGGGGCGTACGTCTGCGGGACCGACGCGGCGATGGACGTGATCGGCGGCAAGTGGAAGGTGGTCATCCTCTGGGAGCTGAGCGAGCGTCCGCACCGCTTCGGGGAGCTGCGCCGCGAGCTGCCGGGCGTGACCGAGAAGGTCCTCGCCGCACAGCTGCGCGAGCTGGAGGCCGACGGCATCGTGCACCGGGAGGCGTACGACGAGGTGCCGCCGCGTGTCGAGTACTCCCTGACGCCGCTCGGCGTCTCGCTCAACGCGGCCCTGGCTCCGCTCGGGACATGGGGCCGGGAGAACATCCTGGGTGCTCGTGCCGAGGGGTCAGCGGCTGCCGGTGAGATGCGCGAACACGACGACGTTGCCCTGATACCCGGTGGTCCGTGAGTAACCGCCGCCGCAGGTGATCACCCGCAGCTCGGGGCGTGGTGCCGCGCCGTACACCTTCTCGTCCGGGAATGCCTTCGCGTCGTACACCTCGACGGCGTCGACCGAGAAGAGGGCCGTGCCGCCGTCCCGTCGTTCCACCTCGATCGTGCCGCCCTTCTTCAGGGCGCCGAGCCGGTAGAACACGGCGGGCCCGTCGGCGTTGTCGACGTGGCCGGCGACGATCGCGGTGCCGGTCTCGCCCGGCGTGGTGCCGGCCTCGTACCAGCCGGCGAGGTTCTTGCGCTCGGCGGGCGGGACGTCGAGGCTGCCCGTCTTCGTCAGGCCCAGCCCCATGACGGGAGCGTCGACGCGGAGCGAGGGGATGCGGATGCGGTCGGGCGGGGAGGGGGGCAGCGCGAGGGCGGCGGACTGCCGGGGGTGCGGGTCGGCGGGAGTGCGGCCGGTCTCCCCGGCCGGCGGGTTCCTCCCGGCCTGCGGTGTCCTGTCGGCCGACGGTGTCCTCCCGGCCTGCGCGGCCGACGGCTGGGGCGGGGCGTGCGTCTCGCTGCCGTTGCGCAGTAGCCAGGCGCCGGAGCACAGGGCCAGGACGCTGACCGCGGCTATGAGGGTGTTGCCGACGCTCCTCTGACTGCGCACGCGAGCCTCCTGAGACTCTCCTCGGGCCGCCCGATCCCCCTCCGGGCCGCGAGGGGCGTCGGACCCGGAGGGGGAGGGGAC
Organism: Streptomyces viridochromogenes; assembly: GCF_001270495.1. Lineage (GTDB taxonomy): Bacteria > Actinomycetota > Actinomycetes > Streptomycetales > Streptomycetaceae > Streptomyces > Streptomyces viridochromogenes_A. Next base: position 2,180 of record NZ_LGUR01000269.1, read on the forward strand.
GTGCGGTACCGGCGGACGGACAGCGGAGGGTGTCCGTCAGATCCCGTCGCCTCTCGCCCGGCGATGCAGGAGCCAGGTACCGCCCGCGGCGGCGACGGCGAGAGCCGTCACGCCGGCCGCGGTCTGCACGGGATCGCGGCCGAAAGCGCCGCCGACCCCCGTCTTCACACTTCCTCTCGGATGCACCTGGTCGCGCGTGGACGTCAGCGTGACCACCAGGTCGCCCGCCACCCGCCGACCGCCCTCGGCGCAGGTCGCGACGATCTCGTACGTGCCCGGCTGGGCGCTCGGCGGCACCGTGAACTTCCCGGCCGCGTCCTCCTCGTCCGAGCCCGGCGCCAGCGTGAAGGAACCGGCGCCCACCGCGCTGGCGTCGCCCGCCGCACCGCCGTCCCGGCACGCGGCCGTGTCCACCCTGACCTGCCCGCCCGGCACCACCGAGGACGGAAACACCTCCAGCTCGCCACCGTCGGCGCCGTACGCGGGCGCGACGGCGAGGCCGATGGCGCCGACGGCCAGCGCGGTCCCGGTCAGCAGACGGGCGGTACGTCGCATCGAGGCTCCTCCGAGCGCACGGACTCACGACCCGCGACACCCCCAAGTGCCGCCGCCTCGGCCGAGCCCCTGCTCTTCCGAGGTAAGGGGCAGTGGGGCGGGAGCGCTTCTCGAAAAAGCGCCGGGAATGGGGTGAACGGGTGTCGCGCAGAGGGGGACGGCTCCCCGAGGCGGGGGTGTTTCAGCAGGTCATCACGGGTCGTCGCCGGATCCGGGGCGGGTCGGGGAAGAGAACCCGTTGGGGGAGGGCCGGGGGTGTGAACGGGTGACCCTGGTCGGCGCCGGAGGTTCCGTCGGCCCGAGCCTGCGCTACCGCGGACCGCACTCCGCCAAGACCTCACCCACCGCCCGCCTCACCCACCGCCCCCCTCCCCACCCCCGCCGGCACCGGATTCATCCCGTTCCCGCAGACGTCGCCGTAGTGGTTCGCCGTAGTAGTGCTCCGCCAACAGCCCGAAGCACAGTGCCCACCCGCGCCCCGACCCCGAAGGCGCCGAAGTCGATGACAGCGGTGAGGTGGCCGGAGGAGGTCAGCAGACTGCCCGGGAGGAGGTCGCCGTGGAGCCAGACGGGGGCGTCGTCCCACTGGGGAAGGCGGAGCGCGTCCTCCCAGGCGGCCGTCGCCACGGTCGCGTCCAGCGTGCCGGCGCCCAGGTCGCGGATCGCGGTCCGGACGGCGGCGTCGTTCAGTCCGGCCGGGCCGCGGAATCGCAGAGTCGGGTGAGTGGCGCGTCGTAGGCATGAGGCCGTCGACCCTTCGCGGGCGGTGCCGGCACGGTGCGGGGGGAGATGCGGGGCGTGACCAGCCACGAACCACCCGCACCCGGCCACGCACCCCCACCCCTACGGCGCGCCGAACCGCTGTCAGCCCACGTTCACCGCACTCCAGGCCGCCCCCACCGCGCCGTACTCCACACTCCCGGCCCCGTACAGGTCCTTCGCCGCGTTGAGCGTCGAAGTCCGCGCCCCCGCATAGTTCGTCGAGGACGTCATGTAGACGGTCAGCGCCCGGTACCAGATCTTGCCGAGCTTGTCCCGGCCGATCCCCGTCACCGAAGACCCGTCACAGGTCGGCGAGTTGTAACCGACCCCGTTCACCGTCTTCGCACCACTGCCCTCGGCCAGCAGATACGCGAAGTGATTCCCGATCCCCGACGAGTAGTGCACGTCGAGATCCTTCGCCGCCGGACTCCAGCAGTCGACCGAGCTGCCGTCCTTCGACGGCTTGTCCATGTAACGCAGGGCACCGCGGGGGAACCCGGACCGCACGACCTTCTCGCCGATCAGATAGTCACCCGGGTCGGCGGGGTTGCCCGCGTGGAACTCCACCAGCGTGCCGAAGACATCCGACGTGGCCTCGTTCAGCCCGCCGGACTCGCCCGAGTACGTCAGCGCCGCGGTCTTCGACGTCACGCCGTGCGTCATCTCGTGCCCGGCCACGTCCAGCGACACCAGCGGACCGAGCTGGGTGCCGTCACCGTCGCCGTACGTCATGCAGAAGCAACTGTCGTCCCAGAAGGCGTTGTTGTAGTCGTTGCCGTAGTGCACCCGGTTGAACGACCCCTTGCCGTCGCCCGCGATGCCCTTACGCCCGTGGACGTCCTCGTAGTAGTCCCACGTCATGTCCGTGCCGTACTGCGCGTCCACCGCGGCCGTCGAGCGGTCGGTCCCCGTACCGGAGCCCCAGTGGTTGTCGGCGTCGGTGAAGACCGTCGCCGGGGCGCGGTTGAGACAGATGGCGAGGATGCACAGGTCCGTCTTGTTCGCCGCGTCGCCGGTGTACGTGCCGCCGCGCGTCGCGTCCTTCAACTGGTACGTCGATCCGGACGCCGTCGTCTCCAACGGCACCGTGCCCCCGTACAGCGACTTCCCGTCGCCCGTCGCGTGCTCGACGCTGTCCCACGTGTCGATCTTCGCGCCGGTGCGGGCGTCGGTCAGCGTGGTGCGGGCGACCGGGTTGCCCGCGGAGTCCTGGGCGACCGCGTCGGTCCGCCAGGCCAGCTTCGGGGCGCCGTGCAGGGCGTCGACGACCAGCTCGGGCCTGGACGTCAGCCTCTTCAGCGTCTCGCCGACGTTCGCGGCCCGCAGCACGCTCGCCGCGAGGTCGGCCGCCTTCGGTGCCGAGACCTTGGGTGTCACGCTCGTCAGGGAGATCGCGCTCGTGGTGGCGCGGGAGGCGCCGCGGTAGCTGCCGTCCTTCGCGAGATGGACGACGAAGTCACCGCCGAGGACCGGCAGTCGGCGGTATGTGCGGTCGTAGCGGACGTGCTGGGTGCCGTCCGCGTCCACGATCACATCCCGCACGGTGGTGTCCTGAGCGGCCGTCAGCCCCAGGCGGCCGGCCCGGTCCTTGAGGACGGACGCCGCGTTCTCGACGGCGATGGCCCTCGTCGGACTGTCGTCCGCGCCGGCGGTGGGGGACAGGGCGGTGGCCAGCAGGGCGGCGACGGCGGCGGCGATGCCCGCCGTGGCAAGTCGGGAACCCCGGATGTGCGGCCGTATTCGGCTCATCGGTCTCCTTGAACTGGGCGGCGCAGCGGATGCCCAAGATTCAAGGGGGCGTGCACATGTCGTGACCAGGGTGAATACGTGGAGGTGTGTGAGGGGAGAGAATCGTTTCCGTGACCCCCTCTCCCCGACTCCCGTTCTTCGTCTACGGCACCCTGCGCCCCGGAGAGCCCAACCACGCCCCGTTCCTGCGCGGCCGCACCCTCACCGAGGAACCGGCGCGACTCGTCGGGGCGGTGCTGTACGACGGCCCGGGCTACCCGTACGCCGTCGAGGAACGCGGCGACAGCGGCACCGTCCACGGCGAGCTCGTCACCGCCCGCCCCGAGGAGTACCCGGCGCTCCTGGCCGCCCTCGACCGCCTGGAGGAGTTCGCCCCGGGCGACCCGCGCAACCTCTACGACCGCGTCGCCCGCGAGGTGGTCCGCGAGTCCGACGGAACGGCCGTACGGGCCTGGGTGTATGTCGCCGCCCCGTCCGTCGCCGCGCGTCTGCGCGCCCACGGCAAGCTCATCGAGAGCGGCGACTGGATGGCGACCCGGCCGCCGGGCTGAGTCACGCGGCCGTCAGGCTCAACAGGCCCCGCCCGGCTACGACTTCACCGCCTCCACCCGCACCGCGCACGCCTTGAACTCCGGCATCCGTGACGTCGGGTCCAGCGCCGGGTTGGTCAGGGTGTTGGCGCGGCCCTCGCCCGGCCAGTGGAAGGGCATGAAGACCGTGTCCGGGCGGATGCCGGTCGTGATGCGGGCGGGGGCCACCGCCCGGCCCCGGCGCGAGACCACGGCCACCGGGTCGCCCTCGGCCGCCCCGAGCCGCGCCGCAAGGCGGGGGTGCAGCTCCACGAACGGGCCCGGCGCGGCGGCGTTCAGCTCGTCGACGCGGCGGGTCTGGGCGCCGGACTGGTACTGGGCCACGACCCGGCCGGTCGTCAGGAGGACCGGGTACTCGTCGTCGGGCTCCTCGGCGATGGCCCGGTACGAGACGGGGACGAACCTCGCCCGTCCGTCCGGGGTGGCGAACCGGTCGAGGAAGAGGCGGGGCGTGCCGGGGTGCGCCGGGCTGCCGCTCCCGACGGCCGGCGAGGTCCCCTCACCGCCCGCGGATCCCTCCTCGTCCTCATGGTCCTCCGCGCCCGGCACCGCCGGACACGGCCAGAACACCCCGTTCTCCTCCGCCAGCCTTCCGTAAGTGATCCCCGAGTAGTCCGCCGGCCCGCCCGCACTCGCCCGGCGCAACTCCTCGAAGACCTCCTCGGGGTCGGTCGGGAAGCCCTTCTCCAGGCCCCGTTCCCCGCCCAGTCGCGCGGCGAGCTCGTGCATGACCTCCAGGTCGCTGCGGACGCCCTCCGGAGCGGTGATCGCGCGCCGCCGCAGCAGCACCCGTCCCTCCAGGTTGGTCGTCGTGCCCGTCTCCTCGGCCCACTGGGTCACGGGCAGTACGACATCCGCGAGCGCCGCCGTCTCCGACAGCACCACGTCGCAGACCGCAAGGAAGTCAAGGGACTTGATGCGTTCCTCGATGTGCGCGGCACGCGGCGCCGACACCACCGGGTTGGACCCCATCAGCAGCAGTGACCTGATGTCCGTGCCCAGGGCGTCCAGCAACTCGTACGCGCTGCGCCCCGGCCCGGGCAGGCTGTCCGGGTCCACGCCCCACACCTCGGCGACATGCCGCCGCGCCGCCGGGTCGTCCAGCTTGCGGTAGCCGGGCAACTGGTCGGCCTTCTGGCCGTGTTCACGCCCGCCCTGTCCGTTGCCCTGCCCGGTGAGGCAGCCGTACCCGGACAGCGGCCGGCCGGCCCGCCCCGTGGCCAGGCAGAGGTTGATCCACGCGCCCACCGTGTCCGTGCCCTTGGCCTGCTGCTCGGGCCCGCGCGCGGTGAGCACCATCGCGCGCTCCGGCTCGCAGAACATCCGTACGGTTTCCCGGAGTTGGGGGACGGACACCCCCGTGATGCGCTCCACGTACTCCGGCCAGTGCGCCATCGCGGCGGCCCGCGCGTCCTCCCAGCCGGCCGTGCGCTCCCGGACGTACTCCTCGTCCACCCGTCCCTCGGCGACGACCAGGTGCAGCAGACCGAGGGCCAGCGCGAGGTCGGTGCCGGGGCGGGGTGCCAGATGCAGATCCGCCTGCTCGGCGGTCTTCGTGCGGCGCGGGTCGATGACGATCAGCGTGCCGCCGTTCTCGCGCAGCTCGGTGAAGTAGCGCAGTGACGGCGGCATGGTCTCCGCGAGGTTGGAGCCGACGAGGATCACGCAGCCGGTCTTCGGGATGTCCTCCAGCGGGAACGGCAGCCCTCGGTCGAGCCCGAACGCCTTCATCCCGGCCGCGGCCGCCGACGACATGCAGAAGCGGCCGTTGTAGTCGATCTGCGAGGTGCCGAGCACGATCCTCGCGAACTTGCCCAGGCTGTACGCCTTCTCGTTCGTCAGACCGCCCCCGCCGAAGACCCCGCACGCGTCCGGGCCATGTTCCGTACGCGTGCGTGCCAGGCCCTCGGCGACGCGGTCCAGCGCCTCTTCCCAGGTGGCGGGCGTGAGCGTGCCGCCCGAGCGCACCAGCGGCGAGCTCAGCCGGACGCCCGACGCCAGCACCGCGGGCGCCGTACGGCCCTTGCCGCACAGCGCCCCCTTGTTCACCGGGAAGTCCGGGCGCTCGACCACCGCGACACCCCCGTCCTGCAGGGGCGTGAGGTTCATACCGCACTGCAGGGCGCAGTACGGGCAGTGCGTGGGCGTCGCGGAGTTCGGCATACCGTTCAGCGTGCTTCCGGCGTGTTACGTGCACGACGGCCCCCTGTTACGCGGCAGGCACGGTGCCCTCCCCGTCGCCGTCCGGCCGCGGTGAGGCCCCTGGACCTGGGCATACGCAAGGGCGGGAGCGGGGCCGTCGCCCCACTCCCGCCCGATCGGGGACGGTCCTTGGTCAGAGGCATGCGCCGATGCCGTCGGGCGCCGCTATCGCTCCGCCGCCAACGCGTTCGCCACCCCGGCCTCCCTCGGCCCGAGGAAACGGGGGTCCGGTTCGAGGACGGCGTCCAGGGCCGCCTTGCCGGCCGCGAAGATCTCCCGCGTCCCGCCGTAGTACCAGGTGGCGTCGTGCCTGGCGTCGACCCCGACGCCGTACGACGTCACCCCCGCCTCCTGGCACAGCGCGACCGCCCGCCGGATGTGGAAGCCCTGGCTGATCAGCACCGCCTCGTCGACGCCGAAGATCTTCTTGGCGCGGACGCAGGAGTCCCAGGTGTCGAAGCCGGCGTAGTCGCTCACGATCCGCGAGTCGGGCACACCGTGCCGGGTCAGATACGCGCGCATCGCGTCGGGCTCGTCGTAGTCCTCGCGGCTGTTGTCGCCGGTGACGAGGACGACCTTGATCCGGCCGTCGCGGTAGAGCTTCGCCGCCGCGTCGAGCCGGTGCGCGAGATAAGGGGACGGCTCGCCCGCCCACAACCCGGCGCCGAAGACGACGGCGACATCGGTGCGCGGCACGTCCGCCGTGGTCCGCAGCCGGTCACCGGTGACGACGTACATCCAGGTGGCCGGAAGCAGCCCCAGCACGCATCCGGACATCACGGCCTGCACCAGCCGCCGCTGCCCGGCGCGGGTGTGCGGCAGACGTGGTCGAGGCAGCTTCGGTCGGCGCATCGGATGGTCCCTCCCCGGGTCGGCACACGGCCTGTACTCGACAGTCAGGGACGTCCTGTCGTCCTCCCCGGTTCACCGTATGCGGCGTGACCAGCTTCACTTCCCGCCCGAAACCACAGGTCACGCCCGCTCACACCCCCGGGTACCGCATCGTGAACCCGGTGTAAGAACCCGTCATTCCTGCGAAACGGGGAGGCAACGTCCCGCCGCCACCATCGGTTCATGACGGCGTCGAACCCTCTTCACGACGAGTCCACGACCGCCCACCTCGACAGTACGGCGCACCTCATGAACCGGATCAGCAGCCAGCTCGCCAGCCAGCTCAGCCTCGTCTCGCTCGACGGCAGGCGGCGCCCCGAGGCACCCGCGCTCGTCGTCGTGGCCCACGGCAGCCGCGACCCGCGGGCCCTGAGCACCGTACGCGCGCTGCTCGGCAAGGTTCGCGCCCTGCGCCCCGGCCTGCCGGTCCACCTCGGCCACATCGAGCTGAACGAACCCCTGCTCCCGGACACCCTCGCCGCCCTCGGCGACCGGGAGGCGATCCTCGTCCCGCTCCTGCTGAGCCGCGGCTACCACATCAAGCGCGACATCCCCGAGATGGCCGCCGAGTCGCCGGTACACGCGCGCGTGGCCCCCGCCCTCGGCCCCCACCCCCTACTCGTGGAGGCCCTCTACGCCCGCCTGGTCGAGTCCGGCTGGCGCACCCGCATGGACGAGCCCACCCGCCGCGAGACCGCGGTGATCCTGGCCGCGGCGGGTTCCAGGGACCCCGAGTCCAAGCTCGACACCTCCCACACGGCCCACCTCCTGGCCAACCGCCTCGGCGTCCCGGTGATCCCGGCATACGCGACGACAGCGGCCCCCACGGTCCAGGACGCCCTACGCACCCTGGCCGCCCGGGGCCGCACCAGGGTCGCCATCGCGTCGTACTTCACGGCCCCGGGCCGCTTCGCGACGGAATGCGCGCAGGCGGCCCCCTGGATCGCGTCGGCCCCGCTGGGCACGCACCCGGCGATGGCCCGCCTTCTGCTCCACCGCTACGACCAGATGCTGAAAAAGGGGCGCGGGGCGGTATCGATATGCGGCTCCGCCGCGTGGGCGCGACCAGCCACACACCACCCGCACTCGCCACACGACAGAACCCGGCAGGCGACCAGGCGCAACACGACCCTCCGTTTGTCAGTGTCTGCCCGTACTGTCGGTGCATGTACTACGACGAGTCGGCAGTCGAACGCTGGGCCCCCGAACCCGACAAGCGCCCAGGCCGCACGGCCTTCCAACGCGATCGCGCCCGCGTACTGCACTCCGCTGCCCTCAGAAGGCTCGCCGGCAAGACCCAGGTAGTCACCCCAGGAACCCACAGCCACGCCTGGGACCCCAGCCCCCGCACCCGCCTCACCCACTCCCTGGAGTGCGCCCAGGTGGGCCGAGAGCTGGGCGCAGCCCTCGGCTGCGACCCCGACCTCGTGGAGGCCGCGTGCCTCTCCCACGACCTGGGCCATCCCCCCTTCGGCCACAACGGCGAGGTCGCGCTGAACGAGTTCGCCGAGGACTGCGGCGGCTTCGAGGGCAACGCCCAGTCGCTGAGACTCCTCACCCGCATCGAACCCAAACGGTTCACCCCGGAGGGCTCCGTCGGCCTCAACCTCACCCGCGCCACCCTCGACGGTGCCACCAAGTACCCCTGGCCCCGCGGCGCCCACCCCACCGACCCGAACTCCCCGAAGTTCGGCGTCTACGAGGACGACCGTCCCGTCTTCGACTGGGTCCGCAAGGACGCCCCCGGCACCCGCACGACCTTCGAGGCGCAGGTCATGGACTGGTCCGACGACGTGGCGTACTCCGTGCACGACGTCGAGGACGGCCTGCACGCGGGCCACGTCGACCCCAACTGCCTGCACGCGGAACCCGAGCGCCAGACGGTCTTCGCCGTCGCCATCGGCCGCTACGTCCCCGAGGACACCGACCCGGCGGAACTGTCCGCCGCCCTCGACCGGCTCCAGGAGGAGCCGTGGTGGCCGCACGGCTACGACGGTTCGGCCGTCGCCCAGGCCCGCCTCAAGGACGCCACCAGCCAGCTCATCGGCCGTTTCTGCCTGGCCGCCGAGAGCGCCACGCGCGCCGCGTACGGCGACGGGCGGCTCTCCCGCTACGACGCGGAACTCGTCGTACCGCACGAGACCCGCCTGGAGTGCGCGGTCCTCAAGGCCGTCGCCGACCGGTACGTCATGCAGCGCGCCGAGCAGGAGCGGCTCCGCGCCGACCAGCGGATCGTGGTCGCCGAACTGGCCGAGGCGCTCACGGCCCGCGCGCCCGAGGGGCTGGACCCGCAGTTCCGGGCCCTGTTCGACACGGCCGCCGACGACCGTGCCCGCAAGCGCGTGATCGTCGACCAGATCGCCTCCCTGACGGACGCGTCGGCGCGCGCCCTGCACGAGCGGCTCACGCGCAGGGCGTAGCGCCCAGGCATACGGCGCGGTGCGCTCACCCGTGCGCGACGGGTGAGGCCCAAGAGGCGAACGGGCACCCGAAAGTGACCCTGCGTGGCCTGATCGGGTCACCCCCTCTTCCCGCATCACGCTGCGTGCGGGACGCTCGTGTGGCGGCACCCTTACGAGGAGGCATCAAGTGGTCGACGCGGATCAGACATTCGTCATCGTCGGAGGAGGACTCGCCGGCGCGAAGGCGGCCGAGACCCTTCGCGCGGAGGGCTTCACCGGGCGGGTGATACTGATCTGCGACGAGCGCGACCACCCGTACGAACGACCGCCCCTGTCCAAGGGCTACCTCCTCGGCAAGGAGGAGCGCGACAGCGTCTTCGTGCACGAGCCCGCCTGGTACGCGCGCAACGACATCGAATTGCACCTCGGCCAGACCGTCGACGCGATCGACCGTACGGCGAAGACGGTGCGGTTCGGCGAGGACGGCACCGTCGTCCACTACGACAAGCTCCTGCTGGCCACCGGCGCCGAGCCGCGCCGCCTGGACATTCCGGGCACGGACCTGGCCGGCGTCCACCATCTGCGACGCCTCGCGCACGCCGAGCGCCTCAAGGGCGTCCTCGCCTCGCTCGGCCGGGACAACGGGCACATCGTGATCGCAGGCGCCGGCTGGATCGGCCTTGAGGTCGCGGCGGCGGCCCGGGAGTACGGCGCCGAGGTCACCGTCGTCGAGCACAACCCCACCCCGCTGCACGGCGTCCTCGGCCCCGAGCTGGGCGCCGTCTTCGCCGAGCTGCATCGCGAGCACGGGGTGCGGTTCCACTTCGGGCGGCGGCTGACGGAGATCGTCGGCCAGGACGGCATGGTGCTGGCCGCCCGCACCGACGACGGCGAGGAGCACCCCGCGCACGACGTCCTGGCGGCGATCGGCGCGGCTCCCCGTACGGGGTTGGCGGAAGCGGCGGGACTCGACATCGCCGACCGTGCGCAGGGTCGCGGCGTGGTGGTGGACGAACAGCTGCGCACCTCCGACCCCGACATCTACGCCGCCGGCGACGTCGCCTCCTTCCCGCACGCCCTCTTCGACACCCGGCTGCGGGTGGAGCACTGGGCGAACGCGCTGAACGGGGGACCGGCTGCGGCGCGGGCGATGCTCGGGCAGGACATCACCTACGACCGCGTCCCTTACTTCTTCTCCGACCAGTACGACCTGGGGATGGAGTACTCCGGCTGGGCGCCTCCGGGGTCGTACGACGAGGTGGTGATCCGGGGCGACGCGGGGAAGCGGGAGTTCATCGCGTTCTGGGTGAAGGACGGCCGGGTGCTGGCCGGGATGAACGTGAATGTGTGGGACGTCACAGAGCCGATTCAGCGACTTGTCCGTTCCGGGGCGCGGGTCGACACGGAGGCTTTGGCCGATCCTCATGTCGCTCTTGAGGGCCTGATCGCCTAGGCGCCTGCCGGGTTCGCTCGGCTCGCGGGTGCGGGTGGTGTGTGGCCGGTCGCGCGGTTCCCCGCGCCCCTGGGGGGTTCCAGCTCGCCCGGACATGTCAGTCCGCCCCCGTAGAATTCACGCGTGGCAGGACGGATCAACGACGAGGACGTGAAGGCGGTACGGGACGCGGTCCCGATCGACGCCGTGGTGTCCGAGTACCTCCAGCTGCGTAACGCGGGCGGCGGGAACCTCAAGGGACTGTGCCCGTTCCATGACGAGAAGTCGCCGTCCTTCCAGGTCAGCCCGAGCAAGGGACTCTTCCACTGCTTCGGCTGCCAGGAGGGCGGCGACACCATCACGTTCGTGATGAAGGTCGACCACCTCTCCTTCTCCGAGGCGGTCGAGCGCCTGGCCGGCCAGGCCGGCATCACCCTGCGCTACGAGGAGGGCGGGTACAACCCCTCCCACCAGCGCGGCGAGCGCATCCGCCTGGTCGAGGCCCACAAGATCGCCGCCGAGTGGTACGCCGAGCAGCTGGCCACCAGCCCCGAGGCCGACACCGGGCGGATCTTCCTCGCCGAGCGCGGCTTCGACCAGGCCGCCGCCCTGCACTTCGGCGTCGGCTACAGCCCGCAGGGCTGGGACCACCTCACCCGCTTCCTCCGCGGCAAGGGCTTCACGGACAAGGAACTCCTCCTCTCCGGGCTGGCGCAGGAGGGCCGCCGCGGCCCGATCGACCGCTTCCGGGGCCGCCTCATGTGGCCGATCCGCGACATCGGCGGCGAAGTCGTCGGCTTCGGCGCGCGGAAGCTGTACGAGGCGGACAACGGGCCCAAGTACCTCAACACCCCCGACACGGCGATCTACCGGAAGTCCCAGGTCCTCTACGGCATCGACCTCGCGAAGAAGGACATCGCCAAGGCCAGCCGCGCGGTCGTCGTCGAGGGCTACACCGACGTCATGGCCTGCCACCTCGCCGGGGTCACCACCGCCATCGCCACCTGCGGCACGGCCTTCGGCGGCGACCACATCAAGATCCTCCGCCGGCTCCTGATGGACAACGGCTCGGCCCGCGTCATCTTCACCTTCGACGGCGACGCGGCGGGCCAGAAGGCGGCCCTGCGCGCCTTCGAGGACGACCAGAAGTTCGCCGCGGAGACGTACATCGCCATCGCGCCGGACGGCATGGACCCCTGCGAACTGCGCCTGGCGAAGGGCGACGAGGCGGTCGCCGACCTGGCCGAACCGCGTACCCCGCTCTTCGAGTTCGCGCTCCGCCAGATCGTCGTCCGCTACGACCTCGACACCCCGGCGGGCCGCGCGGCGGCGCTCGACGAGGCGGCCCCGATCGTCGCCCGCATCAAGAACAGCGGGGCCCAGCACGAGGTGGCCGTCCAGCTCGCGGGCATGCTCGGCATCCTGGACACCCAGTTCGTGGTCAAGCGGGTGGCCCAGCTGGCGCGTTGGGCGCGCGACCGCGGCGGACGGGGCCCGGCGCCGACGTCCCGCGACGCACAGCAGCCGTACGACACCGCCCCCGCGCCCCGCACGTCCGGCCCGGCGCTGACCCTGCGCAACCCGGTGTACGCCACCGAACGCGAGCTCCTCAAACTCGCCCTCCAGCGCCCCGAGTTGGTCTCCCCGGCCTTCGACGCGTACGGCGTCGACGAGTTCACCGCCGCGCCCTACGCCGCCGTACGCCAGGCGATCATGGACGCGGGCGGCGCGGAGTACGGCATCCAGGACGCGCAGGAGTACCTGGTCCGGGTCCGGGACGCCGCCCCCGACGACCAGGTCCGCGCGATGGTGACGGAGCTGGCGGTCGAGGCGATCATGCGCAGGACCGTCGACGAGAACTACGCCGGCGAGCAGCTGGTCACCGTCCGCCGCCGCGCCGTGGAGCGCCGCGTCCGTGACGTCCAGAGCCAGCTGACCCGCCTGGGCGCGGGCGGCGACCCGGCCCAACTGGCCGCCGTGCAGAACGAACTGTGGGTGTTGCAGCAGTACGACCAGGCATTGCGGGGGCAGGGCGCGGCCGCCCTCTGAGCGTGCGATCAAGGTGTGACCGCCAAGTATCAGAGGGCGTCCACCGCGCTCACCTTCCAGCCGTCGCCCGTGCGGGACATCGTCATCCGCACCCGGTTCAGGTCCACCCGGGCCCCCGAGACCTGCGTGCTCTCGGTGACCTGGTTGACGAAGAGGAGGACCACGACCTCGTCCGGGGAGGCCGAGACCACGGAGGCGGCCGGGGCGCCGGTGGCGGGGGCGGCGATCTTTGCCTTCACCACGCCGTGGTACTTCTCGGCCGTCGGGCCGACCACCGTCTTCGTGGTCTTCCCGTACTCGTCGCGGAAGTCGCCGGTCAGGTGGATGCGGGCGCGGGCGAAGTCACGGTCCAGGTGACGGTAGTCGTACGACAGCACGACCGGCGCCGCCTTGCGAGCCGCCGCGATCGCGTCCGCTCGGGCGCTCTCCGCCTGACGGCCCTCCAGATACTGCCAGCCCAGTACGGCCACCGCCGCCAGGCCGGCCGCCGAGAGGGCGCCGAGCACCACGGTGAGCAATCGGCGTCGACGGGGCCGGCCACTGTCCTGCGGCGGCGCGTCCTCCTCGAACGACTCCAGAGACGGCTCGGGCGGGTCCTCCCAGCCGTTCTTCGGAGCGTCGATCAGTACGGTGCGGCCGGCGACGGTGGGTTCCCGGGCCGGTTCGAGGTGGCCGCGTTCCGCTCGCTTGGCCGCTGCGCGGGCTGCCGCCGTCATCGTGCGCCGGGCGGCCGTGCCGGGGGCGCGGCCGGTGATCGTCTTCGGCATGGTCGTACTCCTTACTCGTGCCTGGGTGTGCCTGTCAGCCGACGAACTCGACGTTCCGCGTCAGCCAGCGGCCGTCCCGGTGCACCATGTCGAGCTGCAGGCGATACGTGCGCGCCTCTCCCTGCGGCACCGCCGTGTTGGTCACCTTGCTGTCGGCGACCACCAGGACTCGGGCCGAGGTCTTGTCCGAGTGGACGATGCCTGCCTCCAGAACCCGGCCCTCGGACACGGACTTGTTCCTCGCCACGAGCCGCGTCAGCTGCTCCGTCTGTGCGGCGAACTGCTTCTTGAAGTCGCCGGTGGCGCCCGCGAGCACGTTTGCGCTGTCGCGGTCGTAGTGCCGGTAGTCGAGTGAGGTGAAGTTCAGGGCCGACTGGCGGGCCGCCACCAGGATGTCCTGGCGGCGCTGCTGCGACTCTCGTTGGGTGTAGACGCCGAACGTCAGCCAGATCGTGAGTGCGGTGGTGACGATCGTCGCCGTGATCAGTCCCACCGTCATTGCCCTGGAGGTCATCGTGTTCCTCATGCCATCGGGCCGACGAGCAGCCATTGCCACGACTCCTTTCCGAACACGGCCCGCTGGCCGCCCGTCGAGCCGATCTCGACGGTCCTTCCGTCCGGGCCGGTGGTGGTGCCGGTCTCCGGGTCGTACGGGGTGACGTACGGCGAGGCGTACGCCGCCTGGTTCGCGCCGTCCGGTGCGGCAGAAGCACCTGGGGCGTTCTGCGCGCCCCGTACCGACGACTCGCTGCCCCGCGGCAGCGTGCAGTGGGCCCCGGTGTTCGCCTCGCGGGTGCTGGTGTCCGCAGGATCGCGGCGCGCGGTGCCGTAGCCCTGCGTGCAGGCCGGCGGGTCGTCGGCGTTCAGCACCAGGCCGAAGTGGGTCGTGCCGTCGCCGGGGATGACCGTGTAGCTGCCCGCCACCATCACGGGGAAGGTGACCAGGGCCTGTTCCACGCCGGGCAGGCGGGCCAGTGTCACCTGGCCGCCGCTGATCAGGTTGGCCAGCAGGACCGACAGCTCCGGTGTGACCGACTTCAGGAGGGAGTTCACCTCCTGTGCCGCGGGCCGGGCATTGCCGATCAGCTTGCGCAGGTCCCCGTCGCTCGCCTTCAACTGGGCCGAGAGGGCCGCCAGATCGTGCGCGAACGACTTGATCGACGAGCCCTGGTCCGCCTGGGTCTTCAGTACCTTCCGGGAGTCCTCGATCAGGGCGATCGTCTCGGGCAACGCGTCGGACGCCGACTCGACCAGGTCGTTTCCCGAGTCCACCAGGCGGCTCAGGTTCGGGCCGGTTCCGGCGAAGGCCTCGCCCAGTTCGTCGACCGTCACCCGGAGGTCCTTCTTGCCGACCGAGTTGACCAGGCGGTCCAGGCTGAGGACCAGGTCGGTCGTCGGCAGCGGCACCCGGGTGTTCCGACGCGGGATGTCGCTGCCGTCCAGCAAGTACGGGCCGTGGGAGGTGCGCGGTTGCAGGTCGACGTATTGCTCGCCCACCGCCGAGCGGTTCGCCACCACCGCCAGCGTGTCCGCGGGGATGCGAGAAGCCTCGTCCTCGATGTCGAGGGCGATCGAGACCCCGTCCTCGCCCGTCAGATGCAGCCCGCCGACCTTGCCCACCGGCACTCCGCGATACGTCACCTCGGCGCCGGGGAAGACACCCCCGGAGTCGGGGAAGTCCGCGCGGACGGTGTAGCCGCGGTCCAGGACCTCGTCCACGAGACCGGTGTACTCCGCGCCTACGTACGACACACCTACGGCGGTGATGGTGGCGAAAGCGATCAGCTGGACCTTGACCGTACGGGTGATCACGGCTGGACCCCCTTCAGCATCAGCTCGGCGAGTTCGAGGTTGATCCCCTCGGGCCAGTCGCCCCCAGCCACCAAGGCGGCGGTGCACACCGGCGGGCACAGCGGGTCTGCGCCGCCCCCGGACGGGGCCGAAGGAGACGGCGCGGTCGGACCGTTCGGCAACGCCGTGGGCGTCGGCACGCTCGGGACGTCCGGCACCTTCGGGAGATCCGGTACGTGCGGGAGGTCCGGGGCCTCGGGCAGCTCGGGTCCCAGGGTGTCCCCGTCGCCGCCACGGCCGTCCCCGCCCGGCTCGTCCGTCAAGTTGCCGTAGATTCCCGCCAGATCGAGATCGGCGGTGATGTGGAGGTTGACGTAATCGCCCTTGATGGCGTCCACCGCGTTGCGCGGGAACGGGTAAGTCGTCAGCAGTTCCAGGGAGTTGGGCAGGTCGGCGCCCGCCTCGTTGAGCTGTTGCAGGATCGGGCGCAACTGCTTCAGGTTGGCGATCGCGTCGTCGTGCGAGGCCTTGACCACCTTGGTGCCCGTCGTGCCGAGTCTCGACAGCGCCGTCAGCATCCTCGTCAGGTCTCGCCGCTGGTCGGCCAGCACCTTCAGGGCCGGCGGCATCGTGTCGACGGCCTCGGCGATGGTCTTCTTCTCCTTGCCGAGGCGCCGCGCGAGCCGGTCCACGGACTTCAGCGCCCGGACGATGTCCTTCTTCTGCTCGTCCAGGCCGCCCAGGAAGACGTTCAGTTCCTTGAGCAGGGACTTGACCCGGTTCTCCCGCCCCTCCAGCGCCTTGTTCAGCTCCACGGTGATCGTCTTCAGCTGGGCCACCCCGCCGCCGTTCAGAAGGGCCGACAGCGCGGACAGCACCTCCTCGATCTCCGGGTTGCGGCCGCTGCGGGACAGGGGGATCACGTCGCCGTCGCCGAGGCTGCCGACCGGCGCCGTCTCCACCGGCCGCGACAGCGCCACGTACTTCTCGCCGAGCATGCTGGTCTGCCGTAGCTCGGCGACGGCGTTCGCGGGCAGCTTCACCGAGTCGGCGACGCGGAGGCGTACGCGCGCGTGCCAGCCGTCCAGCTCCACCTTCTCGACCGCGCCCACGGTGACGTTGTTGACCTTCACCGCCGACTGCGGCACCAGGTCGAGTACGTCACGGAACTCGACGGTCACGTGATACGCGTTGCCGTCCGAGGCCGCTCCGCCGGGGAGCCGGACGTCGTACCAGCCGTTGAACTCGCAGCCGGTCAGCAGCAGCGAACCGACCGCCGCCCAGGCCATCGCCCCGGCCCCGCCCTTACGCGGCCCGCTCATGCGCTCGCCCCCAGGATCCCGCCGAGCGTCCGGTCGACCGTGCCGGTGACCGCGGTACCCGGTGGCGCTTCCGGCACTTCCGGCAGGGAGTCGAACAGCTCCCTCAGCTCCGCGCAGTCGGGGTTCTCGCCGCCCTCGTCCCCGGTCGTCCTCAGCACCGAGCACAGCAGTGACGCCGGGTCCTGCGCCTGGTCGGCGTTGTTGCGGGTGTCGAGGGTGCCGGCCGACGGGTTGTAGGCGTTGTTCAGGTTCGACATACCGGTCGGGGCGACCTCCAACAGCTCCTCCAGCGCCGCCCGTTGGGTGACCAGCACCTTGGTCACCTTGCTGAGGCCCTCCACATTCGAGGTCAGCGACTTCTTGTTCTTCTTCACGAAGTCGGACACGTCGCCCAGCGCCGTCCCCAGGTTCTTCAGCGCGGCCGCCAAGTCCTCGCGTTCGCCCGCCAGTTGACCGGCGACCTTCGCGAGGCTGCCGTTGAACGACCGCACGCTCTTGTCGTCGGCCGCTAGCGCCGCCGTGAAGACCTGGAGGTTGCGGATCGTGCCGAACAGGTCCGTGCGGCCGTCGGACAGGGTGGTGACCGCGTTCGACAGGTCCTCGACGGTCTGGTTGAGGTTCTTGCCCTGGCCGTCCAGGTTGTCCGCGCTCACCCCGAGCAGCCGGGACAGGGCGCCGTCCTTGTTGGCGCCCTCGGGGCCGAGCGCCTCGGCCGTGGTGTGCAGGCTGTCGAAGACCCGGTCCAGTTCCACGGGTACGGCGGTACGCGACTCGGGGATCTCGTCCCCGTCCCGCAGCGCCGGACCACCGCGGTACACCGGCAGCAGCTGTACATAACGGTCGCTGACCACCGAGGAGTTGATGATCGCGGCCTGGGCCTCGGCCGGGACCTTGCGGTCCGCGTCGTACTCCAGCTCCACCCGCACCCGGCCGCCCTCCGGCGTGATCTCCTTGATCTCGCCGATCCGGACGCCGAGCACGCGCACGTCCGAGCCGGGGTAGATGCCGACCGTGCGTGGGAAGTACGCCGTGACACGGACCGGCTCGGGGCGCGGCCACAGGACGTAGCCGAGCGCGGCGACGAGGGCCAGTACCGTGAGCAGGGCCAGCCGCTTCCTTACCTTGACGGAGATGTTCACCGGGCCGCCCCTCCCGTCCGCGGCACCACCGGAGCCGCGACCAGGTTCTGGACGTAGGAGTCGAACCAGCGGCCGTTTCCGAGGGTGTTGGTGAAGAGCCGTACGTAGGGCGCCATGAGCTTGATGCTCCGGTCCAGGCTGGATTGGTTCCGTTCGAGCATGTCCACCACGCGGTTCAGGCCCTTGAGCGCGGGCCCGATCTCCTTGTCGTTGTCCTGGACCAGGCCAGAGAGCTGGATGCCGAGGGCGGCGGAGCTCTTCAGCAGTTTGTGGATCGCCTCGCGCCGCCTGCTGATCTCCTTGAACAGCTTGTCGCCGTCCTTGACCAGGGCGGTGAAGTCCCCTGAGCGGTCGGCCAGTACGCCCGTGACGCCGTTCGCGTGGTCGAGCAGCTCGCGCAGCGCCTTGTCGCGGGAGGCCACCGTCCGGGAGATCTGCGACAGGCCCTTGAGGGACGCCCGCACCTCTTCCGGTGAGTCCTCGAAGGTGGTGGAGATGGTGTCCAGGGCCTTCGCCACGCGGTCGGTGTCGACCTTCTCGCTGGTGGTGGTGAGGTCGCTGAACGCCTGTACGACGTCGTACGCCGGGACAGTGCGCCGGAGCGGGATCTCGCTGCCGGGCACCAACTGGCCCCCGCCCTTGGGATGCAGCGCGAGGTACTTCGCGCCGAGGATCGTCTTGACCCGGATCGACGCGCCGGTCTCCGTGCCGAAGCCCGGCTCGCCCTTGACCTTGAAGGTGACCTTGACGTGGTCGCCGTCCAGATCGACCTCCTCCACCTTGCCGACCTTGACGCCGGCGATCCGCACCTCGTCACCGGGCTTGAGCCCGCCCGCCTCCGCGAAGGCCGCGCTGTACGTCTCGCCGCCGCCGATCACCGGCAGGCGGTCGGCGTTGAAGGCGGCCACGGTCAGCAGTGCGAGGACGGTGAGGCCGACCGCGCCGATGACGACGGGGTTGCGGTCGCGGAACGGGGAGAGGCGCGGGCGGCGGATGCGGGGGAGCCGTATGCGGGGAGGCTCGACCCGCACCCTGATCAGCGGTTGGCGGCGGGGCTTGCGGCGCGGCAGGAGCCGTACCTTCGGCAGGGGTATCCGCGGCAGCTTCGGTGGCTCCACACGGACCTTGAACATCGGCTCCGGACGGTTCTTGCGGCTCATGCCCCGCACCTCGCCCTCGCCACATGCATGTCGGGCGTGAGCACCTGCCGTGACGTCGACTCCGTCTTCGGCAGCACGATCCGGCCGTCGAAGTCACACAGGTAGAAGTTGAACCACGAGCCGTAGGACGCCGTCCCGGTCAGCTCGTTGAGCTTGTTCGGCAGCCGTTTCAGCACGCCCTCCACGGTGTCCTCGTTGTCGTTCAGCGTTCCGGTGAGCTCGGTCAGCTCGGCGATGTCGTCCTTCAGCGGCGGGCGCGCGTCCTTCAGCAGGCCCGAGGTCGCCTCCGTCAGGTCGCCGATGCTCACCAGCGACTGCCCGATCGGCTTGCGGTCGGCGGAGAGGCCGGAGATGACGCGGCGCAGCTGCTTGAGGAGGCCGGAGAAGCGAGCGCCGCGCTTGTCCAGCGTTCCCAGCACGGTGTTGAGGTTGTCGATCACCGAGCCGATCAGCTTGTCGCGGCCGGCCAGCGTCGAGGTGAGCGACGCCGTGTGCACGAGCAGGCTGTTCACGGTGCCGCCCTCGCCCTGGAGCGTGCGAATGATCTCGGTGGCGAGCTGGTTGACGTCCTTCGGGCTGAGCGCGGCGAACAGCGGCTTGAAGCCGTTCAGCAGCGCGTTGAGGTCCAACGCGGGCTGTGTGCGCGCCAGCGGGATCGTCGCGCCGGGCCGCAACCGGGTCCCGGCGCCCGCGCCCTCGGTCAGCGCGACGTACCGCTGCCCGACCAGGTTGCGGTACCGGATGACCGCGCCCGTGCCGGTGAGCAGCGGCCGGTCCTGGCTGACCGTGAAGGTGACCTCGGCCAGCGTCCGGTCCTTGATCCGGATGCCCTCGACCTCGCCGACCCGCACTCCGGCGACGCGGATGTCGTCGCCCTTCTCCAGGCCGGTGACGTCGCTGAAGACCGCGCGGTAGGTGTCCTTCGGGCTGAAGGAGATGTTCACGATGGTGGCCGCGAGCAGGGCCGTCGCCAGGATCGTCACCAGCGCGAAGAGGCTGAACTTGATCAGCGGAGCGGCGGTCTGCCGGGCGCCCTTGGCTGTCGTGCGACTCATGCCACACTCACCGCCGTCCCGCGTGCCAGCGGTCCGAACAGCAGCGTCGTGACCGGCGGCACCTCGTCGGCGAGCACGCCCAGGACGGGGGCCACCAGCGAGCCGACCGCCCGCTGCTCGGCCCGGGTCGCGGAGACCCCGAGCGGGCCGCCCGCAGCCGAACCCCCGGACTTCGAACCGTCGTCGAGGTGCGCCCCGGGCGCCGGTACCGGCGGATGCGGCAGATCACGGCAGTTCGGCCCCGACCGCTCGCCGTAGCGCGGCTCCTCGCCCGGTTCGTACGCCCCCTGCGGCCGTACGACCTCCAGCGTGATGTGCATCTTGCCGCCCCGGAACGCCTCCTCCGAGGCCTTCTCCTGCCGGACCAGACCGGCCAGCAGGCACGGGTACTCGGGGGAGTAGCGGGCGAACAGCTCCAGCGTCGGACGCGAGACCTGGCCCAGGGTGATCAGCCGGCCGCCGTTGTCGTCGAGGAAGTCCTCGGCGGTGCCCGCGACGGTCGTCGTGGTCTTCAACGCAGCCGCCAGCCGGTCCTTCTGGTCGACGATCGTGCGGCTGGTGGTGACGGTGTTGCGCAGGATCTCCATCAGGTCGGGCGCCGCGTCGCCGTAGATCTCGGCGACCTCGGCGAAGCGGGCGATGTCCTCGGTGAGGGACGGCAGATGGGGGTTGAGGCGGCGCAGGTAGGTCTCCAGGCGGGTGAGGTTGTCGCCGATGCGGTCGCCGCGGCCTTCGAGGGCGGTGGCGAACGCGGCGAGGGTGGCGTTGAGCTTGCCGGGCTGGACGGTCCGCAACAGGGGCAGCAGGTCGTTCAACAGCTGCTGCACCTCGATGCCGACTCGGGTGCGGTCCTGGGTGATGACGTCACCGGCGCGGATCGGGCGAGCTGAAGAGGGCCCTGCTCCGGCGGGCGGCACCAGGTCGACGTACTTCTCGCCGAACAGCGTCTTGGGCAGCAGCCGCGCGTGCACGTCCGACGGGATGTGGGCGACGTGCTCCGGCTTGAGCGCGATGTCGAGCGTCGCCTTCGTCCCGTCGGCCCGCACCTCGCGCACCTCGCCGACCAGCAGCCCGCGCAGCTTGACGTCGGCGCGCGGATCCAGCTGGTTGCCCAGGCTGTCGGCCTCCAGGGTGATCCGCACGACCGGCGTGAACGCCTGCTGATACACCGCGACCGACAGCCCCAGCAGCAGGGCGAGTACGGCGATGAAGACGATGCCGTACAACCGCAGTCTCAGTACCCGCGTCCGCATTCGGACCCGCATCCGGCGGCTCACCCCGCTATCCGTACGGTCGTGTTGGCGCCCCAGATCGCGAGCGACAGGAAGAAGTCGAGGACGTTGATCGCCACGATCGAGGTCCGCACCGCGCGGCCCACCGCCACGCCGACGCCCGCGGGGCCGCCGCTCGCGTAGTAGCCGTAGAAGCAGTGGACCAGGATGATCAGGACGGCGAAGACGAGCACCTTGCCGAAGGACCACAGCACGTCCACCGGGGGCAGGTACTGCTGGAAGTAGTGGTCGTAGGTGCCGGCCGACTGCCCGTAGTAGCCGGTGGTGATGGTGCGGGCGGCCAGGTACGAGGACAGCAGGCCGATCACGTACAGCGGGATCACCGCGACGAACCCGGCGATCATCCTCGTCGTCACCAGGAACGGCAGCGAGGGCACGCCCATGACTTCGAGCGCGTCGGTCTCCTCGCTGATCCGCATCGCGCCCAGCTGGGCCGTGAAACCGGCGCCGACGGTCGCGGACAGCGCGAGTCCGGCCACCAGCGGGGCGATCTCACGGGTGTTGAAGTACGCCGAGAGGAACGCCACGAAGTTGGAGGTGCCGAGCTGGTTGAGGGCCGCGTAGCCCTGGAGGCCGACCTCCGTGCCGGTGAAGAAGGACAGGAAGGCGATCACGCCGACCGTGCCGCCCACCACCGCGAGCGCGCCCCGGCCGAAGCTCACCTCGGCGAGCAGGCGCAGGATCTCCTTCTTGTAGCGGCGCAGGGTGCGGCCGGTCCAGGCCAACGAGCGGCCATAGAAGGAGAGTTGAGTGCCCAGCGCCTCGAGGGAGCGCAGGGGTCGATCGAGAAGTCTCATCGGTTGAACCCTCTTAACCCCTCTGCGGGACGACCTGGAAGTACACCGCGGTCATCACGAAGTTCGTCACGAACAGCAACATGAAGGTGATCACCACCGACTGGTTCACCGCGTCGCCCACGCCCTTGGGTCCGCCCTTCGCGGTGAGCCCCTTGTAGGAGGCGACGATCCCCGAGATCGCGCCGAACACCAGCGCCTTGACCTCGGCCGCCCACAGGTCGGAGAGCTGGGCGAGGGTGGTGAAGGAGGCGAGGTAGGCGCCGGGCGTGCCGTTCTGCAGGACGACGTTGAAGAAGTAGCCGCCCGCCACGCCGACCACCGACACCAGGCCGTTGAGCAGCACCGCCACCAGCATCGACGCCAGCACGCGCGGCACGACCAGCCGGTGGATGGGGTCGATGCCCAGCACCTGCATCGCGTCGATCTCGTCGCGGATCTTCCGCGCCCCGAGGTCGGCGCAGATCGCCGTGCCGCCCGCGCCCGCGATCAGCAGTGCGGTGACGATCGGCGAGGCCTCGCGCAGCACGGCGAGCACGGAGGCGGCTCCGGAGAAGGACTGGGCGCCGAGCTGGCGGGTCAGGCTGCCGATCTGCAGCGCGATGACCGCGCCGAAGGGGATGGACACCAGGGCCGTCGGCAGGATGGTGACGCTTGCGACGAACCACGCCTGCTGGATGAACTCCCTTGCCTGGAACGGCCGTCGGGGAATCGTCCGGATGACGTCCAGCGCCATCGCGAACAGGCTCCCCGAGTGCCGCAGGGCTCCGGTGGGCGACAGTCTCATGCGTCCGCCACCACCTTGCGGTGCCTGAGTTCCGCCTCCCGCCGGGCGATCGCCTCCCAGCGGGGTGGCCGCGGGATACCCGGCCCCGGCAGCAGGCGGGGAGTCATGGCCTGACTGCCGGGAGACTGTGTGCGGTCGCCGTCTCCGAGGGCGGCCAGCTCCTGCTCGACCTGGGCTGCGTCCTTCTCCTCCGCCATGCCGATCGGGCCCTGCATCCGGCCGTTCAGGAACTGCCGTACGACAGGCTCGTCGCTGGTCAGCAGCTCCTCGCGGGGCCCGAACATGACCAGCTCGCGGCGGAACAGCAGCCCGATGTTGTCCGGGACCTGGCGGGCCGAGGCGATGTCGTGCGTGACGATGAGGAAGGTCGCGTCGATCTGGGCGTTGAGGTCGACGATGAGCTGGTTGAGGTAGGCGACGCGGACCGGGTCGAGGCCCGAGTCGGGCTCGTCGAAGAGGATGATCTCGGGGTCGAGGACGAGGGCCCGGGCCAGTCCCGCCCGCTTCCGCATCCCGCCGGAGATCTCGCCGGGCAGCTTCCCCTCGGCGCCGATCAGCCCGACCATGTCCATCTTCTCCAGCACGATGCGCCGGATCTCGCTCTCGGACTTACGGGTGTGCTCGCGCAGCGGGAAGGCGATGTTGTCGTAGAGGTTCATCGAGCCGAACAGCGCGCCGTCCTGGAACAGCACCCCGAAGAGCTTGCGCACCTCGTAGAGGTCGTGCTCGCGGAGCCGGGTGATGTCCCGGCCCTGGATCGTGATCGAGCCCCGCTCCGGCTTCAGCAGTCCGACGAGCGTCTTGAGGAACACCGACTTGCCCGTGCCCGAGGGCCCGAGCATGACCGAGACCTCCCCGGCGGGCAGCGTCAGCGAGACGTCCTGCCAGATGACCTGGTGACCGAAGGACTTGGTCAGCCCTTCCACGCAGATCTCGACACCCATCCGGTCCACCCTTCCGCCCGTGGAGCAGCTCCAGCAGCTCTGACATCTGCTCTACGGGGAGGGGAGGGGCGTCCGTCGCCGGGGTGGCGATTTTTTTTACGGCAGTGAGGTCGACGTCGGGAGGGGGAGCGCGGCGGACGGCACTTCGGCCGGCACGCCGGAGGAATCGACCGGCAGGTCAGGGGCCGCGGGCAGGTCAGGGACCTCGGGCAGTTCCGGGACCTCGGGCACCGGCGGAACCTCCGGCGCGGACAGCACCGGCAGCGGGGACACCGGGACCGTCGGCACCGCCACTTCCGGTACCGCTACTTCTGGCACCGCCACTTCCGGCAGCGTCGGAACGGACAGCGGCCGGAACGATTCCGCCGACGGCGACCCGGCCGTCTTCCCTTCGGCCGGCGTGGCCGGAGGCCGGTTCCCCTGCGGAGTACTGCCCTCGGCACTGCCCTCCGGCCGCAACTCCTCCACCCCCGGCGAGGCGGCGGCGGGCCGCGGAGCCGTACCGCTCCCACCCCCACCTCCGCCCCCGTCGAGCGCGTACGGCAGCACGAACCCCGCGACCGCCAGGGTCGCCGCCGTCGAAGCCACCCCCACGGCCTGCACCTTGCCGGCCCCGCGCGGCCGCCCCCACCCGATCAGGAACAGCGCGAACCCGAGCGTCGCCGCCAGCGACTGCCGCAGCGTCCGCCGCGCCCTGGCCAGCAGCGACTCGACGGTCCGGTAGCTGAGCCCCATGTGGACGGCGACCTGGCCGACGTCGAGGTCCTCCGACTTCAGCCGCAGTGCCTCGGCCTGCCGCGCGGGCAGCTCACCACTGCGGACCGCCAGCCACTTCGCCTCGGCCCGGTCGCACACCGCCTCCTCGACGGGCACCGGACCGGGGGCGACGAGGGTCGGGCTGGTGCGCACCTCGGCCTCACGGTTGACCTGCCGGTAGCGGTCGACGCACAGCCGCATCGTGACCGTCGTCAGCCAGGCCGCCAGCCGCTCGTCGTCCAGGTCGGGGCGTTCCGCGGCGCGCAGCATCGCCTCGTGCACCGCGTCCTCGGCGTCCTCCGCACTCATCGACCTGCGCCGAGCCACCTTGAGCAACTGCTCGCGGTGGCCCCACATACGCTGCCAGCGGTCGTCGCAGGCTTCCATCTCCGCAGGCATGTCCGTCGCCATGAGGGCCCCTTCGCGCTCACCCACCGGGCTCGTCCCGTCCGGCGGGGGGCGACATTACCGCCGAGTATCGGCGGTTGTGGAGGGGGTGGCGGTCATCGAGTCCGCGCTGTTACTGGTCAGCGGGCCGCCGCCGGACAGCAGGTCGTCGCCGGGGAGCTCGATGTCCGGTGAGGGGAGGGGGAGTTGCGGTTGCGCCGTCTGTTCGGGGCCGGTGGACGGACGGGACGGGGTGGGGGTGGTCGGCCTGGACGGTGACACCGGGGTTAAACCCGCCGCTCTTCGTCACGTGCTTGCCGTCGTCCCGGCCCACCAG
>NZ_LGUR01000270.1 GCF_001270495.1 Streptomyces viridochromogenes
CCCCCGCTCGGTCCACCCCCTCCGAGCCGCCCTGGCCCTCCAAGGCGCCATGTTCGGCGCCTGCCAAGCCGGCATCACCGCCCTCACCGAGCGGCTCGGACAGCCGGATCAGGCAGGGCTCGTGTACGCCGCCATGGGAGTGATGAGCGCTGTCGCCGGGCTCTCCATGGCCGCGGTGCCCGCTCACCTCGGGCTGACCACCCGCTGGCGGGCGGCCACAGCGGCCGCGTGCGCCCTGTCTCTCCCTCTGTTGTGGACGGAGAGCCTCACCGCCCTCTACGCCACCGTCACCGTCCTGGGCATCGCCTACGCGCCGCACCTCATCACGGTGTTCGGGCTCACCGAGCGCGTGGTGCCGCCCGCGCGGCTCGCCGAGGCGATGGCGCTGGCGACGAGCGCACTGGTCGGCGGACAGGCGCTGGCGGTCGCCGTCACCGGCCGGCTCGCCGAGTCCTACGGCCCGGCGGCCGCCTTCGGGGTGGGAAGCCTCGCCGCGGCGCTCGCCTGCCTGATCGCGCTGACGGCGCGCCCGGAGTCGTACACCGGACGCACCGCCGAAAGGGACCGCCACGCGCGTGTAGCCGACCCACGGCCGGGTGAGCCGTCCTAGACCGGCCGCTGCAAGACCACCATGCTGCGGTCCACCAAGGTCAACCGCTCCCCGGCCTGCACCTTCGCTCCCGTCCCTGGCGGCACCCCGTCCGCGCGGGCGGTGTCGACGACCACCTGCCACTGGCGGCCGTGGTTGACCGGCACGACGAAGTCGAGGGTCTTCGGGGAGGCGTTGAACATCAGCAGGAACGAGTCGTCTCCGATGCGTTCTCCGCGCGCGCCCGGCTCCGAGATCGCGTTGCCGTTGAGGAACACCGTAAGCGCCGACGCCTGCGCCCGGTCCCAGTCCCGCTGGGTCATCTCCTTGCCCTGCGGAGTGAACCAGGCGATGTCCGACAGGTCGTCGTGAGTCCCCTCCACGGGGCGGCCGTGGAAGAAGCGCCGCCTGCGGAAGACCGGATGGTCCCGCCGCAGCCACACCATCGCGCGCGTGAAGGCGAGCAGCCCGTTGTTGTTCCCGTCGGCGCGCCCCTCGGCTCCCTCCTCGGGGTCGAGCCAGTTCACCCACGCCAGCTCGCTGTCCTGGCAGTAGGCGTTGTTGTTGCCGCGCTGCGTGCGCGCGAACTCGTCGCCGTGGCTGAGCATCGGCACGCCCTGGGAGAGCATCAGCGTGGCGATGAAGTTGCGCATCTGGCGGGCGCGCAGCTCCAGGACGCCCGGATCGTCGGTCTCGCCCTCCGCCCCGCAGTTCCAGGAGCGGTTGTGGCTCTCGCCGTCCCGGTTGTCCTCGCCGTTGGCATGGTTGTGCTTGTCGTTGTACGAGACGAGGTCGTGCAGCGTGAAGCCGTCGTGGCAGGTGACGAAGTTGATGGAGGCCAGAGGCCGTCGCCCGTCGTCCTGGTAGAGATCGGAGGAGCCCGTCAGCCGGGACGCGAACTCCGCCAGTGCCCGCGGCTCGCCGCGCCACAGGTCCCGCACCGTGTCGCGGTACTTGCCGTTCCACTCGGTCCACAGCGGCGGGAAGTTGCCCACCTGGTAGCCGCCCTCGCCCACGTCCCACGGCTCGGCGATCAGTTTCACCTGGGAGACCACCGGGTCCTGCTGCACCAGGTCGAAGAACGACGACAGCCGGTCCACCTCGTGGAACTGCCGGGCCAGGGTGGCCGCGAGGTCGAAGCGGAAGCCGTCGACGTGCATCTCGGTGACCCAGTACCGCAGCGAGTCCATGATCAGCTGCAGGACGTGCGGGGACCGCATGAGCAGCGAGTTCCCGGTCCCGGTGGTGTCCATGTAGTAGCGCGGGTCGTCCGTGAGCCGGTAGTACTGCGGGTTGTCCAGGCCCCGGAAGGACAGGGTGGGGCCCAGGTGGTTGCCCTCGGCGGTGTGGTTGTAGACCACGTCGAGGATGACCTCGATACCGGCCTCGTGCAACGCCCGCACCGCCGACTTGAACTCCAGGACCTGCTGGCCGCGGTCGCCCCAGGAGGCGTACGCGTTGTGCGGGGCGAAGAAGCCGATCGTGTTGTAGCCCCAGTAGTTGTTCAGGCCCATGTCGACCAGGCGGTGGTCGTTCACGAACTGGTGCACGGGCATCAGCTCCAGCGCCGTCACACCCAGCTCGGTGAGGTGCTCGATGACCGCCGGGTGCGCGAGGGCGGCGTAGGTGCCGCGCAGTTCCTCGGGCAGCCCCGGGTGCCGCATCGTGAGGCCCTTCACATGGGCCTCGTAGATCACCGTGTGGTGGTACTCGGTGCGCGGCCGCCGGTCGTCGCCCCAGTCGAAGTAGGGGTTCACCACGACCGACGACATCGTGTGCGGCGCGGAGTCCAGGTCGTTGCGCTTGTCGGGTTTGTCGAAGTGGTAGCCGTACACCTCCTCGCCCCAGCGGATCGAGCCACTGATCGCCTTGGCGTACGGGTCGAGCAGCAGCTTCGCCGAATTGCAGCGCAGACCGCGCTCCGGGGCGTACGGGCCGTGCACCCGCAGGCCGTACCGCTGCCCCGGCATGACGCCCGGCACGTACGCGTGCCGCACGAAGGCGTCGCTCTCCCGCAGTTCCACCGCCGTCTCCGAGCCGTCGTCGTGCAGCAGACACAGCTCTACTCGGTCCGCGGCCTCCGTGAAGACCGCGAAGTTGGTGCCGGCGCCGTCGTAGGTGGCACCGAGTGGGTATGCCTCTCCAGGCCAGACCTGCATGAACACGACTCTTTCAGCTGGAGCGCGCCGTCGGGGGCGCCTTGACGTCGAGTCTCCCCGAAAGTGATGGAACCACCTATGACTTACGTCCCTCTTACCGGTCGACCAGTGCATACGCGGTATGCCGAACCAGTGGGGCAAACACGTACTCCCGGGGATGTTGGGGGAGTAAGGGGAAGATGTGCGCGAGATAGTGCACCGCCATCTGGGCAAGGTGGTGGCCGGTGCGGCCATCGCGGTGGCCGGAACCGCCGTGATGATCGGAATCACCCTGCCGGGCACGGCGGGGGCTGACACAACGGGAGGGGCCGACAGCGGTGGCCAGTCCACCCAGCAGTCGGCTCAGGGGCAGAACGGCGCCGCCGCCGTACAGCCCGGTGTGGTCGAAGAGGCGCCGGCCGAGGGCGATCGCGGCAAGGGCAACGATCCGCTGACCGACGACGAGATCGCGCGGGTCGAGAAGCTCGCGGTGAACCGGCAGCTGGTCGACCGCAGCGAGAACGTCAGGGGTGCGCGCGGTCCGCAGCGGATCGACGTCCAGCTGGCCGAGCCGGAGGCCGACGAGGTCGACGACGCGAGCGCGCCCCGGCGTGCCGACGTGACGGTCTACGACTACCAGGACGACACCCTCGTCACCAGGACCGTGAACCTGGACACGGGCAAGGTCGAGCGGACCGCCACCCAGCACGGCGTGCAGCCGCCGCTGAGCCTCGCCGAGCAGACCGAGGCCGCCAAGCTGCTGATCGCCGACCCGCTGGGCGCGGATCTGAAGGCGGACTACAAGGACGCCACGGGCAAGGAACTCACCTCCCCGGACCAACTGCAGCTGAGCAGCATGGTGTACCGGGCCGCTCCGGGCGGGTCGGCGTCGGTCGAGAAGTGCGGCGAGCACCGCTGCACCCGACTGTTCCCGAAGATCAAGAACGGCCCATGGGTCGACACCCGGGACTTCGTGATCGACCTGAGCGCCCGCAAGGTGATCCGCCTCGGCTGAGCCGACCTCCGTTCACTTTTCCAACTTTGCACCTCCTGTAAGGGAGTCACCTCTTCATGCGCGTCAACAGAATGAGCCGTGCCCGCAGGCGGGCGGCCCTGGGCCTGTCCCTGGCCGCGCTGGCCGCCGGCGCGACGACCGGAGCGGGGCCGGCCGCCGCCCAGCCGAAGGCGGCCGCCGCCCCGGCCCCCAACTGCAGCGCGGCCTACCGCATCGAGCAGAAGCTCTCCACCGGCACCACCTGGCGCATGTGCTGGCGCTTCAACGGCACGTCCGGTGTCGTCCTGGAGGACATCTCCTACCAGCCGCCCGGCGAGGCCAAGCCGATCAAGGTCCTCAACAGCGCCAAGCTGGCCCAGATCCATGTGCCGTACGACGACGGCGACTCCGAGTTCAACGACGTGACGGAGTACAACTTCGGCAACGGCCTGCTGAACATGAAGCCCGCGGAATGCCCGGGCGGCACCATCAAGACCGTCAAGGTCCGCGAGCCCATGTACTCCAACTCCCAGAACGTCAAGGGCCTGTGCGCCACGACCCGGTCCCGCGGCCACGCGTACCACCTGCAGACCGAACCGCCGAACGGGAACATCGGCAAGACCTACCAGGCCCAGGGCAAGGACCTGCTGCTCTACACCATCAACAAGGTGAGCTGGTACGAGTACATCACCGAGTGGCGGTTCCAGGACGACGGCACCCTCACCATGAACGTCGGCGCCACCGGCAGCCTCGCCCCCGAGGACTACGACGCCGGTGACGGCCGCGGCTGGCCCATCGGCAAGGGCGCCAAGGACTACGCCGACAGCCACAGCCACAACGTCTTCTGGCGGCTCGACTTCGGCCTCGACGGCTCCTCCAAGACCCGGGTCGAGCAGTACGACTCGAAGGTCAGCCCGGCCCGGGGCGACCAGGGGCCGACCAACAAGACGACGCTCACGAAGGTCACCAAGGAACTCGCGGGCGACGCCAAGAACATGCGCTGGTGGCGGGTGGTCAGCGCGACGGGCAAGAACAAGGACGGGCACGCGCGCTCGTACGAGCTCGTGCCCGGCGCCACGACCAAGTTCCCGGGCCGTTCCTTCACCAACCACGACGTGTACTTCACCGAGTACAACAAGTGCGAGCAGTACGCGAGCGGCAACCTGGGCGCCTGCGGTGCCGGACACCCCAAGGACGTCGACAAGTGGGTCAACGGGCAGTCCCTCACCCACCCCGTGGTGTGGATGAACGTGGGCTTCCACCACATCGTGCGGGACGAGGACCAGCAGCCGATGCCGGTCCACTGGCAGGGCTTCTCGATCGCCCCGCGTGACGTGACCGCTATGAATCCGCTCACTCCGGCCGACCTCAAGGGCATCAACGGGCACGTCGGCCGGGACAGTTGAGAAACGACCTGTCCATCCGGCTGCACCGCCCACCGCTCCCGGAGTACCCTTCCTTGATCGTTGGGACGGGGAGTGCTCGGGGGAGCGGAAGGCGGTGCGCGGGTGGGCTCGGGAGGGCTGGAGTTGCCCCCTGGTGACGAGGGTCACGAGGGGAACTCCGCAGACGTCCCGCCCGGCGCGGTGTCCCTGGCCAGGCCGATGGAGACCAGCTCCATCGGCCCGGAGCTGGACTGGGACACCGGGGCCTGGCTCGAGGTGCGCACCCGCGCCCAGCGAGCCGGCCGGGCCTACATCTGGCTGAACCTCGTCGAACAGCGGCTACGCGCGGTCGTGGCCGCTGTTCTGCGTCCCATCTACGAACCCGTCCACGGCGACGAGTGGGTGGTGGCGGCGGCCGGACCGGCCGGCCAGGAATGGGTGCAGCGCGCGGTCGCCGTACGCGAAGTCAGCCGCCGCAAGGGCTACTTGCTGGACCCGGCCGACGACAACGTCCTCAGCTTTCTCACCCTGCCGCAGCTGCGCGAGCTGATGGTGCAGCACTGGCCCTGCTTCGAGCCGTACGTCGACGACCGCCGGGACGTCGAACTCGCCCTGGACGAGCTCGAAGTGACCCGGAACGTCGTCTCGCGCAACCGCGCCCTGTCCGAGGCGGTCCTCAACCAGGCCGAGCGTGCCTCGGCCCGCCTGCTGGAGATCCTCGGCGCGGGCGGCGACGTCCCGTCCGCGCGTCGGCTTCCCATCGACGCCGTCGAGGACCTGGTCGGCGACCGGTACGCCGACGTGGTCGCCGTGCACCCCGACCGGGTGCGGCTGCTGCGCCAGTTCCCGGCCGAGGACATCTTCGGCGGCGCGCGCCGGCTCGACGCCATCGGCATCGGCCTCAACCTGCTCGTGCAGAACTTCTCCGGCCGCCGCCTGGTGCGGCTCGCCGAGTCCGGCTGCCGGGTGCGGCTGCTGTTCCTGAACCCGGCCTCCAGCGCCGTCAAGCGACGCGAGCGCGAACTCGGTATCAAGCGCGGCGAGTTGAGCCGCGCCGTCGAGATGAACATCCTGCACATGCGCCGGGTGCGGTCCCGGCTGCGTGACCCGGGGGCGTTCGAGATCCAGGTCTTCGACGACACACCCCGCTTCACGGCCTACCTCGTGGACGGCGACGGCTCCGACGGCATCGCGGTCGTGCAGACCTATCTGCGGCGGATGCGCGGGCTGGAGGCGCCGGTCCTCGTGCTGCGCAACGGCAGCAGGGTGGTCAAGTCGGACGAGATGGATGAGAGCGGACTTTTCCCTACGTATCGCGAGGAGTTCGAGCTCATGTGGGCGGATTCGCGACCGGTGTCCTGACCCCGTGTCCTGAGCGGTCCCGTGGGCTAAGCGGAACACGGTCCTCTGATTGTCAGTGGCCCATGGGAAGGTGGGGACCACTGGGGGAACGCACCACCAAGAAGGGGGACCGCCCATGGGCTGGCACCGTGAGCTGCTGATCGGCTTCGACCTGGAGACGACCGGGACCGATCCGCGCGAGGCGCGCATCGTCACCGCGGCCGTGATCGAGGTCAGGGACGGGCAGCCGATAGGGCACAAGGAGTGGCTGGCCGATCCGGGCGTGGAGATCCCGGCGGACGCGGTCGCCGTCCACGGCATCAGCAATGAGCGCGCGGCCGCCGAAGGCCGTCCGGCCGACCAGGTGGCGGACGCCGTCGCGGACGTCCTCGTGGCGTACTGGAAGACGGGCGTGCCGGTCGTCGCCTACAACGCGGCCTTCGACCTGAGCCTGCTCTCCGCCGAACTGCGGCGGTACGGACTGCCGTCCCTGCGTGACCGGCTGGGCGGCCAGGAGCCCGCCCCCGTCGTCGACCCGTACACCATCGACCGCTGGGCCGACCGCTACCGCCGCGGCAAGCGCAACCTCGAAGCGGTCTGCCGGGAGTACGGCATCGCACTCGACACCGCCCACGACGCCTCAGCCGACGCCCTCGCCGCTGCCCGGCTGGCCTGTGCGATAGGCGACCGCCACCCCAAGATCGCGGCCCTCGGCCCGGCGGAGCTGCACCGCCGCCAGATCGAGTGGTACGCCGAGTGGGCGGCGGACTTCCAGAACTTCCTGCGCCGCAAGGGCGACGCGACGGCGGTGGTCGACGGCACGTGGCCGCTCAGGGAGCCGGCGGGGGAGACGGTCTGAGTCCCACCGGGACAGGCGCACGGGCGAACAGGGCGCCGCGTGCTGCCTGGGGACCTCTCGCAGCGCCCTCCCTCACAGCTGGGGCGAGGCGACCGCCCGGGTCGCCGGCGCCGCGATGCGCTCGATGCGGGGCGCGGCCAGCCGTTCGTAGTCCGCTCCCGAGATGAGCAGTGAGCGATCGAGGCGGGCCGCGTTGAAGTACAGCTTCGGCTGGGCCACGACATCCGGGTCGGCGACGAGTTCGAGGTCAGGATCGAAGCTGAACGGCAGGACCGTGCCGGGGACGGCGCGAGCCAGCCGCTCGGCGGTCCCCGGGTCGCTGAAGCCGACGTAGCGCGCGTCGAACAGCGCCCGGACGGCGTCCAGGTCCACCCGGCGGTCCCCGAGGACGACCGCGAGGACGTGACGTGTCGTGCGTCGGTCCACCTTGACCCGCAGCACGATGCACTTCGCCGCCTCGGAGGCCGGGTGCCCACGCAGCGCGCAGACGGCTTCGGTGGCGCCTTCGGGGGCGTGGTCGATCAGGCGGTAGCCGACGGAGGAGGCGTCGAGCAGCGAGATCAGGTGGTCGTAAGTGTCGTGGTGGGCGCTGCCGTCGTGGGTGTGGTCGGACATGCGGAGTCCTTGTCGAGAGGGTGGGCCGAGGTGTCGGGCGGGGTGTCGGGCGAGTTGTGGGGCGAGGGGAGTCGCGGTTCCGGTGCGCCGCGGTGCGCCCGTTCCACCGCCTGGCCCCAGTACGTGCCGGCGATCAGCAGGGCCGCCCCGAGACCGGTGAGCGGGGTGAGGTGGTCGCCGCCGAGGGCCACTCCCACCGCGACGGCCCACACCGGCTCGGTGCCCAGCAGCAGACTGGCCCGGCTGGCGGAGGTGCGCTGCACGGCCCAGGTCTGGGCCAGGAAGGCGAACACGCTGCAGAACAGGGCGAGATAGACGAGCTGGGCCCAGGTCGCCGGGTCGGCATGGACCAGCGTCGGCAGGTCGAGGGCCGCGACCGGCAGGAACAGGGCCGTGCCGACGAGGGTCTGCACGGTTGTCAGGTGCAGCGGGCGGATCTGCCGTCCCGTGGTGAAGCGTCCGACGAGCGCGACATGCACGGCCCGGATCAGCGCGGCGCCGAGCATCAGCAGATCGCCGAGGCGCGGCGCGTCGAAGCCGTTGCCGGACATCAGCAGCCCGACGGCCAGAACGCACACGCCGGTCGCAGCGAAGAAGGACCCGGGCAGCGCGCCGCGGCGGCCGCCGCGGTCGAGGAGAGGGGTGAGGACGATGGTCAGGCTGATGATGAGACCGGCGTTGGCGGCGCTGGTGTGGGCGACACCGTACGTCTCCACGGCCAGGACCGCCGCCTGGGTCACACCCAGGGGCACACCGGCTCGCAACTCGTCACGCGTCCACCGGCGCGACCCGCGCCGCCGGGAGGTGACCACGCCGAGACAGGCGAACGCGGAGAGGGCGTAGCGGGCGAAGAGCACCAGCAGGACGGGGAGCGCGGCGGTGGCCGTCTGGGCGGACAGATAGCTGGAACCCCAGACGAGCGCGACAAGGAGGAGTACCGCATCGGTACGGCGAACGTCGGACACCCGCCTACGGTGCACCGGCCGCGTCCATGAAGCCCAGTACCACTTTCTAAAACGATCATTTAGTGGCACTACATCGTCCCTACACTGAGGCGATGGACGAACGGCAGCTGCGGATCCTGCGGGAGCTCGGCGAACTGGGCAGTGTCACGGCGGTCGCCGAGGCGCTGCTGGTGACACCGTCGGCGATCTCCCAGCAGCTACGGCTGCTGCAACGCGCGATCCCGGTACCGCTCACCGAGCGTCAGGGGCGCCGGCTGGTGCTCACCGACGCCGGCCAGGCGCTGGCCGGGGCGGCCGTGGAGGTGGAGACGGCGCTCGCGCGGGCACGGCACGCCGTCGAGGAGTTCGTCGGGCAGCCGGACGGGGAGGTGTCGGTGGCGGCGTTCCACAGCGCGGGCGCCGCGTTCTTCCCGTTGTTGCTCCGCGCGCTCGCCGGGCCGGGCGGTCCGGTGGTGAGGCTCGCCGACGAGGACGTACCGCAGGAGGACTTCCCGCGCCTCACCCGGGAGTACGACGTCGTGCTCGCCCACCGGCTGGACCACGCCCCGCCCTGGCCGGACACGGTGGCCAGGACGACGCTGCTGCGCGAGCCGCTCGATGTGGCCATGCCCGCCGATCACCCGCTGGCCGCCGAGAGCCGGGTCACCCCGCGCGACGTGGCCGACCAGCCGTGGATCGCGGTGCATGACGGTTTCCCGGTCCTGGCCGTCATCGAAGCCATCGCCGCCGCGGCCGGGCGCCGCCCGCACCTCGCTCACCGCATCAACGAGTTCGCGGTGGTGGCCGAGGCCGTGGCGGCCGGTGGCGGTATCGCCCTGATGCCCCGCTGGACGATGCGCCCGCATCCGGCTCTGGTCCTGAAACCACTGAGCGGGGTCCAGGCGAGGCGCCACATCGACGCGCTCTACCGCCCCGAACGCACGGCCCGCACAGCGGTCCGCACCGTCCTCACGGAGCTGCGCCGAGCCGCGCGGGGCATCCAGAACGCAGGGCCGTGAGGGCTGTCAGGGCCGTCGGATCGGGCGGCCGGTTTTCGCCGTAGGCTCGTAGGCTGAAACACCCCGTGGGACGCCGTGTGAGGGACAGGAGACCGAGGTGGCCGAGACGGCGCTGACCGGGACGACGGTGGCTGAGACGACGGTGGCCGAGGTGATGGCCGAACTGGCCGAGCTCGACGACCCCAAGATCCGCGCGGTGAACGAGAAGCACGGTGACGATCACGGCGTGAACCTCGGCAAGCTGCGCGCGCTCGCCAAGCGGCTGAAGACGCAGCAGGACCTCGCGCGCCGGCTCTGGGAGACGGACGACACCGCGGCCAGGCTGCTGGCGCTGCTGATCTGCCGCCCGAAGGCGTTCACACGTGCCGAGCTGGACACGATGGTCCGCGAGGCGCGCACACCCAAGGTGCACGACTGGCTCGTGAACTACGTGGTCAAGAAGAGCCCGCACTCCGAAGAGCTGCGGTGGGCCTGGTTCGCCGATCCGGATCCCGTGGTCGCCAGTGCCGGCTGGGCGCTGACCACCGAACGCGTCGCGAAGAAGCCGGAGGGCCTCGACCTCCCCGGACTGCTCGACGTCATCGAGGCGGAGATGAAGGACGCCCCGGAGCGCCTGCAATGGGCGATGAACCACTGCCTGGCGCAGATCGGCATCGAGCACGCCGAGCACCGCACCCGTGCCCTCGCCATCGGTGAGCGCCTGGAGGTGCTCAAGGACTACCCGACTTCCCCGGGCTGCACATCGCCGTTCGCGCCCGTCTGGATCACCGAGATGGTGCGCCGACAGGGCGGTGAATAGCAGGGTGAACAGCAGGGTGAACGGCAGGCGCGTGACTCCCTGACCGACGGTCGGACCGTGCGGCCGTGTGTGTGGCGGCCGAGCCGGGGCATTCGGATTGCCGGGAGGTCTGCATGGACTTGAGTGTGCGGGCAGGGGCCGGACGTTTCCGGGCCCGGCGGGCGGCGCGGGGTTCGGTCACCGAGGGGGCGGCGCGGGCCGGGCTGGCCGCCCGGGGAGTGATCTATCTGCTCGTCGGCGCGCTGGCGATTCAGGTCGCCTTCGGCGACACGAGCGAACAGGCCGACCGCGGCGGGGCCCTGGCGGAACTGTCGCAGAAGCCGTTCGGCGCGGTGCTGCTGTGGGCGCTGGGCATCGGACTGGTCGGCATGGCCCTGTGGCGGCTGTCCGAGGCGCTCTTCGGCTCCGTCGGGCGGGACGGCCGCAGCGCGTCCAAGCGGCTGCTGGCGACCGTCCGCTTCGCGTTCTACGTCTTCGTCGCCTACTCCGTGCTGTCGTTCGCGGCGAGCCGGAACCAGAGCGGCGGCGGATCCAGCGACCAGCAGTCCCGGGACGCCACCGCCCGGGCCCTGGAGCTACCCGCCGGCCAGTGGCTGGTCGGCGCGGCCGGGATCGCCGTAGTCGTGGCCGGTGGCTGGATCGTCGTACGGGCCATCCTGCGCAAGTACCACGACAAGCTCAGGCTCGGGCAGATGAGCCACCGGACACGGCAGCTGGTGGACGTCACCGGCGTGGCCGGCGGCGCCGCCCGGGGGCTGGTGTTCGCCGTGGCCGGCGTCTTCGCCGTCCGCGCGGCCATCGCCTACGAACCCGACCGGGCCAAGGGGCTGGACGACACCCTGCGCACCTTCGCCGACACCCCCCTCGGCCCCTGGCTGCTGGTCTGCGTCGCGGCCGGGCTGGTGCTGTTCGGCGTGTTCTCCTTCGCCATGGCCCGCTGGCGACGGGTCTGAGCTGACAGGGCTGAGCCGCGTCCGAACGGGCCGGACAGCTGCGGGAACCGTCCCGCTCGGTCCGCTTAGCCCGCGCGGAGCCCGCTCGGTCTGCGCGGAGCCCGCTCGGTCCGCTCAGCCCGCGCGGAGCCCGCTCGGTCCGCGCGGAGCCCGCTCGGTCTGCTCGGCCCGCGCAGAGCCCGCTCGGCCCCCACTCAGCCCACTCAGAACGGATACCACCGCACCGTCTCGTCCCCCTCCCGCAATGACGCCACCCGCCGCTCGAACTCCGCCAACGCCTTCGGGTTGCTCGGCGCATGCTGGGCGACCCAAGCGCAACTCGCCGTCTCCCGTGCCCCGCGCAGCACCGAGCACCCCTCCCACTCCCGCACATCCCAGCCGTACGTCTCGACAAACGACTGGTAGGCCGCCGCGGGCAACCCGTACCGGTCACGCGAGAGCGCCATGACCACCAGGTCGTGCTCGCGCAGATCGGCCGAGAAGGTCTCCAGATCCACCAGCACCGGCCCGTCCGGCCCGACATGCACATTGCGCGGCAGCGCATCCCCATGGATCGGCCCCGGCGGCAGCTGAGGGGTCAGCCCCGCAGCGGCCGCCGCGAAGCCGTCCCGCCGCTCCCGCAGATACGCCGCGTCCGCCGGGTCGACCGCGTCCCCCGCGAGCCGCAGCCACCGCTCCACGCCACCCAGCAACTCACGGGCCGGCAGATCGAACGAGGGCGTGGGCAGGGCGTGCACGACCCGTAGCAGTTCGGCCAAATCCCGTGGCTCGGCGGGCCGTACGGGATCGGGCAGCCGGTGCCACACGGTCACCGGGTGCCCCTCCACCAGCAGGGCCTTCGGCTCGGCGGCCCGCACGGCCGGCACGCCCGCCTCGGCCAGCCACTCCGCGATGTCCAGTTCGCGCCGCGCGCGGCCCAGGAGTTCGGCGTCGCGGCCCACCTTGACGACCAGGTCACCGGCGGCGAACACCGCGTTCTCGCCCAGCGCGAGCAGTCGCGCGTCCCGCGCCGAAACGGGCAGTACCGCCGCCTCGGTCAGTACGTCCCGTGCCCGCACCTCGTCCATCGTCCGCCTCCGTGTCCCGCCCGGCCTGTCCCACATCGATACCTAATGATCCGTACCGGTGGCGTCCTTGATCCGTATCGAGGGTGTCCAGTTCTCGCCACCCGCCGGTCAGTCTCGCATTTCCACAGGTCGGACCGCGTGCGCGCGGCCTTGACGGGGTACGGCGCCTTCACGACCATGACGGGGCCCACCCGAGCCGTGCAAAAGGGGCTGATTCCGTGACATCGGTGACCGAGGCGGAGAGGGCGGTGAGACCTGCGCCCGACCCGAAGGGACGGCGGCGCGTCACGGATCACGGTGCCTGGTTCCTCGTGCTCCCCGCGCTGATCCCGATCCTGATCCTGAGCGTCGGACCACTGCTCTACGGAATTCTGCTGTCCTTCACCGACGCCCAGTCCGGACGGACCCAGCCCACCCAGTGGATCGGCGGTCTCAACTTCCGGGATCTGCTGCACGACACGCTGTTCTGGGAGTCGTTCCGGATCGGCCTGGTCTGGGCCGTCGGGGTCACCGTGCCGCAGTTCCTGCTGGCGCTCGGCCTCGCCCTCCTCCTCAACCAGGATCTGCGGCTGCGCTGGCTGGCCCGCGCCCTCGCGATCGTCCCCTGGGCCATGCCCGAGGTCGTCGTCGGCGTCATGTGGCGGCTGGTCTACAACCCCGACGCGGGCATCCTCAACGAGACGATCCGCGACCTGGGCCTCGGCGACGGCCGCGACTGGCTCAGTGGGCTCGGCACCGCCCTGCCCGCCGTGATCGTCGTGGGTGTCTGGGCGGGGATGCCGACCACCACGGTCGCCCTGCTCGCCGGACTGCAGAACACCCCGCGCGAACTGCACGAGGCGGCGGCCGTGGACGGCGCCGGCGCCTGGCGCCGCTTCCGCACCGTCACCTGGCCCGCCCTCCGGCCGGTCGCCCTCGCCATCACGGCCCTCAACCTGATCTGGAACTTCAACTCCTTCGCCCTGGTCTACGTACTGACCAGCGGCGGCCCCGGCGGCCGCACCCGGCTGCCCATGCTCTTCGCCTACGAAGAGGCCTTCCGCTACGGCCAGTTCGGCTACGCGGCGGCCATGGGATGCGTGATGGTCGCGGTGATCTCGATACTCCTCGC
Organism: Streptomyces viridochromogenes; assembly: GCF_001270495.1. Lineage (GTDB taxonomy): Bacteria > Actinomycetota > Actinomycetes > Streptomycetales > Streptomycetaceae > Streptomyces > Streptomyces viridochromogenes_A. Next base: position 13,815 of record NZ_LGUR01000270.1, read on the forward strand.
CGTGTTCCTGGCCGGCCGTCTCAAGGGAGGTGACGAGGCGTGAGGACCAGCCGAACCGGCCGCGCCGGCCAGTACCTCGCCCTGCTCGCCTACCTCCTCTTCCTCGCCCTCCCCTTCCTCTGGCTGATCTCCACCGCCTTCAAACCCCCGCGCGAGCTGGGCAGTCTGCACCCCACCTGGATCCCGAAGGACCCCACCCTCGCCAACTTCCGCCAGGCCTTCGACGAGCAGCCCCTGCTGCACGCCGCGCTCAACTCCCTGATCGCCGCGCTCGGCGCCGCGCTGATCGCCGTACTGCTCGCGACCCCGATGGCGTACGTCATGGCCCGCCGCCGCACCCCGCTCGCGCGCGCGGCGACCGGCTGGGTGGTCGTCAGCCAGGCGTTCCCGCTGGTGCTGCTGATCATCCCGCTGTTCCTGGTGCTGAAGAACCTGCGGCTGATCAACTCGGTGCCGGGACTGATCATGGTGTACGTGGTCTGGGCGCTGCCGTTCGCGCTGTGGATGCTCGTCGGGTACGTCCGTGCCGTGCCGCCCGAGCTGGAGGAGGCGGCGGCGGTCGACGGGGCGGGGCGGGTGCGGACGCTGGTGTCGGTGACCGCGCCGCTGCTGGCGCCGGGGATCGTGGCGACGGCGCTGTTCGCGTTCGTCACGGCGTGGAACGAGTTCTTCTTCGCGCTCGTCCTGCTGAAGACGCCGGAGAAACAGACCCTGCCGGTCGTCCTCACCCACTTCATCGGCGCGGAGGGGGTCGCGGACCTCGGCCCGCTGGCCGCCGCCGCGTTCCTCGCGACGCTGCCCTCACTGGTCGTGTTCGCGGTCATCCAGCGGCGGATCACAGGCGGCATGCTCACCGGGGCGGTGAAGAGCTGATGCGTACGAGACTTCTGACGGCCCTGGTTCTGCCCATGGCCCTGCTGCTCGCCGGATGCGGCGGCGACGACGGCGGCGGTTCCGACGGCAGGATCACCCTGCGCTTCCAGTCCCTGGCCTGGCAGGAGGAGTCGGTCGAGGTCAACAAGGAGCTGGTGAAGGAGTGGAACGCGACCCATCCGGACGTCAAGGTCGAGTATGTCCAGGGAAGCTGGGACAGCGTCCACGACCAGCTGCTCACCTCCTTCGAGGGCGGTGAGGCCCCCGACATCATCCACGACGCCTCGGACGACCTCGCGGACTTCGCGTACGGCGGCTACCTCGCCGATCTGACCGACCTGCTGCCCCAACGGCTCAAGTCCGACATCCCCCGGCGCAGTTGGGACACGGCGACCTTCGACGGCCGGATCTACGGGGTGCCGTTCCTCCAGGAGCCGCGGGTGCTCATCGCCAACGCGAAGTGGCTGAAGGAGGCGGGCGTACGCGTCCCCACCCCCGAACAGCCCTGGAGCTGGGCCGAGTTCCGGAAGGTCACCGAGGAGCTGAGCGGGGACGGCAGGTACGGCGTCGCCTGGCCGCTCAAGGAGCCCGTCTCCGCCTCCCTCAACCTGTCGCTGTCGGCCGGCGGACAGCTCTTCCACCGAGGCGCCGACGGCAAGGTGACCGTGCGCTTCGAGACGGGTGACGAGGTGATGCCGCGCACCGTCCACGACCAGGTCAACGCCGACCGCAGCGCGTCGCCCACCACCCTGGGCAGCGGCGGCTCGGACACGTTGCCCGGCTTCTTCGGCGGCCGTTACGCGATGGTCCCGCTCGGCTTCTCGTACCGCCAGCAGATCGTGCAGCAGGCGCCGAAGGGCTTCGACTGGCAGGTGCTGCCCGCCCCGGCGGGCGCCGACGGGCTCGCCCAGGGCGTCAGTCCGCAGACCCTGTCCATCGCCGAGGACAGCCCGCACCAGCGGGAGGCCGCCGAGTTCATCGACTTCCTGCTCCGGCCCGGGAACATGGTCCGGCTGGCGCTGGGCGACTGGATGCTGCCGACCGGGACCCGGGCCCTGAAGGACCCGGCCCTGCACACGGCCGAGAACGACTGGGCCACCGGCACCGCCCTCGCCGCGCATCTGCGGTCGGCGCCCGCGCAGTCCGTGCGGGGCTATCCAGAGTGGAAGGACAAGGTCGCCACACCGGCCTTCCAGGAGTACTACAGCGGAGCCATCGGGCTCGGCGAGCTGCATGAACGCCTGGAGGACGACGGGAACCTGGTGCTCGCCCGCTACCAGCGCTGACGCGAGGCCGACGTAATTCGGTTGCCCGCGTCACCCGGCCACGCCTAGCGTGCCGTCCGTGGCAGCGAACAACGCGATCTGCATCTCCGGTCACGGCCGGGGCTACGCGCACTCCGTACGGATGCGCCGCGGCCCCGGAGCCCTGACCGGCCCGGGGAGCCACGCCCGCTGATCCGCCGATCGGCATCCGCCGATCCGTCGCGGCCCGCAACTCCTCGTTCTTTCTCTGTCTTCCGGTCAGGGCCTTCGTCTGCCCTCCTCCCTCTCCACGGAAGACAAGGACCGCAGGCCATGGCCCGCCCCACCCGCGTATCCCGCGCGCTCTCCCAGAACTTCCTCGCCGACCGCGCCGCCGCCGGACAGCTCGCCCGGCAGGCTGTACCGCACGGACGCCAGGCACCCCTGCTGCTCGAAGTCGGCGCCGGAAAAGGCGCGTTGACCGAGCTGCTCGCCCCGCGCTGTCGACGCCTACTCGCCTACGAGATCGACCCGCGGCTCGTTCCGGCGCTGCGTACGCGCTTCTCGCACACGCCTCAGGTCCACGTCATCGACGAGGACTTCCTCGCCGCACGACCCCCGCGCACACCGTTCTCCGTCGCGGGGAACGTGCCCTTCTCCCGCACCGCCGCCATCGTCGACTGGTGCCTGCGGGCGCCCGACCTCACCGACGCCACCCTCCTCACCCAGCTTGAATACGCCCGCAAACGCACGGGTGACTACGGCAGTTGGAGTCGGCTCACGGTCCTGACCTGGCCCCGCTACGAGTGGCGGCTGGTCGGCCGTGTCGGGCGGCACAGTTTCCGGCCCGTGCCCCGCGTGGACGCGGGGATCGTACGGATCGAGCGGCGCCGCACCCCGCTGCTCGACGCCGCCGCGTACGCGGGCTGGCGGAACCTGGTCGAGCTGGGCTTCTCCGGGGTGGGCGGCTCGCTGCGCGCGTCGTTGTGCCGGGCCCACGCGAGGCGGCGGGTCGACGCGGCGTTCCGTGCGGCACGCCTCGACGCGAGGGTCCTCGTCGGCGAGGTGCCGCCGGGGGCGTGGCTGAGGCTGCACGAGGCGCTGGCGGTGCGGGGGTCATGAGACCGGGTCGCACGAGAAAACGGGTCGTACGTGAAACCGTGTTGCACGAGACGTATCGTCTCGCTTAGGGTCGGCTGCATGACCAGTCCTGCTCACATCGCCATGTTCTCCATCGCCGCCCACGGTCACGTGAACCCCAGCCTCGAAGTGATCCGCGAGCTCGTGGCGCGCGGGCACCGGGTCACGTACGCGATTCCCCCGGCCTTCGTCGAGAAGGTCGCCGACACCGGCGCCGAGCCCAAGCCGTGGCACTCCACGCTGCCGGGCCCCGACGCCGATCCGGAGGCCTGGGGGAGCACCCTGCTGGACAACGTCGAGCCGTTCCTGGCCGACGCGATCCAGGCCCTCCCGCAGCTGATCGAGGCGTACGAGGGGGACGAGCCGGACCTCGTCCTGCACGACATCGCCTCGTACCCGGCCCGTGTCCTCGCCCACCGCTGGGGCGTGCCCGCGATCTCGCTGTCGCCGTGCCTCGTCGCCTGGGAGGGGTACGAGCAGGAGGTCTCCGAGCCGATGTGGGAGGAGCCGAAGAAGACCGAACGCGGCCGGGCCTACTACGAGCGCTTCCAGACGTGGCTGGAGGAGAACGGCATCACCCAGCACCCCGATCCGTTCGCGGGCCGTCCCGACCGTTCCCTCGTCCTGATCCCGAAGGCGCTCCAGCCGAACGCCGACCGGGTCGACGAGGCCGTCCACTCCTTCGTCGGCGCCTGCCAGGCCGACCGCACCTCGGAGGGCGACTGGCGGCGCCCGGCCGGCGCCGAGAAGGTCGTACTCGTCTCCCTCGGGTCGGCCTTCACCAAGCAGCCGGCCTTCTACCGGGAGTGCGTGAAGGCCTTCGGCGACCTGCCGGGCTGGCATCTGGTGTTGCAGGTCGGCCGGCACGTCGATCCGGCCGACCTGGGAGACGTACCGGCGAACGTCGAAGTGCGCACCTGGGTACCGCAGTTGGCGATCCTGAAGCAGGCCGACCTGTTCGTCACCCATGCCGGCGCCGGTGGCAGCCAGGAGGGTCTGGCCACGGCCACCCCGATGATCGCCGTACCGCAGGCCGTGGACCAGTTCGGCAACGCCGACATGCTCCAGGCGCTCGGCGTGGCCCGGCACGTCCCGACGGAGGAAGCCACTGCCGAGGTCCTGCGGGAGACGGCACTCGCGCTCGTGGACAACTCCGAGGTCGCCGGGCGGCTGAAGGACATTCAGGCGGAGATGGGCCGGGAGGGCGGGACGCGCCGGGCCGCCGATCTCATCGAGGCCGAACTGCCGGCTCGGCGCGGGTAGCCGGGATCCGGGACCGTCACACCGTGACGGCCTGGCGGCTGAGGGACAGGCGCGCGTTGTCGAGGGTGGCGTCCATGCGCGCCGACTGCCCCTTGGTGAACATGAACATCGCGGCGTCGTCCGTGTAGTCCATGTAGTTCATGAACATGTCCCCGTCCGGGCCGTTGCCGCACGTCATACTCGGGAAGCGCGGCGAACCGAGGTTGGGCCCCGCCTGGTTGGGGGTGTCGGCCACGAAGTCGCTGCCGCTGCATCCCTCGTCGTCGTCACCCCAGATGTGGCGCAGGTTGAGCCAGTGCCCGATCTCGTGCACGGCCGTACGGCCGCCGTCGAACGGCGCGGCGGCCGTGCCGGTCGTGCCGAAGGCGCTGTGCGTGATGACCACGCCGTCCGTGGAGGCGGCGCCGCCCGGGAACTGGGCGTAGCCCAGCAGACCGCGACGCAGCTGGCAGACCCAGATGTTCAGGTAGACGTCCGCGGGCCAGGCGTCCCGGCCTCCGCTCATGCTGAACTTGACCAGATCGTCCGTGCCCCAGTCCCTGCTCGAGGCCTGCGTCCGCGTGATGCCGTTCGTCGGCCGGCCCAGCGGATCGGTCTGGGCGAGATGGAACTGGATGCGCGCGTCGGCCACCAGGTCCCGCCATACCTCCGGCACCTTGCTGACATCGGGGTTCGCGGCGCGGAAGTCCTGGTTCAGGACGGCGATCTGACTGTGGACCTGGGCGTCGCTGACATTCTGCTCGGGCGTGTTGTGCACCACGTGCACGACGACGGGAAGGTCGACGACGCCCTGCCGGGCGGCCTCGCGCCGCTGTGACTCGTAGCTGAACGCGGTGTTCTCGATCTGCGCACGGTTGCCGGCGTACTCGGGGTTGAGCGTCAGCAGTCGGCGGTTCACTTCCATGGCACCGCACCAATGGCTGTAATCGGCTGAAGCGGCGCGGAGATAGGACTGGGCATCGGACATGGCTGCGCCCCTCTGAAGGGTGTTGGACTTGCCGCGCACACGGCTGCGGAACCGCGCGTCGGACGCGCGCTGCGGGGCTGGGCGATGCCGGACGGAAGGGTCGGTTGCCCGCTGCCCCTCGACCCATACACTGATAATCGTAGACATTCACGGAGAAGAGCGGCAATTTTTGAGCAGCGCGGCGATGTCCGCGCTTGCGGTGAGCGAGGTGGCCGGGGTCATGCGAGAGCCTCCGCCGGGCCTGTTCCGTTCCTGGTTCCACTCCTACGAGGAGGACCACGGCGACGTGCGGGTGTACCGGCCCGACGACTACCCGTTCCCACCGGCCCGAGGGCGTCGCGGTATGGAGTTCGCACCCGATGGCGCGTTCGTCGACCATCCCCTGGGACGCGGCGACGCTCCCGACGCCGTACCCGGTCGCTGGCGCCTCGGGCCGGCGGGACGGATCTCGCTCACCTTCGAAGGAGCCCGCCCGGACCGGGAGTTGGAGATCGTGCGCTGCGACGAGGACGTGCTGGAGGTGCGGCGCATCACGAGCTGAGGGCACACGCGAGGGCCCGTCGGCTCCCCCGGAGTCGACGGGCCCCGTGCTGAGGGCAGGCCGGGTCAGACAGGCACCCGCTCGCCCTCGTCGTCCCGAGCCGACTTGCGGGTCACGGCCTCGGGCGCCTCGTCGTGCGTCAGGTCCGGCAGCCGGTTCAGCCACTTCGGCAGGTACCAGTTGCGCTCACCCAGCAGCGCCATCACCGCCGGGAGCAGCACGCCCCGGATGATCGTCGCGTCGATGAGGACCGCGGCCGCGAGGCCGACGCCCATCTGCTTCATGGACTGCATGGACAGCGTGCCGAAGATCGCGAACACGGCGACCATGATGACCGCGGCGCTGGTGACGACCCCGGCCGTGGTGACCACGCCGTGCTGGATCGCGTCCTTCGTCGTACGGCCCCGCAGGCGCGCCTCGCGGATCCGGGAGACCACGAACACGTGGTAGTCCATCGACAGGCCGAACAGGATCACGAAGAGGAACAGCGGCAGCCAGGTGATGATGGCGCCGACACCCTCCGCGCCCACCAGGGACGCGCCCCAGCCGTGCTGGAAGACGGCGACGAGGATGCCGTACGCGGCGCCCACCGACAGCAGGTTGAGCACGATCGACGTGACGGCGATCGTCAGCGAGCGGAACGACAGCAGCATCAGACCGAAGGCGAAGACGACGACGAACGCGAAGACCGGGATGACCGCTCCGGCCAGCTGGTCGTTGAAGTCCTTCGAACCGGCGACCTGTCCGGTGACCGGCGCCTCGACGCCGTCCACCTTGCCGAGCGTGACCGGGCGGACCTCGTCCCGCAGCTTGTCCAGGCTCGCGCCCGCCTTGTCGAGGTCGGAGCCGCCGACCAGCGGGACGTACACGAAGGCGATGTTCTGCTCGTCGTGCAGTTTGATCTCCACCGGGCCGCGGGAGGCACCCGAACTGATCGCCCGCTCACGGAAGTCGGCGAGCGCGGACTTCACCTCGGGGGCGTTGATGTCGTCGGCCTTGACGACGACCTCGGCCGGGTCGGAGCCGCCGGGGAAGGCCTCGTTGAGGCGGTTGTACGTCTGCACGATGGGCAGTGAGTCGCCGAACTCCTGGTCCAGCGTGAGGTTCTGGGTCTTCATGCCGAGCGCGGGGGCCGCGATGGCGAGCAGCGCACCGGCCGCGACCGCGACCGAGATGACCGGCCGGGCGAGCACGCCCTTCAGTACGGCCGTCCAGAACCGGCTCTCGCGGTTGCCGCGCCCCCGGTTGCGGCGGAGCTTGCTCTGCGGGTGCAGGAAGGGGATCTTGCCCTTCTCGACCCGCTCGCCCAGCAGCGACAGCAGCGCCGGCAGGACGGTCACCGACCCGACCATGGCGACCGCCACGACCATCAGCGAGGCCAGGCCCATCGCCTCGAACTCGGCGAGCCCGGTGAACAGCATGCCCGCCATCGCCACGCACACCGTGACACCGGAGACGATGATCGCGCGGCCGCTGGTGGCGGCGGCGACCCTCAGCGCGGTCTGGGCGTCCCGCCCGGCCTCGCGCTCCTCGCGCTCACGGCGCAGATAGAACAGGCAGTAGTCGACGCCGACGGCCAGACCGACCAGCAGCATCACGGAGTTCGCCGTGTCGCTCATCGGCATGACGTGGCTGACGATGCCCATCAGACCCATCGTCGCCATGATCGCGGTGACCGCAAGCAGCACCGGCAGCAGGGCCGCCACCAGCGCGCCGAAGGCGATGAGCAGAATGCCGAGGGCCACGGGCACCGCGGAGTACTCGGCCTTCTGGAAGTCGTCCCCGAAGGCGTCGTCGAACGTCTTCATCATGCTCGCGCCGCCGATCTCCTCGATCCGCAGCGACTCGTGGTCCTTCTGGACGTCCTCGACGGCCTTCAGCACCGGCTCCACGCGCTCACCCGCGGTGTCGGACTCGCCGCGGATGTCGAACTGCACCAGCGCGCTGCGGCCGTCCTTGGAGATCGTCCGGGTGTCGTACGGCGATGTCACGTCCGTGACCTTGCCGGTGCCCTCGACCGCCTTCACGACCGCGGTGACCGCCGACCTGAACTCGGCGTCCGTGGCCTTGAGGCCGCCGTCCTTCGCCTGGATCAGGACGGTCTCGCTGGCAGGCTCCTCGATCCCCGCGTCCTCGACGATCTTGGCCGCGGTGTGTGTCTCGCCCTTCAGCTGGTCGCTGTCCTTGACGTCGACCCGGCCCGCCGCCGAGCCGAGCCCCATCGCCAGGACGACGAACAGCACCCAGATGCCGACGGCAGCCCATCGGTGGCGGGCGCTCCAGCCGCCTGCGCGGGCGGCGAGTCCCCGCACACGTGTGTCTCCGTTCCCCATGACGGGCTTGCCCCCTTGATTGCGGTGGCGGCCCCCTGCCGCCCCCTTTCGTTTCGAAGGTATGGGCCGGATAAAGCCATCTCATCGTGCTCCCCGGTGAAGTGCGGCGGCGGAAACTCATCCCCCTGGCCACCGGGTCCTCCCCACTGGGGAGGATGGGGGTCCCTTACATCTACCGGTCCGCGTCGGGGGTGAAGATCGGGGACGAGGAGTAAAGGATCATGGGGATTTGGTTGTGCTTCATGCTGACCGGTAAGTAACTTACGGCTCCAGGTCGTCGTGCCCACCCCCACGGGGCACGACGGCCGCGCCGCGTCACAGGACTGCCAGAGAACTGCCGAGGCACTGTCAGTGGGTCGCCTTAAGGTGGCCGGATGACGACGACGTATGCGGCACTGCTGCGCGGAATCAACGTGGGCGGCAGCAGAAAAGTCCCGATGGCCGACCTGCGCACCCTGCTGACCGGTCTCGGCCACGACGGCGTACGCACCTACCTCCAGAGCGGCCAGGCGGTGTTCACCACTGACCACGGCGACGAGGAGTCCCTGGCGGCGGAGCTCACGTCGGCGATCGAGAAGCAGTTCGGCTTCCCTGTGGACGTGATCGTGCGCGATCACGACTATCTCCGGGCGATCGCCGACAACTGTCCCTTCCCGGCGGCCGAGTTGGAGGCGAAACAGCTCCACGTCACCTACTTCTCCGCCCCGGTCGACGCCGACCGCTTCGCGGAGATCGACCAGGCCGCCTACCTCCCGGAGGAGTTCCGCCTCGGCGACCGCGCCCTGTACCTGTACGCCCCGAACGGCCTGGGCCGCTCCAAGCTCGCCGAAATCCTGTCGCGGCCCCGGCTCAACAAGGGTTTGATCGCCACCAGCCGTAACTGGAACACCGTCGTGAAGCTCGTGGAGATGACAGGTGACTGACGTCCGCACCCCCGCCGTGGAAGCCGCCGTCGAGGGCGAACTTCGTCTGCTCAGGCCGGAGATCCGGTCCTCCCCGGAATCCCTGGAGAAGTTGCTGCACCCCGAGTTCCGTGAGTTCGGCGCGTCGGGACGGTGCTGGGACCGGACGTCGATCATCGAGTCCCTGCTCGCGGGCACCGACCCGGGGCCCCGGCCCACCGTCGTCTCGCGGATAGCGGCCGTCCAACTCGCGCCCGACCTCGTTCACCTGACCTTCGACACGGAGGACAACGGCCGCCGGGCGCACCGCAGTTCGCTGTGGCGGCTGACGGGTGACGGCTGGCAGATGTACTTCCACCAGGGGACGCCCTTCAGCCCTGAGGAAGCGTGACCCTGCGCAGCCCGAAGCGGGGCGACCTGGAGAGGATCTCGCGGGGCGGCGCCAGTCGCGGCTCCCCGCACAGACGCCGGACATCCTCGTCGGTGTGCGCGGCGGCCACGGCGTCCAGCAGGGCGAGGTCGGCGGCGGACAGCGATGCGTCGCCGAAGCCCGCCAGGGGCTCCCAGCCGTCCCAGGGCAGCGTCTCGACGCCGCCCCGGCAGGCGAGGTCGAGGACGAGGCTGCCCTGGACGAACCACATCCCGCGCAGGGTCTCGTCGCTCCAGAACCCGAACGTCTCCGGATCCGCCTCCCCGGCCCGGCACGCCCGCCACGCCTCGCCCGCGACCAGGAACCGGTCGCGCGGCACGTCCAGCGGATCGAAGTCCAGGCGGTCGTACGACGGATGCAGCACCTGCGGATCCGTCAGACGCCAACCGCCGTCCGGCAGACGGTACTCGGTGATCCAGTGGTCCTCGTGGAAGCCGTCGACGAAGTAGGTGCCGAAGCCGCCGCGGACCCGGGCCGGCGTACCCGTCGCGCGCAGCAGGGACACGTGCAGCAGCGCGAAGTCCCGGCACGTGCCCACGAACCGGGCCGCCGGCTCCCGTGCGCCGGTCAGCGAGGTGCCCCCGCGCTCAGCCAGGACCCGCAGTATCCCGGTGACGTAGCGCGACTCGGCGTCCTCGTACAGGCGTTGCGCGGGGATGGCGTACCCCAGGCGCTCCCCTTCTCCCTGATGGATGATCACATCACGTACGACATGGGCTAGTTCGCCCGGGTCCCGCGGCAGCCGGCTGACGTCCAGGCTCCCCGGATCGCTGTACGGCGTCTGCTTCAGATAGAAGTCGTCCATGCCGGGGACCCTGAAGCCTGCCCCAGGGACAAGGTCAACCCGGGGGACGGGTGTGCGAGGCTCGTCGTATGCGCTACATCATCATCGGGGCGGGAGCGGTCGGCGGTGTCGTCGGCGGACGGCTCGCGGGCTCGGGGCACGAGGTCGTTCTGGTCGCGCGGGGCGCGCACTTCGAGGCCCTACGGGACCACGGGCTGCGGCTCAGGGTGCCGGAGGGCGAGCTGACGCACCGGCTGCCGGTCGTCGACGGGCCGGCCGCGCTCGGGGAGCTCCGCCCCGACGACGTCCTCGTCCTCGCCGTCAAGACGCAGGACAGCACGGCCGCGCTGCAGGCGTGGGGCCCGGTCCCGGTCACGGGCGGCGGTACGGCAGCCGAGCGCCTGCCGCTGGTCTGCGCCCAGAACGGCGTCGAGAGCCAGCGCCTCGCCCTACGGCTCTTCCGACGGGTGTACGGCGTCTGCGTCTGGCTGCCGTCGACGTACGTGGAACCCGGCGTCGTCTCCGCCGCCGGCAGCCCTCTCACCGGCATCCTCCATCTCGGCCGCCACCCGCACGGCACCGACGAGACCGCCCGTCTCATCGCCGCGGATCTGGAGAAGTCCCACTTCGAGGCACCGGTCGTGGCCGACGTGGCCCGCTGGCAGTACGCCAAGCTGCTGGCCAACCTCGGCAACGCCCTGGAGGCGGTGACCGGCCCCGTCGACAGTGAGGAGGCCACGGCGCTGTTCCAGCGCGTGCGAGCCGAGGGCGCCGCCGTGCTCGACGCCGCCGGGATCGCGTACGCCGACGCCGCGGAACAGCGGGCGGTACGCGGCGACAAGGTCACCCTCGTCCCCCTCGACGGCGCCCCGCGCGGCGGCGGCTCCTCCTGGCAGTCCCTCACCCGCGGCACCGGCACCATCGAGGCCGACTACCTCAACGGTGAGATCGCCCTCCTGGGCCGCCTGCACGGCGTACCGACCCCACTGAACGACCTCCTCCAGCGCCTCGCCAACACCTTCGCGCGCGAACGACGGGCGCCGGGATCGATGCCGGTCGGGGAACTCGTACGACTGGCCGACGAGGAGACGCGGGCCGCGCACTGACAGCCACGGGGCGTAACAATTGCCGGGCGAGCGGCCGGCGCACCCCCGCGGCGCCGCACCCGCGTACGGCGGGAAGGGGACGTGTCGGGGGGTGTCCGCCCGCAGAGTCCGGTGTCAAGAAACGGCACCTCCAGCGCAAGGCCCACCACCGGACCGAGGACGGACACCCCCCGGCACGGCCCCGCCCACAACGAACCCGCAGGCGCTACGCGCACCCCCACCGAACCCGCACAGGCGCCGCAGGCATGGCCGCGAACCCCCACCCACCCGCACCAGGCCGCCGCAGGCTCACGCCCCGACAGCCGCCAGCGCCGGCACCCGAGCCGCCTCGTAGCGCTCCACCAACACCCGCGCCACCTCCGGCGCCGCGCCGAGCACGTCCGCCAGGACGTCCGCCTCGGCCGCGCCCCGCGCGATCCGGTCCGGGAGGAAGCCGGGGGCCAGGACGTACGGGGCCACGGCCACGCGTTCGCAGCCGAGGGCCCGCAGCTCCCGCACCGCGTCCTCGGTGCGGGGAAGAGATGCGGAGGCGAACGCAGGCCGCACGGCGCACCAACCGGTGTGCCGCCACTCCCGCGCGATTTCTGCGATCACTGCGATCGCCTCCGGGTCGGAGGACCCCGCCGAGGCCAGCACGACCCCGGTCGAGGACTTGTCGGCGGGGGTCAGACCCGCCTCGTACAGCCGCCGTTCCAGGGCGGCGAGCAGCAGCGGCGACGGCCCCAGCACCTCGGCCTGCCGGATCCGCAGCTGCGGCGGCGCGTCCCGCAGGACCGCGGGGATGTCGGCCTTCGCGTGGAAGGCCCGCGTCAGCAGCAGCGGCAGGGCGACGACGTCCCGGACGCCCTCCGCCGCCAGCGACTCCAGCACCCCCTGCACCGACGGGATGTTGAAGTCCAGGAAGCCGGTCTCCACCCGTACGTCCGGGCGCAGCGAGCGCACCCGGCGTACCAGGGCGTGCACGGTCGCGGCATGGCGCGGGTCGCGGCTGCCGTGGGCGATGACGAGAAGTACCGGCTTCTTGAACACAGGGCCTCAGCTCCTTGCCAGCAGACCGCGACTGCGCAGCACCCACCGCTCCAGCGGGCTGAAGATCAGCAGGTCGATCGCGATGCCGACGATGAGGATCAGGAAGATGGCCAGGAACACCTGGGACATGCTGCTGTTGGTACGGCCCTGCTCCAGCAGCTGGCCCAGGCCGATACCGAGATCGGGCGAGGTGGCGATGATCTCGGCGGCCATCAGGGACCGCCAGGAGAAGGCCCAGCCCTGCTTCAGGCCCGCCAGATAGCCGGGCAGCGCGCCCTTCAGACCCGTCGCTCCCAGCGTGCGGCCGGCCCGCAGGAACAGCGGCGGTACCTGGTCGACGCCCGACACCAGACCGTTGGCGATGGAGGGGACCGCGCCGAGCAGGATCACCGCGTACATCATCGAGTCGTTCAGGCCCAGCCAGATCACGGCCGGCGGCACCCAGGCCACCGAGGGCAGCGACTGAAGACCCGACAGGATCGGCCCGATCGCCGCCCGCACGAACCGCACCCGCGCCACCAGCAGACCCAGCGGCGTACCGATCGCCAGGGCCAGCAGGAAGCCCATCAGACCGCGTGAGACGGACGTCCAGATGTAGTCGAAGAGCGTGCCCTGGAGCCAGGACTCGCGCACCTCGCCCCACACGTCGGACGGCGAGGGCAGCTTGTAGTCGGGCGCGACCCCGGCCCACACCAGGACCTGCCAGACCGCCAGCACCAGCGCGACGGCGACGACCGGCGGCAGCACCTTCTGGGTCAGGGTCTTCCGGAACGGCGTACGGCCCGTCTGGACCGTGTCCAGGGCGTCCAGCCCCGCTTCGAGCCCGGCGAGATCGTTGCCGTCCTTGCCATCCTTGGCGGCGGTCGTCTCAGTGCTGGCCATGACGGCGGATCTCCCCACGCAGTTCTTCGGTGATCTCCCGGGACAGCTCCGCCACCTCGGCGTCCTCGATACGGCGCGGCTGCGGGATGCCGACCGTCCACTCCCGGGCCACCCGGCCCGGCCGGGAGGACAGCAGGACGACCCGCTGGGCCAGCCGGACCGCCTCGCGCACGTTGTGCGTCACGAACAGCACCGACAGCCCCGTCTCCCGCCAGATCCGGGTCAGCTCGTCGTGCAGCACGTCCCGGGTGATCGCGTCCAGCGCCGCGAACGGCTCGTCCATCAGCAGCAGCCGGCTGTCCTGGGCGAGCGCCCGGGCCATCGCGACCCGCTGGCGCATCCCGCCGGACAGCTCGTGCACCCGCTTGCCGTACGCGCCCTTCAGCCGGACCAGTTCGAGGAGCTCCTCGGCCCGCTCGCGCCGCTCGGTCTTGGAGACGCCCCTGAGCTTCAGGGCGAGTTCGATGTTCTTGCCCGCGGTCAGCCACGGGAAGAGGGCGTGCTCCTGGAACATCAGCGCGGGGCGGCCGTCGGTCGTGATGCTGCCCGCGCTGGGCCGGTCCAGCCCGGCCACCAGGTTCAGCAGCGTCGACTTGCCGCAGCCGGACGCTCCGAGGAGGGTGACGAACTCGCCGGGCGCGACATCGAGGGTGATGTCGTCCAGGACGAGCTGCTGCCCGGCCGGGCCGGCGAACGACTTCGAGACATGGTCGATGCGCGCGGCGTGCTCCACGGACGCATCCGTGTCGGCGGCCTTGGCGAGGGCGGCGGTTGCCATGGTCGTCACCTCCTGGGAACTCGCGGGATCCGGAAAACGGGGCTTAGGGGCTTACTTGACGCCGAGCCCGGCGTCGTCGACCTCGGGTTCGCCCTCGGCCTTGAGAACCTTGTTCAGCGGCGTCAGGTCGTAGATGCCGGTCAGGTCCGGCTTCTGAAGCAACCCCGCCCTGACCGCGTGCTCGGCCTCGGTGTTCAGCGTGGCCGCCAGCGGGTCGTCGGTGACCTGGATGGACTGCCATGCCGGGTCGAGCACGTTGCCCGGCAGTGCCTTCCCGGTGTCGGTCTTCAGCTGCGCGTTCGCCGCGGCCTTCGCCTTCTCCGGGTTGTCGTCGATCCACTCGTTGGTCCGCACCGAGGCGCGCAGTACGGCCTCGACGGCCTCGGGGTGCTTCTTCAGGAAGTCCTGCCGCACGATGACGTTCGTGATCACGAACTTCTTGTCCGGCCACAGGTCCGCCTCGTCCAGCAGCACCTTCCCGCCCTCCGCGACCAGCTTCGACGCGGTCGGCTCGGGCACCCACGCGCCGTCGATCGAGCCGGACTTGTAGGCGTCCGGCGTGATCTTGTTGTCCGTACGGACGACGGAGACGTCACCCTTGCCGCTCTCCGCG
>NZ_LGUR01000271.1 GCF_001270495.1 Streptomyces viridochromogenes
CTCGGGCAGCACCTCGGTCAGTTCGGGGTGGATGGTCGCGCAGTGATAGCACTCCATGAAGTTCTCGATGATGAGCTTCCAGTTGGCCTTCACGTCGTACGTGATACGGCGGCCCAGCTGGAGGTTGTCGATGTCGTAGCGCTCGATCGACTCGACGTCGCCCAGCCGCTCGACGATCGCGCCCATCACGTCGTTCTCGAAGGACGGCGGGGTGTCGGCCAGACACACCCACACATAGCCGAGCCACTCCCGGACGTGGACGTTGACCAGTCCGTACGCGGTCCGGTCGATGTCCGGCATCGACGTCAGGTTCGGCGCGGCCACCAACTTGCCGTCCAGGCCGTACGTCCACGCGTGGTACGGGCACTGGAAGGCCCGCTTGACCTCGCCGGACTCCTCCGTGCACAGCTTGGCGCCACGGTGCCGGCAGATGTTGAGGAACGCCTTGACCGAGCCGTCACGGGCACGGGAGATCAGCACGCTCTCCCGTCCGACCTGGTAGGTGCGGAAGCTGCCGGGCTTGTCCAGCTCGGCGGCACGCGCCGCGCAGAACCACATGGACTCGAAGATCCGCTCCTGTTCCCGTGCGAAGACCTCGGGATCGGTGTAGTGATCGCCGGGCAGCGTGGCGATCAGGCTCGGGGGCAGGCTGGTGGTGGTCATCGAAATCACCTCGGGAAGGTCAGACGCGCACACGTCGGGGGTCGAACAGGGCGATGGGGTGATCGGTGGTGCCCTCGGTGGCCAGGTCGGCGAGGATCTCGCCGATCACGGGCACGAACTTGAACCCGTGACCGGAGAATCCGCAGGCCACGGTCACCTGCGGGTGCTCGGGGTGCGGGGCGAGAACGAAGTGCTCGTCCGGGGTGTTGGCGTACATGCAGGCGGCCGCCTTGAGGAAGCGGCCGGGCAGGGCGGGGATGCGCGGGCGCAGGTACTCGGCCATGGCCGCGATCTCGTCCGGGTGGACCTGGCGGTCGAGGGTGTCGGGGTCGCTGGGGACGCCCTTGCGGAAGAAGGCGACCTTGGCGCCGCCGTCGGGGCCGTCGAGGGAGGGGAAGCCGTAGATCTGGGTGCCGTCCGGGTCCTCCCAGACGTAGACGGGGTGCCGGTCGGCGGTGAACGGGCCGGTGCCGCCCTCGGGCTGGAACCAGTACATGACCTGGCGCTCCACCGTCACGCTCACGCCGAGGCCGGAAAGGAGCTTCGGCGCCCACGCCCCGGGGGCGATGACCAGGCGGTCGGCGGTGTAGGCACCGCGGTCGGTGACCACCCACGCCTTGCCGCCCGGACCGTCGGCCTCCCAGCCGAGGACCATTTCCGCGAAGTGCAGCTCCGCGCCGTGCGCCCGGGCCAGGTCCAGGTGGGCGGTGACGGTGGCCTCCGGCCTGGCTATGCCGGCCCGGCGCTCGTAGAAGGCGACGTCCTCGGGTGCCGGGGCGAAGGTGGGGAAGCGGCGCCGGATGTCGGCGGCGCCCAGGACCTCGTGGTCCAGGCCCCACTCGTGGGCGCTGCGCAGGGTGCCCGCGAAGGCCTGACTCTCCTCACGGCCGATCATGAGACCGCCGGTCTCGGTGAAGACCTCGCGTCCGGAGTCGGCGGCCAGCTTCTCCCACAGTTCGCGGGCGCGCAGCAGCAGGGGTACGTAGGCCGGGTCCTCGAAGTAGGCCTGCCGGTAGATACGGGAACCGCCGTGGCTGGAGCCGAGGTTGTGGGCGGGGCCGAAGCGCTCGATGCCGAGCACTCGCTGACCGCGGGCGGCGAGGTGACAGGCGGCCGCGCTGCCCATCCCGCCCAGGCCGACGACGATCACGTCGTACGAAGTGGCCATGTGTCCATCTCCTGGGAACCTTTGGGAATCTTGCCGATGAGGGTTGGTGTCCGGTCGGCGCTCGTCGCCGTTCAGCGCCGGATACGGGACATCTCGGGGTCGAACAGGGGCTCCGCGGCGGTGACGGCCGCGACCCTGGCGCCGAAGTACTCGATCTCCACCGGGGTTCCGGGGGCGGCGTGCCGGGCGGGCAGCCAGGCGTACGCGATCGGTGCGCCGATGGTGTAGCCGTAGGCGGCGCTGGTCACGTAGCCGACCGGGTGGCCGTCCACGTACACCGGTTCATGGCCCAGCACCACGGACTGCTCGTCCCGGACGATCAGCGGGGTGAGCCGGCGGGTGACGGTCTCGTCGCTGATGCCGTCGAGTGCGGGCTTGCCGGTGAAGTGCTGCTTCTTGCGCCGGACGGCGAAGCCGAGGCCGGCCTCGTAGGGGTTGTGCTCGGTGGTCATGTCATGGCCCCACGAGCGGTAGCCCTTCTCCAGGCGCAGGCTGTTGAAGGCGCTGCGGCCGGCGGCGATGATCCCCAGCTCCTGCCCGGCCTCCCACAGGGTGTCCCAGAGCTTGGCGCCGAGGTCGGCCGTGGTGTAGATCTCCCAGCCGAGTTCGCCGACGTAACTCAGCCGCATCGCGGTGACCGGGACGTCGCCGAGGTAGGTCTCCCTGGCCTTGAAGTAGCCGAAACCCTGGTGCGAGAAGTCCGCGTCGGTCAGGGGTTGTACGAGGTCGCGGGCGAGCGGGCCCCAGACACCCAGGCAGCAGGTGCCGGCGGTGATGTCGCGTACGTGCACGGAGCCGTCGGCCGGCAGATGCCGGCGCAACCAGTCCAGGTCGAGGTTGCCGTTGGCGCCGATCTGGAAGCGCTCGGTGTCCAGGCGGGCGATGGTCAGGTCGCTGCGGATGCCGCCGGCCTCGTCGAGCATCAGGCTGTAGGTGACCGACCCGACCGGCTTGTCGAGCTGATTGGTCGTCAGGGCCTGGAGGAAGGCGAGCGCTTCGGGGCCGGTGACCTCCAGCCGCTTCAGCGGAGTCATGTCGTACAGGGCCACGCGCTCGCGGGTGACGAGGGCCTCGGCGCCGGCGATCGGCGACCAGTAGCGGGACGCCCACTCGCCCCGGCCGGGGATCCGGGCCACCTCGGGCAGCGCGGCGTTGGCCTCGTACCAGTGCGGGCGTTCCCAGCCCCCACCCTCCAGGAAGACCGCGCCGAGGGCCTCCTGACGGGAGTGGAAGGGGCCGACCCGCAGGGGGCGCGGCGACTCCATCGGCTGGAGCGGGTGCAGGATGTCGTACACCTCGGCGAAGTTCTGGCAGCTGCGCTCGTGGACATAGGAGGGCGCCAGCTGCACCTCCTCGAAGCGGTTGACGTCGCACTCGTGGACGTCGGTGCCGGGGCGGCCGTCGACCAGCCACTCGGCCATGGCCCTGGCCACGCCGGCCGAGTGGGTGACCCACACGGCCTCCGCGAGCCAGAAGCCCCGGACCTCGGACGACTCGCCCATCAGCGGCATCCCGTCGGAGGTGAAGGAGAAGACGCCGTTGAAGCCCTCCTCTACCTTCGCGTCGGACAGGGACGGCAGGAGGGAGACGGAGTCGGCCCAGGCGCCCTCGAAGTCGGCCTCGGTGAACGCGAGGGAGGACGGCATCCGGTTGTCACGGGGGTGGGCGACCTCGTCCAGCCGGACGGGCATCGGCCGGTGGGCGTAGGAGCCGATGCCGATCCGGTCGACCAGCTCGCGGTAGTACAGGCCGGCGTCCTGGTCGCGCAGGATCGGCAGGGACGCCTCGGTGTGCTCGTCGTTGCGCCCGGCGAGCACGGGGAGCGCCGTGGTCCTGGCGTACTGGTGGGCCAGGGGCACCAGCGGCACCGTCTGTCCGACCATCCGGCCGATCTTCGGGCCCCAGAAGCCGGCGCAGGAGACCACGATGTCCGCCGGGAACGTCCCCTGGTCGGTGACCACCGCGCTGACCCGGTCCCCGGTCGTCTCGATCCCGGTCACCGTGTGGTGCGGGAGGAAGCGGGCGCCGCGGGTCGTCGCCAGGCGGGCCTGCGCCTCGCCCGCCCGCAGCGCCTTGGCCAGGCCGTCGCTGGGGATGTGGAATCCGCCGAGTATCCGCTCGGGGTCCAGCAGAGGGTGCAGGGCGGCGGACTCCTCGGGCGCCAGGAGGCGGCTGTCGACTCCCCAGGAGCTCAGCCACCCGTGCCGACGCTGGATCTCCGCCAGCCGCTCGGGGCTGGTGGCCACCTCCAGGCCGCCGACCTGCCGGAAGCACCACTGCCCGGCCAGGGTCAGCGCGCTGTACTTCTCCACGGTGTACCGGGCGAACTCGGTCATCGTCCTGGACCCGTTGGTCTGGAAGACCAGTCCGGGGGCGTGCGAGGTGGAACCGCCCGTGGTGAACAGCGGGCCCTGCTCCAGGACGGTGACGTCCGTCCAGCCGCGTGCGGTCAGTTCGTCGCTGAGGGCGCACCCGACGATGCCGGCGCCGATGATGACCACCTTCGGCTGTGCCGCCATGGTCTTCCTCCAGGTTCGTGTGCTGTGACGGGCAGTCAGTGACCGCGGGCGATCCGGTCGCCGAGGCGGGGCGCCCCTACCCCGACGGTGTTGCGTGAAGCGCAACGCACTTCGCCATGAGCAACGATCGACCCAAACTGTCTCCTCGCGGCCACCCACTGTCAAGGGGGTGGACCGGGCGAACCCGCCTCCGCCCCAGCTCTGCCGCACCGACAGCGCCCGGCCCTTGACGGCACCTCACCGCATCCTCATGATGTTGCGCGATGCGATGGCTGTTGTACATAAAGAGACAACACTCCGGCCCACCGCACCGACGACCACCCATCACGTTGCGTACTACGCAGCAGAACGACGGAGGATGGCATGTCCCCTCGACCGCAGCCCGGCCGTGAGTTCGTCCTCACCCTTTCGTGCCCCGACCAGGCCGGCCTCGTCCACGCGGTGACCACCTTCCTGGTGAGCCACAGCGGCAACATCCTGGAGAGCCGGCAGTTCGACGACCGCCTGCAGGACCGCTTCTTCATGCGCGTGCACTTCGACGTCTCGGACCCCGACGTCTCACTGGCGGATCTGCGCACGGGTTTCGGCCCGGTCGGCCAGGCGTACGGCATCAGTTGGCAACTGCACGACGCCTCGACCCCGACGCGCACCCTGATCATGGTGTCGAAGTTCGGCCACTGCCTCAACGACCTGCTCTTCCGCAGGTCCACGGGCGCGCTCAACATCGAGATCCCGGCGATCGTCTCCAATCACCGCGACTTCGAGCCCCTGGCGCAGAGCTACGGCATCCCCTTCCACCACATCCCGGTGACCAAGGAGACCAAGGCGGAGGCCGAGGCACGACTGCTGCGCCTCGTCGACGAGCTCGACGTCGACCTCGTGGTCCTGGCCCGCTACATGCAGATCCTCTCGGACGACCTGTGCAAGCAGCTCGACGGCCGGGCCATCAACATCCACCATTCCTTCCTGCCGAGCTTCAAGGGGGCCCGGCCCTACGTCCAGGCGCACCGGCGCGGTGTGAAGCTCGTCGGGGCCACGGCCCACTACGTCACGTCCGACCTCGACGAAGGCCCGATCATCGAACAGGACGTCGTCCGCGTGGACCACTCGCGCGCCCCTGACGAGCTGGTCACCATGGGCCGGGACGTCGAGGCCCAGGTCCTCGCCCGCGCCGTGGAGTGGCACAGCCAGAGCCGCGTGCTGATCAACGGGCACTGCACGGTCGTCTTCCGCTGAGGGACGCGCGGTCGGAAGTGTGCCGCCCCGCACATGTCCCCGTTACCATCGCGTTCCACGAACCCCGCGGAATCCCCGGAAGCGCATGCGTATAGTTGCGTCATGAGCAACCACACGGCAGAGGGCGAAACAGCCGGTCACTCGGTGGGTGGAGTGCAGTCCGTCGACCGTGCCGTCAGCGTCCTGGAGATCCTCGCCCAGCGTGGCGAGGCCGGCGTCAGCGAGGTCGCCACCGAGATCGACGTCCACAAGTCGACCGCGTTCCGTCTGCTCGGGGCGCTGGAGGCACGCGGTCTGGTCGAGCAGACAGCCGAGCGGGGCAAGTACCGGCTCGGCTTCGGGCTGGTGCGGCTGGCGGGTGCGGTCACGGGCCGTCTCGACATCACCCAGCAGGGCCGCCCGGTGTGCGAGCGGCTCAGCGAGGAGCTCGGGGAGACCGTCAACATCGCGGTCCTCCAGGAGCACTACGCGGTCAACCTCCACCAGGTACGCGGCCCGGGCGCGGTCGGCACCCACAACTGGGTCGGGCAGCTCACCCCGTTGCACGCCACGTCGAGCGGCAAGATCCTGCTGGCCCATCTGCCGGCGGAGGAACGCGCCGAGGTGCTCGCGGCGTCCGGCATGGAGAAGATCACGCCGCACACCCTGACCGCCAGAACCAAGCTGGAGAAGAACCTCGCCGAGGTGCGGGAGCGCGGGTACGCGGTGACGCTGGAGGAGTTCGAGATCGGACTGCACGCCATGGCGGCCCCGATCCGGTCCCACGACGGCGAGGTCATCGGCGCCCTCAGCGCCTCCGGCCCGGCGTACCGCTTCACCGAGGATCGCATGCGCGAGCTCGCCCCCGTTCTGGTCAAGGGCGCACAGGAGATCAGCCACCGGATGGGCTATCTGGGCTGACCTCCCCGTTGCGCGCCCTTGAGCCAACGGCCTTGCGTCAGATGTACTCCGTCGCCGCGTCGAGCAACCAGTCCGCCAGATAGCCGGCGAAGGACGAGCGGACCAGCACCCAGAACCCGGCCCTGGGTTCGCCCCGGGCGACCAGGACGATCTGCGTGCGGCCCAGGGTCGTCTGGGCGCAGCGTCCGGAGTCGAAGGCCCGTGGATGCAGGTCCAGCGGGCAACCGTGGGCCAGCAGGTCACGGGCGCGAGGGCCCGTGACGAGGAGCGTGGTGCGCTGCGCGGAGACGTCGGTGACCGCGACGGGCTCGTCTCCCGCCGCCTCCCGGATCCGGCTCTCCCACTCCGGCCCGCTCCCCGGCGGTCCCACCAGCAGCCATTCGTCCGGCCCCAGCCACAGCACGGTCAGCTCCCCCGCCCGCACCACGGAGTTCGGCTGGAGGGGCAGAGGGACGTCCAGCGCGAGTCCGACGGCTGCCGCCGCCGCTCCCTTGGCGTCGAGGCGCACGTTGAGCTGGGCCAGGAAGGGGAGTTCGGCGAGCCGGATCGCACCCTCGGAGGTACGGGTCGCGGCGGCCAGGCGATCCGCGACCTGCGACAGGGGGCTGCGGAGCGGGGCGGTCAGGGTGTCGTCAGCCATCGCGGCGGGCTCCCTCGGGGTCGTAGAGGACGGGGCCGGCGACGGTCACGGGGACCAGTCGGTCGCCCACGGGGGCGTACAGGCGCTCACCGATGCGGTCCCGGCCGCCCTTGATCAGGGCGAGGGCGAACGTCCGGCCGAGGGCCGCGCTGCGGTAGCTGGAGGTGACGTGGCCGAGCATCGGGACGGGCGGGGCCGGCAGCACGCTGTCGGCAATCAGGTGGGTGCCTTCCGGCAGGAGGGTGCCGTGGTCCTCGGGCAGCAGACCGACGAGGTGCTTGCGGTCGGGGCGGACGGTGTCGGCGCGGGCGTAGGACCGCTTGCCGACGAAGTCCGGCTTCTTCTTCGAGACCACCCAGCTCATGCCGAGGTCCTGAGGGGTGACGGTGCCGTCGGTGTCCTGGCCGATGATCGGGTAGCCCTTCTCGGCCCGCAGGACGTGCATGGTCTCCGTGCCGTAGGGGGTGATGCCGTAGGCCGCGCCGGCCTCGTACAGCGCCTCCCACAGGGCGAGGGCCGCCCACGGTGACACGTTGATCTCGTAGGCCAGTTCGCCGGAGAAACTGATCCGGCAGACCCGCGCGTCGATGCCGGCGACGGTCGTCTCGCGCCACGCCATGAACGGGAAGTCCTCGTTGGCGACGGCGAGTCGGGGGGCGAGCGAGCCGAGGACCTCTCGGGACTTCGGGCCGACCAGGGCGACCGTGGCCCACTGCTCGGTCACGGACGTGCAGTGGACCTTCAGCTCGGGCCACTCCGTCTGGAGCCACTCCTCCATCCAGTCCAGTACGGCGGCGGCGTTGCCCGTCGTCGTGGTGACGAGGAAGCGGTCCTGGGCGAGGCGGATGACGGTGCCGTCGTCGAAGACCATGCCGTCCGGGCGGCACATGACTCCGTAGCGGATCATGCCGACCTTCAGGGTGCTCATCATGTTGGTGTAGAGCCGGTCGAGGAGGACTCCGGCGTCCGGGCCCTGTACGTCGATCTTGCCGAGGGTGGAGGCGTCCATGAAGGCCACGCCCTCGCGGGCCGCCCGGCACTCGCGCAGCACGGCGGCTTCCATGTCCTCGCCGTCCCGCGGGTAGTACCAGGGGCGCTTCCACTGGCCGACGTTCTCGAACAGGGCGCCGTGCGCGACATGCCACGCGTGGAGGGCGGTCGTGCGGACCGGATCGCTCAGCGCGCCTCGGTCGCGGCCCGCGAGGGCGGCGAAGGAGACCGGGGTGTAGGGCGGGCGGAACGTGGTCGTGCCGAGCGCGGAGATGTCCACCCCCAGCAGTTCGGCGACGACGCCACTGGCCAGGACGCCCGAGGTCTTGCCCTGGTCGTTGGCGGTGCCGGCCGTGGTGTAGCGCTTGGTGTGCTCGACCGAGCGCATGCCGGCGCCGGTGGCACGGGCCAAGTCGTCGACGGTGACGTCGCGTTGGAGGTCGACGAAGCGGGGGGCGTCCGAGGCACCCGGCACGACGTACACGTGCATGGGCGGCGTCTGCGGGAGCGCCGCCACGTCCGGGAGGCTCGGCGTCTCGGCGGTGTAGCCCTCGGCCTCGACGGCGCGGGCTCCGGCGGCGGCACCCTGGGCCAGGACCTCGGCCGGGTCGTGGAGACCGCTCGCGCCGCCCACGACCTCGACCGCCTGGCGGCAGGTGTCGGGGACGAAGGAGCCCAGTGCCTCGTCGTAGCGCAGTTTGCCGCCGGACTGGCTGAACAGGTGGGCCACCGGGTTCCAGCCGCCGGAGACGAGCAGCAGGTCGACGGCGTACTCACGCTGCCCCACGGACTGTCCGTACGGGGCGACGGTCACGGCCGTGAGACGCGGGTCGCCGTCCGTGCCGGTGACGGCGTGCCCGGGCAGCACCTCGATGCCGGCCGCCCTGGCACGCTTGGCCCACTCCCCCGGTTCGGGTCGGGTGTCGACGATCGCCGCGACGGCCACGCCGGCCGCGGCGAGGTCCAGCGCTGCCGCGTAGGCGCTGTCGTTGGTGGTGAGGACGAGCGCGTGGCGGCCGGGCAGGGCGCCGTGCCGGTTGACGTGGGTGCGGGCCGAGGCGGCCAGCATCACTCCGGGGCGGTCGTTGTCGGGGAAGGCCAGCGAGCGCTCGTGGGCGCCGGTGGCGAGGACCACGTGGCGGGCGCGGATGCGCCAGACGCGTTCGCGGGAGACGTTCTCGGGGGCGTCGGCGCCGAGGTGGTTCGTGCGGCGCTCGACGGCGAGGAGGTGGTTGTCGTCGTAGTAGCCGAAGACGGTGGTGCGGCGCAGGACGCGCACGTCGGGGGCGGCGTCGAGCTGTCCGGTGACGTCCGCCACCCAGTCGAGGTGCTCGGCCGTGCCCAACAGGCTGCCGCCCGGCTCCGGTTGGTCGTCCGCGAGGATGACGCGGGCGCCGCTTCTCGCCGCCGCGGCGGCCGCTGCGAGGCCGGCCGGGCCCGCGCCGACGATCAGCAGGTCGCAGTGGGCGTGTACGGCGTCGTAGCGGGCGGGGTCCGGTTCGGTGGCGAGGCGGCCCTGGCCGGGGAGGCTGCTCGCGACCAGGCCGTCGTACAGCTCGACGGTCGTCGCGGGGAGCATCGGCTCGGGGAAGGGGGCCTCGATCTGGACGACCGCGTTGGGTTCCTCGACACCGGCCGAGAAGATGCCGCGAGGGCGGCCCAGCTTGATGCTGGTGCCCGCCTGGATGACGCCGTTGGCGAGGAGGGCGGAGGCGAGGGTGTCGCCTCGGAAGCCCTGGTATTCGGTGCCGTCGAAGGTGAAGGTGAGGGGGGTGTCGCGGTCGATGCGGCCACGGGTGGAATGGCGGAAGAGGGATTCGCCCCCGCCGCCCCTACCCGTCCCGTCCTGAGGGCTGCCGCCCCCAGGCCCCCGCTTCGGCACTGAAGAGGCCTCGTCCTCAAACGCCGGACGGGCTGGTTGTGCCGGGCTCGGCTGAGAAGTCACCGGGCGCGGCTCCACCGTCGCCGGACGCTCCTCCCCCGCCCGGTACACCGCCAGGACCTCGTTCGTCGACGTGTCGCGTACCGCGTTGAACCAGCGGCGGCAGCCCGCCGCGTGGGTCCAGCGTTCGGCGAAGGGGCCCTTCGGGTTGTCGCGGAAGAAGAGGTACCTGGCCCACTCCTCGTCGGTGAGGGACGCCGGGGTTTGCGGGTACGGCACGTGAGCCTGGCCGCCGTAGTGGAACTCGGCCTCGTCGCGGGGCCCGCACCACGGGCAGGGGATGAGCAGCATGGTTCGGCTCCCTAGTGGGCCACAGCGGCCGCGCCGTGCTCGTCGACGAGCGCGCCGGTGGTGAAACGGTCGAGCGAGAAGGGGGCGTTGAGGGGGTGGGGCGTGTCGTGGGCGATGGTGTGGGCGTAGACCCAGCCGACGCCCGGGGTGGCCTTGAATCCGCCCGTGCCCCAGCCGCAGTTGAGGTAGAGGTTGTCCACCGGGCTGAGGCCGACGATCGGCGAGGCGTCGGGGCTGACGTCGACGATGCCGCCCCAGGTGCGCAGTACGTGGGCGCGGGCGAAGACCGGGAAGAGTTCCAGGGCCGCGGACATCTGCTCCTGGATGATGTGGAAGGCGCCGCGCTGGGTGTAGGAGTTGTACGCGTCGATGCCGGCGCCCATGACCAGTTCGCCCTTGTGTGCCTGGCTGACGTACACATGGACGGCGTTGGACATGACGACCGTCGGGTGCACCGGCTCCAGCAGCTCGGACACGAGGGCCTGCAACGGGTGGCTCTGGACCGGGAGTTCGATGCCCGCCATGGCGGCGAGGACCGAGGTGTGGCCCGCGGAGCACAGGGCCACCTTGCCGGCCGCTATCGGGCCCAGGGTGGTCTGGACACCGACCACCCGGCCGCCGACCACGTCGATGCCCGTGACCTCGCAGTTCTGGATGATGTCGATCCCGGCGGCGTCGGCGGAGCGGGCCAGGCCCCAGGCGACGTGGTCGTGCTTGGCGATGCCGCCGCGCGCCTGGTAGGTGGCGCCGAGGACGGGGTAGCGCACGTCCGGTGAGATGTTGACGATCGGGCAGACCTCTTTGACCTGCTCGGCGTCGAGCCATTCGGCGTCCACGCCGTTGAGCCGGTTCGCCTCGACGCGGCGCACGCTGTCGCGGACGTCCTGGAGGCTGTGCGCGAGGTTCAACACGCCGCGCTGGGAGAAGAGGATGGGGTAGTCGAGCTCCTCCGCCAGTCCCTCCCACAGCTTGAGCGCGTGCTCGTAGATGCCGGCGCTCTCGTCCCACAGGTAGTTGGAGCGGATGATCGTGGTGTTGCGGGCCATGTTGCCGCCCGCGAGCCAGCCCTTCTCCAGCACGGCGACGTTGGTGATGCCGTGGTTCTTGGCCAGGTAGTGGGCGGTGGCCAGGCCGTGGCCGCCGCCACCGACGACGATCACGTCGTACGAACGCTTCGGCTCCGGCGTGCGCCACAGCCAGTCGGGGTGCTCGGGGAGCTCGGCGCCGGGTGTGCGGGGACTCATCTGGCGTTCCTCTCGGCGGCCTCGACGACGTTGGCGAGCAGCATCGCCCGCGTCATGGGGCCCACTCCTCCGGGCATGGGCGCGACCCATCCGGCGACCTGCGTGGCGTCCGGGTGTATGTCGCCGACCAGTCCCTGTTCGGTGCGGGTGATTCCGACGTCCAGGACCGCGGCGCCGGGGCGCAGCATGTCCTTGGTGACCAGTCCGGGCGAGCCTGCGGCCGCGATGACGATGTCGGCCTCGCGGACGTGCCAGGCCAGACCCTTGGTGCCGGTGTGGCACAGGGTCACGGTGGCGTTCTCGGAACGGCGGGTGAGGAGGAGGCCGATGGGGCGTCCGACCGTGATGCCCCGGCCGATCACGCAGACCCGTGCTCCGGCGAGGGGCACCTCATGGCGGCGGAGCAGTTCGACGATGCCGCGCGGGGTGCACGGCAGCGGGGCCTCGACGCCCAGGGTGAGCCGGCCGAGGTTGACGGGGTGCAGTCCGTCGGCGTCCTTGGCCGGGTCCATGCGTTCCAGTACGGCGTTGGCGTCCAGGTGGCGCGGGAGCGGGAGCTGGACGATGTAGCCGGTGCAGGCGGGGTCGGCGTTGAGTTCGTCGATCGTCTCCTCGACCTGCTGCTGCGTGGCGTCGGCGGGCAGGTTCCGGCGGATGGAGGCGATGCCCACCTGGGCGCAGTCGCGGTGCTTGCCCGCGACGTAGGCGTGGCTGCCGGGGTCGTCGCCGACCAGGACGGTGCCGAGGCCCGGCGGGCGGCCGTCCGTGGCGGTCAGCTTGGCCACCCGTTCCGCGAGTTCGCGGCGGATGTCGGCGGCGGTCGCCTTGCCGTCGAGCAGCTGTGCGTTCACCGGCGGTGTTCCTTCCCTCGGAATCGACGCTGGGGTGTCAGCCACGGAGACGTGACATCGTGGGGTCGAACAGGGGCTCCTCGGCGACCACTGCCTCGATGCGCTGGTCGAAGTAGCCGATGTGCACGGTGGTGCCGGGGGCGGCGAGTTCGGCGGGGAGCCAGGCGTAGGCGATGCCCTTGCCGATGGTGTAGCCGTAGGCGGCGCTGGTGACGTAGCCGACCGCG
This sequence comes from Streptomyces viridochromogenes, assembly GCF_001270495.1. Lineage (GTDB taxonomy): Bacteria > Actinomycetota > Actinomycetes > Streptomycetales > Streptomycetaceae > Streptomyces > Streptomyces viridochromogenes_A. Next base: position 12,672 of record NZ_LGUR01000271.1, read on the forward strand.
TGGTCGCCGTCGTAGACCGGCTCCTTGCCGAGGACGACCGACCGGGGGTCGTCGATGGTGAGGCAGTTCAGCTTGCGCCGTACGTTCTCCTTGCGGCGCTCCAAGGCGGCCTTGCCGATGAAGTCGCCCTTGTCGAGCTTGACGGCGAAGCCGACGCCGGCCTCGTAGGGGTCGTGCTCGTAGGTCATGTCGGTGCCGAAGGAGCGGTAGCCCTTCTCCAGGCGGAGGCTGTTGAAGGCGCCGCGGCCGGCGATGACGCCGCCGAGTGGCCTGGCCGCCTGCCACAGGGTGTCCCAGAGCTTCTGGCCCTGGTCGGCGGTGGTGTAGAGCTCCCAGCCGAGTTCACCGACGTAGGACAGGCGCATCGCGGTGACGGGTACCGAGCCGATGTAGGCGCGCTTGGCGCGGAAGTACTTGAGGCCGTCGTTGGAGAAGTCCTCGTCCGTCAGCGGCTGGAGGACCTTGCGGGCCAGCGGGCCCCACAGGCCGATGCAGCAGGTGCCGGGGGTGATGTCGCGTACCTGGACCGTGCCGTCGGCGGGGAGGTGGCGGGTGAACCAGTCGAGGTCCAGGTTGCCGTTGGCGCCGACCTGGAAGAGGTCGCGGGCCAGGCGGGCGACGGTGATGTCGCTGCGGATGCCGCCGTCGTGGTCCAGCAGGAGGGTGTACGTGACCGAGCCGACGGACTTGGCGACCTTGCCGGTGCACAGGCCCTCCAGGAAGTCGCCGGCACCGGGGCCGCTCACCTCCAGGCGCTTGAGTGCCGTCATGTCGTACATCGCGACGGACTCGCGGGTGACCTGGGCCTCGGCGCCGACGATGGGCGACCAGTACTGCGCAGCCCAGTCGCCCGGGGTGGGGATGGAACGGCCTTCGACCAGCCGGGCGTTGGCCTCGTACCACTGCGGGCGCTCCCAGCCGTTCGCCTCCAGGAAGAAGGCGCCCTGCTCCTGCTGGCGCGCGTGAAAGGGGCTGGTGCGGATCGGGCGCGGGTCGCCGGAGGGCTGGAGGGGGTGGAGGATGTCGTAGACCTCGACGAAGTTCTGGCAGTCGCGGGCCAGGACGTACTCCGGGGCCAGCTGGTGCGGCTCGAAGCGGTTGACGTCGCACTCGTGCAGGTCGAAGGAGGAGCAGTAGCCGTCGACCAGCCACTCGGCCATGGCCCGGCCGACGCCCGCGGAGTGGGTGACCCACACGGCCTCGGCGACCCAGAAGCCCTTGACGTCCTGCGACTCGCCGAGGAGCGGGAAGTTGTCGGTGGTGAAGGAGAACAGGCCGTTGATGCCCTCCTCGACCTTGGCGTCCTTCGTGGCGGGGAGCAGGGACTGGGTCTCGGTCCAGGCGGGCTCGAAGTCCTCCTCGGTGAACTTCAGGACGGACGGCATCTCGTCGGCCTCGTCCACGGAGAGGATCTCGTCGGCCGTGATGGGCATCGGGCGGTGGCCGTAGTAGCCGATGCCGATGCCGTCGAAGCGGTCACGGTAGTAGAGGTCGGCGTCCTGGTGGCGCAGGATCGGGCGGACCGCTTCCTCGGTCTGGCCGGCGAGGGCGGGTACCGGACCGGTCCAGGCGAGCTGGTGGGCGAGCGGGGTCAGCGGGAGGTTCATGCCGGCCATGCGGGCGATCTTCGGGCCCCAGATGCCGGCGCAGCACACCACGATGTCGGCCGCGATCTCGCCCTGGTCGGTGAGGACGCCGGTGACGCGCCCCTCGCTCTGCTGGACGTCCAGGACCTCGTGCCGGGCCAGGAAGCGCACGCCGCGCTCGGTGGCCCGGCGGATCTGTGCCTCGACGGCGAGCACGGCCTTGGCGAGGCCGTCCGTCGGTACGTGGAGGCCGCCCAGCACCCGGTCCCGGTTCACCAGGGGGTGGTACTCGACGCACTCGTCGGGGGTCACCAGCCGGGCCTCGATGCCCCAGGCGGCGAGCCAGCCGTGCCGGCGGCGCAGTTCCGCGAGGCGCTCGGGGGTGGTGGCCACCTCCAGGCCGCCGACCTGGAGGAAACACGGCTTGCCGTCGACGTCGAGGGAGCAGAACTTCTCGACGGTGTAGCGGGCCATCTCGGTCATGGCCTTGGAGGAGTTGGTCTGGAAGACCAGGCCGGGCGCGTGCGAGCTGGAGCCCCCGGTGGCGGGCAGCGGGCCCTGGTCGACCACGGTCACTTCGGTCCAGCCCCGCTCCGAGATCTCGTCCGCGAGAGCCGCGCCCACGACGCCCGCTCCGATGATGACCACTCGGGGTCCCGCCATCGCCGCACCTCCGGTTTTAAAACCAGTTCCGCCGGTTCAGTTGCTGTCTGCGCAACATGCTTCAGGTTGCGCAACTCAATGTGCCTGCCGCACAGGTGGGTGTCAAGGGGGTCCGAGAGGCCGGAAAACGGGCCGGAAAACGGCAATGCCCGGCGGGCGGCGCGCATCGCGCGCGCAGCGCCCACCGGGCATGTCCGACCGGCTTGTGACCTCGGGTGTTACTTGATCCAGGCGTCCACCTTGGCGCGGTTGGCCTCGACCCACTTCTTGGCCGCCGCCTCGGGCGTCATCTTGTCCACCGCGATGGACTTGGCCACGGCGTTCTGGTCGTCGTTCGTCCAGCTGAAGTTCTTCACCAGGTCATAGGCGGGGCTGCCCGACTTGGCGAACTTCGCGCTGACGATCTTGTCCAGCTTGTACACCGGGTAGTCGCAGTCGACCTTCTCGGGGTCGGCGTCGCAGCCCTCCTTGTACTCGGGCAGCTTGACCTTCTCCAGCGGCACCTCGGACATGAACCACTGCGGCTCGTAGAAGTAGCCGATCACCCACTTCTTGTTCTTCTCGGCGTCCCGGAAGGCCTGGATGAGGGCGGTCTCGCTGCCCGCGTACACGACCTTGTAGTCCAGCTTCAGGTTCTTCACCAGTGACTCGTCGTTGGTGACGAACGACGGGTCGCCGTCGAGGAGCTGGCCCTTGCCGCCGGACTCGGACGTCTTGAACTCGGCCGCGTACTTGTTGAGGTTGTTCCAGTCGAGGATGTCCGGGTGCGCCTTGGCCAGCCACGGCGGCACGTACCAGCCGATGAGCCCTTCGTTGCCGGTCGGGCCGGCGTCGACGGCGGTCTTCTGGTCGGTGATGTACTTCTTCTTCAGGTCGTCGTGGCCCCAGTTCTCGACGACGGCGTCGACCTCGCCCGTCCCGAACCCCTGCCAGGCGATCTCCTCCTTCAGGTCCTTCTGGGTGACCTTGCAGCCGAGGTCGTGCTCCGCGACGTACGCGAGGACCGCCGCGTTGGCCTCGTAGCCCACCCACGGATTGACCGCGAGGTTGAAGGCGCCGCACTTGCCGTCGCCGCCCGAGCCGCCGGCGTCCGAGGAGCTGTCACCGACCTTCGCACCGCCGCAGGCGGTGAGGGTGAGCCCGAGAACGGCCATGCCCGCTATGCCGGCCGTGCCGACTCTCCACTGTCTTGCTTGCCTTGCCATGGTCAGTTGCTCCTTACGCGCTGGTACGCCGCGCCGCTGCCTGAGTGATCCGGTCGAACATGACTCCGAGAAGGACGATGGCGAGCCCCGCGGCGAGCCCCTTCCCGAACAACTGCCCCTGCGAGAAACCGGCCACGACGTCGTAGCCGAGGGCGCCGGCGCCGACCAGGCCGCCGACCACAACCATCGACAGCACATAGATCAGGCCCTGATTGGTCGCGAGAGTCAGGGCGCCGCGTGCCATCGGCAGTTGAACCTTGGTGATGATCTGCCAGGTGTTGCACCCGGCGGAGGTGGCCGCCTCCACGGTCGTCGCGGGCACGTTCCGTACGCCGTCCGCGATGATCTTCATGGCGACGGGAGCCGCGTAGACGACGGCGGCGACGATCGCTGTGAAGCGGGTCGCGCCGAACAGTGCGAGGAACGGCACGAGGTAGACGAACGGCGGCATGACCTGGGCTGCGTCCAAAGTGGGCCGGATCAGCCGGTCCACCAGCGCGCTGCGGCCCATCCAGACGCCGAAGACGACGCCGAGCAGCATCACGAGCACCGTGGCGACGAGGGTGGACGCCAGCGTCGTCATGCCGTCCGACCAGACTCCGGTGCCGACCAGCAGACCCACGCAGACGGCCGTGGTGATACCGGCGCGCCAGCCGCCGAGGACGACGGCGAGTGCGATGAGTGCCGCGCCGACGAGCCACCAGGGGGAGTCCGTGAGCAGCGCCTGGAACGGGTTGAGCAGACTGTTGGTGAGGACATCCCGGAAGGCGTTGGTGAGGCCCGAGAGGTTGTCCTGCACCCAGGTGGTCACGCTGTCCGCCGTGCTCCTGATGGTGGTGCCGGTACTCCCCTCGCCGGGGAACTCCGCGGCCCACAGATAGGTGTGGGACAGATAGGCCAGCACCGCCACGACCGCCGCACCGGCCGCCAGCAGCGGGCGTCGCCAGGTGATGAAGCGGTTCTTCGAGAGGCGGGTGGCCTCCTCGCGTGCGCTCGCCGCGGTGGTGACCCGGTCCAGCACGATGGCCATGACGACGATGGCCAGCCCCGCGTTGAAGGCCGTGCCGACGTCGAGCGTCTGGAGCGCCTGGACGACGGTCTTGCCGAGGCCGGGCGCGTCGATCAGGGCGGCGACGGTCACCATGGCCAGGGCGGCCATGATGGTCTGGTTGACGCCCATCACCACGGTCCGCTTGGACATCGGCAGCAGGACCTTCATGAGGGACTGCCGTCGCGTGGCGCCCAGCGAGTCGGCCGCCTCCACCGTCGTCTCCGGGACGGAGCGGATGGCGTGCGCGGTGATGCGGATCGTCGGCGGCGCCGCGTAGATCAGCGTGGCGATCGTGGCGGAGGCCGGGCCGATCTGGAAGAACAGCGTCAGTGGGGCCAGGTAGACGAAGGCCGGCATGGTCTGCATGAGGTCCAGGAAGGGCGTCACGAACCGGTTGAACCGGTCGGACAGCCCCGCCCACACACCCAGCGGGATCGCGAACACCAGCGCCACGAAGACGGCGGAGACGGTGAGCGCCAGGGTGTCCATGCTCTCCTGCCACAGGCCCTGCAGGCCGAGGAAGGTGAAGCCGGCCACCGTCAGCAGCGCGACCCGCCAGTTGCCCACGGCCCAGGAGACATAGCCGGCGATGCCGACGACACCGAGCCAGCCGATCTGCGGGACGGGCCGGCCGACGGACGGCTGTGAGATCAGCTCCTGGACGAAGGTCACCAGGGGGTCGATGACCAGGCGGATCTCGTTGAAGAAGTACAGGAACAGCGGGTTGGAGTTGCGGTTCGCGCCGATCGAGTCGTTGACGTCGTTGAACCAGCGGTGCAGGTCGGTCAGGTCGGCCGCCCCCAGGGCGAGGGTCTGCTTGCCGCGCAGTACGGCGAACAGCACCAGCCAGACGACCAGGATCGCGCCGACCACCATGGACCGGCTGACCTTGCGCACGCTCTTGGCGGGAGCGGGCGGCTCGACGGCCCCGGTCTTCTGCGGTTTCTCGGTCTTCTCCACGGCGACGGTCATCAGGCGCCGCCTTCCTGCCCGGCGACCACCGCGAGGATCTCCTCGTCGCCGACGATGCCGAGCAGCTTGCCGTTCTCGACGACCTTGACCGGCTTGTCGGCCGCGAGCACCGCCCGGGTGGCCTCCTTCACCACGACGTCCGGGCCCAACTCGGGTCCGTCCAGGGCGTCCTCGGGCTGTGCGGGGCGCATGATCCAGCGCAGGGTGAGCACGTCACCGCGCGGCACGTCCTTGACGAACTCGCGGACGTAGTCGTCCGCCGGGGCGCCGACGAGTTCGTCGCCGGTGCCGCACTGGACCATCTTGCCGTCGCGCATGATGAGGATGCGGTCGCCCAGTTTGAGCGCCTCGGAGAGGTCGTGGGTGATGAACACCATCGTCTTGCCGACCTCGTGGTGCAGGCGGATGACCTCGTTCTGCATGTCGCGCCGGATCAGCGGGTCGAGCGCCGAGAACGGCTCGTCGAAGAAGAGCACGTCCGGATCGCCGGCCAGCGCACGGGCCAGGCCGACGCGCTGCTGCATACCGCCGGAGAGCTGGTCGGGGTAGGAGTTCTCGTAGCCCGCGAGACCGACCAGTTCGACGACCTCCTGCGCCCGCCTGGTGCGCTCGGCCCTGCTCATGCCCCGAATCTCCAGCCCGAACGCCACGTTGTCGACGACGCGGCGGTGGGGCAGCAGACCGAAGTGCTGGAAGACCATGGAGAACTTGCGGCGGCGCAGGTCGCGCAGGCGCGCCGGGTCCGCCTGGCGGATGTCCTCGCCCTCGAAGACGATCTCGCCCGCGGTGGGTTCGATCAGCCGGGTGAGACATCGCACCAGCGTGGACTTGCCGGAGCCGGACAGGCCCATGACGACGAACACCTCGCCGGGCGAGACGTCGAAGTGGACGTCCCGTACGGCGGCGGTGCATCCGGTGCGGTCCATGAGCTCGCGGCGGGTGAGGCCGCACAACTCCTCGGAGTCCGGCACCTGGTCGGCCTTCGGCCCGAACACCTTCCACAGCCTGCGCACGGATATGACCGGGGTGGAGCCCGAGTCCTGGGGCGTGCCGCGCCGCTGCGGCACCTCGGTCTGTGTGGTCACGTTCGACCTTCTTTCGGCGTTCAGCCGCTGAACCAGCGCTGCGGCCGGGGTTGGATGTTCTGCCAGATGTGTTTGGGCTCTCGGTATTCGTTCAGGCCGGCCGGTCCCAGCTCGCGGCCCACGCCCGAGTGCCCGAAGCCACCCCATTCCGCTTGCGGCACGTAGGGGTGGTAGTCGTTGATCCACACCGTGCCGTGCCGCAGCCGCCGGGCGACCCGCTGGGCCTTGCCCGCGTCCTGGGTCCAGACGGCGCCGGCGAGTCCGTACTCGGTGTCGTTGGCGATGCGTACGGCGTCGTCCTCGTCGGTGAAGCGCTCCACGGTGAGGACGGGCCCGAAGGACTCCTCGTGCACCACCCGCATGTCCTGCCGGCACTCGTCGAGCACGGTGGGCGGGTAGTAGTGGCCGTTCGCGAGGGCGGGATCGTCGGGCCGGGCACCGCCGCAGCGCAGTACGGCGCCCTCGGCGAGGCCGGCCGCGACGTACGCCTCGACCTTCTCGCGGTGCTGTGCGGAGATCAGCGGCCCGGTTTCGGCCGCGGGGTCGAAGGGGCCGCCCAGCCGGATCCGGCGGGCGCGGCGGACCACCTCGTCGACGAAGGCGTCGTGCAGCGGGTCCTCGACGATCAGCCGGGCGCCCGCCGAGCAGACCTGCCCCGAGTGCAGGAAGACGGCCGTGAGGGCGAAGTCCACGGCCGTCTCGAAGTCGGCGTCGGCGAAGACGACGTTGGGGTTCTTGCCGCCGAGTTCCAGCGCCACCTTCTTCACGCCGGCGGCGGCGGTGGCCATGATGCGCCTGCCGGTCTCCAGGCCCCCGGTGAAGGAGACCAGGTCGACGGCCGGGTCTTCGGACAGGGGTGCGCCCACCTCCGGCCCGGGGCCCAGGACGAGGTTGGCGGCACCGGCCGGGAGTCCGGCTTCCTCCAGCGCCTTCATCAGCAGGATCGAGGTGGAGGGGGTGAGTTCGCTGGGCTTGAGGACGATGGTGTTGCCCGCCAGGAGCGCCGGGGCGACCTTCCAACTGGCTTGCAGCAGTGGGTAGTTCCAGGGCGTGATCAGCCCGCACACACCGATCGGCTCGTAGACGACGCGGCTCACGGCCTCGTCGCGGCCGGTGTCGATCACCCGGCCGGCGTCGGTGCCCCCGATGCCGCCGTAGTAGCGGAAGCAGGAGATGACATCGGCGATGTCGTACTCACTCTCCACCAGCCGCTTACCGGTGTCCAGGGACTCGGCGCGGGCGAATTCCTTGACATCGCGCTCGATGATGTCGGCGGTGCGCAGCAGCAGCGCGCCGCGCTCGCGCTCGGGGGTGCCGGGCCAGCGCCCCGCGTCGAAGGCGCGCCGGGCGGCGGCGATCGCCGCCTCGGCGTCGGGGCGCGTCCCTTCGGAAACGGTCGCCGCGAGCGTGCCGTCAGCGGGACATCGGATCTCCCGGCGCCCGCCGGCCACCGGATCCCGCCATGTGCCATCCACATACAGGTCTGCCACGCGCCGAGCCTTTCCACAGAAATTCGTTGCGCATCGTGCACCCAATTGCTTGTGGTGGAACACCATGACGAATACCAAGTCGCACGTCAAGAGGTTCAATGATGACGATTTCGCCATGCGCCCATCCGGCCGCTCACCCTTGACCACGAGCGCGGCCGGGTCGACCATGTTGCGTATCGCTCACCATGTTGTGCAATACGCATCGACGGAGGCCGCATATGTCCCCTCGACCCCAACCCGGCCGTGAGTACGTCCTGACCCTCTCCTGTCCCGACAGCGCCGGGCTGGTCCACGCCGTGAGCGGCTTTCTCGTCAGGAACTCCGGAAACATCCTGGAAAGCCAGCAGTTCGACGATCGACTTCAGGACCGCTTCTTCATGCGGGTCCACTTCGACGTCTCCGATCCGAACGCCGATCTGGAGAAGCTGCGTTACCGGTTCGGTCCGGTCGCCCAGGCCTACAACATCTCGTGGACGCTGAGCGACGCGTCGACCCCGACCCGGACGCTGATCATGGTGTCCAAGTTCGGCCACTGCCTGAACGACCTGCTCTTCCGCCGGCGCACCGGCGCCCTCAACATCGAGATCCCCGCGATCGTCTCCAACCACCGCGACTTCGAGGGGCTGGCGCAGACATACGGCGTCCCCTTCCACCACATCCCGGTGACCAGGGACACCAAGGCCGAGGCCGAGGCGCGGCTGCTGGAGCTGGTGAGCGAGCTGGACATCGACCTGGTGGTGCTGGCCCGCTACATGCAGATCCTCTCCGACGACCTGTGCAAGCAGCTGGAGGGGCGCGCGATCAACATCCACCACTCCTTCCTGCCCAGCTTCAAGGGCGCGCGTCCCTACGACCAGGCGTACCAGCGCGGAGTGAAGCTGGTCGGCGCGACGGCGCACTATGTGACGCCGGACCTGGACGAGGGCCAGATCATCGAGCAGGACGTGGTCAGGGTGGACCACTCCCTCGATCCCGGCGAGCTGGTCACGGTCGGCCGGGACGTGGAGGCACAGGTGCTCGCGCACGCGGTCAAGTGGCACAGCGAGAGCCGCGTGATGGTGGACGACAACCGCACGGTGGTCTTCCGCTGAGCGATCCTGCACAGAAGTGGGCGGGCCGGTCTCCCGGTCCGCCCACCGCTGTGTACGGCAACCTCCCCGGTCGTATACGGCGAGCCTTCAACCACCGAGCCGGTCCAGCAGGGCGCGGCGCCACTTCTCGGTCTCGGCGATCTGGTTGAAGGTGAACAGGTGCAGGCCCGCCACCCCCGCCGCGGGCGCGGTCAGCGCCCCCTCGGCGCGCGCCAGCAGCCCGTCCGGGGAGTACCCGCCGGGCGCCGCGAACCGCAGGAACCAGGAGGGGTGCTTCGTCAGGAAGCGCGTCGACTCCCCCACCCCGACCTTCGTCGCCATGGCCAGCAGCTTCGCCCGCTGCACGGGCCCGGCGACGCCCACATACACGGGCAGGTCGACCTCCCGGCGCCGTATCCGGCCGATCCACTCCCCCAGCACCCTCGGGTCGAAGCAGAGGTTGCTCACGATGTATGTGGCGTGCTCGCGCTTGTCCCACATCGCCTGGACGGTGACGTCGTCGTCGATGAGCGGATGGCTCTCGGGGTAGCCGGTGACACCGATGTGAGCGAAGGGGCCGCCCAGCTCGCTCAGCCTGCGCAGCACGGGCAGCGCCCCGTCGTAGCCCCCGGCGGGCGGGTCGGCGTCGCCGGCCGGGACGAAGACGTCGTCCACGCCCGCCTCGCGGAGCCGGTCCACGGCCTCCTTCAGGTGCGCGTCGTCCCGCAGCAGCCGCGCCGGCACATGCGGGACGACCCGGTAGCCGTGCGCCGCGAGCCGGGCGGCGAGGTCGAGGGTCGGCTCCAGTCCCTTGACCGGTGACGCCGTCACGGTGACCACGACGTCACGCGGGACATGGGCGAGGACCTTGTCCTCGGTCGCCTTCGCGGGCAGCACCTCGTAGCGGACGCCGTCCAGCAGCGCCCGGAGTCGTGCGGCACCCAATGTCTACTCCGCCTGCTTCTGGACGTCGCGGTGGCGGTAGTACGCGGCCTTCGACGGTGCGAGCGGCTCCTTGCCGAGGATCAGGTCGGCGGCCTTCTCGGCGACCATCATCACCGGCGCGTAGATGTTGCCGTTGGTGACGTAGGGCATGACGGAGGCGTCCACCACACGCAGGCCCTCAAGGCCGTGCACGCGCATGCTGCCCGGGTCGACGACGGACATCTCGTCGGTGCCCATCTTGCACGTGCAGGACGGGTGCAGGGCGGTCTCGCCCTCCTTCGCGACCCAGGCGAGGATCTCCTCGTCCGTCGCCACCTTCGGGCCGGGCGAGATCTCCCCGCCGTTGTACGGGGCGAGCGCGGGCTGGTCGAGGAGCTCGCGGGCCACCCGGATCGCCTCGACCCATTCCCTGCGGTCCTGCTCGGTGGAGAGGTAGTTGAAGCGGAGCGCCGGGTGTTCGCGCGGGTCCCTGCTCTTGATCTTCACCGAGCCGATCGCGTCGGAGTACATCGGGCCCACGTGCACCTGGTAGCCGTGGCCGCCCGAGGGTGAGGAGCCGTCGTAGCGGACCGCGACCGGCAGGAAGTGGAACATCAGGTTGGGGTAGTCGACGTCCTCGTTGCTGCGGGCGAAGCCGCCGGCCTCGAAGTGGTTGGTGGCCGCCGGGCCCTTGCGGAACAGCCACTGCAGTCCGATGAAGGGGGCGCGCCACTTCGCCATGTACGGCTGCATGGAGACGGGCTTCTTGCAGGCGTACTGGACGTAGACCTCCAGGTGGTCCTGCATGTTCTCGCCGACGCCCGGGAGGTCGTGGACGACGTCGATGCCGAGGGCGCTCAGCTCTCGCGCGTTGCCGACGCCGGAAAGCTGGAGCAGCTGCGGGGAGTTGATCGCCCCGCCGCAGAGGATGACCTCCTTGGCGCGGACCTGCTGGCGCGCACCCCGGCCGCGCTGGAACTCGACGCCGACGGCCCGCTTGCCCTCGAACAGGACCCGGGTGACGAGGGCGCGGGTGCGGACCGTGAGGTTGGGCCGCTTCATCGCGGGCTTGAGGTACGCCTTCGAGGCCGACAGCCGGCGGCCGCGATGGACGTTGCGGTCGAACTTGGCGAAGCCTTCCTGCCGGTATCCGTTGACGTCGTCGGTGGGCGCGTAGCCCGCCTCCTGGGTGGCCTTGAGGAAAGCGGTGAACAAGGGGTTGGTCGCCGGGCCGCGCTCCAGGACGAGCGGGCCGTCGTGGCCGCGGAACTCGTCGTCCGGGTCGGCCGCGAGGCAGTTCTCCATGCGTCGGAAGTACGGCAGACAGTGCGCGTAGTCCCAGTCCTCCATGCCGGGGTCGGCCGCCCAACGCTCGTAGTCCATGGGGTTGCCGCGCTGGAAGATCATGCCGTTGATGCTGCTGGAGCCGCCGAGCACCTTGCCGCGCGCGTGGTAGACGCGCCGTCCGCCCATGTGGGGTTCGGGCTCGGACTCGTACTTCCAGTCGTAGAAGCGGCTGCCGATCGGGTAGGTCAGCGCCGCGGGCATGTGGATGAAGACATCCCACGGGTAGTCGGACCGCCCCGCCTCCAGTACCAGCACCCGGTTCGCCGGGTCCGCGGAGAGTCTGTTCGCCAGTGCACTGCCGGCGGAACCACCGCCGACGATGACGAAGTCGTATTGCAGGGGAGCCATGGTGCCTCGTCTCGCTCGCGCCGTAGATACGCGAGGCATGCTAGACCCGGTCGCGCTATACGCACCAGGTTGCGAACGACGCAACTTCCGTGGTCTTCATTTCGGTCCGGTTACTTGCAGGGACGTTGTTTACTACGCGTATAGTTTCACTGTGAGCAACTACAGCACTGACACAGAAACGTCTAATTCGGGCGCCGGCGGAGTGCAGTCGGTGGACCGGGCCATCAGCGTGCTGGAGATCCTCGCCCAGCGCGGCGAAGCGGGCGTCAGCGAGGTCGCGGCCGAGATCGACGTGCACAAGTCCACCGCGTTCCGCCTGCTCGGCGCCCTGGAGGCACGCGGCCTCGTGGAGCAGGCCGGCGAGCGCGGCAAGTACCGCCTCGGCTTCGGCATCGTCCGTCTGGCCGGCGCGGTCACGGACCGTATCGACATCACCCAGCAGGGGCGGCCGGTGTGCGAGCGCCTCGCCGAGGAGCTCGGCGAGACGGTGAACATCGCGGTCATGCAGGAGCACTACGCGATCAACCTCTACCAGGTGCGCGGCCCCGGGGCGATCACCGCGCACAACTGGGTCGGCCAGCTCACGCCACTGCACGCCACGTCGAGCGGCAAGATCCTGCTGGCGCACCTCCCCGCCAAGAAGCGGACCGCGCTGCTGACCACCGTCGGCATGAAGAAGGTCACCCCGAACACCATCACCGCGAAGACGAAGCTCGAGAAGAACCTCTCCGAAGCGCGGGAGCGGGGCTACGCCTTCACCCTGGAGGAGATGGAGATCGGCCTGCACGCCATGGCCGCGCCGGTCCGCAACCGGGACGGCAAGGTCATCGCGGCACTCAGCGCCTCCGGACCCGCTTACCGGCTCACCGAGCATCGCCTGCACGAACTCTCCCCGGCGCTGATCAAGGGCGCCGAGGAGATCAGCCAGCGGCTGGGCTACCTGCACTGACCCGCGCGGTTACGGCCGGGGGACGCCGAGACGGTCGTTCACCCAGTCGTGGAAAGCGCCGATGTGGTGCTCGCTGGGCACCAGCACCCCGCCCTTGGCGTACATGCGCGAACTCATACCGGGCTGGGTCCGTTCGCATGCCTCGAAGTCCTGGCGGTTGACCCGGTCGAAGAGTTCCACGGACCGGCTGACGTCCTTGCCGCTCTCGACGACGTGCGGCAGGTACAGCCAGTCGCACTCCACGATCGTGCGGTCCACTGACACCGGGTACATCCGGTGGAAGATCACGTGGTCCGGCACGAGGTTGACGAACACCTGGGGCCTGACGGTGATCGCGTAGTACCGGCGGTCCTGGTCCTCGGC
>NZ_LGUR01000272.1 GCF_001270495.1 Streptomyces viridochromogenes
GAACGGGGCTATCCAGGACGGCTCCGACGCCGTGATCACACCAGCCACACCAAGATCATCTCACCCGTGACCAGCAGTTACGGGACAACCCTTAGGCAGTGTGGAAGATGACCCGCCATGAGATTCACCCGATAGATTCTCATGAGAAGTTACACAGTGAGAGTTCTCTATGCCATGCTCGGTCACAGACCGCTACGCAATGCAGCCGTACGGATACGGCAGGCGCAGTATGTGCGTGGCTTGGGAGGGAGGAGTGGCCATGCCTGGCTACGAAGTCATCCAATCCCGACTCCGCTGTGTCCTGCCCTTCGAGGCGGCGCCAGCAGAGGTGCGCCTGCTGCGGAGAGCCACCGTCACGCAGTTGGGCCGGTGGGGCATGCCAGTCGCTGCCGACGAAGTAGAGCTGCTCGTCACGGAGCTGGCGACGAACGTCGTCAAGCACGTTGGAGAGGGCGCATCAGCAACCTTGATTCTGGAGTGGAGGGGCGAGCGACTCCGCGTTGAAGTGCACGACAGGAGTCAGACTGTGCCGTCCCTCGACGCGGCGGGCGACAACGAGGAATGTGGCCGTGGCTTGCATCTGCTCACGGCCCTGGCCGCGGACTGGGGCACGGTGCTGACTGCGGCGGGCAAGGCCGTCTGGTGCGAGATCTCGACCAGCGAAGGACGTGCTTGTCGGCGTCTTGAGCGGGCGGCGGAAGCGCTTGAGGGCTACCAGGGCGCCGGTCGCGATCCGGATCTGTGGGGACCAGGGCGCAAGAGTGCCCTCGCAGAGTCAGCAGTCGAGCTGATTGCTGACCTGCTCCACTGGACTGCTGCCCGTGGCCATGACCCGGACGACATTCTTGACCAGGCGCAGATGCACTTCGAAGCCGAAACGGAAGCGGCTTAATGGGCAGGCGCTTACGCGGACTTCCGCATCCATTCCCGAAGGTCGGTGGGCGTGCGCCAGGATTCTCCGGGACGGTTCCTGTGGCACATGCGGTGGCAGTTGGCGCACAAGCATGCGAGGTCGTCGAGCTTTGTCTCCCGGGTCCCGGAGACGTGAAGGGGAGTGAGGTGATGCACTTCGATGTAGCCCTCGCCGAGGTCGCCGTAGGTGCGGGCGAAATCGAAGTCGCAGACCTCGCAGCGGAGCGGACGGCCCCGGCGCCGCGTCTGCTCGATCTTCTGCAGGCGGAGCTTCGGATCGCGCTCGCGGCCCAGCGCCCAGCGGACGAGAAGTCGGCCCTCGATGGCAGTGACGCCCGTCTCATCGACCTCGTCGGGCTGCCTCGGGATGATGTGAAGTTCGCCCGAGGCGATGCCCTCCTCAATGGACTGGGCGGCCTGGAGCATCTCGGCCTCGCGAGTACTGAACGCCTCGATCATGAGCAGAGTGGGCTTGCCGCATCTCGTGGCCTTGCCGGAGTACCGCTTGTGGTTCGTCATGAAGTCCGTGGTCTTGCGGCTGACGCTGTCCGGCGACCGGAAGTTGGGAAGGTCGAGTGCTTCTGGGCTGTGGATCGGGAGCGAGCGAAGCAGCTCCGACAGCTCCTGGACGTACCGGTCGCCAGTGCGCAGCTCTCGCCAGCCGTTCCTCACGACGAGCGCTCCGGCAAGTACGAGTTCGTCCTCAGTCCAGGCAGGTATCCGCATGGGCAATATCGTATGAGTGTTCGCCGTGGCGGAGGGTGCGTTAAGCGAACCAGCGGGCGTGCTGCACACTTAGTGAGGTCTCGTTGTCAGGTGAGATCGCGTTGCCAGTGGGGTCTGTCACCCTCAGTGATGGTGGATTGCAAGATGTGTCTGCCGCTGTTCGGCTGCAAGGAGGGGGCATGACCCGCATGAACGAACCCGAGGGTGCCATCGCGCTGTCGGAGGACGAATTCACATCGATCGAGATCTGTGCCGGTGCCGGCGGGCAGGCGATCGGGCTGCACGGGGCGGGTTTCAGACACCTTGCCCTCGTCGAGATCGACAAGTATGCGGCAGCGACACTGCGCGAGAACATCGAGGTGCACCCGAAGTGGGACTGGGAGCGCGACAATTGTGACGTTCTCTGCAAAGACGTCGTGGGGTTTGAGCCTGAGCAGGACCTGAAGAAGAGCGCTGCCTTCTATCGTCGGGGTGAGGTTGACCTTTTGGCTGGCGGTGTACCGTGCCCTCCGTTCTCCCACGCTGGCAAGCAGCTCGGTGAGGATGATGAACGTGATCTCTTCCCGCGCATCCTGGAGCTAGCCGAGCTGATCCGTCCCCGTGCCGTGATGATCGAGAACGTCCGTGGCCTCATGGATGCCAAGTTCGACGACTACAGGTCACGAATTCAGGCCAGCCTTGAGGAGATGGAACCAACTGACGACGGCTTCCCTGGCTATGAGGTTGTGGGCTGGAAGGTGTATGAGGCGGAGAAGTTCGGTGTTCCGCAGCTCCGGCCCCGCTCCATCCTTGTCGCCTTCCGGAAGGACATCCTCAGGGATCTGAAGTACGAAGCCCCCGCGCCCAGCGCCGAGAGGGTCTCGGTCTTCAAGGCCCTTGAAGAGACGATGCTTGAGCGTATCCGCCCGTTTGAGAAGGGCCCTCGGGCCGCCCAGGCGCGACAGGTCTTCGATGACTGGAAGCAGGCGGCCGACAAAGACGTGGCTCCCACGCTCGTGGGCGGCTCCAAGAAGCACGGAGGCGCCGACCTCGGTCCCAGCCGGGCTAAGAAGGCATGGCGGGACTTGGGGGTGTCGGGCATGGGCGTGGCCAATGCGCCCGTGGACGGCAAGCCGACCGGCACCGAGGACAGGGACCTATTCGGTTCCGGCGGTCCGATGCTCACGGTGCGGCAGGCCGCCATCATTCAGGGGTTTCCGACAGGGTGGGACTTCAGCGGAGGTAAGACGGCCCAGTACCGGCAGGTCGGCAACGCGTTTCCGCCGCCTGTCGCGCAGGCCATCGGCGAATCGATCATCGACGTGCTGAGGGCGGCGCGGGAGCGCGATCGGAGGGCTGATTAGCTGTCCGGCTTTGCCTTCCGGACTGTACTGCGGCGCATCTCGACCTCGGCCGCAATGCGCGCGGCGCAGTCCTCGGAGGGCTCATGTTCCCAGAACCGGAGCACCGTCCAGCCGGCTTCTTCCAGGCGCTGGTCGGTGTCCCGGTCGCGGGCCATGTTCCGGGCAACCTTGTCTGACCAGTAGCTGGGGTTGGTCCTCGGTGGTACGTAGTGCTCGGGGCAACCATGCCAGTAGCACCCGTCGATGAAGACGGCCACCTTCGCCGGACGGAAGACCATGTCTGCCGTCCGGCGAAGGGTAGAGAGCGGTCGAGCTGCTACGCGGTACCGCAGTCCCTGGGCGTGAACAAGCCGTCGGATCACGAGTTCTGGTGTGGTGTCCCGGCTGCGGATCGCTTGCATGTTCCGTCGTCGCCCCGCTGACGAGGCCCACGATCCTGCGGGCGGTGTCCAGGGCGAAGTGGCGTCCTTCTCCTGCTCGTTCATGGTCGCTTCGACTAGTAGCTGTCGGGTGCTGAGGAGGGACGGTCCCCTTCCCTCCATATTGTGTAGTCCCGGCCGACGATGTTGGTTGACTTCCTACCTGACCAAGAGTCGTCTGCCTCCGTGACGCGAACGGCCACCCATGATCCTTTGCCTGGCACAGGCAGTCCCAGGTCGCGAGCAATATGAGGATGCTGGTTCTGGTGGCCAAGAATCAAGATGCCATCCTTGCGCAGGGCGTTACGGGCGTCGCGCACGCGCTTGAGACTGTCATCCTGTCGAGCTACGGTAAGGACCGTATTCCGGTTCACTAGTTTTTCCTGTACGCGGCTGAATAGCTCGTTTGTGCGGTGCTGGCCGCTCGTTCCTTCTGCGAAGATGGCTTTCACGTCGGCTTCTGGAAGACTCAGCAAGGTATTCTCCGGCAGCTCGCCGTCGGGGACTACCCACTTTATAGCTGCTCTTCCCGCGGCTGACAGTGAGCGTTTCCCATCTCTATTTTTCCCGATATTCAAATACTCGTTAGCGATCCGGAGAAGTCCAACCTGGTATCTCGACTTGTGGTCATCTGCCTTGATCAGCAGGCAGATGTGTCCGTCGGCCTCACTGGGGATGGTCCAGTTTGTCCCGCTGGTGAACTTGGAGTCGACGTCGTGACCGCAGACGGAGAAGTCCATCTTCTCCCCGCGGCTGAGGTTAAATTCCGTTCGGGCGATGATTTCTACCTTTGTGCCAAGGTAGGTCTTCTCTGTCTTTTCGAGATTCTGGATGTTGAATCTTCCAGTCCTTTGCCCGTCTAGCACTTCATCGATCGACTGGCGGAGCACTTCACCGAATCGAGAATCAAGGTTGGGTTGCATCTTAAGCCAGCTATAGACCTCGAGTAGGTTTGAATCAGGGCCTACGAGGGTGCTTGGTGCGGAGGTATTTTGCGCCGCAACGATGTCACGGGAAAACAAGGAGTCGTTCAAAACTCTTCCTTAGTGAGGACGGAGGCGGCCTCAGTAACCGGTCATGCTCCGTGACACGTGATGTAATCCCGCCCCGACCCACACCAGCAGGAAGCCCCCCGCTGCGGCGGCCACCCCACAGCCCGCCCCCGCGCAGCCAACGTAGTTGCATACTGCGGCAGCAGCGTCGCATCCTCCGGCGAAGCCCCCTCCGAAGCCGCGAAGGCCTCATACGAAGGCACCGTCCCCGTCACGATCCCCAGGTTCGGGGTGCCGGAGGCGGCCAGTTCCCGCAGGGACGCCTCTATCGTCTCCAGGTGCTCCTCATGGGAGGGGTACTCCAGGGCCAGCGACGGATAGGCGGCGACCAGCTCCGACAGTTCGGCCGCCGTCCAGTGCAGGACCGCCACCGGGAAGGGGCGGGACAGGGCCTCCCGATATGCGCCCAGTTCTGCTCGGAGGCGGGAGATTTCCGCCTCCAGTTCCGCTGGGTTGTCCGAGCCAAGGGACCAGACGCGCTTGGGGTCGTGGAGTTCGTCCAGGGAGATCGGCATCGAGTGGAGGGTGTCCGCGAGGATGTCCCACTCGTCATGGGCCAGGCCGAGCATGCGGCGGACCCTGTGGCGGCCGAACAGCATCGGATGCGTCGAGTACGGGGGCTCCGCCACGTCCGTCAGGAGGAGGCGGGCGCCCTCCGTGAAGGTCTCCTGCGCCTGCTCCAGCTCGTCGTGGGACTCCAGGGCCTCCGCGACGATCACCCACGGGGCCGGGTCCCGAGGGGCGGCCGCTCGGACGCCGTCGATGATGGCCCTGGCCTCCGCCTCGTGGCCGTACTCCCAGAGGTTGGAGGCCTTCAGGGCCCGTACCAGATGGGGGCCTTCCAGGGGGGTCGACGATGCCAGCAGGCGGTCGTAGAGCGCGGTCGCGGCGGGGCGGTCGCCGGACAGTTCCAGGTGGGCCGCGGCCTGGAGGAGGAGGGCCTCGGCGTCCTCGGGGTAGAGGCCGGCGGTTCGTTCCAGGCGTGCCGCTTCGGCGGTGTGGTCGACGTTTTCGGCAGGCGTGTCGGGGCGCATGGGGGACACCGTACTGCCCATGGGTGACGGACGAGAGGACAGAGGGGGGAAGAGGGTGCAGATATTGCCTGGTCGAGGCGGGGCCGACCTTGGTCATGTCTTCGCCAGGCACAGCAGCACCAGGAACGGGGCCGGGATCAGCGTCGCCATCGCCAGCCATCTCCCCGGGCGGGCATCGGCTCGGCGGCGGGGGCCCAGGATGTCCACCGTCAGCAGGGCGAGCAGCAGGATGGCTCCTGTCACCGTCAGCAGGAACATCATCACCGGGGCGTGATCGAGCGTGTGGTAGTCGCAGTTCGACAGTTCGGGGTCGGGCGCGAACGCGTCGCAGGGGGAGGGGAGGTAGTCCGTCAGCAGCCAGTACGTCAGGTAGAGCGGGATGATCGCGGGCACCCCGATGGCCAGGTTCGCCAGCGCGGGCGCCAGCAGGCCGGGGTGGCGCCCGCGCTCGTCCCTGCTTTCGCTTTCGCTCTCACCTGCGGCTTCTGCGGCTGTCCTCGTCACGTGACACACGACGTTCCCGGAACGCCTCCGGTTGCGGCACGTCCGTCACGTCCGTCACGCCGGCCGCGTCAGATCACCACCCCGTCGATCTGCAACGTCTGCACCGCCTTCGCCGCGAACGGCACCGCCACCGACTTCCCGCTCAGGAACGTGTTCGAGTACGACCTGTACCGGTCCCCGCCCGTCGTCACCGTGTTCCAGCGGGGGACCAGGCCGCCCGAGCCGCCGGAGACCGTCGTGAAGCGGGACAGGTCGAAGGTCAGGGTCTGGGCCGACGTCGACGTGTTCACCGCGACGATCACCAAGCGGCGCGCCGACGCGTCGTAGGCCGCTGCCGCGTAGCTCACGCCCGTGTCGAGGATCCTCATACCCGGGCGGATGTGCCGGCTGAACTGGGCCATCACGTAGTACTTGGTCTGGATCGTCGTCGGCTGGAGCGTGTTCGCGTCGTACGCGATCATCGCCCAGCCCGTCGACGGGTCCATGACCTGCCAGTAGCACCAGGCGGTCGGGTGCAGCCAGCGGAAGTCGTAGCAGAGGTTGGTGGCCAGGGCGAGGCCCGTGCCGTCGCTGTCGCCCGTCTCCGAGTTCCAGAGCTTCTTGCCGGACGTCGTCACCACGTCCGTGTAGAGGAGGTCCCTACGGCCGCCCGAGCCCTGGTAGCCGTGCACGTTGACCTGGCTGACCAGGGCCTTGGTGGAGGAACCGAAGGACGACCACGTCGAGCGGGCGGTGTCGTAGTTCGTTTCGTCGGAGGCGGCGATCCTGATTCCCGTCAGGCCCCGCTTGTCCAACTCGCTGCGCATGTAGGGGAGTACGGCCGCCTGGACCGCCGGATCCATGTGGCAGCCCTCCTGGGTTCCGGTGGCGGTCCACCAGTTGGACGCCGGCTCGTTGAAGGGGTCGACCGTCGCGAAGTTCACACCCCAGTTGTTCCTGGCGTACAGGGCCGTCGCCGCCAGGTGGGACGCGTGCTGGCGGTAGTTCCAGGTCTGGAGGTTGTTGCCGCCGCCCGCCGCGCCGGACGGGTTGTGGTTGGAACACATCCACCACATGGGGGAGTTGGCGAAGAGTTCCGTGGTCGCGCCGCGCGTCGTCGCCTTCTGGAGCATCGCTCGCTGGTTCGCGTCCGCGGTCCAGTCCCACGCCGAGGAGGTGGGGTCCTCGTTGTTCCAGTCCTGCCAGAAGCCCTCGATCTGCTTGAAGGCGGGGATGTTCGCCGATTTGACCATCGACTCGCCGCTCACGGTGTTCCAGCTGCACGCGCCGAGGTTGTAGCGGGCGATGTTGAGGCCCAGGCCGGGGAGGGTCGTGCCGTTGTAGGTCACCGACTTGGTGGTGAAGAAGAGGTCGGCGAAGTCGTTCCGGTTGCCGAACACGTTGGCCCACCAGGCCAGGGACGTGCCCCAGCCCTCCCAGGTGCCGTACGACGTGCCGGGGTTGACGGCGATGGTCGCGTCCGCGTGTGCGGTGCCTGTCGCCAGGGCGCCGCCGACGAGGGCGCCGCCTGTTGCCGCCAGCAGAGTTCTGCGTCGGATCATGACTTCTCCGCTTCGCTCAACGGCCGGTCGTCGCCGAACCGGCGTCGTGGACTGTCCCGCTCATCCGGTCATCCGTTGATGCCGACAGGAAGCATCGGGTGTGACGTATGAGGTTGTCGAGGGTTCCGACAGCCCTTTCTCAAACCTGTGGAAGAAGGGGAGAGAAGTGTTCGGGGGGCCGGACGCGCCCGGGGGTGCGTAGGCACGTCGGGACTGGTGTGCGTACGGCTCTGGAGACTCGCGCCTCGCCCCTTATCGTGCGGGCGGCCCCGTCGGCTCCCCTCGGCCCCGGCGAAGGAGGCTCACGGATGGTGCGGGTTCGCGTCGTGCGGCACAGCGGGCTTCGGCGGCGTGCTCTGCGGCGGCGCGCGCTGTGGGGTGGCGGGGAGGTACTCGTCACCGTCGGGGTGGTGCTTCTGCTGCTGGTCGTCCACCAGGTGTGGTGGACCAACCGGGAGGCCAGGGCGGGCGCCGAGCGGGAGGTCCGCGCACTGGAGCGGGCCTGGGACGGCGAGGGTGACGGGGACGGCGACTCCCGTACGGCCGTAGCGGCGCCGACTCCTTCACCCACGTCCACGCCCGCGTACAACGGCCCGCCCGGCCAGTCCGCCGGCAACCCACGCCGGTCCGCCGCCCCCGCACCGGAACCCGACTGGTCCCGGGCCTACGCCATCCTCACCATCCCCCGCCTCCATCTCCGCGTCCCCGTCGCCGAGGGCGTCAGCAAGAGCCGCGTCCTCAACAAGGGCTACGTCGGCCACTACCCCGGCACCCAGCAGCCGGGCCAGGCAGGCAACTTCGCCCTCGCCGGGCACCGCAACACCCACGGTGAGCCCTTCCGGTACATCAACCGGCTCGCGCCCGAGGACACGGTTCAGGTCGAGACGCGGAGCGCGACGTACACGTACGCCGTCGACAAGACCCTGCCGCAGACCACCGCCCACGACGGCAGCGTCCTCCGGCCCGTCCCGCGTTCCACCGTCAGGCCGGGCCACGGCTACACCGACCCCGGCTACTACCTCACCCTCACCACCTGCACCCCGGAGTACACGTCGGAGTACCGGCTGGTGGTCTGGGCCAAGCTCGTTTCCATGCGCCCGCGTTAGGGCGCCCTGGGGAAGGCAGGGCACGCACCCTTCCTCGTCGATCGTGTACCTCGATCCTGTATAACGAACATCAGGACGAACGCCGCGACAGAACCCGGCGGAACCCGGTACAGAGGGGAGGGGCAGCCCATGATCCGCAGTCGGGTCAATCCGCGCCCCGCCGCCGTACTGGTGCTCCTCTTCCTTGAGATCGCGCTGCTCGACACCGGCAGCCTCTCCGCGACCGTCGCGCTCGCGGCGACCGCCGCCGCCGGTTCCGCGTTCGCCGTCTGCTCGCTCCTCGCCTCGCGCGCGGCGCCCGCCGTGGCGCCTACCCGGGTGCGTACGGCCATCCGCGACCGGGCCCGCCGTACGGCCTTCCTGCCGCAACGCGACCCCGACGCCTCCGGCCGGCCACGGCCCAGGGCGCCCGGGCACGCCCTCCCGGCGACCGCCGCGTAGGGCACGCACGCACTGAACAGCTGAGAAGCGTGACCCCGCGCGGGTCGTCATGCCGCCATGCCGTTTTCCGGATTCCTCGTTCTCCGGATTCCCGGCATGTCCCGTTCCGGCACGACGAGACCCCCGGAGGGCTCACCCATGTCCGTTTTCGCTGATCTTGTTCAACAGCTCGCCGATCTGCTCCAGCCGCTGTTCGGCGCGTCCGCGGCCGCCGCCGCGATCGTCCTGTTCACCGCCTTCGTACGACTGCTCGTGCATCCGCTGTCCCGGGCCTCCGCGCGCGGACAGAAGGCGCGGACGGAGTTGCAGCCGAAGATCGCCGAGCTGCGCAAGAAGCACGCGAAGAACCCCGAGCGGCTCCAGCGGGCCGTCCTGGAGCTGCACGCCGAGGAAAAGGTGTCGCCGCTGGCCGGATGCCTGCCGGGCCTGTTCCAGCTGCCGGCGTTCTTCCTCCTCTACCACCTGTTCTCGAACACGACGATCGGCGGCAAGGCGAACGAGCTGCTCTCGCACGAGCTGTTCGCCGCGCCGCTGGGGGACCGGTGGGCCGACGCGCTGACCGGTGCCGGGGGAGGGGTGTTCGGGGCGGCGGGGGTCGTCTACGTGGGGCTGTTCGCCATCGTCGCGGCCGTCGCCACGTTCAATTACCGGCGGACGAAGCGGATGATGGCGGCCAACAGCCCGGTCCCCGTGGCACCTGCGGCCGAGGGACAGCAACTGGCCGGGCTCGGGGCCGTCACCAAGGTCATGCCATTCATGTCCTTCTTCACCCTCTTCACCGTGGCGGTGGTGCCGCTGGCCGCCGCGCTGTACGTGGTGACCAGCACGACGTGGAGCGCGGTGGAGCGGGCCGTCCTGTATCGCTGACCCAGCCGGCTCTCGGTCCCCCCCCCGGTCCTACGGTCCAGTACGTGAACCAGGTATTGCGGACTGGCCGTGGACCTTGGACGATCGACCAGTCCTCCGATGGCTGCACCCGTCGGCGGACGCCCGCGATCGAGGGAGATTGTGATCATGAAGCTGCTGCGAGTCGGTACGGCGGGAGCGGAGACGCCTGCGCTGCTGGACGCCGAGGGTGTTCTGCGGGACCTCTCCGGTGTCGTGCCGGACATCGACGGAGCGCTGCTCGCCGACGACGCGGCGCTCGGTCGGATCCGCGCCGCCGCGGACGCCGGTGAGCTGCCCGAGCTCGACGCGACCGGGCTGCGGATCGGGCCGCCGCTCGGGCGCATCGGCAAGATCGTGTGCATCGGGCTGAACTACCACGACCACGCCCGCGAGACCGGCGCCGAGCCGCCCGCCGAGCCGGTCATCTTCTTCAAGGCCGCGGACACGGTCGTGGGCCCGAACGACACCGTGCTGGTCCCCCGCAAGTCGACGAAGACCGACTGGGAGGTCGAGCTCGCGGTCGTCATCGGGCGTACGGCCCGGTATGTGGAGTCCGCCGAGGAGGCGCTCGCGCATGTCGCCGGGTACGCGGTCGCGCATGACGTGTCCGAGCGGGAGTTCCAGATCGAGCGCGGCGGGACCTGGGACAAGGGCAAGAACTGCGAGACGTTCAACCCGCTGGGGCCGTGGCTGGTGACCTCGGACGAGGTGGCGGACCCGCAGAACCTCGCGCTGAAGCTGTGGGTCAACGGGGAGCTGAAGCAGGACGGGACGACGGCTGAGCAGATCTTCCCGGTGGCGGAGGTCGTGCGGTACGTCAGCCAGTTCATGACGCTGTACCCCGGGGACGTCATCAACACGGGTACGCCGGCGGGGGTTGCCATGGGGCGGCCCGAGCCCAAGCCGTATCTGCGGGCCGGGGATGTTGTTGAGCTGGAGATCGAGGGGCTCGGCAGCCAGCGTCAGGAATTCAAGGACGCGTAGGCGCTCCGCTGGGGGGAGCCGGGGAACTGCGGGCTGTTCGTCTGCGGCGGGTTGTCCGTGGTTGCTCGCGCAGTTCCCCGCGCCCCTGAGGACAAGGGCGTTGCCCTTACTGCTTGTTCAAGAAGGTCTCCAGCGCCTCCACCACCATCCGGTGGTCCTCCAGCTGCGGCAAACCGCTCACCGTCACCGACCCGATCACGCCGACGCCCTCGACGTTGATCGGGAAGGAGCCGCCGTGGGCCGCGTAGGTGTCGGGGTCCAGGCGGGAGGAGTCCTCGAAGGTCGTGCCCTTGGCGCGGAAGCGGGCGCCGACGACGTAGGAAGAGGTGCCGTAGCGCTCCACGACCCGGCGCTTGCGGGCGATCCAGGCGTCGTTGTCGGGCGTGGAGCCGGGCAGCGCGGCATGGAAGAGCTGCTGGCCGGCCCGGTGGATGTCGATGGCGACCGGGGCCTGGCGTTCGCGGGCCAGTTCGACCAGCAGGGAGCCCAGGGCCCAGGCGTCGTCGTAGGTGAACTGACGGAAGACCAGCCGGCGTTCCTGGGCCTCCAGCTCCTCCAGGGGCGGGGTGAGTTCCGGGTGGAACTTCGGGGTGATCTCCGGGTTGTGCGTCTTGCCTGTCCTGCTCGTCTTGTGCGTCGTCACAGGGTCACCGCCACTCCGTCTTGTGCCGAACGACGCGCCGCCTCCAGTACGTCGAGGGCGGCGGCCGCCTCCAGGGCGGGCACCGGGTTGGGGCCGCCGTCCCGCAGTGCCTTGGCCACGGCCGCATAGTAGGCGGGGTAGTCGCCGGGAAGGGTGGGTTCGACGCGGCCGCCGCCCGTCAGGGGGGATTCGCCGGAGCCCACTCGGCCCCACATCGACTCGGGTTCCGTGCCCCACTCCGTACCCGCGCCGGGCCGCCGCCCCTCCCGCAGTGCCGCCTCCTGCGGGTCCAGGCCGTACTTCACATAGCCCGCCTTCGAGCCCAGCACCCGGAACCGCGGGCCGAGTTGGGCGGTGGTGGCGGAGGCGTACAGGTGGGAGCGGACGCCGTTCGCGTGCGTGAGCGCGATGAACGTGTCGTCGTCCGTCTCCGCGCCGGGGCGGCGGATGGCCGCCTCGGCGTAGACCTGGGTGACCGGGCCGAAGAGCACCAGTGCCTGGTCGACGACATGGCTGCCGAGGTCGTACAACAGACCTCCGATCTCTGCCGGGTCGCCGGACTCCCGCCAGCCGCCCTTGGTCTGCGGACGCCAGCGTTCGAAGCGGGACTCGAAGCGCCATACGTCGCCCAGTTCGCCCTCGGCCAGGAGACGGCGGAGGGTCAGGAAGTCGTTGTCCCAGCGGCGGTTCTGGAAGACGGACAGGAGCAGGCCGCTCTCCTCGGCGAGTGCCGCCAGTTCGCGTGCCTCGGCCGCCGCGCCGGCGATCGGCTTGTCGACGACGACCGGGAGGCCCGCCTTGAGGGCTGCGGTCGCGAGCGGGACGTGCGTCTTGTTGGGGGACGCGATGACGACCAGGTCGAGGTCGGCCGCGCGGGCGAGCAGCTCGTCGGGGGTGGCGACGACACGTACGTCCGGGTGCTCGGCGGTGGCCTGCTTCTGCCGCTCGGGGTTCGACGTGACCACCGTGTCCAGGGCGAATCCATCGGTGGTGGCGATCAGCGGGGCGTGGAAGACGGAACCGGCGAGGCCGTAGCCGACCAGGCCGACGCGGAGGGGAGTAGCACTCATGAGGCCCACTTTCGCAACGCTGTTGCCAAAGTGCAAGCGCCGGGGACAATGGGTGGCGTGAACAGGACGACGGACGGTGCCGAAGGCGGCGGGGCGGCGGGCGCCGTGATGGGCGGCGGGGACGGGCGTGGCGTCGGCGGCGGGGACGGTGGCCGGAGTGGTGTTGGCGGCGGGGGCGGCGGCGCCGCGCCGCGGAGCCGCAATCCGATGCAGCTGGGCGCCCTGCGCAGTCACAACACCGCGCTCGTGCTCGACCTGCTGCGCACGGCCGGTCCCGAGGGCATCAGCAGGCTCGAACTCGCCGAACGCACCGGCCTCACCCCGCAGGCGATCAGCAAGATCACCGCCCGGCTACGGGAGAACGGACTCGCGGCGGAGGCCGGGCGCCGGGCCTCCACGGGGGGCAAGCCGCGTACGGTGCTGCGGCTGGTGCCGGAGGCCGGGCACGCGGTGGGCGTGCATCTGGACCGGGACGAGCTGACGGCCGTGCTCTGTGATCTGACGGGCGGCGTGGTCGCGCGGCACAGGACCCCGCTGGACCTGGGGGCCGGTGCCGAGACGGTCGTCGAGCGGGTCGTAGGCGAGGCGGGGGAGCTGGCGGCCGGGGCCGGCCGGCCGGGCGCCGTGCTCGGCGTCGGCGTCGCGCTGCCCGGCCCTCTGGACCACCGGCGCGGTGTGCTCCACCGGGTGACGGGGTTCCCGGAGTTGAACGGCTTCCCACTGCGGGACGTGCTCGCGCGGCGCCTCTCACTGCCGGTCGTCGTCGACAAGGACACCAACGCCGCCGCCCTCGGGCTCGCGGTGGGGGGAGAGACCGCGTCCGTCACGTCCTTCGCGTATCTGCACTTCGGCGCGGGGGTCGGCGGAGGGCTCGTGCTCGGGGGAGCGGTGCACCGGGGGGCCCGTACGGGCGCCGGGGAGTTCGGGCACCAGGTCGTCCAGCTGGACGGTCCGCCCTGTGAGTGCGGCAACCGCGGTTGCGTAGAGGCGCTGTGCCTGGCCGCCGTGGCGCGCGGCGACGTGGCGGAGGCGGCCCGCGTGCTGGGCACGGCCGTCGGCAACCTCGTCGCGCTGCTCGACGTCGACCTCGTCCTGCTGGGCGGCCGCACGGTCGCCGCGGCCCCGGAGACCTTCGTACGCGGAGTCGCCGCCGTCCTCCACGAACGCGCCCGGCGCGCGGGCGGGGACGCGGTGCCGGTGCGGGTCGCCTCCGGCGGGGAGGGCCGGGAAGGCGGCGGGGACGGTGAGGGCGGCGTAGGTGGCGCAGGTGGGGAGCGCGCTGGGCGCGGGGAGCACGGCGTCGCCGAGGGAGCGGCCCAGCTGCTGCTGGCGCCACTGTTCGGGCGAGCCGACGGGTGACGGTGCGTGGGCGGTGAGGGGGGGAGGGGGCGTGTGCTGACGGAGGTGCGCGTGCGCTGATCGAGCGGACTTGCGGAGCCGTACGGAATGGCACCGCCCCATGCCCGCCCGCACCCGGCATGGTCATGTGTTCATGCGACTACTGCACTCACCCGCTTCCCTCTGCCTCGCAGCAGCCGCCCTCCTCGCCGCGGCGCCCCCGGTGCGCGCGGAACCTCCCGTAGCGCTTCCCAGCTGCGTCACCGACGACGGGGCCTTCCCGCTCACCACCCGCCTCCACGGCGGCCCCGACTCCTATACGGCCGGCGGCGGATTCGGCACCTGGTACCTGGACCTCACCAACACCACCGGCCGGACCTGCACCGGCATCCACCCCGTCGTCGTCCTCGTCGACGGCAAACGCGCCCTCAAGCCGTCCCAGCCCCGCCTGGAGTTCTACGGGACCCCGACGGGCAGCCCGGACGGCCCAGACGGCCCGGACGGTGCCGGCGGCCCGGACGAGGCCCGCCCCCATCCCGTCCGCTTCGAGACCACCGACGAGGACGAACTCGTAGGCGCCTTCGACGGCTTCTCCGGCTTCACCGTCGGCCCCCGCAAGACCCTCACCGTGAAGGTCCGGCTCGCGGTCACTTCGGACGCCGTGCCGAACGAGGTCACCGTCAACGCGGCCGTCGTACAGCGCCACGACGGCGACGGCGACTGGGTCGGCCAGTCCAACGACTACCGCTTCACCATCGACGCCGACCCGGCCGATGCCGCCGATGCGACCGGCCCGTCCGACCCCTCCGCGCCGGCCGGCCGGGACGCGACCGACCCGGCCGCCTCCGCTGCCCCGAACCCCTCGACGAGCCCCCGCACCGGCTCCGCCGGGAACGAGCTCTCCCTCGCCGACGAACTCGCCCGCACCGGCCTCACCTCGGCCCCCGGCGCCACCCTCGCCGCCACCACGGCCTTCGTACTCGCGGGCGCCGC
The DNA here is from genome assembly GCF_001270495.1 of Streptomyces viridochromogenes. Taxonomy (GTDB): domain Bacteria; phylum Actinomycetota; class Actinomycetes; order Streptomycetales; family Streptomycetaceae; genus Streptomyces; species Streptomyces viridochromogenes_A. The sequence continues at coordinate 14,995 of NZ_LGUR01000272.1, forward strand.
GCTGCTGCTCGCCCGGAGGCGCCGCTGAGCCCGCTTTCCCCGTCCGCCTTCCCCCGCCTGCTTTCCCCGTCGGCTCCCCCGTCTGCGACGACCCCCGCGTGGACTACCCGAACGACCAGGCGCCCGGCGCCCTCGTGCGCCAGGGCATCCCGGAGCACGGCCGTATCCCGAAGTACTGCGCGGTGAAGGCCCGGCTCGACCGCCTCGTCGGCGAACTCGGCGAGGGCGACCCGCTCCCCACCGAGCGCGACCTCTCCGAGGAGTACGAGGTCGCCCGCGAGACCGTCCGGCAGGCGATCCGAGCTGGTGCCGGAAGGGAAGCTGCGCAGGCGTGGCCGCGGCACGGTCGTCGCCGGACCCAAGCTCGAACAACCCCTCTCCCTCGCCGGCTACACCGAGGGCGTACGGCGGCAGGGCGCACTCCCGGCTTGGCCGCCCTCGGCTGGCAGGACCAGGCCGCCGTCGTCGGCGACACCTCGTACGACATGCTCAGCGGGGTGCGCGCGGGCGCGGGGGTCGTCGCCGGCGCCCTGACCGGCGCGCACGAGGCGGACACGCTGCGGGCCGCCGGGGCGAGCCAGGTCCTCGGCTCCGTCGCGGAGTTGCCCGGAGTACTGGAGTTGCCCGGAGTACTCACATGAACGGCGGCATCCGCTTCGACCCCGTACACCGGTCCAACATCTGGTACCGGGTGATCGACGGGGTCAGGATCAGCCACTCCTGATTACGCTGGGGGCGTCGGTACGCCGTGGTTCCGGCGCCCCCGCTCATCCCGTACGCAGGCCAGGAGCACAGCAACATGGCAGACCGCAAGCCCATCGAGTCTTGGCTCACCGACATGGACGGTGTGCTCATCCACGAGGGCGTTCCGATCCCCGGCGCCGACGCCTTCATCAAGAAGCTGCGTGAGTCCGGCAAGCCCTTCCTCGTCCTCACCAACAACTCGATGTACACCCCGCGCGACCTGCACGCCCGGCTGAACCGCATGGGCCTGGAGGTGCCGATCGAGAACATCTGGACCTCGGCGCTGGCCACCGCCAAGTTCCTCGACGACCAGCGTCCCGGCGGCTCGGCGTATGTCATCGGCGAGGCGGGCATGACCACCGCGCTGCACGACATCGGCTACATCCTCACCGACCACGAGCCGGACTACGTCGTGCTCGGCGAGACCCGCACCTACTCCTTCGAGGCCATGACCAAGGCGGTCCGGCTCATCAACAACGGCGCCCGCTTCATCTGCACCAACCCCGACGAGACGGGTCCGTCGGCCGAAGGCCCGCTGCCCGCCACCGGAGCCGTCGCCGCCCTGATCACCAAGGCGACCGGCAAGCAGCCGTACTTCGCGGGCAAGCCGAACCCGCTGATGATGCGGACCGGCCTGAACGCCATCGGCGCCCACTCCGAGAGCAGCGCCATGATCGGCGACCGCATGGACACCGACGTGCTGGCCGGCATGGAGGCCGGGATGCAGACGTTCCTGGTGCTCACCGGGCTGACCCGGCCCGAGCAGGTGGAGAACTTCCCGTACCGCCCGTCCAAGATCGTGGACTCGATCGCGGATCTGGTCGACCGGATCTGAAACCCTTGGGCCGTGTGACACAACCCGTACGGAGCAGTCCGGCCCCGCTGAGGATGCGGGGCCGGTCCTCCGGGGGGAGTCTCCAGATATCTGGAGGTTCACGATGGGATCACTGCACGTCACCCTCTGTGCCATCGCCGCCCTGGGCACGGTCGCCGTCACCCCGGCGGCATACGCGGCGGACAGGGCGGACGGGGGTGTCTCGGTCAGCCCGTCCGCACCCCACCCGGGCGGCGACATCGCGCTGCTGGTGAGCGGATGCCGGGAGAAGACCGCCCTGGCCGTCTCCACGGCGTTCGTCGCCGACGCACGCCTCACCGTCGGCGCCGACGGCACCCTCGTCGGCCAGAGCCGCATCCGCTCCACGCTCACGGCGGGCACGTACGACGTGAAGGTCGCCTGCGGGGACGCGTCCCGCGCGGGCGCCGTCAACGTCGTACGGCGGGGGAACCAGCCGGCGGCCCACGCGTCCCCCGTCGCCCCGGTCGACGCCGGCGCCGGCGGCACCGCCCATCTCGCCGTCGTGGACGCCCGCGCGGCCGGTCCCGGCACGGCGCACACCGTGACGGGGCTGGTCCTCGCGGGCGTCGCCGCGACCGCCGTGGCGCTCCGCAGCGCCCGCCGCAGCCGTGAGCAGCGCGGGCCGCACTGACCATGTCCGACCACGAACGCCCCGCCTACGGCGGTCGCCTGCTGATGGGCGTGGCCTGGGCCGTACTGCTGCTCGGGCTGTGGCTGTGGGGACGGGAGATCACCGACGTACGGCAGGGCATATCCGCGCCGGTGTCGGGCGACGTCGCGGCCGTCGGACGGCCACCCCGGGTGGACCTGCCGCCCGCCGCACAGCCGTTGGGGGACGCGCTGCCCCAGCGCCTCGACATCCCGGGCCTGGGGATCCAGGCACCGGTGATCGCCCGGGGCCTCGACACCCACGGCGCGATCGAACCCCCGCCCTACGCCCAGGCCAACCTCGTCGGCTGGTACGCCGCCGGGGTGAAGCCGGGAGCCGCCGGTGCCGCACTCCTCGTGGGCCACGTCGACACCGAGACCCGCCCGGCCGTCTTCTACAAGATCAGCGCCCTCAAACCGGGCGCCACGGTGCGGATCCTGCGCGACGACGGCAAGCTCGCCGAGTTCACCGTCGACGACGTCCAGGTCGTCGCCCGCGACCGCTTCGACGCCCGCCAGGCCTACGGCGCCCACCGCTCGGGCCGTTCCGAACTGCGCCTGATCACCTGCGGCGGCGCCTTCGACCGGGCGACGCGCAGCTATACGGCGAACGTGATCGTGTCGGCGTATCTCACCGGCACAGGGCTGTGAGGACGGGACCGGGGCGCACCTGGCCCGGTCGACGGCCCGCTCCCCCCGAAGCCGCCGACCGGGCCGGTCCTCGACCGCGCGCGCACGGGCTGCGGGAGTAACCCGGCGACCGGCGCGGGAGGCTTGTGATGACCACGGTGGGGATGGTCCGACCGGGGGCTGGGGTCGTCCGGAACCGACTTTAGAGCGGATGGCGGCCGGGGCCCAGAGGAAGTTCGAGGTGGTACTACGCGCGGCCCTCGTCGTCCCCGCGCCCCGTCTCCCGGCGCAGCTCGGCGTCGTCCGCGACCCGGTCGATGACCTCGCCCGCGACCCGGTCCAGCGGCAGCCGACGGCGGCGCGCGTACTGCCGCATCGCCATGAAGGCGTCGTCGGCGGCCGTGTTCCAGCGCTCGGCCAGCATGCCCTTGGCCTGCTCGACGCGCACCCGGCTGGACAGGGCCTGCTGCAACTGACCGGCGAGGGCGCGGCATTGGACGTACGTCGTGTGGTTCTGGAGTCCGAGGGCCGCGCAGTCGGCGATGAGCTGGGCGAGCCGCAGCCGCGTGCCGTCGTCGGTGGCGGGGCCGTCGGGCAGGGCGCGGACGAAGACGTTGAGCGCGCCGAGCGGCTGCCGATGGCGGCGCAGCGGGACCGCGAACGTGACGGCGATGTCGTGGACCAGCGCCCGCTCGGTGAACTCGGGCCAGCGGGAGGCCGCCCGGGCCGCCCGTATCGACATCGGCGGCACCGGACGGCCGGAGCTGTAGCAGTCCAGACAGGGCCCGCCGTCGCGCTGGGCCTCCAGCAGGTCCCTCGCCGTCTCCTGATCCGCGCTGCTCGCCGTCAGCGACACCGTCCGGTCCTCGCCGATCAGCATGAACCCGGCGGCCTGCGCCGGCAGCAACCGCACGCAGTGGTCGGCGACGCCCGATAAGTAGTGCCCGGCCTCGAACCCGTCTGTGAGGGTGTCCGCCGACTCCACCAACGCCTGCGCCAGCCGGATCTGCCGGGTGGATGGGTGCATGACCGCACACTCCCCTTCCCCTGTTCCTCTGTGTCTTAGTGGCTGTAACAGCTCTCCGACAAGGCTCGGCGAACTCGTGTGCCCCACGACACGTATGTCAGGATTGAGCCTTGGAACAGTGCACCCGAGGGGGAGCTGGATGTACCTGAAGAGGGGGGCCTGGAGGGGGGCTCGCGCGCGGACGTCCGCGATGGTGCTGGGGGCGGCACTACTGATCGCGGGCTGTTCCTCCGGGGACGGCGAGGAGCCGGAGGACAACGCCGGCGCCGGGATCAGCCAACAGCCCAAGGAGACCGACCCGTTCTGGGTGAACCCGGACGGGAACGCGGCGCAGCAGGTGGCCGACTACGAGAAGGCCGACAAGAAGGAGGACGCCGAGGAGATCCGCAAGATAGCGGAACAGCCGACGGGCGAGTGGATCGGCCCGGAGAACCCGGAGCAGGAGGCCCGCGGCTACACCGAGGCCGCCGACAAGGCCGGCCGTACCGCCCTGCTGGTCCTCTACAACATCCCGCACCGCGACTGCGGCCAGTACTCCCAGGGCGGTGCCGCCGACGGCGACGCCTACCGGGCCTGGATCGACGGCGTGGCCAAGGGAATCGAGGACCGGTCCACGACGGTGATCCTGGAGCCGGACGCGGTGCTGCACCTCGTCGACGGCTGCACCCCGGGCGAGTTCCACGAGGAGCGCTACGACCTCCTCAAGGGTGCCATCACCAAGCTCAAGTCCCTGAAGAACACCAAGGTCTACCTGGACGCGGGCAACGCCGGCTGGGGTCATCCCGACCAGATCTTCGAGCCCCTGAAGTGGGCGGGCATCGACCAGGCCGACGGCTTCGCCGTCAACGTCTCCAACTTCTACACGACCAAGGACTCGATCGCGTACGGCAAGCAGCTCTCCACCAAGGTGGGCGACAAGCCGTTCGTCATCGACACCAGCCGCAACGGCAACGGCCCCTACACCGAGGGCAACCCGGACGAGCGCTGGTGCAACCCACCGGGCCGCGCGCTGGGCGAAACCCCGACGACCAAGACGTCGGACCCGCTCGTCGACGCATACGTCTGGGTCAAGCGCCCCGGCGAGTCGGACGGCGAGTGCAAGGGCGGCCCGAAGGCGGGCGAATGGTGGGCGGAGTACGCCCTGAAGCTCGCGGAGGCCAGTAAGTAACGCCGGTGCTCCCCGTGCCCCAAAGGGGCGCGGGGAACTGCGCGACCAGCCACGAAGCACCCGCAGCCGTAGACGAAACCCGCGGCAGCGCTACGGCACCCGAACCCACTGCGCCTTCGACGGCGTCCCCTGGTCATCCGTCACGAACAGCATGTACCAGCCCGACGGAACCAGGTTCCGGTTGGTCGGCACGGTCACTGTCACCTTGTCGCCGGACTTCTTGAACTCCAGCGCCACCGACCGCTGATCCACGTCCGTGACATGCGTCGACGCGCTCGGCCGCATCAGCCGTACGTTCTCGATCGACGAGGCGTGCCGCGAGGTGAACGTGCCCGTCCCGCCCCGCTTGATGGTCTGCGGCCCGCCCGACAGCGACGGCTGCGCGTCCCGGTACAGATACGGCGGCGTGTAGATCTCGATCCGCTGCTCGAACTTGCCCGGCTTGGTGTTGGCCTTATCGGCGTACAGCGAGTCCGAGCCGAAGAACATCACTCGGCCGTCGGGCAGCAGGATCGACCCGGAGTGGTAGTTGCGGCCCACCAGCGGGTCGGCGACCGGGTCGAGGGCGCCCGTGTCCGCGTTGTACAGGTGCGCCTGGAGGATGTTGGAGTCGCCGCGGCCCCGGTAGTCCTCGGAACCGCCCGACACCAGCACGGTGTCGTCCGGCAGCACCGACGCCTGCGGATACCTCGTGCCCTTCTCCAGCGACGGCCCGTCCACGAACTTCGGGTCGTCGTCCTTGAGATCGATGAGCCGCGTCTTCTCGCTGGACTCCTTGGACTCGCCGACGCCACCGCCGCCGATCACCATGTACTTCTCGTCCTGCGCGGGCGGCAGCAGCACCGTGCCCGAGGTCTCCATCAGCTTGGGGTCGCTCAGGCCGGGCAGCTTGCTGAACTTGTTGGTGTCCACGTCCCAGATGCCCGGGTCGCGGCCGACGTTGTCGGGGCCGTAGCCCGCGTTCGAACCCGAGTAGAAGATCTTGCCGTTCTCCAGCGGGAACAGCGCCGGGTACGTCGGGAACTGGCGCACCTTCTGGAGGTACGTCCACTTCTTCGTCTTCGGGTCGTACACCTCGTTCTTGCCCGGCACCAGCTGGCCGATGTCGTCGAGGCCGGAGACGCTGAGGATCTTCCCGTCGCTCAGGGTGGTGAGCGTCGGGTACCAGCGGGCCTCGTGCATCGGGTCGACCTTGATGTACTTCTCGGCGACCGGGTCGAACTCATAGGCATCCCGGATGCCCTGGAAGTCCTTCTTGTCCAGGGCGAGCTTCTGCGCGATGCCGTACGTGTTGCGCGCGTCGGCGCCGGACAGCCCCTGGATGCGGTAGTTGTCCTGGGTGCCGGTCTCGTACTGTCTGCCCTTCTTCTGCGCCTCGACATAGATCCGGCCGAGACCGGGGTCGTTGCGCAGGAACCTGCCGGTCGCCTTGTCGAAGACCTTCTTCGCGCGCGGCACCAGCACCGGGTCCTTGGAGACGAAGGTCTGGCCGTTCTCCTTGCCGGTGAACTTGGTGCCCGCGGGCAGCGTGATCGGCCGGTCCGGGTTCTCGTTGTGGACGATCATCAGGCCACCGGCCTTGGTGACGTCACCCTTGAGCTTCTCGTACCGCTTCGTACCGCCCGCGATCAGCAGGTTGCCGTTGGACAGCTGGGTGTGGCCCGTGCAGAACAGGTCGTTCGGCGTCGGCACCTTCTTGATCGTGCCCTTGACCGGGTCCCAGATCCGGGTGTCGTACTTCTTCGCGTCGAAGTTGTCCTGATTGTTGCCCGAGCCCGCGATCAGCAGCACCTTGCCGGTGTGCAGAAGCGCCGCGTGGATGGTGTTCTGGCGGTACTCCTCCGGGAAATCGACGATCTCCCATTTGCCGTTCTCGGCTTTGTACTCGGGTCTGTTGATTTGGTACTGGTGGTATTTCTCGGTGCCGACGCGATAGAGCCACGGCCCGTTCATTCCGGCCAGCGCGAGTACCACCGCCGTACCTATCGCGAGTCGACGGGCGCGGCGGCGGCCTGCACGGTCGTTCATTCCTTACGTCCCCCAAGTCCACCAAGGGCGATCTGCATCGTCTGATCGTTACCACTACTGCCCGACGCGGCCCAAGTCGGCTTGTGCTGCGGCGCGTGCGGGGCGTGCGTCCCATGCGCCGAGTGCGGAGCGTGGGACGCGTGCTGCGCGGGCAGCGGTTGCGCCTGCGGCTCCGGCTGGTACGACGCGGGCTGGGCCGGGGCGGGCTGGGCCGGCACGGTCGCGACGGGCTTCTTCCTCTCCTGCCGCAGCATGTAGCGCCAGGCGAAGATCGGCGTCGCGGTGATCAGCATGGCGAACGTCGCCCAGATGATCATCGCGGGGTGCGAGTGGCCGTACACGAATCCGGCGGTGATCGACGCCCCGAAGATCGCGATGAAGTACCAGTGGTACCGGAACGTCCCGAACCACCGGTCGGGGCTGGCCGAGTCGCCCTTGGGGGTGACCACGAACTTGCTCTTCTTGCGCAGCACCGAGTCGATCAGCGCCTTCGCGTACAGCGGCGCCGACAGCGCGGACATCACCATGCCGGCCACACCGCCGGAGCCCTCCGGCTCGTGCGGCGAGACGTTGTGGCGGCGGTTCCAGACGTACAGGCCGATCTGGAGGGCGGAGGCGTTGCCGTAGAGCATCAGCCAGATGGTCGGGTCGATGTTCACACCCGAGGCGCCCAGGCCCAGGAACAACGCACAGCTCAGCGCCGCCAGGATCCAGTTCAGGGCCGACATCGGGTAGAAGATGATCATCATCGTGTAGTTGAAGAGCTTGCTCGGCGGCAGCGAGTACCAGCCCTTCCAGTACTGCTTGAGGATCGTCTCGTACGTCCCTCGCGACCAGCGCATCTGCTGGGTGAAGAAGTCGGTCCAGGCACTGGGCCCCTCACCGACGGCGAGCACGTCCGGCGTGTAGACCGACTGCCACTTCTTCCCCGTGGCCGGGTTCTTGTGGCGGTGGATCTCGAAGCCGGTGGCCATGTCCTCGGTGATCGAGTCGTACAGGCCGCCGATCTGCTTGAGCGCCTTGATGCGTACGGCGTTCGACGTACCCACGAACATCGGCCCGCCGTAGCGGTTGCCGGCGCGCTGGATGAGAGCGTGGAAGAGGAACTGCTGCGACTCGGCGGCCTTGGTGACGAAATTGTCGTAGTTGCCGTACACCTGCGGGCCGATGACGAAGCCGACGTTCGGGTCGCGGAAGAAGCCGAGCATCCGCTCCAGGTAGTTGGGCAGCGGCACGTGGTCGGTGTCGACCGAGGCGAAGAAGTCGTAGTCGTCGCCGTGTGCGTCGAGCCAGGCGTTGTAGTTGCCGTGCTTGGTCTTGGCGCGGTGCGGGCCCTTGGCCTGGTTCCACTTGGCGATGCCCTTGCGGGAGAAGTGGTGCACGCCGAGCCGCGCGCACACCTCCTTGACCTCCGGGTCGTCGCCCTCGTCCAGCAGCCAGACGTGCATCAGACCCCGGTGGCGCAGCTTGACGGCCGCCTCCAGGGTCTTCGTCACCATCTCCAGCGGCTCCTTGCCGGGCACGAAGGAGGTCAGGAAGGCGACTCTCGTGCCGGTCTCCGGCACCACCGGGATCGGGTCGCGGGCGACCAGTGTGGCGTGCGCGTTGGACAGCACGTTCATGCAGCGGAAGAACTCGATCAGACCGATCGAGACGAGCATGACCATGTCGAGCGTCGGCAGGAAGTCGAAGGCGGGATAGTCCCGTTCGGTCCAGTGCTCGGGCTGGAGCAGCCAGAACAGCAGGACCAGCGAGAGCACCGGGGCCGCCGCCAGCATCAGGGCGACCCTGATCCGGTGCGGCTCCTGCGAGATCAGCGAGCGGTACTCGACCCGGTACGGCTTGTTCGGGTCGGGCTGCGTGAGGGGGCCGGCCAGCCGGCTGTAGTGCTCGTAGTCGTACTTCGGCAGCGTCTTCTTGATCCGGCGGAAAGCTCCGGTCCTGGTCTGTGACGGCACCCTCAACTGGGTCGTTTGAGACGGGTCGAAGTTCTGCCGGGCGCCCGTCGGCGTCGACGTCATGAGTCATCCCCCCACACGCGGGTCACCCGCGTGTCTGTCGGTTCCTTTACGACTGCTCCGGTCCCCCTCGACCTTTCACAGGCGTATCAGTAGTGGGCCGCAGTCACCACATCTTCTCCACCATAGACATGGAACAGCGACCTTCCGGTTGCATCATGCCCCCCTCGGCATGCGGTCATGAACGGGGCCCCCTATGCCCCGGCGAAAACCGGCAACCGGCTCCTTGCCCCCCAACTGCCGCGTATGCGCAGCATCTTGAAAAACCAATCACCAGGGTTCTACGTCGTTCCACATGATCGCAAGATGCGAAACGAGGTGTTTACCGGTCATACGCGCTCATTGTGGCACCTGTGGGGGTGTTGTGTACCCGTCGTGGATACGCGGGCGCGGATGTTGCCGAAGTGGTCCCTTATGGCCTCCTCCGCCCGTATCGCATCGCCCGACCGCACCGCGTCCACGATCTCCCGGTGCTGCCGGCAGGTGACCAGCGGATCCTGGGGCGCGCCCCCGAGATCGGTGTGGACGCGGTGGAAGGCCTCCCAGAAGGCCTCCATCACCTCGCCCAGCAGCGCGTTGTCCAGCCCCCGGTAGAGAGTGGCGTGAAACGCCCGGTCGGTGTCGGCGATCCCGTCGCCGCCGCGTGCCGCCTGCTCTTCCATACGGTCGACCAGCGCGTCCAGTTCAACGAGATCGCCCTCCGGCACCCGCCCCGCGAGCCGCGACACCAGCCCCGTCTCCACGGCCTCCCGCAGCTGCACCAGCTGGAGCAGGGTGTCCTCGCCCCGGTAGTGCCCGGCGACGGTCCGGAAGGCGAGTCCCTCGATCATCGGCGCCAGCGACATCGTCCCGACATACGTCCCGAACCCGTGCCGGATCTCCACGATGCCCATCGCCTGCAACCCCTTGAGCGCCTCGCGCACGGAGTTCCGACTCGCCCCCAGATGCTCCATCAGCTCGGGCTCCGTCGGCAGCGGGGCCCCGGAGGCCAGCCGGCGGTCGATGATGAGCTTCTTGATCCGCTCCTGAAGGTCACGCGCTGCCATGGCCAGAGGGTATCCGGCCAAACAGGAAGAAGACCCCTCGCTTGCACGAGGGCCTCCGGCCTGAAGGGGGGCCTTCCGTGTGGTGCGTCGCCGGGGACTCGAACCCCCGGACCCCCAGCCGTTCCCGCAGAACGCGGGAGGCGCCGGGGAGGGCCTGCGTCAAAAGCGAAGGCCCCCCGCGGTTGCGAGGGGCCTTCGTGTCGTGCGCCGCCAGGGACTCGAACC
>NZ_LGUR01000273.1 GCF_001270495.1 Streptomyces viridochromogenes
GCGCCGGGGAGGGCCTGCGTCAAAAGCGAAGGCCCCCCGCGGTTGCGAGGGGCCTTCGTGTCGTGCGCCGCCAGGGACTCGAACCCCGGACCCGCTGATTAAGAGTCAGCTGCTCTAACCAACTGAGCTAGCGGCGCCTGCTGACGGCGTTAACTCTACATGACCTGCGGCGGTGCTCCGGACCACCGGCCGGGGGTGGCGGAGGGGGCCGGGGGTGCCGTAAACCATTCGGACCGTCAACATGCGCGTCCGGAAGACAGTTGAGAAACTGACGACGTGCACAGTCGCGGACATTTCCAGCTGGAGTGTGAGGGGAATCGCATGGAGACTCGGACTCCGGTATTCGAGGAATTCGATCCGGCGAGTGACTGCGACTGCCCGGGATGCGTTCACTGGAGACGCGTCCTGCCGCATTCCGAGACCGGCCGCCACCCGGCCGCCCACCGGGCGCTGATCCTCGCCGCAGCCGCCTCCGCGACCCTCGCCGTCGGCCACACGGCCCCGGCCCTCGCCGCCCCCCACGCCCCCGACCGGCCAAGCGTTCCCGCAGGTGACGAGCCCAGCACACCCCAAGGCGGCAAGGCCCCGCTGCACGGCCCGGGCGGGCGGCCGAACCAGCTGTCCGGCCCGGTCAAGCCGCCCGCGACCACGCGCGCGGAGATCATCAAACGGGCCAAGAAATGGGTCGCCGCGAAGGTGCCGTACAGCATGTACAGGTACTGGTCGGACGGATACCGGCAGGACTGCTCGGGCTTCGTCTCGATGGCCTGGAACCTGCCCGGAAACGAATGGACGGGGAGCCTGGGCCAGTACGGAGTACGCATCGCCAAAGCGGATCTGCAACCCGGCGACATTCTGCTGTTCCATAATCCGGCGGACCCGCAGAAAGGCTCGCACGTCGTCGTTTTCGGCGGCTGGACCGACCATACGCACACCTACTACGTCGCCTACGAGTCGGCACCCCCGCACGCCCGCCGACAGGCCACCCCGTACGCCTACTGGAGCCACTCCGACCGGTATCTCGCCTACCGCTACAAGGGGCTCTCGGGCGGCGCCGCGGGTACGAAACCGGACACGAAGAAGCCAGGCGCAGAGAAGCCGGCCACGGAGAAGCCGGAGAACGGGAAGACTGAAACCGGCACGCCTGGTGCCGGGAAACCGGGCCCCGCCGAACCGGAAGGCTCGGACAGTGGCACGGCGTATCCGGGACGGGCGTATTTCGGGCCCGGAGCCAACAACAAGTACGTCACCCGGCTGGGCCGCATGCTCGTCGAGCGCGGTGCCGGCCGGTTCTACACCTCCGGCCCGGGCCCGCGCTGGACGGACGCGGACCGCAAAGCCACGCGGGCCTTCCAGGAGGCGCAGGGCTGGCGGGGCCAGGACGCGGACGGGCTGCCGGGGGCGCAGACATGGGCGCTGCTGGTGACGGGCAAGGGGAAGGACATCGAGAGCGCTGGTTCGGGCGCAAGCACCACCCCGGCCGACCCCGTCACCCCGGCCGGCCCCGTCACCCCGGCCGGCCCCGTCACCCCGGCCGGCCCCGTCACCCCGGCCGGCCCCGTCACCC
>NZ_LGUR01000274.1 GCF_001270495.1 Streptomyces viridochromogenes
GTGCATGCGGTGCGGGGTGGGTTGCGTCCGGCGCCGGGTGGGTTGCCTGCGCCGCGGGGGGAGTTGCGTGCGGCGCGGGGTGGGTTGCGTGCGCCGCGGGGTGAGGTGCGTGCGGCAGGTTTGCGACGTGTGGCGCGGAACGAGGTGCGTGACGCGGGCTCGCGACGGCGTGCGGCGGTGCGGTGCGCCCATGACTCGGGCGGCGCGTTGCGGTCGGTTTCGTCTGGGTTCCCTGACGTCGGTGCGGGCGCCCTGGCGGGCCATGGCCTACGCCCCTGCCCCAGCGCACGCTCGTGCCCCGGCGCACGCCCCTGCCCCGGCCCACGCTCCGACCACGGCAGTCGGCGTGCCATCTTGTCCCGGGACCAGGCCTGTCACACGCCCCTCACACCCCCACCGGCTCCCGCTCCGAGGCATGCCGCTCCCACTCCTAACTCCCCGCATCGCACCGCGAACTCCCCGCATCCCGCCGCGAGGAGCCCCGAATGAACCAGCCCCGCACCAACGCGTCCGACACCGCCGGGCGACCCGGCCGACGGGCGACCGCCCTGCGCCAGGCCCTGGGATCGGCCTTCGTACGCCGCCCCCTCGCCCGCTCCGTCGTGCGGCACGCCCTGCTCCGCTGGTTCGTCCTCGCCCTCGCCGTGGCCGTCTGGCAGCTGGTCGCCCGAGCCCACGGCAGCGTCTACTTCCCGCCGCCCGCCGAGATCGCGGGGCACGCCCGGGATCTGTGGTTCTCCGGTCCCGCCGGGCACCTCTTCCTCACCGAGGCCGCCGTCGCCGACATCCTGCCCAGCCTCGGCCGGATGGCCGCCGGGTTCGGGATCGCCGCCGTGGCCGGGATCGCACTCGGCGTCGCGATCGGCCGCTCGCGACGCGTGTACGCCCTGTGCGACCCCGTCCTGCAGTTCGCTCGGGCCGTCCCGCCGCCCGCCCTGGTCCCGGTCTTCGTCGTGATCCTCGACTTCGGCACGCCGATGCAGATCGCGTCGATCGCCTTCAGCGCCGTCTGGCCGGTGCTGATCAACACGGCGGACGGGGCCGGCAATACCGACCCGCTGCGCCTGGAGGTCGCCGCGGTCCTGCGCCTCACCCCGGCCGAACGGCTCCGCTTTCTGATCCTCCCGTCCGCGCTGCCCCGCATCTTCGCCGGCCTGCGCCTGAGCCTCTCCCTCTCCCTCATCCTCATGGTGTTCTCGGAACTGCTCCCCGGCACCGCGAACGGCATCGGCTTCACGCTCACCGACGCCCAGTCCCGTTCCGACCTGCTCACCGTCTGGGCGGCACTGGTACTGCTCGGCGCCCTCGGCCATCTCCTCAACACCGGCCTGCTGGCGGTCGAGAAGCGGCTCGTCGGCAAGGGGAGGACGACGACCGTATGACCCGTACACCACCCATCCCCTTCGTCCAGGGACACGCATGCTCCGCTTAGCCGAGGTCGGCCAGCACTACGGCGACCACCAGGTTCTGCACGACATCACCCTCACCGTGCCGGACGGCCAACTCCTGTGCGTCGTGGGCCCGTCCGGCTGCGGCAAGTCCACACTCCTGCGCACCATCGCGGGCCTGCTGCCGGTCTACGACGGCACGATCACCCTGGACGGCACACCTGTACGCGGTGTGCCCGACAACCTGGCCGTCGTCTTCCAGGACTACGCCCGCTCCCTCTACCCCTGGCTCACGGTCCGCGACAACGTGGCGCTTCCGCTGCGCCGCAGGGGCCTGCCTAGAGCGCAACGCCGGGCCGAGGCCGACCGCATCCTGGCCCGGGTCGGCCTGACCGACACGGCCCGCCGCCACCCCTGGCAGCTCTCGGGCGGCATGCAGCAGCGCGTGGCGATCGCCCGCGCCCTGGTCTGCCGGCCCTCCCTGCTCCTCATGGACGAACCCTTCGGCTCCCTCGACGCCCAGACCCGCGAGGATCTGGAGGACCTCCTCCTGGAGGTCCACCGCACGGACGGCACGACGATCGTCTTCGTCACCCACGACATCGACGAGAGCGTGTACCTGGGCGACCGCGTCGTCGTCCTCTCCCCGGGTCCCGGCTCCAAGATCGTCCTGGACCTGCCCGTCGAACTCCCCGGCACCCGGGACCAGATCACGACCCGGGGTCTCGCGGAGTTCGTCGTGCTGAGGTCCGAGGTGGGGCGGGCGGTGCGCAACAGATAGCGCCGGTCCAGGCATCTTCAGCCCGTCCGGCGTTTGAGGACGAGGCCCTTCGGGCCGAAGCGGGGGTCCAGGGGGCGGCAGCCCTCTGGCGGGGTCGAAGGGGCGGAGCCCCTTCAAGGGATGGGACGGGTAGGGGCGGCGGGGGCGAAGGACCGCCCGCCCGGTCCGCCGCCTCCGCCGCTCAGCCCACCCGCACGTCCTGCCACACCATCCGGTGATCGGACGTCGGCACCGTCGCGCCGTTCCCCACCAGCCGGTACAGCGGATCGTCGGACGTCGGCCAGAAGACGCCGTTCGCGCCCGGTATCAGGCCCTTGGACGGCAGGACGTAGTCGACACGCAGATTCCCGGGCGCGGTGTCACCGAAGTCGGACGTGTCGTACGCCGGGTCACCGAGATGCGAGCCATTGGCACCGCCCTGGAGCCTCGCCGCCTCCACGCCACCCACGCTGGCCGGCGGGGTGGCCGGGAGATTCACCGCCGGGTGGTCGAGCAACTGCCGTATGGCGTGGGCGTAGCTGTCACCGTCGTACGGATCGGCGTTGTTGTCGCCCGCGATCACGAACCGGGCCCCGGCCCGCAACCCACCGCGCCGGCCCTTGTCGTCGTAGAGGTAGGAACCGCGGTGTCGCCCGCCGATGTAGTCGGCCCACAGCCGGATCTCGTCGTGGTTGCGGCGGCCGTTGCGGTCCTCCGGGCCGTCGAAGGTGGGCGGCGTCGGGTGCGAGACGAGGAAGTGCACGGTGGAGTTCCCGATGCACACCGGCACGTCCCAGTGGCTCTTCGACGACAGCCGCAGGATCGCTCGGGCCTCGTCGCTGTAGTAGCCCGGAGGCATGACGTGGCCCGGCATGTCCTTCCACAGGAACCGCTGGAAGGTGCGGACCGCACGTGTGTCGATCGGGAACTTCGACAGCACGACCATGCCGTACTGCCCCGGGAACCAGCCGTAGCCGTACGCGTCCTGCCCGTACGCGTCCGAACCGGGCGTCGTGACGGCGCCGTTCTTCCCGTCGAGGTCCACACCGGAGGCGACGCCCGTGTTCACGGGACCGGTGTAGTGGTACGGGAAGCGGACCGGCTTCGCCCCGTTGTGACCGACGGCCAGGTAGTTGCGCAGGAACAGGCGGACCGCCCTGCCCTGCTCGTCGTAGTCGAACTCGTTGATCAGCAGGACGTCGGGGTCGACCCGCTGGATGGTCTCGGCCACGTTGCGCGCCTGGGCGTTGTCCGGCGTGGACAGGTCGGTGATCAGCGCGCCCTGGGTGGAGCGGTTCAGGGAGGCGTTGAAGGTGGCGAACCGTACGGACCGGCGGCCGTGCCGCTCGGCCGCCGAGGCCGGGAACGCCGCGGTCGTGGCCAGCGCCGCCCCGGCGAGGGAGGCGAGCGCCGTGCGGCGTGAGAGTGATCCGGTGGGGTTCATCGCGACTCCGGAAAAGGGAGGTGGACAGATGAGGTGACACATGAGGTGCGAGAAGTCTGCGCGCGTAGAGATGAACGCCACAAGGCCCGTCGAGAACTCCCGGATTCATCCACGATTCACGCGATGGTGTGATCATGTGCCGCGCCGCGGATGCCACTTGAGCCTCAGGGGTAGGGCCCCGGCCATGACGCAGCAGCCCTTCGAACTCCCGCACTTCTACATGCCGTATCCCGCGCGGCTGAACCCGCACCTCGACGAGGCGCGCGCCCACTCGGTCGAGTGGGCGCGCGAGATGGGAATGCTGGAGGGGTCCGGAGTCTGGGAGCAGGCCGATCTGGACGCGCACGACTACGGCCTGCTCTGCGCCTACACCCACCCCGAATGCGACGGCCCCGCCCTCTCCCTCATCACCGACTGGTACGTGTGGGTCTTCTTCTTCGACGACCACTTCCTGGAGACCTTCAAGCGCACTCAGGACCGCGTCGGCGGCAAGGCATATCTGGACCGGCTGCCCCTGTTCATGCCGATGGACCTGTCGACCCCGATGCCCGAGCCGCAGAACCCGGTCGAGGCGGGCCTCGCCGACCTGTGGACACGCACGGTGCCCTCGATGTCCGCCGACTGGCGCCGTCGCTTCGCCGTAGCCACCGAGCACCTCTTGAACGAGTCCCTCTGGGAACTGTCCAACATCAACGAGGGCCGGGTCTCCAACCCGGTCGAGTACATCGAGATGCGCCGCAAGGTGGGCGGCGCCCCCTGGTCGTCGGGCCTGGTGGAGTACGCGACGTCCGAAGTGCCCGCGGCCGTCGCCGAGTCCAGGCCGCTCAGGGTCCTGATGGAGACCTTCTCGGACGCCGTGCACCTGCGCAACGACCTGTTCTCCTACCAGCGCGAGGTCGAGGACGAGGGCGAACTCAGCAACGGCGTCCTGGTCCTGGAGACCTTCTTCGGCTGCACCACCCAGGAGGCCGCCGACACCGTCAACGACGTCCTCACCTCCCGGCTCCACCAGTTCGAGCACACCGCCCTCACCGAGGTCCCGGCCGTGGCGCTGGAGAAGGGGCTCACCCCCCAGGAGGTCGCCGCGGTCGCGGCATACACCCAGGGGCTGCAGGACTGGCAGTCCGGCGGCCACGAATGGCACATGCGCTCCAGCAGGTACATGAACCAGCGTGCCGAGCCGACCGCGCCCTGGCGGGCCCCGACCGGTCCCGGCACCTCCGCCGCCGACATCGGCGCGCTGCTCGCGGCGGCCGGCGCCGAACGCCTGCGCGCCTACACGCACACGCCGTACCAGAAGGTCGGTCCGTCCCGGCTCCCCGACTTCTACATGCCGTTCCAGCTGGAACTCAGCCCTCATCTCGACGCCGCCCGCCACCGTCTGACCGAGTGGTCGCACCGTATGGGCATCCTCCAGGAGGGCGTCTGGGACGAGGACAAGCTCGCCGCATACGATCTCGCGCTGTGCTCGGCCGGCCTCGACCCGGACGCGACACCCGAGGCCCTCGACCTCAGCGCGCAGTGGCTCGCCTGGGGCACGTACGGTGACGACTACTACCCCCTCGTCTTCGGCCACCGCCGCGACCTCGCCGCAGCTCGGCTCACCACCCAGCGACTGTCGGCCTGCATGCCCGTCGACGGCGAGCCGGCCACCCTCCCGCTCAACGCCATGGAGCGCGGCCTGATCGACCTGTGGGCGCGGACTACGGCAGACATGACTCCCGACCAGCGGCGCTTCCTCAAGGACGCGGTCGACGTCATGACCGAGAGCTGGGTGTGGGAGCTTTCCAACCAGCTCCAGAACCGCATCCCCGACCCCGTCGACTACCTGGAGATGCGCCGGGCCACCTTCGGCTCCGACCTCACCCTCAGCCTGTGCCGGATGGGCCACGGCCCCGCCGTCCCGCCGGAGGTGTACCGCAGCGGACCCGTCCGCTCGCTGGAGAACGCTGCCGTCGACTACGCCTGCCTCCTCAACGACGTCTTCTCATACCAGAAGGAGATCGAGTACGAGGGCGAGATCCACAACGCGATCCTCGTCGTGCAGAACTTCTTCGGCATCGACTACCCGACCGCGCTCGCCGTCGTGCACGACCTGATGACCCAGCGCATGCAGCAGTTCGAGCATGTGGCGGCACACGAACTGCCCATCGTGTACGACGACTTCGGGCTCTCGGACGAAGCCCGGGAGATCATGCGGAACTATGTGGTCGACCTCCAGAACTGGATGGCCGGCATCCTGAACTGGCACCGGGAGGTCGACCGCTACAAGGCGGAGTTCCTGGCCCGCCGCTCACACGGCTTTCTGCCGGACCGCGCGCCGGCCGTGCCCGTCCTCAGCTGATCTCCCGCACCCGCGCGGCCGTCCCCTCGGCGAGCTCTCGTACTCCGTTCGCGGCGTTCTCGGAGAGCTCGCCGAGTATGGAGTCGGCGGACCGGAGAAGGCTCCGGGCCTCCTCGGGGAGGTTCGCGTCGGCCAGGGCGTGGCTGAGTCGGTAGTGCTCCTCGGCGATGAATCGGCCGAAGTTCACCCCCTGCCAGTGCCGCAGGGAGTCGTCTCCGGGTGCCGTCAGGATGGTCCGCACGGTCGCCAAGCTCCTTACCGCCCGTACCAATTGACTGTCTTCGCGCTCCAGGCGCGCCTGGTCGAGAAGGGCCGAGACCCGGTCCCACGCCGTCTCCTGCAGTGCGGCGTTCAGACGCTGGGCGCGCAGTGCCTGGGTGCGGTCGCCGAGCTCCTCGAAGTCGCGGGCGAGCGCACGCAACGGGGCCGTGGTCAGCGCCCGTGACGCGTCGGCCCGGACGAGTCTGCTCTGGTCCATGACGATCTCGTCGAGGTCGCGGATCAGGGCGACCCGGGCGAGCTCGGTCATGCCCTGGTCGCGGGCGAGGTCCGTCCAGGTACTCAAGGGTTCGTCCGCCGGGTCCGCACCGAACATTGAGTCGTCGAGATCCTGCGCCCACTCACGCAACTCGTCCGCGCTCGCCCCGGGTTCCGGCATACCGCCGAGGCCGCACGCCGTGTCGAAGTCCGTCTCGCGCACCTCGTTCAGCAACGGCAGGTCCCCGGTGTCTCCGCGCAGTCCCACCAGCACGGCCGCGAGCCGCAGTTCGTCCGTCATCGACGACGCCGCCTCGTGCCGCAGCAGATGGCGCAGCGCCTCCAAGTCGTCGTCGGCGCGGTCGAACTGCGCGGCACGCAGGGTGAGTCGACGTCGTACGGGATTCTCGGCCACCGCGTCCCAGACCTCGCGGTCACCCGCCCGCAGCAGGGCGAGATCGGCGTGGCCGCTCGCGAGCACCGGCTCCCACAGGGGAGGGCGGGGATACGAGTCGAGCAGCTGATAGGCGTTGTGCTCCGTCCCGTTCAGCAGCACGAAGTCGGGCTCGGTGCGCAGGAGGGCGGCCTGTAGCAGGGCTTCGAGCTCGACGGGAGAGCGCTCGGGGAAGCCCAGCGCGGCACGCAGCTCGGCCCGTGCCCCTTCGAGGCCGCAGCGCTGTCGGGGCTCCTCCTCGCCGTCGCCGTCGTCCTCCTCGTCCTCTTCGGCTTCCGCCAGCCCGATCATGATCTCGAGCGCCTCGTCGACACTGGAGCCGATGATCCCGGCCGAGCCCTCCGAGTCGGCGTACAGCATCGAGCCGTCCGCGCACACGAAGTACGTACCCCCGCCGGCGTCCCCCGCGACTATGTCGAGCGGGGCGCCGGAGGCGAGGCGGACCTCTTCGACATGGCCGTGGGACGCACGGCCGATGTCGAAGTCGAAGGGGAAGGCGGCCAGTTCGGCCAGACGGGCGTTCTCCCGGAGCAGCCGCAGTGCGTGATCGGTCATGTCACAGAACGTAACAGCGGCCACTGACAACGGACTTCCGGCCTCCGGATGCGGTTTCCGAAACTTTTCGTGCGGAACGGGATATTCAGGGAACTTGCGCGGTGCGCAGCGAGTCTTCCGGGGTGAGGGGAACAGACAACAAGAACACACGGGGGTGTTCGACCTTGACCGACATCATCGAGAGGCTCACGGACAGCGACACGGAGACCGCAGCGCAGCCCGCGGCGGAGACCGACACGGGGAAGCGGGCGTCCGACACCGGGGAACTCACGCCGTACGCGGCCCCGCTGCCCGTCCCCACCGTGCTGCGGCCGGCGTCGGGGGACGTCTTACGCGAGACCGAGATCGCCCTGCGCCCGACCTGGGTGCGCCTGCACCCGCAGCTGCCGCCGACCCTGATGTGGGGGTACGACGGCCAGGTGCCGGGCCCGACCATCGAGGTGCGGCGCGAACAGCGCGTCCGCATCGCCTGGACCAACCGCATCCCCGGGGAGAGCGAGTACCCGGTCACTTCGGTGGAGGTGCCGCTGCGCACGGACGGCCGTCCCCCCGCCACCACCGAGCCCGGCCGCGAGGGCGTCGAACCCAACAAGGACGTCGCCGCCCTGCCCGCCTGGTCGGTGACCCATCTGCACGGCGCCCAGACGGGCGGTGGCAACGACGGCTGGGCGGACAACGCCGTCGGCTTCGGCGACGCCCAGCTGTCCGAGTACCCGAACGACCACCAGGCGGTCCAATGGTGGTACCACGACCACGCCATGAACATAACGCGGTGGAACGTGATGACGGGCCTGTACGGGACGTACCTCGTCCGGGACGACGAGGAGGATGCCCTCCAACTCCCCCGCGGGGTGCGGGAGGTCCCGCTGCTGCTCGCCGACCGCAACCTCGACACCGACGAGGACGGCCGTCTCAACGGGCGCCTGCTGCACAAGACGGTGATCGTCCAGGAGAAGAACCCTGAGACGGGCAAGCCGGTCTCCATCCCGTTCAGCGGCCCGTACACCACCGTCAACGGCCGCATCTGGCCGTACGCCGAGGTGGACAACGCCTGGTACCGCTTCCGGCTGGTCAACGCGTCCAACGCGCGCATCTACAACCTCGTCCTGGTCGACGAGGACGACAACCCGGTGCCGGGCATCGTCCACCAGATCGGCAGCGACGGCGGACTGCTGCCGCGGCCGGTGCCGATCGACTTCGACGACGCGCTGCCCACGCTGACCGCGGCGCCGGCCGAGCGCTTCGACCTGCTCGTCGACTTCCGCGGGCTCGCGGGCCGGAGGCTCCGCCTGGTCAACAAGGGCCGCAACCAGCCGCCGGGCCTGCCCGACCCGGCGGGCGACGTGCGCTATCCGGCGGTCATGGAGTTCCGGGTCGGGGAGAGCCATGAGACGGACACCTTCGAACTGCCCGAGGTGCTGTCCGGCTCCTTCCGCCGGCTCACCCACGACATCGAGCACGGCCACCGGCTGATAGTGCTCACCCCGCCCGCCACCAAGGGTGCGGGCGGCCACCCGGAGATGTGGGAAATGGCGCAGGTCGAGGACCCGGGCGACATCCAGGTCCCCACCGACGGCGTCATCCAGGTCACCGGCCCGGACGGGAAGACGAAGACCTACCGGCGCACCGCCCGGACGTTCAACGACGGCCTCGGCTTCACCATCGCCGAGGGCAGTCACGAGCAGTGGAGCTTCCTCAACCTCGCCCCGATCGTCCACCCCATGCACATCCACCTGGCCGACTTCCAGCTGCTGGGCCGGGACGCGTACGACGTCTCGGGCTTCGACCCGGCGGTCGGCGGCACCCGCAGCCCGATCCGGTTCGACGCCGGCACCTCCATCCCGCTGGCGCCCAACGAACTCGGCTACAAGGACGTCTTCCGTGTGCCCGGGAACCAGATGCTGCGCGTCATGGGCAAATTCGACGGCGCGTACGGCAGGTTCATGTACCACTGCCACCTCCTGGAGCACGAGGACATGGGCATGATGCGGCCCTTCGTCGTCATGCCCGCGGAGGCGCTGAAGTTCGACCACGGCGGCGGACACGGCGGTCATGGCGGCCACGGGGAGGGACACACGGGCTGACGTACGCGCGCGTGGCGTGGCATGGGAACGCATGGCGCGGCATGGGAACGCGTGGCGCGGCATGGTCAAGCGACGCGTCACGCGCGCGTAGGGACCCTCCCGGCCGCGTGCTCGACCGCGGCTCGCGCCAGCGCCCTGACGACGGGGTGCGGGCGCGAGCCGTCGCCGGACAGCTCCGGTTGGAAGAGCGTGGCCAGGAAGAAGGGATGGCCGGGCAGTTCGGCGATCCGGACGTGACCGTCCTCGTCGTGTCCGGAGAAGCGCAGCCCGTGTGCGCGCAGGGTGTCGAGGTGGCGGGAGGGGCCGTACGCGCAGAAGTACCGTTCGACGGTCCGCTCGGAGCCGATCAACGACTGGGCGAGCGTGCCCGGCTCGATCCGGACCGCAGCCTCGTGACCGGCCAGCGAGCAGGCCAGTGGTTCGATGAGGAAGTCGTCGGCGTCGGGGTCGTTCTCGGCGTGGGCGACCCGGTTCAGTCCGCACACCTGCCGGGCGTACTCCAGGAGCGCGTGCTGGAAGCCGCCGCAGGTACCGAGAAACGGGATTCCCTCCTCGCGTGCGGTGCGGATCGCGGACAGCACGCCTGCCTCGCTGCGGTACGGGCTGCCGGGCAGCACCCACACGGCGTCGAAGCCGCGCACCGCGCCGTCGGCCGCCGCGTCCTGGGACGGGATCCAGTAGGCGTCGAGGACGAGCCGGTCGCGTTCGGCGAGGGCGTCCAGCAGGAGTGGCACGCGCGTGTGCGAGGCGACATTGGGGGAGCGATCCCCGACCAGGGCGAGCCTTGCCGTCTTTGTCGTCATCGCCTTCCGGGCAACGGTGTTCGTCATGGCCCTCATCCTGGGCGCCGCCCGTAGTTCACGTCCAACGATGATTACTGGACCTCTGATAAGCAGTGCTGATGAGATACGGGATCCTGTACCGCATGGACCCGCATCTGCTGCGCACGTACGTCACCGTCGCCCGCCTCGCCTCGTTCTCCGAGGCCGCCCGCGAACTGGGCTACACCCAGTCGGCGGTGTCCCAGCACATCGCCGCGCTCGAACAGGACCTCGGCGCACCCCTGCTCACCCGTCGTCCTGTCGCTCCCACGGCGGCCGGTGAGCGGCTCCTCGAACACGCGGGTCCGCTGCTGCTCCGGCTGGAGGCGGCCCGCGCGGACGTCGTAAGGATGGCGGCGGCGCCCGGCCGCGAACTGACGCTCGCGACGGCGTCGACCGCGCTCGGCCCCCACGTCCTGGCAGCACTCCCGGTCTCCGGAGTGACGCTGCGCGTGCTGCCCCGCGACGAGGTGCCCGCGGCCGTCGCCACCGGCACGGCCGACCTCGGTCTCGTCGACGGCCTCGCCGCCCCCAGCGACCCGCTGCGACTGCCCGACGTGGCCCCGCTGACCACGTACGGCGTGGGGGAGGAGCCGGTCTGCGTCCTCCTGCCCGACACCCATCCGCTCGCCGGGCGCACCGGCCTGCGTCTCGGCGACCTCGCCGACGCCCGGTGGCTCGACGCCCCCGACGCGGGCCTGCCGCTGGCCCACCTGCGCGGCGCGAACGGCGGCCAGGGTTTCCGCTGCGCCCTGCGCTACGAGGGCACCGACGTCCGCGCCCTCACCGCGCTGGCCGCGGCGGGCCACGGCCTGACCCTGCTCCCGCGCTCGGCGGCCGTCGGGGTGCCCCACACGGTCGCCGTACCGGTCACGGAACCGCGGGTCGTGCACCGGACAGAACTGGTGTGCGCGGGGGCGGGTGCGCCCAGGGGCGCGGCGGCGGCCGTCGCGGAGGCGTTGTTCGAACGGTCCTGAAGGTGTCGGTGAACGCGTCGGCGAACAAGCCCCGGATCGCGTCGGCAAACCAGCCCCGGATCGCGTCGGCGACCAGCCCCGCGAACGCGTCGGCACGCCGACCCGCGAACGGGCTGGCGTTCTTGACCACTGGTCAGTCTGCGTCAGTCTCACTCGATCGTGGCTCGTTGTGCGCCGGTGCGCAGGGTAGTCACCAGCCGGAGGCGATCCGATGGAACAGACCGCGTTGCGACCCAAGCCCATGCCAGGTCAGAGCCCCGGTGACGGCGCCGGGCCCGACCCCGGCGCACGTCGCCCGCACGCCGCGCCCCGTCGGTGCGGGCGACGGCTCACGACTCTGCTGTGCGCCCTGCTGGTCGGGATGGTCCTGGTCCTGTGCGGCGTCGGACTCGGCACGCTGGGGGCCACGGTGATCGGCATGAGCAAGCTCGCCGAACTCCAGCGGCAGGAGGGCCGCCGTGCCCCCGGAATCCCGGCCGAGTCGGCACCTCCCGGTTCCTCTGCCCCGGCGTCCCCGACACCGACGTCCGCGCCGGCCCCCGCCGCCGTCGCCACCCTCGGTGTGGAGGCCGTGGACGCCGAGGAGTCGGGCGCCCTGGTGGTCGGCGTCCACGTTCCCGGGCCGGGGTACAGGGCCGGTCTGGTCAGGCGCGATGTGATTCTCGCGTTCGACAGGACCCGCATCGACTCGGCCGCCGACCTCGCGCGAGCCGTCGCCGGGGCCCGCCCGGGCGGCGAGGTCACCCTGACGGTGCGCCACCGCGGCGGCGGCCACCAGCGGCTGACCGCGATCCCGGGCGTCGTCACCTGACCGCCTCGCACCCTTTACGGGAGCACACGAAACGGGAGCACACGAAAACCACTGGTCGCGGTCTGCCGACAAGGCCACGATGAGTCCCATGCCGACCACCCTCATCGCCTTCCTGGGCGCCTGCACCCTCGTCGCCGCCTCGCCCGGGCCCAGCACCGTTCTGATCATCAAGCAGTCGCTGCACAGCAGGCGCTCCGGCTTCCTGACCGTGCTCGGCAACGAGACCGGCGTCTTCATCTGGGGCGTGGTCGCCGCGTTCGGGCTGACCGCGCTGCTGACGGCCTCCGAGGTGGCGTACGACGTGATGCGGATCGTCGGCGCGGTCGTCCTCGTCGGCTTCGGCGTCCAGACGCTGCGGCAGGCGCGCCGCGCGAAGGGGGCGGACGACACCGTATGGGAGGGCACGCGGAAGAGTGGCTGGGCCTCCTACCGCGGTGGGCTGCTGCTCAACCTCGCCAACCCCAAGGCGGCCGTCTTCGCGCTGTCCTTCCTCCCGCAGTTCGTGCCGGAGGGCGCCCCGCACCTGCCGACCATGGTCGGCCTCGCCGCTCTCTGGGCGGTCTACGAGGTCGGCTACTACGGCTTGTACGTGTGGTTCGTCGGCCGGATGAAGACCGTGCTGTCCCGCGCGGGTGTGCGCCGGCGCCTGGAACAGGTCTCCGGAGGCGTGCTGCTGCTCCTCGGCGTCCGCATGGCGCTCGACAGCTGACGCCATGCCCGGCCAACCGCACAAAAGCCCTGTCAACCGGCTCGCGCCGCCCCCTCCGTCCGGGCAGGATGCTGCCCGTAGTCCTTTCACGCGCCCAGGGAGGCCCCGGATGACCGGCACCGCACCCGCGCCCTTCACCGCCGATGACTACCGGGCCCGTAGGGAACGTGCCGCGCGGACGGCCGCGGAGGCCGGGCTGGCCGGGCTGCTGGTGGCACCCGGCCCGGACCTGGTGTGGCTCACCGGCTATGCGCCCACCGCGGAGACCGAGCGGCTCACCCTGCTGGTCCTCGTCCCCGGCCGGGACCCCGTCCTCGTCGTCCCCGCCCTGGAGGCCCCGGACGCCGCGAAGGCCGCCGGCGCGCCCGGCCTGACCCTGCGCGACTGGACCGACGGCAAGGACCCCTACGCCGCCACCGCCGCCCTGCTCGACGCGAGCGGACGGTTCGGCATCAGCGACAACGCCTGGGCGATGCATCTGCTCGCCCTGCAACGGGCACTGCCCGCCACCTCGTACGCCTCCCTCACCGACGCCCTGCCGATGCTCCGTGCCGTCAAGGACACGGCGGAGCTGGAGCTGCTGGCGGCCGCGGGTGCGGCCGCAGACGCAACGTTCGAGGAGATTCGGAAGGTTCCCTTCGGCGGACGCCACGAGTCAGACGTCGCCGCCGACCTCGCCGACCTGCTGCGCCGCTTCGGTCACTCCCAGGTCGACTTCACCATCGTGGCCTCCGGCCCGAACGGCGCCAACCCGCACCACGAGGTGGGCGACCGCGTCATCGAACGCGGCGACATGGTCGTCCTCGACTTCGGCGGCCTCAAGGACGGCTACGGCTCCGACACCTCCCGTACGGTCCACGTCGGCGAACCCGCCGACGAGGAGCGCCGGGTCCACGACCTGGTGCGCGCGGCGCAGGAGGCGGGGTTCCGGGCGGTGCGGCCCGGGGCCGCCTGCCAGGAGGTCGACCGGGCCGCCCGCGCGGTCATCGCGGACGCCGGGTACGGCGAGTACTTCATCCACCGCACCGGGCACGGCATCGGCGTCACGACGCACGAGCCGCCGTACATGATCGAGGGCGAGGAGCAGCCCCTCGTGCCCGGCATGTGCTTCTCCGTGGAGCCCGGCGTCTATCTGCCCGGCCGCTTCGGAGTGCGCATCGAGGACATCGTGACCGTCACCGAGGACGGCGGCCGACGCCTTAACGACACGACCCGCGAGATGGTCATAGTGGACTGACCCGGTGACCGATCCCGGAGCGAGGAGCCCCCGTAGACCCCCGAGCGACAACGGCGCGACCATGACCCAGGCACCGACACCCACCGCGGACACCGTCCGCCGACTGGTCCGTTCCCTGCTCAAGGACGGCGTGGACGACTCGGCCGGACCCGAGGTCCGCCCTGCCGCCCCGGGCGCCGAACCCGCCACCTGGTGGGTCGGTACCCGCCATGTGCTGCGCCTCGCCCCCGACCGCGGGGCGGCCCTACGACAGCGCCGCGAACTGCGGCTGCGCGACCTCGTCCGCCCGCATGTCCCGGTCACGGTGCCGACGAGCGTCGCCCACGGGGAGTGGGCGCCCGGACTGACCTACACCCTGGACACCAAGGTGCCCGGCGGGGCGGGCGGGGAGCACGACGTGTCCGCCGTCGGCGAGGCCGACCTGGCCGGGCTGCTCACCGGGCTGCGCGAGGTCCCCGCACGGCAGGCCGAGACGCTCGGTGTGCCGCGCGTCGCACCGCGCTCCCTGGAGGCCCTGCGCCGCGCCGCCGAACGCCCCGCCGCGCGCCTCGCCGACGCCGACGAGTTCGACGCCGCCCGGCTGCGCCAGCTCACCCAGTCGGCCGCCGTCCAGCTCGCTGCCCAGCCCGGCACCGCCGTCCTCGTCCACCACGCCCTCACCGGCGACCACCTCGTCGTCAGCGCCGACGGGCGGGTGCGCGGCGTCCTCGGGTGGGCCGACACCGTCCTCGGCGACCCCGCCGAGGACATCGCCGGCCTCGCCCTCGCCGTCGGCTCCCCGGCAGCCGTCCGCGCCGCCACCCTCGCCGGCTACGGCGCCCGCCCCTGCCTGCGCGGCCTCTGGCTCGCCCGCTGCGACGCGATCATCCGCCTCGCGGACCGCCTCGACGGCAAGGGCGACACGCCCCAGCCGCTGCTGAGGAAGCAGCTGCGGCACGCGTGGGAGGCGATTCTGCTGGAGCGGGTGACGGAGCTCAGGGAGGACGACGGGGAAGAGGAGCTGTAGAAGAAGCCGGAGGAGGAGCTGGAGGAGGGGAGCTGCGGGGGAGCCGCGGTACGGCGGGAAGCCCCCGACAGCAGAGCCTGCCCGCTCCGCCACTCACCCCTGCAACAGCACCACGCTCGACTCCCCGGGCACATGCAGCACCCCGTCCGCGCCCGGTGCCTCCACCGGCTCCCACGCGGCCAGCACGGTGGCCTGGCGCGGTCCCAGGGGGATGGCCGCCGGTTCCTTGGCGAGGTTGACGGCCACGCAAATGTCGCCGCGGCGGAAGGCGAGCCAGCGCCCCTGCTCGTCGTAGGCCACCTTGGTGTCGGCGAGGTCGGGATCCGTGAGGTCGGCCTGCTCGTGGCGCAGGGCGATGAGACGCCGGTACCAGGCCAGCACGCGCGCGTGGGGCTCCCTGTCGAGCTCGGCCCAGTCGAGGCAGGAGCGGTCCCGGGTCGCCGGGTCCTGCGGGTCGGGCACGTCCTCCTCGGCCCAGCCGTGCTCCGCGAACTCCCGCCGTCTGCCGCGCCGTACGGCCTCCGCGAGCTCCGGATCGGTGTGGTCGGTGAAGAACTGCCAAGGGGTGCCCGCGGCCCACTCCTCGCCCATGAACAGCATCGGTGTGAACGGCGCGGTCAGCGTCAGCGTGGCCGCGCAGGCCAGCAGGCCGGGCGAGAGCAAGGCCGTGAGCCGGTCGCCCTGGGCGCGGTTGCCGACCTGGTCGTGGGTCTGGCTGTAGCCGAGGAGGCGGTGCGCCGCCACGCGCGTACGGTCCAGGGGGCGCCCGTGGTGCCGGTCCCGGAAGCTCGAGTACGTGCCGTCGTGGAAGTAGCCGCCGGTGAGGGTCTTCGCGAGGTTAGCCATGGGGGCGCGCGCGAAGTCGGCGTAGTAGCCCTGGGACTCGCCGGTCAGCGCGGTGTGCAGGGTGTGGTGGAAGTCGTCGTTCCACTGGGCGTGCAGACCGAGGCCGCCCTCCGAGCGCGCGGTGATGAGCCGGGGGTCGTTCAGGTCCGACTCGGCGATCAGGGACAGCGGCCGGTCCAGGTCGGCGGAGAGGGCGTCGACGGCCGTCGACAGCTCCTCCAGGAAGTGGCACGCGCGCGTGTCCTTCAGCGCGTGCACCGCGTCGAGGCGCAGCCCGTCGAGCCGGTAGTCCCGCAGCCAGGCCAGCGAGCTCTCCACGAGATGCGCGCGCACCTCGTCGGAGCCGGGCGCGTCCAGGTTGACGGCGGAGCCCCAGGGGGTGTGGTGCTTGTCCGTGAGGTAGGGACCGAAGGCGGGCAAATAGTTCCCGGACGGGCCGAAGTGGTTGTGCACGACGTCCAGGACCACGCCCAGGCCCAGTTCATGCGCCCGGTCGACAAAGCGTTTCAGCGCCTCGGGCCCGCCGTACGGCTCGTGCACGGCCCACAGCGAGACGCCCTCGTACCCCCAGCCGTGCCGCCCGGGGAAGGGGCACAGCGGCATCAACTCGACGTGGGTGACGCCCAGTTCGACGAGATGCCCGAGCCGCTCGGCGGCCGCCTCCAGCGTGCCCTCGCGCGTGTACGTGCCCACATGCAGCTCGTACAGCACCGCGCCGGGCAGGGGCCGCCCCGCCCACTCGGTGCGCCACTCGAATCGCGTGTGGTCGACGACCGCGCTCAGCCCGTCCGGGCCGTCCGGCTGCCGGCGCGAGCGCGGATCGGGCAGCACGGGGCCGTCGTCGAGCGCGAAGCCGTACCGCGTCCCGTCCCGCGCCTCCGCCTCACCCCACCACCATCCCGCGCGATCGGGATCGCGCTCCAACGCGCGCGTGGCGCCCTCGCAATGGAGCGTCACACGGTCGGCCTGCGGTGCCCACACCTCGAACTGCACGGACGGTTCCCCTTCGTCTGCTCACCGTGATGTAGCCCGTCCATGGTGCTTCAAACGAGATCAATCCGCTTTTGAATCTTCCCTTTTGCGGCAGGTGTCGTGACCGGCCCCGTCGATCACGCGCGTGTGGTGGCCGTTTCCCCGTTTTCTGGACACCCGGGGTTCGCTGACCGACAATCAGCGACGTGACGTCGTCTTTCGAGTTCAACACGTACCCCGCGCGGCTTTCCGACGTGGAGCGCGACAAGGCGCTGAAGGTGCTCCGGGACGGCGTCGCCATGGGCCGGCTGTCGCACGACACGTTCGTGCGGCGCATGGAGCTCGCCCTCGCCGCCCGCCGCGCGGACGAGCTCGCCGCCCTCACCGCCGACCTGCCCTCCGAGAGCCGTCTGTCGCGTCTGGTGTTCGGCACCGTCGAGGCGGTCTCCGGCTTCACCGTACGGCTGCGCAGGGCATGGCAGGCCGAGCGGCTGCCCAAGCTGCTGCTGCCCCACCCCGCGGCCGGGCACCCGCTGCGCATCGGCCGCGACCCCGTCAACGGGCTGCGGCTGACCCACGAGACCGTGTCCCGGGTGCACGCCGAACTGAGTCACCAGGGCGGCATGTGGGTCCTGCGCGACCTGGGCTCCACCAACGGCACCACGGTGAACGGCCGCCGCGTCATCGGCGCCGTCGTGGTCCGAGAGGGCGACCAGATCGGCTTCGGCCGGATGTCGTTCAGGCTCGCCGCCAACTGAGCCGGACCTCGGCTCCGGCCTGGGCCTTTGCCATGGCCTTGGTTGAAGTGTTGACTCAAGTCCCTTTGCCTTTTGTGGTGTTGACGTCGCCGTCAACTCGTGACTGACTGTGCGTACACCATGCACATCAGGTGAACCGACGGCACCACATGTGGAGGTGTGCCCTGCCGCCACTCCTCCGCTATCCGACCGTCGACGAGCTGGGCGCCCGGGCGGCCGCGCTCGTCGCCCGCCGTCCCCGCGACGCGCGTCTGCGCCGCGTAGGGACCTCCCGAGCGGGCACGCCCCTGTGGCTGTTGTCCGTCGGCCACGGAAGCCGCCAGGCCCTCGTCGTGGCCGGTCCGCACGCCAACGAGCCGGTCGGCGGCGCCACCGTGCTGCGGCTGGCCGAACGGGTGCTCGCCGACCCCCGCCTGCACGAGGATGCCGACGCCACCTGGAACCTGCTTCTGTGCCTCGACCCCGACGGCCTGCGCCGCAACGAGGGCTGGCTGCACGGCCCGTACGCCCTCTCCGGCTACTTCCGGCACTTCTTCCGGCCCGGCTTCCTCGAGCAGCCCGAATGGCTGCCGGACGGCGCGGACCGGGTCACGCTGCCCGAGACCCGCGCCCTGCTCGAACTCCAGGACGAACTGCGGCCCTTCCTCCAGTGCTCCCTGCACGGCGTGGACGTCGGCGGCGGCTTCGTCGAGCTGACCCACGACCTGCCCGGTCTCGCCCAGCGCGTCGCGCACACCGCCGCCCGCCTCGGCATTCCGCGCGAGCTCGGCCCCTACGACACCCTGTACTGGCCGGAACTGGGACCCGCCGTCTACCGGATCCCCAGGCCACGCCGAGGTGACCTGGCCGCCGCCATCACCGAGGCGGCCGTCGAGTCGACGTGGTTCCACCCGTACCGGCACGGCACGGTCACAGCGGTCGTCGAGGCCCCCATGTGGGGGGTGGCCGGGGTGGAGGACGGCGCCCCGCACCCGGATGAGGAAACGGTCCTGCGCAGGGTGAGCCACACGCTGCGCCACGACACCCGCGTCCTGAACGGGCTGCTGGAGCGCCTGCGGCCACACCTTCCGGTCGGCCCCGAAACGGCCCGGCTGCTCGCCCCGGTCGACGACTATTTACTGGTCTGCCCCGGGCTCGCCGACACCTGGGACCCCGACGTCAGGGACCCCGTCGGCGTCCACCCCCTCCCCTCGCTCAGCACCGCTCACCTGGCCGCCCTGCGCATCGCCGGGCGGCGCCTCGCCCTGCGGACCGCCGGGCTGCTGCACCAGCTCGTGACGGGCGCCGGACACGATCCGGCCGGGGTACTGCCGGAGCTGGACCCGCTCATCGAGGAATGGTGCGAGGACTACCGCGACGGCTGCGGGGCGCGCTGGATACCGGTCGCGCGCCAGGTGGAGTACCAGGCGCGGGTCGTGCTCGCCGCGTTCGAACTCGCCGGGCGGCACGCGCCCGCGTGCTCCCGTTCGGGTGAGTCGGGGTGGAATGCCGGGGCCGCCGTGCCGATGCATCGGGAATGACGCAATCACTCACGGCGAAAGCGGTACGGGGCGGCCTGCTGGCGACCGCCGCCATGCTCGTCCTCGGCGCGGCTCCGGCGCGGGCGGCGGTCCAGGAGCCGGACCCGGGAAGCTGGCTCTACCTGACGGTCACCCGTGGCGACGCCCGCCACGGTGACCCGCACGGCACGCTGCTGCTGTGCGACCCCCCGCAGGGCCACGGAAAGGCTGCCGAGGCCTGCGCGGACCTCGAACGGGTGGGCGGTGACATCAGCCGACTGCGCACGGCGAACGCCTTCTGCCCGATGATCTACGCGCCGGTGACCGTCCACGCGCGCGGCGAGTGGAACGGACGGCCGGTCGAGTACCGCGAGACCTTCGCCAACGGGTGCGCGATGGGCGCCCGGACCGGGTCGGTGTTCGCGCTGGACGGCTGACTGCCTCACGGCGTCTGCCTCATGGCTGACGCCGTGAGGCAGACGGCAGACGGATGCACGCGCGCGCGTGCGGTGCCCTCGGCCCACACCGTCCGGGCAGGTGCGCGGCAGGGCTCACGCCGCCCTGTCGCGCGCGTGCAGCGCTGCCGCGACGACCGTGCGGGACTGGTGCTCGATCTGGTGCTCCAGGGGCACCCAGCGGGCGCGGAAGCGTTCGGCGAAGGCGTCGCTCCAGGTGGCCACGAGGTGTTCGAGGCGCGGTGCCCCGCGGTCTTCGGTCTCGTGCAGGACGCGCAGCAGCATGGCCGCCGCCCGCAGCGGCAGCCGCCGCCCGAAGGCGTCCACACTCCCGACGTACGCCATGGTGTTGTCGGCGGGCGGCGTGTGCGTCCAGTCGGCGGCCAGCCCCGGCACCACCTCCAGCGCCCACTTCGCGGCCCGCAGCAAGGGCCCGTCGACGCCGTCCAGCCGGGGGAGCGCCTCGGTGAGCACCCGCTCCACCTCCAGCGCGTCCCGCCTCAGCCGGGCCCCCAGCCGTCGCATCGCCCTGGCCGGGTCCGGATGCGGCGCCGGGTCGTCCACCAGGTCACTCGCCCACATCGGCACCTCGACGACCGCGGTCAGACCGCCGTACCGGTGCACGTGGTACCAGGTGCTGCTGCGCGCGTCGTCCGGCATGCTCGGATACGCCGCGCCGGCGCCCGGTGCGGGCATGACGTGCACCCCGGGCCCGGAGGCGGGCCAGCCCGCCGCGTCCGAGGCGCCGGTCTCCACCGGGATGTGCAGCTCCGCCGCCGACTTCGCGAACGGCTCGGCGAGTCCGGGAACGTCCTTCGTCAACTGCACCCAGCTGCCGCCCAGATCCGTCCCGTGCAGAGTGACCTGGAGGTAGGGGCGCAGTTCGTCGATGACCCGGGTCAGCGCGCGCGTCTCGGGCGGCAGCCGGTCGGACGGCAGCGCGGCCGGCGCCCACTCCGGCTGCTCCGCGGCCGCGGGCCGGAAGAAGCCGCGGTGGTAGTCGAACAGGCTGCGGGGCGCCGGCGTGACATGCAGGCTCGCCCCGTCGGGATCCGCGCACAGCAGGAAGTGCCAGGAGATGTCGGCCCGCAACTCCCGCTCGTGCAGCACCCGTTCCGCGACCGCGAGGAGCGTGGGGCCGCCCGTGGGCTCGTTGGAATGCGCGCCGGCGACGACCAGGACGGCGCGTCGGGCGTGACCGATGGACAGCAGGTGGAGGGGTCTTCCCGCCCGGGAGGCCCCCACCTGCCTCAGCGTGCACAGGCCGGGACGGTGAGCGGCCAGTGCGCGGGCAGACAGCACTAGTTCGGTCAGGGTGGGGTAGCGCAGCTCCGGCAGGAGACTCACCCCCGTCACTTCCGCCCGGCTTCGCAATCCGCAGTACCCCATGGTCTGGTTTAGGTGTCAAGGAGTCCGCGGGGGAGGCTCCCGGGGGCGCCCAGTTGCGTTGACCGCCGAAGGGCAGGGGCGGCCGGCGTCAGCGGGCGTGCCGGGCCCCTCCCGCCGAGGTGCCGTACCCCCTTCGCCTGCACCGATGCGCGTCGGGAGCCCGGGCGTGAAGCGGGCCCCGGCCCTCGTCACCGCGCGCCGGCCGTCGTTCCCGAGCCCCGGGAGCGTACGCGGGCCCGAGCCGGTCGCGGGCCCGATGCCGAGGCGCGCCGCGAAACCGTGCACGCCCCGAAGCCCTGCGCGTCGAGAGCGCTCGGCTCACACAGCCGCCTCCCCGTCCACCCGCTCCAGCAACGCCACCGGCAGCCGCTCGAACAACTCCGCCACGCGCGCGTGCCCGGTGAACTCCCGCTCGGGAGCGAGCACATCGCCCCATCGGCCCGGCGGCAACGGCAGCAGGGTGTCGCGCCAGCCGCCCGACTGCGCCAGCCGCAGCGACAGGCGCGTCACAGCGGTGATCACCTCTCCGGAGCGCACGAAGGCCACACAGTGGGCGCCCGCGGGGCCCCCGGCCGGCAACGGCGCGTACGACGCGGAGTCGCCGAACACATCGGGGCGCCGCCCGCGCAGCCGTAGCGCCGCCGCCGTCACCACGCCCTTCTCTCCCGGATCCGCGGGCGGGAACCGCACGACCCTGCGGTTGTCGGGGTCCACCAGCGCCCGGTACTCGCCCTCCGTGCCCTGGTAGACGTCCGGCACGCCCGGCATCGTCAGCTGGGCCAGGGCCATGCCCAGCACGTTCGCCCGGATGTGCGGCTCCAGTTGGCTCCGGAAGGCGGCCACGCGTTCGCCGGGCGCACCGCACGGCCCCGCGGCGACGAACGCCGCCACCGCCTCCTCGTACGGTGGCTCCTGCTCCGTCCAGCTGGTGAACAACCCGGCCTCGCGCACATGCTTCAGCAGCGCCCCCTGCACACGGTCGACGTCCGCCTCGCCCAGCCCGAACACCGTCTGCCAGGCGGCCCACGCCAGCTGGGCGTCCGGTACGCCCTCGCCGTCACGGGTCACCTCCGTCAGGACGTCCGCCCAGCGTTGCGGGCACTCCGTGAGCACGGCCAGCGCGGCCCGTACGTCGGCACTGCGCTTGGTGTCGTGCGTCGACGCGACCGTCCCGGTCCCGGGCCAGTCGCGCTGCACGCGCGCGCAGTACGCGTGGAACTCGTCGGGCGCGACCGCGGGGCTCCCCGGATTCCCGCCCACCTCGGTCGCCGAAAGCAGCGGCACATGGCGGTAGAACGCCGTGTCCTCCACGGACTTGGCTCGCAGCGCCGACGCCGTCTGCGCGAACCGCGTCCGGAACTCGACGTGCTCCGGTCCGTCACCGGCCCGGCCGAGGACCAGGTCGCGCACCACGTCGACCGCCCCCGCCTCCTCGGGCACGACGAAGACGAGCCGCGCTTCGGCCGCCGCCTCCTCCGTGACCACACGGGCCGCGTCACCGGAGGCGTACGGCCGGTAGACCTTCAGCCGGACGAGGAGTTCCTGGAGCGCGGTGCGCAGTGCCCAGGGTGCCCGGTCGCGCAGCGCGGGTTCGGGGGACGTGGCGCACAGGCGGCTCGCCACCCGGGTCAGCCGGTCGACCTCCGTGGCCAGCTCGTGCGTGAGCACCTTGTACGCCGCCCGCCGCACCGTCGCCTCCCAGTCGCCGCCCCGGTCCGTCTGCGGGGCCGCGAACCGCCGGTACTGGCCGAGGAGTTCACCGAACCCCGCCGGATCGGTGAAGAGGCCGTCGACGTACCGAAGGGCGTCGTAGCCGGTGGTGCCGGCGACGGGCCAGGAGGCCGGCAGATGCTCCCCGTCCGCGAGGATCTTCTCCACGACGGTCCAGCGCCCGCCGGTCGCCTCGTGGAGGCGCTGCAGATACGCGTCGGGGTCGGCGAGTCCGTCGGGGTGGTCGATGCGCAGCCCGTCGACCACGCCCTCGTGGAGGAGCTGGAGGATCTTGGCATGCGTGGCCTCGAACACCTCCGGGTCCTCGACCCGCACCCCGATCAGCTCCGAGATGCTGAAGAACCGCCGGTAGTTGAGTTCCGTTCGGGCCAGCCGCCACCACGCCGGGCGGTACCACTGCGCGTCCAGGAGCTGCGTCAGCGGCAGTTCCTCGGTGCCCTCGCGCAGCGGGAACACATGGTCGTAATAGCGCAGGACGTCGCCGTCCACCTCCAGGTGAGCGAGCTCCTCGCCCAGTGGCCGGCCCAGCACCGGCAGCAGCATCCGGCCGCCCTGTGCCTCCCAGTCGATGTCGAACCATCGCGCGTACGGCGACTTGGGGCCCTCGCGCAGCACCTCCCACAGGGCGCGGTTGTGGCGCGGGGCCATGGCCATGTGGTTCGGCACGATGTCCACCACCAGGCCCAGACCGTGTTCGCGCGCGGTGCGCGCCAGCGCGCGCAGCCCCTCCTCACCGCCGAGCTCCTCGCGTACGCGCGCGTGGTCCACGACGTCATAGCCGTGCCCCGACCCCGGGACTGCCTCCAGGACCGGGGACAGGTGCAGATGCGAGACGCCGAGCGAGGCCAGGTACGGCACGGCCGCCGCCGCGGCCTCGAACGGGAACGAGGGCTGCAGCTGCAGCCGGTAGGTGGCGGTCGGCACCATCGGGTCAGGTCGCTCAGGTGTCATGGAAACCTACGTACCCGCCCTGCCGCCCTTCGTGTCATCGTCCCCTCCACGTGGGCCCACGCGCGTGCCTAGCTTCGACTGATGGGAAAGACGCGGAGGACCGGGCGGCGCGGCACTTCGGCGGCCTACCGTGAGGTGATCGGCCTGACCGGGCCGCTGCTGCCGGTCATGTCCTTTCTCGCGCGCCTGCCGACCGCCACGATCCAGTTCGGCAGCGTGCTGCTCGTCGCACGGGCCAGCGGCTCCCTGTCCGCCGCCGGGCTGACCGGCGGTGCGCTCGCCGTCGGGCAGGTGGCCTGCGGCCCGCTGGTGGGCCGACTCGCCGACCGGCACGGTCAGCGGGCGGTCGTGCTCACCTTCTGCCTCGCCAACGCCCTCGCGATCGCCGGGCTGGTCGTCGGGGCGCTCGCAGGGCTGCCTACGGCGGTGCTGGCCGTGCTGGGAGCGGCGGCCGGAGCCACGGTGCCGCAGATCGGGCCCATGGCCCGCGCCCGTCTGGTCGCCCTCGCGCGCGGTGCCGGAGCTCGTGATTCCACCGTGGGTGCCGCGCTCTCCTTCGAGAGCACCCTCGACGAGATCTCCTTCGTTCTGGGGCCCGCCCTGGTCGGGCTGGCGGCGGTGACCGCGCATCCGGGGTTCGCGCTGGGTGGAGCCGCGGTGCTGGTGGCCCTGTGCGGTGCGGGATTCGCGCTGCATCGGACGGCGGCGGCGACACGGCCCGCGTCCGTCGCTACGCCGGGGGAACGACGGTGCGCGTCCGGCGCCACGTCGAGTGAAAGAGGTGGCGAACGACGGTCCGGTTCCGTCCGGACGTCTGCGAGACGACGAGCCGGTGCCGACCCGACGGAGCCGACAGGACGAACCAGTTCCGTCCCGACGTCCGCGCCCCCACGAACCACCCCCGCCC
>NZ_LGUR01000275.1 GCF_001270495.1 Streptomyces viridochromogenes
CGTTCGGCGATCAGCCGGAGGGCGCGCAGGCGGGTGTCGTCGGCGAGCGCGCGGAGCATGCCGACGAGCTGCGCGGGAGGAATCCTGGGGCGGGCTTCCCGGGCGATCGACGAGACGGGAAAGACCAGCCCGAGGGGCCAAGGGCCGTCGCAGTTGACCCGTACGTGCGGCCACACATAGGCGCTGGGGGCGAGCAGCAGGGTGTCGTCCGGGCCGATGGCGACCTCGTGGTCGTGCGGGCGCTCCAGCCAGAAGCGTTCGGCCTGCCGGTCGCTGCGCACCTCCGGCCACAGGCCGCGGAGCATGCCGTACAGTCCACGCTGTTCGATCTGGTGCCCGGCCTCGCTCACCCCGGCGGCCAGTTCCGGTTCGATCCGGGCCCATTCCTCCTCGAACGCCTCCCGCCAGTAACACTCCAGCATGCTCAGGAACCTTTCGAGGAGCGCGCGGGGGTCGTCCAGGAGCATCGCGGCCATCGCTTCGTCGCTCTCACGTGTGACACGCTCCCGCAGCAGGGCGCGTACGTCCGGTTCCCGCAGCGCGTGTGGATCCCTGCCCTCGCCGCCGCCCGGCCACGGCGACAGCAGGGGGACGGCGAACTCCAGCCGGACCAGCTCCGGGTCCGCC
>NZ_LGUR01000276.1 GCF_001270495.1 Streptomyces viridochromogenes
ACGATCGTCATGACTCGTCATCCTCGCCGTCCGGCGTCCCCGCAGGGAGCGTGCCGCGCGAGACGGTGGTCGGCGATGGTGACTGACGATGACCTGTGCCTGGTTCTCACCGTGGGCCCACCCCGAGGTTGTGAGCGTTGCACCACGTCTGACCAGCGGGCTTGTGCTCCTCGTCGAAGATCCACACCCTGGGTTCTCAACAAGGTTTTCTACAAGCCCCACCGCCAAGGGGTCCATATCAACGGCCGCTCATGCCACCAGGACAGAGCCAGCCACGGCTCAGTGGACTGGTTACCGCGTGCCGGTCGGGGTGACAAGGAGGCCGCCGACGAAGGTGTGCGTGGGGCGGAGATCACGCAGCGCGTAGCCCGTGCACTGGGCGGGATCCTGGTCCCAGACGGTGAGGTCGGCGAGGCGGCCCGGAGTGAGGGTGCCGCGCAGGTGCGCCTCGCCGGTCAGGCGGGCGGCGCCCGCGGTGTGCAGGGTGAGGGCTTCGTCGTAGGTGATGGCGTGCTCGGGGCCCTTGACGCCGATGACGGTCTGCCGGGTGGTCATGCCCCATATGGAGCGCATCGCGCCGAACTGGCCGACGGGGAAGTCGGATCCGGCGCTGACCTCGGCGCCCAGGTCGATCCAGCCGCGGGCGGGGAACAGCCGGGCGACGCGTTCGGGTCCCCAGAAGCCTTCCTCGACCTCGGCGGTGTCGTGCAGCAGCGGCTGCTGGATGGTGACCGGGATGCCCAAGGCGACGGCACGGGCCTGCTGTTCGGGTCCGGCCAGGCCGCCGTGCTCCATTACCAGCGTGCCGGCGGGCAGCCCAGGATTGCGCTCGAGGACGCGCTCGTAGACGTCCAGCAGGGTGCGCACCGCGCGGTCGCCGTAAGCGTGGGTGCCGACTCGCCAGCCGCGCCGGACCACAGCCTCGACGGCCTCGACCAGCGCGTCCGGCTCCCAGATCAGCATTCCGGAGAAGGCGTGGTCGCAGGCGTACGGCTCCTCGGTGGCCCCCGCCTCCAGACCGCCGTCGAGGCCGAACTTCACACCCCACACCGACAGCCACGGGTCGGATTTGTCACGCCACTCCTCCATGACGTCGAGCAGGTCCTCCACCTGGGCGGCGCTGGTCAGCCCGAGGGCGGAGATCAGCGCTCGCACCCGGGTGCTGAGCGCCCCCGCCTCGCGAGCGGCCAGGAGCACCGCGTAGTCCTCGGGGGTGACCGCGCAGTCGCGTACGGTCCCGATGCCGGTGGCGGCGTAGTCGCGGGTGGCCAGGCGCAGTCCGTCGATGCGCTCGGCCCGGTCCGGGGCCGGGACCAGGTGTTCCACCAGGTGCAGGGCGTTGTCGATCAGCCGGCCGTCGAGCTTGCCGTCGGCGCTGCGGCCGACGGTGCCGCCCGGCGGTGCGGGGGTGTCCTCGGTGATGCCCGCCAGCCGCAGCGCGTAGTGGTTGACGACGTCGTTGTGGCCGCCGCGCTTGACGAGGACCGGGTGCCGGTCGGTGGCTTGGTCGAGTTCGGCTGCGGTGGGCATGCGGCGCTCGGTCAGGTTGAGTTCCTGCCAGTTGGTGGTGGTGCGGATCCACTCGCCCTCGGGGGTGACGGCGGCCCGCTGCCGGATCAGGTCGAGGAACTCAGGGATGTTGCGGGCCTGATGCACGGGGACGTCATGGGCACCGAGCGCTGCGAAGATCAGGTGGGTGTGGGTGTCGTCGAAGGCGGGCAGCACGGTGGCACCGGGCAGGTCATGGACCTGTGTCTCCACGCTCACCAGGTGATCGAGACCGTTCGGGTCGGCGGACACGGCCGCGATACGGCCGCCGCGCACGGCCACTGCCCGCTGCACCGCCTGACCGGGCACCAGGGTGTGCACCGCCCCGGCGCGGATCAGCAGGTCGGCTCCGTGATCAGTCATCGTCTTCTCCCTCATCTCGCAGGTGCCGGATCCCGAACGCGTCGTCCGGTGACGAGACCGTTGTAGGAGGGATGCGGGAATTCACTGCCAAGCTGATGGCTCCTGCGCAGAAAGTACGCCAGCACCTGGGCCTACCATGCGGATCATGCGACAGGTGCTCGATGAAACCGATCGGCGGATCGCGGCGGCCCTGGTCGCCGCGCCGCGTGCCTCCTGGCGGGAGGTGGCCCGCTGTCTGGGGCTGTCCGAGCGCACCGTCGTACGCCGGGTCGCCCTGCTGTACGCCGACGGCACTCTGCGCGCGACCGCGGTACGCAACCCGGCCCGCTTCTCGCACCTGATCCCCGTCGCCCTGCGCATCCGCTGCCGCCCCAACAAGATCCGGCAGGTCGCCCAGGCGCTGGCCCGCCGCCCCGACACTGTCTGGGTGGACATCCTCGGCGGCGGCGACGAGATCTCCACGATCTTCTTCCTGGAAGGTCCGGAAGCCCGCAACAACCTGCTGTTGCGCGACCTGCCCGCCACCGACGCCGTCGGCTCCTGGACCGCCCACACCTTGCTGCGTGTCTTCCCCACCGCCTTCCGCTGGACCGCCGGCCTCCTCTCCCCCGCAGAACTGGACGAACTCGTCCCCGACCCCGCGCAACCGACGGCCTCGGCACCGTCGTACGCGCCTGTCGACGTCGACACCGCGCTGATCGCCGGGCTGACCGAGGACGGCCGGGCCACCTACACGGACCTGGCCCGCCGCGCCGGCACCACCGCACTCACGGCCCGCCGACGGCTCGAAGCCCTCTTGGACAGCCAGGCGCTGCGCCTGGCCACCGAGCTCGACCTCGCACTGCTCGGCGCGCAGACCGAGGCATTGCTGTGGATCTCGGTGCGGCCGGGTGCGCTGCAGGAGGCCGCGCGGCCCCTGAGCGCCCACCCGCACGTCCGGTTCTGCGCCGCCACCACCGGGCTCGCCAACCTGGTCGTCGCCGTTGCCGCCGAGAACCTCGACGCCCTGTACACCTTCCTCACCGACGCTGTCGGCCCCTTGGAAGCGGTCACCGCCATCGACACCACCCCGCTGCTGGCGACCGTCAAACGCACGGGCCTGATACGACACTGACGAAAGTTACGACGGCCGCGCATACGGCATGGGTGTGAATTCACCGCCCGATCGGCCACTTCCAGCTGGGGATCCACGTCAGAGACCTCCCAGCGGGCCGTTGGCACTGACGCCTGTATCGACGTTCTCCGAGCCGTCGATACCGTCGCGGGTCTGGATGGCGATCATGCCGGCTTGGGCGTTCTGCCCGACGGTGGCATGGTGGACGCAGTCCCTGCCTGGCGGGAGGTGTCGCTGTCCTCCTTGATGCCGCAGGCCACCTTGTGTATCGATACTGGACTGTGGCGCAACGGGCGATCAGTCACCCTCTCACGTGGAAGCTGCGGCTGCCGGCAACTGCCCTCGGGGGCGCCGCCCTGGCCGGGGTCGTATCTCATCGTGCCCGTCATGAAAGCGGCCTTCGCGCTCGCCCACCTCAGCCCCAAGGCCGAACTGCGCCTGATAGCACGGCTCTCGCCCTCCACGGTCGCGGTGATCGCGCCGATGAAGCTCGGCGTCCCTCCCCGCACGGAGGAAGTGCTGACGCCCGCGGAAGCCCGCGCCCGCTACGGCTACGCCAAGCCCGCCGAAGCCCACCTCGACTTCCGGGCCCGGCAGGCCGCCCGGGTCTTCGACGACTGCGAGGCGCCCAGCGACCAGGGGCTCATCGAGTCCCAGGAGATCCTTGGGCCGCTCTCGTAGGTCCGGGTCCGGGGACGCCGCCCAACGCCGCTCGCAGAGTTCGGGGATGAGCAGCGAAGACGATGGCGCGGCCGGTGAAACTGCTGAAGAACCGCCGTACGGGGACTTCGCTGTGCGTGTGCCCCCAACGTGACGGGTCGCGAAAGGTCACCGCGGGCTCGGGAGTTCGGTGCACACCGGTGACGACCACGAGGTGACCGCCCCGGCGTCCGTCCTCGGGGAACTGGTGGGTGACGGATACGACCACCGGACCGCAGGTGGTCAGGAGACGGCGCATCTCCTCCGCGGTGTCCAGCGCGACGGTCGCGGCGCTGACACCGTGGCGTCCAGCGAGGTCGGCAAGCCCCTGATGGAGGATGCCCCTGCTGGTGTAGGCGCCGCTGTCGACGGCCTGCCGGACGAGGTCGTACTGAGACGGAACCGCCAGCCCGAAGTACGAGGTGATCATCCGCAGGCAGGCGAGCCCGCAGGCGCGGTCACCCCAGATTTCCGGGCCGGCCCCCTCGCACAGGGCCCCGGTCGGCCAGTCCGGCGGCTCGAACCGCTGGGGAAAGTGGGGCACGCTCAGGCAGTGGTCCACGCTCAGGTCCCGTCCGTCACCCGGGTGAACTCGACGCTCTCCCACTCTCGGACGGTCTCGTAGTCCTTCGTGAGCTGGTCCCTGTCCTCGTGGCACAGGTACAGGCCACCCGGTTTGGTGAAGAGGTCGACGGTGCGCGACACCCGGCTTCCGGCCTCCAGCGGGATCCGGGCGCCGTGGAAGGACGGAAGCGCCTGGACGGGACGCAGATCGAGGTCGCGCGAGAGGCGGCCGGAGCACGGGGAGATGAGGCTGACACCCATGGCGAACCTCCTCAGCGGACGGACCGCACCTCGGTCCGCGACGGTGTCGGGGGCCAGATACGACTCCACGACCTCGTCGACAAGGCTGGTGCCCAGCGCCTTGAGACCCAGTGAGGGGTCGGCACCGCCGGGAAGCCGGGTCGCCGTTTCGAGGAGGAGAGGCCCGCGAGGTGTCACGATCACCTCGCTGTGGCCGGCGCCCCAGCGCACACCCAGAGCGGTCAGGGCGGAGAAGACGTAGGAGATGACCGCCGCGATGCCGGGGTCGGCGGGGTCCTCAAGCACCTGGCGGTCGTAGACGGGACTGGCGTCCAGGAGCTTCTTGTCCGAACGCCAGACCTCGACGGCCGCGTGTGCGCCGTCGACCGACACGGTGTTGACCATGTACTCGGTTCCGGGCAGGTACTCCTGCACGACCACGCCGGCGTTCTGGCGTCCGTACACGTTGGTCGACCGGAGGATGCCCTGGACCGCGGCGTCCTGCTCGGCGCCGCCGCGGCAGACCACCACACTGTCCGTGCCCGCGCTGGCCGCGGGCTTCACGACCACCGTTTCGGGCTCGGTGCCCGTGGACTGCCACACCGTGTCACCGTGCGCGTCGAGGTGACGCTGCCACGGTACGGCGATCCCGGCCCGGTCGAGGAGTTGGTGCATCACCCGCTTGTCCCGGCGGGCGTCGGCGAACCCGGGGGCGTTGGCCGTGGGGGTGGTCAGGTGTGTGGCCAGGAGGTCGGCCACGTCACTGCCGCTCTCGATCCCCGCGACCACATGGACGACTCCCAAGGAGGCGAGCTCGGAGGCCGTGTCGGCGATGTCGTCGGTGAAGTCCAGCTCCGCCTGGAAGTCGGGACCGTGGAAGGTCCGGATCTGCGACTCCAGGGCGGTGTTGCGGTTGCGGACATGGACGACCGGCACACCTCTGGCGCGGAACGCCGGTCCGAGCAGGTGTCCGGTGGAGAAGGCGTCGACCACGGCGACGGCCCGCTGGTTGTATCCCTGATAGCGCATCTGTTTCATTCGGTCTCGGTCGGTGTCCGCGGGCGGGCGAGCAGCCAGGACAGAGCCGCGATCACCATGATCACGGCCGCGGTGCTCCAGGCCGCGGACAGCCAGGTCAGCAGGAGAGAGGTGACGGCGAGTCCGGCCAGCGTGCTGCCGCCCAGGAGCGTGCTGCGGAAGCCGAGCAGGGAGGAGGCGTGTTCCTGCTCCGTGGCGGTGACAACGCGCAGGTTGAACATCATGAAGACCGTCTCGAACAGCACCATGAAGACGAAGTAGAGCGCGTAGCTGGGGACGGCGAGGGGCAGGAAGACGGCACCGCTCGCCACGACCCCCACCACGGCGACCAGAAGCGGTCCGGGCACGGACTTCAGCCGGCGCACGACCTGCTCCCTGCTGGCGAGCCAGCCCCCGCAGAGCACGCCCACCGTGCTGACCGCGCTCACCACGCCGACCCCGGCCACGCCCTCGCCGAGCTGTTGCTGCGGGTAGGCGATGCGGATCGCGTTGTGCAGTCCCTGGAAGGCCGCTACCAGCCCGAGTTGCCACAGCCACATCCTGGCCATCGGCTGGGCCCGCAGACTCGCACGCAGAGCTGCCATGCCCGACGTCCTGCCGGGAGGCTCTGCCACCGGACGGTCCGTCAGCGCAGCGGCCCTGGCGTAGACGCCACCGGTCGCCGCGAGGACGGCGCCGGCCGCCACGAGAAAGGCTGCCGTGGCAGTGCGCTCGCCGACCAGACTGAACAGCACGCCCGCTGCCGAGGTGCCGACGATGCGCCAGAACTCAAGCCGTGAGACGTTCCGTTCGACTTCCTCCGCGGGGGCGCCACCGAGTTTGAACACCAGCGAGGCCGCCGTGCGCGTCAGCGCGTCGCAGAAACCGCGCACGGTCACGAGGACGAGCACCAGGGGCACACACCGGAAGGCGACGGATCCCAGCAGCGCGAGGGACAACACGGCACCGGCCCACTCCGAGCCGGCGGCCACGGCGGCGGGTCGGCGGCCGGTGGTGAAGTGCGCTATTCCGGCGGGCCAGATCAGCGGAAGGAGCCACTGGCAGCCGAAGAGCGCGGACGAAAGGGCGAAGGAGTCCGTCTCGTGCAGGACCCAGACGCTCAGAGCGAGGTTGCCGCCCATCCCGACGAGGTTGGACGCGGTGGTCGCCCCGAAGACCGTGGCCGGCCGGACGCCGCCGGGCTCGGGGACACCCGTCGGCTCGC
Source organism: Streptomyces viridochromogenes (assembly GCF_001270495.1). Taxonomy (GTDB): domain Bacteria; phylum Actinomycetota; class Actinomycetes; order Streptomycetales; family Streptomycetaceae; genus Streptomyces; species Streptomyces viridochromogenes_A. The sequence continues at coordinate 6,771 of NZ_LGUR01000276.1, forward strand.
TTGTCAGATCACGGGATACGGGGTGGGCTGTCACGATGCCTCTACGAGTTGCCTGCTTCAGGGAACGGCGCCCAGGAGGTTCGGGAGCACGATCTCAGCGCCACACTAACGTTGAGCAGCCATGGTTCATCCGATCACCCACGATTTTTGGCCATGCCTTCCAGTGTGCGGAGGGCACTTCTTCTTCGTTTCCAAGGGCCTTCCTCAGGTAATCGCCTTCTCCCACCCCGCGCGGCGGGCTGTCCCCATACGATCGGAGGCCGCTGCGACAAGGGGGTCCCATGGGACGTCGTGACGAGTTGGCCCGCCTGTTGGAACAGGCTCTGCGGTGGATCAGGGACTCGGGCGATCCGGCGCTGGCGTTGACGCCGGGCGTCAACGCGCTGGCCGCCGAGCTCATGCGCACGCTCGACGGGGCGGAGAGCGAGGGGTCGGAGAACGACGGGTCGGAGAGCGACAGGGCAGGGAGCACTGACACGGAGGCCCGGCACGCCCTGGGCTGGCTGAAGTGGTACCAGTTCCAGGCCCTGCCGCAGGGGCGGCAGAAGGAGGCGGCGCTCGAAGAGGCTCTGGAGCAGCTCACCCCGGCCGCGATCACCATGGGGCTGTGGGAACTGCCCGCACCGCTGCTGCCCGCACTGGCGGACAGGGCTGAACCGAGCCTGATCACTGTCCTTGAGTACGCGGCGGCCGGCTCCGACACGACCCTGCTCTCCTATGTCGTCGACCACTGGGTCCATCTGGTGAACGCCACTCCGGAAGGCCATCCGCAACGGCCGCACCGCCTGGCCGTCGTCTGCGGCGCGTTCTGGATCCGCTTCTCACGGACCGGGGACCGACGGGACCTGGAGGACGCGCTGGCCACCGGGCGCCGTGCCGTGGAGACCGCTTCGGAGCGCCGTCACCTGGTGATGGCCCTGTCGAATCTCAGCGCCGCGCTCAAAGGACGCTACGACCGCACCCGCGCCGAGCCGCATCTGGACGAGGCGGTGACGGTCGCGCGGCGGGCCGTCGAGGCATCCGACGGCTTCCCGGGGCAGGGCCCGATGCTGACGAACCTCGGCGCGATCCTTCAGGCCCGCTTCGGCCTCAAGGGCGACTTCGCGGACTTGGCCGAGGCGACGACGGTGACCCGGCGAGCCCTCGCGGCCATGCCTGCGGACGACCCCGATCGGGCCGCGACGCTCAACAACCTCGGCACCGCGCTGATGAGCGCGTTCTCGCGTACGAAGCGGCCGGCGGACCTGGACGAAGCGGTGCGGGTCGGCCGCGAGTGCGTGCAAGCCGGCGCGGCGCATCCGGACCGGGCCAGGTATCTGACGACCCTGGGCGAGGCATGCCACAGCCGGTTTCAGCAGACACGGTCGGCGGCGGACCTGGAGGAGGCCGTGGACGCGCTGCGGCGGGCCGTCGAAGCGACGCCGACGGGACATGACCAGCGGGCTTGGCGCCTCCAGCAGCTCGGCAGCGCCCTGCGCTCTCGGTTCGACCTGACCGGCAGCCCCGCGGATCTGCGCCAGGCGGTGGCCGTACTGCGCCGGGCAGCCACCGACACACCGCCGCACGCCCGTCAGCGCACCCCCCTCCTCCTCGACCTCAGCAGGGCCCTGAGCGAGAGCTTCGCGTCGACCGGCACGGCGGCCGAGGGCGACGAAGCGGTTGCCGTGGCCCGGCAGGCAGTCGAATCCGTCGATGACACCGACCGTTCCGCTCGGGCTCTGATGCTCACGAACCTCGGCACCCTGCTGCTGTCCCGCCACGAGAGGACGAAAGCGGCGGCGGACCTGGACGAGGCCATCGACTCGTGCCGTCAGGCCGTCGGGGCCGCGGCGGACGGCGACCCTCACAAGGAGCTGTCTCTGATCGCCCTCGACACCGCGGTGTGGAAGCGTTTCGAACTGCTCGGAATGCCTGAGGATCTCGACGAGACCGTCACCACTCGGCAGCTGATCGTCGACGTGACCGCCGCCGGCCATGCCGATCGGTGCGCACGGCTGAGGAGCCTTACCACCGCGCTGATCCAGCGGTTCGAACGCGAGGAGACGCTCGACGATCTGCACGAGGCGATAGCCCTCGGCCGCGAGGCCCTCGAAGCCTCGCGGGACGGTTCCGGGCGTACGGCGGGTTCGACCAATCTCTGCGGCGCGCTGTACGTCCGCTTCGATCGCCTGGGCGCCCGGGAGGATCTGGAAGAGGCCGTCGCCTGCGGCCGTATGGCCGTCGAAGCGACGGACGACCCGTCCGAGGAAGCGCTCGGATCCGCACTGCGGAATCTGACCCAGGTGCTGCTCCGCCGTTCACGGCTGACGAGGTCGCTGCCCGACCTCGACGAGGCGGCCGGCTTCGCCCGGCGTGCCGTCGAGCTGACCGTCCGGCCGAATCCGGACGGGGAGCCGGCCGAGGCGGATGACGGATCCGCTGCCGGCGGACAGTCCGCCAGATTCGCCGTCGGCGGCGGTCCCCGGCACGCGGACTGCCTGGACATACTCGCCGACTGCCTCAAGGACCGGTTCGGGCGGACGCGCTCCTTGGCCGACGCGGACGAACTGGTCGGGATACGTCGCCGGGCGGTCGAGGCCACCGCGCCTGACGCCGCCAGGCGGGTAGGACGCCTGGCAGCCCTCAGCTTCGCGAGCCGGCTCCGCTACGAACGCTCCGGTGATCCCGCGGACCTCGACGCATCGGTCGAAGCCGCGCGCCGGGCCGTCGATGCCTCCGCCGCCGAGGACTCCGAGCGCGCTGTGTACCTGGCGTCCTTGAGCAACGCCCTGCATTTCCGGTTCCAGCGCACCAGGGACGCGGCCGATCTCGACGAAGCACTGGAGTTCGGCCGCCGTGCCCTCGAACGCGCGACCGCGGACGGAGAGGACCGGGTCGAGGCGCTCTCCAACCTGTGCCACCTTCTTGAGGCCCGCTTCGACTTCCTCCGGGACCCGAGGGACCTCGACGAAGCGGTGGACACGGGCCGCGAGGCCCTCGACGTGGCTTCCGCCGACCATCCCCTCCGGCCCGGGACCCTGCTGGTGACGGCGGCGGCCCTGCGGTCCAGGTTCACGCGGGGCAAGGCTTCCGCGGACAAGGAAGAAGCACTCCGTCTCCTCACCGAGGTGGTCCGCAGCGCGGCCGCGCCTCCGAGCCTGCGCATCCAAGGTGCCCGACTCGGGGCGTTGCTGAGCGACAACGCCGACCCCGCCCTTGAGGCCGAACTGCTGGAGACCGGGATCCTCCTGCTGCCCGAACTCGCCTCGCACCGCATGAGCCGTACTGATCAGCAGTACGCCATCGCGTCGGTCGCCGAGTTCGCCGACAGCGCCGCGGCCGCCGCACTGGCCGACACGACCCGTCCGCTCCCGGAGCGCGCCCAGCGCGCCCTCTCCCTGCTGGAGGCAGGACGCGCGGTCCTGCTGGGCCAGACCCTCGACGCCCGCGGCGCCCTGGCCGAGCTGCGCCGCGTCCACCCTGAACTCGCCGCACGTTTCGCCGAGCTCAGGGAGAGCCTCGACCGTGACATCGAGCCCCTTCAGGCCAGGGACGCCGGGCTGGACACGCCCGACGACCGCGTCGACACGGCCGCGGAGATGACGGCGCTGCTCGACCGGATCCGCGCCCTGGACGGCTTCGCCGACTTCGCCCTGCCGCCCACCGCCGACGAGCTGCGGTCCGACGCCGGGCAGGGACCGATCGTCACCTTCGTCCTCCACGACCGGCACAGCCACGCCCTGCTGCTCACGGCGGACGGCGTCACCCCGCTGCCCCTGCCCGCCCTCACGCCGCGAGCGGTGATCGACAACGTCAACGCGTTCCATGTCGCGCTGCGCGAGGCCACCGATCCGCACGCCGACCGCGTCGCCGCACAGGCCGCCCTCGGCGACGTACTGAAGTGGCTCTGGGACAGCGCCGCCGGTCCGGTCCTCGCCGCCCTCGGCCATGACGCCGCTCCGGCCGAAGAAGCCACGTTGCCGCGTCTGTGGTGGGCGCCCAGCGGGCGTCTGGGCATGCTGCCCCTGCATGCGGCCGGTCACCATGACGACCCCGCTTCCCCGGCTCGCCGGACGGTCATGGACCGGGTCGTGTCCTCGTACACCCCTACCGTCCGAGCCCTGCGGCACGCCCGTCGGCGTCGGACCGCGATCGGGGCGTCGGACCGTTCACTCGTCGTCGCGATGCCGACCACCCCGGGACTGCCGCAGGGCGGGCCGCTCCGGCACGTCGAGGCCGAGGCGGAGGCGGTCACCCGGGTGCTCCCCGATCCCCTGGTGCTGATCGAGCCGGACCCGGACCAGGTCCCCGGTGCCGACGGAAGCCCGCTTCCCGGCAGCCCGCTTCCCACGCGCGAGCTCGTGCTGGCGGAGCTGCCGGGACGCGCCGTCGTGCACTTCGCCTGCCACGGCGACTACGACCACAGGGATCCCTCGGCGAGCAGGCTCCTGCTGCACGACCACGAGCACAGTCCACTGACCGTAGGCAGCCTCGTCGGCACCGACCTCGAAGGCGCCCAGCTCGCCTATCTCTCGGCGTGCCACACCGCGCTGAACGCCGCCGAGCGCCTCCTCGACGAGTCGCTGCACCTGGCCGGTGCCTTCCAGCTCGCCGGTTTCCCCGGAGTGGTCGGCACCCTGTGGATGGTGGACGACGAGGTGGCCGTCGACATCGCCGAGGACTTCTACTGCGCGCTGTTCGACACCCGGGGCGGGACACTCGACCTCGGCCGCGCCGCGCATGCCCTGCACCGCGCCGCCCGCAGGCAGCGGGACCTGTATCCCCGCACGCCCTCCCTGTGGGCCGCGCACCTGTACACAGGGGCCTGACGGAAGGGTCGTCCACCGGGGCCTGACGGAGGTTCAGCGGCGGTTCAGGCGGTCCCGAGGATGATCTTCTTCAGCGACGACAGGTAACGGACCGTCGGGTCGCCGCCGTACGACAGTGGCCCGGGATGCAGCACGGTGGCGCCGAACCCGGGGGAGTCGGGCCGGGGACCGTGTACGTCGTAGGGCGTGCCGTCGCCGTTGACCTCGGGCGACGTCGCGTACACGGGCCCCGGCAGGCGCAGTCCGCTCACGGTCTCGGTCCCTGCGGACGCGGAGCCGAGAAGGACCAGCGCATCGATGTCCATGCCGTGGTCACGCGCCGCGAAACCGGCCACGAGGCCGCCGTAACCATGCCCGATGACCGTGATCCGCTGAGGACCGGACCTCCGGCCCCAGGCCTCGGCCCCCACCCGGCGACCGACGATGAAGCGGGCCAGTCGGAGCGCGCCCTCCGCGGCGAACGCCGGATCGCGGGCGTCGCCGGGCGATCGGGGTGTCTTGTAGTCGACCCAGGTGATGACCGAGACGGCGTCGTCGTCCGGGTCCGACGAGAGCTCACGGCAGAGGACCTCGGCGCGCAGCAGGAGTGGATCGAGGCCGGACGGCCACGCGCCGACGCCGGGAATGACGATGACGAGGTAGCGCGCGTGGTCCGGGTTGTTCCTCGCGATGACGACACGTCCGTCGGCATCGAAACCCAGGAGGAAGACGCGGCGGTCCTCGCTCGAGGAGTCGTCATCCGAGGAGTCGCCTGCTGTTCCTAAGTGCCCCGCCTGTCCCATGCGCCGTAGTGTGGCTCACAGTTGACGGAAAGACAACGCTGGGAAGCCGGGGCGCACGGGGGCCCTACGGGGCCGGTTCCGGCACCGGCGGCGGGCTGCTCAGCCGTCGCATGACCGCCGCACCGAGTGGCGGGCCCATCGGCTGTTCCTCGATGCGCAGCTTGTCGGCGAGGTCCGTCAGGTGCAGGCGCACGGATGCCTCCAGCAGGGTGGCGTAGGTGTCCGAGGCGGTACGCAGGCGCTGCGCCGAGATGATCGCGAGTGTGGCGGCGAGTGGCGCCGCGGGCCACCACCACCAGGCCAGAGGCAGGTAGAGCAGGGCCCATCCGCCGAGAACGGCGGCCCGGGCGAGAGCGGTGCGGGCCCTGCCGATCTCACCGCGTATCTCCTCCGGCAGCACGAGCCAGAGATGTGGCCAGACGACGAGCAGACTGACGTGGGCGTCCCGGTCCAGGCGGACCGCGGCGGCATGGACGCGGTCCCCGCTCCAGGTCGGTCGCTCGGGCCGCTCGACGGAGATGCGCCGGCATCTGCGGGCCGCGCGATGACGCTCCCGGGGCCTGGGCCGATCGGCCGGACGCGGAGCGCGCTCCTGGAGCCGCAGGGTTTCGTACTCCGCCCGTACGGCGTCCCAGCGTCGCTGCCTGCGGGCCACGCGGCGCTCCGCCCACTCGCCGAACGGCCACGGCCATACGCTCCAGTCGGCGGCCAGGGCGACCCGTTCGACAGCGGAGCCGAGGGACTGGGCGGCCAGGCCGGTGGCCGCCGCACCGGCCAGGACGGCGACCAGCAGGACGACCTGGCCGCCCACCGTGCCCACCTGGGGGTGCCGGGCGGCGTCCGAGACCGCGTGGACGAGCCGCCCCACGTCCAGCGCGGCACCGTGACCGAGGGTGTGTCCGGCCGCGACGACCGCCAGGAAGAGCACGCCCGGCAGGGCGAGGAGGGTCAGCCACCGCTCGGCCAGCTGCTTGCCGAGTTCGCCGAGCAGCCCGCCCACTACGGGAGCCTCTCCCGTATCAGTGCCGTCCCGGGTGGGGCGAACCGGCAGTGCGGCACGTCGCCGTCCACTTCGTCGCCGGACCGGCCGGTGCACAGCCGCAAGGGGCACCGGTACACGATGTCCAGATCGCGGACACCCGCCGGCGTGACGCTACGGCCCGTTCCGCCGTACACCCCGAACGGGTCGCCGGCCTGTCGGACCGCCTTGTGCAGGGTGTTCAGAAAGCCGGCGAGCAGGGCGTCGTCCACGGCGGGGCGGCCGGCCGCGGCTTCGAGAGCGTGCAGGGCGGCGTCGTTCCCGACGAGCAGCGCGGCGAGTTCGTCCCGTCGCCGGCATACGTACGACAGTGCCTCGGCGATCCGCAGTCCGGTTGGTGCCGCCCGGTCGGTCATGCAGAACTCCGTCCCTGCGCGTCGTCGAATCCCCGGACTCCCGGATCCCTTGAATTCCTCCGGAGCCCGGGCGGCCATTCTCGCTCCGGATGCGAGCGCGCGTGTCCGAGTTCGGCGAAGTCCCGCCGCCACAGGAATGTCACAGCCTGGCCCGATAAGTACGCGCTGACGTATGGCGAGTTTGCGCCAGTGAGCGATCTCACCTCGCTGAACTACCAACAGAAATCGGTCCCTTGAGGAAAGCTGGGCGATCATCCGGGATCACATTCCGGACCGCGGCGGTCGAAGGTGCTCGTTCCGGCCGCCGATGCCTTCATTCCTTCAGCACCAGGGATCACCCATGCCCCCCACCCCCCACCAGGCCCCGATACCGGGCGCGAGACGCGTCGCCCGTATCGCCGTGGCTGCCGGCCTCGTCGCCGCGCTCTCCGCGGCCGGGCCCATACCCCTCGCCCTCGCCGCGGACGGCGCCACCGCCACCGCGGCCGACCCCGGCGTCAAGTCCGCCCACGACAAGCTCGGTTCGGACGACGCCGACCTCCTCGCGGAGGCCAAGGCACAGCGCGACAAGACCGTCACGATGATGATCGCCACGGCGCCCGGGCAGACCGAGAAGGTCGCCGCGGAGCTGGACGCGATCAAGGGCGGCTCCGTGGGCCGCACGTACGACAAGCTCGGCTACGTACGGGCCACCGTGCCGACCGGCAAGGCGGACTCGGCCATCGCGGGCGCCGCGAAGCTCTCCACCGTGCAGGCCATCGACCTGCGGGACGAGATACCCCTGGAGGCGCCGAGCCTCGACGGCGGCGCCAAGTCGAGCGCGTCCGCGGCCGCTTACCCCGGCCCGGACAAGAGCACCCCCGCCAAGAACCCGTACAACCCGTCCTTCGAGACGGGCGCCGTCGACTTCGTGAAGAAGAACCCGAAGGCCGACGGGCGCGGAGTCACCATCGGTGTCCTCGACACCGGCGTCGACCTCGCGAGCCCCGCGCTGCAGAAGACCACGACCGGTGAGCGCAAGATCGTCGACTGGGTGACCGCCACCGACCCGATCGTCGACGGCGACGGCACCTGGCGGGCGATGACCACCTCCGTCTCCGGGCCCGCCTTCACCTACGGCGGCAAGAGCTGGAAGGCCCCGGCCGGCTCGTACGGGATCAGCACCTTCCGCGAGGCCGTCACCAACCAGGGCAAGGTCACGGACGGCGACGCCGACGGCGACGTCAACCGCGACGGCGACACCACCGACGACTGGGGCGTGCTGTACGACCCGGCCGCCGGGACCGTGACCGTCGACGTCAACGACAACGGTGACTTCACCGACGACACGCCGATGAAGCCGTACAAGGACGGCCACCAGGTCGGCCGCTTCGGCACGGACAACCCGGCCACGGACATCCCCGAGAGCCAGGACTTCGTCGTGGAGGTCCGCAAGGACGTCCCGATGGACCCGCTGGGCGGCGACTGGGTCGGCAAGAAGGCCGACTTCGTCAACATCGGCCTCACCGCCGGTTCGCACGGCAGCCACGTGGCCGGCATCACCGCAGCCAACGGCATGTTCGGCGGCAAGATGAACGGCGCCGCCCCCGGCGCGAAGATCGTCTCCGCGCGGGCCTGCATCTTCGGCCCGGGCTGCTCGAACGTCGCGCTCACCGAGGGCATGATCGACCTCGTCGTCAACCGTGGCGTCGACGTCGTCAACATGTCCATCGGCGGCCTGCCCCCGCTGAACGACGGCAACAACGCGGGCGCCGAGCTCTACACGCGGCTCATCGACACCTACGGTGTCCAGCTCGTCCTCTCCGCCGGCAACTCCGGCCCCGGCGCCAACACCATCGGCGACCCCGGCCTGGCCGACAAGGTCATCTCGGTCGGCGCCGGCGTCTCCAAGGAGACCTTCGCCGCCAACTACGGCACCGGCGTGGCGAACAAGTACCAGCTGTTCAACTTCTCCTCGCGCGGCCCGCGTGAGGACGGCGGCTTCACCCCGACCGTCGTCGCCCCCGGCTCCGCCGTGAGCACGATCCCGGCCTGGATGCCCGGCTCGCCGATCGCCGAGGCGGGCTGGAAGCTGCCCGCCGGCTACGCCATGTACAACGGCACCTCGATGGCGTCCCCGCAGACGGCGGGCGCGAGCGCGCTGCTGCTGAGCGCCGCCAAGCAGCGGGGCATCAAGCTGACGCCCGAGAAGCTGCGCACCGCCCTCACCTCGACGGCCCACCACATCGAGGGACTCCAGGCGTACGAGGAGGGTGCCGGCCTCATCGACGTCGGCGACGCCTGGAAGGCCGTCAAGGCGGGCGCCACCGCCCACGACTACGCCGTGAAGGCCCCGGTCGACACCGCGCTCGACCAGGCGCTGAAGACGCCGGGCTTCGGCACGGGCGTCTACGACCGTGAGGGCGGCCTCAAGGCCGGGTCGAAGAAGACGTACGACGTCACCATCACCCGTACGTCCGGCCCCGCCGGCTCGCTCCCGCACACCCTGCGCCTTGCGAACAACAAGGCGCGCACCTTCTCCGTCGTCGGCCCCAAGGTCGTCGACCTGCCGCTGAACAAGGCGGTGACCGTCAAGGTCCAGGCCGCGCCGAAGCACGCGGGCATCAAGAGCGTGATCCTGGAGGCCGACGACCCGAGGACGGTGGGCGTCGACAAGCAGATCCTGAACACCGTCGTGGTCTCCACGCCGGTCCAGCACACCTTCACCGCCTCGGGCTCGGTGCAGCGCAACAACGTCAGGTCGTACTTCGTCACCGTCCCCGAGGGCACGAAGTCGCTCCAGGTCACGCTCGGCGGGCTGGCCGAGGGCAGCCGGACGATGTTCAGCGCCATCAGCCCGTACGGCACCCCGGTCGACGACAACGACGTGAACACGACGGACATCGCCTCCTACGCGGACCCGCTGCCCGGCGTCTGGGAGATCGAGGTCGACGCGCGCCGCACGTCGGCCCTGCTGGACAACCCGTACAAGCTGAACGCCACCGTGTACGGCGCGTCCTTCGACCCGGCGTCCGTGACCGTGCCGGAGGCCAAGGTCGGTACTCCGGTCGCCGCCTCCTGGACGGTGACCAACAAGCTGGCGGCCGTGGAGGGCAACCTCAAGGGTGGCGCGCTCGGCTCGTCGAAGACCGCGCGGCCGACCATCGCCGACGGTGAGACGCAGACCAGCACCGTCGAGGTGCCCGAGGGCACCACGTCGCTGGACGTCGCCATCGGCAAGGTCTCCGACCTGGCCTCCGACCTCGACCTGAACGTGTACGACGCCGAGGGCAACCTCGTCGGCCAGTCCGCGGACGGCGACTCCGACGAGTCCGTCTCCATCGCCGACCCGGCCGCAGGCAAGTACACCGTCGAGGTCGTCGGCTTCGAGGTACCGTCCGGCAGGACCGAGTTCGACTACCGGGACGCGTTCTTCTCCTCCGCGCTCGGCTCGGTCAAGGTCGACGAGTCGACGCCGGTGAAGCTGGGCACGGGCGACTCGGCGAAGGTGACGGCGAACGTCACGGTCGCGCGGGCCGTGCCCGAGGGCCGACAGCTCTTCGGCGAGGTGCGGCTGGTGAACGCGCGCGGGACGACCGCGGGTGTGGGCGGCGTGACGATCGAGAAGGTCACGCCGTAGTCACAGCCGTAGTCGTGGCAGTGGTCATGGCCGTGGTCGTATGACGCATGGCTGAGGGGCGGGTGTCCGATCCGGACGCCCGCCCCTTTCCTGTTGCCGTCACTCAGCCGACGTTGAGCCCCGCCAGCTCCCCCAGCGGCAGCGTGTGCTGGGTCTGGAGGACCTTCGCGCGCAGGTAGCGGACGTTGTCCGGGGTGGCGAAGACGCCGGTGGGGACGCGGCCTTGGACCTCGATGCCGAGGGCGCGCAACTGGTCGGCCTTGTCGGGGTTGTTGGAGAGCAGGTCCAGTTCGCCGATGCCGAGGGCGGCGAGCATCTGGGCGGCCGCCGTGTAGTCGCGGTCGTCCTCCGGGAGGCCGAGGGCGGCGTTCGCGGCGTAGGTGTCGAGGCCCTGGTCCTGGAGGGCGTACGCGTCCAGCTTGTTGTAGAGCCCGATGCCGCGGCCCTCCTGGCGCAGGTACAGCAGCACGCCGCCGCGCTCGGCGATGCGCTCGACGGCCTCGCGCAGCTGGGGGCCGCAGTCGCACCGGGCCGAGCCGAAGACATCGCCGGTCAGGCACTCGGAGTGCAGCCGGACCAGCGGGGTGGTGCCGGGAGCGGGGTCGCCGAGGACGACGGCCACATGCTCCAGGCCGTCGGCCAGACCGTGGAAGGTGACCAGCTCGGCGTCGGCGCGGTAGCCGTCCTGGAAGCGCAGCGGGACCCGGACACGGGCGCGCTGGGTGGCGGCGGTGAAGTCGGGCATGCGGGTTCTCCGGGTTCCGTACGGGGGCTTACTGCTTCAGATTTGAAGCAGCTCCTCGGTCCAGGACCCTACCTCATGTTTTAAATTTGAAGCAACAAGTCTGTCGCGCGCGTCACAGGCCGGACTCGCGCCTCACGACCCGGACTCGTACCTCACGAACAGGACTTGCCGGAGCGTCGCCGCCAGGGCACGTCATCCGCGGTGGCGTGCGCGTCCTGCCCCTGGAAGCCTTCGACGACCGCGGTGAAGATCTCCTCCAGCTGCCCGACCTGCTCCGGGGTCAGCCGGTCGAAGAGCAGTGCCCGTACGGTCTCCACGTGCCCCGGGGCCGCGCGCTCCAGGACGCGCATCCCTTCCTCGGTGAGCGTCGCGATGCTGCCGCGCTTGTCCCAGCGGCAGTCCTCGCGCCCCACCAGCCCGTCCTTCTCCAGCCGCGTCACGGCGTACGTCAGCCGGCTGCGGGTGATCTTCAGCCCTTCCGCGAGGTCCGTCATGCGCAGCTTGCGCTCCGGAGCCTCGGACAGGGTGGCGAGGATGGAGTAATACAGATGGGGCATGCCGGCTTCCTGCTGGAGCTGCCGGTCCAGCGCGTCCTCCACGAGGGCGGCGGAGGCGATGTAGGCGCGCCAGGCGCGCTGCTCCTCGGGGGAGAGCCAGCGAGTCGTCATGCGACCAGTGTAAGTTTGTTTCAAACTTGAACCAAGCGGAGCGTGTCGATGCCGTCGTACCCCTACGTCCTGCTGTCCGCCGCGGTCTCCCTGGACGGCTTCCTCGACGACACCACCCCCGAGCGCCTGCTCCTCTCCAGCCCGGCCGACTTCGACCGCGTCGACGAGGTACGGGCGTCCGTCGACGCCATCCTGATCGGCGCCGGCACCATCCGGGCGGACAATCCGCGGCTGCTGGTGAACTCGGCCGGGCGGCGGGCCGCACGGGTGGCGGCGGGCAAGCCGGAGTATCCGCTGAAGGTCACGGTCAGCGCGTCCGGCGAGCTGGATCCTACGGCGAACTTCTGGCACACGGGCGGCGAGAAGATCGTCTATACGACGGAGAAGGGCGCCGAGCGGCTGCGGCGGGAGCCGGTCGCGGCGGACGTGGTCGCGCTGGGCACGGACCTGGACTGGCGGACCCTGCTGCGGCACCTGCGCGAGGTGCGCGGCGTCGAGCGGCTGATGGTCGAGGGCGGCGGCACGATCCACACCCAGCTGCTTCAGCAGGGGCTGGCCGACGAGGTGCAGCTGGTGCTGGCGCCGCTGTTCGTGGGGGACCCGGAGGCGCCGCGGCTGTTCGGCCCGGGCGGGTACCAGGCCGGGCGGCTGCGGCTGCTGGAGACGCGGCGCATCGAGGACGTCGTGCTGATGCGCTACGAGCCGACGGCGCCCGGGGTCGGTGTCCTTCCCGCCGCCGCCGACCGACACTGGCTGGCCCTCGCGTGCGACCTGGCGGCGCAGTGCCCGCCGTCGGAGACGGCCTTCAGCGTCGGGGCGGTGGTGGTGGCGGCCGACGGTACGGAGCTGGCGCGCGGGCACTCCAGGGAGGGCGGCGATCCCGTGGTGCACGCGGAGGAGGCGGCACTCGCGAAGATCGCGGCCGGTGATCCGAGGCTGGCCTCGGCGACGGTGTACAGCAGCCTGGAGCCGTGCACCCGGCGGGCCTCCCGGCCGGCGCCCTGCGCACGGCTGATCCTGGCGGCGGGGGTGCGGCGGGTGGTGACGGCCTGGCGGGAGCCGGACACGTTCGTGGTGGCTGCCGACGGGAGTGGGCTGCTGGCGGGGGAGGGGGTGGATGTCCTGGTTCTGCCGGAGTACGAGAAGCGGGCAAAGGCCCCGAATGGTCACCTGCTGCCGTGACGCCGGGAAAGGCGTGTGCTTTCCACCCCGCGGATGGCGTACTATTGAGTCATCGCCGCGGGGTGGAGCAGCTCGGTAGCTCGCTGGGCTCATAACCCAGAGGTCGCAGGTTCAAATCCTGTCCCCGCTACTGATGGCCCAGGGCCGGAACTGATTCAGTTCCGGCCCTGAGTCTTTTCCTGCCCGGTTTCCGGCCTGGTTCTCGCCCGGTTTCCCGCCCGCCTCCGGCCCGCTTCATGCCTGGTTTTCCGTTCGGATTCCCGCGCGGCTTCCCGCCTGTTTCTGACTCGACTTCTCACCGGCCTCCCCGCTCGTCCGGTCGGCCCTTCACCACTCGCCCCCCGCCCCCGCTTCGGCAACCCTGGGGAGGTGGAGCAACGGCGGATCTCGTACGCGCGCCGGTTCGTCCGGCTGCTCCCCGCCCTGCTGATCGCGGCCGGAGGCGTGTACGACTACGTCACGCCCACGGACTTCACCGGCGCCCCCTTCTTCACCGCCGCACCCCTGGTCGCCGCCCCGCTCTACTCACAGCGCGGCACGGTGTTCACGGGCGTCTCGGCCGTCCTCGTGCTCCTCGTGCTCCGTGTCAGCCTCGGCGGCCTCCCCCGGGCCGAGGTGATCACCGAGCTGGTCACCGTGGCCACCGTCTCCGTCCTCGCCGCCCTCATCAACCTCCTCGTCCGCCGCAGCGACGAGCGCCTCGCCTCGGCCCGCGCGATCGCCGAGGCCGCCCAGCGCGCCGTACTCCCCGAACCCGCCGAGCGGATCGGAGGGTTCCAGATCGCGGCACGGTACGAGGCGGCGCAGGAAGGGGCCTTCATCGGCGGCGACCTCTACGCGGTGCAGGACAGCCCGCACGGCGTACGGCTGGTCGTGGGGGACGTGCGCGGCAAGGGCATGGGGGCGGTCGGGGTGGTCGCTGTCGTCATCGGGGCCTTCCGGGAGGCCGCCGAGCAGGAGACCACGCTGGAGGCGGTCGCGCAGCGCCTGGAGCGGGCGCTGGCGCGGGAGCGCACGCGACGCGAGGGGGTCGAGGCCGCCGAGGGGTTCACCACCGTCGTCCTCGCCGAGCTGCCGCACGGCGACGGGACCCTGCGCCTCGTCAACCGCGGGCATCCCCCGCCCCTGCTGCTGTACGCCGACGGCGCGGTGCGCGCGCTGCCCGCCCCCGAGCCCGCGCTGCCGCTCGGCATGCGTGAGCTGGGGGCCTGGCCGGACCGGGCCCAGGAGGCCGACCTCCCGGGCGGGGCGACGCTGCTCCTGTACACCGACGGCCTGTCCGAGGCCCGGGACGAGACCGGCCGGTTCTACGACCCCGCGGCGGGGCTCGCGGGGCGGGCCAATGCCCGGCGCGAGCCGGCCGCGCTGCTCGGCGTGCTCGCGGCGGAGGTGCGCCGGCACTCCGGGGGCGGGATGGCGGACGACATGGCCCTCATCGCCGTACGGCGGCCCTGATGGTCCCACGACGGCCCTGATGAAGATCTTGTGGAGAGCGGACCACGACCGTCGTCACCAACGGTGATCGGGCGACCGCCCTCCGCATAACAACTGACATGGCGTCAATACCTGTGTGGCCGCTGAGCCTTGGCCAACTCGCCCGATTTAGGCCGCTCATGACCCGTAAGTCCAGGCGAAAATCGTTAATGATCAAGCGGAACAGCTTGGAATCCGCACCCCGAGTCTATTAACGTTCGATAACGCAGCGCGGTCGTCCCAGCCGTCACAAGAGTCGGCTCCGTGCGCACGCGCCGAATCCCGCAAGGGAACCGGGGAACCACCACCTTGGGGTGAATCGCACGGATACCGCCGGGAACGCACGGCCGGTATACGCGCGTAGGAGACCTTCCTGCTCCGAACCCGTCAGCTAACCCGGTAGGCGAGAAGGAAGGAAAGGAGTACGCCCACGTGGCGTCCAACCGGCCTGCCCCGCAAGCCCCGTTCGTGCCGAGTCAGCGCGGTACCGACACCTTCGGCTACGACCGTCACCGCACCGACGAGGGCCCGTTCGAGGAGTGGAACCCCACCGCGGATTCCCTTCGTCCCGTACGCGGCAGGCATCGCGTCTCCAAGCAGCGCGGCGGGGGACTCGCCCGCAGCTCCACGGTTCTCGGCGTCGGAGTCATAGCCGCCGTCGGCGCGGGCGGTATGGCCAGCGCGAACAGCGGCAAGCCGCCGGTCGCCATCACCATGCCGGACCTGCCCCTGATCTCCGACGACGCCGCGCCCGCCGAGGACACCGGCACCGCGCTCAGCACCATGGGCACGGCCACCGAGGAGACCACCCAGGGCGCGACCGACGCCGGCGAGGCGCTGCGCAGCCGCATCATGGCGCAGGCCGAGCAGCAGCAGGACCAGATCGAGAGCAAGGCCGCCGCGGCCGCTGTCGCCGCCGCCGAGAAGGAGGCCGCCGCCGCGGCCGCCAAGGCGGAGGAGGAAGCCAAGGCCAAGGCCGCCGCCGCGAAGGCCAAGGCCGAGGAGGAGGCCCGCAAGAAGGCCGAGGCCGAGCGCCTCGCCGAGCTGGCCAAGCAGTTCACGCTGCCGACCTCCTCGTACACCCTCACCTCGACCTTCGGTCAGGCCGGCGCCTACTGGTCCTCCGGCTACCACACGGGCCTCGACTTCGCGGCCCCCTCCGGCACGCTGATCAAGGCCGTGCACAGCGGCACGATCACGTTCGCCGGCTGGGACGGTTCGTACGGCTACAAGACGGAGCTCACCCTCGACGACGGCACCGAGGTCTGGTTCGCGCACCAGTCGTCGATCAGCGTGAGCGTGGGCCAGAAGGTCAGCACGGGCGACGTCATCGGCCGCGTCGGCGCCACGGGCAACGTGACCGGCGCACACCTGCACCTCGAGGTGCACCCCGACGGCAGCGCCAACGGCATCGACCCGCTGGCGTGGCTGCGCGGCAAGGGGCTCACGCCCTGAGGCCACCACCTCTTCGAGGGACCCCGGCGCCGGTTTCCGGAGCGCCGGGGTCCGCTTGTTTACGGGGACTTTGCGGCTGATCCGGAAGAGCGGACTCCGTCAAGGGCGTTGATGTCGAACATGACTGCTTCCCTTCGCAAGCTCGGCTCCTCCGACCTCGAGGTCTACCCGCTCTCCCTCGGCGGCAACGTCTTCGGCTGGACGGCGGACGAGACCCAGTCCTTCGCCGTCCTGGACGCCTACACGGCGGCGGGCGGCAACTTCATCGACACGGCCGACTCGTACTCGGCGTGGGTCGAGGGCCATGTGGGCGGTGAGTCCGAGACCATCATCGGCAACTGGCTGAAGGCCCGCGGCAACCGTGCGGATGTCGTGATCGCCACGAAGGTCAGCCAGCACCCCGACTTCCAGGGCCTGACCGCGGCCAACATCAAGGCGGCCGCCGACGCCTCTCTCCGCCGCCTGGGCACCGACCACATCGACCTCTACTACACCCACTTCGACAAGCCGGAAGTGCCGGTCGAGGAGATCATCGGCGCGCTGGACGAACTGGTGAAGGCCGGCAAGGTACGGCACATCGCCGCGTCCAACATCTCGGCGGAGCGCCTGGAGGCCTCCCTCGCCTTCTCCGACCGCGAGGGCCTGGCCCGGTACGTCGCCCTCCAGCCCCACTACAACCTGGTCTCCCGCGACACCTACGAGGGCGACCTCCAGAACCTCGCCGAGCGTGAGGGCCTGGCGGCGGTCCCGTACTTCGCCCTGGCGTCAGGCTTCCTCACGGGCAAGTACCGCCCCGGTACGACGGTGCGGAGCGCGCGCGCCGAGGGCGCCGCCAAGCACGCGCAGACCGAGCGGGGCCGGAAGGTCCTCACCGCCCTGGACGAGATCGCCGCCGCCCACGAGGCACCGGTGGCCACGGTCGCCCTGTCCTGGCTCGCGTCCCAGCCGACGATCACGGCCCCCATCGCCTCGGCCCGAACGGTCGAACAGCTGCCGGCGTTGGTCGGCGTGGACCAGCTGAGGCTGACGGAGGAGGAGGTGGGGAGGCTTACGGAGGCGTCGGCTTGAGAGCCGATTGCTCCGCGGTGCGGGTTCGAACCTTCCAGCTTGTCAGGTGCTTGAGGAGGAGGCCGCTACGATCCGGCGCCGGCCAGGCAGCTTCAGCCGGTCCGGTGTGTGAGGGCGAGGGCGAGGGCGGGGGCGAGGGCGAGGCGATTGCGGTTCCGGTCCTCCGCCCGGCCGTGGGGGCGGTCTTTCAGCTGGTCCGGTGTGTGAGGGCGAGGCGATTGCCGTCCCGGACCCCCACCCACCCGCGGGGGCGATCCTTCAGCCCGTCCGGCGTTTGAGGACGAGGCCCCTTCAGGGCCGAAGCGGGGGTCCAGGGGGCGGCAGCCCCCTGGCGGGGTCGAAGGGGCGGAGCCCCTTCAGGGCCGAAGCGGGGGTCCAGGGGGCGGCAGCCCCCTGGCGGGGTCGAAGGGGCGGAGCCCCTTCACAGGATGGGACGGGTAGGGGCGGCGGGGGCGAGGAAACCCGGCCCTGCCGTCACGTCCGATACGGGTTGTACACCGGGTACGACGCAGCCGCCCCGTACACCTGCCCGTACGGCTGCCACTGAACCGGCGCCGCGTACCCGTACCCGTACCCGTACCCGTACCCGTACCCCGGCCCATATCCCTGCCCCTGCCCATACGTCGGCCAAGCCCGCGCAGCCACCGCGTGCTCCAGCGCCGGCCGCGCAACCTCCCGCCGCCGCCACAGCTCATGCAGCAACTCCCGCTCCCGCACGACGAACTCCGCACCGGCCCGCCCCCGCCGCCCCCGGTGCCGTAGAAACGCCAGCGACGTGGCATACGCCTCGTACTGCGCCACGGCCCGCGCCGCCCCCCGCCCCCCACGGCGCCGCGCATACTGCCGGGCCACCCGCCGAGCCCGCATCGAGCCGAGCGCGAACGGCTCACTCGCGGCCAGCCACCCGGCGACGACATACGCTGGCAACTCCTCCCGCACGGTCCTCAGCTCCCGCTGCCGCGTCCAGATCACCAGCCACGTCAGCAGCCCGAACGCGGGCACCATGAAGGCCGCGTACACGGCGAAGAACCCGAACTCGCCGAAGGCCGAAGAGCCGTTCCACAGGGCGTGCATGCCCATGGCGAGCAACAACCCGGAGAGGGGGAGAAGAGCCCGCCGCACATGCTGCCGTTCACCCGACAACGCGGCGATGCCGAAGCCGATGCCGGTCAGGACGGTGAAGAGCGGGTGCGCGAACGGCGACATGATGACGCGGACGAAGAACGTCGCCGCGGTGACGGAGCTGATGCCGCTGTCGCCGGAGAGCTGGTCGGTGCCGAAGGCGGTACCGAGGTAGAGGATGTTCTCGGTGAAGGCGAACCCGGTGGCGGTGACCCCCGCTATCACCACGCCGTCGACGATCCCGGTGAAGTCCCGCCGCCGGAACAGGAACACGAGCAGCACGGCCGCGGCCTTCGCCATCTCCTCCACGACGGGCGCTATGACGGTCGCGCCCAGGGTGTCCGCGTGCGACGGATCGGCCGTCGCGGTCGCTATCCATCTCGTCGCGAAGCTGTTGGCGATGATCGCTATCAACGCTGCCGCGCAGGCACCCCAGGCGAAGGAGAACAGCAGATTGCGCCAGGGCCCCGGCTCGACCCGGTCCAGCCAGCGGAAGGACGCGACGAGCAGCGGCACGGGCAGGATGGCGAGCCCGAGCCCGACCAGGAACCCTTCGGTACCGGTCTGCTCCCGCACCAGGGCGAGGATGACCAGCCCGGAGAGCGCGAGCAGTGTGCTGAGCGCGCCGTAACGCACCCACCGCTTCTGCCACCAGTGCGCGTGCCGCAGCGCGCCGCCGGTGGGACCGGTGGCACCGGCGGGACCGGTGGGGTGCGTCGGGTACGGGGGACAGGTGGCCACGGCATTGACCCTAACGAGGCAGGGGCGCCGCCCGCAGCAGCGCGAGGGGCTCGGGCGCCGGTGGGGGGTTGCTGCAGATGCTCTTGTCGCAGAGGTCGTAGGTATCTCGTGCGGTCTTCCCGCTGCTCCTACCGCAGTACGCGGCGGAAGAGCAGGTCGTTCACCACATGACCCTTGTCCAGTCCCTGCCCCTCGAAACGGGTCAGCGGCCGGAACTCCGGACGGGGCGCAAAACCGCCGTCGTCCTGGGTGTTCTCGAAGTCGGGATGCGCGGTCAGCACTTCGAGCATCTGTTCGGCGTACGGCTCCCAGTCGGTGGCGCAGTGCACGACGGCACCGGGCTTCAGCCGGGTCGCGGCTAGGCTGAGGAACTCGGGCTGGATGAGCCGCCGCTTGTGGTGCCGCTTCTTGGGCCAGGGGTCCGGGAAGTAGACGCGCAGCCCGTCGAGCGCGTCGGGTGCGAGCATCTCGCGGAGCAGGATGATGGCGTCGCCGTTGCCGACCCGGAGGTTGGACAGCCCGTTCTGGTCGGCGAGGTTGAGCAGATTTCCCTGCCCCGGGGTGTGGACGTCGACGGCGAGGATGTTGGTGCCGGGGTCGCCGCCGGCCATCTGCGCGGTCGCCTCACCCATCCCGAAGCCGATCTCGAGCACGACGGGGTTGTCGTTCCCGAACAGCTCGGCCAGGTCGACGACGCGCTGCCCGTCGATGTCGAGCCCCCACTTGGGCCACAGCCGCTGCAACGCGTCCGCCTGCCCCGCGGTCACCCGGCTCCGCCGTGGCTGAAAACTCCGGATCCGCCGCTCGAAGTGCGACCCGGCCGGGTCGGCCTTGGGCCCGTCCGGGAACCGTGGCTCACCCTTGGCCCGGGTGTGCCGGACGGACACGCCGGGGTGGTGGTCGGCATGCCCAGCGTGGTCGCCGGGCTGGGGGGCTTCGGGTGCGTTGAGGGAGTCAGACACAGTGGGACTGATTTTACGGGGGAGCGGGACACAACGAGCCCGCCCACATCTCTCAGCGCAGCATCTTCAGCCCGTCCGGCGTTTGAGGCCGGGGCCCGCCACGTTCCGGCGCCGGTCCAGGCATCTTCAGCCTGTCCGGCGTTTGAGGACGAGGCCCCTTCAGGGCCGAGGCGGGGTCTGGGGCGACAGCCCCAGCGGGGTGGAAGGGGCGGAGCCCCTTCAAGGGATGGGACGGGTAGGGGCGGCGGGGGCGAAAACCGCGAGGCCCGCCCCGCCCCCCCAACCCGATCAAGACCCCCCAACCCCATCAAGCCCCCCCAACCC
>NZ_LGUR01000277.1 GCF_001270495.1 Streptomyces viridochromogenes
GCCCGTCCGGCGTTTGAGGACGAGGCCCGCAGGGCCGACAGCGGGGGTCTGGGGGCGCAGCCCCCAGGGATGGGACGGGTAGGGGCGGCGGGGGCGAGGCAATATGAGGGCATGCGTGCTGCCCGGCTGATCAAAATGGTGCTGCTCCTCCAGTCCCGGCCCTCCATGACCGCCGCCGAGTTGGCGCGCGAGCTGGAGGTCTCCGAGCGGACGGTCACGCGGGATGCGCAGGCGTTGTCGGAGGCAGGGGTTCCGGTCTACGCCGACCGGGGGCGGGCCGGAGGGTACCGGCTCATCGGGGGGTACCGGACCCGGCTGACGGGGCTCGCGCGGAGCGAGGCCGAGGCGTTGTTCCTGTCCGGGGTGCCGGGAGCGCTGCGGGAGATGGGGCTGGAGGACGCCGCCTCCGCCGCCCGGCTGAAGGTGTCGGCGGCTCTGGTGCCGTCGGTACGCGACGCCTCCCGTTCCGCCGCCCAGCGGTTCCATCTGGACGCCCCGAACTGGTTCAAGGAGCCGAAGACCCCCGAGCTGCTGCCGGCCGTCGCGGACGCGGTGTGGGACGACCGGCGGATCGTTGCCCGGTACCGGCGCGGGGAGAGCGAGGTCGAGCGGCAGCTGGAGCCGTACGGGCTCGTGCTGAAGGCGGGGGTCTGGTATCTGTGCGCCCGGGTCGCGGGCCGCGGCTCGTACCGGGTCTACCGCCTCGAACACTTCACGGCGGTGGACCCCGGTGCCGAGCGGTTCGAGCGGGACGACGACTTCGATCTGCCGGGCTTCTGGGACGAGCGGGCCGAGCAGTTCGCGCGGTCCCTGCTGCGAACCGAGGTCGTGGTGCGGGTGTCGCCGTACGGGGTGCGGCAGCTGCCACACACGGTCGATCCCCAGTCCGCCCGGGAGGCGGTCCGGGCAGCGGACGCCCCGGACGGGGACGGCTGGGTGACGCTGACGCTCCCGGTGGAGTCCGAGGAGGTCGCCCACACCCAGCTCGCGGCGCTCGGCCCGGAGGTCGAGGTACTGGCACCGGTGGAGCTGCGGGAGCGTTTCGCACGGGACGCGATACGGCTGGCCGCGCTGTACGGGGTGTGAGTGGTACGGGGGTGAGTGGTACGGCGGCAAAGGGCGCACGCGCATAACAATCCGCCCCACTCCACGTGCGTCCCACCCGCGCAGGGCCGATGCTTGACCCGTGATGGACGAGACGGAGTTCTGGGAGCTGGTGGACGGGGCCCGTGAGGCCGCCGAGGGCGACCCCGAGGAGCAGGCAGACCTGCTCGTGGACCGGCTGCTCCAGCAGGACCCCGACGCGGTGCTCGACTTCGCCCGTCACTTCGAGGCCCGCTACAACCGCGCGTACACCTGGGACCTGTGGGGCGCCGCGTGGGTTCTGCTGGACGGGGCCAGTGACGACGCGTTCGACTTCTTCCGGTGCTGGCTGATCGGCCAGGGCCGCGAGGTGTACGAGGGCGGTGTGCACGATCCCGACTCGCTCGCCGACCTGCTGGACGACTTCGACGAGGAGTTCGACGGCGACGCCGAGGAACTGGGCTACGCCGCGGACGAGGCCTATGAACAGCTCACCGGGACCGTGGCCCCCGACCTCGGCATCCCGCCCGCGCCCGCGGAACCGGAGGGCACCCCGGTCGACTTCGAGAACGAACGGGCGCTGGCGGAGCGGTATCCCAAGCTGTGGGAACGGTTCAAGGACTGACCCCGCGGTCTCAGGCCGCGGCCCGCCTGCGGCTCAGGTCCGACGGGAGGTAGGCCTGCGCCGGCTCGGCCTTGACGGCGTGGTACATGGGCGCCTTGTTGGCCTGGTCGAGCGCGGACGCCGTGACGGCGGCCGGCCCCAGGACGACGGTCACGACCGCGCAGACGACGGTCCAGACACGCTTGCTGCTGTTGCTGTTCCCCCTGCTGTCGCTGTTGCGGCTGCTCATGATCCCCACCTCCGGTCAGTGCGTGTGCATGACGACAGGAAGGACGATAGGGAGGCTGTCTCGGGGTGACCCTTGACTCGGCTACGAGAAACCTGTGAGACGTTCTCGCCTGGTGACCGACGTCACCGGGCGGGTCGGGAACGTTCACACCCCGTCTCTTGACCCGTTCCGTGATCCGCGGCTTAGGGTGGCCGCCCCCGACCAGGAGCACCCTGCCCATGACCAGCCTGTTCGTGCGGGAGATACCGCGCGCGGAGCACCTCGCCCAGCTGCGGCGGTATCCCGACACGAGCCATCTCCAGATCCCCGAGTGGGGCGACGTGAAGCCCGACTGGCTGCCGGAGAGCGTGGGCTGGTTCGAGGACGGGGAGCTGGTCGCGACGGCGCTCGTCCTGTACCGGCCGCTGCCCGGGACCAGACGCTTCCTGGCCTACCTGCCCGACGGTCCGGCGATCGACTGGCGTGCTCCGCGTCTGGAGCGGTGGCTGGATCCGCTCGTCGCCCACCTGAAGCGGATCGGGGCGTTCTCGGTCCGGATCGGCCCGCCCCTCGTCGTACGCCACTGGGACGCGGCCACCGTGGCGGCGGGCATCGCCGACCCCGACGTAGGTCATCTGCGCGATCTGCCCCCGGACGGCATCGACGGATACGCACTCGACGCCGCGGAGCGGCTGCGGCGGCTCGGGTGGCGGCGGTGCGAGGAGGACGAGGTGAGCGGTTTCGGCCTCGGGCAGCCGCGCTACGGCTGTGAGATCCCGTTGGCGGGGCGCTCGGTGGACGAGCTGCGCGGCGCCCTCGCGCCGCACTGGGAGCAGTCCCTGCGCACCGCGGAGGCAGCCGGCGTCCGTGTCTCCTGGGGCTCGGCCGCCGACCTGCCCGAGTTCCACCGCCTGTACGCCGCGACCGCCGCCCACGACGGCTTCAAAGCCCGCCCGCTGGACTACTTCCGGCGCATGTGGGCGGCCCTGAACGCCGAGGACGACGACCGGCTGCGCCTCTACGTCGCCGAGTACGACGGCGAGGTGCTCTCCGCGGCACTCATGATCAGCGTCGGCTCCCGCGTCTGGCACTCGTATGCCGCGTCCGGCCGCCGGGGGCGCGAACTGCGGCCCAGCAGCGCGCTGTTGTGGCGGATGCTGGGTGACGCGCGAGCCGCGGGCGCCGGGACCTACGACCTGCGCTCCATCACCCCCAGCCTCACCGAGGACCGCCTGCGCGGCCGGCTCCTGTTCAAGACGGGTGCGGGTGGCCGGGCGGTGGAGCGCCTCGGTGAGTGGGAGCTGCCGGTGGGGAGCCAGGGGAAGGTGCTCCAGCGGGCGTTGGGGGTCTATCTCGGGCGGCGGTGAGGGCGTCGTACCAGGTGCGGATCCGCGCCTCGTCGGGCTCGCCGGCCTCATGGCTGCCGGTCAGCCGTGCTGCCTCCGTGTCCCGGAACATCGGCATCAGCGCGGGCACGTCATCGACGGTGACCGCCCGGAGCAGTACCCGTTCCCCGCTCAGGGTGGGCTTGTCGAGGAAGTCCGGGCGCGGGGCGCTGCGCAGATGATCAGCCATGGCCGCATTGTGTCCGGCCACCGCGCACGGCGTCCTCCCCTTATCCGCTTGTCCGTCATGCGCTTGTCCGTCATGTGACCGTCCGTCATGCGACGCGGTCACCTGTGGTCGCGCAGGAAGGCCGGGATCCCGTCGCGGGTCGGGTAGTCGGGCAGGGGGGCCGGCTCGTCCCGGAGGAACGCGCTGATGACGGCGGCGGCTCGGTCGTTGTTGTCGTCGAGGCCGTTCCAGAGGCGATGGCCCACTCCGGGCATGTACTGCGTGCGCTGGACGGCGGGGCCGTTGGCGAGGATGGAGGTCGCCCACTGACGCGTCTGGGACGAGCACTCGGCGATCATCAGCATCGCGGGAGTCCGGGAGCGCCTCAGCTGCGGGGCGATGGACGGGGAGTCCCGCACCGTCCGCTGGACGCGGAGGCTGGCGGCGGGGCTGAAGGAGAAGTTCGTGGCGCTGTCCTCGGTCGGGATGCGGTGGGCGTCACGCGCGCAGTAGGCGGACGCGGTGTCGCTGCCGAGGTCGGCGGCGGTGAACGCGTTGGCGCCCTCGGCCTGTCCGATCAGCCCGGTCTCGGGGCTGAGGAGGCCCAGCCGCATGAGGCCGAACGCCACGGCGTACCGGGGGACGTGCGTCGATCGCGGTCCGGTCATGGCGGGCGCGAGGTCGCGCGCGGATTCCCTGCCCCTGTGTCCGGTGATCCGCGCGGTGGGGCCGTCCATCGGGCCGGGCTCGGCGATGATCGCCCGGCGCATGCGGGCGGCGACGCCGGGGTCGGCCAGGGCCCGCGTCAGCGTCACCCCGCCTGCCGAGAATCCGAGGATGTCGACCTTGCCCCTGTCCAGACGGTCGATGAAGGCGGCGAGGTCGCGGACCGACCTGGAGATCGTGTACTGGTCCATGGCCAGCAGGTCGCTTCGGCCCCCGCCGGCCTGCTCGTAGGCGTAGACGTCGTAGCCCTGCCGCGCCAGGAGCCGCAGGAAGCGATGGTCGAGCAGGGAGATGCCCCGGACCGGTCCGCCGTTGAGGTACACGAACGGGACGGGCTGCCTGGTGCTGTGCTTCGCGGGCGGGTAGTGGTACACCGCGACGCGGCTGCCGGTGGCCAGACTCCAGTGCTGCGTGGCCACGAAGGGCAGGGCGGGCGGGTGGCGCCGGGCCGTGGGCGCGGTCGGTATGCAGACCGACGCCGTCAACGCCGCCGCGACGACCACCGGCAGGAACGGCACGAGCCGTGCCGCCCCGGTACGACGCCGCCCCCGCCACAGCGCGGCGACGGTCCCGACGCCGACGGCCGTGAACCATGCGGCGGTTCCCGAGCTTGCCCCGTCCGTGAGGACGATCGACACGAGAAAGACGACGACCAGCGTCGTGACGGCGGCAAGGGCCAGGAGTAAGCGGCCGGTGAGGCGGGCCAGGCCGGCCAGGCGGATGGGGAACATGGGCACAGTGAGCCTCCAGCGCTTCGGAACCTGTTTCGGAACGTCGTTTCAGAACAGCGTTTCAAAACAACGTTAGCAAAGACGGTAGGCTTCTCGTCATGGGTAGGCCGAGGACGAACGACGAGACCGTCAAAGAGCGGCTCGTGGAGTGCGCGACCGAGCTGCTCGCCACCGGTTCGCAGGAGTCGGTCACCGTCCGGGCCGTGGCCACGGCCGCCGGGGCGTCGACGGCGGCGGTGTACTCGCTGTTCGGCGGCAAGGACGGGCTGATCGGAGCGGTCCGCGACAAAGCCGTCACCAGCCTGTTCCGGGCCGTTACGGCGGCGCCGACCTCCGAGGATCCCCTCGCCGACATCTACGCGCTGGCCGCCGCGTACCGGCGATGGGGACGCGAGCACAGCCACCTGTACTCGGTGCTGTTCGGTGGGGTGCAGTCCTTCAAGCCGTCGGGAGCGGTCGGTACGAGTGACCCCGTACGCCCGCTCATCGCGGCGATCGACCGGGCCGTGACGGAGTCCGTCCTCGACGGCCCGGCGACATCGATCGCCGTCTCGCTCTGGGTGACCCTGCACGGTCTGGTGACCCTCGAACTCGCCGGGGCCTTCGACGCCGCCACGGCGGAGGACGCGTTCGGGTCGTCGATCCACGCCACGCTGCGCGGCTGGGCGACGCCGGCGGTGTTCCGCGGTCTCCGGCACGACGAACCCTCCGGGCGAGCGTGAGGTCAACGCGTCTGCCGTCGGGCTTGTCTCACAGGTGGCCCCGCTTGTCGGGGGTGATCACCGAGCGGATGGTGTGGATCTGTCCGTCGAGCACCTCAAGGGCCAGGGTGTGGAGGACCTTGCCCTCCCGGTCGCGGAAGACCGCGCCGGCTCGACGTTGATCTCGTGCGGCTCGAACGTCACGTCCACCCGGGCCAGGAGCGGATAGCCGGAGGCGAGCTGCCGGGCACGTTCTCGGCGCCGGCGAACGTGGCGCGGGCTCCCGCCGTTCCTGGCGGTCCGCCTCGAACCGTGGCGAGCGAGGCGGACGCATGCCTGGTTGAAGCCCGCATGGATCCGCGCGGCGGGCCCGTCAGCGTCTGCCCTGGAGGAGGGCCGCCGTGTCCCTGATCTCGGGGAGGCGGGCGATGAGGGCCGCCCCCGGGCAGCTCGTCATGTAGCCCTCGTTGTGGCCGGCGACGGCCGGGAGCATGGTGGTGGTGCCGGAGTTGTAGCGGCTGTGGCTGTTGCTGGAGGTCAGCCGGACCTTCGCGCGCGGGTCCGTGTCGGTCTTCCCTAGCTTCCACGCGGCCAGCGCGGCGATCGAGTCGGTCATCGCCTTGGGTACCGGCACCCCGGCCGTGAAGGTGCCGATGGCGGCGATGCCGGTGCTGCGGTGGTTGAAGCCCTGGGTGTGGGCGCCGGTGACGGGACGGTCGATGCCGCCCGCGCGGCCCTCGTAGATGGTGCCGCAGCGGTCGACGAGGAAGTTGTAGCCGATGTCGTCCCAGTCGCGGGAGCCGGTCTGGCCCGCGTACAGGTACCGGATGATGCGGGGCACGTCGGCGCAGTCGTAGCCGTTGGGCGAGTCGGTGTGGTGGACGAAGACGGCGACGACCCGGTCGTCGTAGCGCGGTGGTGGCTGGGCACGCCGGGTGTCGTCGTCCAGCCAGGCCGACCTCGGGACGATGGGCGGCCGGGCCGCCTGATGCGAGGCGCCGGGACGCGCCGCGACCGGCCGCGCGGACGCCGCGACGACACGTTCGACCCCGCTCGCGCACAATGCCAGCGCGAGGACGGCGGCGAGGCCGGGCAGACAGCCGAGCAGCACGACCAGAACGGGCGGAACGCGCCACCCCGCGGGCGGTCGCAACCGGGTCCGGCCCAGCCCTCCGGACCGGAGCCGGCGCCGACTCCGGGACCGCACCTGGTCGCGGGACGACAGCCGGGCCCTAGCGTGCCACCGGGCCCGAGGCCGTTGCCGACGGCGGGGCCGGGGGCGGTGGCAGTGGCGGTAGCGGTTCCGAGGTGGCTGCGCAGCACCGGGCGCCCGCACGGCCCCCCGACCCGCCCCGACCTGCTGCACCCGCGCACCCGGCTCCTCCGGCTGGGCCCAGTGCTCCCGCACGGCCGACTCGTCCAACGCGGCCGACCGCTCACACACCACCTGCTCGCCGGACGCGCCCGCCCGATCCCCCGCCCCCGGCTCCTCCTGAGCGCCAGGCCGACCAGCGACGCTCGGCCGGTCCCGCACCGGCGATTCACCCAGCACGGACGGCTGGTCCGGGGCGCCCGGCTCTTCCCCCACGACCGACGACCGCTCCCGCACCCGCGGCTCATCCGGCAGGACACGCTCCTGCGGCTCCCCGCCCACACCGAGTCCTCGCGACGCCTCCCGCCCGCCATCCGCACCCGGCGCGCACGAAGCCTGCCCAGCAGTCTCACCCACCGGCCGCGCCGCGCCGCCCCTCGGCGCATCCCACGCCATCCCCGCAGCCCACGGTATTCGCACGGCACGAGGTCTTCGTCTCCCCCGCGTTCGCCGGAAGACCCTTGGGGTGACCCGTCGGAAGGCACGCATGGTCCTACTGTCCGACGGATCCGGTCCGCCCGCGATGTGTGGTGTGACACGCGGTGGAACCATCATCCCGGTCCGGGGCGTTTCTCCAGGTGAACTCAGCGTGGCCGGTTCCCGGCGGCGCGTGTGCGCGTGCTGATCAACAGACGGCTTCCGCGCGTACTAAGGGGTCCGAGAGAAAGGCGGCTCTGTGGACCTGCTCGACATCCTGCTGTTGCTGGTGATCCTGGCCTACGCCGCGTCCGGCTACCGGCGCGGACTGGTGGCCGGCTGCGTCTCGCTGGCCGGTTTCGTGGGCGGCGCGGTGATCGGCGTATGGATCCTGCCGTGGATGATGGACCTGGTCACGCCGGGGACGACGTCGGCGACCGTGACCGCCGTGCTCACGGTGCTGGTGCCGGCCGTGGTGGTCCACGAGCTTGCGGGGCGGCTGGCCCTGCGGCTGCGCCGGGAGCTGGACCGGGGCCCGCTCAGGGTGGCCGACGGCGTCGGCGGGGCCGTGGCCAACTCGGTGGCCGTGCTGATCGTGGCCTGGGTGGCCGCGAGTGTCCTCGCCGCTTCCTCCTCGCCCCTGCTCACCTCGGCCATCCGGGACTCCCGGCTCCTCGGAACCGTGCAGGACGCCATGCCGGACGCGACACCGGCCTGGTTCTCGCGGGCCACCACCGCACTCACCGAGGCGGGCTTCCCCCAGGTCTTCAACCCGTTCGAGAACGAGTCGACCGCCGAGGTCGCCAAGCCCACCGGCGACAGCGTCACAGCCGCCGCCACCAACGCCGCCAAGCTCAGCACCGTCAAGATCGAGGGCGTCTCGGGCACCCAGGGCCGCGAGGGCAGCGGCTTCGTCTACTCCCCCCGGCACGTGATGACCAACGCCCACGTCGTGGCCGGCATCGACGAACCCGGCGTCCGGGTCGGCGGCGTCGGGCAGTCGTACGCGTCGCGGGTGGTGCTCTTCGACCCGCAGCGGGACGTGGCCGTGCTGTACGTCCCCGAGCTGCGCGCCCCCGTCCTCCGGTTCGACGACGACGCCACGCGCGGCGACTCGGCGGTCGTGGCCGGCTATCCGGAGGACGGCGATCTCAACCTCCAGGCGGCGACGGTCGCGAACCGGGTGCGGGCGACCGGCCAGAACATCTACAACGACGCGACCGTCACCCGCGAGATCTACTCGATCCGCTCCACCGTCCGCCCCGGCAACTCCGGCGGCCCGCTGCTGACCACCGACGGCAAGGTGTTCGGCGTCGTCTTCGCCCGCTCGACGTCCGACGCCGAGACGGGCTACGTCCTGACGGCGGCCGAGGTCGCCTCCGACGCGAAGCGCGCGGCGAACGCCACGGCACCGGTCGACACGGGGAACCTCGTCACGTCCTGAGGCGAGGGGATGTCCGGGCACGCGGGCCTACGGGCATGCGGGCGTTGCCCGGGTCAGAGACCTCGCCCCATGAACACGTCGTCCACATACTCCCCGTCCAGGAAGAACTCCTCGGGCAGCACCCCCTCCACCACGAACCCCTCGGACTCGTACAGCTTGCGAGCCGGTGTGTTGTGGGCGAGGACGCGCAGGGTGAGTCGGCGGACGCCCCTGCGGCGGGTCTCCTCGACGGCCGCGCGGATCAGCGCCCGGCCGACGCCGTGGCCGCGCGCCTCCTCGGCGACGGCGAGGCCCTGGATCTGCCGGACGTGCGTGTTGCAGGCCAGCGGGGTGGAAAAGCCCAGACGGACGTATCCGACGATACGACGGTTCAGCTCCGCCACCAGATGGTCCCCGGGGGTGTGCCGGTCGGTGAAGAACGGCGGGTAGGGCGGCTGCGGCTGCGGCATGACCGCGTGCAGCGGTGACCACGTGACACGGTCGAGGTGGGAGAGCTCCTCCTCGTCGTCGGGCAGGGCGGCGCGTATACGGGGTACGTACGACTCGGACATGGGCGTCACCTTATGACCGGGGGACGGGAGCCGACCGGGGTTTTATGTGAGCACGGGCAGGATGTGGTTATGGAACTTTCAAGAATCGCGGTGGCCGGCTCCTCCGGGCTGATCGGCGGGGCCCTGGTGCGGTCCCTGGTCGCGGACGGGCACGAGGTGGTCCGGCTGGTGCGGCGCGCGCCCCGCTCGGCGGACGAGGTCCGGTGGGATCCCGAGCGGAAGTACGTGGACACGGCCGGGCTCGCGGGCTGCGACGTCGTGGTCAATCTGGCCGGGGCCAACGTGGGTTCGCGGCGCTGGACGGAGGCGTACAAGGCGAAGCTCCGGAGCGGCCGGGTGCTGGGTACGGCGGCGCTGGCGGAGGCGGTGGCCTCGCTGGACGCGCCGCCGCGGGTCTTCGTGAACGGCAGCGCGATCGGCTACTACGGCGAGACCGGCGAGCGGACCGTCGACGAGAGCGCCCCGCCCGGGGAGGGCTTCCTGCCCTCGCTGGTCGTGGAGTGGGAAGGTGCGGCGGCGCCCGCGCGGGAGGCGGGCGTCCGGACGGTGTTCCCGCGCACGGGGCTGGTGGTGGCCCGGCGGGGCGGGGCCTGGGGACGGCTGTTCCCGCTGTTCAAGGCCGGGCTGGGCGGGCGGATGGGGGACGGGCGGCAGTACTGGTCGTTCGTCTCGCTGCACGACGAGGTGGCCGCCATCCGGCATCTCATCGACACCGACGGTCTGTCGGGGCCGTTCAACGTGACCGCGCCGCAGCCGCTGACGAACCGTGAGATCACCGAGGTCATGGGGCGCGTGCTGCACCGGCCGACGCTCTTCGCGGTCCCGGCGCCCGTACTGCGGACCGTCCTCGGCGAGATGGCCGGGGACGTGCTGGGCAGCCAACGGGTGCTGCCGAAGCGGCTGCTGGAGTCGGGGTTCACCTTCGCGTTCCCGGAGATCGAGGGGGCGATCCGGGCGGCCGCCCAGTAATTCCGGCGCCCGTCCGGACGGCCGCACAGCACGGTCGGACAGGAGCCGACGCCCAGGAGCGGACGTCCGTATGCGACCGCCGTGCGACCGTGCTCTGCCCATGCGCGACTGTTTCTGACCGATCACAGCCCTAACCTCGTCCCGAACTCGGGTATCCCCTAAGCCTGTTGGGGGCATGACGTCTCCACCGGCCGCGCAACCTCGAGGAGGGGCACGTGCTTGAGCCCGCGTACCAGGCGGACGTCGTCATCGTGGGAGCCGGGGTCGCCGGACTCTCCGCGGCGCATCGACTGACCAGCGCAGGAGTGAGGACCGCAGTCCTGGAGGCCGCCCCTTGCCCGGGCGGCCGCATGTCGACGGAGAAGATCGACGGGTTCCGGCTCGACCGGATCGGACAGCTTCTGTCGACGTCGTATCCGGAACTACGTCTGACACCCGGCCTCGACGCGCTGGCCCTGCGCCCCTTCGCGCCGGGCGTACTGCTGCACAGCGACGGGCGCCGACAGCGCGCGGGCGCGTTCGCCAAGCCACGGAGCGCGAGGGGCGCACTCCACGCGGTGCGCGCCCTGGCGAGCGCCCCTCGGGCGGCGTCCGTGCGGGGCATCCCGGGGCAGACGACCCTGCCGAGGGTGCGCGCGAGCGCCCCGCTGGGTACCGCGGTCGACCAGGCCCGGCTCGGCGCCGCGCTCGCCCGCCTCGCCATCGCGCCCGTCGAACGGCTGCTGGCCCGCCCGGAGTTGCCGGCCGCGCAGGCCCTCGCGGAGCGGGGCGTACCGGCCCGCACGATCGACGGTTTCCTACGGCCGCTGCTCGCCGCGCTGCTGTGCGACCCGGAGCTGACGACGTCCAGCCGGTGCGCGGATCTCGCGCTGCGGGCCTTCGCCAGCGGGCGCCTGTGTGTGCCCGAGGGCGGCGCCGAGGCGCTGCCGGAACTGCTCGCCCGGACGTTGCCGCCGGGTACCGTGCACACCGGCGTGCGGGTCACGTCGGTCGCCACGACATCGGTGACCACCGCGGAGCACGGCGAGATACCGTGCCGGGCCGTCCTGCTGGCGACGGACGCACGGACCGCCGCCGAGCTGCTGCCGGGCCTGCGCGTACCGGACTTCCACCCGGTGACGGTCGTCCACCACACCACCGACGAGCCGCCGACGACCGGCGCCTCCCTGATGCTGGACGCCGACCGGGGCGGCCCGGTCGCGCACACGGCGGTGATGAGCCAGGTCGACCCCAGCCGCGCGCCGGCGGGCCGGGCACTCGTCTCGTCGACGGTCCTCGGCACCCCGCCGTCCGACATCGACACGGCCGTACGCATGCACCTGTCCCGCCTCTACGGCACCTCCACGGCACGCTGGGAGACCCTCGCCGTGCACCACACCCCGGAGGCCGTCCCCGCGATGCGCCCGCCGCACGACCTGCGCCGCCCGGTGCGCCTGCTGGCGGGCCTGTACGTGTGCGGCGACCACCGGGACACCAGCACGACCCAGGGCGCCCTCCACTCGGCCCACAGGGCGGCGGCCGCGATCCTGGCGGACCTGGGAGCGGCCGGTTCCCTGCACAGGGCGGAGCCGTTAAGGGCGGCGGCCTGAAGGGCGCAGGGCACCCGCGCCCCCGTGAGGGGCGCGGGGCTGTGTCGATCTGCGGCTCCGCCGCGGGGGCGCGACCAGCCACAACGTGACGCAAGGGCAGTACACACGGTCGGAGTTACGGCGAGCCCTCTACCCGAACGCCGCGACCTTGTCGCGATACCCCCGCACCGGCGCCGCATCCCGATACGGCTCCAACCTCCGCTCGAAGTCCTTGACGTACTCGACCGCCCGCACCGACCGCATCTCCGCCGCCGCGCCCGCCGCCTCCGCCCCCAGCGCACAGGCCTGATCGAGCTCACCGAGCCCCAGCCGCGCAGAGGCGAGAACGACCCGGCAGAACAACCGGCTGCGGGCGTACGCGGGCGCACGCAACTGCAAGGACCGCTCCGCGTGCTGCGCCGCCGCCCGGAACTGCTGCAGATCCCGGTGGCAGTGCCCGAACTCGTCGGCGAGCTGCCCCTCGTCGAAGAACCGCGCCCAGTGCGGCACGTCGTCGCCGGGGCGAGCCGCTTCGAGGGCGCGTTCGGCCCGGACCAGGGAGGCCGTACAGGCGCGCACCTCGCCCAGCACGCCGTGCCCGCGCGCCTCGCACGCGTGCAGCAGGGCCTGCACGACCGGCGGCGCGCTGGCGCCCACGCCCTGCTGGGCCACGCGCGCGAGCTGGACGGCCTCGCGGCCGTGGGCCAGATAGACGGCCTGGCGGCTCATGGTGACCAGGACGTAGGAGCCGAAGGCCCGGTCCCCGGCCGCCTGCGCGAGCCGCAGCGACTGCACGAAGTAGCGCTGGGCGAGCCCGTGCGCCGCGATGTCGTACGACGTCCAGCCCGCGAGTCGCGTGAGGTCCGCGGCGGCCGCGAACAGGCGGCGGCCGGTCTGCTCGCCGTAGGTGCCGCGCAGCATCGGCTCGCACTCGTGCTCCAGGTAGCGCACGAGGGCCTGGCGGGCGTGGCCGCCGCCGTACATGTCGTCGAGGGAGCGGAACAGCTCGCCGACCGAGCGCAGCGCCGCGATGTCGCCACCGGTGACCTTCTGGCCGGGGCCGCGCTCGCCCTGGCTGCGCTGGCGGGGTACGGCCGTGGGGCGGCCCTGGACCGGGATGCGGGCGATCGGCTCGCCCCGGGCGACCTTCTCGTCGGCGCGGCCGATCAGCCAGTCCCGGCTGGGCACGACGAGACCGGCCGGGGTGAAGGCGATCTTGCGCAGCTCGGCGTGGCTGCCGGAGTCCTTGCGCCACAGGCCGCTGACGATGTCGACGGCCTCCTCGGGGGTGGCGGCGAACTCCAGGCCCGCGTACACGGGGGCGCAGGCGTCGAGGCCGAGGTCCTGGGCGGAGAGCCGACGGCCGAGGCGGCGTGTGAAGACCTCGGCGATGAGGGCGGGTGTCGTACCGCGTGGCTGCTGGCCGCGCAGCCAGCGCGTGACCGAGGTCTTGTCGTATCTGAGATCAAGCCCGTGTTCGAGGCCGAGCTGGTCCACCCGGCGGGCGAGACCCGCGTTGGAGAATCCCGCTTCTGCGATGAGCGCGGCGAGCTGGCGGTTGGGAGTGCGCTGCGCGGGTCGTTCCGTCATCTGCGGTGCGGTCTCCTGCCTTTGGGACCTCGCGTGGCCGGTGCGGCCGCGGGTGCCCGGATTGCCGGTGAGCAGCCCTTTTGGCCTGCCCGAACGGCGCGAATGTAGCGGAGAGTAAGCACCCGATCGCACATTTCGCCGCCCATTCATCCGATCGTGTGAGGATTGCCCTACCGGGCTGACGCGGGCCGTGAGACGTCACCCGAACAAGCCGGTCGTACAGTGGCGTAGGCACGCTTTGTGCCTTACGACTTTCCGGTGCTTCTAGGGAGGCGCTTGCCGTGAGTGAGTTGCGGTTCGTCCGTATGGGGTTCGGCGCGGACGCCGTCGAGTACCAGGAGGCGTGGAACGAGCAGCGCCGGGTGCACGCGGCGCGGTTCGCGGACGAGCTCCCCGACACGGTCCTACTGCTCGAACACCCCCCGGTGTACACGGCGGGCCGGCGCACGGCGGACAACGAGCGGCCCCTGGACGGCACGCCGGTCGTCGACGTGGACCGCGGCGGCAAGATCACCTGGCACGGCCCGGGCCAGCTGGTCGGCTACCCGATCCAGAAACTGCCCCGCCCCGTGGACGTCGTGGCGCACGTACGTCGGCTGGAGGAGGCCCTGATCCGCACCTGCGCGGAGTTCGGCCTGGAGACCACCCGGGTCGAGGGGCGCAGCGGCGTATGGGTCCTCGGCGACCCGGTGGAGCAGCGCCCAGCGCTCGGCGGGCTGTCCCTGGACTTCGACCCCCGTCTCACCGACGAGGAGTTCGACCCCCGTCTGAACGGCCCCGAGTACGCCCCGTCCAACGCGGGCCAGCGGCGTGAGGACCGCAAGATCGCGGCGATCGGGATCCGGGTCGCCAAGGGCGTGACCATGCACGGCTTCGCGCTGAACGTGAACCCGGACAACAAGTGGTTCGACAAGATCATCCCGTGCGGGATCCGGGACGCGGGCGTCGCCTCCCTGGCGAACGAACTCGGCCGGGACGTCACGATCGCCGAGGTGCTGCCGGTCGCGGAGCGGCATCTGAAGGACGTACTGGAGAACGCGGACCTGAAGCCCCGGGAGATCGAGAGAACCCCGGCCGCGTGACAGACCCCCGGGGTTCCTCGCCCCCGCCGCCCCTACCCGTCCCATCCCCAGGGGCTCCGCCCCTTCGACCCCGGTTGCCTTTCGGGTGCGGGCGGGAGGGGGCCGGTCGCGCCCACGCGGCGGAGCCGCACATCGATACAGCCCCGCGCCCCTTCCGGGGCTCCGCCCCAGACCCCGCTCCTCAAACGCCGGAGGGGCTGAGTTTTTCAGCCCGTCCGGCGTTTGAGGACAAGGCCCGCAGGGCCGATGCGGGGGTCTGGGGGCACAGCCCCCAGGGATGGGACGGGTAGGGGCGGCGGGGGCGAGGAAACGCGGGGCGCGCAGGAATGCGCCGACGTTCCGCAAGGTTGCCCAGCCCGGAGACGCAAAACGCACGGGCGTACCCTGGTGTACGCCGAAGAATCGAAGCTACAGGGAGCCGACGTGTCCGCAGTCTCACCCGACGGACGCAAGATGCTGCGCCTGGAGGTCCGCAACAGCCAGACCCCCATCGAGCGCAAGCCCGAGTGGATCAAGACCCGGGCGAAAATGGGCCCCGAGTACACGAAGATGCAGAGCCTCGTGAAGAGCGAGGGCCTGCACACGGTCTGCCAGGAAGCCGGCTGCCCGAACATCTACGAGTGCTGGGAGGACCGCGAGGCGACCTTCCTCATCGGCGGCGACCAGTGCACCCGGCGCTGTGACTTCTGCCAGATCGACACCGGCAAGCCCGAGGCGCTCGACCGCGACGAGCCGCGCCGCGTCGGCGAGTCCGTGGTCACCATGGACCTGAACTACGCCACCATCACCGGCGTCGCCCGCGACGACCTCCCCGACGGCGGCGCCTGGCTGTACGCCGAGACGGTGCGCCAGATCCACCAGCAGACGGCGGAGCGCGAGGCCGGCCGCACCAAGGTCGAGCTGCTCGCCCCGGACTTCAACGCGGTACCGGAGCTGCTCCAGGAGGTCTTCGCCTCCCGCCCCGAGGTCTTCGCGCACAACGTCGAGACGGTGCCCCGGATCTTCAAGCGCATCCGCCCCGGTTTCCGCTACGAGCGCTCCCTGAAGGTCATCACCGAGGCCCGCGACTACGGCCTGGTCACCAAGTCCAACCTGATCCTCGGCATGGGCGAGACCCGCGAGGAGGTCAGCGAGGCGCTCCAGCAGCTCCACGACGCGGGCTGCGAGCTGGTGACCATCACGCAGTACCTGCGCCCCTCCGTGCGCCACCACCCGGTGGAGCGCTGGGTCAAGCCGCAGGAGTTCGTGGAGCTGAAGCAGGAGGCCGAAGAGATCGGCTTCTCCGGTGTCATGTCCGGCCCGCTGGTGCGCTCCTCGTACCGCGCCGGACGGCTCTACCAGATGGCCGTCGAGAAGCGCGGAACCTACGTCGCCTCACAGGCCGTCTAGTGGCACGGAGTGCCACCAGCTGCGTGTGAATCTGCGCACAAGCAACTACCCCTCGGTAGTCACCGATTGACGCGGCCCTGGGACGTCCCCGCAGATAGGGGGGCCATCAGGGCCGCGTCAAGCATTTCGGGGCGCGTATCAAGGCTTCATTGGTGTTTGACCGGTCGGTCACGCCCTGGTAACACCAATCAGTGACGCTGGTTGCACACCCCGTACACCGCTCACCAAAGCCGCCATCCCGAGGGGGGACCTCCACCATGCAGGCCGCGCCCGTTCGCGCCACCGCCATCCCGTCGTTCACCACTGCACTGCGTGCCGTCGAGTCGCTGCTCATGAGCAGCGGCCAGCGCACCGCCCGCCGCAACGCATGGACCTCCGTACTGGAGGACCGCCGTCGCGCCAAGGACCGGGTCGAGACACAGCGCGTACTGGACCAGGCCACCGTCGTCCGTCCCTGACCCCTCCCCCGTCCCGTCAAGGCACTGCCGTCGTCGGCGCTTCCGGGGCCACGTAGACTTCGTGGCATGGCGAGGAAGGACACGGCAGCGGACGCTGCGAACCCCGGGCGACTCAAGCAGATCGCTCTGACCTACAAGATGACCCGCAGGGCCGACAAGAAGATCGGTCTTGTACTCGCGGCTGTCGGAATCGTCACCTTCGGTGTCTTCCTCGCGATCGGTTTCTTGATCGGTCACCCCATCTATCTCGGCATCCTGGGCCTGCTGCTCGCCTTCCTCGCGTCGGCGATCGTGTTCGGGCGCCGGGCCGAGCGGGCGGCCTTCGGGCAGATGGAAGGCCAGCCCGGCGCGGCGGCGGCCGTACTGGACAACATCGGCCGGGGCTGGACGACGACGCCCGCGGTGGCGATGAACCGCAGCCAGGACGTGGTGCACCGGGCTGTCGGCAAGGCCGGCATCGTGCTGGTCGCCGAGGGCAACCCGAACCGGGTGAAGAGCCTGCTGGCCGCGGAGAAGAAGAAGATGAACCGCATCGTCGCGGACGTGCCGGTGCACGATCTGATCGTCGGCACGGGCGAGGGCCAGGTCGGGCTCAAGAAGCTGCGCACCACCATGCTGAAGCTGCCCCGCGTACTGACCGGCCCCCAGGTGACCGCCACCAACGACCGGCTGAAGGCGATGGGGGATCTGATGAGCAACATGCCATTGCCGAAAGGCCCTATGCCCAAGGGCATGAAACTCCCGAAGGGCGGGCCGAAGGCCCGTTGATCTCCCTCGTACGAGAACGTACGACGAACACGACGAAGGGGCGCCCGGATCACTCCGGGCGCCCCTTCGTCGTACGACTGCCGGATGTACGACTGCTAGATGCGGACTTCCACGGTGCCGGCCAGCCGGTCGTGCAGGCCCCGGCCGTCGCGGTCCCAGATCAGGGCCGGGATGGCGACGCACAGCAGGGCCGAGCGGAGCAGGGCGCGCAGCGGGTTGACCGTGCCGGTCTCCAGGGTGACCACGCGGAGGCCGAAGAGGCGCTTACCCGGAGTGAAGCCGACGGTGCCGACGGTCAGGACGCTCATCAGGAAGAACAGGAGCAGGGCCCAGTTGCCGGTCGCCTGACCGTAGCCGTCGGTGATGAGACCGTATGCGATCAAAAGGCAGATGCCCCAGTCGACGGCCAGTGCTCCCAGCCGCCGTCCCGGGCGGGCGATGGAGCCCGGCCCGTCCTCCGGAAGTCCGAGTTGCTGACCCCGGTATCCGAAGTCGACACCCGCGTCCTCGGCGGCCGCGCGGGGGCCCGAGAGCCAGGATCCGATTGCTTGCCTCTTGTCCACCAGACCACCGTACTGTGCCCGTTTTGCGATGTGGACAGGTGGGGTGAGGTACGGGATGTCCGGTTAACGTGTGCGAAACAAATGGGTCACGCCCGAGAAATCACCCGTCCCTAGGGTCGAAGACAGCGTGTGCCACCGCACTGGCCGCACGAACGAACTACCACCCCGGTCGGACGGTCGGGAGTAGGAGGAGCTGGATGTTCCAGAACGCCGACGAGGCCAAGAAGTTCATCGCGGACGAGGACGTCAAGTTCGTCGACGTCCGGTTCTGCGACCTGCCGGGCGTCATGCAGCACTTCACGCTGCCGGTCGAGGCGTTCGACCCGGACGAGGAACTCGCCTTCGACGGATCGTCGATCCGTGGCTTCCAGGCCATCCACGAGTCCGACATGGCGCTGCGCGCGGACCTGTCGACCGCCCGGGTCGACCCGTTCCGCCGGGACAAGACGCTGAACATCAACTTCTTCATCCACGACCCGATCACCGGCGAGCAGTACAGCCGTGACCCGCGGAACGTGGCGAAGAAGGCCGAGGCCTACCTCGCCTCCACCGGCATCGCCGACACCGCGTACTTCGGCCCCGAGGCCGAGTTCTACGTGTTCGACAGCGTGCGCTTCGCCACCGGCGCGAACGAGTCCTTCTACCACATCGACTCCGAGGCGGGCGCCTGGAACACCGGTGCGCTGGAGGACAACCGCGGTTACAAGGTCCGCTACAAGGGCGGCTACTTCCCGGTCCCGCCGGTCGACCACTTCGCCGACCTGCGTGCCGAGATCTCCCTGGAGCTGGGCAAGGCCGGCCTCCAGGTCGAGCGCCAGCACCACGAGGTGGGCACCGCCGGCCAGGCCGAGATCAACTACAAGTTCAACACGCTGCTCGCCGCCGCCGACGACCTCCAGCTCTTCAAGTACATCGTGAAGAACGTCGCCTGGCGCAACGGCAAGACCGCGACCTTCATGCCGAAGCCGATCTTCGGTGACAACGGCTCGGGCATGCACGTCCACCAGTCGCTGTGGACCGGCGGCCAGCCGCTCTTCTACGACGAGGCCGGCTACGCGGGCCTGTCGGACACCGCCCGCTACTACATCGGCGGCATCCTCAAGCACGCCCCGTCGCTGCTCGCCTTCACCAACCCGACGGTGAACTCGTACCACCGCCTGGTCCCGGGCTTCGAGGCGCCGATCAACCTGGTGTACTCGCAGCGCAACCGCTCCGCCGCGATGCGTATCCCGATCACGGGCTCCAACCCGAAGGCCAAGCGCGTCGAGTTCCGCGCGCCCGACTCCTCCGGCAACCCGTACCTGGCCTTCTCGGCCCTGCTGCTCGCGGGCCTGGACGGCATCAAGAACAAGATCGAGCCGGCCGAGCCGATCGACAAGGACCTCTACGAGCTGGCTCCCGAGGAGCACGCCAACGTGGCGCAGGTCCCGACCTCGCTCCCGGCCGTCCTCGACTCGCTCGAGGCCGACCACGAGTTCCTCCTCCAGGGCGACGTCTTCACGCCGGACCTGATCGAGACGTGGATCGACTTCAAGCGGACGAACGAGATCGCCCCGCTGCAGCTGCGTCCGCACCCGCACGAGTTCGAGCTGTACTTCGACGTGTGATCGGCACCGTCGACGTCTGATCGACGGCTGATCGGTCTCCCGCACCGAGGCATACGCCCGCGCCCCCGCTGTTGTCCTGACAGCGGGGGCGCGGGCGTATGTTCTATTCTGCCGATGAGACGACACGGGGGTGGACGGGATGTCCGAGCACGAACACGACGACCAGGAGCGCGAGTTCGACCTGAGATGGGCGGACAACGCCGAGCACAAGGAGCCCTCGGCGCGGGCCCGTATGCTCGCCGCCCGCTGGAAGGAGAACCCGCCCGGTCCGGTGCCGTTCCGGGCCGAGCCCGATCATGTGGCACGGCGGCAGCGACGGTCGAGCTGGGTGTCCACGGCCATCGTGCTGGGCTGCGTCGCCGGGGTGATCGTGCTGCTGGGCTACATCAACTTCCGCGCGGGCTACTAGGCCGGTCCGGCGGGCCCCTGGGCTTTGGCTGGCGGCGCCCCGGGCTTTGCTGGCCCTAGGGTCGATCACGACCCGTTCATGGGGGTCACCGGGTGCACACTGGGCAGTGGGACGAGTGCCTGAGTGCGCGCGGGGTGATGCGAGATGCAGAGCCGGTTCCGGAGTGATCGGCGGTTGACCGCCCGGATGGGGATCACACTGTTTCTGCTCGGGTTGTTGTACGTGGCGTTCGTGGCCGCGTTGATCGTGCTGCTGAAGTCCTGGGTGCTCGTCGTGGTCGTGGCGGCGGGGCTGCTGGGGGCGCAGTACTGGTTCTCCGACCGGGTCGCCCTGTTCGCGATGCGGGGGCGGGTCGTGGAGCGGGAGGAGTATCCCGAGCTGCACGGGGTCGTCGACCGGCTGTCCGCCCTCGCCGACATGCCGAAGCCCGTGGTCGCCGTGTCGGAGATGGACATGCCGAACGCGTTCGCGACCGGGCGCAATCCCGATCATGCCGTGGTCTGTGTGACGACGGGGCTGCTGCGCCGGCTGGAGCCGGACGAGCTGGAGGGTGTGCTCGCGCACGAGCTGTCGCATGTGGCGCACAAGGACGTCGCCGTGATCACGGTGGCCTCGTTCCTCGGGGTGATCGCGGGGCTGATCGTGCGGTTCGCCTTCTACAGCCAGCTGTTCGGCGGCGGGCGCCGGGACCAGAACACCGCCGTGATCTTCGCCGCCGTGATGGGCGTGTCGGCGGCCGTCTACGCGATCAGCTTCCTGCTGATCCGGGCCCTGTCCCGGTACCGGGAGCTGGCCGCCGACCGGGCCGCGGCGCTGCTCACCGGACGGCCTTCGGCGCTGGCCTCCGCGCTCACCAAGGTCTCCGGCGACATCGCCCGGATCCCGTCCAAGGACCTGCGGACTGCGCAGGCCTTCAACGCCTTCTACTTCACCCCCGCGTTCGGCCGGGAGCCCGGCGTCGCGCGGCTCTTCTCCACCCACCCGAGCCTGGAGCAGCGGCTCGACCAACTGGGGCGGATCTCCTCCGAGCTGGGCGAGGCCGCGACTCCCGGAGGGGTGTGAGCATGGGGCTGCTGGACATCCTGTTCGGCCGTACGAAGCCGGTCGCGCCCGATCTCGACCGGCTCTTCGGGCTCCCCTCGGCGGCGGTGACCCTGGAGGCGGCGGCCGGGTTCCGGCCGACCGGCGACGGGGCGGTGTGCTTCGCCACGGTCGAGGGCGCCGCCTTCGCGCAGACGCACCGCGAGGTGCAGGCGCTGCTCGACGCGGACGCCGAGCGCGAGGGCCGGCCGGTGCGGCTGACGCGGGACGGCTACGGCTACTCGTGGCTGGTCTCCACGCGCAAGCCCGACCAGCTGCCGGACCTGGTCAACGACCTGCACGCGGTGAACAGCGCGATGGAGGTCAACGGCTTCGGGCCGCAGCTGCTGTGCTCGCTGGCGGGGTTCGAGGACGACGAGGCCCGGCGGCTCGCCCTCGTCTACCTCTACAAGCGGGGCACCTTCTATCCGTTCGCACCGCTGGCCGGCACCGCCGAGCGACGGGACAACCCGTTGGAGCTGCGGGTGAAGGCGCTCCTCACGAACGACCTGCGGATGGAGCAGGACCTGAGCCGCTGGTTCCCGGTCTGGGGTGCCCCCGGCCTGTGACCGGGGGCGATCTCACTTGCTCTTCTCGCGCTGCTGGCGACGGGCCTCGAAAGGACGCTCGCGCCGGTAGCGGCGCTCCCACTTGGCCTGCATGTCGCGGCGGTCGCGGTAGGAGCGGTAGTCCGCGGGCATGGAACCTCCCGACGGGGCCCCTCCCCCGGCCCCGCCCCTCGGCGCGGAGGAGCTCCGGCCGTACTGAAGGTAGAGGAAGAGCACCGCGACGGCGGCCAGCCAGTAGAGGTGGTTGTCGAATCCTAGGATCACCAGGACGACGGTCCCGGACATGACGATGGTGCCCATCACGGGCCTCCGTGAGCGTGGGTCGATTCTGGATCTCGAGCGGTGACCGATGCCCCGACGGGGCGCTGGGGAAGGGCGACCGGCCGTCGGTGCGTAGAGAGTAGCCCCGAGCCCGCAGGGTGGCGCCTGCCCTGCGCGAAGCGGCGTGAGCTGCTCCGTTACGCGTGTCCAGCGTAGGGATCCGGTCACCGGCCGTGCACCCCCTTTTCCCGCGACCCGGGTGCCGTGAATGAATGGGGCCCATGATCGAGCTCTCCTCTTTCACCCACGGCCATGACGGCGAACTGCTCAGCGGTGTGTACGGCGGTGACGCCGACGGCCCGGACCCGGCCACCGTCGTACTGCTGCACGGCGCGGGCAACGGCAGCAAGGAGCGGCTGCTCCCGCTGCTCACCGAGTTCGTGTCCCGCGGCTGCCGCGGGCTCGCCTTCGACTTCTCGGGGCACGGCGAAAGCACCGGTGAGCTGCGGGAGTTGAGCCTGCGGCGCCGCTTCGAGCAGGCGGTCGCCGTCATCGACGCGCGCGTTCCGGCGGACGGCCCGCTGATCGTGGTCGGCTTCAGCATGAGCGGGCAGACGGTGACGGATCTCGTCGGGCACTACGGCGGGCGCGTGGCGGCGGTCGGGCTCTGCGCCCCCGCCGTGTACGCGCAGGAGGCGTGGGACGTGCCGTTCGGCGAGGGGAACGGCCACTTCAGCGAGATCATCCGCAGGCCCGACGGCTGGCGTGGGGCGCCGGCGCTCGATGTGCTGCGGACGTACGAGGGGCGGGCGGTCCTCGCGGTGCCGGGGACGGACACGATCATCCCGCCGGCCGTGACGCAGGCGGTACAGGACGCGCTGGCCGCTCGCGCGCGGTTCACGCGGTTCGACGTGCCGGACGCCGAGCACATGCTGGGGCTGTGGTTCGAGGAACACGCCGAGGACCGGCGGGAGTTCGTGACGGCCGTACTGGCGGGCCTGGGTGACGAGGGAGCGTCGGCCACGCGCGCGTGGCCCGCCGAGCGGGTGCGGTAGCCGACGCCGGTCAGACCCCGGGCGCGGCCCTGACCACCCCGGCCCCGACGGCCGCCCCCAGGGTCGCGTGGTCGGCGACGGTCTGGTCGGCGTACGCCAGGGCGAAGTCGGTGACGGCGCGGTCGAAGGTGTCGGCGCTGCCGAGGTAGCCGGCGATGGCGATGCGGTCGCCGGAGCGGGCGTGCGCCCGGGCGAGGGCGGTGCCGCACAGGCGGGCGTAGGCGAGGAGGTCGTCCGGGCTCATCGCGGCGACGTCCGCGGAGCCCTTCATGTCGCGCAGCTGACGCCAGTAGAAGGCGCGGCCCTGCGGTCCGGACATCCAGCCGAGGAAGATGTCACTGGCCGCCTGCAACAGCCGCTGACCTGCGACGACGCGATGGCCGGGGTGGACGTAGGGGCCACTCGGCAGATGTTCCTCCAGTACGGACGGCCGGGCCTCCTTGATCTGGAGGAACAGCGGGTCGTCGGTGTCCCGTCCGGCGAGCAGGACGATGAAGCAGCGCAACCCGACGCTGCCGACGCCGACGACCTTGCGGGCGGCGTCGACGAAGCGGTAGCGGTCGAGGAGCAGGCGGCGCTCCTCGGAGAGGGTCGAGCGGTAGTCGCTGAAGGTCTTGCGCAGGGAGGCCATGTCGGAGGTGCCCGCGGGTTCGAGGAGCGGCGGGTCGTGGACGATGCGCCGGCGCCCGTCGACGACCTCCGTCAGCCGGTCGAAGGCCCGCAGGCTGGTGCGGCGGCGGGCGCGGCCGAGGCTGGCCTCGACGCGGCGGCGGTCACGGGCGGAGCGGACCAGGGGCAGAAGCTGCTCCGCCTCGATGCTCGTGTACCAGACGTCGAGTTCGCCGCGCCGGGCCAGCCGCCGGATGGTGGTGCGGTACGCGGTCACGGCCGCCAGGGCCGCGTGGCGGGCCTTGGCCTCCGGGTGGCCGATCTCGCGGGCGGCCACGGCGACCGAGGCGACGAGCCGTTTGACGTCCCACTCGAACGGGCCGCAGAACGTCTCGTCGAAGTCGTTCAGGTCGAAGAGCAGAGAGCGCTCCGGGGAGGCGTACAGGCCGAAGTTGAGCAGATGGGCGTCGCCGCACAGCTGCACGGTGAGGCCGGTGTGCGGGGCGGCGGCCAGGTCGGCGGCCATCACGGCGGCGGCGCCGCGCAGGAAGGCGAAGGGGGACGACGCCATCCGGCCGTACCTGATCGGCAGCAGCTCGGGCAGCCGGTCGCGGCCCTGGCGTTCCAGTACGGCGACGGGGTCGGGGCGGTCGACGGCGGGGATCCAGGCGGCGTGCGCGGAGCGGGGGACCTGCTTGCGGGCTGCCTTGCCGCGGAGGGCCCGGTCGGCGGGGGTGGCGGGGGTCGTCACGGGGAGACGGTTCTGTGTACGGCCGTCTCGTGCGCCGGTGGGGGTACGGCCGCCCCGTGCATCGGTGTGTGTACGGCCGCCCCGCGCACCGGCCGTCGTATGCCGTGCCTGCCCATCGCACCTCCCGCTGCCGCGCCCGCTCGGGGCGAGGTCCGCCACCTCCTGATTCGCAGTGA